>JACPSZ010000001.1 GCA_024860875.1 Nitrososphaerota archaeon | reverse complement strand
AACTAACCTTCGCCGGCTCATGCTTTGCCATTCGATTTGCCCAGAATTTCTACGGTTGTGTTGAATTTCTGCTTTCTACGGTCTTATAGTTTGAGGCTCAAATTAGAATCCTCTGACAGCTCCAAACAGCTCCATCATTGAGATGATATTTGATATGCCCACAAAAGTTTGCAATTATTACTAGCTAGGACTTAACGGACCCTATTCAGTAAAGATTTTGACCATAGCATGGGAGGGTGTTCACATAATCCTAGGAGTTTTAGAGCGGGCCTGAGGGGAAATGGTATTAAGAATGCTGTATAATGGGCTTGGGTTCTATTGGTTCGGCCCAAAATCATCTGCATCACTGGCATGCCCGGGGCTGGGAAATCTACCGTTGCAAGGGTGGCTCAATCCATGGGTTTCGAGATAATAAACATGGGCGATGCCGTAAGAGAGGAAGCCCGAAGGCAGAATTTAGAATTATCCGATAGAAATCTTGGTAACATTATGCTGTCCCTGAGAAAAAAGTACGGCCAGTCTGCAGTTGCAGAATTATGTGCCGACAGAATCAGGAACTCCAAGAGCAGTTATTTTGTCATAGACGGGATAAGGAGCACTCACGAAATCGACGTATTCAAAAAACTTGGCAACGTTGTCGTCCTTTCCATACAGGCTTCTCCGTCTACTCGTTTCAGTTTTCTATCTTCAAGGAAGAGGAAAGATGCACCAATGAATGAAAAATCATTTGACGCGAGAGATTCAAGGGAGCTGAAGGTTGGAATTGGAGAAGCCATTGCCTTGGCAGATTTTGTAATAGTAAACAACGGAATTACTGTAGCAGAATTAAAGAAAAAAGCAGGGGATTTCCTGAACCGCGCCAAAGTGGAAAAGCAGTGAAAAGCATAGATGCAGAAGTTCAGATAGAGGTTTCTGCAAATCTAAACAATTCTGAAAGTTTTGAAAAGGTTTGTGCAGCAATCAAGAATGTACTTGTTGGAAGCAGTCCAGTGAACCAGAACGAAAGTGTTGTGTTAAAATCAAACAGCATTGAAGACCTTTCAAGAATCTACGACTGCATCAGATCTAAGCAAACGATAAGCGTAGCCCGCAAGAGGCTGCTAAGAAACCTTGATGGAGATGAAACTTTTCTGCTCTTGAACAGGCAGGCAGCTTATGCTGCTGCTATAGTAATCTGTGATAGCGATGCAGAATCGCCTTTGGGTGCTATCAGACTCACCTTAAGATCTCCTGACATCTCAAAAATTATTGACTGGCTTGCCCCTCGTCTGGATAAGGAACGCTAATCCTCAACATATCTTCTGCAGCTATTGTGTCTGGATGAACCGTCCTTGCCTCTTCTACAAGAGGAGAAACGTCCTTGTACCTTGTGCTGAAATGCGTCAGAATAAGTTTCTTGACATGTGCCTTCTTTGCGAACTGAGCGGCTTCTTTTGCAGTCGAATGGTATCTTTCGATGGCAAGTTCTGAATGTTTTTCGTCAAACGTAGAGTCAAATATCAACAAATCTGCCCCTCTGAAGAACTTGACGAGTTTCTCGGTCGGCCTAGTGTCGCCAGATATCCCTATCTTCCTGCTGGGTCTTTGACGGCCCATCACGTCACTCGGCCTGAAGACCTTACCTTTGATCTTGACGTTCTTGCCGTGCTGGAGGATGCCCCATTTTTCCTTGGGGATGCCGAGTTTCTTAGCCTTTTCTGGATAGAATATGCCGCTTCTAGGGAACTCTTCCAAGAGATATGCATAATTGGTTGCAGTATGCTTTCCTTGGCAAGCTCTAACCTCATATTCATCCGTTTTAGTCACGGTACCCTCTTTTATTTCCTTGACAGTTAGGTCGTAAGTAAGGCCAAAGCCCAGCATCTCCCTGTTCTTCTTTACAAATTCGATTATTCCTTTAGGCCCAAAAACATGCACGGGCCTGCTCCTGTCGTACATTGCCATGCTCTGCAAAATTCCCAGCAGACCTATGGAATGGTCGCCGTGCATATGCGTTATGAATATCTTTGTATCCCTGTTCAAGCCGACTTTCGCATTGAGCAGGTTTCTCTGAGCACCTTCCCCAGCATCGAAAATCAAGAGTTCAGAGCCCCGCCTAATTGCAATGGAACTCAAGCCGCGCTCCTTGGTAGGAACTGCAGAGGACGTCCCCAGAAACACGACAGTCAAGTCAACCATATTCTAACATCTACGAGTTGCGTCTGTATTCCGCGACTACCCTTGTAAGGCTTCTGTGCACTCTTATCTTATGCTGGGCAACAATGCTGAAACCTTTTGCCGAGAACTTCACGAGCTCAGGATGAACCAATGCTACATGCTTGTTGGGTTCTAAAACTTGGCAAGCGTTGTCGAAGAAATCCTCGATCAATTCCCTGCTGTTAAGCCCTGAACCTGCTGAAATCTTGCCGTAAGGAATGTCAGCTGCTATACCTCCAACACTGCTCAGAGGGATATCTCGTGCATCTCCCTGAACTATAGTGTAAGTTGGCAACCCTAAAGCCTTCAAGTTCTGCAACGAACCCCTGCAGAGTTCGTCAGAAATGTCTATTCCTATCGCATCCAAACCCAGCAATGTTGCTTCCATGACGATGGTGCCAGAGCCACAGAAAGGATCAAGGAATATTTCTCCATATTTTGTCCTGCTAAGATTGACCAAGCACCTTGCAAATTTGGGAAACAGTGCAGCTGCATGGAAAAATGGTCGTGTCTTCGGCCTCCTTTCTCCCCATTTCTGCCTAGCCTTTTCTGCCAGAGAATAGCCAAGGCTTATAGTGTCACCTCTGATGACAGCAACAAAAGTTGCATCTGGATTTTTCATGGAAACCTCCAGTTGCGGATGGTTTTTCTTTATTATTGCAGCCAGCTTTCCTTCTACAACAACAGATGATCTAGTGTCAGCAAAGTCGTAGCAGTCAATGCGGAATGTCTCTATGTCCTTCAAAACGCCAGAAAGGTCTATGCTATGAACAGTGTGCATATTATCGAGTTTCGTGTTTCCCAAATGCTTGCAGCCTGCTAAAACGTAAGCTCCTCTCTCCAAAACTTTCTCCATGTTCTCTAATTTCTCCGCCCTCAATAATGCAAATCTGTTCCTCCTGAATACTTCTGAAAAATCATTGCCGTAAGTTTCGAGCAAAGCATAAAGCTCAGAATGTCCGAGCGTGCCTCCATCCCCAGAAAAGACGAAAAAATATTCCTGTAGACTGCTATTCAACTGCTTTCAATGCTTCTGTAGTGCTCTGCTATCATTGGGGCAACATCAATCTTGCTCGCTGGGCTGGGCACTGAATTCGTTGACACTACCTCTTCTACACCTGAAGCCAAAATTTCGTCCAACGCACTGCCTAGCAACAACGCATGGGTGCACATTGTAATAATTCTCCCAGCGCCGTTCTTCTTCAGAAACCTTGTTGCCCTCTGTATGCTGGTGCCCGTACTTATCATGTCATCAACAATAATCAAATCCCTGCCATCCAGCGGAGGTATATTGTCCTCTATCGTAACTTCGCCAGTGACCCTGTCGCGAACCTTCTTCAAAGCAATACTCTCTAGGTCGAGGAGCTTTGCAAATGCCTGCACCCTGCTCTGCCCTCCATAGTCTGGCGAGAGTGCCAACGGGTTAGAAAGTTCGAAGTTATTCTTGACATGCTGCGCAAGGAGCGGTATGGCAGAAGCACTGTACGCTGGGAACGTGAAGTACCCCAGACCTCTAGTGCTGTGTATATCGATTGTCAAAAGAGATTTTATGCCTATAGAGCGCAGCAAATGCGACAAAACGCCAAGGCTGATCACCTCGCCCTTCTGGAACTCCCTGTCCTGCCTTGCGTATGCCAAATACGGGATGAAAGCATAGACTTCTGCCCCCTCTTCGCTCAACTTGTGACACAAAAGGAAGAGCTGCATAAGATGCGAATCAGCAGGATAATACGTGCTCTGGACAACGATGACCCTCCTGTTTCTTACTTCTGTAAGAAGGCGGACCTTGTTCTCGCCGTCTGGAAAAATCTTGTATTCGAGACCGATAGTTTCCGCATTTAGAGCCTTGGCCAGCTTTTCACCCAGCTCGGGGGAGGCTGGTCCCGGAGCTACTAGCCAATCGCTCATCGCAGACAATAGAAGGGCGTTTGTAGTTCCTTAATAACCCATATCCAAAAAATTTTTATTTACATTATGTCCCATTATTAGACTAATTTTTGTTTATCGGCAGGTTTTGTACAGTTTCTTGAACTAACTTTAGCTTTGAATCTGCAACAAATCAGAAGTTTTCGAGCAGTTTTCCGCCTTCGTTCTCGAAGAGCTCCTCGATTGTTTCGCCCTTCCTTACCATTTGTATTTCGCCATTCATCCTGCGCATCAGAATTGGGGGCTTCGTCTGGCAGTGGAACGGCATATTGAAGACTATTGAGTAAGCGCCAATGTTCCTGAAGACCACGAGCTTGTCCTTTTCAGCAGCAGCAAGGTTCGATGCAGGAGATGCCGGGAAGATGTCGTAGGTGTCGCAGAGCCTTCCTGCAAGATTCAGTTTCATCTCCTCCACCTTGTCAGATTTTGGAACTACTTCTTGTGGATACATCTGGTGTAGCAGAGCCGCGTCAAGGAGCAAGTGATATCCTGCATCTACAATGATGAACTTCTGCCCTCCATAGACCTTCGTATTCACAACCTTTGAGATTAATAGTCCAGCTTCAGCAGCAAGATACCTTCCGCTCTCTATGAAGACGGTGAACCTCGAACTCAAAGCCTCAGAAAGCGCATTTAGCTTTCCTGATACCAGCAGCCCTATCTCCTCCGGCATCGGTACGGGTGTGCCATAGAATACTGGTGTCCCTCCACCTATGTCAAGGATTTTGATATCAAGATCAGGAAATTCCTTACGCATTTTGATGACAAATGCTTCCAGCTTGTCCAATGCATTGATGAAACAAGTAGGATCTTCAATTTGTGAGCCGAGGTGGAAGTGGAAACCGTCAAACTTTAGGGATGGAGTAGCAATAATTTTTCTAATCATGTTTGTAGCGCTGTCAACTGTATTTCCGTTGAACGGAACTCCGAATTTTCCGTGCCTGTACGAAGCTCTGACTTCGGCCTTAACGCCGACTTCTGGATTGATCCTGATCATCGTGTTTACTTGTGCACCAAGGTTCTCTGCAGCCTCTACCAGATTCACGAGCCCGTTGTAAGAACTTACGACGATTCTTTTGACGCCAGCTTTGATCACAGTTTCGTACTCTGGCCTCTCCTCCGTGACGCTTGTGTAGATGACATTCTCTACAGCCCCTTCAGTCCTAAGGAAGAATTCCAGTTCTCCTATAGATGTTAAATCGAAAATAATGCCCTCAGAGTGGAACACTTTGAGCACTGCAGGGTTAAAGTTGGCCTTTATCGAATAGGCAACCCTTACTGGCCCGTTGAAAGTGCTGTACGCATTTTCCAGAGTTGCAACCTTCTTGCGCAGTGTATACTCGTCGATGACATAGATTGGGCTACCATACTTTTCGACGAGCTGTTGGATTTCCAGTTCTGAAAAAATTGGAATATACGAGTTGATTCGTGTTAGCGGCTGATACGATGTTTCAACCAATTTTGCTTGGTCAGTTGCACTGACTAGAATTTGCTTAAAAATATTACCCCTCTGGGGAATGAGGCAAGCCTCATTAAAATTGCTATTGCAGGAGCATAAAAATTGGAAATAAGGAAAATAGAGGTTTATGTAGAGTTAGCTTCCCCTAATTTTCTACTTTTTTCCGACGATTATTTCGATGGTTGAAACATTCCTTGCTTCTTGACCCTCTCCAAGCCTCTCTGTGTCTATCTTGATATCCTTGATAGCATAGCTATCTGCTCCGAGCCTCTTGGTGGTTATCTGGGCTACATCCGCTGCTCTGGATATTGACATGCCGCGAGCCTTGATTACAACTTCACCCATCTGGGCAAGCTGAATCAATGCCGACATTGCATAGCTCATGACTGGCTTCTTACCTATGTAGATGTGGTTCGGAGGGGAATTTCTTAGAGGTCTTACCTCGCCTGTCTGACTGGTTTCTGGTGCTGTTGACATGTTCGATCTAAACAAAGTAAATCTGCTTCTAATTATATAAAGATACTGCGAGGAGGCTTCGGAAGCGTTATATTGTATTGATACCATTGCAATAACGGTGCAAGTTTCTGCCTTCAGAACAATATGATGCTCTACTTCAAAGGCTAAGGGATAATCTCAAGAAGGTTACTACCGCTGGTAAGGTTACGAGGCTTGAAATCCCTAATCCAAGCGTATTCTGGATAGGCAATAAGAGCATATTCAGGAACTTTAGCGAATTCCCGAAGGTGCTGCGAAGGGATGCAAACCATCTTTTGATGTTCCTAGCAAAGGAGCTTGCAACTGCTGCTTCTGAGGATGGCGACAGGGCTATCTTCATAGGAAGGAAGGACCCACAGTCGTTTTCCGTTTTAATCAACAGGTACATGAAGCGTTTTGTAATATGTCCGGTATGCGGCAGCCCAGATACCCATCCAGACAGGGAGCATAGGGTACAAATTTTGATATGTGAAGCTTGTGGTGCAAGGTCTCCGACGGGGCAAGGTTGATTTTGTGAATGGCGAATTTATGATGAGAACTATTGCAGGAAGCAATGCTACCATCGTCAACATCTGCGACGCCGAACTTGTTGGCACTACTGTAAATGGCGACGGGCTTGTAATGAACATCTCGAAGGAATATTACGGTGGGGAACTTGTAAGTGCAAATGACGCCCTAGCAATGATAAAGAAATCGGATGTTGCTAACTTGGTCGGAAAGAGGATTGTGGATTTAGTTGTTAATGAGGATCTGGCTACCGAAGAAGCGGTGAAATTCGTGGGCAAGACTGCCTTCCTTCTCATCTATAGGTTTACTTAGTCTGCAGAACTGATCATACTTTGAATTCTGAAGAAGAGACAGGTGAAATCGCCACAAGAAAGGCGCTACGACAGGTAAGCAAACATGAAAAAGAAGACCGCTTCCTGACCAAAAGATCGGAGGATTTTCAGGTCTTTGAAGAAGTCTTCGACAAGCCCACTCTGATGGTTCTATATTCTATGACGAAATCTGGCATATTCGCACACTTAAACGGCGTCGTGGGTGCTGGGAAGGAGTCAAGAGTGTATTGGGGGATCAATAATGAAGGCAAGGATGTTGCAGTGAAAATCTACCTGATGGTTTCTGTAGACTTCAAGAAAAGGATGCCCTACATCGTTGGAGACCCTCGATTCAGGACTGCGAAGGGCTGGTCCCACAGACTAGTAGAAATCTGGGCCCAAAAAGAGTTTAAGAACCTCAAGGCTGCGTTTGAAAGCGGCGTAAGGGTTCCAAAGCCCATCGCTGTAAGACGGAATGTTTTGGTGACGGAATTCATAGGGGAGAAAGGCAAGACTCCGCCTTTACTTTCAGAGACTACAGTAACTAAATCTGACTACAAGAAGATTATTGCGATGGTCAAAAAACTGTACAGAAAGGCTAAGCTGGTCCATGCAGATTTGTCTGAGTTTAACGTATTCAAGGGAAGGGAGCTCGTTATATTCGATATGGGCTCCTCCGTTGATGTGCGGCATCCTTTGAATCAACAATTTTTGATCCGAGATTTAACCAATGTTAACCGTTTCTTTTCTAAAAACAAAATACCGATAGTACCGCTAGATGAGCTTGTTAGGGAGATTGTTGGAGATGAGCTTTCGCCAGTCAGTTCGAGTGTCATCTGACCGCCTCGGCGCCTTGGTCGGCAAGCAGGGCAAGGTGAAGAAATGGTTGGAAGAAAAATGTTCAGTAATATTGGAGATAGACAGCGACTCTGGAGAAGTTACTGTAGTTTCAGGACCAGATTTGGAGAAATCCGATCCTTTGAAAGCCGTGCAGATTGTAAATGCAATTGCAAGAGGGTTTTCTCCCGAAAGGTCTGCAAGATTGCTAAAAGAGGATAATGTGCTTGAAATTATTGACCTTACTTCCTACACTGGCAAGTCAAAAAATTCGATGGAACGAATCAAAGGGAGAGTCATAGGATATAGCGGGAAGGCGAGGAGAGTAATCGAAGAATTGACTGGAACCCATCTTTCGGTTTACGGCCATACCGTCGCTGTGATAGGAACTACAAATCAAGTAAGGCAGACTCAGGAAGCGCTCGATATGCTGGCTTCGGGAAGCCCTCACAAAGCGGTTTATTCTATGCTGCAGAGAAAAAGATCACAGGCAAAGCTTGAAAGGCTGAAGTTGTGGGAGGAGAGCCCAAGTGGTTAGCGCCCAAGTTACTTTCAGCGAGATTTCACCCAGCGAGTTCTTCTATCGAAACAGAGATCTTGCTGGTTTCGGTAATCCTGCCAGAGCACTCTATATGGCCTCGAGGGAACTGGTTGAGAATTCGCTAGATGCGTGCGAAACTGCAGGGATAGTGCCTGAAATTTATGCAAAGATAACTCCCCTTAATCCGAATGCGGAATCTGCAGACCCCAGAGCATATGTGCTGAGAGTGCAGGACAATGCTCCCGGCATAGAACCCAAACAGGCCCCAAACGCCTTCGGGAGAGTCTTCTACGGCTCGAAGTTCAAGTTAAGGCAGGCAAGGGGAATGTTCGGCATGGGAGGAACTATGGCCATACTTTACGGCCAGATTACTACCAATAAGCCTGTTAAAATTACGACATCTGTTGACGGCAAGAAGTTCTATTCCTTCACTATGCTGATTGAAATTCAGGAGAACAAGCCCAGTATACTTTCGGAGGAGACAATGGAGGGAGAAGGGAATACAGGGACGTCAGTAGAAATCACATTGCAAGGAGACCATTTGCGTTCTTCGCAAAAAATTGCTGATTACTTTAGACAGACTGCTTTAGTAAGTCCATATGCTAATATTACATATGTTGATCCATTAGGCAGGCTTTCTTTCTATTCTAGGGCTACGGAATCTATGCCACCACCTCCTCAAGAAACTAAACCGCATCCACATGGGATAGATGTTGAGGCTATGAGGAGACTGGTAAGGGATTCGGATGAAAAAACAATTCAA
The DNA here is from genome assembly GCA_024860875.1 of Nitrososphaerota archaeon. Classification (GTDB taxonomy): domain Archaea; phylum Thermoproteota; class Nitrososphaeria; order Nitrososphaerales; family UBA57; genus VHBL01. The sequence continues at coordinate 137,968 of JACPSZ010000001.1, read as the reverse complement.
AAACTGTTGATTGAAAACTTCCACAGAGTTGGGGAACGGACAGCACTGAAGTTTCTTGAGTTTGCAAAATTTAATCCTCAAGCAAACCCGAAATCACTAACCAACGAAGAAATTGTGAAAATCGTAGATGCAATGCACAAATTCGGCGATCAGGAAGTGAAACAGATTCAGGATGAGCGGCGTGTCGAAAAATTTCTGGCACCAGACGCTAGCTGTTTATCTCCTTTAGGGGAGGAGATTCTTAGAGCAGGTATTCAAAAAGAGCTGCAGCCAGAATTCCTTGCTACCGAGATAAGACCGCCGTCGGCGTATTCGGGCTTCCCGTTCATAGTCGAAGTCGGCCTTGCCTATGGAGGCAAGTTCCTGCAGGAAGGTAGGAGGTTGTTCAGATTTGCCAACAGAATTCCGTTGTTGTATGATGAAGCTAACGATGTTGCTTGGAAAGTTCTAAACGAAGGGATAGACTGGAAGAACTACAAAATTCCTGAGAATGCTCCTATTGCAATTATAACGCACGTCTGCTCGACAAAGGTTCCGTACAAGACTGTCGGCAAAGAATACCTTGCAGACAGACCAGAACTGGAAAGGGAACTGAAGAACGCAACAAGAGAAGTTCTGCGCCAGCTCAAAACCTATCTCTCAAGAAAGGGCTCTATGGAGATGGTCAAGAGGAAGCTGAACATTTATGGCAAATACCTCCCTCTAATAGCCAGATTTGCACAAGAGCTTTCACAGGCCAATAGACCTCCACGCTACAGAGGTTTGATTGGAGAGCAGGCTCAAGCTGAAGGTGCTGAGGAAAAGGTGGAAGCAACAGCAGAAGGTCAGGCAGTAGAGCAGAAGCAAGAAGAGGAGAAACAGAGCAAGCTTGAAGAGTTCGCAAACGTCTAAGAAGGAAGAGCTGAAGGCAACTCTAAAAGAGATTGGGAAGAAGGTCTACAGCGACCTTGATCAAAAGAAGTTCCCTGAGGTAGCTTTTCCCAGCAGGTCGGTAAGAAACATTGTGTATGACAACAAACTGAAACAGTACATACTCGGGCAGAACACTGTAACACGCTCCGCAGGAAACATCAAGCACATCAGACCTTTCACTCAATTATTCTGGCTGGCTTATTTTGCCAACAAACTGGTTTCAGAATCCAAGACATCTACACTCAGGGATGTGTTCTATTCGTCGCAAGCATTCGATGTCGACTTTGTTGATCAACCTGAATCTGATGAAATCATAACTGATCTTGAAGCGGTAATTTCAAGGCCTAGAGAAGACTTCAACATCTATCCAGAAGAGAGGTCTGCAATCTTCGGCGATGTTACCATTGAATATACTGTGCCTGGATATGAAGGCAAAACGCTGAATCTTTCGTCGCATCCAGACGGCTATCTTATTGGTCCAAGTTTGAGCACTGCTGAGTTTAGGGATACATCGGCAGAGATGATCATTGCGATAGAGAAGGGAGGTCTGTTCACGAGGTTTGTTGAGGAGAAGGTGCATTCACGTTACAAATCCATAATCATAGACACTGCAGGGCAAGCACCGCGCTCGACACGGTACATGCTTAGACGATTAAACAGAGAACTAAAATTGCCTGTGTACATTCTTACTGATGGAGATGTCTACGGGGAGCATATTGCTATGGTGATAATTTCTGGTTCTGTTGGTGCTGCACATTTACGTGAACTGACAGTTTCAGATGCTAAATGGATAGGCGTTTGGGGCTCGGATATCATAAAGTACAAGCTTCCGACGATACCGATGACAGAAATTGACATAAAGAGAATCTATGAATTGAAGAAGGATCCGAGGTACAAAGGAGGGATATGGCAGAAGGAATTGGATGTATTTTTGAAGTTAAAGAGGAAGAGCGAGCTAGAAGCCTTTTCAAAGTTTGGCTTGACTACAATTACTGACAAGTATCTGCCAGAGAAACTGCAGGAAGCGAAAAGCCTTTAGAAACATAAGGCAAGCATAATAACTTCAGCAAATCAGCCAGAGTACGCTTGGCGGCTCACGAGAAGTATCGTAGTGAAAGGATCTTGTTTCTGGTTCGCTAGGTCGTAGCTTCGAGGAAGCTTTGACATCAGATTTCAACTTCTACCAGCTTCTTCCCAGCAACTTCTTTATCAATTGTTTCAACGTGCAGCTTTATGGCCTTCCATATGTTCTTAAGCGCATCTTTTTCGTTCTTGCCTTGGCTAAGTGCACCGATCTCCAAGCATCTGGCCGCAACCAAGCCTGTCTCCTTGTCTTTTTCGAGGTATATTCTGAATCTGCTTTTTGCCATCATCTCATGCCTACTTCGAACTTTGCCATATACTCGTTAACATCCTTGTAATCCTTGTACCTGCCCTTTTTGATGTCATCGAGAGATCGATTTATCTCCTTGAGCAGTTTTTGTCTGCCAAAATTTCAACTGGTCCCTCCGGACCATCTAACCTTTCTTCAATCATGCGTATTCTACTGTCAGCGGCGGTCAATAGATTCAAAGAGTAAATACCTTGCCTTGAACGTTGTTATGTACCTTGCTTCGGACAAGTAGAGGAGCTCCAAGAAATCAGGCGATTAGCTAAAGAGATTTGGCTTGAACCAGAACCTTCTTCGCAAGCACCTTGCTCGCACTTAGAATCTCCAAACCAATCAGCTTATCATTCTTATCAAAATCTATGATTATGTTATCGTTCAAGGCGATAGTCTTCTTAACCTCGCCCTCCTTTATCTGCCGATCCAAATAGATGTAAGCTGCGTCAACTTCCTGATCGTATTCAAATTTCATAAATCAAAAGACGGTGATTACTCTTATAACATTTTCCTCTTCAAGGTATACAACAGTTATAGTTCTATTCGATATAGTCCTGACAGCGACTTTTCTTCCGTCAGGCATTTTTTTAACATACCCGGGGCGCTTGATAGTTTCAACGATCTGCATTTCAGAAAGCCCTCTCTGCTTTCTTCTCTGTTCAGCATGGGAGGAAAACCTGATTCTTTTGTCTGGCAATCGAATTCGAACTCTATGCCCTTACTGCTACGGGCTATTTTATACTAGCCTCTTCCTGCTCCGCCATCTACAGTGAAACTTTGGTTTCGTACTCTTTTAGCATACTTACCAAGGGATGCTTAAGGTTAATTTTGCACATAGTAGCTCTACCTATCTTTCTGGTCTTACAAATGATTCCATACTCTTCAATGCTAGCAAAGTACTTGTAGAAGGTCTGCTTGCTCATGCCCAAGGCATTGATAACTTCCTTCTTGGTAAAGTCTGATAGGGGATTATCCAAAAAAAATCTATGATTCTAAGTTTGGGAGACTCACCTAGTGTTCTAAGCAAAATTGATTGGTATTCCTTTCTGGTGTAAAGCTCCTCGGGCATGCGAACCTAAATGTCTTTGCAGGCTTTAGTTAACTGTTGACTTACAAAGGTAGGTTAAGTGAACTCGACATCTTCAGAGCCGAGTGATAAAGAGATTCAGGGGTACGTCGCCAGAAACGAGCCCAATTAGGGAGCCATTGAAGGACGCTTAATTTGGCAACGATGGTTCAATAGCCCATAAAAGATCCGGATAAACCTATTATCCTGTGGAACTCTTCGTTCTCTCTGCAAGCTTTGCCAGTTTCTCTTCTGCCGCGAGCGTAGCATCAAGTGTAAGTTCGGCAATGAGCTTAAGTTCCTTCTTCTTTCTCCGCGTGAGCTTTTCCATTGTTAGGCACCTTTTACTTTGTCCTGAGCTTGCTTATACCTTTCTGCCAATTCCTTGGAGAGGTACTTCGCCTCAAGTGAACTGCTGAATACTATCTGGATGATGTTCCCAACTCGAACCAATTTTATCGAAGCAATAAGATCCGTTTTCTTATAACAAAGTAAAGAAATCTTTGTTTAAATATGATCGGCATCAGAGATTACAATCACTTCAAGTTTTGAGTTCAAATTCAAAACAAGAAAAAAATTGCATATAGGTACTGTTTTGTTAGTAACCCTTTTACTCTAATACTACCATGCTCTAGTACTTGAGTACCATAGTACTCTACTCATTTACTAATCAGGGATTAATGATAGCAGAACAATGATCCCATACAGTTGCAGAAGCTTACTCTGCACCATGAGATAATCAAAACAGAGAAAATTGATCTCATCATGCCCCCCGTCATAGCTCTGCACACAGGGGCGTGTACCGTACAGCCATACTAATGTAGGTGCATGGACATCACACCAAAAGTTTCAACTGCAAATAGGCTTAATTATCCATCATTAAAATGAGCGATTTGGTATGACCGAACGGAGAGAAATCCCTGTCAAGATGAAATATTCTGATAAGTTCAGCAACATTTACGCAACTGGTGCAGTTGGAGGCTTTAACGGCTATGATTTCCGCATAGCCTTCTTTGTCGATCGAGTTATCCATGCTGAAGACCCAAGCACGCTCCCTATAGGCATTAGAGAAATACAGACGGAAGTTCTGCTTTCGCTCAGAGCTGCAAAGGAGCTTAGAGATTGGCTTGATGCTAACATCAAGGAGATAGAGAAAACGATGGGCGAGATAAAGAAGCCCGAAGAGGGCCAACCTGTAAGGGCTGTCGATAGTACAACAAAGCCGTACGCATAATGCTTCAAAGGTACCGCTGCCCAAACTGCAAGTCTAAACTGGAAATCAAGAGGCTATTCGACTTAAGGTACCTTCTGAATTGTACGAAATGTAGTCTATCTGGTATCGTACTTCCATCAATTGACAATCAAGACGAAGCCTACCTCTCTTTCCTTGCTTCCTATGACAAAGGCCAATTACCAAAAGACCTAAAGTACGAAGAAGTTCTGCAGGAAGAGAAAGTTATACGAAAAGAAAATGATATCAGAAGGCTTGTAGAGGATGCTGGAACTGCATTAGAAAAAATTCCTGCACCTCTCCGTGATGCCCTTCTTTCAAAGAGTGATTATATTGTAACTTACAGGATATTCGAACCGCAGGAGCCAAAGTTCGGCTGCAGACCAGAAGAAATTCCCCCAATCGAGCCTCTATCGCCTTCCCTCAAAGCCATCGGAATTGATAGACTGTACAAGTTTCAAGAAGAATCATGCAGAGCAATCTTGGATGGGAAGAACGTCGTAATAGTTGCTCCGACAGGCGCTGGAAAGACGGAAGCTTTTGCCTGCCCGATAATAGCCAAGATACACCAAGAAGTTTCAGAAGCAAAACTAGCAGGGATAACAGCAAGCCGTGTCAGGGCACTTTTTGTCTATCCTACTAAAGCACTAACAAGAGATCAAATTCCAAAGATAGAAAACCTTGCCGCTCCTCTTGGAGTACAAATTGCTGTATTCGACGGTGATATCCCAAAAAGGGAAAGGGACAAGATAATCGATGAATCTCCAGACATCATAGCGACCAATTTTGATACAGTCCATGCGCATTTGATGAATAGAACAAAGTTCTCCTTCCTGCTCAGGCGAGTAAAGTACCTTGTCGTTGACGAGGTTCACTCTTATACGGGCACTTTTGGCACAAACGTACATTTCATATTAAAAAGATTGAAAAGAATCTGCGGAGGCTTCCTATGGGTAGCAGCCTCAGCAACTATAGAAAACCCAAAAGAGTTTGCCCAGCAGCTATTTGGTGAAGAACCAGAACTGATTGAATCTGATCAGTTAAGGCGGAGCAAGATGCACTTTACGATGCTGTTCCCAAGTCTCCGCTCCCACAGATCATTGGCTCTTGACCTTGTTGAAAAGACTGCAAAGAACAACTATGGCACAATAGTATTTTCATCGTCGCATTTGGGCACAGAATTAACTGCTTTCTACGGCCGCAAAAGAGGGATCAACATAGCTGTCCATAGGGCTGGTCTGCTAGCAAATTTCAGAAAGACTGTAGAGGAGAACTTCAAGAAGGGACTGCTTACTGTGATAGCAGCGACACCGACGCTTGAGCTAGGCATAGATATTGGAAGAGTGGATGCGATAGTTTCAGACCTTGTCCCCGTAACAAGGCTGATACAGAGAACGGGCAGAGCAGGCAGAAGGGGACAGGAGAGCCTAGCATTTTTGGTGCTCAGAGACAGTGACCCGATAAGCCAGTATTACAAGAACCATCCCGAGGATTATTTCAATGATGTAGAGCCTGGATATATTGACCCGTTCAACCCTGTGATCGCTGACTTCCACCTCCTTGCGGCTTCGCTAGACGAGCCTTTGAAACTTAACGAATTTGGAGAGTACGAAAACAATATTGAAAGGCTGCAGAAGTCCTTCTTGCTCAAGCAGATTCGCGATAAACTGTTTCCAGATTACAAGGAAGTCAGAAAACTTCTACAGAACCACAACATAAGGGGAATTGGCGAAAGTGTCGCAATAAAATTTGCAGGAAAAACCATCGGAGAGAGGAACATGCCTCTAGCAATGGAGGAGCTGCACAAAGACGCGATATACTTCCTTGCTGGGACACGTTATAGGTCAAAGAAGTTTGAATTCAAAAGCGGAGCAGGGTATGCTGAAGTTGAGCGCATATCGCCAAACTATCCATATTACACCAAAGCTCTGCTGGACGAATGGCCCACTATAACGCATGTCTTTGAAACCAAGGCCGTCAAAGGGATAGAGGTTTCTTATTGCAACCTGCTGATAGAGAAAAAAGTTATCGGTTATGTGAACATAGAAATTGGCAAGGAGCTTGGAAGAGGAGATAGAGTGATGCTTGAGGAACCATTGTCGTACAAATTCACGACAAAGGGTTTCGTCTTCAGGGCTCCGATGCCAAAGAATGCTTTGGAAAATTCAGAGGAAGAAGAAGTTGATAAAACTGCGATGAGCGCCTTCCATGCTACCGAGCATGTCATCATAGAAGGTTCGAATATGATTACTGGAGGTGCATCTCAAGATATGGGTGGCATATCACTGGGTACTTCTGGTCTTATTTTCGTCCACGATGGAACTCCTGGCGGGAATGGAGCATCAAAAGCTCTGTACGACAGACTCAACAAAGCTTACGAAAGAGGCCTTAAGATTCTCTCAGAATGTCCTTGCTCTTCAATAAGCGGATGCCCAAGGTGCACCTATTCGTACAGGTGTGGTAACAACAATGAATTCTTGCACAAACTTGCAGCCAAGGAAGTTCTTGAACGAATTAGAGATGGAGAAGAAACAAATGTTGTTGAACCTCTGCTAGGCGAGAAGGCCATAGTTTAGCTGCATATTGGTTTGGACCAAGATTCAAATGCAAACTCACTCTTCTTGCAGAACTCCGTGAGAATTTTAGCGTGACCAGTGTCAAGTAGTTCTTTATTCAGATTCTTTCCAGAGCAGTACACAATACCTACCATCCTCCCATAGCTCCCTTCCTGCTGGCCATCGTCCTCATCGACTGTAGCTCTAGAACCGACTGGGCATATTGACAATGTGAATTTTGTCGCTTCGGCATATCCTTCCTCTCCCCTTTCAGGCGTATTGACAAGAGCAAGCCTTATTCTAAAATCCCCGATGTCGAGGGTGTCCCCATCTACTATCTTCTTAACAACATCGTTGAAACATCTTGCTGTACCCTTACATGCAATCGTGACGTTTCCCACAGAATTTTGAGGGCTTTCTTGCTTTGGAGTTTCTATTCTGTTTGTGCTACTCGGCTGCAAAATCAATATTGCTCCAACAACTGCAACAATCATGATAGCGATGATAATCGGCGCCCTGCTCATTCGCTTGCTGAATCACACGACACATTCATATTGTTTCAGAGACAAATTCAGCCATAAATCGAACATTTTTGCAGCCTTTAAGAAGGATTAATATGTAACTGCGGAATTGAAAGAACTATGCCTCTTTTCATAAGGTTGCTGAGGTTCACACCAGAAGGTGCAAAAGGGCTGAAACAGTTTGGAACAAGGCGAGCAGAGTTCGCAAAGACAGCTAGCAAATTAGGCATCAAAGTTGTCGGAGAGTATGTCACGACAGGCAGGTACGACCTGATAACTATCCTCGACGCTCCAAATCTTGATGCTGTGCTAAAGCTGAGCGCAAAGGTTGCGAGTCAGGGGAGAACAACGTCAGAGACTCTATCGGCTGTAACTGCTAAGCAGTTCGAGAAACTGGCAAAGTCTGCTTAACTACAGAGAAACTACTTTAGTTTAGCGTACAGACTGACGAAGCCAGAGACTATCATTATAATTGCTATGAAATAGAACACTGGCGAGACTTGCGGAACTATAGGAGAAGTTGCTGTAAGCGCTGCTAGTATGCCTCCGAATATTAAGAATATCAACCCTACAAACTTTACCAGCGTGTTAAGGCGTTTTTCGACTGGACTTGACATTTCTGATAGATAGGCTCAAACTAGGTGCCATATTTAACATTGCTTGATAAGACACACTCTTAAATTCCAAACATTCTGATGCTATGCAGATGATGGTGGAGCAGAAGCGGCCCCTTACAAGGCAGCAGTTTATCCAGAGGCTCAGGCGCTTGGGCTTGAGCAGGTATCAGGACAAGCATCCATTCACGGAGATACTCAATGAAGGGAAATTGACAAAGACGCAGCTGCAGGCTTACATCTTAAACTGGTATTATTTCGAGAAGATGATACCGCAGAAGGATGCAGGTATTATATCTAATTGTCCTATACCAGAAGTCAGGAGGATATGGGTTTCAAGGATTCTCAGACATGACGGGTATGGTGACATTGAGGGTGCAACGGAAGGCTGGCTGAAACTTTGCCAGGCTGCAGGCATAGATCGGAACACTGTAATGAGGGCGAGGTTCCTGCCAGGGGTAAGGCTTGCAATCGATTCCTACGTCCAATATGCTAAATCCAAGACGTGGCTTGAAGGGATAGCGACATCGCTTACGCAGGTCTTCCTGCCTAGACTTGTCGAAAGGAGGGTAAATGCGTTTGTAAAGCATTATGAGGATTATGTTTCTCCGAAAGGCTTGGAGTACTTTATGTCGCTGCAAAGCGCTGCTAGGGAAGGGAGCAAGATGGCCCTTGATTTAGTGCAACGCTATGCGGCAACAAGGGAGGCGCAGGATATGGTCACCAACGCTGTTCTGTACATGGACGATGTCCTCTGGAGCATACTTGATGCGATATACTCTGCGTATGTTGTCAGAAAGATGTCGCTATCAGCTTCTATCTGATTGGCGTGCCCCTGCGCAAAAATTGACGGCGGGGGTTACAATATAAAGAAACAATAGGAAAGGAGTAGAGCTATTTAGTATGGCTGCAGAGATAATAAGCATACCACTTTTTAACCAGAAGCAAGGCGAGTGTTGTTCGTGCAGCCAGACTATGACGTAATAATTGCAGGAGGAGGGATGGCGGGGCTCATTTCAGCGGCCAGCATTGCTACTTATTCGAAGCAGAAAGCTAAGATTCTGGTAGTTGATCGCAATTCACAGCCGGAAGCGGGGAAGAAGACTGCAAACGGATGGACTTGTGGTGATGCTGTCAGCAAGAACAGTGTTGACTATCTCACTAAGAACATTGGCTTAAAGTATGGCAAGCCTGAGCTGGAGCACGAAGTAAAAGGAGTTTATGTGTATTCACCAAATCACCAGACAAAGGTTCTTTTCGAGGGTTCTGGTTATACGATTAACAGGAAAATTCTGCCACAAAGACAGGTGAAGGATGCTAAGAAGCTCGGCGTTGAGTTTCAATTTGAGGTTGCTCTGGAAGCTCTTTTGCATGAAAATGGATACATTACTGGCATTCAGGGAAGAAACCTCCGTGATGGCAGTGCGTTTAGGAAGACTGCAAGAATTGTCATCGATGCAACTGGTTCTGCATCCAAATTAAGAGTTAACTTGCCCATTGAGAGCCACATACAGAAGGAAATCGATAAGGATGATATGGAAGCTACTGGCAGATACATCTACAGTTTTACAAATGGGAAAGAGGACAAGACCTATTTTGATGCCGATTACTGCATAATCCATCTGGATCAATATCTTGCCCCGGGAGGCTATGCATGGACTTTCCCGAAGGGGCCTCAAAAGGTGAATATTGGGTTAGGGGTGCAGAAAAGGGCACTAGAGAAGAGAAACAAGCGCTATAGCGAGAGTGATAATCTACAGAGTCTTATTGATGAGTATGTAAATAGCAACGTTGCCATCAAGAATCCAGTGCTTGCAGAGGGGCAGAGCGACGAGGGAAATGCGAAGGGAAGCTGGCAGGTTCCTGTGAGACGACAAAATGACTGCATGGTAGCTAACGGCTATGCTCTGGTTGGAGATGCTGCATGGATGCCAAGACCTATAGATGCTGGAGGCATTGGCCCCTCAATATATGGTAGCGTAATTTTGGGAAGAATAGTTGCTGCTGCTTTGGAGGCTAAGGATGTTAGCGAGAAGGGCCTTTGGCAATATAATATTGATTACGTGAATTATTACGGCTACCAGATGGCCAGCTTTGAAGTTTTGAGGAGATATTTGCAAACGATAAACAACGAGCAGATTGATTATGGAATGAAGCACTTCCTTTCTGAAGATGATATTGCTAATATTGTAAAAAGGGAGCATCCAAAGTTCAACAGGGTTGCTCTATTGAATCCAATTATGTGGTTCAGGATTCTCGGTAATTTAGACCTTGCAAGAGGATTGCGGTTCACTGCGACGAAGAGTGAGCAGTTGATCCAGCACAATTTGAAATATCCTAACTCTCCAGAAGGGTTTGTTCAATGGCAACAGGGCTTACATTCGCTTCTGCAAGAGGCCTACTCTAGATTCTGAGCGCTATTTCGAATCTGAAAGAAGAGTCTTGAGCTCCTTGACCATTCTTGTCAAGAGGCTTTCATTGCCTTTGGCTTGGGAGGCCAGCATTGTTTTAAGAGCGGGCAGCATTGATGTTAGAATTGATACAAATACCTCTGGTGAGATATCTGCAAGTTTCACGATGACAGTCTTCCTAGATCTAAGGACGACTTTCAACTCAAATTGTGGTGTCAGGAAAACTCTTGATGCCTTCAAGCCAAGTTTTTCGACCGTGTCTATCCTCAGGCTAATTGGCTTATCCATATTCTTCATGGATTCGTGCAAGAATGCTGACAGTTCTTGAGTATATTTCTTTTCAAGCGCGTTCAGTTCGGAAATTTTTGCTGTTTCTTCACTGATTTCCCCTAGAGTTTCGAGGATACCGGAAGTATTGCTAGATTCATTATGAGCACGACGCACCCTTGGGTTTGCTACCAAGGCCAACAGCTACCATTTTAGCGATCTCCAAATTTTGTGTATAAGAGTTGTCGACTTGGAATCTGAATCCGCTATCCATTTTCTCTCTATGCTATGTGTTCACCTTCAGATTTATGAGTCAATGCCTCACGCGGTGATAATGCATTCCTATCGTTGAGGTTTACGGTAAGTGGAGCAGGCAGTTGATCCAACACGACTTGAACTATCCAAAGTTCCCAGAAGGATTTTTGGGATGGTAGAAAGGTTCGCATACTATGCTTAGTGAAATACTCAAAGTTCTAAAGCTGAACCTCGTTCCCAGTTCTACCATCAATCAAAATCGTTCTTTTATTGTTTTTCAATGCCAACTCTACACGATACAATGGGTACAAAAACGGCTTGAAACTTTCAACGTCTGAGCCTTCGATGAACCCTTTGACTACATCCCTGACCTCGTTCTCCCTTATCCTTGCAAGTTCAACCTCCGCCTGTGCAAGCACAATCTGCTCAAGCTTAGGACGCCATTCGTCAAGTTTTATTTTTGGAATGTCGACGAGCCTTCTAAAGACCTTAATCCTTGCAAGCTTCGAAGACCTTACAAGCCTCTTAACCTCCAATTGAGAAAGCGGCTTCCTTGCCATACCTCCTGAAATTCCTATTTTGCTTGCAACATCTTCAGCACTCGAATCCTTGCTGGGGTAAAGTTTCCGCAATAAACTGACCTGAAGCTCCGCCAAGCCCAAGAATCTTTCTAAACCTTCTCTGAGCGATAGTCTGCCGCTTAACTCTGCAAACTTCCCCGTTATTCCGTCCAGCACAAAAGACATGGTTTCATACTTCTTTCTCAGCGTTCCTTTCCTTATCCTGACCGCAACCTCGATCAGAGGTCGATAGAGCAGATTTACCTTGGTAACTATCTCCTCTTTCCCGAAAAGAACGAAGCTCTTCTGCCTTTTGATCAAGAGGGGGACATCGTTCGGTGCAATTGTCGGAGCCAATCCAAGAGTTTCAGGAACTGGAGCTTTGATGCCGCGAAGCCTAGCAATAATCTCTGCGGAAGGCTTGACTATTCTTTTTGCTAGTTTCGGCGTTATCCCTCCGTGCTTTGTTATCTTCTTCCTTATCTTTATGAGAGATGGAACTGGTGATAGTGCACCCATGGTGTAGAACTTCCCTGCCGAAAGCGTGGTCAATTGTTTAGGAAGGGTTCTGCCCTGAAAGAAATGCGCGACCGACTGCAAATCGTTCCTTATGACAAGTTTCCCGATTACCTGATTACCGCACTGGCTGAGCACGTTTTTGTCTACTAATGAGGGCCTTTGCGTGCAGAGCATCAAACCCAGGCCTCTCTTGCGCCCCCTCCTCGCAATTTCATTAAAAATCTGGAGTTTATCGCCAGACTGAGGGATGAACCTGTCTGCCTCCTCAAGGACAATAAGATATGGAACTCTCTGCTTCGAAATCTCCGCATAGATTCCCGTCAATAATTTTCCTACCTTCTCCTTCGGATTGCTAACGTCTGATAGATCGAGAATTAGAGGAGGACTATACAATGATTGCCTTGCAAGCTCATCAAGGTCGAGAGTGCTCCATTTTAGGTCGCATTGCTCCTCTTCACCTATCCATATCGCTTCATACTTCTCCTTTAATCCAGAGTATTCTCCCTCAGTGTCGATCATGGCAAACGGGATGTGGTTCTTGCAGAGTTCTTCGCAGATTACTCCGACAGCGTAAGATTTCCCACTCCCAGAAGATCCAATTACGCAAGTCCTACCCGTGACAATTTGATCGGCGTCGACTTCAAACTTCTTTTTATCTATGAATCCCAAGTGGAGTAGCGTCATTTGACTGCCAGAGGTTAGGATCAATGGTTTATATGAAATATTGTCGTTTCCGAAATTGAACGCCGGGGGTGGGATTTGAACCCACGAGGCCCTTGCGGGCCACAGGCTTACAAGCGTGGAAGTTTCCAGGCCTGCGCCCTACCAGGCTAGGCGACCGTTGTCAAGGGCTTACTATCCCTTTCCGGCAGTGGTTTTTACTGCCCCGGCACAAATCAGACCACGTAATCCATCTTTTAAGGATTCGAGATATACGAGGTCGCGCACTAAGCGGAATAGTTACTGAAAGGGGTCAGGGCGGACTTAAACCACCGACCTTCGCTGTGTGAGAGCGATGTCCTAACCAAGCTAAACTACTGGCCCAGCAACAGCGAGATTCTCATTTTCTGATAAGTATTGGCTCAGGAATAATTAATTCAAAAGGGTAGGGTTGACTTGTCCAACCTGCCTTTCCCCCTTTTTTAGCCAATCTTTCAGTATAGCTCATGACCTCCGACATGTAACACCTGTATTGTTCTCTGTTCGAAAATTACCTTGTGGAAGAGTCTGTATCCCGTACCTATTTCGTAAGTGAAAACTCCTTTCCATTTGCCTGCCCTACTCCTAGTGAGCGGGGATCTCGGACTGCGAACTCCCTGAGAACTCGCTCCACCTTTCTCTGAAGATCGCTGCTAAGGTTCTTGTACCCCCTTCTATATGTCGGCGTCAGCATGAGAATCCAAGGCAATCCTATCGGCTTCCCCTTCGACCTTGGGGCTTAAGAGTACTATTCTTCTTCTGAATGCAGCCACTCTATTGCTTCTTCAGCGCTCTTGAAATTCTTAGCTTTGCCTTGCCTTATCTCCTTCTCGCTCCGCTTAATGTTTCTCTGTGCTCCTATATCGAGCATTAGGTCTATCTGGCTCATTATCTCTTTTCTATTGAGGCCTTCTTTAACGGCCTCCTCCATAAATCTGAGTATCTCTCTCATCGTCTTCCTGTCCGTGGTTATCTGCTCAGCCTTGGCCATATTCAGACGTTCTAAGAACACTAGATTATAAAATGCTTACATCGTCATGTCTTTTTAATTTAAGGGTCTGAGCTACTCGATCGAACTAGGGTTTGGTCCATTAATTGGTTTGAGTACGCCAGCTAGAGGCGGGTTATGGTGCCCCTCCCCCAAATAGTATCATTCCGGATATTGTACGCCTTCATATCCAGACAAATATGCATACCCTACCTTCTAAGAGTCTTGACAGATACGCTGGTCAGTTTAAATCTCAGCTTCATTGTATGGTCTTAGAAAAACCTAATACGATCAAGATCAACTGAGGTAGTGGTTAAACATGAATAGTACTAAGAAGCAACGCAAACGCAAGTTGGACAGAGCTCATTCTAGAGCTTATCATGGGGATGTCCATCAACAAAAATGAAGACTCTTCAGTCCATAAAGGTCTTCCAAAACGACGTTTCAATATGAAGTAAAAGAAACGGAGGGAAGCAGGTTATTGGATAAGATGGGTGCTAGAGGGCTTACATACAGAGACAAAAAATCGGAGGGTAAGATGGTCTATTCGAGCATCTAAAAATTTTGGTTAGTGCTGAAATTTGGAAAGTCGAAGTTCAACTCAAGATCAGGGTAGCGGTAAGGACTCAAGGGAATTCGTTACGCTCAATAGATAACTCTAAACCAAAACTTGTGTTTAATGCTACTTTAATTCAGAGACTTCTTCCTTGGGCTTGCTCTTCCACATCTTTGGGTACGTACCCTGCTTCATTATCACTCTATTAGGTTCTGCGGCTATTCCCTTCTTCTGCGATTTTATTTCTGCAGAATTCATAGAGGCTTGGGCAAGAGCAACAATCTCACCCTTCAGGGTGTAAATCCCAATTACATCTCCTTTCGCAATATTGCCTGAAATCTTCAAAATCCCCGGTATTGCAAGCTTCGCCCCATTGCATATTGCCTCAACTGCCGAATCCCTAATTACGATGCTTGGAATGGTCTTCATGCCGTATTCTATAGGCAGTATCATCTTCTTCAGCTTGCTATCATCTCCCTTTTCATAGTCATAACAGGCATCCGCAAGTTCGTGCAGTCTAACAAAACCTTCTTTCTCGCTGAGGTTGCTGACCTTCGTCCTCCTTAGCTCTACCATAGTTGCCCCGCAACCAAAGACCTCACCAATGTCGTAGACAAGTTTCCTAACATATGTCCCAGACTCGCAGTTGACCCTTAAGATGAGTAGCCTTCCCTGCTGCTCCAGAACCTCAAGTTCATAGATAGTCCTTGTCCTTGTAACCCTCTTTACAGAGGATCTTTGAGGAGGCCTTTGAAATATCTCACCCGTGAATTCTTTGATAACCCTCTTCAGGCTAGCATCGTCAACAGGATCATGTAATCTAGCAACGGCGACATACTCCTTTGGCCCTAGCAATAATACGGAAAGAGCTTTAGTGGCTTCCCCTAAACCTATTGGAAGTAAACCTGTTGCGGGAGGATCTAGAGTACCGCTGTGCCCGGCCTTCTTTACCTTCAGGACTCTCCTTACCCACGCAACAACTTCGTGGCTCGTTGGCCCTTCAGTCTTGTCGAGAGGTATCAACCCATAATCCAAAATCCGTTTTATGTTTCGACTTTCGGGCGCGCAGCCATATTTTGGATCAGTTTCCTCCTGCGCGATCTCTATGAGTTGAGTGCTAGACAAGCTGCCTCACTATCGTGAACACAATCTCCCTCACCTTCCCGCTTGGTAATCTATCAGTAGAAATTACGAAATCAAATACTGAAAGGTCTTCTCCAAATTTTATTCCATACAGCCTATTGTAAAGAGAGGAATTCTCCTTATCTCTCATTTTAACAACTTTCAAAGATTCTTCATATCCAATCTTGTCTCTCTTGGACATCCTTCTAGCTCTATTCTCTGCAGAGGCCTTCAGCCATATCTTCAATACATCGTCGCATAGCCATGCAAGTGGATAGCTTGTCACAACCACGCCTCCTTCTTTGATTTTTTTGATTAATTTGGCATCAACCTTCCTGTCAAACTTTGGGTTCTTCTTCCTTAACGCAAGAAACTTCAGCCCATCGTCAGTATCCCACCATTCATCATCTCCCACTTTGTAGCCCTCCTCCTCTGCAAGGTCTTTCAATGCGTCCCCTCCAGAATAATATTCCAATCCGAACACGTCGCATACGGCTCTGGCTAGAGTCGTCTTGCCTACCGCTGGCATTCCCGATATGATGATACTGAGTTTCTTCTTCAAACTTCCATCTGCCTACTTTAACGCTTCAAATAATTCCCTTGCACACTCGTCAGCCTTGCCATCGGCATTCGTAACCATCTTTATCGCAGCACCAGCAACCACTGCTGAAGCTGAGAGCATGGCCTTCGCAATCAATAATTCTCTCTCGATAACTTCTTGCCTTGCAACATCTCTTGCTCTAGTAGGGTCGTTTTGTCGCCGCGAGATAATATCATGAGGGCTTGCTTCGATAAGCACAAGGTTTGTAGGAGAGAGTGCCTTCAGAATATCGTTTGGGAGGCCAGGCATATACCCCTCTTTTGTGCTGATGAATAGATGTGTGTCGATTAATACAATTGGGGCGCTCTTCTTTGCTATTGCAGAAGCAGCATTGATTTGCAATTTTTTCTGAGTTTTAACATCAAGTTTCCTCATATCATCTCTGCTCTTTACGCCCATCTTCTGCGCTTCCTCAAACATTACAGTGCCAAACACGACCTGCTCTGTCCTTATCTTTGCAGCTTTCAGCATTTCCTCAAGTTTTGTCACTACCGTAGTCTTGCCAACGCCAGGAATTCCCACGACGACGACTTTCTTGCTGTCACCCATCAAGGTCTTCTGGGTCTTGAGCTATGCGTGTTAATACCTTTCTGCTATTGAGCGAAGTAAAGATATATAGCAAGTTCTAGAATTGCAGAGGCATAACAACGGGTGTAAAGGTTGCCAAAGTACAAGTCAACGACAGAAGTAATGAAGGTCGTAGGGAATAAGAACCAGATCAGGAACTTTGGGGTCATAGCTCACGTAGATCACGGAAACTGAGTGAGAAACCTCTCTCAGCCGAATAGACTACGATGAGCGACAGCCTTTTGGCTGCCTGCGGCATGCTAAGCCCCTCAATCGCTGGTCAAGCCCTTGCTCTAGACTTTATGCCACTTGAACAGCAGCGCCAGATGACCATCAAAGCTGCTAATGTTACTCTATACTACGAACAGGAGGGAAAACCGTACGTCATCAACATGATCGATACCCCCGGGCACATAGATTTTACAGGTAGAGTTACCAGAAGTCTCAGGGCCATTGATGGTGCTGTAGTAGTTTCGGATGCTGTAGAAGGTATAATGACGCAAACAGAGACTGTAACCAGGCAAGCACTTGAAGAGAGAGTTAGACCAGTTCTCTACATCAACAAGATCGACCGTCTCGTGAAGGAGCTGAGGCTTACCGCGGACAAAATGCAAGCATGGCTGGCAGATATTGTCAGCGATTTTAACAACCTTATCGATGCTTATGCAGAGCCAGAGTACAAGGAAAAGTGGAAGGTAAGCATTCAAAGTAGTACAGTTTCATTTGGTTCTGCAAAAGACCGCTGGGGCTTCAACTTTGACATGGCACGGAAGACAGGCGTTAAATTTTCTGACATATACAAGGCTTACACCGAAGACGGAGTAAAGGAACTGTCGGAAAAATCTCCGCTACACGAAGCGGTTCTCGGCATGGTCGTCAAACACCATCCTCCTCCCCATGTTGCACAGCCTTACAGAATTCCAAAAATCTGGAAAGGCGATTTGAATAGTGATGTTGGTAAGGCTCTTCTTGCATGCGACGAAAAAGGGCCCATAGTCATGATGGTTACAAATGTAGTTGTTGACCCTCAGGCAGGCGTTGTCGCCACAGGACGATTATACTCTGGAACTGTACGTGATGGCGATACAGTTTACTTGCTCGGCGCAAAGAGGGAGGGAAGAATTCAGTCTGTAAACATGTACATGGGGCCGTTTAGGGAAATTATTGGCACGATGTCAGCAGGGAACATCCCCGCACTTCTCGGCTTAGAATATGCAAGATCAGGAGAGACCATCTCCACGATCAAAGACGTAGCTTCCTTCGAAGCAATAAAGTACGTTTCAGAGCCAGTAGTCACAATCGCTATAGAGTCGAAGCATCCAAAGGAGCTTCCAAAGCTCGTTGAAGAATTACGAAAGCTTAGCATCGAAGACCCTAATCTTGTAGTAAAAATCGATGAAGAATCTGGAGAAATGCTCCTTTCAGGCATGGGAGTTTTGCATTTAGAAATAGCTACGACGCTCATACAGCAAGCAGGACTAGAGATTGTCACTTCACGGCCATTAATCAACTACAGGGAGACCATAAGGGGAAGGGCTGGTCCAATAATGTCAAAGTCTCCGAACAGGCACAACAAGATATTCATGCGCGTAGAAGCATTGCCAGACAACATAGTCGAATTGATCAGAACGGGTCAGATCAACGAAAACACGGATAAGAAGCAGCTTGCAAAGACGCTAAGAGATTTGGGATGGGATTCTGACGAAGCCAAGAGCGTCGTTACAATCGACAACAAAGGAAACATCCTGCTAGACGCCACAAAAGGTGTACAGTACCTCCAGGAGTCAATGGATTCCATAAGATCTGGCTTTGAGGACGTTATGGAAGAAGGGCCGCTGTCCCGCGAATACTGCAGGGGGGTCAAAGTAATTCTGCATCATTATGTTCCTCACGAAGACCCCGCTCACAGAACATACGCGCAGCTGATGCCAGCCTCAAGGAGGGGCATTCTTGGTGCTATGCTTTCTGCACAACCAACACTCCTCGAGCCGATGCTTGGCATAGAAGTCAAATGTCCAGCCGAGCAGATAGGTGCAATTGCAAGCGTAATATCGTCCAAAAGAGGAAAGATGCTGAACGTTGAGCAAAAGGAAATCGTGACGATTGTAGAAGGAGAAGTTCCAGCATCAGAAACCTTCGACCTTTCTGAAATCATGAGAGGTGCGACTGCAGGCAAGGCCCTGTGGAACACTCACTTCAAGGCTTGGTCTCAGGTTCCAGCATCAATATTACCCACGCTGATAACTGACATCAGGAAGAGGAAGGGCCTCTCGCCAGAACCTCCTCAGGCAAGCGAGTTCATCGATACAGAATGACTACTTTATGCCAATGAATTATCTAACTATATATAGTGCCAACCTAAAGGCTCTATATGGAAACCGTTTCCCTGAAGGTTGAATTTGAAAGACTTCGAAACTATTCATCAATACAAACATGGCTCAATGAGCTAGGAAACAATTCACAGAACACAATTCGAAATGCCCTATATTCGATATACCGTTATGAGAAGGCACTAGACAAGAACCCTGACCAGCTCATTGACGAAAGGACAAAAGAGTCCCTTTCAAAGAATGTAAAAGTCAGGTTCAGAACCGAAGATACCCTAAAGGCGTTTGCTAACAATACAAAAGGAGGGGATACCCTAGCGTCTTATGTCAAGAGTTTCTATAATGCGAACCATTTACCCCTAGAGATTTCAATTCAAAGACCAGCTCCAAAGCGTGAAATTGAGAAGATCCCTTCAAATGAAGAGCTCTTCAAACTATGCACTATCGCTCAAGGTGCATTAAGGCCTCTTCTGTATATGTTGATAGAGTCAGGTGCTAGGATCGGCTCAGTTTTACAGTTGAAGTATGGACATATCAAAGAGGATTATGGATCTGACAAAATTCCCTGTATTGTCAGGTTTCCTTCAAAGATAACGAAAGGGAATATTCCCTACGTTGCTTTCATTGGGAGAGATACCGTTAATTCGTTAAGGGAATTTATCAAGATAAGACAGAAACAGGGAGAGCAAATTACCAATGACTCATATCTCTTTGTTTCTAAGAATAGGAAACCCCTCGCAAAGACTACTACAATAACAAGGATCGCTAAATTGGGTTTCAAGGTTGGGTTAAATGCCAATAAGAAGGGGTTGAAGGAATTTCACGGCCATATTTTACGGAAGAGAGCTCAGACTATTCTTGAAAGCTCAGGTATTCCTTTGAATTGGGTTGACTATCTGCTAGGACACATACCCAGAGGTTCACAAGGAGGAGCATATTCAAGGCCAACGGAGGAGCAGTTAAGGGACTCTTACAGGGTTGCACTTCCCAAGCTAGCCGTGAGGCCGATGGACAGAGTTGAGCAGACTGATAACATGAATACGAAAATGACCATGTTGATGATTGCCTATTCACCTGAACCTCCGCCCACAGTTGACATAACCGGCCTGTCAAATGAAGAGTTCATGGAACTAATTCAAAAGGGGTTAGATCAGAAACTTAAGAACAAAATGACAACTAACGGATCGAGACAGAAGGTCATTCCCATGAAGGAAGTCAAAAACTACATAGTGCAGGGTTGGGAATATGTTGCTAGCCTCCCTGACAGTTCGGCTATTGTGAAGCTGCCTGCATGATTTGCTTCTTGATTAAAGGTTCATTGTCAAAGTCTGCTATCTGCAATGCCAACCTATCCAGAGTCTTTGCGATCGGGGATTCGATATTTAGCCTGTACAGTTTGGCCCTCCCAACCTTCCTTGTCAACTTTACCAAATTGTATTTCTCAAGCATGGGCCAGAGCTTAAAGATCGTTTTCCATCCAATGCCAGAGTATTTCGCTATTTCAGTCTTTGAATAATCTAGCCTCCTGTTAGTGGTGAGAAAGTCTAAGAGCCTTACCATGGCAGAATCCCCCAAGATCTTTCTAAGCGCAGCTGGATTTACCAAGTCCTCTTCATGGTTAGCGGAAACCTTCTGCATGATTTTACCTTCTATCTATACGTAAATAAATCTTCTATTCGACTATGATATCGTTTCCTTGAAGAAATATTCAAATACCGTAATTCAAGGATTTGCTCGGGTTATCAGATTGGAAGAGTTGGAGCTTACAATACTCCGACGTCTCTATGGACATGGGATAATAGGTGCTAGGCATGCACATATTGAAAGCGTGGTAAGAGGTATGCCCAAACATCTGAAAGGAGAAGCAATGAAGGCCGTTAAAGAATTAATCAAAGACGGTTTTATCATTCCTAAGCCAACAGGATATGGTACACAAATTGCTCTTAATCCTAATCGGATAACTGAGATACGGAAGTTAATAGGGGAAAGCTAGATTTTATTGTGAAACTGCCGATCTAAGTCAAATTGGGAAACTAACAAGCTATAAAAGAGACTGCGAAATACTTCAAAAGCATTGAGAGCGGTATCGAGGACTTTACTCATTATCACAATTTTCGCCGTTCTTTCCACAGGTGTTGCGTTTTTCTATGGGTTTCAGATAGGTAGCACATCTATGCCTATTGCAGGGCGACTTCTTCTAGCCAAACCAGTGGAACCACATGAATTAGCTATCAGTCAATCAGACCTTCCCCCCGGTTTTGGTTTAGTGGATCGATCTGAACGGAGAAGGATTGACGTATCTGCTGACGCACGGGAATTGGGGTGGATCAAGGGATATCAAGTAAGTTTTGCTAGGATCGGAGGCCTATTGAACACAACAAGAATAGAGCAGCATATTTCATTTTATCCCGCAGAGAGTATGAATCAAGTACTCCAATTGAGCATGGAAGGTTTCTCAGCTGACGAACAACTAACTATTTCTAACATAGGAGATAGGAGTTTTGCATTCAAAAGAGATAGTTCATCTGGGAGAACCTACTGGGTAGTTTTCCAGAAAAAGAACATTCACGAAACCTTCAGCATAAGCGGTACGATAACTGACTTCGAATTGTTGAAAGAGCTTGCTCGTAAGGCCGAATCTAAGATACCTTAATTGGCATTTGTTCGGATCTTTCGGTTATTGTAAAACTACCAAAGGCTTAGGCTTTAGAACATAACCAAGCCCTAAGAATTTCGGAAAGTCTGAGGTTATGATTATGACCTTAATGTTGAACTTCCTAGCCTCTGCTATGAAGCTTCTAACAAGATCAACCTTAGCGAACCTATGAGCTTCATCAATGATTAATGTCCAACCCTTCATTCTTTCCCTACTTTCATTCAAATTCATGAAGAGGCTAGTTATCTGAGCTTCAGAAACAAAGGGGTTTTGAGAAGGAATAATTCTAATCCTTTGCAATCTGTTAAACTGAATAGAACTTCCTGAGTGTTTCTTGAGCATGTCATATTCGTTATGAGGATCGATGCAGAGAATAGAGCCTTTGATCTCAGGAATTAGGTTCTTGATCGAAGTTGTTTTCCCTGTATATGGCTCTCCTGTTATAATACACGGAGCAGGAGAATTGAATATATTCTCATAGGAAACATAGGGGACGATCTTGTCTTTTTGAGTTTCTACTAATGCTAAAAGGGCTTGCTCCCTATTCCTGAAACCCATCTCTTTTACCAATGCCGATACTTTTCGATTAGTGTCAGCATTGACAGACCAATGAACCTGAGAGGTTGGCATTAAGATAATGCTATGCTGAACAGAGGTTTAAAGCTTTTCAACGCTGCATTAACGCCTTTAAGTTGGGCTGGCTATACCTTCTCTCTGATTCGGGTTTGGCTGATTCAGCCAAGAAGTTGGCCAAATCAATAGCTTCTTGTATTGTCCTTCCATGAGATAGAGTTATTTTATTTCGCACCGCCAATCCAAGATATCCGAAACCTTGCTCAATGAGCATTTGAGCTATCCTAGCTCTATTAGGATCAGGAGGTAAACCAAGTGCAGTATTCCAGAGAAGGGATTGAACGGATGGCTTTAGAGCTTCAGCTGTTATTACTTTAGTTAGTTCCTTTTCTGGGGCCGTTTCGATCAACATCTCAAGATCATACAGGCCCGCCTTGACGGATTGTCTTACATCGAACCAGAAATCCGTGCTTTGAATGCTGGGCTCTCCTTCGGGCCTTCTACCCCTAAGCTTTCCAAGCAACCTTAACCTCTTTCTCTTAGTGAATAACCCCCCACTGCTTGGTAATCTCTTTTCGAAGTCCTTTAGCTTGTTCGGCAAGATTTTCTTTATCCGTATAGGTGGGAGCCTCTTATTGCCTTTTTCTGACGACATATTAAGCCTTCATTGCCTATAATAGATATAAACCTTATGATGATTTATACGCAAACAATGCAGAAGCTTATAGAATTTGGAGAATGCCCAAAGTGTTCGTATCAATGGCCCTTGCGGGTTGCAAACCCCGTTATGTGTCCACGGTGCCAT
This sequence comes from Nitrososphaerota archaeon, assembly GCA_024860875.1. Taxonomy (GTDB): domain Archaea; phylum Thermoproteota; class Nitrososphaeria; order Nitrososphaerales; family UBA57; genus VHBL01. The sequence goes on along the minus strand of JACPSZ010000001.1, from coordinate 114,779 downwards.
AAACGGTTAGACCAGAAACCAAAGGAGAAACCTTCTAGATGAATGTCTTTGAAGGATTAGTTTCTATTTCGGAACTTAAAGAATTAGCTAGGAAACGGCCGATCGATGATCCAGTAAGACAGGTTATCCTGGCCTCCGATGATCAGCTAGACTCTCATGGATATGCTAACCTAGTCAAAATCTGCTTAAGATTGATGTCAGAAAAAGAAGCTAGGGATGCACTCTTCAAAAAAATGACTTAGCGAGCTGCTAACCCTATGTCAGCTCCGCCACCCTCACCCACCTCGGAGAGAGAGAAAATTGTTCAAAACATCACCATAACCCCTGAACACGTCTTTAGCTACGCAGATCGGCTCAGGGGAAACCCTCGAAAGAGAGCAATAGATTATCTGCTAATAAGAGATGGTAATTTTTGTTTTTCCTGCAAGGCAGTACTCCCAAATCCTTATGCCTATGACGTCGATCACATTAACGGCAAAAGACGAGAGCATGTAGCTTCAAACTTAAGACTGTCTTGCCATTCCTGCAATGCCAAAGAAGACAGGAAGCAGACGGCCTTGCTAAAACAGACAGCCCCGTCCGCCATAGGTGAGAGAGAGAATTTAGACGCAACCACACTCATGCACAAAAACGTGGATTACAGCAAGGGTTCACCTGAAATGCAAGCTAACGATTTCGCTGAAGATGATCTAAGGAGCTGGCTTACGGCACACGTGAAATCCAAGAAAAGAATACCCTACTCCGAAGCTATCAATTCAGGTGCAGAGTTATTTGGCATCAGCCCAACAACATCAGGCCGGTACATCGCTAAGATCACCAGCTCGGAAGGCCCGTTGATGCGTTATAAAGACATACAGCAAAAGAAGCTCTACATTACAGCAAGGCCCGAAACTCTGGCAAAATGGAAAACTGAAATCGAAGATGCTAATCAGGAGTTAGAGAACAGGATAGAATTCTAGCTAGTTAACACCAACAGCTATGTTAGAAAGAGTTAACAGAACCCTAAATTGAGCTTATACTACGATATCCGTACAATTCTGCGATCAAAACCCTCTAAAAGCGTACAAAATGCGATAAAATGCAACAAAAGCGGTTTTCTAGCCATCAAGAGCCCATCATAGAGCCCATCAAAATCAGAGAATCCCCAAAAAGAAGAGGATGTTAAGAAGGATGCTAATAAAAAAGAGCAATGTTGCAATCTTCGCTCTCAGACCTAGAGGTTTAAGGTCTTGAATTATGGGTTCATAATCACCTATTTTCTTAACACTTAGGAAAGTTCCATCATAGAACCTAGTTGTTCGATAGAAACCTCGCCCTCTTCCCTTCCGATAGTGATAATCTACCTTCAAGTCAGAGAATACCCTAAATTTATTGAATATATCCGCATTTCTGCTCTGCGGATATACTCTTACTTATTTTCAGATTTTGGGATGTAGAACGGCTTATGTCAGAGGTGTCAACCTTGTCAAGCTTGTCAAAGGGTAAGTTATTTAGCAATCTACCTTAATGATAATCGCAAGGCGATACATTGGGAGTTCTTCCGCTTCTATTGTTGATATTCCTTGTTGCTTTGGCGATTGTTATCCCTCTTCTTGGAATACCCTTACTTTTGATCACGATATTTCTTGTGGTAGTCTTCAAGCTGATTCGGGGTACTGCGAAAGTTACTTACAAGGGGTTCAACTGGATTGTCAGTAAGTCTCCCCCTTCTATGGCTGGCGAGGCTAGCGGTTCTCTTTGTCCGAAATGCGGGAGTATGCTTCTGAAATTTTCAAATGAAGCTGATCTATGGTGTCCTTCGGATAAGAAGTGGTTTAGACCGAAATTGTAGAGAAAATCTTGGCAAAGTGATAACCCTATATATACCCCCTAGAATATTGCTTCTTTTGTCTAAATAAGCCCAAATCTAGCCGTTTTAGACTTCGGGGATTATACAAAAATGTATTAAGTGCTAATTTATTAGGGCTTTTCCACAAATTTATCGATACAGAATAGTTGGGGTTAACCGCGGACAATCTTATTTCTAATGTGCTGGCGAAGCAAGCATTACCTTGAATTTAGGATCGACTTTTCTCAACGGGGTTCTCAAACCAGAGACCACCAATTCGTCAAAGACTTCTAACGCCTTCTGTTCTGTGTTCGCACCTACTACTGTAGCGACTCCGCTCTTTACCAAGCTGACACTTATCTCTGGGCCATAAGAGAATGTGACACCGTAGTTCCCTCTTGCCTTTATCTTGAGGTCCCTCCTGCTGAGCTCATGCTCTACTGCGATGAGGTCTAATTGCAAATCCTCTTTCGGAGTTACTACATGAACGGACTTGCCCCGCTCCCTCCCGCATATTTCCTCGACCAGTTTGCGAGGAAGCACTTGCTCTGAAAGGCTGGCATTATTACCGCAGGCTTTGCAGTCATCTTGCCTTGCAATCTTGATCTTATCAAAATTTAGATCCCTTATGTCAGCGTAGAATAGATATCCTGCAAGGCTCGGCTCTTTTCCAACTATCAATTTTATGGCTTCAGAGACCTGGACGCTGGAAACTACTGTAAGTACAGATGGATGGACCCCTTCGGTACCGCACTTTGGCAAGTCTTCATCCCTCAAGTTCGGATACAGGCATTCAAGGCATGGAGTCTTCTTCGGAATGAATGTAGATGCTGAACCAGTAGTCTCTATTGCAGAGCCGAATATGTATGGAATGTTAAGCTTCAGACATGCCCTATTCAGAGCATACCTTGCATAGATAGAGTCCAAACCATCTATTACTATGTCTGAACCTCGTACGATGTATTCTGCACTGTCATCGTTTAATGATGATGTTAGAGTTTCAAACTTTACGTCTGGGTTCAACTTCTGAAGTTTCTTAACTGCGATTTCAGCCTTTGGAAGACCAACATCTTCTGGGCTGAAGAGTATCTGCCTGTGGAGGTTTGAGAGCTCTATTACGTCTCTGTCGACGAGCCTGAGCTTCCCTATGCCCATTGCAGTAAGTTGCAGTGCGATGGGGCTTCCTAGCCCTCCAGTACCTACTACAGTGACCGTAGCATTCCTGATCTTCTCTTGCCCTTCAAACCCTATCTGTAAACGACATAATCTACCCTCCGCTCACCGCTGGTAACAACATGACTTCATCTCCGTCTTTGAGTTGAGTTTCAAGCCCCTTGAGGAACCTGATATTCTTCCCATTGACGTAAAAGTTCAGCACGCTTCTCGGCTTGCCATCCAAATCCAAAACTCTTCTTTCGAACGTCTCCCCGTACTTCTTTGCAAGCTGCGATATTATCTCTGAAACTGTTTGCCCTGCAATGCTAACTTCCCTCTCGCCTTTTGTGCTGCTCGCCAGTACTGCTGGAACTACTACTTTGACGGCTGCCATGTTCTCATCTTCTGATTATCTGTGCAAGCACTTCGAGCTTCGGGTCTATGGCTACGGGCTTTGAGGTTGGTGCTGAAACTACCTCCGGCGTCTTCAGGCCGTTGCCCGTCACATAGCAGACTATTGTTTCATCAGCATCTATTTTACCTTCGGCGACAAGCTTCTTTAGAACTGCTATGGTAACAGCACCTGCTGGCTCTGTGAATATCCCTTCTGTGCTAGCGAGTAATTTTATCGCATCTACAATTTCCCCATCGGTGCAGTTCTCTCCAAAGCCTTTAGTTTCCATAACCGTCCTTGCAGCGTATATTCCATCTCCGGGCTCTCCAATGGCAAGACTCTTCGCAATCGTGTTAGGCTTCTCTACTGGGTCGATGACATCTGTAGACTTCTTTATCGCATCTACAATTGGCGAACAACCATATGGTTGTGCACTCGTAATCTTGACATTGTTCTCTCTAATCAAACCTACATCTTCGAGCTGGTCAAAGCCTCTGCCTACTGCGCAGAGCAGTGCACCGCTTCCCGTTGGAACAATGACATGATCTGGAGCTTCCCATCCGAGCTGCTCACAGACTTCAAAACCAAGCGTCTTTGATCCCTCTACATAATACGGCCTGAGATTCACATTGACTACTCCTATGTTGTAAATCTCTCCAGCCTGCGTTGCAAGCTTGTTCGCATCATCATAAGTTCCTTTTATCGCAACGATCTCGGCTCCATAGGCTGCTGCTTGGACTATTTTTGTAGGTTCAATGTCCCAAGGTATGAAGATGTAGCATGGTAATCCTGCTCTTGCTGCGTGAGCTGCTGTTGCAGCTGCAAGGTTGCCGGTTGAGGGTGAGCCTACTGCAGACAAGCCCAATCCAAGAGCCTTTGAAACTGCCACGCTTGCAGGCCTGTCCTTGAAGGAAAATGTAGGATTGACAGTATCGTTCTTTATGTATAGATTCTTGAGGCCAAGCTTTTTTGCAAGCCTCTCTGCCCTGTGCAGAGGAGTGTAACCTGCACCAAGATCAACAATTCTGCTCTTCGCATCCAGCGGAAGGAGCTCAAAATATCGCCAGAGGCTTTTCGGCCTTGATGCAAAGGTTTCCTTATTGACCTTTATTGATGCTAGATCGTATTTAACCTCGAGAGGGCCAAAACATTCTTCGCATATATATCGGAAGGTGGGGTCGTATTCCTTGCCGCACTCCCTGCATTCAAGAACCTGTGCCTTGCCCATGATGTATTTTCGGAATCGTTCGAAATTCCGAGCAATAAATATCTTCGTGGTCTTATTATTCTTTTAGGAATATCGATTTCGCTACAAACGCCTTGCAAGTTCGTTGTATAGTTTGATTAAATCGTCATCTTTAATCTTACCTTTCGCTCCCTTGACAAATATCTGCAGAATTTCTTTCTTGACTCCTTGCCCGCTGTACCTTAAAGCCTGAGCGACCATTTCTAGCTTATCCAATTCATGCACTAGTTTGGCCTCTTTGGACTTGCCGATTTTGAATTCTTCCCATATTTGCAGATATTTTTTTGAAATGCTGCTTGGAAGTATTTTCAGAAGTTTTTTCATGGCTCTGTCCTCGTCGTTCCGTTTGTTGTTATTTTCTCCGGGCAATAAATCACCTGTTATAACTTCGGCAAGATCGTGCAATATGGCCATCCGCAAGCACTTTTCAGTATCCAAATCCTTGTAGTCGCCAAAAAGCATGGAAAGCATTGCGAGGCCGTACGTATGGTCTGCTACGGATTCAGGGTTCCTTACTCCTGCCTTTACCTTCCAGCCCTTTCTATATTCGTCCTTTAGCTTCTGCGCTTCAAGCGTAAAGTCTGCAAATTTCTTAATCAAGAAAACCACTTCTCAAGGGACTCTGACTTGCTTTCCTCCCTCTCCTCCAGTCTCTGGAGAGCACTTCGAACACGCTCTTCCGAGAAGTCTTTCTGTCCGCAGAGGAAGTTTACTATGCCTTCGATGTCAGGACGGCCCCACTTTATTTCGGAAACCTTGCTCACTTCAGGGTGAAGGAATATTTCTCGTATGGCGTTGAAGTTGATCTGCTTGAGCTGTTCTTGGAGCTGTGGTATCTTCTCAAGTTTCCCGTACGTTCTGATGTGCTTCAACGCAGTCTTTGGCCCTACCTTTTCAAAGCCGTCTGGGTTGAAATCGGTTCCCAGCAATATTGCCACATCTATCAGCTGTTCCCTGCTGAGCTGCAGCTCGGAAAGTACGGCATGTAATTCAACCTCTTCAGGCTCAAGGTTGATGAAAGCATTCTTTCCTGGTAACTTCCTTCTTCCAGAAATTGTAAGGTTCCTGATCAGCCTCTTAGCCCCAAATAATAATGAATCATAGTCTTGGCTTGCAACATCTGTTACGATGCCTTTTTGGCATAATTCTGCTGCTGTAGCCTCGCCCTCAGAAGGCGCTTCTATGTACGGAATGCCGAGCAGCGTCAGAATCTTCTTGGTGTCATCGATCATGTAATCTTTCATTATGGAAGTTGCAGAGGCGTATTTTTTTGCCGATTCAACATCTCCCCTTTCTAAAGCCCTTTCATACATTACAATTGCCTCTTGTCTCGCAGCTCTCCTCCTCTCTATTTCTACACGCTTCATTTCTGGCGGCTTTCCATCAAGAACATAAACAGCTCTTATCCCCAAGGTTAACAGATTCAGGTTTCTGTAGAAAAGACCGCTAAGGTGCGATGTAACCTTGCCCTCACTGTCCATCAAAGGTTCTCCAGTCTGCCCTCTGATTATTGAAAGAAATTGATAAAGCGCGTTATAGGCATCTACGGCAACTGTTCTGCCGGAGAGATGCTCGAGTGTAGTCTTCTTGGGCTTTACTATCTCTCGAAGGTCTACTCCCATCTGCTTTCTTTCCTGCTATGCCGCCTTAAATGCCAGCTGCTAGACCTCTATTACATCTAGATCGTGAGGGAATAGGGTTCTGGGGAATATCTCCCGAACCTTTTCAATGGTCTTTTTGTCGAAGCTCGGTCTATGAACAAGCACCAGATTCTTCACCTTCGCCTCTTTGGCAGTTTCAGCAGCCTCGAATGGAGTTGTATGGCCGAACTTGATCGCCCTCTCCTCTTCAAGCTCTGCAGCCTCATGGATTAGACAGTCTGCGTTTTTGGCAAACTTGGATAGATCGAGCCTTGCTGTATCTCCGGTGTAAACTATCCTCTTGTTTGAAACTTCAACCTTGTAGACATAATCGGGGATGGTATGCTTCCCCTCCATGATGTCAAGTTTGAATGGATAATCTGTCGAAAGTCCTCTGAAGTCAAAAACCTCTTCAGGCTTCATAGTAGGATAGAACTTTGAGCATACTGCAAGTGTATTTTCTTCAAGGTTCTTTGGTCCTCCGACGCTCATTTTACCCTTTTCTTTAAAGAAGAGGTTCAATGCAATGAAAGGCATCCCTCCATAATGGTCTCCGTGCAAATGCGAAACAAAGAGGTGCTTGACATCGTTCACAGAATAGCCGCTCCTCCTTAGTGAATAAACCGCTTGAGGGCCACAATCAAACAGAATTTTGTGTTTGCCATCCAAAAGAAGGGACGTGTTGCCCCTTGAATCGTTGTTAAACGCATCTCCAGTACCTAAGAAGACCAGTCGCATAACTGCTGCAAAATGATGAGAAGGAATTAAGCTTAGCCGTTCTTCAGGGTAGAACAGCCTGTTTCAGATGTAAGGATTATACCCTCCGCCTTTCTAATAACGTCCATGACAAAAGAAAAAATCATGTTCGGCGCGGGGCTGGCATCGCTTGCCCTCGTAGCCGCTGTCATATTGGTGATATCGAGTATATCGCCAACACAAATAGGTCAGCCAAATGACGGAATAATCATAAGGCCGCCAGGAGGACAGGTACCTGCACCTGAGCAGGTAGCTGCACCGAAGACTGATAGTGCAAAGTTCGACAACGTCCTTTCAGTCAGTGGAACAGGAGTTGCAAAGGCAAACCCTGACAGAGTCTTGGTCTCACTAACCATAAGTCAAGAATCAAAAACTGCTCAGCAGGCAACTGAAAACGCTGCAGGAATATTCAACAAACTAGTGCAGGCGATGACCGCAGAGGGAATAGCAAGAAGCGACATACAGACGAATTCCATCAACTTAAGTCCCGTGTACTTCTACCCTAAAGACCAGCCTCCTCAGATTACATCGTACAGGCTAGATCATAGCATAACCGTGACAGTAAAGTCGCAGGACACTACGCAGCTTGGTAGCAGGGCCGGAAGGGTAATTGATGCTGCAATATCCTCTGGAGTGACAGGTATCAACGGAATAACATTCACCGTAGGCGACGAAACGATAAAGGTCCTCAGGACTCAGGCCCTCAAGTCAGCAATAGATGATGCAAAGGACAAGTCGACGACGATATCTGGCGCTCTGGGCGTGAAGATACTCGGTGTCAGCAACATCTCTGAAAACGTCTACGTGCCAACTCCGTCGCCAGTCTTCAAGGCAGTTCGCGAAGTTGCTGCTGCCCCAGCTGCTCCACCAACCGATATAGCCCCTGGCCAGTTCCAAGTCTCTGTCAACGTGTACGTGAGCTACGGCATCAGCGGCTAAGAAAAAGGGGCCTTTACAGCCCTCTTCTACTATCTTTTACCCTTTCTGATTACCAATACTGCTAGAGCTGCTATAGTGATTATGTTCATCACTATTACTATGATCTCTGTGTTTGTAAGCAGCGGAGGCGGCGGAGGCACTTCAGGCCTTGCTGCTATGACATCTATTGAAGCTTCTTTGGTATTGCCGTCTTGATCGTTTGCAACGACTCTTATCTTATGAGGGCCTTCAGTTGCAAGTGACGAGTTCCATACATAGCTCCTAGATCCGACATCAGACCAGCTCTGTACCTTTTCGTTGTCAATGAAGAGATCCATGGTTGCTGGAGCCTTCGCTTCGCCGAGGATTTCTATCTTCACAGCTCCTATGAGCTTCTGGTTGGAGATGGGACTTATTATCTGCAGGTTTGGTGGAGGAGCTTTCGGAGGCCTTGCTACTTGGACGTTTATCGTCGCTTCGTTAGAATTGCCATCTTGATCAACCGCTGTAAGCCTTATCTTGTGCTGCCCTTCTGTAGCCTTTGAGGCATCCCACACGTAAGCTCTTGCGCCTATGGACCATGTGGCAGCCTTGTCATTGTCTATGAACAGCTCCATAGTACCTGGGGATTTTGCCTCTCCTAGAACTTCGATCCTAGCTGTGCCTATTATTTTATCGTCGGTCTTCGGGCTAATTATTTGCAGTGTTGGTGCTACTGTATTTCTTATTGCAAAAGATATTGCCTTATCCGAAAAGTCTCCCATGTCATCAATTGCTCTGACATCTATCAAATAAGATCCTGGGGCAAGCTTGTCAGAAAGAGGAATGGTAATTCTGTTCTCTGCGGCTGCTGCTTGCTGGATTGTAGAAAGTATATTGCCTTCGGGATCCTTTAGTATTATCCTTGCAGTTTTTGATGTTGGCGAGTTGAATGTCAGCTGCACCTGGCTTCCGGCTCCGTATGATGGCCTGTCCGTAGCCAAGATGTTTATAGCTGGAGCTTTATTGGTCAGGTATGCTGCTGCATTGGCTCCGAGCTGGAACTCTCCTTTAGTTGTAGCATTAATCCCGAATGCTGCCTTGTATATCAGCCAGTAGAAGTCTTCGGTAAATTCAAAGAGGCTCGAGTCGCCGATTGCGACCAATTTACCCCCTCCATCTACCTTGAACGACGCCGCTATTACGCCAGAAAGCTCCGGGCTTGCAGGACTCGCTGCAGTTGCTATGATTTGAGCCCCTGGCCGCGTTGCTAGTTCGACTCCAAAGACGAAAGTTGCATTTGCTATGCCTCTTCCTATCGGATTTGAAGCGTTGAAATTCCTTGCTAGACCAAGGAATGTTGTTTTGTCAATTGTTACTTGTCCCAAAGACGCTCCCCTGAAGTCGTTGTCGTAGTGAATTTCTATGTTAGTTCCATTCTTGAGCATGAGTGGGAACATTCCCGTCCTTCCTGCATGTAATTCTGTGTCGTGCAGCACTATATTCTTGAACTTCCCACTCGTGAATACCTCCCAAGGATCTTTAATGCCACTGTTGTTCATGTACTGCTTTAGCGAGATTAGCTGGAAGCCACTCTTTGCGAGTGTTGCATACCACTCCGTCGGTGCAGTGCCTCTGAACGATCCTCCCCACAACCGCTCAACTTCTATAGGAATTATGGTACCCAGAAAGTCAACTCCATGAAATACGTCGTCATACAGTATCACGCCTTTCGGATTTGAAATTGAAAGCTCGATTGGCAGCCTTGCGGTAACCGCATTGCCTTCAACGAGCTCGATTGCACCAGTATACTTGCCCGGTCTTGCATTATCATCGATAATTATCTGGAGTGGAAGCCCTTTGTAGCCTATTACGGAGCCGAGAGTAATTTCCTTCCCTGCATCATACTTCTTGCCGTAATTAAATGTGAGAGGGGTGCTGTCTGGGAAGTCAAAGAAGATGAGAGTTTCTGCCAGTCGCTTTGCATTTGAAAACGACGTAAATTGCGATGCATTTCCTACTATGCGCACCCTCGCATTGTTGAGCTGGTAGCTTGAGAGAAGTGTCACGTTTAGAACCTTGAAATCTCCGGGAAAATAGGTCATTGTTGGGTACAACGATGAAGTTATCTTGCTCGGTGCGAAAAGTGCGATTCTGGGGTTTGTGCCAGTCAGTCGGTTTCTGGAAATGACATCGAACGTTGCAATCTGCTGGTTGTTCTGCGAGCTTACCTCTGGAAAGCCTGTGCTAGCTCGAGCGATAATCCTGTATTCTGCAAACTGGTTTTGCGTTCTTATTGCGTTGCTAGTGAACGTCGCACTCTTTGTGGACCCTGGGAAAAGGTCGGTAACTGTGTCGCTCAGCCGCTGGACCAGTGCCCCTCGCTCGTTCGTTATGTTTACGGATATGCTCACTCTCTCCGTGAAACTTCCAAAGTTGGTAACATCTACCTTGAATGTTGTCGTGCTTCCATTGACGATGAACTTTGGATAGCGTAATCCAATACCAACTTCGTGCACATGGGGCCTGCTTGCGATCCTGTCGAGCGCAAGAAATGCTATGACGTTCAATCCGAAGGGCATGTTATCAAACTTCTGAACATTAGCATCGTTTAGGACGTCATCATCCGCAAGAACGAAGACCTTGCCACCTCCAAAACCAGTCCATAATGCTGCCACAGGGTACAGGGAGTCCTGAGCTATGATCTGTGCCCCTGCATCTACTTTGAGACTCGCTATTGACCCTCCGAACCATAACTGCTTCAGGCCTTGAGTAATCGGATGGTTACCGAATCTGGTAACAGAGCCTCCCATTGCCAGAATGTTCCATGCTATGCTATACTGTCTTGTGATGTTGTCGTATCCATCCCTCAGAGTATCCCCGATGAAGAGCAGCGACTTGCCAGAGCCGATAAAGAGATCTATCGCCGTCTTGTTGTAGAGCGTATCCTTAATATTGCTTGGCTCAGCAAGCACTAAAACATCTATGTTAGTTAGTGATTCTGCTGTTAGAGGGCCGATATTCTGCACAGAGATCGTTGCTCCCTCCTCAATAAGCTTGTTTAGGAAATTGCTGTACAGTCCAGGTATTCCGATGAAGCGGATTCTTGTTGCTGCTAAAGCACCTGTAAGATTAGAAATTGGGCGGACTGGCTCTATCTTAGCCTCTGGGTACTCTAGCTGCCTGAAATCGCCTTGGGCTGCAACAAGTATGTCATAAGCCTTTGAGACGTTCAAAAATCCCGCACCCTGAACATTGGGTTCGAGCCCAAGATCGGTAGCACTTTTCAGCAGTGCAGCTTTTATCGCATATGGACTTGCTGCTGGGAATGCCTGTTTCAGCAATGCTGCCGCACCTGCTACATGTGGTGCCGCCATAGACGTTCCTGACAACTCAAGATAGAAAGTCTCTTCAAATTGCTGGTAGAATGCCCAGTTAGAGACTACCATTCCCGGTGCTAGAATGTCCGGCTTCTGTATGAGATTGTAAGACGCTGGACCCCTGCTGCTAAAGTATATTGGATATTTAGTTCCATATGCTGCCGCGACTGCTATTGCGTCCCTGCTTATCCCGGGCGTGCCTACGGCGAAGGTTGTCGGACCTACATTACCCGTTGACGTAACTACTGTAACATTGTTCTTTACAGCCTTCTCAACTGCCATAGAAAGAGGATCGTCATCTACAAAGAATGGGTATGCACCGAGGCTCATTGAGATCACATCAGCGCCATTTTCCGACGCCCATTCTATCCCGCTAATAATCCAAGACAGCAGGCCAAAGCCTTGGTTGCTGAGAACCTTTACGTTGTAAATTCTTGACATTGGCGCAACTCCCATCTGAGTGTTTGGCAGGATCGTTGCATTGAGAATCTCCGTTCCAACAGAGGTCGCGATTATCTTCGTGCTCCCCACTGCACCGCTTGAAGAGGCTATTCCAGAAGTGTGACTTCCATGGCCTGACTGGTCACTCACGTCTCCAAACTCCTCAAAGATATCAACCATTGAAATTTCCTTGATCACCTTCTTCTGCTGAGAGTTTAGAAGGAAGGCCATGTTAGGATGGCTTGAATCTATGCCTGTGTCGAGCATTGCGATAACGGTGCCGTTGCCCATTATGCCCTTCTTCCAGAGATCTTGCGCCCCTATCAGCTTCGTAGTGTCGTTGAGCAGTGTAGGGTACTTGCCTATGTAGGGATAGTTTACATCTGCCTTGAGCCTTCCACTCGCCAGATCAAGCAGGTTCAACGAGGTAGTTTCAAATTTCTGGTCAAGGTAGACCTTCTTTATGCCTGCAAGGTTCGAAAGTTGAGTAAACTTCTTCCTGTCTACGCTTACAGAAGCCATAGGGAGCATCTTGTAAACGTGTTTTATGCTTACGCCTTCTGGCTCATACACCAACTCCCCAGCATTGTAAAGAATTAATGCGCGTAGTGTGTCTGAGGTCTGGTTCCAATAGCCAACCTCGTTATAGAACTGCTCAATGGAGGTGTACTTTTTGGCCTTGGCATATGCCGCGTAATCCTTCGGGAATATGGGCAGAGAATCTTCTTCATTTGTCTTTGGAATGTTAATTGCTGATATTAACGGCGTCAGAACGAACATAGCGATAAGTAAGATCGCTAGTATTTGACTAGCCATACGCATAACACGCCTCGTATTATTGGTTTTATTAAAGGGTATGTCGAACTGTAGTTAGCTGAGCTTCAAGGTTAGGGGCTTCCATTCGGATTCGCCGTCGCAGACATGGCAGTTCTCCACATCAAGGGTAGCATCGAGCTGCTTGTGGATGCTGCACAAGAGCCTGTTGTGCCGTATGACTTGGCAGGCTTCATCAAATTTTGAGATAATCTTTGGATTGTCCGCGCCAGAAACCAGCATCGTGCATATCTGGCTTACAATGCCATCAATGCTGGCAAGGTCGTCGTCGCTGAAGATGTTTCCTCTTCTGCCTCGAAGGTAGTTGCTCACTGCCGCTTGCGTCAGTCCCAAAGCTTTTGCGATGTCCTGCTGGTTCATGCGGTGCTCCTTGACAAGCTTCCTTGCTACCAGAGCCCTTATCGCAGGCACTGATGTTCTAGCTTCAATTTCAGCAGGAAGTAACATACATCGCTTTCAGAATCAAATCCTATTCGTATTACTTAAGCATAACGCATGTTTTTGCAAGACCAGTATATGCGTCGGAATCATTGCATGGGTTTAGCCTCTTCAGGCTTTTGCTCTGCGGTAGCCTTCTTAGCTGGCCTTATTATTTCGTAAAGCAGAGTAGCAACGGAAATAACGGCAAGAATTACGCCAGCGTAAAGGCTCAACGCCGCTACCAGTATTACGGGTAATGCCGCACTTGTCGCGAAGGTCAGAATAGCAAAAGTAACGAACCAGTACACGCCAAAGATGGCCCAAGCCTTCAGTATTGTCTGACGCTTCATTTTACCATCTCTTCTTAACCCACCACGCTAGTGCGGCTGCTACGACAATACCGTATCCAAAGTAGTATGGAGTGAGGTCGCCCAAGCCTCCTATGAAGACAGGAATCCAGCCATATCTCAATACAATAACTGATAACTCGTCTGCAATCTTGATGTTTTCTTGAAAGCCTCCAGGGGGTCTTCCTACAGATGCAACTTCAGTTATAGCCCTTGATATCGCCGAAACGTTGGCCATCAGGAAATACCATAGGAAGATGAATGCCAATATGGCCAGAACATAAGTTACAGCAGCGAATACGATCAGCTTAGGTCTGCTCGTCTTTTTGGACAATGCCCTAAAAGAGTAATGATCCAGATATTTAACATAATCTTTTGATAGCTGACAAAGTTCTAATACAATGAATAGTCCAGCTTATTTTGATGGTGCGGGAGCTCTTCCTACATTAATCTCGTCTATGCTTCTTATCGTCGCTCCATGATCGTCCATGACCTTCATCACTGCGTCATAGTTTATCTGCTGACCTCTGATAGTAATTTTGACCGTTTCCGTTCTTGAATCGACCTCGGTTACAACCAAATCTACCTCGCCCACCCCATCTGCATCGCACAAAGACTTTGAAAGTTCTATCGTGGAAGTTTCTCTCGGTTTTAGCGAGTCTACGACTATTCTTCTGATCTGCGTCTTCATCATTAATAGTCTTTCATCGCTCTTGGCTTAAAGCTAACGGATAATAGACGGGCGAAATAGTGTACATGTATTGAAATTATCTAAGCTCCGCCAGTATCTGCGCATCACCAGAGCAGGGGAAATTACTCGCCGATACCTTGCAATGAATGGTTTTGACGGAGCTCTGACAACTCTAGGTATTATAATGGGTTTCTATGTTTCGGGAAGGCTTGAGCCAGAACTTATCTTGAGTACAGGTCTTGGAGCAACGTTAGCAATGGCGATATCTGGTGCGTCGGGAGCTTTTATGACAGAAAGAGCGGAACGAACTAGAAACCTTAAGGAACTTGAACAGGCCATGCTCAGCAAACTTGGCAATTCTATCGTTGAACGAGCCTCGCATGCCACGGTGCTTGTGGTTGCTGCAGTAGATGCCGTTGCACCGATATTAGCTGGGGCTCTTGTTCTTTCTCCCTTCGTTCTGACACTATGGGATATTGTTGATGTTAACTCAGCTTTTGCAAGTTCGGTAGGACTCGACCTTGGATTCCTTTTTGTCCTTGGTATGTTGCTGGGGAGGTCAGCAAGATCAAACATGTTTCTTTATGGAGCTATAATGGTCTCTATTGGTTTTCTGGTAGCACTGCTCTTTATCCTTCTGAGAGTTTCGTTGGTCTAGCGTGCTTTATGTGAAATTTCTTTAAGCTGCACCAGAGTAGCATTGAGCCTTCCTCTTTGGGTTATGTAGCTCATAACAGCCCTAATAGTTATTAAAACAGGTATAACCTCTAACCTCCCAACTATCATCTCTATTATCAGTGCAGTCTTGGCAAAATTAGGCAGATTGATGCTTGTGACACCAGTACTCAAACCCGTCGTAGAGAAGGCTGAAACAGATTCAAAAAAGGAATTCAAGAATGAATGGCCTGCTAACATCACAATGGCGGTCGTTGCGATAATCGACGCTACACCTGCAAATATTAGTGCCAATATGGTGGCAATTTCTTTTTCAAAGAAGGTATTCTTCCCAACCTTCACAAGAGAAACTGCTGAGCTTGGAAGGACATCGTTCTTCACAAGCCAAGACACAGAGCGAAACGCTATAATCATTCTGATCACTTTCAATCCTCCCGCTGTGGAGAAACTGCATCCTCCAACAAGCATAGCTATAGTAAGAACAAGTCTGACTGGAGTGCTTAACATGTCTAAACGTATGTATTGAAAACCGGTTGTACTGGCACCAGAAACCAAATGAAATATGATTCCTTGTATATTGGTTAAATTCCATATGTTCGACAATGCGAGCGTTACCAGTAGAATCACTATAAGGTAGGAAACAAAGGTCTTGAATTCGACTGAAAAGATTCCACGAATCTTTCTATTCCAGATCCTTTCATGAATTGGAAAACTTGTAGCACCTGTTATCATCAGAATGATTACAAGCCAGTAGCCCGCAGGGTTTAGCTCTGCTGAGAGGTCTCCTGTATGCAGCATTCCTCCTGTAGACATGCCTGTTAGCGAAACTATGGTTGCAGAAAAGGGGTCCATGAAGCCGAAAGTTATGAGTAAAATCGAGAATAGAATGGTGTACATAGCGTAAATCTGCATGATACGGAGATATGTTCCTCTAGCTGTGGAAGCTAGCCTTGCAAAACCCCCGAATGCCTCTAGTGCTCTGGTGTAAGTGCCTGAGGTATTAAGGAAAAGCAGTATAAAGAATATGATTCCAACGCCGCCAAGCCATTCCGTCACAGCCCTGTAGAATATCAATGATTTTGGTAGGGCTGCAGGGTCGAAGACTGTCAGACCCGTTGTCGTCATTGCGGATATGCTTTCAAAGTAGCTTGTGGTTATTTTGGTCAGGATTGAAGCAGTTGGAAATAGCTGATTATGCAAGTACAAATACGGTATGGAACCTATGACACCAAGCACGATGAATGAGACTACTACAAGTATTGAGATGTTTGCATAATTCGCCTTCTCTGCTCCCTTAGTAGTGGTGAGGAAAAATCCCAAGGCCAAGGACACAAAGGATGCCAGAAATATTGCAATAGCTTGAGGTTCTTCGCCTATCGCAATGGCAAACGCTACGGGAATTATGCTAAAAAGCCCGTTGACCTGTAATATTAAGCCGAGATTCTTGAAGACGATAACATGTGTGTGTCTCAATCTTTGGCCCCGATTAATTCTCTAGCCTGCTTAATCTCTGCATCATTTCTGACAACGGCGTAAAGCACATCGCCTTCGCGTAGAACACTAGCCTCGTCTCCAAACACTAACCTTTCTCCCCTGCTAACAGCAAAGATATTCTTTGCAATTGGCAATTCGCTCACCTTGTGCCCCAGTGCAGGAGACTCTTCTATCAAAAGCAACCTTATGATTCTCCCTTTGTCATCCGCTATGGAAGCAATCTGTGGCATCTTCCCTTCGTGTCTAACTGATTCCTCTATAGCGGCTACCGTAACCAGAGTTGTGTTAATTGCCGTAATACCCATGTCCAGAAAGAATTCAAGGTCTTCCGGATCGTTTACCCTGGACATCACTTTTCGGGCGCCCAACTTGGTAGCCAGTTGGCATGCAAAGAGATTTGTCTTATCATCACCTGTGACAGCTATGAAAACATCAGCCTCGCCTATCTTAGCATCTAAGAGATTCGGTCTCTCTGTCCCATCTGCATTTAATACTGTGGCATCTAACTCAGCTGCTAAGCGTCGTGCCAGAGAAGCATCCTTTTCGAAAAGGGTGACTTGGTATTTGGATCGAGTAAGCTGCTTGGCGAGCTTTTCGCCCACGTTTCCTCCGCCTAGGATGATAATATTCATAGGCAATGCGTTGGCACCACAGAACCTACTATTCTATAAAACCGTCGCTATTGCTTTGGTTTATTCAGGATCATTCGAATCTGACTTCAAACCTTTATCCGGCGGAAAGCCGCGACAGCAACAGTGAACATTATTGCTGCTTCTATAGAAAGCGTTGTTATTTCTAGTGGCAGTATCGTAGTAGCAGCGTCAAAGAGACCTGCTCTAAACATATCCGTAGTGTATGTCAGCGGGTTCAGTAGGCTTACCGCCTGAATGTATCCCGGAGCCCTATCTACGGGAAAGAACACTGAAGATGTGAACAGAAATATAAAGAATGCAACAGTGGAAATTATCTGAAAAGCTTCTGATGATTTCAATGCCACTGAGAGCGTAATCGCAAAGGCTCCGAAGAATATTGTACCTAAGAAAAGAGCAAACCCTGTTAACAGTGCAGCTTGGAGAGTTATTGAAATGCCTGAAAGCACAGGGAGCGCAAAGACGAATACAAGTATAGAAGCAGCCATCCCTATTATTAGAGTGGTTATGATTATGCTGAAGATGTACTGCGCTCTTGTGAACGGGCCCATGAGAATCTGTTCGAACATGCCGTGCCTTCTGTCGAACCATAGTTGAGTTCCCGCATTTGTCCCTCCATTAATCACTGTGAGGGTGACTGCCCCTGCTGCAAGAAAGAGTGAGTATGAAACTACTCTGCCATTGCCAATATCAAATGGGGGCACTATCCCGGAGACTGCGGCTCCCTGGATGAAGATAAAGAAGAGTGGAAAAATCAACTCAAAGAATAATGAGCCTTTATCAAGATTTGCCCTCAGGTTTCTGTAGACAAGTCTTACCATTACGTTCATGATTTATCCTCCTGCAAGATACTGATGAAAGCATCCTCAAGTGTCGGCTCTGCAATGTAGATGGAAGTTATGTGCAAGTTCAGTCTTGCTGCAAGCTGGTAAAGCATGGGGATAACAACTTCAGGCTTAGCAGTCGTCACATGATATGCGCCGTCAGATACATCCTGAACGATCTTATTGACGTCGTCTATCCGTTCAATTAACTTAACCAGTTCAGGTGATGTTCCTTCGAGCAGCTTGAAATCGACAGATTTTGACTGGCCGAATTTACGCTTCAGATTTTGAGGAGTATCTGTCGTTACTATTTTTCCATTATTGATTACTGCAATTCTGTTGCAGAGATACTCAGCCTCTTCAAGTATATGTGTAGTAAAGAATATTGTAAGACCGTTCTTGACCTTCTCCTTAAGGAAATCCAAAGTTGCCCTCCTAGCTAATGAATCGAGCCCTACTGTAGGCTCGTCAAGGAACAAGAGATCCATGTCGTGCATGAATTCTCTTGCAACCTGCAGCCTCCTCCTCTGTCCTATCGAAAGGTCAAGCGATGGAGTCTTTCTTGCCTCGTACAAGCCAAATTGCTTCAACAGAATCTCAACTCTTTCAGCTCTCTTCTGCTTCGGGACATCCCAAAGGAAACCGTAAAGATCTAACCCCCCTTCGACAGATATGTTCTGATCATAACTTTCCTGCTGCTGAACAACGCCAATTTTATTTCGAATTTGCTTGGCTTCTTTTCTAAGGTCATGACCAAGTACCCTAACATTGCCAGATGTTGGACGCACTAGGGTCGTCAGCACTTTTATCGTTGTAGTCTTTCCCGCACCGTTGGGGCCCAAAAAACCAAAAACCTCACCCTTGCTTACAGTGAAGCCCACGTCATCAACGGCTTTTTTGTCACCGTAGTGCTTTGAAAGGCTCTCTACAGCAATTATATCCATAGAATGTTGCTTTGCAGAAAACTACAGAGATAAAGCCTTTCCAGAAAATTACCAGTAAGAAAAATGGAATTATCGCGGCAGAGCCGCGATTGTTTGCTAACCCTTTCCTCTTGGTAGCTTTCCAAAGCCGAGGTCGTTGAAGTACTTCACATACTCCTTCTCGCTGTCGACCTCTTTCTCGTTGGGGTAGTGCAGGAAGCCTTCTGCCATTGGCTGGCTTACCCAGTAAGTCGCAACTATGCCGGGTCTCGCTGGAACCATTCCATCGAGGTTCCTCCCCATCTCTGCCTGCCATCTTGACGACATTATAAAATCGAAGAAGAGCTCTGCAGTAGCGGGATGAGGTGCCTTCTTGACTATACCCGCAGTTCTGCATATCGCTGCTGGTGGAACATCCATCAGAGGAACTGGTTGCACTCCTCCTTCACGCATGTGTGCGAAGTCGTCTCCCATAGCCTGCTTCCTGAGAGTTGCGGGGAAGCCGAACACGTGTTGTCCTATTCCCAGCATATGGGTCATATAGAGCAGGCACTCATAGGATACTGGCTTTGTTTTGAGGAAGTCCTTCAGGAATGTTTCCCACTTCCTTTCACCCAAGTGCCTCTTCAATGCCAGCAGGTAGTAGAATGCCATCTTGCCTTCGGGGAAACTTGTCACTGATTGCAATGCTGTTTTGCCTACCCATCTGGAACCAGTGAGTCCGTCTAGGCTTGTAGGAAGTTCGCTCTCCTTGATCTTGGTATTGTTGTAGACGACACCTGTGGGTTCAACTGCCATGGCAGACCACATGTGGTTCTTGGAGTCGTAAAGGTTTTTTGGGAAGATCCTTAGCTCCGGCGATTCATAGCTCTTCAATAGGCCCTCCTTTGCCATCATCATGAGCATGTATTGTGGCATCATGACGACATCGGCAGTTGGGATGCCTGCCTTCACCTCGGCCTTGACCTTTTCATATATAGGGACGGGGTGTGAAGAGAAGTAGCTCACGTGCAGGTTCAGGTCTTCGTACTTGTAGCGGAAAGCCTTTACGGCATCAGCCAACACTCCCCTGAGGGAGGCATAAACTACGAGAGTCCCTTCCTTTCCAGACGCTCTTTTCCTTGCATCTTCTGAGTCGGGCATATATTTTCGGGCCAAGCAAACTTGGCCATCCAATTAAGCATGACAGTAGAATCATTCTTACTAGCTCCTACATGCCAAACTATCAATTCTGCAAGAAAGCATTAGCAATATTAACATCGTGTTGTTCTAACAATTGGAGAAATTGAGCACAGATGTATTTGGTTCAGCAACGACGCAGCTGGGATTTGGAGCAATAGTCGGCTTTGTAATTGGATATGCTGCAAAGAAGATTGTCAAACTGCTAGTGATATTTCTGGGAATCTTTTTCGTTTCGCTGCAATACTTGGCGTATCAGGGATATCTTACGATTAACTATGCGAAGTTTCAGGAAGCCTTTGAGTTATGGGCTGGCAAAATGTTCCAAACGCCTGCGATACCGGCATTTGTGACATCCGGCATACCATTCTACGGGAGCTTCGCTGCAGGTCTCTTCTTGGGCTTCAAGAAGGGCTAGCCTGATAAAATTTTTTGGCTATCTCTGTTGCTTTTCCTGCCTTATCAATGAAAGGCCAGTATAGTTTACCCTGGAAGAAATGATCCTCTCTTTCGGCGTATTTTCTTAGCAGCTCGGGAAGACCTCTGGCAAGTGCAATTCTCATTATTATTCGATAAGTTGGCCTTGCCGTTTCTACAGGTTTTGAGGAACCTTTCTCCTCCGAATTAGATTGCTCTATAAATTCTTCAGTCTTCTGCTTTATTCTTGCAGGATCTAGGAATAATCCCAAAGCGTGAAAGGCTCTGTATATGTCTTCGTCGCCTTCACAAAGCTGCTTCAGCCTAGCGTCGTTTAGCACAGGCCTAGCTTATCCATCTTGGCTAGATTAGGTTTAAGTTATCAACGCAATATTGGCAGTGTTATGGGAAGTTTGTAGAGATAAGAAGAGATCTGCAGAATCCAATTGCCAACATAGACGCTCACTCCATTTTGTTTATTAAATATCCAGAGAACGCTATTTTGCAATGACCAAAACCGACCAAAACAGCTTGCATGCAAAATATCGCCTGCTCTTCAGGCTCTTTGGGCAGGAAAGGGGATTGGAGATTCTCAAACTCATGCAAGAAGGTCTCTTGGATTATAGATATGGTAACTATATCGCAGATGTTATCAGGGAAATAGCGATTGGGAAGGGGCAGATTACAGAGTCCCTTGAACACGTTTTCCCGCCAACTACATCCAGCAAAGGATCGCGAGTCACTCTCGTAGCATAACTTGGCAGATTTCTTGAGACTCTAAGCATTTATCTCCATGTCAGCACTTCCCTGCTTGAAATTCTTCACTAGGTCGACCTCTATGTGAAGAGCGAAAGACCTAAGAAATATTCTGTGAATGCTCTAGAAAGCCTGATGGCCCATTATTGATGCCATGCTTGGGGATCGTCAAGAGTTAATTCCAGATCTTTCAGATGATTTAAAGCACTAATCGTTGTATACTTTTTTGATATTCTTCTCGCTGTTGTAAACTCGACAGATTTATCTAATCACTCGAAACAACAGAAATCCTGCGGTCGGTGTGCGGTCGTCGTCCAGAGCATGTGCAATATCAAGTTGCGTCAATGACATGTGGAAAGTCTGGTCTAGGACATCAGCCCTCCAAGCTGATGACACGGGTTCAAATCCCGTCGACCGCACTTTGAATTACCTCCGGACGAGCAATAGTGATATGGATAATAGCTCCACAAGTCTTAAATACAAACGCAGCAGTCGAATTCTGACTTACCATGAAGGTTGGTTTGATAGGCCTAGGTCAGGCTGGAGGACGACTTCTTGACCTTTTCATATACTACAATGATGTCCTAGGACACAAGAATGTATTGCCATTCACTCTCGCCCTGAACACTGCTGAGGCCGATCTAAGGGGCATGAAATTCGTACCTAAGAAGGATCGTATATTGATCGGCCAGACTACAGTAAAAGGCCACGGTGTGGGAGGCGATCCTCTGCTGGGGAGCAGAATAGCGGAACAAGAGCTTCGGAACTTTAGAAGATATGTTAGTGAAAGGGGAACGCACAAGGTCGACGCCTTTCTCCTTATTGCCGGGCTTGGAGGAGGGACGGGCTCTGGAAGCATACCGGTTTTTGCAAAAGCCTTGAAGGAGGTTTACAGCGAACCAGTATATGCACTCGCATTACTTCCATCATCTGATGAAGGGAAATTGAACGCAGCCAATGCGGACAGATGTATCGGCGAACTTTCGAAGAGCGTTGATGCGGTATTTTACTTCGACAATGAGCTTTGGAGAGGTGAAGCTAAGAGCCTGAAGGATAGCTTCTTGGATATGAATGACACCGTAGTGAAGCCACTCATCCCACTCTTCGCAGCTGGAGAGGTTACATCGTCTGGTAGAGTGGGAGTCAAGGTTATAGATTCATCGGATATAATGCACTCGCTCCACGGATCTGCCGTGTACGGATACTCTGAATGGGCGAGAAGTGTCAAGGATACCGTAAAGGGCTTCGCAAAGAAGGTCTTCTTTGTCAACAAGACGAGTTTCGATCAGCTGGAGCCTTCTACTCGATGCCTTGCTCTAGTGCAGAGTGCTGCAAGCGGGAAACTATCTGCTGAAACAGACCCGCACAAAGCCCAGTATGCCCTTAGCTTGATTGAGGGTCACCCAGAAGATCTGAGTAGAGAAGGTATGGACTCGGCTAGAAGATGGCTTGAAGAGTTCACAAGCGGGGCTGAAGTTAGGGCAGGTGATTACCCTATACCCAGAACGAGGCAGATGATGGTTGTGACAGTATTCTCTGGTCTGCCTGCACTAAGAAGCATTGAGCGAATACGAGAGATGTCTAGGGAATACCAACAGCTTAGGAGTAAGAAGAACCCCGCATATACAGACATCTAAAGACACCATGGCACATGTTTACGCTATGTGAATTCGGAAGTGGCAAAGACTGACATCGAAATGGTGACAAGTTATCCGTTCCTAGTGGAACACTTACACAAAACGACTGACGTAGTGAGTGAGAAACCAGTTGTCGATCACTTTCCAGGCTTTCGCGTCAAGTGCCAGGTTAAGACGGAGTATGGCCCAGCGCTACTCAGCGATGAGGAGCTGGAGAACCTCCCCAAAGCTAAGAAGAAGTTCTACACAATTTCTTTCATAGCACAATCGTACTACTGCGACTTTTGTAATAGGAGGGTAGCTTACACCAGAACAAGTGAAGAGGGAAGGATGATTCTATATCTGGTTGACGAAGGTGTGGTAGTAACCCCTTTTACCGAAACAGATGATGAGGTTAAGCTGAACCAGCAACTCACGGAGGTTTATGGCCTATTCGCTAACGTCATGAACTTGGAGGACCCGGAGGAAGAACGCCTGCTGTTACATGTTATCCGAGCTGTATACGTTCACAAACTCGAGGATGCAAATAGCAAACTCCAAATATTGCTGGCCAAGCGGAGAGGGAACGTAGGTCTGCACGGCATTCCTCGTTAGCAGGCAATGTTCCGCTGTTGTGAGAAACCGTAGAAAGATGTTTGACCGGTCGGGCATCATGCTTTTGTCGATCCCACTATTCCCAAACAAAAGGAAATCGTCATTATGCCCGATCAGGCTTATTCTATACTTGTCAGTCCATAGCCTATGCCGAATAGCATCACAATGGCGGATCGGTTGAATATCGCAGGCTTAGAAAAATAGCCACTTCTAGGTTGATAGAGTCAGCAGATTTAATATCAACTGAATTGTTTGCAAGGTAGACAAATAATTCAGTTGGGCACAGAAAGACATACATCTGATCTTTGCAACTCCGCTAACCTTTGAATTGATATTGCTACTTTCAAACACCTATTACAGAGCCTGTGGTTGCCATCCCTGAACTCTATAAGGCGAGCGCTATACTCAGACCTGCAGATCTCGCAGACCAGTTGCTTCATGATCAGGTTCAAACTAGAAATTCTCGGGTATTAAGGATCTTTTCCGTACTATCAATTCTTCCTTTATTTATTTTTGGGTTAATGATAGGAGTAGCACGACAACAGGTTCTCTACGGCAGGCTGACGACCGCGCGATTAGCGAATATCTGCCTTGTAAGGGGCTATACTTAGTATTTCCTGACTAGTTACTAAATGGGGCAGAATTCTCCGTCAACACTTTGTCCCTTAAAGTATTCCACATCTATTCCACGTGGGCTGTGAAATGCTATGTTGCTACCGTTAACTTCGCCAATTCGTGCCCAGCCGTGCATTTCTGGACATTCGCCAGTGGTGCACACAACTATGGACTTCTCCTTAGTCTCCTTTTCGTAGTAGCAGCACTTTATCATATACCGTATATATGCGGGATGTTATTTATAAATCCTCACTTTATCAGAGTTATTTCGACATCTGACGTAATCATGAACTAAGACTAGAATCGGATCGTTATTGCATCTTACTTCTGCCAATTAAAGTACCAAACTGGTGTCCCATCGGTCGAGTAGGTTTGATTTATCACGATAATTGAATGCCCTTCTATGTTGGCAAAATCTATCCTCTCCTTTTTCAATATCTCGGGCATGCATGGGCACCCTCCTGGACCCTGCCATTCAATTTCTATACTAGCAGACTTTGCACCTTCGCTCCCGAAGTTGATTAGGTAGCCTGTGACGATATGCTCATCAGGGCCGTCTTTAGTTATGCTCTTTATGTTAAATTGCGCCAGGCCCAGATCAGCTCCCTTTAGAGATTTCAGTTGGTTCCTGGCTTCCTCTAACTGCTTTTCAAGTGCTGCCCTTTCAGCAACGATCTTTTCGCTATCAATCTTGATGTTTTGCAAGCTCAATAATTGAGAATTTTTAGATGCGACATCTGCCTCAAGAGCCTTAATCTTGGCATTATTTTCTTTCAGAGCTTCCTGGAGCAGAGCCTCTGCCTTCTCTCTGCCGCCAACTGCTTCATTGTATTTGGCTTCAGAAACTACCTCTCCCTCAGCAGCAGGCTTTTCCTGCATAGTCCCAACCTGAGGGCCGAACATGGTGTATCCGACGCCCAGACCTGCGCCGAGCCCTATGATGACGCCCAAGCTCAATAGAGTGACAACTCTCAAAATAGGCATAGTGCTTTTGTAGTCATGGCTGAATTAAAGACTATCGGTAGGCTGGTGTTGGATTGCAGGACAAAGTGAAGCTAGTCATATTGCAAACGGGGAGTACCGGCTTAGGTGTCTTTACCCTCTCACTCATTGGGGAAGGAGATGATGTTTTTGTCTTTGAAGGCGACGAAGGATGGGTATGGGAGATTGAAGAGGAGAAACTGCAGAGGTGTCTGCAGGTGGGGATTGATCGCTACATCGTTCCTAAACCCCATTCGTCTGGCTGGTACATCAACCATTCCTGCAGCCCCAACTGCTATGTAAGCAGGAAGAATCAGATTGTTGCTATTAGAAATATTGGGCCCCGGGATGAGATTACGATGGATTATTCGTTTAACATCGCTTGGGAAGGCTTCAAGATGGAATGTAGATGCAAAACATCCAACTGCAGGGGTATGATAAAAGATTACTTTTCTTTGCCAGAAAATATTAGAGCTGCTCGAAGAAAATACACTTCGGAATACCTGCTGAAGATGTCCTAATTAGACTTAAATCTCCTCGTTATTACACGAATCAAGTTCTGCGGGGGTTGCCAAGCCTGGTCAAAGGCGCGGGGCTTAGGTCTTCTTGTAAGAAACCCCGTCCGTTAGCGGTTCGTGGGTTCAAATCCCACCCCCCGCATTTTCAATAACTACCTAATTCTCCACATGCTCACCCGTCTGGAAAGGAGCCATATAGAGCCATTTATTAGCGCGCGCCATTGTAAGACGCAACAGAATCAGGTGTATTAATCTTGGGTGTGAAAACCGCTAGAAAAACAACTAGATCTATATCCGATTTTCAGAAACTGATGGCTCACACATATTTGGCAAGAGACCGAACCAGAGGACTTGATTGGGCATTTAAGCGACTTAATGATGAGATAATGGAGCTGAGGATGGCTGTAGAAAAAGGAAAGAAAAGAGAAATTTCTGCAGAATCAGCTGATGTCTTTGCATGGCTAACGTCTGTATCCAATTTGGTTGAAATTGATTTGGAGTCGGCTTCGTACGAGAAGTACGGTAATGGATGTTCCAAATGTCAACAAATTCCCTGTAGCTGTCCAATGAAAAGAGGTTGATCGTACGTGACGTCTGAACGTGCTACAACCTTGGGTCGAATCTGGCCTATTGCTGAACTCGATAGATCTAACCAGGTAGAACTATACGACTCGAGGGATGTAATGGCAAAGCCGACTTTGAAACTCTACATAAGAGTAAACCCTTCAGTCGACATCGACAAGGCAGCTGCAATACTAGCTGATAAGGGCATCTCCGCGGAACGAGGTATCACCGAGGAATCTATCTATGTAAGACAAATACGACAAACAGAGGATCTTGACAAATTTGAAACAGGTGATTCTGGCATTCCCATTGATCCAAGAGCGGGCGAGCTTGCATTAATGGGGCACAACATAATGCGCCATCACATTACCAAACACAGTTTGCCTGAATGGTTGACAAGCTCTGTACCAATCTTCGTTCAAGTAGACACAGAGATTGCAAAAAGCAGGAGATGTTATGAATGCTATAGGAGGGAGTCTGAGTACAATACCGAACTCAAAGTCGGACCCCATAAGCATGTTGTAGCCTTAGGAGATAGGACTCAACAATACAATAAGGATACGTTTGATCCCTCTAGAGCTCCCCTGTTCTATAATACCCGACCGAGGTACAAGTTCCCAGCCATTCCTAAGAAGAGAGTTTTTGAAATCCAAACCTATCCATCAATAATTGCCTCCAAACTCCTAGCACCAGAACCTGGCCAAACCATTATTGATGCCTGCGCAGGACCTGGTAGGAAATCAATTCACATAGCAGAGTTGATGGAGCAACGCGGGAAGCTTTACGCTTTTGAGATTGATTATCGGAGAAAATCTCTAATTCGGGAACGGGCGCAGCGTTTTGGAATCAACATCAATGATTTCATGTTTGCGGTCGCACTTGATTCAACAAAGGAAGTGAAGGTTCGGAGAATTCTCAACGGCAGCAAGGTGGATTCCGTGCTTATTGACCCTCCGTGTTCGTCACTTGGGACCCGACCGAAGATCTATGAACCAGCCATTATGGACAAGTGGCAATACTTCAGAGCCATAGACACACAGAGAAACGTACTCGGGACGATGTCAAGGTTCGTAAAGAAAGGTGGCAGACTCGTCTACTCGACTTGCACCTTGAATCGTGAGGAAAACGAGATACAGATAGAACGTTTCCTCAAAGTAAGAGAGGGAGAATTTACACTAGAAAAACCCAAATTGACTGGGGTAGACTTGGAGCCATATCTCTGTAGAACCGGAGGAGCCTGTGAAAAAATGGCTTTGAAATTCTTGCCCAAGTCTCACGATTCTCCCGGCTACTTCATTGCTGTTATCAAGAAGGAGTAATATCAATTGTCCAAGTGGCGTCTTACACACGCTGATCCTTCATTCATGAAATCCCAAGTCTCCTTTGTGAAATCGAAACAATTAGCGCGCCCCCCTTACATCGTTTCATAATCTGTTGCATAATGGAAATCTCCCTGGAACCACAACAAGACTTATCCCGCTTGAAGTTTACCGGTAAGTTAATGCTGGAATCCCCCCCCCCCGCATTACAGGTTCGTTGCAAGATTTGCGGCGCGCGATACAGTCAGATAGCCCAGACGGGATAACCGAGCGCGCGCTTTTCCCTTAGATGTTAGAGTATTTGCTCAATTTCGCTATTCTTTACTTGATTGAGCAATGCCTTCCCCCTTAGTCTTCTGTGATAGCTTACTGCGAACCTGTGCGCTTCGTCTCTTATGTGCTGAAGGATGTGCAGGGCCTTCGAATCTCTTGGAAGAACGATTGGATCTGACCTATTCGGAACGAAAATCTTCTCTTCCTTCTTCGCGAGTCCTACGGTAGGAAGGCCAAACACCCCAATTCCTCTCATGGCCTCCACGGCTGCTCTAAGGTGGCCTGGACCTCCATCAATCACTACTAGGTCGGGAGGATCTCTTTCCTTTGAAGCCCTACTATACCTTCTAGATACGACCTCCCTCATCATGGAGTAGTCGTCAATGCCCTGAACCGTCGCTATCTTGTACCTCCTGTAGTCATTATTTGAGGGCTTTCCATCCCTAAAGACAACCATAGATCCAACGGCCTGCTCTCCATGAATGTTGGAAATGTCGAATGCTTCGATCTTCCTCGGGAGTTTGTACAGCCGTAACTTCTCCTTCAGAAGCTTCATGCCTTGCAGGAGGACCCTCCTCTTAGCAACCTCTTCTGCAAAGGCCTGCTCCTCAAGGACCTTTGCATTCGCTTGAGCAAGTCTGAGCAGCTCCTTGTTTTCACCCCTGCTGCCTGAAAAAAACAACACCTTAGAGCCCACTTTTTGCATCAGCCAGTCCTGAAGTACCTTGACATCTTTGAGTTTCTTTGATGTCACTATTTCCCTGGGGATCGACGTCGCGCTGTGGTAGTACTGTTTCACGAAGGCCTCCAACACTTGCGAATCATCATCTGAAACTTCCGACTCTAAGGCAAACCTATCCTTACCCACGAGCTTCCCTCCTCTTACGAAGAAGACTAGGGCTGAAACACGATCATTCTTCCTGAATAGGGTTACAACATCCTTGTCCCTGACCTCAATCGAACTCACTCCCTGCCTGAAGGCCGTAGCTTCAAGTGCTCTTACCTGATCTCTGATCTTGGCAGCCCTCTCATATTCGAGCCTCTCCGACGCGTGCATCATATCCTGCCTGAGCTTTGTGACAAGCTGCTGCAACCTGCCCTCGAGAAACAGAATGAATTCGTCAACAAGATTGCGGTAGGCGTCAGGCTTTATCGCCCGAATGCAGGGTCCTGAGCAAAGGCCGATGTGATAGTCAAGGCAGGCTTTGAGTTTCCCTTTGCCGTCAAGCTTTATTTTGCAGTCGCAAATGGGAAAGATTCTCCTCAGAAACTTCACGGAGCGCCTGGCTGCACCTACATCGCCATAGGGACCGAAGTACCTATTGTCATCATCGAAAACCTTCCGAGTCACACTGACCTTCGGGTAAAGCTCAGACACTGTGATCTTGATGTATGGGTAACTCTTGTCGTCCTTCAGGCGGATGTTGTATCTGGGCTTGTGGCGCTTGATCAGAGTATTCTCCAGAATCAGCGCCTCGATGGGATTTTCAGTTACAATATAATCTACACTTGAGATCTTCCCTGCAAGGGCGACTGCCCTGGGATCGTCAGGATTCGGTCTCAGGTGGGCCATTATTCTGTCGGATATGTTTGTGGCCTTGCCCACATACATAGGCTCCGTTTGGGAGCCCTTCAGGATGTAGACCCCGGGTCTACTCGGCACGAGCCTGAGCTCTTTCCTGCTCAGCAAAGAGAATCCGCCTTAGGAACTTTCCCGTATACGATCTATCTACCTCGGCTACCTGCTCAGGTGTACCCTGGGCTACTATGTAGCCTCCCCCGTCTCCGCCTTCGGGCCCAAGATCTATGATATGATCAGCAGTTTTGATTACATCCAAGTTGTGCTCTATCACAACGACCGAATTTCCGCTATCCACAAGCTTGTTTAGGACCTGGAGTAGTTTGTTTACGTCATCAAAGTGAAGGCCGGTCGTGGGTTCATCAAGGAGGTAGAGCGTCTTGCCTGTCGCCCTCTTGCTAAGTTCTGTCGCCAATTTTACCCTCTGCGCTTCTCCACCCGAGAGCTGGGTTGCTGGCTGCCCGACCTGTACATAGCCCAGACCTACGTCTTCCAGAGTTTGCAGCTTCCTCTTTACCCTCGGTATGTTCTCAAAGAATTCCAAGGCTTCCTCAATTGTCATCCTCAGGACATCAGAGATGCCCTTCTTTTTGTACTGCACTTCCAAGGTTTCGCGGTTGTACCTCAAACCCTTGCAGACTTCGCAGGGGACATAAACGTCTGGCAGAAAGTGCATCTCAAGCTTGATTATGCCATCACCCTCACAGGCATCGCACCTGCCACCCTTTACGTTGAAACTGAACCTTCCTGGCTTGTATCCCCTTGATCTTGCTTCAGGGGTCATTGCAAAGAGATCTCTGATCTCCGTAAAGACACCCGTGTAAGTTGCTGGATTTGACCTTGGAGTCCTCCCTATGGGAGACTGGTCGATGATCACCGCTTTGTCTATGAATTCGATGCCAACAATATTGTCGTGTTCTCCAGGCCTTTCTTTCGCGTCGTAAAGCCTCTGCGCAAGAGCTTTATGCAGAATGTCATCGATCAGGGAGCTCTTCCCTGAGCCCGAGACTCCAGTTATGCACGTAAGAACGCCGAGCGGAATGCTCGCGTGTATGTTTTTGAGGTTATTCTGCCGGGCACCCTCTATAGTAAGATACTTCCCGTTCCCCTTCCTCCTCAGCAAGGGAATTGGTATTTTCCTCTTCCCCGATAGATACTGCCCCGTTATTGATTCGGGGTACCGCATTATCTCCCCCGGGGGTCCAGAGGCTACCACCCTTCCGCCATGTATCCCTGCGCCAGGACCAAGATCTACTACATAGTCAGCTGATAGTATCATTTCTTGATCGTGCTCGACCACAAGCACGGTATTCCCGATATCCCGAAGCCTTTTGAGAGTCTCTATGAGCTTTTTGTTATCCCTCTGGTGCAGGCCTATGCTGGGCTCGTCCAAAATGTACAGGACTCCTACTAAGCTTGAGCCTATCTGGGTTGCAAGCTGAATCCTCTGTGCCTCTCCGCCAGAAAGCGAGGAAGTGGGTCTATCAAGAGTTAGATATTCGAGTCCTACATTTAGCATAAACGAAAGGCGCGCCCCGATCTCCTTCAGAATCTGCCTGGCGATCATCTCGTCCCGCTCGGGGAGTTCAAGTCGAAGAAAGAAGTTAGCGGCGCTGGCGATGCTCATCGAAGAGGCTTCTGCTATTGACTTCCCTCCGACAGTGACAGCAAGGCACTCGGGTTTCAGCCGCTGCCCCTTACAGGCCTGGCAAGTATCGACGCGGAAGAACTTCTCATACCACACTCTAGCACGTTCCGAGGTAGTTTCCCTAAACCTCCGCTCAATCGAGTTAAGAACACCCTTCGCCTCCCTGACCTGCTCGTAGCTCCATCTCCCGTTCCTCCCGCTGTAGTTGAAGCGGATCTGTTCATTCCCAGACCCATACAAAATCACACGAAGGACTTCTGGGTCCAGATCTTTTATCGGGGTATCCAGGTCAAAGTCATAGTGCCTTGCGAGCGATTTGAAGAATGATGCTGCCCAGACGTCCTCTTCGAACCCCCACGGAACGATGGCACCCTGTCTTATCGATTTACTCTTGTCAGGAACTACCAGATCAGGATCAACGGTCATCTTAGTTCCAAGTCCAGAGCATTCCTTACAGGCCCCGAACGGGCTGTTGAACGAGAACATTCTTGGCTGAAGCTCTTCCAAGCTGATCCCACAGTCAGGGCAGGACATGTTTTCACTGAAAAGAATGGTTTTGTTGCCTGCTACGTCAACAAAAGCAAGGCCTTGTGAAAGGCCAAGAGCCGCTTCCAGAGAATCTGCTAGCCTCTTTTCGATGCCTTCCTTGATTGTTATCCTGTCAACTACCACCTCGATGTTGTGTTTCTTGTTCTTGTCAAGAGATAATGCATCATCGATATTCCTGAGGTTCCCGTCAACTCTCAACCTTACAAATCCCTGCTTTTTGATCCCCTCAATCAGCTCCTTGTGCTCGCCCTTCTGACCTCTTACGACGGGTCCCAGGATCTTGATCTTGCAGTCAGTTGGTAGAGTGAGAATCTGATCGACCATCTGCTGTACCGTCTGCTTAGATATCGGCTTGCCACAGTTGTAGCAGTGAGGCTTTCCTATCCTTGCGAAAAGCAGCCTGAGATAGTCGTTGATCTCTGTCACAGTGGCAACGGTCGATCTTGGGTTTTTGGCTGCTGTCCTCTGCTCGATGGATATTGCAGGTGACAGGCCTTCGATATAGTCCACATCGGGTTTATCCATCTGTCCCAGAAACTGCCTCGCATAGGCAGATAGTGACTCTATGTACCTGCGCTGACCTTCCGCGTAAATCGTATCAAACGCAAGGGAGGACTTGCCAGAGCCGCTGAGGCCAGTAATTACAACCAACTCGTCACGAGGTATCTCCAAGTCGATGTTCTTGAGGTTGTGCTGCCTTGCACCACGGATCACAATCTTTCCAGATCTCAAGTTATTCCTCACATTCTGCCTCTTGAAGACGACCGTTTCTCTGCCATCGGTTTCAGTTGGCGAATCTTATCTCTGATCTTTGCAGCCCTCTCAAACTCTAGCTCCTGAGCCGCTAGGAGCATCTCCTGTTCTAGATTCGCGATCATGATCGGAATCCTCTCCTTGGAATATGCGAGAAAGTCAGGTCCTTTTATTTCGGCAGTAGGCAGGGCTTCGATTATGGCCCTAATCTCCTTTCTGATACTTTCAGGCTTTATTTTATTCGCTGTGTTGTAATCCATCTGAATGCGCCTTCTCCTGTCGGTCTCGTTCATGGCTCTCCGCATGGAATCAGTAGTTGCGTCAGCATACATTATGACCTGACCCAATACGTTCCTTGCAGCTCTCCCTATCGTTTGAATAAGGGAGGTTTCGGACCTGAGATAGCCCTCCTTGTCCGCATCAAGTATGGCTACAAGGCTCACTTCTGGAAGATCAAGGCCCTCTCTGAGGAGGTTTATGCCGACAAGTACATCGAACTCTCCTACTCTAAGATCCCGCAGAAGCTCGACCCTCTTCAGAGTTTCGATTTCTGAGTGGAGGTATCTCACTTTAACGCCTTTCTCATCTAGATATTCTGCTAGGTCTTCGGCCATCCTCTTTGTTAGGGTCGTCACAAGTACCCTCTCTCTTCTTTCAGCCCTCCTTCTTATCTCGGCTACAAGGTCCTCAATCTGGCCCTTTGCAGGCCTTACAATCACCTCGGGATCGGTGAGGCCCGTCGGTCTAATAATCTGCTCTGCGATCTGCTCGCTCTTTGATAGCTCATACGGGCCTGGAGTTGCGGATAGGTAGACTACCTGGTTCACCTTTGCCTCAAACTCCTTGAACAAGAGGGGCCTGTTATCGTAGGCTGAGGGGAGTCTAAAACCGTAATCGACCAGGTTGTCTTTTCTAGATCTGTCCCCTTCGTACATCCCACGGACCTGGGGTATAGTAACGTGTGACTCGTCAACAACCAGGAGATAGTCCTTCGGAAAGAAGTCAATCAGGGTGTAGGGCGTTTCCCCTGGCTTTCTATCTGTGAAGTGTCTGGAATAGTTCTCGATTCCGGTGCAGTATCCCGTCTCCCTTATCATTTCAAGGTCGAACT
This sequence comes from Nitrososphaerota archaeon, assembly GCA_024860875.1. GTDB lineage: Archaea > Thermoproteota > Nitrososphaeria > Nitrososphaerales > UBA57 > VHBL01. The sequence goes on along the minus strand of JACPSZ010000001.1, from coordinate 81,691 downwards.
TTGTCTTTTGTTCAAGACGCTGCGCCTCCACGAGTTTGTTTTCTGCTCTCAACTCGGCTAACCTATCTTCAAGCTCCTCATCTATTGAGTGTAGCGCAGCATCTACTTTCTCGGGGAGGGTAACGAAGTGGGTCGCCGGGAAGATTGTTACATCACCCCGCTCTTCAATGACTGATCCCGTGATCCCATTGAGTTCGACGATCCTCTCCACCGTATCTTCCAGGAGCTCTATCCTTGTGATATTTTCCTCAACTGAACAGATCTCAACTACATCTCCTTTCACCCGAAATTTTCCCCTTCGGAGCGCTATGTTGTTCCTCTCGTATTTCATTTCAACCAGTTTCGAGATCATCCCATCTCTATCGTGCTTCTCCCCTTTCCTGACGGTAAGGGTCGCACTCCTGTAGTCCTCAGGCGAACCCAACCCATAGATGCAACTCACGCTTGCAACTATCACTACATCCCTTCTGGCAAGGAGGGCCTGTGTCGCCCTGTGTCGAAGTCTATCGATGTCATCGTTAATCGTTGCGTCCTTTTCGATGTAGAGGTCTGACTGCGGGACGTATGCCTCGGGCTGGTAGTAGTCGTAGTAACTCACAAAATACTCAACTGCATTTTCAGGAAAGAAAGATCTGAATTCGCTGCAGAGCTGGGCGGCAAGTGTCTTGTTTGGGGACATTACCAGCGTAGGGCGTTCAACATTTGCAATCACCTGGGCCATGGTGAAGGTCTTTCCAGATCCTGTTGCCCCAAGTAAGGTCTGATACCTCTCGCCCTTCAGGATGCCATCTGTAAGCTGGGAGATAGCTCTGGGTTGGTCCCCCCTTGGTGAGTAATCAGAGATTAGCTTGAAGATGCCCAAAAAGTACACCTAAGAGTGAATTCGGATTTCTACACTGGCCAGTATTTAACTTTCCAAGGCTAGAATGATTGTAAGTTTTTGCTCAATTCAAGCCAAGGGTCCGAATCTAGGGCGATTCCTATCCGTGTCAGTGTCAAGGGTTCGTATCTGAATTATCGACATGTGCCTAACATGGGTTCCTTCAGGCCCACAGCTTCCAAGGGGTAGGTCACACCGGACCGGAACGCTGCGAGCTTACTGGTAAATTGAAGTTCAAATCCCCCCCGCATTATTTTATCAAAGATTCTTGAACTATGACAACTCTACTCTGAATAAGGTTCAGAGTTTCTGGTATCTTGGTTTGAGCAGCCCCTTCATCAACCCAAGAAAATTCGTAGGTCTTCCCATTGGCTTTAACAGTCATCGTATATGTAAAATAATCTGCAGCCCCGGGTGTAGCTTTTATCGCGGTCGCAGGAACTTTGTCAATATTTCTGGATATGAAACCTTTCAGGTCATCAAATACTGCAGCGTCTAACTTTTCCTTCAATGGTTTACGGATATTACTGGTGAAAGATGCCGTGCCATCTGCCTCTATGACGAATTTCTCATTCATGCCCGCTATCCCGCCCGTCCTTGCATATTCGACACGGAAATCTGATGGTTGGATGACAGGTGTAGAAGGTGTAAACAATAGAATAGAGCCTGCGATCGCTGCTACAGCAATAATTACTATGATAATCGGAATGGGTTTCATGCTCGTTAAAACATATTTTTGTAATTTATATAATGCTTTTGCATATCAATTTACTGCAGGAACCCGCTTAATTTCAGATGATCTAAATGGGCATACAGGAGAAGATCAAGCGCATCGAAGATGACCTGCATAGGACACAGGTCAACAAGAAGACAGAGCATCATGTTGGGCTTCTACGGGCCAAGTTAGCAAAGCTCAGGCGCGAGGCTGAAGAGGCGAAGAGCCACGGTGGTGCTAGTTCACTAGGATTCGATGTGAAGAAGAGCGGCGATGCAACAGTAGTTCTCATAGGACTCCCGAGCGTCGGCAAATCAACTCTATTGAACAGTTTGACCAGTGCCAAGTCAAAGGTTGCAGCTTATCAATTTACAACACTGACAGTAGTACCTGGTGTCTTGGATTACAAAGGCGCGAGGATACAAATCCTCGATTTGCCTGGGATAATTCAGGGGGCATCGAGTGGCAAAGGTTTAGGAAAAAGGGTGCTGTCGGTTGCAAGGTCTGCCGACCTTGTTTTGTTCTTGCTTGATGTGTTCCAACCTGAAGCTTATCCTCTTCTAGTCAATGAAATCAGGAGTATAGGAGTAAGAGCAGGTGAAAGGCCTCCGAACGTTACAATCGAGAAAACTGGCAATGGAGGAGTTTCCGTTGCCGCACAAGCAAAAATGACGAAGATGAGCGAAGAGCTTGTCAAGGATATTTTGAGGGTTTATGATGTGCACCATGCGAGGGTCATCGTGAGAGAGGATGTTTCTGATGAGCAGCTAATCGATGTCTTGGTTGGCACTAGAACCTATCCGAAGTCTTTAGCTGTTATGAACAAGATCGACCTTGTCAATGCTGGTTTCATCAACGAAATACGCTCAAGGATCGGGCTCGATTTCGTCCCGATTTCGGCAGACTCAGGGATCAATATCGAAGCTCTGAAGGAGCAGATCTTCCAGAAACTCGACTTCATTAGGATTTTCATGCGTCCCAAAGGAGGGGAGACTGACTATGAAGAGCCGATGATTGTGAGAAACGGCTCTTTGATTTCAGACGTGTGCGGCATGGTTCACAGAAAGCTGAAGGATGAGTTTCGCTACGCTCAGGTCTGGGGCAGCAGTGTAAAGTTCCCTGGCCAGAGAGTCGGCATAAGTCATCGCCTGATGGATGGAGATGTGCTTACTCTGATAAGCAAGTAGTCAGCCTAATTTAAATTCGTCGTGCACAGCTCTGATAGTTTCGTCGCAGTCGTTTTCGCTTACTACAAACGAAATGTTAAGCTCGGATGAGCCCTGTGCTATCATTCTAACATTGATGTTCTTCTTGGCTACTGCGCCAAATAATCTGCTTGCAACGCCATGAGTGCCCTTCATTCCCGCTCCGATTACGGCTATCGCGCTTACATCGTCTTCGAATGAAATGTCTTTGACGGAACTCCTTCCCAATAGTGCCAACTCCAAGGCGTTCAAGCCCTTTGCTAACTGGTTCCTCCTTACGAGCAGAGAAATGTTAGACTCGGAGATGCTCTGCGAGATCATTATGACATTTATTCCTTGGCTACCGAGGATATTGAAGACTTTGGCCGCTGTGCCCGGCATGCCTACCATGCTCATTCCCGAAATGTTGATGAGTGCAACATCTTTGATTGTAGCAACGCCCTTTACTATCTCGCCCTTTTTTACCGTAATATCTTTTGAGATCAGAGTGCCGTTTGCTGTAGGGTTGAAAGTGTTCTTGATACGAATGGGTATACTGCGCTCGTTTGCAGGCTCTAAAGCCCGCGGGTGCATGGCCTTAGCTCCGAGTATGACCATCTCGGCAGCTTCGGCGTAGGAAATCTGCGGTATCAGCCTACAGTTCTTTACAATATTGGGGTCTGCAGTCATCAGGCCATCTACGTCAGTCCAAATCCATACTTCGTCTGCGTCTATACACGAGCCTACTATCGTGGCACTATAGTCGGAACCTCCTCTTCCTATTGTCGAAATGTCCCCGTTTTGAGTTGCGCCTACGAACCCCGTTAAGACAGGAACCACCCCTTTCGCGAGTATTGGCTCGAGCGTGTTTTTGACCTTCTGCCTCGTTATGTCCATGAGAGGGGTTGCCTCTCCAAAACTGTCATCAGTTATAATTCCTGCCTCCCCTCCCATAAGGTAAATGGACCGCAACCCCAAGTCCTCTAATGTACCTGCTAGAATCGGTGCTGCAAGCCTCTCTCCAAACGAAATGATGTAATCTTTTGATCTTGGAGTGAGTTCCTTGAGTATAGTTCCGCTCTCGACTATGCTCTTTAACCGTTGAAACAATCCGAGAACTTCCTGTTTCACCTTGCTCCGGACATCTGCCTTTGTCATTGCATCTTGAATTGCTTGCTCGTGCCTCTTTTGAAGCGTGTCAAGGACTGCATTGGAGGATTCGCCCTTGCGCGCCTTTTCGACTATGCCGATTAGCTGGTCTGTGATCCCGTTCATTGCTGAAGTTACAATAACTATGCTATTGTTAGAGTTCTGCTTTACAATCTCCGCTACATTCCTTATCTTCTTCCCCTCTCCTACTGAGGTTCCTCCAAACTTCATTACGAGTTTCATTTCTATATCACTCTCAAACTGTTCCTGATTTCAAGCAGGTCTCTGAGTATTGCACTCGCAGTTTCTGTCCCTCCAGCACCCTTTCCTATGATCACCTGCTCCCCTGCAAATTGGGAAATGAACTTTACCGAATTTAACGCTCCATTGACGCACATGGGGTCGCTTCTTTTCAATTCCAGAGGCTTAACGCTCAAGTTTCCATTTATGCTTGCAATGAGTTTGATCGTTGAATCCTTAGCCTTGGCCTTCTGAATGTCCTTCTGCGTGACATCCCTTATCCCTTTAATTTGAACGTCCTTTATCGTTGCAGGGATGCCCATAAGGAAGTTAGCAAGTATAACGAGCTTAGCTGCCGCATCGAATCCATCGACATCGAGGGATGGATTTGCCTCTGCGTAGCCGAGTCTCTGGGCGTCTGCCAGCCCTTCGCTGAACGATAAACCATTGGTATCCATCTCGGTAAGGATGAAGTTCGTTGTTCCATTTAAAATCCCTCTGACTGCAAGTATCTTGTCAGCATCCAAGCAGCGTTTTCCAAATTCGAGTATCGGAGTTCCCCCTCCGACAGAGCCGCTGAACTTTAGCATAACTCCATTGTACCTTGCAAGCTCCATAAGGGCTGGAAATGCCAGAGCAAGCGGCCCTTTGTTCACCGTTATGACATTCTTTTTCGATTTTAGGGCCTTCTCAATATGGGATATGCCAGGCTCGCCATTTTGTATGTTGGTCGGGGTAGCCTCAACCACAACTTCTGCTTCAACCTCTTCGATAACCTCAAGGCCTGTCTTTTTCCTCCCCTTGCCTTCAATATCAGCAACAGATTTTTTGTTCCTCTTTATTTCAAGGACCTTCAAAATGTCAAGTCCAGCTTCGTCCATTGCTGCGCCTCCAGTATCCGTTATGCCAACGATCTTGGGATTCAAACCATATTTTGCAATAAGCTCCTTTCGCCTTTCATGCAGGAGGCTACAGAAACCCTGCCCAACTACTCCGAAGCCGATTATCACTATGCGCATTGCTGTAAGTCAGCATCTTCTTTTGACATGAATATTTGTGTATTGACCTCGGAAAAGGGAATATAGTGCTTTACCAGAATCTTTTTTATTGTAACCCCCTTTTTTGTGCAGGGGCGGGAACAGATGATAGCTTATTAAAAGGGGCTTTTGAAGTTGCATGCAATTGACTGACGCAGCTCCCGAAAATCGAAAGCACACTGCAAAGAGTGAATTAGTTAGCTTAGCAATAGTAGCTGCGATGATACTTGGTGGATGGTTCACTCTTACGACAGTTTTGGGGACGCCAACTCCATTTTTCGTAGTCTCTAGCGGGAGCATGATACCTACTCTCAAGGTCGGCGATATCATAGCTATAAAGAATGGCGGCTCGATAGAATCCCTGAAGGTAGGGGATATCATAGTGTACAAATATCCTTCCAACATGGACAGGATCATAGTGCACAGGGTCTTCAAGACAGTGCAGAATGCGGAAGGGATAGGCGTCATAACTAAAGGAGACAATAACCCGAGCCAAGACAGCTGGATAGTAGGACCTCAACACTACCTTGGGACAGTGATATTCAGCGTGCCGTACATTGGATACGCAGCCATATGGCTCAGCCCTCCCCTGAACTATGCTCTTATGATTGTAATAGTCTCTATAATACTCGCCGTAGAATTAAGGCCAAAGCAAAGTCAGGCATAGAATTCACCAATCGCCAAAAACTATTCAGAGTATATATACCCTTTAAATACTGGTTACTCTTGTTTGGTTACTCGGTATTATATGCCACAGACAAAACCAATAATCAGCATTGAAAATGTTGTCGCTTCCGCATCTGTAAACCAGAGAGTTGATCTGAACCAAATCACTAGGACGTTTACTGATGTCGAATATCATCCAGATCAATTTCCAGGCCTTGTTTTCAGGTTAAAGGTGCCGAAGACTGCAACGCTGATCTTCAGTTCTGGGAAGATGGTCTGCACTGGAGCTAAATCGTCAGATCTAGCTAGTAAAGCAGTAAAAATGGTTGTCCAGAAACTTAGAAAGGGAGGCATTGACATCGTAAACGAGGCTGAGATTGTAATTCAGAATATTGTAGCTTCTGCGAGCCTTGGCGGCAATGTACATCTCGAAGAGGCTGCAAGGCAGCTCCCCAGATCAATGTACGAGCCCGAGCAGTTCCCAGGCCTAATTCACAGGATGTCAGAGCCGAAGACCGTAATTCTGCTATTCGCCAGCGGAAAGCTTGTCTGCACAGGCGCGAAGAAGGAAGTTGAGGTATATCAGGCTGTGAACAACCTCCACAATAAACTTGAGCAGATGCAGCTCATGATTTACTGATGCCAGCCTGAGCATAGATGGCATTCCTCTGTGCATCCTCTATGATATTCATGTCGTAGAGGAAATCTGTTATTTCTGCTATAGATGTTAGAGAAACCAGGTCAACTTCAACATCTGCAAGGTTTTTCCTCCCTTCTTCGAGCCTATCAATAAGTACAACTGCTTTCTCCGCAGTTCCACCGCTTCTTCTGACCGAATTGATAGCCGCTATCAGAGAACCTCCAGTAGTTATGACATCATCGATGATAACAACTTTTGCACCAGGAGGGAGAAGACCCTCAACCTCCTTACCAGCACCATATTCTTTCTTCTCCTTTCTTATGTAGATAAGAGGCTTTGAGAGTTCGTATGCCACTGCTGTTGCATAAGTAAGCCCCGCAGTAGGTATCCCTGCAACGATATCGAACCTATTTTCACGAACATTCCGCTTTATCAGAGATGTATAAGCACGAACTATCTGACTAAATACTGAAGGCAGACTAGGAACTATTCTCAGGTCGATGTAATATGAGCTCAATTTCCCGCTCGCAAGGGTAAAAGCTCCAAACTTTAGAGCCCCGCTCTTTACGAGAACTTTGCCCAAATTTCTAACTATATCCTTTCTTTCTACAGCCCAAGTTTTAGTCAATAGCATCACTGAATGCATAGTCTGCCAAGCCCAGCCTTAAATTCATGCTCTTTTGAACAAGTGAGGAGCAGTTGCCAGAAATCTGGGTTCCTTACGGGTCTGTAGAGGTCGCCATAGACATAAGGATAGAGAACATACTTGAAAGCATAGAAAAAACACTGCAAACTCTTACAAATGATGAAATCAAACAGAAACTATCCCAGATTAATTTCTCAGGCAAAGTTGGAATCTTCGTTGCTGATGATTATGAGCCGTGTTTGAAGCTCGCTGCAATTATTGGAAAAGTACTGGTTGAGAAGAATTACAATAATCCCAATGTTCAATTCATAGTGCCGCGTAAGGGCGCCGCTTCTGTAAGGAAGAGGTTAGAGGAGTTACCATTCAGAGTTTCGATGGTACAGGTCGCAGAAGGCGAACCGATTGCAGAAGTTTATGGGGATGTTACAACCAAGATATTGCTCTCTCAGGTTGGTTTTGACGGACTGTTTGGGTTCTCAGGAGGGCTGGTTTCTATGACGAGGGCAATCGAAAGCCAAGTTATTGGAAACTCGTTCATCGTTCATCCAATCCTAGAGCCATCTTCAGGCACTTCTACGGAAGCGGCAAAAATGGTCTGGGAAAATGCCACCCAGCTTGGAGATGTGTTGTCAATTTCGGTTGTGCCTTCCCAGGGAGATGTTAACGATATCGCAATAGGAGACCTGCAGAGCAGCCAGAAGGTGGCAGAAGAAAAGTTTCTAAAAGCGTCTTCAAAGACTATTGCAGAGAAGGCAAGAGCGGCAATTATCAGCCCAGGCAGGAATAGAGTGGGTGAAACTCTCTCTTCCAGCGTCAAATCAATCTGGAATATTTTGGGGGGGTTGCGAGATAAGAGTACTATTGTGTTGCTTGCTGAATGCGGCGAAGGCTTGGGTGCAGAGGCTTTCAAACTTTATGGTGCAGGCAGGCTAGATTCTGAAGATCTTTCGCGGTTGAGCAAATATATCGAAGGACTTGAGGATTTGGTATTCTTACAGGAAATTTCAAAGGCTCACGAGCTTGTTGTTGTTTCAGCTCTGCCAAATTACTACATTGAAAGCAAGTTCGGTCTGAAAAGCGCGAAGAAGGCGAGTGATGCCCTGAACCACTTACTCTCTTCGCAAGGTTCTAGGACGAAGGCACTAATAGTTCCACAGGCATCAGAAACTCTACTGAAAGTCTAGAGTTGTGACATTGTAAAGTACGGGTTATCAAGAATCGTGAAATAATACAATGCGGCAGTTAGAATCAGCACGATAACAAAGAACACTCTTCTTGATTTTGAAAGTTCTGACACGTCGTCAAGAGGTTTCATTTCTGGCGACCTCGCAGACATGAAAATGACTAGCAATGCCATGAGCCAGAAACCCAGCACAAACATGACTACGGCGCTAGCATAGGTAAAGTACCTGTGCTCGCGCTCGTTGAGCACGGCTCTCGCAACGTGCCCTCCGTCCAGCTGCCATGCAGGCATAAGGTTGAGGAAGGTCACCAAGAAGCCAAGAGACGCTGCGAATGTCAAAGGCGAGAGAACCAGTATACTACCGTCGGTCTGCTTTGCAAAAATACCCAGAATAAAGTTGCTAAAGATGTCAATATGAGGAATCTCCTTAAGTGCACCTGCAGCAGTCTTCTTAGCAATTTCTTCGGCTGTAAGGCTCACAGTCGTTAAAGCTCCTCCAATAGCTACAAGGATTGCTACCGCTAATCCTGCTAAAGGCCCCGATATGCCAAGATCGAACAATGAATCCTTGTTGACTGGAGGTTCTGTAGCCTTGATCAATGCACCAAATGTTGGCCATATGGTAGGGATACCAGGAATAAAATAAGGCATAGAAGACCTTGTGCGATGCATTGCAGACGCGACTTTGTGTCCCAACTCATGCGTCCCGATTATCCCGAAAAGACCTACCGTGTACAGGAGAACTATGAATGGCGTAATGGATCCCTCAAAAGCAAGAAATCTGAGTACACCGTCAACTGTTATCGTTCCAAGCGTTGCAAATAGAAGAAGTATTGGAATTCGTGATGTCGATGCTGGATATACCATGTGTTTGCGAACAATTAGGTTCAAACCATATTCAGACGGCCGCAGTATAGCTGCACCTCCTTTCTGCTTGAGACTCAAAATTAACGTTTCAAAATTTTTCTTAACGGCTGGAGCCTTTTCAATAGTGTATTCAACCATATCGCTGTCTCTAAGCATGACGGAACTCACCGTGAACCGAGAACGTACAAGGCTATCTACATCCTCAAACGTAAGAGACATGTCTTCTGGAGCCTTTTCCATTTGTAAATTAACTCCTATTAGCTAATCTTTAAAACTTCTCTTATTCCATATCATGCTGGCTTGCAGAACACTTACTACAAGAGGGTGGGCGAATACATTGTTAGGCCAGCCAAACGAGAAGACCTACCCAGAGTGGTCGCCATCAACTTGATGACCCTGCCAGAGCACTACTCTGATTCATTCTTTGAAGAGCTCTTGACAGAATCTCCAGAAACCTTCTTCATAGCGGAGCTTGCAGGAAATATTGTAGGCTACATAATGTGCAGAATCGAATACGGCTTTTCCACTCTGAAGAAGTTTGGGTTTGCAAGAAAGGGGCACATAGTTTCCGTTGCTGTTTTGGATGAGCACAGAGGAAAAGGCTTGGGCAAATCTCTGGTTCTTGAGGCCGTCAACGGCATGATGCAGAGAGGTTGCGGAGAAGCGTACCTTGAAGTTAGGATCAGCAATGTTTCTGCGATAGTGCTTTACCAAAAGCTCAACTTCAAGATAGCGTCAAAGATCTCAGGCTATTATAGAGACGGAGAGGGCGCCTATCTAATGGCTTTATCGCTCATTCCTAATGCATCCTAGCCTAAATGACAAGTTTTCTAGAGTTTGCTAGGGTCGCTGGCAACATACGGGCAACTTCGAGCAAAACCGAAAAGGTCTCCATTCTTAGCGGCTTTCTAGCTCAACTGAATGAAGAGGAGTTGCCTCTAGTTTGCAGATACTTTTCTGGTTACTTGTTTCCAAGATGGACGGAGAAGGAGGTCTTTGCAGGCTATTCACTTCTTTGGAACATGGTTGCCGAACTCTGCTCAATGAACCCCAGAGACCTTGGTGAGGTGTACAGAAAGTATGGAGACCTTGGGGATGTTGCAGAAGAAGTGCTTGAAAAAAAGGTCGTCCAACCACTCTTCAAAAGGCAACTCAGCGTGACGAATGTTCAGCAAACGTTCGATAATATGTCAAAGATGGCTGGTAAGGGTTCTCAAGAAGGAAGGAGGCAGACGCTAAAAGGGCTCTTCCTTGACTGTTCTCCCGCTGAAGCCAAGTATCTGACAAAACTCTTGCTGGGAGAGATGCGCATTGGGCTTGTAGAGGGGTTAGTGGAAGAATCCGTGGCCAAAGTATTCGGGAAATCGCTTGAAGAGGTCAGAACTGCGAACCTCACTTTGGGCGATATAGGCGAAACGGCAACTCTAGCAATGAAAAATGAACTATACAAAGCAACGTTGCAAATCTTCCGGCCTACGACCTTCATGCTTGCTGAAACTATGGAAACCGCAGCAGACATAGCACAGTATTATCAAAAGAAGGTTTATGCAGAGTTCAAGTACGACGGCATAAGGGCGCAGGTTCACAAGGCAGATGCCAAAGTCAAAGTCTATTCACGCAGGCTTGAAGATATTTCTTGGAGTTTCCCCGACCTTGTTCAGGCAATACTCAAGATTCCGAACACGATAGTGCTTGATGGGGAAATTCTGCCCTTCAAGGATAACAATCCTCTGCCATTCCAAGAGTTGCAGAGGAGGATAAGGAAAAAGTCTCCAACCAAAGAAATAATGGAAGAACTGCCTGTGGTCTACAAGTGTTTCGACATTCTTTATCTTGACGGCAAGGTTTTGATAGAAAAACCACTCTTGCAAAGGAGAAGATTTCTAAGGAATCTAAAACTTCCTGACAAAATCCAACTATCGCGGACGGCAACTGTAAGCAGCGTAGAAACTCTGCAGAAGGTTTTTGAGGCAAGCAAGAAACTCGGCTATGAAGGGCTTGTAGTAAAAGACCCAACATCTCCTTACTGGCCAGGTAGAAGAGGGAAGTATTGGATCAAACTAAAGAAAGAGCTTGACACACTAGATGTCGTTGTCGTTGCTGCAGAATTTGGTCATGGAAAGAGGGCGGGGACAATTTCTGACTATACTTTTGCAGTTAGAGATAATGCAGAATTCAGGGTAGTCGGCAAGGCTTACTCTGGTCTTTCTGATGAAGAAATCCATTATATGACAGAGAGGGTAAAGGCTCTGCTCGTTCAGGATTTCGGCTACAGAATGCTTGTTAAGCCAGAAATTATTCTGGAGGTGGCTTTTGATGCTATCCAAAAAAGCGACAGGCATGATAGCGGCTATGCTCTCCGATTTCCAAGAATCAAGAGAATAAGGCTCGACAAGAATGTGGATGAAATAGACACTCTCCAAAGAGTTCAAGCAATCTACGAGATGCAGAAGACGAAAAAATAAATTTTAGAACTGTATGTCAGTCACGACTTGAAACCATTTTGGTCCGACTTCACGCACAACCTTCGTGAACTTAATTTTGCCCCTGCCTTGTAGCCTTTCCAGCAGGTCTTTTTCCGAATTGATAATTGCACCTTCGTTGTTTAGAGCGTGTGTATGGCTATAGTAGTGAATCCAGCCTCCTGAAGCTTTAAGAGCAGAAATAGCATTTTCAAGGTATTCGAAGGCACTTTCTGGCAGCGGCATCAGTACCCTGTCAAACTTTCCAATACCGCCATTTTTGATAACCTCTTTGGCATCGCCCAATATTGCCGTTACTCTTTGGCTGACTTTGTTGATCATCGCGTTTTCTATTGCACTCTTGTGTGCATCAGGGTTGATTTCTATGCTGACAGTTCCGCATTTCGGTTGCACTTTTGCAATAATAATTGAATAAATTCCGACTCCAGCAAACATGTTCAGAACCCTTTCTCCCTCTTTTACCAGCTTTGAAATTCTGAGCCTTTCAGTTGAAAGCCTCGGAGAAAAGTAAGCCTTTGCAACATCTACCAAAAATGTACAACTATGTTCTTTGTAGATTGTTGATGTCCTGTCTTCGCCTGCTATGTGTTCAAGTTCGCGTATCCTGTATTCGCCAGAAACAGGCCCGCTTTGCATAAGAACGACCTTAACTGGTTTTATCTTCTGAAGGATTGTCTGTCCTATTAGTTTCCTTTTTGCCTGCAGAGAATCTGGAATTTTGATTAACGCTATGTCGCCTACTATGTCGAAACCAGAATACAGTTCGTTTAGCTCGCCTTGTGATAATAAACCTGCAAGTGCCTGCTTAAGCATCCTCAAAGGACTTGACCTGTTCCTCTTCTGCCATCCTTGCAAGGTAGTAGTATCTTCCAGTATCTTTCTGCTCCCTGTCGAGTTTGCTGCCGGGCTTGTTCACTCTTGGCCTTCCAGTTTCAACATCCCTTCTATACGTTATACTAAGAGATTTCAAGAAGCTATTCATACCGTCCTCTTTTGCTTGCGGGGCAGACGCGGAACCAGACTCCCCAGAGACGCCTGTGAAAATCATCAACGAATCAGAGATAATGTCTATCATCTGAATATCATGGTCAACGATAAGGGCTGTCTTGCCCTGCGATTTTACAAATTTCTGAATGGCCCTTGCGAAGGTAAGCCTATCTTCAACATCAATAAACGCTGAAGGTTCATCTAAGGCATAAATGTCTGCATCCCTTATCAAGCAGCTCAGTATGGCGACCTTCTGTAGCTCCCCTCCGCTAAGGTTCTTTACGTTCTTTTCGTATAGCTTGTGTATCAATAGTGGCTGAATCAAAGCAGACTGGAAGGTTGCGTCATCGATCTTGTCTCCTCCTACACTCCAGAGAAACGTCTTCACATCACCGTCATAATCGGAAGAGAGGTACTGAGGCTTGTAAGATATTCTGGCCCCGCTAAATATGTCTCCGTCATCAGGTTTTTCGACCCTTGCTATCATCTTCAGGTAAGTGGTCTTACCTAGTGCATTTGCACCTATTACGCCTATGACCTGTCCCTGCCTTATCGAGCCAGCCTGAACCTTCAGTGTAAAACCAGGGTATTTCTTCTTCAACTCTTCATACTTGACAATTTCAGCAAGGACGGTTTCTTCTCCCGCTGGAGCAAAGACATCAAAGTTGACTTTATGATCTCTAAACCTGACATTTTCAGCAGGCAGATAGCCATCAAGTAAAACGTTGATACCTGTTCTTGCTGGCAGTACTCCTGAAACTATGCCGTAGACTCCTGCTTCTCCATAGAGAATATGTATGCTCTCGCTAAGGTAATCTAGGAATGTTAAATCATGCTCTACGAGAATTATGGCTTTGCCAGCATCTGCCAAGCCCTGTATGACTTTCGCAACTGCAAGCCTCTGGAATACATCGTTATAAGATGATGGCTCATCAAAAAGGTACAGATCGGCCTCTTTTGAGGCTGCTATTGCTACACCGAGCCTCTGCAGTTCCCCTCCGCTAAGATCTGAAACATTTTTACTGATGCATTCTTTCAGGTTCAGGCTCTGGACAAGGTCTGAGTATGCTCCTTTTTCGTCCATTCGCTTCAAAAGCGATGACGCGTCATCCTTCCAGAACTCTCTAATCCGATACACTGCCTGCGGCTTCAGAGAAACCTTTAGCTGATTCTGGGAGATTTTTTCAAAATGCGATTTCAATTCCGTACCGCTAAAAGTGTCAAGTATTTCGTCCCAATCTGGCGGAGTTTCATATCTTCCAAGATTGGGCCTCTGCATCCCAGAAAGTATGTTCAACGTCGTTGTCTTGCCTACGCCGTTTTTACCGACTAATCCTACGACAGAGCCCTTTCTTGGAGTGGGTAGACGATAGAGCCTGAAGGTGTTTATGCCGTACTGATGAATTTTGTCTTCCCCTATTTCCTCTGCTATGTTTAGTATCGTTATGGCATCAAAGGGGCATTTTTTGATGCAGATTCCGCATCCAGTGCATAGTTCTTCGCTGATTATTGCCTTGGCATCAGCCCCAAGTACTATACATTCACTACCATCAAGGTTGACGGGGCAGAACCTTATGCACTCTTGCTGGCATTTTCTGGAGTGACAGCTTTCCTTGTCTAAAACGGCGATACGGTGAACCATTATAATCACTGCTGACGTAATTTAGCCTAGACGCTAGTGTATGGTGAAGAACGGAAGTGCCGCTGGTTGGAAGTGCATTTCTAGGCAGATAAATTACCATTTTGAGCTATATATAGCTGGCTGTTGTACCTACTCCTACGCAACGACGGGGGGTAGCCACATAAAGCGACAGTAGAGTTACTAACAAGCCATACCTCTGTGTGCAAGAAAATCCTTGTTTTGTATATAAACTCAAAAGATGAAGTAAATCATTGTTTGTCAGTTTTTAGTATTTGAACTCAAATTTCTTATGTACTGATATTGATCACGTACTAAGACGTACGGTATGTAATGTTTAGAGTATTGTTCTGAGGGTTCTTATGACTCTTCGGGAGAACCGAAAGTCGACTTCTAATAGACCGAAAGACCCCACCAATTATCATGTCTGTAGGGGCCCCTATCGTTATCCAGGCCCTAGAGGGGGTATAAAAAGCGAATAATGGGATAACCCGGAGAGTTATCAGAACCTGCTTATGCGAATAAAAATTGCGGTAGTAGGGTGTGCTCCTACCACCATTTCTACTGGGGGAAGTTCAGCTCACCGATGCCCGTAGGCAGGTCTGGGAGCTTCGAGGCCATCTTCTGCTCCGCAAGTGCTGTCGCTTCCGAAAGTATCTTTTCTGCCTCTTCGTTGCTGGGCTCTACGTTGGCAAAGAACCCTCCAAGCTGTCCTGCATCCGTTACTATTCCGTTCAGCATGCTACCTATCTCCGAAATCTCTGACCCTGCTTCTGGCATTATCCCTTCCATATTCTTGCGTATGCTCTTTACTACCCCTACAGTAGGCGATAGAGTTGAGATTACGTCGCCGAACTCCTGAACGGTTCCGAGCCTTAGATGGATTTGTTCCATGACAAGCTTTACCTGTGTTAGATTGTTCGAGACCTTCCTGACCTCTGCAAGTTCGTTAGAGTACGCGGATGCTCTTTCCTGATCGTGCTTCTGCAAAGATGCGACAACCTGCTTGAACAGGTTAGAGTCTTTCTCTTTCAGCTGCATTGTCTTGGAATCGAGTCTGTTAAGTAAGCCGTTTATTGACTTCTGTGTGGTGCCTAGCTTGTCCCGCAAAGGCTGCTGCGGTGCGATGGAACTCTTCAGTTTGCTCGCAAAAGGCTCCTTGTTGCTCTTGGCCCATTTGTTGAAGGCTGGCATTTACGCTCACCTATGCGGAAGCGTAAATTGGATAAACGCCGCATAATTAACTTTGCTAAGCTAAAGGGTCAATTGTGCTTGGCAAGGCGCTTCCTAGCTTTGCTGATGCAGCCGACTCTGGGGCTGAACCAGAAGGTAAAGACCAGATTTACTATTGAAATTAATAGCAGAAGCAGACCTGCAATGTTGGTGCTGTCTTTGAGGAGTATTATCATAGGGACTCCAAAAGGTGTCAGCATAGAAGCAAGAGGGCCTGCAAGGTACATGGCTGCAAAACCGGCTTTACTTGCTCTGCTTCTGTTTCTGTCAATCTTCAAACCCAGCACTATCAACATCTGCTTAAGTGAGGCTGGGATTACGCCCTTCAGCTTGATAATGTCTGATCTTCCAAGGTAGTAATGGCTGAACCTTACCCCTGCAACCATTCCTATTATAAAATGGGCCAAATCATGAGTGAAGAACCAAAGCAAAAACCAGCATAGCAGCCCTAAAATCAAGATAAGGATGCTATTTTCAAAAGGCAGATTTGCCAATAGGAAGGTGCTGAAGGATATAGCAATAGTGCAGAGAAAGGTTCCCAGAAAGAGGTTCATGCGAAATTTTGTCTTCTGCACTTTCATTACGATTTGCTAGAGGCTAAAAAGAGGTTATGTAGTTGTTGGAGTTACCTGTGGAGGATTTTCAGGAATCGAGAAGAAGGCTACAACCTGCAATATGGTAGCGACGAAGATGAGTAAAAACCCAACTAGTACAATTACCAGAATCGCGCCGATAAGATACAGCATGGCTGCCGTCCCGAACATTTTCACGTTAATGCTAGATGCGATGCTGTTGAAACTTTTCCTCAAGAAGACCGCTGAGATTATGAACGCTATCCAGATTATTACTAGCCCTGCAATAATTGGTCCGAGAAAATTCATGCTCATAAAATCGCTTGGTCGGAACTGCCCGGGCGACATATTTCCCTGAAACATTCCCGGCCCGAAGAAAGAAAGTACGCCTGCAACCCCTACAACTACACCGATTACAACGCCTGCGATACCCGCCACTACAGAGATAATTGCGTTGTTAAAGATAGACTTGTTGTTCACGGTGTCAGAAATGTACTTGACTGCTATCAGCATCAGGATGAAACCCACTATTTTAAGGACAGGACCCGCAAATGGGACTACTCCTAAAATAAGCAGAATAGAGCCCACACCGCCCAGCGTTTTGGCTTGGGATAGAGAGCCCATGCCACCCCCTCCGCAACATTACTTGAAAAACCTTGTACTTGATTATCTTAAGTAGAAATCAGGTAAGAACCTAGAATCGACGGCATCTTCGGCTTTCACTGGGGTGATGCTTGCAGGAATAGAACCAGAATCCCGAGCATACTCCCAACTATTTGCTACAGCTGTAGATAGTTCCACTCCACTCATTCTAGGTGTCCAGTCTAATTGACCTATAGCTTTGTCTGCTAGATCTCTACTAGCGTTTGTTCTCTTAATGTATAGATCGATAGCATAGCTGGGGTTCTCCTGTAGATGCTTGACAATCTCCAACGTAGCTTTGACGAACCTCTTAACAAGATCAGGGTTCTTCTGGATCACATCATCGGTTGCCCATATGACGAAAGACGCATGTGGTCTGGGTACAATGTCAGATACATATACGAGTATTCTGAGCTCTTCTGAATCGACGAGCCTAAGGGCTGCGGGATCAGAGCTTATGAATGCATCAGCTCTTCCGTCTTTTAGGGCAAGAACCAGATTGGCTGTATTTCCAAGCGGAACGAATTCTGGTCTTATTCCGAATCTGTTTGATACATAAGCAGCTGTCCGTGATATGGCAGAATTAAGAGCAGATACACCAATCTTCTTGCCATCCAGATCACTTGCGGTCTTTATTGGCCCCTCCGCCTTGACAAATATCTTCTGAGGTACATTACCAACGTAGCTTGCAACTATCTTTACTGGCACGCCATCAGACCGAGCTATTAGCGGCTCGTTTGTCGCTGAAAGACCGATGTTGATACCCGAAGCTACCTGATCTTTTATTTCAGCAGCCGTAAGTGCCCGTCGAATGGTAACGAATTGTGGATCCAATTGATTGCTGGTCCAGATACCTTTGTCTCTTCCAGCATCAATCACAAGGAAGGCGGATAGAGTCCTCTCAAAAGCACCTGAAACATTGAACTTGGTCAGTGCAGATGTTTGAACTTGTTTTGGCGCTGAAGCTAATTGCTGGGTAGAATCCTTTGGCAGGAAGATGTCAGGATAGACTACAAGGCTTGCCATGGCTATAATAGCTAGAGCGATGGACAAGCGAGAGATGTACTTTGACGTATGCTATCTCCCGACTATCTCTTTGAAATTACCCTATTTAATACCATATATTCGTGAATTTTTGTTGCTCGAATGCCGAAATCGTGGTGGGGATCATAAGGCTTGGATCAAATCTAAACTTGTCAAGAATAATATCTCCTTGTTAGCCCCAAGTTGCAGTTGTTGTGACGAAATTTCATGTTCGTCCTACATTTGGTGGGATTAAATATTAGCTAATTAACGAACTTGCATATCGTGCTCTGGTTCTGTCAAGTTTACAGGGTATAGACCAGCATTATATTATCACAAATATCCCGAGCATTAGACAGAACTCTAGGTATTGGTTAGAAATTATTATACAGGGCTCATTCTCTTATACAAGGATAGTAGGAGAACGCGCTGAGGAATTGGTAAGATCGCTATGAGCCAGTTCAAAGCTTTACGTCTCAAGGCTGAAGTTCTTAGAGCTGTGGATGAGATAGGGTTCAGGGAACTTTTCCCCATACAGGTTAGAGCTATACAGCCCCTTTTGGATGGGAGGGATGTAATAGGGCAAGCCCATACTGGCACTGGAAAGACTGCTGCCTACTCGCTACCTATGCTCGATAAGACGGATACTCGCAGGGCAGAGGTGCAAGGACTTGTACTAACGCCGACGCGAGAACTGGCAGTCCAAGTGGCTGGAGAGATAAAGAAGTTTGGTAAATACTTGGGGGTCAGGGTGGCGGCAATTTACGGTGGTCAAGGCATAACTGTGCAAATTAACACTTTCAAAAGACCAGTTCACATAGTAGTTGCAACGCCAGGCAGGCTGATAGATCATATCAGGAGAAGGATCTTCAATCTCGACTTCGCTAGAATCGTAGTAATAGATGAAGCCGATACCATGCTCGATATGGGTTTCTTGGATGATGTGAAATTCATACTCAGCCGAACTCCTAAGGACAGGCAGACCAGCCTCTTTTCAGCTACGATGCCCCCTGAAATCATCGCACTATCCCAAAGACATCTGAGGAACCCCGTCAAGATTCTCCTCAGCGAAAAGGAACTTGGGCTAGAAGAGATAGACCAAATCTACATGAACGTCCAAAGGGAGCATAAGATCGATACCTTGCGCTGGCTCATAGATCATTTCAAGATAGAGCAGGCAATCATCTTTTGCAACACCAAGGTGATGGTGAGCAATTTAAGTGAAAGGTTACAGCGGTACGGTTATCCTGCGCTTGCCCTACACGGAGATTTAAGGCAATCACAGAGAGATCTAGCGATGGGACGTTTCAGGGAAGGCGGGAGAATTCTTCTGGTAGCAACGGATGTAGCGGCAAGAGGAATAGACGTCCCCCAAGTAACTCACATAATCAACTATGATATACCACTATATCCGCTACTTTACTTCCACAGGATAGGAAGGACGGCGCGAGCTGGCAGAGCAGGAACTGCGATAACACTAGTGACAGCTAGGGAGCAACAAGCTCTGCAACAAATAAGGTCAAGAACTAGGATACCCATCAAAGAAATGGTACATCCATTTGGGTACAGACCAGCCCAATCTGAATCGGAGAGGAAGATGAAACCCAGTAAGATGGGACCGCCAAGAGAAGATTGGAAGAATAGATCGAGAAGAAATCACCGGCGGCGAAGAATTCACAGAAGAGTTTGAGACTGGATTATTCGAGGCAGGTATACTAACAATATTGCCATACAAAGATGCCGATTTCGTCGCAAATCTATGGAGGCGGCCTGATGATTATCTTAAGACTTAACGTATCTTAGAAACCTCGAATCTGATCGCATATACGATTCACAGCATTAAATATCCTGTCCGAATCCCCTATCCACATGGTGAACGCGCGAATGCAAGAGGGAGGAGCTAGTATTCAATCGAAACATTTGGATTCAATCATTAGAATTCTGGGGATAGCTAGTTTTCTTATGGTCATTATTGTAATATCAGATGGTTGGTGGCACAAAACAATAGGGAGGGACGATTTTTGGATTCCACCCCACATCGGGTTGTATTCAAGTTTCTCTGTAATTGTCGCATCTTTGTTTTATATCTACTTTAGGTCGAAACTAGCGGGCCAGATCAGATTTCTAGCAATCTTTGGCCTAGGTCTCATAACAATCTCAGCTCCATTTGATGAATGGTGGCACAAGATTATGCTACCACCAGGAGTGAAGGAACAGGGACTCGGGTTTGCATCCCCGCCACATCTCTTATTTCTTGCAGGGGGCATACTCACTTGGTGGAGCATAGTTCGCATTGCATTATCAAGAATCAGAAACAATCGTAACCTGATAGGTTATCTGTATTTGGTCATACTGGCTGGTCAATTAATGTTCATACAGGCCGTAGATCTGCTAGGACCTACTTATCTAGGAATCATCGGCGATTTTGGCATGATTTTACGCTCTTTCTTTCTAATTGTATTCTACACTTTTATTCAAAGAGTTTTTGCCAACAAAATTTATCTGATAACAGCAGCGTCAACAGTAGGATTAATCAAAACGCTCGACAGTATGGACATGCTCTATTTACTTTCCATTTCTCTGCCGGGTTTTTTGATCGCTCTATACGGCCCCATTGGTTCAAGAAAAGCATCGTCCATCCTAGGATTCTTAATAGGAATAGTGATTTCTTCATATCTGTGGTTTTTTATCGACACTTTGGGAGTTCTAACTGTAATTTCCAGAACCTTTTTTGCTGGTTTTGCAGGTGTTTTGGCATCAGCTTTCGGATACATAATTGTCGATCATTACGTCGGTTCTCTTGCCAAACCTGAATTAGTCACAGCAATCAATTCACAGGTTAGGGACAGGATTTAGAAAGAACGACGTACGTCGATAAGAAGAGCTGATGTTCGGACCCAATTAACAGGATTAACTTTATCGTTATCGCGTAGGTTTGGGCTTACTAGTAAATCCTCGGCTTGGGAAAGGTTCGAGTCCGGTCGAATTGATGCCACGTCTGGTTTAACCTGATCCGCATACCACTTGTTCCTCCTACCACTTTCGTCGATCTCCCTCTAAGAGTCCGCTCCCATGGTGAACCTTGTCTATATGCTTGGAGACCTCATCACTATTCAAGAACTCCGACTCGCAGTAAGGGCATCTAACAGGCTCAACCAATCCAGATCAGCAGAGTCTTCTGAGCGAGGTGTAATAACCTTCGTGGTTTGGGGAGGAATTTGAATCTAAGGTAGAAAAGCACTCACCCCGAGTGATGGGTCTTGCTTTATTGGCTACCTTTGGGCATTCCAGACCGAATATGTAAATGCGGTCGACGAGATTTGGACCTGTACGGGCATGCAATCTCTAGATACTTTTAGCTCAACAGGTGCGTAAGACATCCACAGAGGCGGGATTTAAATCCTCTTTCCCTTCTTTTTGGACAAAGGTACGGTGCTACAAGGTGGATTGATACCACAATGGTTCGAGTCGGCTTATCTCGGTGAGTGTCTGCATCCTTTCAATTCTTTTACAAAAACCTTGGGTCAATCTATTTTGTTACAGCCTAGATGCAGGTAAATTGGTGCTGGTTCCGCAACCCGTGCTATTGCGCCCCTACGTATGACATTACCTTAGAGTTTAGCTGTTTATCGCTGACTGCAGGAGGTAAAAATCAATTAAAGGCATACCCCCCGTAAATATGGATCCCTGAATGGATACGGCAGAAGAGGTTCTTAGAGAAATAGAGAAGCAGGGAGAAAAGAGCTTCATACCAGTCATTGGGCCTCAAAAGGGCAAGATTCTAGATGATATGGTGAAAAGAACAAAGCCGAAACTTGTGGTTGAAGTTGGAACTTTCATAGGCTATTCTGCAATTCGGATGGCCAGATTCTTACCTAATGATGGGAAAATTTTCTCAATTGAAATGAACAGTAAGAGTACTGACATCGCTAGGAGTAACATCCAGAGGGCTGGATTTGAAGATAGGATTCAAGTAATTATCGGCGACGCAAAGAAGGTTCTACGAACTATCGAAAGTAAAATCGACCTCCTATTCCTTGATGCCGAGAAACATGAATATCTGACGTATCTAAAGCTGACCGAGGAGAAGTTGCATAAAGGAAGTGTTATTGTAGCTGACAATGCAGGTGTATTCGCTAAAGAAATGTCCAACTATCTTTCATACGTAAGGAAGTCCATGAGGTACAATAGCACTTATTATGAATCTACCCTAGAGTTCATGGATCGCGTCAAGGATGGTGTTGAAGTTAGCGTAAAGACATGAGTTACGCATTAGGAAACGAGGGAAGCTCTGAAACGAGAAAGGGGAAATGGCACAACATTCCATTTAGGGCAGACTCGCAAACATGACGTCTTTATTCACGTAAGCTTTAAACCTTGTTCTGAAATCGCTTGTAGATAACGCCCTTAATACCTTCTACCAGCAACTGATGTGCCCATGATGTTCTAGGACGAAAAAATTATTATTTCACACAAATCTCGAGAAGAGCAGTACAAGGGACGTAATGTATACCGAATATCTGTACAAAGACAACAGATAAAACGCATCTCTACTAGTGGCAGAATTTTTGCTAATGACAGCAAGGTGGTGCATAATAGTGACGCTGAACGCAAAAAATATAGCTATTCCTACGGCAAGAAGGCTCAAACTCAGGGCCTGAATATAGTAGGAAGCTAGTACTGGGATCAAGCCCCAACTTGCCGCAAAGGATGCATAACTGTGCATCATCCTAGGTTTTTGCAGGGGATACAAGACAGCAACCAATCCCTCGATAATCACAAACAAGAAAAACCATATTGACCAAGTCACAGCCATGTAGGTTCCTATCAGAATACCAACAATTACTGACGACAATCCAATTGCAAGCATTAACTTCTTGGGTATGGCAAAATATGGTGAGAACTTCTTTGCATTCGATGCAACATCGATGAAATGGGCTCCCACCACCAGGCCGAAGAACGATGCCAAGAGGGTCATCACATAACGATCAAGATGAAAGTCGGGAGCTAAGGCCTGAGTTATAGTTATCAATCCCAAGAAAACAAAACTGAACGGAAGGCGAAGAGAGAAGAGCCAGACGTTCTTATTCCAAGGATAGACGAGATCTGGTTCAACTGGAAAATGTTGCATTGTGCGATCTATTCTTGTGCATTTAAAAAGTTAATTAGATTTCTAGGTAAGCAATTCGTTGATTTGAGGATACCTTGGCTTGAATCTGGCGGAATTGACAAAAACTTTGTGGACAACCTCTTTAAGGGCTTCTACAAGATATACGACCGCTCGCTAGTAATGCTGACGCTCGGATTTGATAAATCCTGGAAGGCCAGGCTCATCTCCGTAGCGAACTTGAGGTCTGGAAACACTGTGTTGGATGTCGCTGCTGGAACGGGGCTTCTGACACTTCGGATAGCAGATAGAATAGGCCCGAATGGACGCATCATAGGTCTCGATATCAATTCCGAAATGATGTCCAAAGCTTCGAGATCTAGTCATCGTGAGAATGTTACCTTCGTAAAAGGCTTGGCGGAGGTGCTCCCTCTGCAGGACACCTCTGTTGATGTAGTGACCTCTTGTTATGTGTTGAAATATTGTGATTTGGCTCAGTTTCTGAAGGAGGTTGAACGGATACTAAAAGCAGATGGGACAGCAGTATTTTACGACTTTTCGCGGCCAAGCGGATCCATAGGAGTTCTTGTCGGGCTATACGTGTTTGCCATACTGCCGATTCTTTCACGGATAATAAGACCGATACATGGAGGACTCGGGGACGTGCTAGAATTCCTCCCACAGGTGATCAAGTCTAGCAAGTGGGAATTTGCGATAGAAAGTCTCGCTTCGGAATCAGGTCTTGAATTATTGAGCATGAAAAGAATGACAGGTGGAATTGTCACTCTCATAGTTTGCCAAAAGAGACAAAACTAAGAGATAGTGACCTGCCCCAAAGCCTTTCATCATGAGAACTTGGGAAATGGGTTCTTTGATATACAAGTATGTGTTCAACACGAGAGCCGCGCTTAGCACCCAAACGCCGATGAGTGTATCTTGCTCTAGGTTACGGCCGGTTCTTCTTCAGAGTATTCTTCGAACATACAGGTGTGGTCAGTGCAGCTCCCGCATGTGAGAGGAGTTTCTTCAGTCTCTATGATATGCTTGCAGAGACTACACATATACTTCGGCATCGCTTTTGCCTATAGACTCTTAGCATTTCCTCGCATTTTAGCCTTTTGACGAGCGCGCGCTATCGCCCATCAAGTTAACAGAACCTTAGAACTACTATCTAGCAATTCTGAAGATAGCTAACGGTGAGCCTCCATATGCAGTGCTTGGTAGCTTTCTAGGAAGCCTTTCGCCATCGCCAACCTCTACCAGGGTAGCTCTTAGCAGACCTATATCTATGACATCTCCTTTAATGACTGGGTTTGCGATTATCTTGATTCTGCGGGCTGACTTGATATGTTTTGCATATCGTAATAGATACTCCCAGATTACTGATTAGTATGCTGAGGACGGGTATTAGAAAAGTATAATCTACCAACTAAGATCACTTGATGAAGTCAAATGTCGTTGAAACTATCCATATATCTTGATGGGATTAGTGATATGTTCATGAAACGCGGCCAAACAGACTTAATTCATGAGCTGACACTTGGGACCGAAGCATATAACGGAAAGGTCGGAAGATGGTGGAAACAACTAAGCAACAATCGGCCCCATGCTTATGCGTACAGCAACATAGCAAACGACATTCATTCATTCCTTCAAAATAATCCTAAGCTTGTTATTGATTACGCGTGTGGCTCGGGGAATCTGCTTGTGCCCCTGCTTAACCGTTTTCCTGAATGTCGATTCACTGGAATTGACGGGTCAGCCTTTATGCTAGAACTTGCCAAAAAGAGGTTAAAACGCTTGGGAACAAATTCCTCACAATGGGTAGAATTAATCAGGACTGAGCTTCCCGATTTTACCTTGCCGCAAGGAAAAGCTGATGTAATAGTTTTCTGCTTTCCTCAGATTCTTTGGGGTTCTACTGATCAGCAACGTTATTATGAGAATGGTTATCGCAATGAAGAGGATGCGGCGGTGGCCCAGTTTCTTGCGGCCTCGCGAAACCCCAATGTTGAAGATATAACAGTTGCTGATGATGTGCAGATGTGGTTGGATTCATTACTAAGAGGCAAGGTCGTTTCTAGAAACCTACATGGTTTACTGAAAAAGGGAGGCATTTGTATCCGCGTCGAGTATGCAAAAACTGAAAGAGCAAAGTTGGCTGAACTGGAACAGTACCGTCTAGCATTCGAGGAAGGGTCGTTGGAGACATCTATGAATGGAAGAAAGGCAGAAAAATTATTCAACTTCATTAGTTCCACTTACTTCCGATCGAAAGTTATGGAAGATGTGTATCATCAGACAAGAGATGGAACTGACAGGAAGGGAGGTTACTCGATAACTTTGCTGGAAACAATGTGACGGCCTCTGGTCTTCAAGCATAGAGAACACAGAACCATTGCAAGTTGTGAGCCTTCACGCCCCTAACCAGAAATTACATTTTGAAAATAAAGAAGAATATTTATGAAGCCTTTTCCTAAGTTTCAGCAAGAAATCCCCTGTGTCAACGAATCAGAGATCGGTGAACTCAGCCACGCGCCTTTGGAGTTCTTCCTCTATATTTCTAAGCATATATTCGTGAACATTTGACACTTGAGATCACACGAAACCCAAGATTCCTGCAAGATCGGTGGATTAATACCGCAAATGTTTCAATCCTAGCTACAAAAGAAACGTTTTTCTCGACAGGTCAGCAGGGACGATCGAAAGCTGGATTTCAAGGCAGAAATGTAGAGAGATATGGTGGGGACGGTGGGACTTGAACCCACGATCTCCGGGTCACCGCAGCTCCAAAGCTACATCATCTTGTAATCAGCTGACCCAAAGTTTGGTTAATCTTCTGGAGCCCATAGCGGCAACGAGCTGACGCCATACCTTGCTTGGCTACATCCCCTGACTTTGCATGCAATTACATAAAGTAAAAAGGCTTACGTATCATACAGTCTCGAACGTTGAAGAGCCATCGTCTTCCAAGGTATGGCATGTTTCATGCACCATTATCCAGCTGAGCAGATCTGAAACTTCAAAACCGTCATTGCGTATCAATTCCTTAACAAAGACAGGTAGGGATATCAGTAATTCTTTCTCCTCAGCCTTAGAAAAACATACAATGGGGAAATAGTTCCTGAAGCTGAAATCTACTTCCAATACTCTAATTTAGAATAGGATTTTGATAAGGCTTTTAGTTTTACTGCAACCGTTTTATCCAATAGGATGACAATACAAAGAGATGAAGCCTCTTGGCAGGCAGTTCTACTGCAGAGATACTGTAGAAGTAGCAAAAGACCTCCTCGGCAAGCTGCTCGTCAGAGAAGTTAATGGCAGAATGTTAGTCGGAAGGATAGTAGAAACGGAAGCGTATGGAGCTCATAACGACCCTGCAAGCCATGCCTATCGGAAAAAGACAGATAGGAATGCTGTAATGTTCGGAGAACAAGGACGTGCCTACATTTACTTCACTTATGGAAACCATTTCTGCCTAAATGCGACTGCAAGAGATAATCTTCCTGCAGGAGCCGTACTAATCAGGGCAATGCAACCGATAGAGGGAATAGGATCGATGATGCAGAACAGGAAGACTTCAGTTTTGACAAATATAGGCTCGGGCCCCGGGAAGCTTACGCAGGCACTGAAGATAACAAGGGAACAAAATTCCGCAGACCTATGTACGAAGGGAGAGCTTTACATTGCAAGATCAAATGATAAAATGAATTCTAAAATCGGAAAGTCCTCAAGGATAGGGATAGTCAGAGCTGTTGATAAAAAATGGCGCTTCTTCATCGAAGAAAATCTGCACGTTTCTAGGAAACTGAAAACAAATGATAGAAATCAGCAAGTGCGGGTATGAAGACATAGATGCAATACTCGAAATTGAAAGGCGCTCATTCAAGTTTCCCTATAACAAGCAGACTTTTTGGTATTACATTGTTACGGATAATGCGGGTTTCTTGGTAGCCAGAGACGGAGAAAAAATTGCAGGCTACATCATCTTTTCTTATGATGAAGCTAAGGCTACAATAGTTTCAATTGCCGTCGATCATGGATACAGAAGAAAAGGCATAGGCTCGATGCTGCTAGAGGCTGCTCTGCAGAGCCTTCCCGAG
The DNA here is from genome assembly GCA_024860875.1 of Nitrososphaerota archaeon. Lineage (GTDB taxonomy): Archaea > Thermoproteota > Nitrososphaeria > Nitrososphaerales > UBA57 > VHBL01. The sequence continues at coordinate 54,695 of JACPSZ010000001.1, read as the reverse complement.
AATATCAATAACGTTGAACTGCAGGTCTCCGTAAGAAATCAAGAAGCAGTTTCATTTTATTCTGCTCACAGTTTCAAGAAAATATCCTCGTTAAGGAAATACTATCCAGATGGCTCCAATGCAATAGTAATGGCTCTTACAGTCAAACCAACCAAGTTCCCAAGAAAATAATCTCATCTTTGGCGTTTTATATGGGGGGGACTTTTGCATGCAGAAGCACAATGGCAAACTTAATGTACTCCCGCTTTTTCCATAACGTTCTAGCCGGCCATAGTGGCGGGGTCACACCCGGTCCCATTCCGAACCCGGAAGTTAAACCCGTTGTCGCCACTGTGTTAGTAAGGTCCGTGAGGTCTTGCGAAGCAGTGGTGCCGGCGCCTATTCTCTCAAATCAAAAACCCTTTTATCAAGGGATTATTGCAGTTATGATAACAATCAAAAGATAGTGATATTTTGAGAGATTTAGTGCTCGGATTCGCACCATTGCAGTTAGTGCCACAAGACAGCTTACTGTCTAACCCAATCTTAAGTTTGTTACTATTCTACGTTCCGTTCTTCATCTTCCTTCTTTATGGACAGAGGTTCCAGACGATGCTGATTCTTAATGAAATATCTCGCTCGGTGAAGAAGCTGCAGGGCATGAAGGAGAGGTCGCGCAAGGAAGCCATAGACTATCTCACAACTACCGTTGGTCAATCTCCAGAGATTACAAACCGCGTCGACCAGTTCTTGGAATACTTCACCATCATGCCCGTCGATATCGACCCCAGCGGCGTAATGCAGAAACTTGAGCATATTGTCACGCTAAGAGACGAGAGGGTCAGGGCAGAGGTCAAGAAGATAGCCCCAGCAGTGGACCCCGTAAGGACGAGCACCATCGAGAACATGATCGAAGTTGCAACATCGTTGAACTACATATACAAAATTGTTAGACACTTCTACCTTCTTGGCGACAGGACGAAGAGTATCTATGTTCTGGTTCAACTGCAAATGATAATGCCGCTGATCTTGCAAGAAGCCGATGCGCTGATTGGAGCCATTGACGCTTTCAAGCAGGTTCAACCCATAGGTGATGGCATCGGCCCCATGATAATAGGGAAGATGATGCTCGGCAAGGAGAAGAAGAACGTTGCACGGGACACGGTATACAGCGAAGGCATTATGAACGGAAGGACGCTGTATTTGCTGAAGGCAGAAGGACCGGGAGGCAATGTCGGCCAGCCAGGTACGGCAATACAGAAGATGATAGAGGAGACGAAGATCGAACTTAACACAATAGTCATGATTGACGCAGCATTGAAGCTGGAGGGAGAGAAGACAGGCGACATTGCAGAAGGGATAGGAGCTGCCATAGGAGGCATTGGAGTTGACAGGTTCAAGATCGAGGCAGTGGCAACAAAGCACAACATACCTCTCTATGCTATCGTTATCAAGCAGTCAATAGTGGACGCGATCTCAGTCATGAAGAAGGAGATCGCGGACTCCGCGGAGAAGGTTCACGCTTTGTTGAATAGGATTATCGAAGAAAAGACAAAGGAAGGTGATAAGGTTCTCATCGTCGGAGTTGGCAATTCGCTGGGAGTTGGCCAGTAATGGCTGCACCTATACCAATGACGACTTCTGAGAAGAGGATGAAACTGCCCGTCTTTACTGTTGACGAATGTCTGAACTGCCACATGAAGAACAAGAGGGCCTTCAAGATGGGTGACTATGTATTCGCTGCAGGAAACCCATGCCAGAGCTGCAAGGGTAATACCATGATAATTGCTATATTTGCAGAGCAGCCGCCTCGTCGCTAAGCCTGAGTTAGTACTATAGCCCCAGTAGACGTAGGTACGATCGTATGCTCGAACTGCGCCACGAATCCCCCTCTTGCTTCTATTAGGTCTGGATAGACCCTAAAAATCCTCATCTTCACTAGTTTATCGAGCATCTTACTGAGCTCTGCTTTAGGGAACTTGTCCCAGTACCATCTGGGAGTGAACGGAAGGGTTCTCCTTGTGTTCCATATCTCATCCACAACCTCATCAAGTTTCTTGTCGTTGGTCTTCTTTCGTGAAGACATTGCATAGATCGGCTTTGCAGAGCCCTCCACGACATACCCTGCCCCTTCGGGCACGGTCAAGAAGGGCTCTATAGCATAGATAGTGTTGGCTTTGAGCTTGCTGTTTGCAGAAATCCATACGTTTGGAATCGAGACTCCTGCATGGATTCTGTATTGCTCGATGGAATGGCCAGAAAGATTTGATATTGTTTTGAAGCCCCAGCTCTTTGCAGTGTCTTCGATTACTTTGCCGATGTAGCCCACAGGCACATCTTCTTTTGCAGCCTTTATCGCAGCGTTGAGCGAAGTTTCAGTGGCTTGAACCAGAGAATCGTATTCAGGGTTGTATGACATTGTTATTGCAGTATCGACGAGATAGCCATTGATATGCGAGCCCATGTCTATCTTGATGATATCGCCCTCTTTCAGCACGTATTCGTTCTCAAGCAGAGCACTGTAGTGTGCCGCTGTGCTATTTATTGAGACGCAGCATGGGAAAGCCGGTTCTGCTCCCTTCTGCCTCGACATCCCTTCAACGAAGTTGCAAATCTCCAGAAGTGACATGCCCAGCAGTGAGCGCTTCCTTACCGCTTCCCTAACCTCTCCTGCAATCTTACCAGCCTTGAAGTACTCCTGTGGTATCGAAACCTGCGACATCTACAGCTAAAACTGAAATTCAAGGGGTTTTAACCATTCCCCGCTTTGAGCAGAAAGTATTCGGTTGTTGCTGTGGGAGGCACCTTTGACCATTTCCATAGAGGCCATGAAGCCCTGATCTTAAGATGCTTTGAAGTAGGTAGAAAAGTGATCATAGGAATCACGTCAGATGTTTTTGCTGCCAAGCTTGCAAAGCGCACAGACCAGCCCTATCAGGAGAGAATTGTAGCTCTCAAGAGTTTCCTAAGTGCCAAGTTTCCAAAGCGTAGATATGAAATACACAAGCTCGAAGATTATTTTGGCCCTGCAGTAATCGAGGAAGATGTCCAAGCAATAGTAGTGACGAAGGAAACTGCTCTCAGAGTTGGGATGGCAAATAAAGAGCGGTCAAAGAGAGGTCTAAAGCCTCTTGAAACTGTCATAATGGATTTCGTTGCGGCTCAGGATGGCAAGCCGATTTCAAGCACGAGGATCAGAAGAGGAGAAATTGACAAAGAGGGAAAGGTTCTAAAGCGAATTTAGTTCTGCAGTTGCCTAAAGGCCTGATAGCGGTTTGAGCGAGGAGAAAGAGTTCGTCGTCACCCCGTGGGAGGTAAGGGGAGAGATAGATTATGAAAGGCTAATCAGGGATTTTGGGACGACGAAGGTTGATAGTGAACTTCTGGAGAGGATAAAGAAGGATGCGGGGGAACTGCACCTATTCCTGAAGAGAGGTTTGTTTTTCTCGCACAGGGACATGAACTGGATACTTGATAGATATGAAGCGGGAGAGAAGTTCTTCCTTTACACTGGCAGGGGGCCCTCTGGGCACACGCATCTGGGCCACCTAGTGCCTTGGATATTTACCAAATGGTTGCAGGATAGATTCGGAGCTGAATTATACTTCCAGATGACAGATGATGAGAAGTTCCTCTTCAATCAGGAACTTTCACTCAAGACTACAATGAGCTTCACCTATGAAAATGCCCTTGATGTCATAGCGCTGGGCTTCGACCCTAAAAAGACCTTCATCTTCTCAAACGTAGAATACGTCAAGACGTTGTACAAGATTGCTCTGGAGATTGCAAAGCACGTGAATTTCTCAACTGTCAAAGCGGTATTCGGCTTCCAGAACACTACTAACATAGGGATGATTTTCTTTCCAGCCCTGCAGGCTGCACCCTGCTTCTTGCCATCTGTATTGGAGGGTAAGAACATTCCCTGCTTGATCCCTGCATCGATCGATCAAGACCCATACTGGAGAGGCATAGCTAGGGAAGTTGCCCCAAAGCTAGGATACTATAAGCCTGCACAGATTCACAACAAGCTCGTACCGGGTTTAGGAAAGGGAGGGAAGATGAGCGCGAGCGAACCAGAGACTGCGATCTTCACTACTGATGATCCTGATGTCGCTGTCAAGAAGATAATGAGCTCCTACACGGGAGGGAGGGATACTGCAGAAGAGCAGAGGAGGCTTGGAGGGAGAGCCGACATATGCCCTGTTTATCATAATTACGAATTCCTTTTTGTCCCTGATGATAAAGAACTAAAGAAACTTTACGACGACTGCAAGACGGGCAAGATGCTCTGCGGAGAATGCAAGATGATCTTTGCCTCCAAGCTAAAGCCCTTTCTGAAGGAGCACCAGAAGAAGAGGGAGAAGGCCAAGGGGATGCTTGACAAGTTCATGGTAAAGGACTAGATTTTCTTTGAGTTCAACGCCATTGCACACTCTCGAAAAGAAGGTTCTGCATGTCCTTCAAAATTCACAGTCAGCTACAATTGAGGAAATCTGCATCAAGGCAGAGATAGGGGCTGACCAGGTAAGGAGGGCACTAGAGTGGTTGAAGGAGAAGAACTATGTAGAAATTTCTCAGCAGAAAATTTTTGAAATTGCAATAGGAGATGAAGGTAGGAAAGCTGTTGCCGAAGGTCTGCCTGAAAGGAAGATTCTAGCGACGCTTGTTGAGAGGAAAATTGCATCCCTGCAGGATTTAGCAAGGTTATCCGGACTTGACGAGGGTGTTTTCTCAGGAGCATTGGGAGCTGCAAGAGCTCTGGGCTGGATAGAGATGAAGAAAGAGGCTGACAAAACATTGGTGCTACTGAAATCCATCCCTCCACCAACGGATGATGAAAAACTGCTATCGAAGCTGTCGCGCAAACCTGTTTTGCTTGAATCTTTGACTGCAGAAGAGAAGAAAGTGCTGACAACTCTTTCAAAGAGACCGAACTTCATCCAACTAAAAACTATACAGATTCAAACTTTAAAGCTGACTGATGCTGGTGCCAAAGTCCCAGTTGAAGTTAGAATTGAAAATGAGATTGATGTTTTGACATCAGGAATCGTAGTTTCAGGCAAGTGGAAGGAGGCAAGTTTCAGGCCCCTAAATGTCGAGGAGCAAGCCCCTGCAATATTCCCCGGCAAGAAGCACCCTCTTCAAAATTTCATAGACGAAGTCAGAGAGATCTTCGTTTCAATGGGTTTCGAGGAAATTGAAGGTGCATTGGTACAGTCAAGCTTCTGGAACTTTGATGCACTTTTCACTCCTCAAGACCATCCGTCAAGAGAAATGCAGGATACCTTCTATCTTGCAGGGGAGCAGAGCAGGAACCCAGCGTCTCCACCGATCTTGCAGAGCGTTTCAAATGCTCACATCAACGGAGGAGGGACTGGCTCAAAGGGCTGGGGATACAAATGGAAACTCGAGGAGGCAGAAAGAACCGTACTCAGAACTCATACTACATGTACCACTGTTAGGTATCTAGCAGATACTAAACCAGAAGAAGCGAGGGTATTTTCAGTTGGAAGAGTATTCAGAAACGAGAAGGTCAGCTACAAGCACATAGTCGAATTCCATCAGGTAGAGGGAATTGTTGTTGGTAAGAATGTCACCTTGAGGGACATAATGGGCCTGCTGGGTAAGTTCTACCAAAAACTCGGCTTCCAGAAGACAAAGTTCTGGCCTACATACTTCCCATATACTGAACCATCACTGCAATCTATGGTGTATTTCGACAACCTCGACAAATGGCTGGAACTGGGAGGCATGGGAATATTCAGGCCAGAAGTTACTCTCCCTCTAGGAGTTAAGAATCCTGTGCTTGCATGGGGGCTAGGTCTTGAGAGACTTGTAATGCTTCGCTATAACATGGAAGACATTCGGGAAATCTACGGCAACAACCTGAACTGGTTAAGGGGTGCATCTTTACGCCGGTAGTCCAAGTATACTTTGCAAGGTTGAATTCAATGCTCAAAGGGCAGGTGAGCAAGAAGAAGCTGGAGGAGACAATTCCTTATCTCGGCTTGGACCTTGAAGAAGTTACTGAAGACTATCTTCGAATAGAATACAACCCTAACAGACCTGATTTTGCAACTGATTACGGCATAGCAAAAGCATTGAATAGTTTCCTTGAGCTCCAAACCGCATGGAAAGATTATAATGTTTCCAAAGGTAAGATTATTGTCAAAGTGGACAAATCTGTCCAGAGCATCAGGCCATTTATCGTTGCGGCTGTTGCAAGAAACATAAAACTTGATGACGAATCTATCAGACAGATAATCGCCCTCCAAGAGGACTTGCACAACGGCATAGGCAGAATGAGAAAGAAGGTTTCGATAGGGATACACAATCTTGATGTGCTCAAACCTCCGCTGGAGTACCTTGCAGTCGAACCAACTTTCTTGTTTGTTCCACTCAACGAAACCAAGAGCATGTCCATGCAGGACATTCTGACCTCGACCAGCACTGGAAGAGAGTATGCGCATCTGGTAAACCAGTTCAGCAAGTATCCCCTTCTGCGAGATTCCGCTGGAGGAGTATTGTCATTTCCCCCAATCATCAACGGAGAATTGACACGCCTTTCGAGCAGCACCAAAAACTTGTTCATTGACATAACTGCAACCGACCTGAAAACGGCTGAAAACGCTCTTGCAGTGGTCGCAACTACCCTCAGCGATGCTGGGGCATTAATAGAATCTGTTAAGGTACCATACCCTGATCAAAGTTTGATAACTCCAGATTTGTCTGCAAGGCAGGAAGCTGTTGATGTTGAATACGCAAATCGGCTTCTTGGTCTCCAACTGACCAAAGAGGAAATGGTGAAGAGTTTAAGGAAGGCTAGATTACAATCTAAAGCAGATTCAAATAAAATCGTTGCAAAGGTTCCGGGGTACAGAATAGACATCATACATCCTGTAGACTTGGTAGAGGAGATTGCCTTGGGATATGGAATATTCAGGATGGAGCTTTCCTTCCCAGCTTCCAAGGCAGTCGGCAAGTACAATCCGTTGCAGGTGGAGCTTTCGAGGGTTCGCGAGACTGCGATGGGCTTGGGCATGCTGGAAGTCGTGAACTTTAGTCTTGTCGGAGAAGACCTGTTGAAAAATGCAGGAATAGATGCGCAATTGATCAGAGTTGACAAGAGCAAGAGTGCAGAACATGAAGTGCTCAAACCTTCGATGCTGCCAACTATTCTGCTCACATTATCAAAAAACATTCATGAAGAGTATCCTCAAAAAATTTTCGAAATAGGCAAGGTCTTCATAAAGAAAGAAGGAGTGATAATTGAGGAGTACAGGGTTGCAGGAGCAGTTTCTCATTCATCTGCTAATTTTACAGAAATTCACTCCTACCTTTCAGCACTTGTCAGGCAGGCTTTTGGAGTTCAGATTCTAACCAAAGCGGCAGAGATGCCTCCTTTCATAGAAGGAAGAACTGCTGAGATAGTGTACAATGGCAAAAGGTGCGGCTCTATAGGAGAGGTTCACCCAGAAGTCCTGCAGAATCTGGGGATGAGGAATCCTATTGCAGCTTTTGAAATGAAATTATCTAGTTTTGTCAGCAGCTAACCCTGTTTTATGTAGACCCTATTCATTATTACGGGATCTAGCGGGTTATTATTTCCATCTCTCCTAACATTGACAATTTTATCAACAACATCCATTCCCTGAATAACCTCGCCAAAGATCGTATACTTTCCATCCAAGTCTGGAGTATCCTTTACCATAATAAAGAACTGCGAGCCTGCACTGTTGATGTCCTCCCCCCTTGCCATCGAAACCATGCCCCTCGTGTGCAAAAGCTTGCTGAACTCGGCGGGTATCTTATAGCCTGGGCCTCCCATTCCATGAATTGACCTGTTTGAACTCCTGCTGTTCGGGTCTCCTCCCTGTATCATGAATTCTGGAATCACTCTGTGAAAGTGAGTCCCATTGTAGAATCCTGAATTTGCAAGCTTCTTGAAATTCTCTACGGTTTTGGGAGCGACCTCGGGATGGAACTTGAAGACTATCGTACCCATGTTGGTCTCGATTACAGCTACTTCTTGAGCAGATTTTTGCACGGTCGTCTGCTGCTGACTGGGGCTACTAAACAAACCGCTTATAGCCGCCAAAGCTCCTGATGCAACAAAGAGAACCAAAATCACACCTGCAGCGATTTTCAATGTGTTGCTCTTTCCTCGGGCCTTCTTGGACATAACTTGTTTAGCCAAAAGAGCTTTCTTAAAACCTTTGGAAATTGGACTTTTGTAGGACTTGCAACTTGCGTATCTTGTTCTCCAAGTCTTCCCAGTCTATTTTATCCCCAAATCTTTCTTCTATCTTCTTCCTTGTATGCTCTGATATTGGCAACCTTACCCTGCCATGCCTTCCCAAGCAGGAAAGTCGAATGTCCTTGCCTCCGTCATTTACATTCAGGCAGATATAATCAAAACCTCTGCTCTTTTTCAATACAGGTTCAAGCACGGTATAGATGGAAAACTGCTGTGATTTATAGTGGAACGATAGTTACGGGCACTGTCGATTTTTCCGAAACTGCCCTCGAGACGCTCCCGAGGACGCCAACCTTTCTAACCCCTTTTACCCCCACAAAGCCAAGCACTATCATATCCACCTTAAGCTTCTTTGCAGTTTCTACAATTTTATCTGCAGGCTTTCCAACTAGCACCTTTTCCGTATGCTTAACCCCGCCTCTTTGAATCAATGTTTCGTACCTTTTCATTACTTTTTGAAGGATGGATTCAAGGTAAATCTTGCCAGCAGGTTCGGGAAGCCTCTGCGTAGGAGCGACCTCCTCTTCGAGTCCCTTTGCAGCTTTAGCGGATTCTATCACGTGAAGGAAGATTGCTTCTGCCTCATTGTTCTTAGCTATCGTGAGTGCAAAGTCTGTAGCTTTTACAGAAGCTTCGGAGCCGTCAACTGCAACAAGGATTTTGCGAAGGACCGCCATGGGCAGGCATTATGGTTCGTTATTTTTTTCCTTTGCGTTATCCTTCTTCAGATGTTCCATTATTTTATGTGCAGAGGCTCTAAAACCTAGCCTAGCTCGCCTCCGGCGCCCAGCTCTTTTTGGGTTTCGGTGGCGAGCTGATTGTAAAATTTCTTCAGATTCCTAATACGAGTATTTCCAGAGGGATGTGTGTCGCTGGCGAAGTCTATCCCATACTCGTCATAGACCTTAATCATTGCACTTTCAGCCACATCAAACGAGACGAATTTAGCCCCTCCACGGTCAGCGCGAAGTTCCATCTTTCGCAGAGCGGAGCATATCGCAATAATCATGGTAGCAGAAGCAGGCAAAGAGATGAGCGTGGATGGGAGGCCCAAGATTGCAAGCGGTACTGCGGCAACCAAAGTCGCGCCAACCCCGTACGCAACGAGCAAGACGAAAGAACGCGTCCTTTCAATTATGTGAGTTATTTCATGTCCTCCCACAAAGCGCAGTTCATCCCCGGTGAGCTTTCCAACCAAGTTCTTGTTCAGGAGCATCTTCTTTGAGTAGATATTAGTCGCTACAGTGATGTCCCTTTCGGTAAGCCAGAACGCCTTCTCAGGAAGGTGTACCCCTACCTTCTGAGCAACCTCCCTAATTTCGGCAACTTCGGTGGGTTTCAGGCTTTTCCTTGAGAAGTATAGCTCCAATGGCGTTTTGACGAGACCCCTTACGAAGAGTATGAAAGTGAGTTCTGCGGACAGCCATATCGCAACGAGCAAAACCAACCTGAGAACTAAGGCGGGTGGGGACAGGGCGTATGCCGCACTGAACAACAAGACGGAAGAGTAGAGTACCTGCCTCTTCATAAATCCAATCTTGATGGCGGCCACTGTTATCATGCTAGGTTCTTCCAGCTCCCTCGGACCTGAGCCCTAGGACAGCCCCAACGACGAGCGACACGATTCCTAATATCAGGAAGCCGATGCCGTCTGGGATGTACCAAGATGCAACTATTAGCGCGATTCCTATAATCCACAGCGCGATTGTCGGATGCATTTGCTTTCGCTCTACTTATGCAAGAACTAGGTATAACGGATTGCTCGTCCCTTTGCAGGGATTAGTTCTCCTTGACAAGGGAGATCCATCACTGGCTAGGTTCATCTTGGTTCTCCACCCTGAGAATCTCCTTCTCGAGGTTCCGACTCATCAGCCAGAGGAAAACCCCGAACGTCAGGATGGTAGATCCGATACCGACCAGATCCGACGGCTGTATTTGCACTTTCAACATGAATGAGTTAACGCCCCCCGCTATCGCGGCGAACCCGAAGACAATCAATATTGCATAAGCTACCACTGGGAAAGTCAGGAACCTGATTTTGGTACGACCATCACGCGTGACCCGCCATACGTCCGGCTTCCCAAGCCGACGCTCTACTTCGAGTAACCCCTCGTGGATCAGACGCGGGACGATGTCCCTGAGTTGCCTTTCATCTTTGTAGTTGAGGGCATCTTTGAGGACGTTGAGATCTGCTTCCATTCTTCTTTTCTTCCAGATGACGTAGAGCACCTTAACCCAGACGGCGACAAGAGGCAATTCCCTCCTTTGGACTGCGCCCAACTATATGAGTACAGCGGAATTGAGGTTATGTTTCGTAACTCTAGTGCTAGGTTAAACTATGACACGCGAAGAATCATAATTTCTATTCCTCTTCCTTCTGCGGATTTAGGTATGAGAAGAACTCCATCAGCTTCAATTTATCACTCATTTCAGGATCATGCAATAGTCTTGCCTGAACTTCGTCAACAAACTCTTTTGTAAAGCCCTGAGGTACGGAAACGTTAGCGTCTATCAAATCTATGGGCCATGGGAGGCCTGTTGCAGGATTATGAAATGCGAGGAAGTATGGCAGCAGAGGAGCAGGATCAGCCTTTTCGAACATTTCAAACTGGAACGGGGGGTTTGCAGAACATCTAACAAAGTACCTTGCTGATTGACTTACAAGCGCTCCAGTTTTAAGCAGATTGCGGATGCAGTTCCTTTCAAAGTTCTTTTTCGTCCGCCCCCATATTACATCTGTTGATAAGTTTCTTCCCTTCTCCATGAAGAGTCTGAAGACGTTACGAAACCTTGCATGGTAATGATGTGCAGACTTTTCCTCAAGCAACCACTCAAACGCGAACCAATGTCTAAGAGGTAGGATGTAAGTCATGGCATATTTGTCGTTCATATTCAAGCATTCTGCGGCTGTTCCATTCATCTTAGTCAGCCAACCGTCTATGACAGATGTTCTGGTGCGTTTTATGATACCTGCAACTTTTCCAGACTTTAGCAGTTCCCAGGTCTTATTACCAATATCGAGCGTGAGTTCACTTCCATTGTTATAGCCTTGAACTCCAATATCCTTCCCATTGATCATGAGGGCCTCAGCTCCATAGCCGAAAAAGCTTCCATCTATCAGAATGTAATCAACATTCTTCTGTAGACAATAAAGTGCGACTTCCCTTTCTAACCTTGTCCTAAGCATCGAAAGGGTGTCTCTTGCAATATCTCTATCCGAAAGCTGCTCCTGTGAGTAGCTCCCTGATCTGTAACCTTCATCAACGATTCTATTCCCCTCAAATATCATGAATCCCGCTGCAAAAGCTCCATATCTAACGCCAAGCCTCTCGCTCGTTGAAGGAGAATTGGACCCATCCACTGCAGCAACGCGAAGTTTCTTCCAATTATCATTTTCAGGAATCTTTTTCGTTTCAAAGGATTTCTTTAGCCGCTCTAGCTTCTTCAGTTTCTGTGCCAAACTCTTCTTGACCTTTTCCGCTTCTCTCCCAGCATCGCCCATGAATTCATGCTGCAGCTGGGAAGGCATCTTTGCCCATGCTGTAGTTTCTTCCTGCTCTGTCATTTTCATTCAATCGGAAAAGTTATCAACAGTGGAATTGGTGAAACGTTCATGCTTCCCATGAAATAAAAACGGCCTGGAGGTAGTGACAGCAGGAATTTCGGATCTATGTTGTACGGAGCGAGCCAGTTTGCCGCTTCGTTCATATCCAAAGGATGAATCTTGCCTACGAATTGCGTGTTCAGATTCCTCCTTACCGCTGCATTTATGCCGATTTCTCCAGCAATGCCCTGCGAAAGCAGGCACATGCAGAGTTTGTGAGTCCTACCTAAAGCACACATATCTATGATAATCTCAGTAGTTTGATTCTGGATTCCATCAGGCTTGAAAGGGCAGTATTGAGGACCCTCGTCGATGACCATAGCAAGATCAAGGTCTTCATCGTTCTGCATCTGCTCCATTAGGTAATTTGCCAGTGTAAGAAACATTGCAAGTTTTTCATCCCTCCCTGTTTTCTTCATGTCGACTATGGCGACATTTTTCCTCTGAACCTCTTTTATTAGATCTTCAGGCTTTTTAGTGCCAAGAATGTTCTGGATGTCTTCACTTTTGAGCCTAGATAACCCTCTCTTGAACCTCTGCTCCTCTTCCTTTGGTTTTCCTGACATGACCTTGTTCGGGTTCACTTCTTTGATGACAGAAGTTTCGAGCATTTGCCTGAATTCATCAGGCGACAATCCTCTCCATTTGTCAATCAAGACAACCTCTTCGACTGCTTGTATTACTGAACCGCTTGAACCGTAATAGCCGAAATTGCCCATCTTCTTTACAAGATAGCGTGCGACAGTATCGGGATCAAAGGCGAGATCAGATATACTGAGAACTCTGTCCTTTGGATAATATGGGGCATAATCCCTCCCCTTCCAGTCAAGAATCAAAACAGAATAACCAGCATTTTCGAGTAGGGGGATGACCTGATGCCTTGCAAGATACGATTTTCCTCCGCCGGTGCTCGCAAATATTCCAATATGATAAGTAATGAATTTTGCTTGCACGGGAACCTTCCAGTTTGGGTGTCCTTCATAGTGAGCTATGGTTTCATTGTTTCCATTGCCTGAAAGAAACTTCATCGGGTCATGTTCATCATCAAATATTCTGACCTCGCATCCCGGCGTAATGATTTTCTTGTTCTGTTTTACCCCGTTGCCGACTTCTCCTATAACGGTTAATGCGAAATCGTAGGTTTCCTTGGCTGTAGATGGCTTGCCTCCGACTCTTGCAAACGCAACTCCGGGATGGTAGCCTCCGGGCCTTAGGTTTTCGTTCGATCCATGACCGCTGCGTAGCACTGCCATGACCATTGAAGAGTCCCTATTCTCCACAAGCACAAGGTCTTCGGCTTTTACATTGACCTCTTCGTGTTCATTAAGAATTACCCTCGCATTGGTATCCGAAGATTCGCTAGCTATCACACCAATGATCTTCATGTCAGAATATTCGTATATTTGTTATCACCTTGAGAGGAGCTTCGAAAGGAGCTGATTCCTAGTCGCTAGTACGATCTGCGTGTTGGCAGATAAACTCCGCATGACATCTGCGAGACCTCGTATGCCGTTTTCGTCCAGACCTTCTTCTGGCTCGTCCAGCAGCAAAATGGGAGACTTTTCGAGCTCGTTTATTGCATAGAGTAAAGCAAAACTCAGGGCCACATTTTCACCTGTACTCATCTGCGACGACGTTATCCACTTTCCATCGACCATCGCCTTCACGATCATGACATCTTTCCCTCTAATCATCTGCGTGTCAAAATCAACATCGACAAAGCGCTCGTAGGGGTAAATCTTCCTGAATGTGGTCTTGAAAGAACCCCTTATCTTTTCAAGGTGCGATGTCCTCGCTTCGCTTAGCGCCTCCAGCATAGCCGATTTTATCTTCTTCAGGCTTGCGTGCAGTTCCTCAAGGCGAAGAATTTTCTTGTCAAGGTCTTCCGTGACTACTCCTTGCAGTTCTTTCTGCAGAGCCATGAGTGACTCTTGCTGCTCCAGCAGTGACGATCTTCTAATTTCGAGCTCCCTCTTTTCCTGACTAATTTCGCCATACTTCCGAATTATGTCCCTTGCCTTCTGCAGGTCGCTAACAGCTTTTACAGACTGGCTCAGCGATGAAATTTCTCGTTCGAGCTCGGCTATCTGGTTGGTAAGGAATTCGACCTTTTGCTTGTTCTTGTCAGCCTGCTCAACCTGCTTCCGCTTTTCGTCAAGCTCGTCCCGCATGGACATGAGCTCGGAAATGTGTGTCTTGTATTCGGCATCGTAGCCTTTGAATCTTGAGAGTGAATTCGTAGTTAGAAATGCTCCGCATAGCGGACACAATGTCAGCTCTTCGACCTTCTTCCCTTCGATGTCCAGTGTCTGCATCGCAGCCTCAAGAAAGGTTATCCTTCTCCCTACTGCATCGTGCCTTGCCTCTAGCTCGTTCAACTCGTCCTTCATTGCTTCGTCGTATGATGGGAGCGAAGCCCTCTGCTTCCTGTAGCTTCCAAGCAGTGTCTGTTTTGAGTGTATCATGGCTTCGGCCTTTCTGGCCTCCTCTGCTGTTTTCTCTATGTTCTGAGCCCAGAGATAGTCTTTGATCAAAGAATCAGCATTTTTTGAATCTTCCTTGAGCTTTGCTTCTATGGATCCCATGTTGGCAGTAATCTGCTTGAGTTTTTCGGATGCTGTTTTGCTCTCTTTGGCCTTGTCTCTGAGTCCCTTCAGTTCATTGGCCTTTCTTTCAACGGGCAGTATCGAAATCTCTGATGCTATCTGGTTGTATTCTGCAAGGCCGAGCATTGCGTCTATTTTGAGAGATTTTTCAGCAGTTGCGCCTATGAATAACGATGCTATCTGCCTGCCTTCAATGAACATCCTTGCATCGTAGGGAGGCATCTCTGCAAGGCTAGTATTGATTGTAGAGGCGGACTTGCGCTTCTTCCTGCGCTCAATAGTATGTGCCTGTCCGTTGGCCGTAGTGGCTTTTACCCACATGAAGTCTGAATCGACGTTGATCAAATCGTCCAAGGTAAGCCCTGCGGGCGCAGAGCCCGTAAGGCAGTAGAGTATAGAAAGCAGTTTTGAAGTTTTGCCACTTCCCATATCCCCAGAGAACACAGTAAGGTTGCTGAGAGCAAGGGACTCTTGTAGCAAGCCCCTAAAGCCCACGAGGTCTATTTTAGCAATTTTCAATCCTGCAGCGCCTCGTTGATTTTATCCTCTATGAGGTCTCTGATCTTTGATGTTGGGCTCTTGAGCAGCTTGGATGCTAGTTCGAAATCATCCTTGCTAAGTTTCTTCTTTAGGGCACCCTCTACAGAGCTCATAGGTTCAAGCTGATTCATTGTTGTGGCAATTAAGCGTTATATCGGAAACGAAATGACTTCTTGTTAACAGTAAAGCTCAAAGTTTAAACCCCTCACCGTTGGGGTTCACCTGCTCATTGACAATAGCATATAATGATATACTGCAGGCGAAGGAAGCTCTTGCAGATGTCACTAGAAAGACACCGCTAGACTTTTCTGCTACGTTCAGCACTCTTACTGGATCAAAAATCTATCTAAAATTAGAGAACCTGCAGAAGACGGGTTCATTCAAGGTAAGGGGTGCTTACAACAAACTTGCCAATCTGAAGAACGATGAAAAGAGGAGGGTAATTGCGGCATCGGCAGGGAACCACGCTCAGGGGGTAGCATTTGCAGCCTCAAAGCTAGGAATTCTTTGTACGATAGTCATGCCAGAAATGGCCTCTCCTGCAAAGATCGCTGCAGTTTCTTCTTACGGGGCAAAGATAGTTTTGGCGGGTTCTACTTTCGATGAGTCACTTCCCAAAGCAATAGAGATAGCAAAGGATACTTCTGCTACGATGATACATCCATTCGATGATCCTCACGTTATAGCTGGCCAGGGAACCGTAGCTCTTGAATTACTGGAGGATCTGGAGAAGGTCGATGCTGTTGTAGCTCCAGTTGGAGGAGGGGGCCTGATTTCTGGTCTTGCTCTGGCAATGAAAGAGAAGCACCGCAATGTCAAGATCGTAGGTGTTCAGGCCGCTGCAGCTCCATCAATGGTAACTTCGGTGCAGAATGGCAAGATAACGAACATAACGATGGAGAGAACCATAGCTGATGGCATAGCAGTAAAGAATCCCGGTGAACTGACCTTCAAGATAGTTAATGAATACGTCGACAATCTGGTTACCGTTGATGACAACGAAATTGCAGAGGCCGTTTACCTTCTTTTGGAAAGAGGGAAGATAGTTGTCGAGCCGGCGGGCGCGGCCGCACTAGCAGCGCTACTGCATCATAAAACTGAGCTTGAAGGGAAGAAGGTTGCCGTGATCGTAAGCGGGGGGAACATAGACATGCCCCTGCTTGGGCAATTAATACAGAGAGGGCTTGCAAGGAGCGGCAGAATAGTCAGGATGGTCATAGAATTATTCGACAGACCCGGTGCGTTGAAAGATTTGCTCATCATAATTGCATCGAAGAATGCAAACGTGCTCGATGTTCAGCAGGACAGGTTGGGCCAGAAGATAGGCCTCGGCAAAGTCGATGTGCTGTTGAGCTTTGAAATAGCCAGAAGAGACCAGATAAAGGAAATCACGAAGGAATTATCAAATCTAGGCTACGAGTACAGGATGCTTTAGCCATCAGTTCCTTTCCTTACCTTGACTGCCACTCCTCTCTTGATGGAAGTCATTAATGATGAGGGTAAAATGGCCCTGCCTACAGCTATTACCTCACCTTTGGAATCCAGAACTGCAACTTCCGAATTCGGCCTGATAAATTCTCCTGCTGAAACTACGTGTTTTGCAAACACTGATCGTCCTCCTTTTGCAAATTCCTTCACTTCATCATTTATGGTGATACAATTGTCCTTGAACGAGCGATGCTTTGAAAGAATCTTTGCAGCGTAAATTGTCAATGCTATTGTCCCGTCAGGCCTGAAAGTTCCGAATAATTCGTCGTTATGATAAACGTGCTTTATCCTCTTGGTCTTCTTCGATATTTCAAAGCGGAAGCCTTTCTTGGGCAATGCAGAACTGATATTCTTTCCAAAAAGGTAGTCTATCGTCATCCTCAGCTTCGCTTCGTGTGCTTTCAACTCTTTATGGCTACGCAATAAGAGGGGAAAAAGGCTTCCCTACGCCTTATATCCTAGTCTTGCCTTTTGAACATTGAAAGGGCTGTGGACAAGATAGCACTGGTTGCAGCAGCCATTCTCGCTTCGATATGGGTAATCATGTGGCTAGACCTGCCCCCAGTACTGAATGCACCTCTCCCAGCAAGCCAGAAGGTTGTTGTAGCCATAGGCCAAAAAGAAGAGAAGCCTGTCATACTTTCAAATCAAGTTATACAGTCTGTCCCAGATCCCGAACTTGCAACTGTGAAGGACATAACTTCTACTCGCCTGAACTCTCGATCTAATGTTTCAAAATCTGTCGATATTGAACAGCCCGGATGGCTTAGAATAATTAAGAAAAGTGGCATGGAAAAACTTACTCAAAGAGTGAAGTTTGTCACGGCGCAGGACATTGCTAAGTTTCCAAAGCTGATAGAAGCCATTGCACTAGCTGATCTAAAGTATTCCAACAGAATAGCTGGAATTTACGAAAAGTCCGGAAACTTGACAGAAACTCTTGAAGTCGATGCCTCCCAGGCCAAGGATATCGTTGCGTTCATGGAGGGTGAGAAGGAAGTTTCGGAAGGGAAGCAGTACAATTGGACAATAATGTTCGGAGTGTCGATATATACAATCCAGATGACAGTTTCCCAGAGCGCCCCCGTATAGTGAAATCACTAAAGCAATAAGCATCTTCAGCAATGGGTAAGGTGCAGAAGAGTTGATTAGTTGAGCTGCGAAATCTGTGGCAATTCGATAAGAGGAGTGCCGCAAGTCGTTCTTGTTGATGGTGCTAAGCTCAGGGTCTGCAACAACGATGCGAAACTTGGCACTGCCATTAAAGAAACTGTGCGCCCGCAGGGCTTTGTGCCAAGGCCTGTCAATAGCCCTCTGTTTCCGAAGTTTGACATTATTGAAGAGGAGCTTGAACTGCGGGAGGATTTCGGCACAGCTATTAAAAGTGCAAGGGAGAAGTTGGGCCTATCCCAAGACCAGCTTGCTGCCAAGATAAACGAAAGAGCGTCTTTGATTAGGCATTTGGAAACCGCGAAGATGAAGCCCGACGACGTCCTTGCCACGAAACTCGAAAGGTTCCTGAAGATCGACCTTTACGGTGCAGCTGACAGCGATCTAGAGGTCTAGCAAGTGCAGGAACGAAAAGCAGTTCTGCTAACCTATCCCGAGACTTTTATTAGAGATGAATTTGTCGATCTCGCGCTAGCCGCTGAATATCATCCTTCATCAGTAAAAACAAGCAAGAATCTGGTATATTCGAAATATGGAGTCGGTGAAGGAAAGGCGCTTGAAATCAAAGAACTTGTCAAGGAGCTTGATGCCAGTGTTATTCTCATAGACGAAACCCTAAGATCGTCGCAGGAGTACAACCTTGCCAAGCTTGCTGGGGTCCAAGTGAAAGACAGGGAGAAACTTATCCTTGAGATTTTCAACAGGAGAGCTTCCTCTGCTGAAGCTAAACTGCAGGTGAAGCTTGCCGAACTGTCATACGAAATGTCAAGGGCGAAGGAGAAGGTGAAACTTGCAAAGAGTGGAGAGCAGCCGGGTTTCTTTGGTCTGGGCAAATACGAAGTTGACAGATATCAGAGGGATATTAGGAGAAGGGTTTCTACAGTAAATAGAAAACTTGAGGAGGCGAGGAAGAGGAGGGAATTGTACAGGGCGTCAAGAAAGAGGTTCGAATTCCCTATGGTTTCGCTTTCTGGCTATACTGGTGCTGGGAAGACCAGTTTGTTCAATCGCTTGACGCAGGAGAGCAAGACGACTGGCGAGGGCGTGTTTACAACGCTGAGCACATGCACAAGGGCTCTGCTGCTGAATTCCAAGAAGGTATTGCTTTCCGATACTGTAGGATTCATTAGCAGATTACCTGCTTATATGATCGAAGCTTTCAAATCTACGCTTGAAGAGCTTACGTATTCTGACCTTGTTCTACTTGTTCTTGATGCGTCGCTGGTAACCGATGAGTTATCGATAAAACTGGAAAGCTGCGAGAAGACCCTTGCAGACCTTTCGGTTTCACCATCGCAGGTGCTTTACGTTTTGAATAAATCAGATTTGACAACTGCTGAAGAGGTTACGGAGAAAGTTGCTTTGCTACAATTGCATCCGAATAGAATGGTACGAGTTTCTGCAAAGACCGGAGAGGGAATTGAGGAACTCAAGAGCGTAGTGCTAAAGAACCTTGAGGTTTCGCCAATAGTCCTGAAGTAAATGCGAAAGATTTTCGTTTTAAGGATGGGTCATAGACTGCATAGAGACTTCAGGATTACTACCCATTGTGCTTTGGTTGCTAGGGCTTTTGGCGCTGATGGGATAATAATTTCTGGCGACAAAGATGATGACATCATAAAGAGCGTAGAGAAGATCAAGGCTTCATGGGGAGGGAAGTTTGAGGCTAGATACGACAAAAATTGGAAAAGCAGCATCAAAGATTGGAAGAAAAGAGGGTACGTAATTCTAACAACGATGTATGGAATTAATTTACCAGATGCAGAAAAGATTATCAAAAAAGATTCTGCAGGGAAAGACATTCTGATCGTTGTTGGCTCTGAAAAGATGCCTTCCGAGATTTTCCATATTGCCGATCTTAACATCGCAGTTACAAATCAGCCTCATTCAGAAGTTGCGGCTATTGCCATGATCCTTGACAGGATATTTGCAGGTATGGAATTAAAAAGGAATTTTAGAAATGCTAAGATGAAAATTAGACCTCAAGAAAAAGGGAAGAGGGTTGTGTCTGTTTAGCAGACACATTTGTTTATTGCGAGATGTTTATACTTTCTTTAGAAGTGCGACGACAAGATCTTCAGGCTTCTTGTATGTTCCTTTCGGCAGGTTCTTTGCGAACCATTCTGCATCTTCCTTTGGAACATCCATAAAGTTGTTGCATGCTGCTATCGCTTCGTCTCTTGTTGCTGGATATTCGATGTGATTCTTCAGGTGATCTAGAGCAGTTTGCATGACGCCCATGCCCCTTGGTATGATTTTCTATTATTTATGCTAATCCCAAAATTGATTCACGATCTTAGAATTTCAGAATTCAGTTTGGACAATAGCTTTGCTCTGGCTGATGGACAGGAATCTGATAAGTGAAATAAATCGGATAGCCACTCGTCTAGCTTGGTAGAACGACTATGATAGAAACCCAGTTTCTAACAATCAGATCAATTGATCCAAGTGATAGCTATCTTTGCCTTATCTACGAGTTTGATAGAAGAAACTCCAGATCTGTGACAGACCTAAGTACCCGGGTGCCAAATAGCCTGTCAAGCTTTCCTCTGAGTTATTGCCGTATGCCCCCATACTTTCAGTCAAAGCAGCATCCACCTAATATCCAGCAAATGGTATCCAGCATAGCAGCAATCCTACTCTCAGTGATACTTTATCCAATATCAGCTACACTAGGTTTGCTAGCAATAGCATCAAGAAAGGTGGCTGTGCCTGCAGGTGTCCTAGCAACGGGTACAGGTATCCTTTGGACTTTCGGTGTCGATTCCTTAAAGGCCCAAATCGTCCAGCAAGCATCAAGGCGGATTAGGTGGGCAACTTGCAGGGGCCTTTGCCGCAGCAGCAGCTTCATTAGTTCAAATAGGCTATGGAGCGTATGTAGCTGTAATAGCTGGTCTCATAATACTCGCGGGTTTCTTTGTCAAGGGCTAAAGCGAATCTAAATCAAACCAACCTGTAAGTACTGCAACAACGGCTTAAGTATGATCGAACATCAACCGAACAGGCAGACTTACGGACCAAACGGAGCATGAACAATTGAGATTTCTTTCATTCCGTCAATGTCATTTAGGGTAAGTTCCTGTGTCCCTCTCCCCTCACTATCAAACATGTCAACCGTGACCGAAACCTCGACTTTAGCAGGAAAGATGACCTCTATCCATCCTACCTCGTGACGAACCCCAGGATAAACCAGTGTCTCCTCGCCATAACCGAACGTAAACCGAAAAGTCTTGAAATTAAGTGGATTTACGTGAGATATGTCAGTTAAGTTTGATGAAACTGCTACATTAGCAGGCTCCCCTTTCGTCACATTCAACTTCAGGAAGCCCAGCACGGTCGAAGCAGGTTTGAGCCCTCCATTCATACACGTTAGATGATATCTGATTTTGCTTCTCCCCCCATTATCGATTTTCTCTCTAGTGGTCTCTGTGAATACTACCGCCAACCGCGGTGTCCTTTTGCTTTGTATTAGCATATAGACCTCTTCTATTGCAAGTCTCTGACTTTCGTTAGCCCTACGGATATAAGATAAATCGGTCAAGCGAGAATAGTAGAAGACATCCTCATAGGGATTTATCTCAACCAGATACACAGCTTCATTTTCAGGGTATTCTACTTGAATTATCTTTAATCCCGGAAAACTCTTCAATGTCGGAATAGAGGCAATCGAAGAAGTGATCTTCTGTCTTAGCTTATCTCCGTCTATCAGAGTTCGTGCAACAGGCATCACGCGATCTGGAATATAACCTTCCGTCCTCATTCCTAACACCAGCAACGAGCTTTTCTTTTCAATTCTGTTAAGGAAAGCAAGTAGTGGCTTTACCAGTAAATTTTCAACGACTTCTGAAGCAAGATCTTTTACATGCTCAAAACTCTTGTACTCAAGGTCAACCGATTCCTCTACGGCGTTCTCAATTAACCTCTCTATGTCGGATCGTCTAATTCCTGTTTCCTTTCCGAATGTGTCTACTAACTTTCCCATAAAACGTCTTCATCCAATCTAATAAAAAATCATTTCGGACTCGTTTGGGTATTCACTTTTCTCATTCTGCTCTATGAAGGAAGGAATATGATTGCATCTGACTTATAGCCCACGATTGAAACCCGGTGAGCATGTCGGATAGTCACGCGTCTAAAGTCTGGTTACAAAGGTACAGATGTTATACCATGGTTTTGTAAGATCTCATCACCCTAAAGGGACAACAGCTCAAAATGCAAGCATGTGGGTAAAGGAAAGAACAAGTGGATGAGCTAGTTGGAGATGGCACTAACCTAATTGTATGTCCAATCTTTCTCTTGTTCTTGCTATTATCGGGCTAATTCTTTCTACACTCGGAGCCTTAATCATGCTGTTCACTGAAGAAATTCAGAAGAAAAGAAACGTGCACTCGCAGGAAGTTATGTCGAGATCAACCCACACTTCCTTCGAGAGCTAGAGAGTCGGAACCTTAATTCTTCATTCGCAATACTGTTTGTGATAACGGGTACAGGCTTACAGGTTTTTGACTTTCCCATATGAAGATTACAGAATCGCAGATGAGGGTTAATTAACGTCGAGTTCCAATATTACGACTGATCAAGTCCAGATAATCTTAATCTAAACCAATAGCTTAGAAAGAGTTCATTTTTGTGGCGTTTAGAACATAGTAAATACTGTTTCAGAATATTAACTTTGCAATTAACCTCCCGACTTCTTCGGTGCTTGATTTGCCCCCGAGTTCCGGCGTCTTTATCCCCTTTTTTAGACCTGAAACTATTGCTCTCTCTACAGATTCAGCAGCCTTTGCACAATTAACATCCTTCTTAGAGAAGGCTAGCCATTCAAGCATCATCTTCACAGATAGTATAGTTGCAATAGGATTTGCAATTCCCTTCCCAGCAATGTCTGGTGCAGCACCATGAACAGGCTCAAAAAGAGCCTTTTTATCTCCAATATTTGCAGAAGGAGCTAATCCTAAACCTCCAACCACTTGTGCAGCTTCATCCGATAAAATATCCCCGAACATATTCATAGTCAGTATGACATCAAAATCCTGCGGATTCCTTATTAGGTTCATTGCACAGGCATCAACATACATCTCTCTAAATGCTATCCCTCTATGCCTCTGGGAAACTTCCCTCGAAACCTTGGCAAACAAGCCACAGGTCTTCCTCATGACATTCGCTTTATGGACTGCAACGACATTCTTCCTCCTCGAAGCGGCCAACTTGAAAGCATACTCAGCAATTCTCTCCGAAGCCCTCCTGCTGATCACTCTAACAGCGATGGCAGAATCGCCCATATCAGCCTCTATTCCCCGATAAAGATCCTCTGTATTTTCTCTAACGATTACCAGATCGACATCAGGCCTTAATGCTTTGATCGTAGGATAAGATTTGGCAGGCCTTATGTTTGCATACAGATCAAACATCTGCCTCAATTTAACAATAACATCCATAGCAGATTCTCCCACCGGACCTTTCAAACAGGCATCACTATCCCTGACTGCAGAGATCGTATCCTTCGGAAGTGCTTCTCCTCTTTTTTTAAGCATGATATCGCCCGCAGGTGCATCGACAATCTCAAAATCAAGAGAGAACTTTTCAGAAATAGCATCCAAAACTGCCAGAGCTGCTTGAGAGACTTCTGGCCCGATGCCGTCCCCTTTCATCAAAGCGATAGAATACTTCCTCATCAAAATCGCCTAAAACAGGGTGCAATAATAACTTAAACTGACGAGTTAAGTACTCTACTACTATGCTCTACTAACCAAATTCCATTGCACAACTTGACAGAGGCAAAATTAACACCACTTCATCATTAACAACATTAACAGCTTGCTTCATGTAGCAATCCCCCGTAATAGTTTTGCACACAGGGGCGTTTTTGTTAGTAACTTTTTGAGTTCATATTGCAAGGGGGGGTAGGGGATATACACAGACAAGGAACAGCATCTTTTACTATCTACTCTAATACTATAGTACTCTACTATTGTTTCTTTACATTGTAACCCTCCTCCCGTCGTTGTGCAGGGGCACGCTAATTGTATCTGCCAAAAAAGGGTTAACAGCGTTATTAACAGCTCAAATGAATAAGTGTTAAAAGACAGAGAGTGCAATTATGTCTATGCCCGAAACTAAGAGCGTCAAGACGCAGGAAAGGATGATACCTCTGTTAAGGGCATGGGTTGCAAAGAAGCTCACCAAGCAGGGTTTCAGGGTAACGGATATTGCATCTGTACTCAGCATCACTCCGGCAGCGGTAACACAATACGTAAAGGGAAGAAGAGGAGGCAATTCAAAAGGGCTGAAGAGGTTCGAGTCCGTTTTAGATGCATTAGTTGAAAAAGCTGCCAAGAGGATAAGAAGCAATTTAGGCCCAATAGAAATAGCTGCCATCATGGATGTGATTTACCAGATTTCTGCTGCACGCTCTGGACAGGAACTCCTGCAGAGCCAGTCTGCAAAGCCCGAGCATAGGGAAGCGCTAAAGCTTCTGAAAGAAAGATTACAGTTGGAGCTCGTAGCGGCACAAAGATGTTTGGAATTGACCAATAAAATAAACGACGAATATAGCAAGCTTCTTTTGAGGATGATAGCCTCTGACAGCATAAGGCATGCGGACGTAGTTTCGCAGGTGATATCTTGGCTCGAAACTGGACATACAACTGCATTTCAGCCTCCGGATTTATCATTTCTGAGGAGCATGCTGGAAATAGAAGACAAAGCTACTGAATCGTCATTGGCAGAGAAAATAGAAATTCCTCATCCCGTTGCAAAGGTTCTGCTTAATTCAATAGATATGGACGAAGAGAAGCATGAAAAGATCGTTGGAGAGCTTCTGCGATTGTTGAAGAAGTAAAGTTCTAATCTTATTGGTTTATCAAATATCGAACGCTTCGGTGGGTTTAAAAAGAAAATGTAGATTGCCTTACCTCTATGTAAGGCACCCTTTGATGCTATGCCTTCTTTCTTCTACTGAATAGTACTCCTGATATTACTACCGGTACAACTCCTATACCAATAGCCGCATAGGATATTGGGCTAATAGTTTCTACTGTTGCTTCTTTAACGACTTCCTTGGATACTTCTTACACCACTTCTTTGGGAACTTCTCTGAAAAAATTAGCCAAACGTAGAACTTAAACCTCCAATTATCATTTGACTCTAAATCTATGTAAATAGAGCAAGGCTTAAGATATGATAGTGGAAAGCAGTCCTGCGTGATTGGTTTGGCAAGGACATGGTACGACAGGGATATTTCTCTTAACCCCATCGAAAATGAAACTATTGCTGTAATCGGATATGGAATTCAGGGTGCCGCTCAAGCCTGCAACATGAAGGATTCAGGATTGAAGGTCGTAGTTGGAGCAAGGAAAGGCGGTAACAGCTGGGAGCAAGCGGCAAAAGACGGGCATAAAGTCATGGAGGTTGCTGACGCTACTCAAAAGGCGGACATTATTCACATACTTATACCAGACATGGAACAGGGACCTACGTACAAGAAGGAAATCGAACCGTTCATCAAGAAAGGAAATGCATTAAGTTTCTCGCACGGCGCAGCTATACACTGGAAGTGGATCGAGCCTCCAAAATCCGTTGATGTCATAATGCTCGCACCTAAGGCACCGGGAAAGAGAGTCAGAGAATTGTACCTTGAAGGGTTTGGAACACCGGGTCTAGTAGCGGTTCAGCAGGATTATACTAAGAGGGCATGGGATAGGGTATTGGGAATTGCAAAGGGTACAGGTTGTTCAAGGGCGGGAATCCTACAAACTACGTTCAAAGAAGAAGTCGAAACTGATTGGTTTGGAGAACAGGTTGATTTGTGCGGCGGAGCTGACAGGCTAATCAGAACGGCTTTTGAAACCCTCGTAGAAGCTGGATACCAGCCTGAAATTGCATATTTCGAGTGCCTGCACGAGTTGAAACTAATTGTAGATTTGATACAAAGATATGGCATTGCTGGAATGTACAGGAGGGTAAGTGAAACTGCAAGGTTTGGAGGCTTGACAAGGGGACAGAGGGTTGTAGGTGAGGCTTCAAGGAATGCGATGAGGAAAGCTCTTGATGACATACAGTCTGGCAAGTTCGAAAGGGAATGGGTGGAAACTTACAAGCGAGAAGGGAAACAATCTTTTGACAAATACATGGAAGAGATTGAAGGCCATCCTATTGAAATTGTAGGGAAGAAGCTAAGAAAGATGATGTGGCCCAAAGAGCAGGTAGAATAGCGCTATTGTTCCGAACGTCGCATCCTCTTGAGCACTAATCTGCCCAGCGATGCTCCTAATATACTCATCACGATATTTCTTCCGATTAGAAATGTAAACAGAAGTATTGGAGATGCTGTTCCAAAGGCAAACTGAAGCAGGGCTGCTGAATCTGCGAACGGCCATCCTACCGATATTAAACCTCCAACTACGATCAGACTTTCGGCCGAACCGCTCAATGCTGCGGCTATGCCTATTCTGGACTTCTTCAGCACATTCTCTCGATAATTCCCTGCCATTAAGACCAAGTCGAAGACTACACCTGCTGCCAGAGTTGCAGGTATCAGGAAGATTTTGTCAGGGCTGCTGAAAGGTGCGACTGCCAATAAAATTGCGCTGATGAAACCTAGTGTACTTGCACCCCAAGGTTTCCCCAGCCGTACCACGAGTATTGTCAGCACCAAAGCTCTGACAAAATGGATGTCGACTCCTTGGACGAACCTTCCAAGCGCTACGCTCGACATGAAAGCATAGGTCAGGTAAAATCCAGAAAGCACTCCGGACATTGCCACCATCCTTGCCCTCATGCTCACCATCATCGAATCTTCTTCTATGCCCAGCGGAGCGCCTAATCTTGATCTATAACTCATCATGAAACCAGTGAACAGGAGCACTGCCCCTAGAAACTCGAATTCAAAGAAGACATCTGGATTGCCGACTATTCCCAATAGAGAACCGCCGACAGCGTTGAGGATGCCTCCAAAGGCTAGGAAAAGTGCGTAGTGCCTTTTCCTGTTGACTGCGAAACTGAATAAGGCTCCTCCTATGAGGAGTGTCCCTCCTATGATGTTAAGGAGTATTGTCAGCGTCCTTACGGGAGTGGGAAATGCCCTAACTCCTTCTCTGATCCCGTAAGCGACCGATTCTTGAAACCGAGCTTCGAAAGCTGAAAGGTCAACAGTGGCTGTGCTTCCTATAGCCAAAAGGACTGCTGAAAGCCCAAGAACCGAATAAAGAGAGATTCTGCCCCACTTCGGAGAGAGAAGGTACAGAACTCCAGCACCAAGAAGGCCTACTTGGGGGCCTATGGAAAGATAGTATAGTTTGAAAAACAAAGCAGAGGCACCTATAAATTCTGTGCTCATGGCAAACTCGACGAACACACCAACAGTGAAAAGGCTCATCGCAACAGTCCAGATCAATTGATGGATTTTTCTCCTCACCAAGTACTGGCGGGCAAGAATTACGGTGAAAGCGCCTGCAATGATGGTAGTGCCCAGTGGTATGAATGTAACCATCACCATCGCGAACGCTCAGCGGCATAAAAAGTATTACGGGTTGATAGAATACTTGCAAAGCCGGTTCTGGTTACTCTTCGAGAGATCCGCTTTTTATACCCCCCCTAGGCCCTAGTCAAAACGATAGGGGGCCCCATGATGCTCATGGTGACGTGTTTGTGGAAACTGTATGAACAAGCAGTACAAAGAAACCTCTCGCAGAGTAACCAGAACCGCAAAGCTATAAGTTTATTTTTACCCTTTGGGGTGCCTTGCTACAATGTCAGAGGAAGCTCACTTTAGCCTTGAAAAGTGGCTCATTTCGGTAATAGAACTTGTCTTCTGGTTGATACTGCTTGTTCCCTTACTGCTGGCAAACTTCCTGCTGATAATACTCCCAGATACTCTGAAGTCTCTCGGCATAGACAAGATGATAACTCCAAATGAATTAATTGTTACTCTCATCGACCCTACAAAGGCTGTTCCGAGTATCATGATACCAGTCACATTCGCAGTATTGCCAAAGGTTCTTATCCCGACTCTGATACTCCTGGTAGTCTTGCTTACTGTCTTCTTCTATGAGAGGGAGAAGAACGTGGTTACCGTTTCAAGGTATGCTCCAATAAGGGCCTTCAAAGAAACGCTTCTGGGCTTGCTGCTGCTTCTGTTCCCAGTAACGCCTTGGGGACCCGGCTTTAAGGACTTTAAGGTTGCGAGGTTCGTCGAGCCTACCCTCCCGATATGGAGGAGCATCTGGGCTGCAAAAGAGAAGATATGGCCCTCTGACTGGATGAATCCCGGACATAAAGAAGCAGGACATTAAGACTTTTATAACGGCGTTATCCCTGTAAATTGTGATAAAAGTTGCAGACTACACATGAGCATGAGGCTGCGCATGAACATCAAACTTCCAAGAAGAATACGCTCGTAATCGTTGTTAGCAAGGGCACCATCGACGGATTATACCCTCCATTGATTTTGGCCACTACTGGTGCTGCTCAAGGTATGAAAGTTCATCTGTATTTCACGTTTGGAGGGATGAAACTGTTAACGAAGCAGACTGCTGACGCTCTTATCACTTCGTCAGACCTCGGCTTAACAAAAGATCAGCTGCTGGGATTACTGCAGAGAGGGCAAATGCCAACGGTAAGAGAGATGCTCAAGAGGGCCAAGGAGATGGGCGTAAAGATTCATGCATGCTCACCAACTATGGGAGTTTTCGGCTCGTCACAGAAGGATTTGATTTCAGAAGTCGATGATATAATAGGGGCATCGACGTACTTGGACTTCGCATCGGACCCTGACGCCGTTACTCTCTTCACTTAACGATAAATATTCAGAATTGCTAATAGAGCCTAGTGTATTGTAGAAACCATCCTAATAGATTAGCGACAGCAGGGTGCAAGTACTGCAACGCACCGCTATGCTCTGAATGTCATTACGAGCAGCACCTGAAAGAAAAGCACCTACACTAGTTTAGGCAAGCTGGTATGGAGTAATTCGTTCTTTCTGCTCTTGCGGCACTACCAGCACGGGTATCTTTGAGTCTTCGATAATTGACCTTGCAACATCACCCAAAGCCTTGAACTTACCGACTCCCTTTAGCCCGACAAAGCCGATTACTATCATTTCAGCGCCCATGAGTTCTGCAACATCCAAGACCTTCTTCTTGAGATCTCCCGTTTCAACGATAGGGAGGTATCTCACGCCGTTCAGCTCAAACGCTGCTGCTGATTTAAAGAATTGTTCAAGCTGGATATGCACTTTATCGACTGAATCTGCAGATCCTGTTTCAAGGACATTCAGTAAGATTAACTCCTTCCAGTTCTCTCTTGCAATGCGAGCAGCGACCTTTGCAGCCTCGGCAGAAGCCTGCGAACCATCGACAGCAACCAATATTCTGTTGGACATTTTATGGGAGTTTAGATTAATAGACAATTTAAAACCCATTGTCGGTTTTCAGCGTTGATTATCAGTTATGATAATAAAATCGGAGCGATAAACTAATGATGCAGACCCACGGAGAAGGTATACTAATTTCTTAAATACCATACTTTTGATAATAGATTATGGTAACAGGCACTTGAGTTATACTATTACAGAAAAAGGTACAGTTACAATACCATCTCGCATCAGGAAAAAGTATAGCTTGAAAAAGGGGTCAAAAATTACATTCGTGGAAACCGATCAGGGTGTTCTCTTTGTGCCTATTGTTCCTCTTGAGGATTTGCGAGGAGTTGACAGAGAAAAGAAGGATCTGGTATATAGCATGATTAAGGAAATCGAGGAAGAAAGGAGAAGAGAATCTGAAGGATAAACTAGTTCTTGATACTGGAGCATTGTTTCTCTATTTTGCTGGTGATCAAGAGGCTACAAGAATTATCGACTCGGGGCGCAGAGCAGGAGGGTTGTTTACCTGCGAAGTTGTTATGGCTGAATTTTATTACAAAACATGCGAGAAATTTGGGCGTGATGTAGCAGAGCTTAGGAGCATATCAATAAGAAAGTCTGGTATTGTTGTAGAACCTATTGAAGAGAAACTTACCGGTGTTGCAGCCACCTTTAGATGCACAAATAGGGCCAAGTTATCTCTAGCTGATTCTTATGTCATAGCTCTGTGCAAGGTTAATGGTGCACAATTAATTACAACCGATAGTTTGCTTCAAGAACTGAATCCTAATCAAACTGCGCTGCTGAAAGTTCCCAGAAAGTAGCACCAAATCAACTACACATATACAACAAGAGAAGTTCTCGAAATGGCGGCACCCTTATGCGCTGAATGCCACGACGAGCAAAATCTCAAAGAGAGTCATTTGCAGCATTCTTCTTAATTCTGTATGGAACCTCTACTATGCAGGTTGAGCTGTAAAGTTTGGCCATGGTTCCCCTGTGCGTTTTTGTCATGGGAACTAAACGCTCACCAGATTTCTTCCTGTAGAACGCAACTATAACCTCCCCTTCAATTCTATCACGTGCTTCTCTTCCTATCAATCAGATGCACCTTTTGCTGGCTCAATTGTTCCTGTTTCGACCAAATCATTGATTATGTTAAGCAGCGTAAAGTAAGGCACCTGCAAATCTGCGGCAATATCAGACGGATACGCTTTTCCGTGTTTCTTGATGTACTCCACTACGAGATCCCTGAGCTCTTGATCAGGAATGTCCTTCACACTAACTATTGCAAACTGCTGCACCTTCTCCCTCACAGCATCCCTCACAAATTCTGCTTCGCTGCTGTAGCCGCCCGACGCCTCTACAATCTTAGAAATTTCTTTCCACATTTTGTCTGGCAAAGCAACGGTGCGATATTTGGTGGCCTTTGATCTTTGCATCTTCTTGCGTTTAGTTGCAATATGTTATAAATATTTGCAAATATGTAATATCAACTACATATATACAACAAGAGAACTTCTCAAAATGGCGGCAGGGAAGGTCGGGGAATTAGCCGTGCCCCATTCCGAAACCGGCTATACGCGGGGCCAGTAACTGTCAGTTAAAACGGGCAAGTCAGGAACCTTCCAATCCTGCATGGATGACTCCACGCCGCGACGGGCGGTTGCAAGAGGCTGCCCTTCCGAAGGGGAGGGTTTGCTTTCAACTGCCAAAACCGGACAGGTCCGGGAGGGAGCATCCGTAAGGTGGGGCAGCTGCGCTATCGCGTCTACGTGAAGGACGTTGCAGGAATGGAGAAGGGCTTGGTGAGTCCGCGAACCCTGGCAGAGCTGCCGCCTTTAATCAGATTCTGTTGCGTCTTTTGTCATGAATTAAAATCTGGTAGCTCTCTCCCTGTTTTCATTATGTCAGATACCGTGAGAGCTTTTATGCTAAGACCGTCATGTAGCTTTGCTCTATCAATCTCCTCATAAGCACCCTTGCCAAAACTGAAGGCAACTATCACCCCGATGGTTTTCTTTGCTCTTCTCATGGCCGTCTCGAAATTATCGATCACATTCCTTCCAATATCTTCGGATTGTTTTACTTGAATGGGATGACCTTCGAATGTGTATCCATCAATACCCATATCTGAGGATTTTCTAGCGGAAACTCTTCCAAATAATCGCCTGACAACCCAATTTTGAAATTCAAAAGGTGGAAGGTGCCTAAGCTCACTTTCGAGCATGGGCATCCCTATAACTATGGGGGATGCACGTAAAGATTGCATTCGTTTTTCCATTAGATTACAAGCTGTAGGGGAAACATCTATGCCTATCCACCTTCTACCCGACTTGTGAGCTACAGCTATTGCCGTCCCACAACCACAGAAAGGATCAAGTACGATATCCGAAGGATTAGAAGATGTTTTGATTATTCTCTCTAACAATAGTTCGGGTTTTTGTGTAGGATATCCAAGCTTCTCTTTGCCTAGCCCTGCTGACAAGACATCGATCCAAAGGTCTTGGAGAGGTACTCCGGGCATCTCATCCAAATACATCTTTAGCCGTGGCATCCCTGTTCTGCGGAATATTATTCGTCCCTCTTTCAGGAATTGGTTTAGCTTCTCCCTTGAGTATGCCCAATAACGCCCTTTGTAGGGTTTAACTCCATGCCACTCGTACTGAGTATCGCCTCCGGGTTTTGCTGCTGTTAAGTCTACCTCTTGATATCTGCGTCCCTTCTCATCAATTCGCTTGTACGAACCTTGAATATAGCTCTCATCATATGGAGTATATTGTTGGTTCCATGTGTAATTATCACCATTAGTATAGAATAGTATGGTATCGTGAACGTGTCCATAGTGTTTAGCTCCCTGCTTTGTATCGCTATGAGCAAAACCTCTCTTCCATATTATCTCACCTCTAAAATGAGGTTAGCTTGATAGATACTATGCTCTCTTCTCTTGTGGCCATACTAGAAGAGAAGGGGATGGTTAGCCATCAAGAGTGGGAGCGGAAGATCAAGCAACGCTTAAGTTCAAGGTAAGACCTGAATAATATAGAAGATTTAAGGGGATAGCGGAAGGACACGCTTTTTCTGTGAGCCTCTCACAAAGGTTCGCACGTTCTGCGTGATGGAACTCCCGCTACCCTTTCCTTTTGCGATTATGAAAAAAAAGATGGTAGAGGGCTAGTCTTTGTCTTTGTCCGTTCCGAAGTAGGCATCAACCATCTTCTTAACCCTCTTCCATGAGTCTTTGATGTTTTCTTTGGGTAGAGTTACTCTCAACGCACCACCTTCGAACGATATGACTTCTGTGTTTATTGTGGCTTGTGGAGTTACGCTCCCCGCACCCTGTCCTCCGTTTTGAGTTCCAGACATGGTTTGTTTTTCGCCTTGCTTTGGCACACTAATATCCTTTATGTCCTCTAAATAAGCCTTTCTTACTAATTCCGCCTTGTTTTGAGCCTCTTCTGGTGCGACACTACAGATTTGACGTATTTCAACCCAGAAATCAGTAGGAGACAACGGTTTTCCGACTTTAGTGAGCTTTTGGTAAAGTTCTCGCCATAATGGTATGTTGTTAACTGCTTCTATTAGACCTTCATTTTGTTCGTCAGGTTTGTTAGGAGAAGGTAATGCTATCTTCCGTCCCGTCTCTGTAACTCGAACCTTTCCTCGACCATCTATCAAGTTGTAAGCTCTCATGCTAGCTAGCTTTGATGTAAAGGCACCGCTTTTTGCGGACTTGTGACCTAGAATAGGTGCAAGTGTGTCGAGATCGACCTCTTTTGACTCGAATTTGTTATATATGGTTCTTATATCATTTACGAGAGATGGTAAGCGATACGGCTCGGGAATAGAGTAGGTTCCTATTTCCAACTATTCACCTCCTATTTCACTAGCGTTATGGGTAGTAGTTTGCATCTAATAAGCCTTACTAATTATGCGGTTTTAACTCCTATTTTACCACGAATACTATATCCGGATACCATGACAAAAGACGCAACAGAATCTTTAATCAGCAAGATCAAATACTTCAAAGCACATAATCTGCATGCAATTAGCATGGAAAGAAGCAGAGGAAGAAATGTCAAAATTCCAATAGATGGTATTCTGCTTGAAGGAACTCTCAATGTACCAGAGAGGGCTAAAGGAATTGTAGTCTTTGCACATGGTAGCGGGAGTAGCAGGTTCAGCCCCAGAAACATGTTCGTTGCAAGAGTCCTTCAAGAGGCTGGAATTGGGACGCTTCTCTTCGACCTATTGACACGAGAAGAGGACATTAACTATATGACCCGATTCAACATCAATTTGCTAGCTGAGAGGCTTGCAATTGCTACAAGGTGGCTTTTCCAGCAGAATGAATCAAAGGGCAATAAGATAGGCTATTTTGGAGCCAGCACAGGTGCCGCTGCAGCTTTACAAGCAGCTGCTGAACCTGACATCGTAATATCTGCCATAGTTTCACGAGGAGGGAGGCCAGACCTTGCAATGCCCTTTCTGAATATGGTAAAGGCACCTACACTGCTCATTGTTGGAGGTTATGATGATGTTGTGATTGAACTCAATAGAGAAGCTTACAATCAGTTAAAGGCGGAGAAGAAGCTAGCCATAGTGCCTGCAGCGTCGCATTTGTTCGAAGAGCTTGGCAAATTGGAGGAGGTTGCAAAATTGGCCAAAGAATGGTTTTTGGAGTGTCTGCGATAAAACTCTAAAAGCAAGCAAACTCCGCAATAAATTGTTGATCAGGACTATCTGGGCACTGCTGAAAATTTTGCTCAAGAAGGATGCAATGGAGGAGGCTCTAAAGGGTATTACAATCCAAGGCAACCCGATAGTAAATTCTTCTGCTGTACCAGATGTTATACAGAAGGATAAGAAGAAAAATTCGAAATAAAGCGCCGGGGGTGGGATTCGAACCCACGAGACCCCGAAGGGTCACCGGCTGTCTAGCCCATTTATGCACCAGATGTGGAACTCGAGGCCGGCGCATACAGCGGTGACCATTACCGAGCTTTGCTACCCCGGCATGTCAATAAGGCGTCAATAATGTGCTTTTTAGCATGTCTATGAAAATTGCGGAATTGTCATTTCTGCAAAGGTTTCCATACCTTTAACATTTGGAGCATCGACGAAATACACAATGAAATAGGACGCACCTGCGTTTACATACTGCTCAATCTTCTGGCTGATTTCTTCTGGCCTGCCTGCAAGATATCCCGCACCCCTTCGTGATGGTTTTGCTATGAACTTTACGGCGTCAAGAGGATGCGACAGTATAGGTGCTATGTATTTCCTGATATAGTTCTTGGCATCTGCAATCTCTTTGTTATTTTTACCTGTTGCTATTTGCAAATGCACAGATAGTTTCAGCCTGTTAAAATCGCTGCCAGTTTTTTTACAATAATTCTTCAATAACAAAACCTTCTCTGCAAATTCTTCTGCTGAGCCGATAAAGTTCCACCCGTCTGCGTATTTGGAAACAATCTTCAAAGTCCTATTACCTTGACCTCCTATCCATATGCGGGGATGCGGCTTCTGAATGGGTTTGGGATTGCAAACAGCTCCGTCAATCGAGTAATATCTGCCTTTGAAGGAAGCTTTATCCTTCGTCCACATCTCTCTAATTATCTGCACAGACTCTTCTAACTGTGAGAGGCTTACCCCGATTCTGGGAAATTCATAGCCGTAAGCGTCGTACTCATTTTTGTACCAGCCTGCACCTATCCCGAATTCAAGTCTTCCGTCGCTAATGCAATCTACTGTACTAGCCATCTTTGCCAAGTGTGCAGGGTTTCTGTATGAATTGCATGTTACAAGGGTGCCGAGCCTGATTCTGCTGGTGCCTTTGGCAAGTGCTGCCAAGCTAGTCCAAGACTCGAACGTCGCATCGTTGACGGGAACAGGTACTGTATGGAAATGGTCGTAGAGCCACATGGAATCATAGTTCAGCTCTTCAGCCCTCTTGGCATAATTTACCATAGCATCGTATTTTTCTCTTGATGTTCTGAACTGCTTAAGGTCTAAACGCCAGCCTTGCGGGGCAA
This sequence comes from Nitrososphaerota archaeon, assembly GCA_024860875.1. Classification (GTDB taxonomy): domain Archaea; phylum Thermoproteota; class Nitrososphaeria; order Nitrososphaerales; family UBA57; genus VHBL01. Next base: position 19,657 of record JACPSZ010000001.1, on the reverse strand, counting down.
GAACCCCAAACTTAACCTGCAATGCCAGAATTACATACAAACAGAAAAATCTGCCTTCCTATAAACCGCTTATTAAGCAGTTTATATATCCTCTCTAAAAATTTACGGATGTTTGACACAGCTTACAGCAATTCCAAAGTCTGAAATTACAAAGACGCAGCTCATAGCTTCCATAGCAGTCATGTCAGCCCTGATAGCGGTGCTTACTGCACTTTCCGTCAAAATTTCGACCCTCACAGTCTTCAACGCTGGGCTACTTGGCGTTTACATAGTTTCCATTCTGTTCGGTCGAAACATTGGAATGTTTTCTGCAGGGCTTGGCTCCGCAGTCGCTGAAATCTACCTTATGAGCGTAAGAGGAGACCCTATATTGTTTCTGTTTGGCTTGATAGCGGCTAGGGTTCCCGTTGCTGGATTAACAGGAACTTTGAGAAAGAGGTTCCCAATTTATGGTATGGTTGCTGGCGCTTGCCTTCAGACAGTAATCTTCCTTGCAATCGATATCCCTATCTTCGGCCTTGGAATAGCTGCAAGCTTGGTATGGTCTCTGCCATTTAACATTCTGCTTGTAATTCCTGCACATCTAATAATAAAGGGAGCAAGAGCTAAACTCAGAAAGGACTTTCTCTATTAGCCATGTTTTCAGAACAAATACAGAAGCAGACAGCAGGCTACGCAGAGAGGTTTCTTAGCCATAAGTTCCTGCAAGAGATTTGTCAGGCTAAACTTCCCATCAAAAAATTTGCCTTCTACATACAGCAGGACGACATTTTCCTAAATGATATGGATTATGCAAGGCGTATCTTAGCATCAAGACAATCTGAGCATGCTAACAAACTAAGCAAACTAATAGCTTCTATTTACAGACACGAGCTAAGGTTCAGAAGAGACCTGATTACAAAACAGCTCGAACTCAAAAAGGAAGTTGAAAGTGCGCCTACAACGCTAGCCTACAGTAGCTATCTTATCAGGCTCGCATATCAAGGAACTTTCGAAGAGGCTCTTGCGGCGCTAATACCCTGCCCAAGACTATACAGTATGATAGGCGAAAGGCATACTAAATGTCCTGCTAACAAACATCCTCTATATGGAAAATGGCTTGCAATCTATTCATCTAAAGAAATGAAGGAATGGACAAGGCAGATGCTTGATATCCTTGATAAGGTTGCAGAAAAGAACTCATTAAAGGGAGCAATGGTAAAGAGCTACATAACTGCATGTAGGTATGAAATCAAGTTCTTTGATATGGCATATAACATGGAGGGCTGGGAAGCACCCAATAGTGCACGGGTGCACAAGTACTCGCTCTGATCGACAAAAACATACAGAAGAATTGGCAAAAAGGTTATAAGTCAAAACGATATAACTATTGTTATAGTGGTCTAAGTGCGCCCAAGGATACAGAGGACAATAACGGTGCTCGAAACCAGAGGAGTCTTCGGAACCTGCAACTGTGTGGAGCGTAAGGTATAAGCAGGCTGAAAAGCCTGGAAGGCCGTTCGACCAACGCTCAGGGGAAGACTTGTGGGTCCCGAAGGGATCTGCACTAGGGTGAAATCCTCTCCGCTGATTTTTTAACACCATTGGTTCTTCTTTGTGCAGAATATTGGTGCTGATGATCCGCAAATTGGGCAGATAAAGTCAATATGCTCGCTTACTGGCAGTTCGTTCATCCTGGTTCCGCATTTTGAGCAGTTCATCTGGATTTTCTGCCATTTTAGGGCCTATATAATTAGCGTTCTGAAAGCCGTGCCCGCCCCTGCACAGAGGGGCCCATATAGGGGGATTGCCACATAAAGCAACAATAGTAGAGGAGTAGAGTACTATAGTACTAGCGTATGGAGTTACTAAAACGTACCCTTTGTGTGTGAAACATCCTTGTTTTGTATATAGACCCAAAAGGTGAAGTGAATCATCTTTTGTTATTGTATGGTATTTGACTTAACCTAGAGTGTTGTTGAGGAGTACTATGCGACGAAGTAGGAGTTTCCTACGCCCAGTACTGTAGGACGATGTTTATTTGCAGTTGTAACTTCCACACCATAGTTCTCCATCGACAGCTTAGCATCGCAGTTTCCGCACCTTCCCTTGAATGTCCTGAGCACCTCCTTCGCACCGCGCATTTCGCTCCCTCTATAGAGGACAAAACCACAGTCGTCGCATATTATTTCAAACGGCATAACTTCTGCATTATGTCAATGATTTATCGGCTTCGGTGTAAATTACAGTGAATAATCTTGACGATCTGATTTAGCTAATTTGCTATCAACCGAATATCGGCATGTCTAAAACAGATGGACCCTGACTCTTCGACGCTTTTCTGTAGAGTAATATCACTGCAACCAAATTTACAGCTTGGAGTGCCAAGAGCAGAGCATTACTCCAATCTAATCCAAGATCGAATACTGACCATACTACAGATGTGGCGAATAATGCTGCTAGAAGAAGCATAGTGATTCTGACAAGAGATCTTATCACTAAAAATATCATTCCAGCGGAGATCAGATAAATTACCATCATCGCTATTGCAATGATCTGGGCAAGGGGCCTTGCTGAGTAATAACTTTCCATTATTGTGAATCTGGTTATTGCAAGCCAAGCCAGAATTGCTATTGAAGAAACGGAGCCAAGGGTTCTGAGCAAAAGATCGCCCTATTCTGTAATCTCGACAGCATTGTTGATGTTTTTGTCGAGCAGGATTATTTTGTGTGAAACATCCTTGGCTTGAACAGAAACTTTCCACTCAGAGTCTGCAACTATTGGAGGAGGATTATCAACTAAACATTTGTGCTCAATCTTCTGCTTTGGCTTTATTGAAAATACGGCCCAGTTGACATCTCTGTCATCATAACATGCTAACACGCCCCATTTGGCACCATCTCCAGCACCTTTGAATCCAAGATCAGTATTAGGCTTGACATCTATGAACCTCTTCTCCTCAAAGAACAGGTCCCTGCACTTCCTGCAGAGCCACATATCGAGAGAGCCTACAAGCCTCCCTCTGAAATTCAGGTTGAGCACTCCGTAAAAGACTACATCATGAGGGTTATGAGGGCAATCGACCAATTATATCGTTGCTACGCTAATATGTCAGGGGTTAATTCCTTTTCCCTTTTCCAAAAAGGATAATATCGCATTATTCTAATTTAGAATTGGACCCGATGATGGACGAGGCGTGCTCGAGAGAGCATGTTTTCGGAAGAGCCGGCTGAACTGGTGATGTAGGCAAAAATCCAAAGGGTCTGCAAAGCTAGGACAGTGGAATTTTTTGTGTCCCCAATAATCTTGCAATTTGCTACTTGAAGGCGTAGGACTGAGGCTCCTATCGGTTAGCGGTTCGTGGGTTCAAATCCCCCCCCGCATTTGTAAAACGAGGAGCTAATGGGAAGTATGATTTTGGCCGTCTTGAAGATGTTACCATAGAATGTCCCTAGATACCATGTTATGGTATGTTAGCTATCGATGGAAAAGTAAGTGCCGTAGGTTTTCATAGACAAACTGAACCATGCCACTGGCACCATAAACGCTAGCATAAAATATGGGGCACATTCGAGGTCGACACATTGACGCGATACAAGCTCCTGTCTAATGTCTATTATGGAATTTACAACGATCATAGATATCTCTACAATGCTATCAGGTTTCTAATGTACATCTACCATTCCATCAATGGAAAGGACAACACCATCTCCATAAACGGATGGAAGATGAAAATTCATCTGAACGATCCTGGCATCTCTTCAGAACTAGCTCTATTCAAGATACACGAGCCTATATCGACCCAAATCCTGAACAAACTGGTAAAAGGAGGGCATTACTGCCTAGACATTGGTGCTAACATTGGCTACTATGCGCTTCTAACTGCCGGGATTGTGGGGAAAACAGGACATGTTATGGCACTGGAACCCCACCCTGCAAATTTTAGCAAGTTGCTGGAGAATGTGTCTATAAATAATCTCAGTAACATAGATTGTTCTAATGTAGCCTGCTCCAATCATGATGGAAAGGCAATTATGGAAACCTCGTTACAATCAAACTGGCACAGGATAGCACAAGAAAATGGCAATGGTGGCTTAGAAGTTCAAGTAAGGAAGGTCGATACGTTAGCAAGAAATCTCACACAATTGAACCTGATGAGAATGGACGTAGAAGGTCATGAATACGAAGTCATAGAAGGTTCACATAATACCATCGGGACCTTCAAGCCTGCTTTGTTCATGGAGTTCCATCCTACCCTTGCAGGCAAAGACAAGATTTTGAGATTGCTAACAAAGCTGAAGAATTACGGCTATGAAATAGAGTATTTTATACCAAGATTTTTGGACTGGCCGGTACTCGGCCGAATGTCGCATGTAAAGAAACTGACCATTGAAGAATATATATTCAGAATCGAAAAGGGCGATCCGACATATGGTCGTGAAGCGAATGTATTTCTAAGCTAGAATGCAACATGGCCTGCGTGTCAAGAAAAGATGAACGCCCATATCAGTAGTAAGAAGAGCTTATTGTTCAGGCTTCTCTAAAATTCAAAATCCCAGAGAACTCGCTCTAACTGTTAAAAGGTCTAGACTTGCCAAGTCATCAGCTGACCGATCCAGAGATGAATACGTCATACTCACTTGCCTATATCATGATAGAATGCAAGCCAAAGATGCGGGGTACTCTTTACGACGAAGGAGTTCATAAACAATGAAAAGCGCGCGCCGAAAATCGACAAGGAACACGAAGTTATCACCTTAGGTTATTTTCATGGAAACGATGTTGTGATAATCCAACGCAAAACCAAGGAACATGTGGCTTTCTACGAAGAAACAAGACAAACCCTTCAGCAACTACCTAAACCACCGTATTCCTATAATGCAGAGTTCGAGAGGAACATCATGGAGATCGAACTTGGGATGCATGTAAAAGATCACGATCTTGTAGATATAATGAAGCCTTGGAAAGAACAAGCTAACAATCATGGGCTAAAGTGGCCCAAACTTGACGAACTGATAAGTGAGCCAGAAGATTACTTCAGGATTAACAAGATTAGTGGAAAAGATATCCCGGGCTTATGGAAGAGGTATTTGTCAGAAGGTAATGAGAGTATCTTAAGGAAGATTATGGAACACTCATTAAGCGATATCTTACGTGAAACTGTGTTGCTGATTAGGTATCAAAAATAGAATATCCTAGTTGACGGAAGTTAACAGCGACAATTTGCTGACACCAACCAAACAGAACCGTGTCGCAAGACACTTTAGTAACCTTCAGTGGTCAAAGTCATGGGACTTACACAGAGGAATTGGTGAAAGAATATTACCTCCATATGCCGTCTGAGGATGGAAAGGGATTTGCTTATGAAGGCATCCGGGAACGTGTTAAGTACGGTAATAATAAAGACATCGATCTGATCCTATTTAATTCAGACGAAGTGGTTCTTGTAGAAACCACAGCCTTTGGGAGGCCTAAGGCCAAAGGACTAATCGAAGAATTTAGAGAGCACGAAAAAAACATACGAAAAAAGTTCAACTTGGGCAAGAGGAAGATGGTGAGGGTCTTTGCCTATGATTACGGTGACCCGAGCAGGAAAGATATGGAGGCCCTAGAAAAAGATGGTATTCAGGTGATTAGTTTTCCTGAACTTTTTTCGAGATACTTACAGATACTCAAGAAACTCTATCAAGAACCGACAGAAAGGAGCGGTAATGAGGAAGATCCAATGACTCAATTGATCATGTTTCAAGCTTACACTATTGGCAATTGGGAGAAACTTGTAGAGCTTTTTTCGCCAAAATTGAGCGAGTAGCATGACAATGTTGCCTCCTGACCTAGAAACTATCTTTAGCAAGACTTGCAAGAAAATATCAGAGTCAAGAAGGGAAAACTCATTTTCGCTTAGCAAACCGTGTTAAGATAGGTGTTTTTCTACCTGAAATTCGAACCCCTCCCGAGGCTTCTGACCATCGTTCGTATTTTCAGGAGTATATTGAACACGATCGGGTTTAGGACCGCTCTGGCCTAAACGCTACTGGTTCGACTAATCTTACCTGTAAATTAGGGTTCAAATCTCACCCCCCGCACGCGTAAAACGGACGGCTGGTGGGAAATATGGTTCTCCTTAATCCTGTATCGAAGGGCCTTGGCATATTAGGGTGAAAAAGCCCTCCGGATAGGAAAGAAGGATATTTCGGTCTTGGTTAAGACAGCTGTTAAACTTCCTTCTGGGGTAACTCTTCGCTCATACGCCACGATCGCCTCATCCCTCTTAAACCATCAGTCGGTGAAGGAACAACCACCCTAACCGGAAAATATGGTGGGGAGTCATGCCGATGTTGCTGGTTTCAGCCTGCGGTCAAGATAGTCGTGGAAGAAGAACCAGGTGGCGAAGACGCCTACGGATATGCCGATCCCGATGGACAAGCCTTGTTGAAGGGCTTCTTTTGCCGATTCAGAGAGCGCCGTCAGGTCTATGACCATGGCTGTTAGGATGAGCATTAGTATGAACATCAGGTAGCCTTTCAGCCCCGTCTTGATCTCTACCTTTGCGATTATGAGATCGAACATCATGAAGACTGTTATCGTCACCACAATTACGCTGATGATGCGTGCCCCGAAGGCCAGCAGTTCCCTCATGGGTTGAAGCTGTTCTGGCCCCAGAAAGAAGTTCGCTATCCCGAAGGCTGTGATCAGGATTACTCCCAGGTCGATTAGGAGGATTATGAGGCCGCTCAGGGAGAAGGGAAGGGTAATTGTGGTGACTTGTCTGAAGAGCTGGTCGAGGTTCAGGAGGTTGAGGACTCTTCTGAAAACTTTGTTGAGTATCTTGATGGTTATAACGGCCGCCGTAAGAATGATTATGGTTATGACTATCTTTGGTAGCAATTGTACTACGTCTGCAGCTATCTGCTCTAAGGCTCTGGCGAAGAGCTCGCTTATGCTCTCTTGTACCAAGGTTCATCGGAGAGTCACAGCCATGTCATAAAAAGGTTCTTCATTGAAGCATCGTTACGAGATTCGAAATCTCATGATGGTTTCTTTCTCTATTAGGCCTGTTTGTTTTGTTTCAGGAATGTTCTAGTGTCGAGGCGGGTCTGTTGCTTAATTGTCGTCAGAAGATCACGAGGAGGGCCACTCTGTAAATGATGTATAGGCTGAGGAAGACAAGGGCAAGGGCGGCCATCCTCAGTGTGGTCACGACTGCGTCCTTAGAGAGTTCGACGGACGCTTGGTACCCTGTGAGGCTCGTCTGGTACATTGTGAAAGAGTAGGTTCTGGCGGATTCCTCCGACACGATAGCCACCTCAGGCACCATGGTCGAAGCCAAGAGTAGGGCGACGAGCTTCAGTACTATTACCATGGCGAAGATGAGGAAGAAGTTCCCTGCCGCCAAGATGCTTACGGGGGACACCAATGCCTGGGCGACGCTGACGATAAGGATCAGGAGTATGCTGGACTTTATGGCTCCGAGCCACCTGTTATAACCCGCGAAGAGGAAGTTGCCCACGAAGTTGGCGCCTGTGAATGTGAAGCCCGATAACGCAGACAGTATGGGATGGATCACGGGGATGGGGGTCGCTAGGGCTAAGGATGGGGCTACCGCATCAAGGCCGATGCTACTCCTCAGGGTTCTGAAGGAGCGCTTCCTCCAGAATAGGGAGGCTACTGTCATGCTTGATGTCCCTGCTAGGCTCATGGCTACGGCGAGATAGTCGGGGCCCTTCAGGAAGTCCATTACGTATGGAACCCAAACGATGGCGAGGAGACTCGAGGAGGCGAGGAGGGCCACGAAGAACGATGATGTAGAAAAGACCTTCTCCGGCTGCTCTACGGACGCCGGCATTTCCATGCCCTCCAAATGCGACATGGGCATCAGGGCAACTGTAAGTGTTGATAGCAGCCCTATGGCGGAGCCTAGGAGAAACAGGAAGAAGTATTTGCCTTCTTGGGGCATGAAGGCGACCAAAAGAGTTGCGAGGGCGAAGCCAACCATGCTGGAAACATTCCATGCTGCTTGGCGTTTCGCCGTCACGTCTTTTATGTCCTCCTCAGATAGGGAGCCGTATGTCACGAGGTTCATGAAGGTTCCCGTGGGGAGGCTATTGATGGCGGCGAAGATCAAGGCTATGAGGAGGGGATCCTGGGTTATGGGGATGAAAATGAAAAGGATCCTTTCAAGGCCGTGCATGAAGGTGAACTTCATCCAGACCCTTTTCACAAGAAATCCGGGGCGTTTATAGAGAGCGAGGCTAATCCCTATGGTCGCCAAGGCCGCTACACCCACTACGATGGATATGCCCTCGACGCCCTTCCCTATCGAAACTATGTATATGAAGAGGAGCCCTCTCGTCAAAGCTATGTATACCCCCGATATTAGAACCTCCAAGACGAGGAGCATCTTCAGCCTGTTGATCCCTTCTCCCGGCAACGGCTAACGGGATACACGGAGTCTTTGTACTTAATTAAGCAGTTGGTTATCTAGTAAGCTTGCTCGGTCCAGGGCTCTGCGGGCAAGTCCACGGGAGAAGACCGATATAAAATACTGAATGTGATTGACCCTGTTTTGTCGGCGGATGTAGAAGGATTCCCGCACATCAATCCTTATTCACGTAAGTTCATCGGTTGCTATTGGATGCATGAAACTTGAATTACCAGAGCAGATTGGTATAGTAGAAAAGTAGCGCGAAAGGCAAGCATTTGTGTCGAGGGCCTGTTCATCATTCTTGTGCTGAAACTGCATGAGCCCGTTACCAGGTAATATGACATGGTTGCAAGAATCACCATAACACCCATCTACAAGGAAAAGACATTGCTAGACAGAGACAGTAATCAACGAAATTAAGGTCGGCGCGCGCTACTTCTTTTCCTCAGGCTGAGGCTTCGACTCCTCTTTCTTTTTCTTTCTTCTCCTGAGAAAATCAAATAAACCCATGTTCCACAACATAGCAAAGGCAGCTTTATTTAGGTTTGGAGGGTCCCCTAGTAGCTATCGTGCAGATTTACGAAGTTGATGCTCTCTTCACGCCAGCCTATCTGAGCGCGCGCATGTCGTTAACTCTTTTGATGATCTCGTCAATACTAAGCTCTTGGAGCTCTACACCTAGCCTGAGCAGTTCCTTTTCTAAGATCTCAATTAGAGTTCCCTCACGCCATTGGTAGTAGTAGGTCTGGATGAGTTTCCTCTCTCTTTGATGGTTGAACTGGCTTTCTAACCAAACTATCCTATCTTTGTACTCCTCAGAGTTTTCTTCTGCCGATTTTGAGTAATCAAACCAAGGAGGAACATTGCCAGCTCTATCAATACCTCTGTGTTCGATGAAGATACCCCCAGGCAATTCGAAATCGGGTTGGAGGACCGACGGCCTTTGCCAGATTTGGCCCATCTTGCCCTAGGTTCGTATTCATACGGTACCCCATTTATGAAGAGGAAGTTCGCAATATCTCGTTCCGCTACTGATTTGACTTCTTCCGAACCTTTCAGTGTGACATACTCCTGCTGCCTCAAGTATTCATAGTAAGCCGTCTCGTCTTCAAAGTCTGCTTCTTCTTTGGTTGTGTCGGAAATCTCGACGGCGTAATCGAGCACCAATTTTGCAAACGTTCTATCATTTTTCAAGAGGTCATCAAGTATTTTTTTGACTTCTTGCCCTACCTCGGCTTGCTTAGGTGGATCAGTTGGAGTATCAGGTTTGAATTTTGTGAGTAACCTAACGCCATAAGAGTGGAAGGTTCTTACTTCAACGTGTTTGATTCCAAAATCCTCCGCTAGACGTTTTTTCATCTCTCGAACGGCCAGCCTAGTATACGCCAGAGCCAGTATTCTTTTCTCCTTGATCTTCTTGCAGCGTACAAGATAGGCTATCCTGCTTGTAAGAACATGGGTTTTCCCCGCGCGCGCTGACCCGACGTTATCGTCCCATTCCCAACCACATTAATATACTATATATGCTGTCGAATCTTCACGCCTCCGCAATGCCCCAAACGAAGGCAATAGTAAGCATCGAGAACGTTGTCGCTACTGCCTCAATAAATCAAAGGGTAGACCTCAACCTGATAACCAAGAACTTTGTCGATGTAGAGTATCGTCCAGACCGATTCCCTGGACTGGTCTTCAGACTGAAGAGCCCAAAGACAGCTACCCTGGTCTTCAGCTCGGGGAAGATGGTCTGCACGGGTGCAAAATCGGAGGAGCAGTCAAGAAAGGCTGTGCAAGAGGTCGTCAGGAGGTTGAAAAGGGGGGGTATCCCCATCAAGAATGAGGCAGAGATAGTGATACAGAACATGGTGGCATCGGTGAACCTTGGGGGGAAGATTGACCTAGAGGAAGCGGCCAGAAAGTTACCAAAATCGATGTACGAGCCTGAGCAGTTCCCCGGTTTGATCCACAGGATGCCAGACCCCAAGACCGTGATACTTCTCTTCTCCTCTGGGAAGCTCGTTTGCACTGGAGCGAAGAGGGAGAGCGAAGTCTACCGGGCTGTGAACAACCTACACGTGATGCTCGAGGAAAAAAAGCTCATGATTTACTGACACTTTCGCTCCCTTCCATCAGGATAGAAGAAGATAGGACGATTTAACAGCCCGTTTCAGCGCTGAAACTATTCGTTCTGTTACCTCTTGCGTTGGTGGTGCTTATGATTCAACGAAGGATATTACTTCAGCAATCGCTGGATGAAGATGGGCCATCAATATGTGGGTAGAGAACCGAATACCGACTCATCCGATGCGCGCGCTATCTGATTTGTTATTCTTCTGACTGGTCTCTTGATTGCCGTGCGCGCGCTCAATTGTGTCATGTCTAGATGAACGTTTTAACCCACAATCCGTGCTATCTCCTTTGCGAGTCCCTTCTCTATGTGCTTAGTCCAGAGCATCTCAGGTACATCGATCGCGAGAAACAGAACAGACAGGAAAAGTGCCTCAACAGCAGCGACGGCGAGATTCTGGACCCACTTACCAATCCCGATGTGAATGGTAAAATCGTTTGGTTGTCCTGCCACGACAATCGTGAAGGCTCTAGCAGCTGTAATTATGTCGCGCAATATCCCGGCCTTCTTTGCTTGAATCACAATCCCCAACGGGCCATCGCCGACTGGGTCTTGTAGCGCGCGCTATTCTGGTCATTGTCATACTCTCCTTCGCCTCGACTTTCGTCTTCTCCTCATCTCCGTTCGTTGATGTCTACCCATTCATGTCTCACCATAAGCCAGCTCGAGCCTACTAGGCTCATTATCTCCAACCATAGCTATAGTATCCGAAGGGGTGCAGGATTAAATATTCTCTCAAAGGAGCAGAAGCGCGCACCTAAAATTTAGGTCAATCTCGCATCGGGTTCCACCGCATTAGGACGCTGCGAGTTTACTAGTAAAAGGGAGTTCAAATCCCACCCCCGCATCTGAAACCCTGACCTCATGATTGGGGAGATGCAAGACAGCCCCCGATTAATTTGCCAGCAAATTATGGTGGTTCACAGTTGCTTATGCCAACGCTATCCCAATAGCCTGAAGAAAACTTCGTCTCTGCTGGGGCATCTTTAAGACTTCAGGAGCATGTGAAGCTGAGAGAAACGCATGGTTGGGAGGTCCTTTCTTTTGATCCTGAGGATGCTTAGATGTGCCCTTGAATCATACAGAGCGGGGAGGAACTCCAAAGGATCCCCTGAAGCATGTAGAAGCCTCAACCGATAGGATTCCATAGATGCGGATAAGCTTGAAAGGCGAACGTACTGAAGTTAGCCTTTATGCTTGGACTTTGCAAGAAGCAAAACCACTTCTTCGTCTAAAGTCTGCTCGAAATTTCTGTAAAATTCGCCTACTGCACTCATGTCTTCTGGTGCGTGCAAAGCGACAACATCAACCTCCTTCTTAAGATCATCGACAGTCTCCTTCGCTCCAACAGGCACTGCAACAATGATACTTCTTGGAGAGTACTTCTTTACAGACATTATCGCAGCCCTCATCGTAGCTCCTGTTGCAATCCCATCATCAACCAAGATTACAGTCTTTCCTGCAATACTAATCGGTTTTGCACCCTTCCTGTATAGTTCAGCCCTACGCTTTATCTCCCTTATTTGTATCTGCGATTCGTTTTGAAGATAACTCTTTGAAATTCCATAGATGTTGCAGATTCTTTCATTTACGTACAGGGTGCCATCTTCGGTGACAGCACCAACAGCCAATTCAGGCTCAAAAGGTGCACCTACCTTTCTGGGTATTATTACATCAAGAGGACATTTGATGCGTTTTGCAATTTCAAAGCCCACTACGACTCCTCCTCGAGGTATTGCCAGCACTACAGGATCGATAAGTTTCATTCCATCAGTAGTCTGTGCTAGCAGTCGCCCAGCGTGCGGCCGATCATCAAAGATCAAATCGTGCATCTAGTCTAGAAGTTACTAAAAAATCAGGCCCCTAGGACAAGCAAATAGGGTGTATCTGTAGATAGGAACAAAAAAGATTTATACGGTACAAAATTCTTAGTTAGTAACCTTTGGTTAGGAACTAGGATGATGTACATGGGTACAGAAGAACACAAGAAGGATGCAGGCCTTACCCCTGCAAAGCATGGAGACCTTCAAGAGAATGTAAAGAATTTGGAAATGCAGCTAAAGGCGGAGCAGGAAAAATATACACAGATGTTGAACAGGATGAGATACCTTCAAGCCGATTTTGAGAACTACAAGAAGAGGGTCGACAAGGAACTTATGGACACTAAAGCTTTCATATCTGAAAAATTGATCACAAACCTCCTTGACATTATTGACGAATACGAGTTGGCATTGAAGGTTGCAAAGGAAGGAGGAAACGTTCAATCTCTTACTGGAGGAGTAGAAATGACGCTCAAGAAGTTTCTCGACATACTTGCAAGGGAAGGGCTCTCCAAAATCGACACTAATGGGAAGAAGTTTGATCCGAATCTACACGAAGCTGCGGAAATAGTCCCAACAAAAGAGGAGGAAGAGGGCTCAATAATTTCAGAAATAAGGGCTGGATACATGCTCAAAGGCAGGGTTTTACGCCCGAGCATGGTGAAAGTTGCAGCTCCTCTACTATAATGGTGAATTAAAATGAGCAAAGTAGAAACTGAAAAAATCGTAGGAATTGACCTCGGCACTACAAACTCTGCAGCTTCCATTATGGAAGCTGGAAGACCAATAGTCATACCGAGCGCGGAAGGCCAGACGGCTGCTGGCAAGATGTTCCCTTCAGTAGTAGCCTTTACGAAAGACGGGCAAGTGATAGTGGGGGAAACTGCAAAGAGGCAAGCATCCTCAAACCCTGAAGGGACTGTCTTCGAAATAAAAAGGAAGATGGGAACTACCTACACAACCAGCGTATATGGAAAATCATACACTCCACAGCAGATTTCTGCATTAATTCTGCAGAAGATCAAGAAAGATGCGGAAACGTTCCTCGCCAAGCCTGTAAAGAAAGCAGTAATCACTGTTCCAGCACATTTCAACGACAACCAAAGGCAAGCCACCAAAGATGCAGGGGAGATTGCAGGTTTAGATGTCGTCAGAATCATAAACGAGCCTACGGCAGCGTGCTTAGCTTACGGATTAGATAAGGCGGACAAGGAGATGAAGATCATGGTCTTCAGCTTCGGAGGAGGTACTCACGACGTTACCTTGATGGAGTTCGGAGGAGGAGTATTCCAAGTACTTGCCACTAGCGGTGATACCCAGACTGGAGGAACAGACATCGACAATTCGATCATGCAGTTCCTCAAGGAGGAATTCAGAAGGCAGACGGGAATTGAACTAACGGACAAGCTCTCACTTACAAGGCTGAAGGAAGCCGCAGAAAGGGCGAAGATCGAACTCTCAACTCTGCTGACAACTGACATAGACCTCCCGTTCATATCTGCAGACGCTTCAGGCCCTAAACACCTTCATTACACATTGACAAGGGCCAAGCTCGAAGAGCTTGCACTGCCCATCGTAAGAAGAATTGAAGAGCCGATAAGGAAGGTTCTTGCAGATGCCAAGATAGATGTCAGTAAAGTAGACAGAGTCATTCTAATTGGAGGGCAGACAAGGATGCCCCTAGTAAGAAGGACTGTAGAGGATATTTTCGGCAAGACTGCAGAAAGGGGAGTAGACCCTATGGAATGCGTCGCTATTGGTGCGGCGATCCAAGGTGCAGTGCTTGCAGGAGAGATCAAGGACATTCTGCTGCTCGATGTTACTCCTCTATCGCTTGGGGTGGAAACTCTTGGAGGGATTATGACGAAGACACTTGAGAGGAACACTACCATCCCCACAAAGCGTAGCCAAGTCTTCACGACGGCTGCAGACTTCCAAACTGCAGTAACAATTCACGTATTGCAGGGAGAGCGCCCAATGGCCACAGATAATATTTCATTAGGACAATTCAACCTAACAGGCATACCGCCAGCTTCAAGAGGGGTTCCTCAGATCGAAGTTACCTTCGACATAGATGCTAACGGCATACTAAACGTGTCTGCAAAAGACCTAGCCACTGGTAAGGAGAACAAGATCGTCATAACTGCATCTACGAAGCTCTCCAAGGAAGAGAAGGAAAAAATGGTGAAGCAAGCAGAGCAGTTTGCAGAGCAAGATAGAAACAAGAGGGAAGAGGCGGAAATCCGGAACAACGCAGATACTCTTCTGTACACTACGGAGAAGACGAAGAGCGACCTCAAAGGTAAAATCAGCAAGGAGCAGGAAGAGAAACTCGACAAAGCACTAGCAGAGCTGCGGCAGGCAGTTGCAGGGACGGATGCGCAGATGATAAAGCAGAAGAGCGATTCTTTGTCAACAATACTTCAGGAAGTTGGAACTGCGGCTTACCAGCAGGCTCAAGCTGCACAAGCATCTGGTCAGCAAGCTCAATCCGAAAGAAAGGAAGGAGAGAAGGTCGTCGATGCTGACTACAAGGTCGTCGATGACAACAAAAAGTAAGGTCCTGCTAGTTGAGCGCAAAGCGAGACTACTATGAAGTATTAGGCGTAGGTAAAGAAGCTTCCAAAGACGAAATCAAAAACACATACAGAAAACTCGCAATGCAGTACCATCCAGATAGGAACAAGTCGCCAGAGGCGGAGGAGAAGTTCAAGGAAATTTCAGAGGCCTATGCTGTGCTTTCTGATGACGAAAAGAAGGTTCAGTACGACCAATTCGGCCATGCAGGGATAGGGCAGAGGTACACTGAGGAGGACATTTTCAGGGGTGCTGATTTTGGTGATGTATTCAGGAACATGGGTTTCGGAGGTTTCAACAGCATATTCGACACATTATTTGGAGGATTTGGAGGAAGAACAAGAGGGCCTTCTAGCGGACAGGATTTGAGGTTCGACGCTGACATAACTCTCGAGCAGGCTGCAAAAGGCGTAACCCTGAAGGTCGATATTCCTCGAACAAGACAATGTGAAACGTGCAGAGGTAGTGGAGCACAAGCGGGTACATCTCCGAGGACTTGCACCATATGCAACGGGACAGGTCAGGTTCAGCATGTTCAATCGACGGGTTTTGCAAGGATGGTCAGAATCGGTACTTGTTCAAAGTGCAGAGGGAGAGGGCAGATAATCGATAACCCATGCAAAACATGCAGAGGTTCAGGAGCAACGGCAAAGACAACTATGATAGACGTGAAAATTCCTGCAGGCGTTGATGAAGGGCACAGGTTAAGGCTCAGAGAGCAGGGTGATGTAAGCCTTGAAGGAGGAAGGCCCGGAGACCTTTACGTAGTGATTCACGTAAAGCCAGATTCACGGTTCGAGAGGGACGGCGACGACATCATTCATACAATTCAAATAAATTTCCCGCAGGCAACTCTGGGTACAGAAGTTGAAGTTCCAACTATTGACGGAGCTGCGAAATTGAAGATACCTGCAGGGACTGAAAGTGGCTCGTTCTTCAGATTAAGGGGCAAGGGTATGCCGAGAGTAGAAGGTTATGGAAGAGGAGATCAATTAGTCAGAGTTAAAGTAAGAATCCCTGGAAAGCTGACCCCAAAGCAGAAGCAGTTAGTACAAGAACTGGCTAAGGAATTTGATAACGTATCCGATAAGAAATCGTCCTTTTAGCCGCCCTTCGTCCTCATGATCTTCTTCTTGCCCATGCCCTCCCAGTATTCTATTTCCATGCCAGCAGCAAGTTTCGACTTTATCTCCTCTTCAGGAGGCATGGGGACATCGAATATCGCGAATGTCTGCAAATCCATGATCTGCACATTATTTGGTGCAAGCGAAATCACTTGACCGCTCCTCTTTTCGATCATCGGAACTTCTATGTTTGAAGCTACTGGAGAGACCATAGTCCTCTTGACGTTATCGAACAGACCGATTCCCACGACCCTAGCCTTTGCAGAACCATGCTTCCCGGGCTTCGACTTGTCATATTCTACTATTCTGCACGGCTCTCCATCAATCAGAATGTACGAACCTTCCTTGACGCTGCCAAGGTCTGTTGGTCTGCTCAAACATTATCCCTTAATTTAGGCGAACGAGCAACAAGGCTATATAATGATTATTTGTCGATGTTCCCGTTTTTGCAAAGTAAACAGATAGCAAAGCGGGTTAGAACTGCATGCGTAGTTTCAAAGGGCAGCGACGAAAAGATAGACGAAATCGCACTTAAGGTTTCAGGAATTTTAAAGCGGTGCAAGATAGAACCTTATCTTCTAAAGCCATTAGCAAGTTCTAACTTTGAATCGCTTGATAGTTTTGCCTCTTTTTCAAAAGCCAAGATCGACATTGCCGTCGTAGTCGGAGGCGATGGGACAATCTTAAAGACTGTTAGAAACACTACAAATAGCATACCTGTTTTTGGCATCAACATGGGAGGCAGAGGCCTTCTGGCAGAAGTGCCGCCTCAAAATGCGGAGAAAGCAATTGAAAGTATTGCCAAAGGTAAATACACACTAGACAAGAGAATGAGGATAGTCGCCAAGGTCAAAAGAAAAGTTTTGCCTCCTGCCCTGAACGAAATTTACATCGATAGACTTACAAAGCTCAGGGCACCAACCTACAAGATAGCAGTTGATCAAGAGACTCCAATATCGCAAAGGATGGACGGGGTTATTGTTTCTACGCCCACAGGTTCAACTGGGCATACACTCTCATTTGGTTCAAGCGTGATTCATGAGAATATGGAAGCGATGATGCTGACTCCTGTAGCACCGATTTCACGAATGCCCTCTATTATTCTGCCTCCAAGCCAGATAACTATAGAGTCTACTGACAATTCTAGTGTGCTTATGGACGGGCAGCTCGATTTCCCGTTCCGAGCGGGAAACAAGATCGTGATTTCAAGATACAGCAAAGATGCCTTTTTCATAAGGTTTGCGAGCTCGTCTCTCAGGCAGCTCAAGAGACTCGGATACTAAGCTTTGAGGGTGAGGTTTTGCAGACAGACCAAGATCCAGTAATAGTGTTGGATTCCACAGCATTTTATGCGGGGCTCCCTTTCTCCTCCGCAGTATTATGTTATACAAGCCCTCAAATCTTGGGCGAGGTTTCAAAAGGTAGAGGCCTCGGCGTCAAGGTTTCTGCACTGATGGAGTCTGGCAGGCTCAAGATCGTTGATGCGGACAAGGAATCTTTCAACAAGGTACAAGAAGCTGCTAATAAAAGTGCAGACACGAAACTGTCTAACGCTGATACTTCCCTGCTGGCTCTCGCCGTATTCCTGCAGGCTGGAGGGAGGGAGGTAACAGTGGTTTCAGACGACTATTCAATACAAAACATTGCAAGCCATCTGGGCTTGAAGTTCTCCTCCATCATGACTCAGGGAATTGCCAAGACGGTGAAGTGGGTCGTATACTGCAGCGGCTGCGGGAAATCCTTCTCAAGGGATGTTCCGAAAAGGTGCGATGTCTGCGGCACCGAAATAAAGAGAAAGTTCGGTAGCAACAGACCTGCCTGATTTACTTGTAAACATCTTCAGTTGGACCTCCTTCTGCGCGCAGTGCTTGAGCCCTAATAGACTTTAATCTGTCCTCTATCTTGGTAGCCTCCTCGTAGAGAGGTCCTACATCGATCTTCATGTTAGGAATTAACCTGCTCATAGTTTCTATTAGTTTTGCCGCTGCTCTGTGATCTGGCACCAATGGGTGAGCCTTTACGAGTAGAGCTATA
This sequence comes from Nitrososphaerota archaeon, assembly GCA_024860875.1. Classification (GTDB taxonomy): domain Archaea; phylum Thermoproteota; class Nitrososphaeria; order Nitrososphaerales; family UBA57; genus VHBL01. Next base: position 1,573 of record JACPSZ010000001.1, on the reverse strand, counting down.
ACGTCAAAATCATTCCATCTTCCTTCGTTGAGAAGGACTGCGGGAGCGCCCGTTATCATTCCAATGTCAAACGTCTTAATACCTGCCTTGGCAAGCATATCTCTTGCTCTTTGTGTGCTCGCGACACCAAGGACTGGAGAATCAGTCTTCATTTCTTCCTCTTCAAGGAATGGCAGGGTTACAGATGTGATTATCATTGATGCCTCTTGTTCACGAGCCCATTTGAGCATTCTTGTTGCAAGAGGCCTGTCAAGTGCAGGTGGAGGAGTAAATTCAGCAACAAAGACCGCAATTTTTGGATCTGTACCGGCATAGATTCTTGCAGGAAACTTTGGCTTACCATCAAATATCATCGAAACAGGAGGAAATTTCTCCGAGTCCAAACATGCTATCTGATCTAGCCCTTTGGCAGCAACCAAATACGATGAGAATATGGCACCGACCAAGCCTATGTTGGGAAAGCCGTCTATTACGATTCCCCCTCTAAGATCGTGCTTCTTAAATTCTCTAACCTCTATGTCTATCACATCTCTCCACCGCCTCTAGTAATGTACAAATGGTAGATAACTTTCTCCTTATTGGATTGAAGCACCAAGGACCAGTCCAATCAAGTACCCAGCCACAGCAGCTGCCGATCCTATGAGGAGCATTTCAATACCACTCTTCCACGGACTGCCGATTGTAAGTTTGGCCTTGTAAGCTCCTATGGCAAATAGAAAAATCGCTGAAACTGCAAAAGACAGCCAAACTGCAGTTTCCACGGCAACAAAGAAATACGGTACCAGGGGTATTATAGAGCCTAAAAGAGACGAAAAGCCAACGATCAATGCGGATCTTGAAGGGCCGTCTCTGTCCTGCGGGACTAGCTTCAGCTCTTCAGCCATCATAATCTGTAGCCACACTTCCTTATTGGAAGTTATCTTCTGAACTATGCTTTCGAGCTCTTCTCCCTTGAAGCCCTTCTGGGCGAACATTTCGTGTATCTCTTCCCTCTCATGGTCAGGAATCTGCTCAATGTGCATCCTTTCGCGCTCGAGCTCGCTGTGGTAGAAATCTCTGTAAGCCTTAGTTGAAGTGTAAGCCACTGCACCCATGGCAAGGGACTCTGCAAATGTCGCCGCAAGACCCGCAATCAGAACTGTCTTAGTGCTCATAGTTGCTGTTGCAACGCCAAGTAAAAGGCCGAGGACGTTTACAAGGCCGTCCTGAACCCCAAGTATGAAGTCTCTCAGCTTGGAACCGTACATTTTGTGGCCGCCTAAAGGCTCAGCCTCTTCTCTTGCTTTCATCTCATCCTTACTCTTGAAAAGTTTCAACCAAGTTTCACCAAAGTGGGATCATTGCAGAGATATTCTGGCATCCAGCGCTTTGCAACCCTTTCCTGCTGTAAATACTACCAAAGGATTAATATCGATTTCCTGTATTTCTGGCATGTCGATTACCATCTGCGACAGCCTCTGAATGGCATTAACAAGGCTCTTCATATCCGAAGGTTTCTCTCCTCTGACGCCTTCAAGCAGTTTATGAGCCTTTATCGACATCACCATTTTTTCCGCTTCATCCTCGGCAATCG
>JACPSZ010000012.1 GCA_024860875.1 Nitrososphaerota archaeon | reverse complement strand
CTGCAGATGCTCTCCGATAGGCTCAGCGGTTTAGCGATAAAGCAGGAACAGATCATAATTGCTTCAGATAAATGTTCCCTAAAACTTGACAAGGCCCTGCAGTGGAGCAATGATGACATCAAACGGTTCTGCAGTGTATTAAGGCAGATTGCAAAACCCTCTCTTATAGCTGCTAACAAAGCAGACCTGCCGACCAGCAAGGACAATATCGAGAAACTGAAAAAAATGGGAAGGATTGTAATTCCAACTGCTGCAGAAGCTGAACTCCTCCTCAGAAGAGCGTCAGAAAGGGGTTTGATACGCTATCTTCCAGGCAACAAGGATTTTGAGATTATTGCTAAGGACAAAATGTCCCAGCAGCAAGTCAAGGCGCTAGAACTCGTGCGCCAAAAGGTGCTTTCTACCTGGGGTTCTACGGGTGTGCAGGAAGTAATCAACAGCGTCTATCTGACCTTGTTGAAGTGCATAGTAGTTTATCCAGTCGAGGATGAATCAAAGTTCTCCGACAAAAAGGGAAATGTCCTGCCAGACGCAAGAGTTGTCCCATTAGGTTCTACTGCAAAAGACCTTGCATACACGATACATACGGATTTGGGAGAGAGCTTCCTTTACGCATTAGATGCAAAGACTGGAATGAGGCTCGGAGCAGATTACAAGCTCAGGGATTCTGATGTCATTAAAATTGTAGCAACGGGGAGAAGAGGTTAGGCTGCCACAGCTTCGACTTCTTCCTCCGCCTCTGGCGGAGGAGCCTCGACAGTTTCGCCTGGCCTTCTGATCAGTTTGGTCTTCCTTATGCCGACCTTTCTAACCTGGCTAATTTTTCTTACCTGCTCCTGAATATCAGCAGCAATCTTCTCTGCAACGACTTCTTGGCAGAACGTGTTATAATCCAATTCTTCGGCCTTCTTGCGCACTATTTTATCCGCAGCAAGCCTGAGCGCATGCTTCTTTGACGAATTGATCCTTCCCTGCGTGAATACAACTGTGTAAACCCTTACCAGAAAGCCATCTTTAGTCTGATAATCTCTGATGAAGTTGACCATGGAAGAACCTCTTCTAACCATGCTCCTCAAGTATTCCCTTGCATATTCATGACCCTTCATTATTGTCTGAGCCTTGCTTTCACCAACCTTGTCTATCTGGAAGTACAGTTTGATGGCGTATTGCTGAGGATCCTGCTTCTGCAAATCAAATAGCGTAGTCTCTATCACTCTCCCTATAGCAGTCTCGTCAGTAGTCAGAGGGACATAGGCTACGGGTGTATTACCAAACGGTGCAGGGGCTTCTATCACTACCCACTTCTTTTCACGCCACTTGTCCTTGATCTTTGTTCTCGTCTTCGCCTTTGGCATCTTACTGACCTACCTTAAAGAGGGGTGGATATAAGCCGTACTACAGCTGCCAAGATTCCCCGTATTTCAGCTGCTCTTTCGTAGGTTCGTCTATCTTGATTCCCATAGCCTCTAGGGCGTTCCTTGCAACTTGGTCGTCAATGTCCTTTGGAACATCGATTGTCTTCTTCTCCATAGTCTTCCCTTTTTCATAAATTCTGACTGCTGAGAGCAATTGGTTTGAGAATGACATTGACATGACTTCTGGAGGGTGTCCTTCAGCAGCCACAAGGTTAGCGATCCTGCCTTTTCCAATCAAGTAGACCTTCTTACCGTTTAAGAGAGCGTATTCGTCAACATTTGGCCTGACTTCTCTGACCGATTTTGCTATTTCATCCAACCCTTTAACATCGATCTCAACATCAAAATGTCCCGCATTAACGAGTATTGCTCCTTCTTTCATGCTCTTGATGTGCTCTGTTCTGATTACGTGCGTCTGACCTGTGGCAGTAATAAAAAAGTCACCTATTTTTGCAGATTCCGACATGGGCATAACGTCAAAGCCATCCATTCTGGCCTCCAGGGCCCTTACTGGATCGACTTCTACCACCGTAGTCAAGGCTCCGAAACCTCTTGACCTAGTCGCTATGCCTCTGCCTACCCATCCGTAACCACAGACAACAACATTCTTGCCAGCCATCAGAAGGCTTGTCGCTCTTAAAATTCCGTCGAAGGTGCTTTGTCCTGTTCCATATCTGTTGTCGAAGAGATGTTTCGTTTGAGCGTTGTTTACAGCAATTACAGGATAGCGTAATTTGCCTGATTTTTCGAGCGCCTTTAACCTGATTACTCCTGTAGTAGTTTCTTCCGTTCCTCCCCTCGGGTTAAGGCTCTTGAACTCTTTTTCATCATGTATCGTAGCGTGAGCGTCGCAGCCATCGTCCATGACAACTTCGGGTTTCCCTCTCAAAATCTGCCTGATGCAGTCTTGATACTCTCGTGAATTTTCACCTCTCCAAGCAAAGACGTAAACCCCTTCGGAGTCCAAGTACGCAGCTACATCGTTTTGTGTTGATAGAGGGTTTGCAGCTGCGAGGTAAACATCTGCACCCATTTTTTTTAAACCCATCACGAGGGCGGAAGTCTCTTTTGTGACATGCAGACAAACTGCTATCGGCGCACCATTAAAATTCGATTTTTTTAATGCGTTTTCAATAGTTTTAGCTAAAATGGGCATGTGGTTGTAGGCCCATTCATATTGCTTCGCTCCATTCTTAGCCAGCGAAGGATCTGCTATCTTGCTCTTCATTTCTGAACGCCTCTATGAACTCTGAATTTAAGGCTTGTCAGTATACAGCTCCTTCAAGAGCCTTGCTGCATAAGCAATCCCTCTTTGTCGGGATGAGAGGGATTATGCTTTCGAGCATCTTCTTTGTTTTGTCAACATTCTTCTTCAGAGTTTCGACAACCTCATCAGCACTTACAGGCTTGTCCGCCCAGACATCGTAATCGGTAACAGTTGCAATATTGACATAGCACATTTCCTGCTCTCTTGCAAGGACCACTTCTGGCACAAGAGTCATACCAATTATATGGGCGCCCCACTCCCTGAACATCTTCGACTCTGCCCTCGTCGAAAACCGAGGTCCTTCTATGCAGACATATGTCCCATCTTTGTGCACATCAAGTTTCAGCTTTTTTGCAGTCGAAATCACAATCTTTCTGAGATCAGGGCAGAAGGGATCAGCAGTGGAAACATGGCAGACAAACCCTCCTTCGTAAAACGTGCTTGCCCTCGATCTTGTTCTATCAATGAATTGATCGGGAACTACAATATGGCCAGGCTCCATTTCTTCCTTCAAAGAACCGACTGCCGATGGAGCAACAATTCTTTTGACGCCCAACTCCTTGAATGCCCAGATATTTGCCCTGTAGTTGATTTTATGGGGAGGAATTCTATGGCCCTTTCCATGTCGAGGAAGAAATGCGACCTTCCTTCCCTTGAATGTCCCAACAGTAACATAATCTGATGGCTCGCCATAGGGCGTATAGACCTTTATCGGCTTTGCATCTTTGAATAGCCCAGGATCGTAGACACCTGTGCCTCCGATAATTCCAATTTCTGCTGATTCTTTTGTTACCAATTTACGTGTACCTTACCAGCGTCTTGGCATTGTATTTTGAAAGTTTTTTCATTCCTTTGAGCATCGCAAGCTCTATAACGAAACCCATCCCAACGACCTTGCCTCCAAGTTTTTCAATCAGATGAGCGGCAGCTTGAGCCGTTCCTCCTGTAGCAAGCAGATCGTCAATGATCAAAACGCGATCACCCTTTCTCACAGCGTCCTTCTGAATCTCCATGGTTGCACTCCCATATTCTATGTCATACTTCTTGGCGATTGTCTCCCCCGGTAATTTTCCCTGCTTTCTGATAATAATGAAACCTTTGCCAGTCTTGGCTGCCAAAGCGGCCCCAAAGATGAATCCCCTTGATTCAATTCCAGCAACCATATCGAAACTCTTCTTTGGGAATATCTCTGCAAACTTCTCCGCTACATATGAAAACGCTTTGGGATCCTTCAGTATAGGTGTAATGTCCCTGAAGAGGATGCCTGGTTTGGGGAAATCAGAAACGTTTCTGATCTTCTTCTTAAGATCCATGCTAGCACTGTCCTCTATTCTGAGGTAATATATTTTGATCCTCGAATTGCTATTTGTATGAGCCTACTAAATCCCTGCCGAACTTCTCCAGCCAAGCAACAAAACCGGGGGTATTTCGAGGATAGCCCAGAGAGAAATATTCACATCCACTTCTCTCATATTCCTCCAAAACCTTCCTAGTCTTGTTCAAATCGGGTTCTACATACTTGAATAAAGCATAGACAAAGCCTTCTGCCCTCTTGTTGTTTCTCAAGTCATCCTCGAGAATTTCTCTTAGCTTTGCATATTGCTTCGGCGAAATCATGGTAGGGATCCAGCCAGCACCATATTTGGCCGCTAGAGAAAGCATTACTCTACCTTGCACACCGAACCACATTGGAGGATGAGGATTTTGAATGGGTTTTGGTTCAAGAACAGCACCATCAATCTTGTAATATTTACCCTCAAAAGAAAGTCTGCCCTTAGTCCACAGACCATATACTATCTTTAGTGCTTCTCTGGTCTTTGCAACTCTTATTTTATCGTCGTCCCATTTTGAATAGCCATCAAATTCGGGCTTGTGCCACCCAGCACCAACTCCTAGTATGATTCTCCCGTTGGAAAGAAAGTCAACGCTGGAAACTATCTTAGCAAGAACTGCGGGGTGCCTAAATGGTAATGGGGTTACACATGTTCCTAACTTTATCCTCTCAGTCTTTGCAGCGAGAAAACTCAGCAATGACCAGACATCGAAGGTTCTGTTGCTCCACGGGAGCATAAAATGATCCCAAGAAAACAAAGAGTCGAAGCCAAGTTCATCGGCAATTGTAGCAATCCTGACAACTGCATCCCTGTCCACATAGACTCCATTGTTGTTATGAACGAGACCGACTCTTACCAAGTTTTCTTTTTCGCTCCGATTTCCTTAAGAATCGAAAGTGCTCTCTTTTTTTTCCTGCTATCTACCTTGACTGCAACAAGACCTTTTTTGGGCTGGCCGTAAAATACTACGCTTCCTTCTGGGCACATAGCAACGAGGGGTATAGCTAGCAGATCCTCCTCCCCATAGACAAGTATTCTCACGGGCTGAGGAAGAGAGAACGATTTTTCAATAGCCGTTATTGCGTCGCTACTGATCGTGCCTGCAGGGTTCTTGACTTTTAAAATGCTCTTCTGCGCCTCTTTTGGAAGCTTTCTAGCTTCTCTTTTCTCCCTGCCATCTACTATCTGAATTGCTGGTATCACACCTATTCTTATCAGGTTCTCTGTTGTTGCATCTCCAACAGATGCCATCATCGTGCTTTCTGCAATCAGAGGGTTGACATCGTCGATTGTAGGTTGCTCTACTTCTATTAATGTCCCTAGAGGTCTCTTGAGCCTTCTGCGCAGTTCCCTAGTTATCCGGTATAGTTTTGCCAAAACTTACTTCGGCATCTGCGCGAATATTGGAGAACCCTTCCTGCGCATTACTAGTACTGCAGAGACTAGCACGACGAATGCAAGCACTACTCCAACCTGAGGGAATTCTGGAACGGGAACTCCGACTCTCGCACCGATAATTGACTTAGTTGCTGCGGTGTTGAACGCTGGTAGTGTGGTGTAGATTATCTTCTGAGTATCTCCCTCGTGAAGGTCCTCCGTCTCCTCTACAATCCTTGACCTCACTGCGATGTTGGTCCCGTCGACGTTGGCATTTGCGTCTAGCCTCTGGAAAGGCGATGTGAAAGTTGTACCACTTCTTATGTTGATTCCAAATTCCACCGGCCCGATATCGAGTTCCTTTGATGCTTTACCCTCCCACATCAGAGCAAGCTTGTTGTTCGGATTGCCAAAACTGTATCCTGCGAGGCGGAGGGTGACAGTTGCATTTCCATCACCTCCGACTACAGTTACATTAAGGTTGACATTGAAACTGTCTTTTACACCCTTCATGACGGCTGTGTACTGCCATCTGGTCAAGGACTGGTTTACTAGCTGACTAGTCCAGATTAGTTCCGATGAATCCACTCTTCTGATGTCAGTATCAGTTCCTTTCTGATAGTCATTGTCGTTGTTAGAGTCTACAAATTCAATTACCCTCGAAAGCTTGGACATTACCTTGTTAACCTCATCGAATACACCGGGCGAAGATTCGACTGCAACACTGACTTTGGGTTCCAGTCTGAACACCTCAACTCTGTATGTAAGTTGGCCGTATGTGTTGACGAAAATGTATCTGTCTGCTGTTGATTGTACTGCAACCCTGACTCCAGTAGGGGCTTGAGGTGCAGGAGGAGCCAACTGTCCCAAAACAATCTTCTTTTCAGCGGTAGCGCCTTCAACAGCGGCCTTTACCGAATATTCACCTTGAGGGAACCTTTGTGACCCCTCTGTAGGAAACGTTAGAAAGTTCCTCTGGAAGTTCCCGCTGGCGTCAGCTACAAACTGGTCAACGGCGACTAGTTCACCTATAGGGCTGAAGAGCTGCAGAGAAACAACTTTGTTGGGATCTGTCTTGCCCGTTATAGCAAGAACTTCGCCATAGAAATATGCGTTCTTGTTAGTCGAGATTGTAAGTTCGACGGCCCTTGCAGCACCTATGCTGGATGCGATTAATACTAACATTATTAGAATTGAAACTACTCTGCTGGCCTTCATGTTTAGACGGCTCACGCTTTGGTTATTTAACGGTTGAGGGCAAGTTTTATGCTACTTTCAGAGCGTACCTGCCGGGTTTATGGGCTGCCAACGCTTTTGCGATCTGAGATTTTTCTGGGTTTATGATGACTGCCAGACCTGACCAGTCAGAACTCAATTCTGTAGAGTTGCAGTTTGGGCATACCCTCCCCGTTGTAAGCCTTCTGCAGTTTCTGCACGCGTATTCTTTAGCCAACTTTAACCCTTCTTTGCCGCTTCAGTTTTGGAAGCTTTCTTGGCATCCTCTTCAATCCATTCCAGCGCACCTAGGAATGGTTGCCTGCAGGTAACACCAATCTTTGCCATCGCTGCTCCCCTTCCAAGACTCACAGCGGTTATCCTCACTCTGACCCTCGATCCTACCCTCAATGTTCTCTTACTCTGGCTTGCAAGTATCATGCCTTGCTTTACATCACTCGTCAGATAGTCGTCCGTTATCTGCGAAAGGTGCAATAGCGCATCTGCAGGGCCCACTCTGACAAACGCTCCGAAGTCAGTAATCTCTACGATTTCACCCTCAACTACTTCCTGTATCTTGGGTATGAATGTTAATAGTTCGACTCTAGTTTTGTGGTATGTCGAGCCATCTCCCGGAATGACTTTGCCAACCTCTGCTGCCTTTACATTCATTATCAGAATAACATAGCCGAGGTCAGGAGAGATTAAACTCTCGTACTTCTGCTTCAGTATGTCCTTCGCTACATCTTGCAGAGGCTCTCCAAACTTTGCAGGCGGTACTCTAACCACGTCATCCAATTCAATTACTTGAAACAAAACAACAGCTCCGGAGACTTCTGACAGAAAAGGGTGTGGTTAAGAGTTTTTCCCTTGCCATTAAGCATCGTCTAAGCCTGCTAACCTGTTCTTCTGCAACGTTATTACAGGTATGTCAATAGCTTTTAGATTTGCAATTAGTTCTGCATCGAGCGTAGCCACTGCAGCACTTCTCTTTCGTGCAACTTCTAGTACAATGTCGTCAACGTTTCCTCCGCCCTCTTCATCTATTATCTTATAATTCCGTGCAATCTCAAGAGCCGTCCTTGCATTCTTTGCCTTGATAGATTCCCCCTTTGCCAATTTCTGGAGTTCTCTGACAATTGCTTTTGGTACAACCACATTATACTGCGCGAGCAGGGATTTCAATGGCAGTGTCTCAGAAAGCTTTTCCCTCGAAAGAACCATTAGAAAGCTTGAATCTAGTATAATGTCTTTTTTCGTCATCTAAGAAATTGTACCAGATCCTATAAGCCGCCAGCGCTCTGCTATTCGCCTGCTAATAGCTACTCTGTTATTTTCTGGAGTGCATATAGGTCTTCGCAGCTTGACCGTTACGCTGGAATCTTTAGCTGCAGACACGACTCCAGCCGTGATCGCGGTTCCAACATTGAGCCTTAACGCCTCTCCTGCCTTTACCTTCTCGACCTTTATCATTTCAGGCGCACCTACTGCAAGGTCGAAGAGCTGAGTTTCGATGGTTAGAGTTTCATGTACTGAAGGGAGCTCATTTGCTTTGCCTACCAAGGAGCCGATGAGGTTGTCGCTCTTAACATAAAACGGGTCCAGCTCGGTGCCTACTGCAACCAAACCACCGGGTTTGACCGAATCTGTAAGACCTGCACCTGTAGCTAGACTTGCGACCTTGGTGCGTATTGACGTATAGCGGGATTTTTCATCTGCAATACCGGGTCGGATTTCTATCTCGTCGCCTGTATTTAGAACTCCTTGCAACAATGTTCCTCCCACTACCCCGCCCTTTAGAGCATCAACACTAAGCCCAGGCCTGTTAATGTCAAACGACCTTAAAACTTGCATCATTGGAGGCGCATTAGGATCTTTTTTCGTTGCCTTGATGTTCTCATCCAGAGCTTGCAGTAGAGCATCGATGTTCAACTTGTGCTGGGCAGATATTGGTATTATCGGAGCGTTTTCAGCAACCGAACCTGCAACAAACGATTTTATATTTTCATAATTTGCTTTAGCCTCTGCCTCGCTTATGAGATCGACTTTATTCTGCACTATTACAATTTGCTTTGCTCCAAGCATCTGCAATGCCAATAGATGCTCTCTAGTTTGAGGCTGAGGAGTTTTTTCGTTTGCTGCGATGACAAGCATGGCTCCGTCCATTATCGCAGCGCCAGAGAGCATGTTGGCCATCAGGCTCTCATGACCAGGGCAATCTACAAAACTGATCACCCTTCGGAGTTCGGATTCCCCTCCGCAGTTGGGGCATTTCGGAGATGTCGAATACCCTACAGGAGCAGAGCAGGTTTTGCACCTGTATATTGCAGCGTCAGCATAGCCGACCTTGATGGTAATTCCTCTTCGGAGTTCCTCGCTATGAGCACTAGTCCAGACACCTGTTATCGCCTGAACAATCGTGCTCTTGCCATGATCTACATGGCCAGCAGTTCCGATGTTAGTGTCAGGCTGCCTTGGGATTTTCGGCAATTGGCTTCTCTTTTGTCTCCTTCGCTAAAATCGCATTCAACTGGTATATCTCTTCTGTAATGACATTCCCTCTTACCAGCTTCCTCCTCTTCTCGCCCTTCTCTGCAGAGCGGAAGCCGATTCCCTTTGTAAGAAGCACGTACTTCTTTGCGCCACCGGAAATATCGCCGCGCATTGGGAAACCAGCTTTGTCGCTGCCGCCAGTTATCTTAACTTTCCCATTAACTCCGACAATCGTCCCGTCAAACATATCCCCAATCTTCATTCCTACAAGAGACTGTGCCTGATTTTCTTTAGCTTCCACTACTTGCGATTTTCCTGAAGAGGGATCTGAAACTATTATCTTAAAGTTCGCCAACTTGAGTCACATGCTTTGTAATTTTTGGACTTAAAAGGGTTTAAAATCCGTATAGAGGGGCAACCTTCCTCCTCAAGTTGAGTATTTCTTCAAATGTCTTAAGCTCGTCTGGCACCATGATGTCTCTGTATTTTTCCTGCAGGATTCTTACGTGCTTGTCTGCTGGCAACGTGAAAAGAGTTTCTCCCTCAAGTATGGTCCTTCCTATTACAACTTTATTCATTGATACTGCAACTTCGCTTCCTGCTACTGCTTCCTGTACTGGCTCATTTTTGTCCTGCACTTGCCCTATTTCACCGACTTGCTCGCCCTTGGAATTTATCACAACTGCTTTTTTTCGCAGTTTCCCGCTCAAGATTTCAACGCCGAAAATGGCGGGATTGCTCCTTCTGAATACCATCCCTTTCATAAGCTTAAACTTGCACGGGTAAGTTATTTGGGAGAGTTCTGCCTCGGATTCCGATTCTTTCTCTTTTGCTACCCAATCTGTGTATGTATCGATTAGGCTGTAGATCACTTGGTCAGAGATGATTCTTACGCCCTTCTGGAGAGCCTCGTCTTTAGCATCGTCAAATGTTTTCACACCGAAGGCAAGTATGACCCCAAGATACCTGTCGTCCCCTGCGACAAGTGATGCTTCTACAACATCTCTCCTTGAAACTGGCCCGATGTCTGCACGCCTTATCTGCACTTTTTTGTTCTTCAGAATCTCTATTATGGCTTCAAGAGAACCTATAGCATCAGACTTTATGATTACTCCCAATTGGTCAGTTTCTACGAAGACTCCTTTGATCTCAGAATTGACCTGCGCTATGGCCTTCTGCGGATCCTCTCTTTCAGGAATTCCTATTATCGGCGATCCTGGTAGCGTTCCTTCAAGGTCAGCCGTTGTAATCTTGACTCCCGCAGCGGCAATGACTTCATTAACAGGCGTAAATTTATCTCTAGGATCTCTCATTTCGTCGAGCGGCTTGGGCATGAACATAGCCTTGACCTTTGTGACTACTGCACCTTCCTTCTTTGCCATTACAATGTTGTCGTGAGTCCGCAAAATTCCATCGATCAGAATTATGTTTGCAGTCTGTCCTAACCCCGGTTCTTCTTTTACCTCAAGCACTATGCCATTTGCACTGCCTCTCTTTGCAATGAGCCTCTGTGCCAGATACTGTTGGGTAAGCCCTACCAGCACTGAAATGAGTTCTGGAATTCCTTCTCCAGTCTTCGCACTTACAGGCACGATCCCGATTTCTTTGGTAAAGTTCTTTACTCTAAAGAACGCTTCAGATACAAAACCTAATCTCGAAAGCGCTCCAACAACATCGTAAATCTTATTGTCGAGTATATTGCTGACGGCCTTGTCCAGCAGTTTAATCTCTTCTGTCAATGACTTTTTGGGTATCCTTCTCCAGCCCGGGAGAGTGTCGAGCTTGTTCAATGCGACGACAAATGGAACTTTTTTCTTCTTTAGAATTTCAACGCTTTCGTAGGTCTGTTGCTCAAGGCCCTTCATAATATCAACGACAAGAATTGCAATATCTGCTGCTGAGCCTCCTCTGCTCCTCAGGTTAGTGAAGACTTCGTGGCCTGGAGTATCAATTACAAGCAGCCCGGGAATCTTGATCTCAATGTTTTTGCCAAGCGTAGGGCCGCAGATTTCCTTCAGCAGATCGAGAGGGAAGAAACTTGCACCGATGTGCTGAGTTATTCCTCCGTGCTCCCTGGCCTGTACTGCAGTGCCCCTGATCTTATCCAGCAAGGAAGTTTTGCCGGAGTCTACATGACCTAGCACTACGACTATGGGCTGTCTTATGTGTTCTTGATTCATTTTGCATCACTCTCGTGCTGGTCACTCCAACTTGATTTCGAAAGGCTATTTATTAAGCCTAAAGCCTCTCCAAAGTAAAGATATGAAGCCGTACTTTGAAACTGATTCTATTCAAATCTACAATGGTGATGTTCTTACAGTTAAAGAATTCAAAGATGAAAGCATAGACCTGATAGTAACATCGCCTCCTTACGATGTAAATGTGAAATACGGTAATTACAATGATGCTATTTCTTATGACGATTATCTTACTTTCACTAATGAGTGGTTGGCAAGGTGCTATAACTTTGCAAAACCAGATGGAAGGCTATGTTTGAACATCCCTGTTGACAAGAATAAAGGAGGACAGAGGAGCGTCTATGCTGACATAACTTCTATGGCGAAAAAAATCGGCTGGCAATACCATACTACAATAATATGGAACGAGCAGAACATTTCAAGACGCACGGCTTGGGGCTCTTGGCTTAGCGCTTCTGCACCGTATGTCATAGCGCCTGTTGAAGCTATTTTGGTAATGTACAGAGAAAGATGGCCGAAGATCAACAAGGGGAAATCGGATATTACTCGTGACGAATTCATACAGTGGACAAATGGTGTATGGACTTTCAATGGAGAAAGCAAAAAGAAAATTGGCCATCCAGCACCATTCCCTATAGAACTTCCAAAAAGGTGCATCAAGCTCTTTAGTTTTGTTGGAGATACGGTATTTGATCCATTCTTAGGCAGTGGAACTACCTTGCTAGTTTGCCAGCAGACTGCAAGGAGAGGAATAGGTGTGGAGATTGATGAGGAATACTGCAGGTTGGCAGTAAAGAGATTAAGGAAGCATGCCAATGTTGGATGATTGGTTCTAAAATTATTCGTGAATTCTAACAGACTTTATGTTCACAAATTCCAGCATGCCGTATCTTGACAATTCCCTACCAATCCCGCTTTGCTTCACCCCTCCAAAAGGTATTCTTGGGTCAGAAACTACAATGTTGTTGACTGTTACAAGACCAGCTTCTATCTGAGACACTATTTTCTTAGCTTTCTCAATATTCTCTGTCCACAGACTTGCTCCAAGGCCGAACTTCGTTGAATTCGCTATCCGCATTGCATCCTTCTCATCTTTTGCAGAGATTATTGGTGCGACGGGGCCGAATACCTCTTCGTTTACTATCTGCATCTTTTCCTTTACATTAACAAGCACAGTGGGTTCATAGAAGTATCCTCTACTTCCATGTCTTTCTCCTCCGCAGAGCGCTTCCGCTCCATCTTCCCTCGCTTTATCCAATTGAGCCTCGATCTTCTGCAGAGCTTCTTTTGAAACAAGAGGCCCAATGTCTGTATTTCTATTAAGCGGGTCTCCGACCTTCAGCCTTTTTGTATTGGAGACAAACTTTTCCACAAATTCATCGAGCACATCTTTAACAACGATAAAGCGCTTTGATGCTATGCAGCTTTGACCGCAGTTGACGAATTTCCCTGCAACGGCAGATTTGGCCGTTTTTTTGACATCGGCATCTGCAAGGACGATGAACGGGTCGCTACCCCCAAGTTCGAGGACGCATTTTTTCAGCCTTGATGCAGCCTTCCTGCCAATTTCAATTCCGACATCTACGCTCCCCGTAAAAGAATAGCCATCAACATCAGCATCGAGCAAAGCCTCGCCAGTTGAAGAATCGCCCGCAACGGTTTGGAAACAGCCTGCAGGAAGATTTGCATCCTCAAAGACTTCCTGAAGCATCATCCCTGATCTAGGGACAAATCTTGAAGGCTTCACTATCACGGAATTACCAGCCATCAAACTTGGTGCGGCAAAACGCAGGGGCTGCCACATGGGAAAATTCCACGGCATTATAGATGCTATGACACCGAGAGGTTCAAACGCAATGTAGCTCTCAGCAGCTTCCGTCTGAACCAACTCGTCTTCAAGAAACTTGGGCCCGTTTTCAGCATAGTAATCCACACCTCTAGCGCATTTCTCTACTTCTGCAACGGATTCTTTGATTGTTTTACCCATTTCTTGCGTCATGATCTTTGCAAACTCTTCCTTTCTACTTCTGATGGTGCTTGCGGCTTCAGAGAGAAAATCAGATCTTTTCCATGTAGAATGTTCTTTCCACTTCTGGGATGCCCTCCTTGCCCTTGCTACTGCTCCCTTTACATCGTCTTTGGAAGCAGCCCTGTAGCGAAAGACTTCTTCCTCGGTTGCAGGATTTATGCAGCGAATCAATGTATCAGGTGTAATCATGGTAATAGTATATCTACTTCATGCCGAGCCACTTTATATACGGGGGCTCCCCCATCGCTATTAGCTAGGGGCCTGTTTTCTTAGTAGCTCTTACTCAATTACGATTGTTTGTTTATATTGTAACCCCCAGTAGCCATACTCAGGGCCCATGTACCCCTAATAGCAGAGTTATGCAAGCATTATCCATAATTTAGGCACCCGTTCAATCTTACAATTGACACTTATACAACAAATGCAAAACTCCGCGGTAGTATGGACATATGCAGGGGCATCGGTTTGTTAAGATATGTTAGATGCAGAGGTCAAATAACCCTCATCTCAATCGAATAAATACCCCATAATATTTTGCTTGCGAGACCAAAGATGTCTTGGAAGTCAGTAAGAAAGAAGTTGCGGACAAAGAGCAAGAAGATGGTGATGCAGTGGAAGAACTAGATGTAAAGGATATATTGAAGGCGGTTTACACTTTTAGGGAAGACTGGGAATGGTCGACATAAGAGGATTCTTGCGCGCGACCACACAAACGCTAAAGCTCGCGCACAAGTCAGACAAAGAGGAGTTTTACCTCTACATGAAGCTGACCCTTTTGGGAATAGCCGTAGTGGGCGCTATAGGCTACATCATACAGCTCATTGGAGCCCTTCTCAGACTGCAGGGTTAGATTTGTATGAGCGAGCTGATCGTGCCGAGTAGGATTTACGCTGTAAAGACAACTGGAGGACAAGAAAAGAGCGTAGCAAGTTTCGTCGGAAGCAGGGCTCAACTGAAGGGCAAGTCAATCTACGCAATTTTGGTTCTTGAGCACCAGAAGGGCTATGTATTCTTCGAGGCTCCAAACGCGCAGGCAGTCGACGATGCAATAGTAGGTTTCAAGCACGTCAAAAGCAAGATACCTGGTAACATAATGTTTGAGGACATCCAAAAGTTCTTGGTTGCTAAGGTTTCGGCACAGGAATTTAGTCCAGACGATACTGTAGAGGTTGTAGCAGGGCCTTTCAAGGGCATGCGAGCAAAGATTACTAGGATAGAGAAGAACGACGCTACCTTCATCTTGCTTGACGCTCCGTATCAGATGCCTGTCACGACCGATATCAACTCGCTAAGGTTAATCGAGAGGGCAAAGGCGAAAGCATAATGGGAGAACAGAAGACAGTTTCTGCATTGGTAGTCGGAGGGGAAGCGACAGCTGGACCTCCTTTGGGGCCGGCACTAGGTCCTCTGGGAGTCAATGTAATGATGATTATAAAAGAAATCAACGAAAAGACGAAGGACTATTCAGGAATGCGAGTGCCAGTCAAGATCAATGTTGACACATCTAATAAACAGTTCAATGTCGAAGTAGGCATTCCTACTGCAGCTGCTTTGATAGCAAAGGAAGGGGGAGTGCCAAAAGGATCAGGCACGCCCAAGGCTAATCTGGTAGGAAACCTTACAATGGAGCAAGTAGTCAAGATCGCAAAGCTGAAGTCAGATCAATCGTACGCCTTTACAAAGAAGTCTGGTGCCAAAGAGGTCGTTGGTTCGTGCGTGAGCATGGGCGTCAAGGTCGAGAACCAGGATCCAAGAGAAGTGCTGAAGCAGATCGATGAAGGAAAGTGGGATAAAGCACTCAAAGAATAGGATTCAATGTTTATAAAATCAGACTAAACATCATGGAGAACCGAATACAGTCGCGATTAGAGTGGCTTTAATTTGATCACCGCTAACAATCTGACGGAATTGGTGGGGAAGACCCGCTCCTCTAGCGCGAAAAAGAAATTTTCTCAATCCGTAGAGCTCTTTGTAACTCTGAAAGACATCGATGCTAAGAAAGTTGATCTGAATGTAAACGAGGTCGTCTTCCTTCCAAACCCTCTTCCGAAGGTTGCCAAGGTTGCTGTCTTTGCTGGCGGAGACCTTGCGTTAAAGGCCGAGCGTGCAAAGGCCGATAAAGTCATAAGCTCTGACGAGCTGGACAAGATAGCTGCTAACAAGCGCCAAGCGAGGAAACTGGCTAGAGATTATGATTTCTTCCTTGCAGAAACTTCGCTTATGGCAAAAATAGGCAAGTCGCTGGGCCAGATTCTGGGTCCTAGAGGGAAGATGCCCTCGCCATTACCTCCAAACGCTCCTGTAGATTCGATGATAGCTAGGTATAGAACAGCCACTAGAGTTAGAGGGAGGCAGCAGCTATCTTTTGGGACAAAGATAGGTGAAGAAAGCATGCCCGATACAAAAATAGCTGAAAATGGGCTTGCTGTAGTTGGCGCACTTGAGAAGAAGCTACCAAGAGGACAAGGCAACATGAAATCAGTCCTTGTCAAACTCTCTATGTCAAAGCCAGCTAAAATGCTTGTAACGGAGGCAAAGTAAGTTGCAAGCAGCGAAAGTCTACAAGCCAAGGAAGGTCGCAGGAGTAGATCGAGTGACCAAACTCGCTAAAAAACGCAAGGTAATCGCGATAGCAAGGATAGGCAAGGTACGGGCGGCTCAGATCATGGGCCTTAAGAGGTCGTTCCGGAACCAGCTGGACATCGTTGTCCCAAAGAACACTCTTGCAAGAATTGCCCTGTCAAAGATGAAAAGTCCCAATATTGATGAATTGCTTAAAGAGCTAAAAGGACAAAATGCACTGCTCTTCACCGATATGGATCCTTTCAAGCTGTATCTAATTCTGCAGAAGGGAACAGTCAATCTACCAGCCAGAGCTGGGGACATAGCTACTGACGAAATTGTCATCCCTGCAGGAAATACTGGCATTCCACCGGGTCCAGTTCTGAGCGAGTTCAAAGAGGCCAAAGTTGCTACCAAAATTGAAACTGGTAGCATCTTCGTAACAAAAGATACGGTAGTTGCAAAGCCAGGCGATTTAATCTCAGCACCACTAGCAGGTCTGCTGTCAAGGTTGAACCTGAAGCCAATCAAGGCGGGAATTTCCATCAATGTCGCCTACATGAATTCTCTGCTCTTCCATGCAAAGGATATTGCTATAGATCCTGTAGCTTACCAGAACGAGCTTCAGATGGCTTACAGGTCTGCATTAGGACTTGCCGTAGAGCAGGCCTATGCGACAAAAGAAACTGCTCCATTGATAGTTGGTAAAGCTTTCAGGAATGCAAAGTCGCTTGCAGTGGCTGCTGGTTATGCGTCTAAGGATACTGTTGGAGCTATTCTTGCGGATAACCAGGTCAAGGCTATGGCAATAATGGACCTGGCTAAGAAGAAAGGTTACTCTTAGCTTTTGCAGAATAAATTAAGAAACTAAGGAAAGGATAGGGCTCCCAGATGTCTGGGAGAGTTGCCTTAACCGAACAGGCTTGATAGCCCTTCGAGAGCCTCTTCTGCAGGCTTCTCTTCCTTCGGTGCTTCCTGCTTCTTAGCTTCTGCGGCTGGGGCTGCAGCTGTTGCAGCTGGAGAAGCTACGGCCGCCATGCTGGCATTTTTCAAAGCCTCGTCGATGTTGACTTCTCCAAGTGCGGAGACGAGAGCCTTGACCTTGACATCGTCAGGTTTAACTCCTGCAGCTGTAACTATCTTCTTAATTCCATCTTCGTCGACGGGCTTCGCTAACTTGTGCAATAGCAAAGCGGCATATACGTATTCCATGTTGTGTACCTTTCGGAACTTATTATTTGGAGGCTATATAAATTTTGAAGTCTGGAGCCCACCCTGCACAACGACGGGGTTGCAAGACTAAACTGTCTAGCTCACTCTCACATCCCTGGAATAACAATGGCCGACCATGAACTTCAATGGCAAAAAAATAACGTTTCCCAATCGGCTTAACCATTTGCCATAGAGAGCTATCTTCCAGAATTTCTTGATGATGTCTCAAAATCCTCGAGAATTGAAGACAAGTCAGAAGCATCGATTTCTATTATGGATTTGCCTATTGTGTAGATTTTCGCGTATGCTGTTTGGCTTGGAAGTACGCCCGGGAGTTCCGTCGATCTTCCAGTCCTTATTACAAGGTCAATATTTGGGGGAATTAGTCTCTTGTCCCCGCCTAACGTAGAATGAATAACGTAGTGAGATGGATTCCAGTTTGACTCTCCTCGCCTACCATGTCCTATCAGGACGGAGAGCCTCTTCCATTCATATTCCCTTGTCTCTTCTTCGAGTTCCTGCATGGCCCAGAGATAGGATGGAGGAAGGCTTTCAAATGACAGTTTCAGATCGTGGTAGAATAACACTCTAACACGATTAGTTTTGAAGAATGGATCTGCAAGCCAGGATTTGTATGCCTCTTCTTGCACCTTCAATATGGGCCCAAGCTCTGCATATGGTTTGACAAGATAATTATAAGATAGGTAATGGACGACAGGATTGTTGATATTCTCCCTACCCAGGAAGAACTTTACAGCCATGTCAACCTTTGCGGTTGCAAGCTTGTAAGCATCCAAGTAACTGAGTCCTGCTTTCCTTGCCCCCCTCTCTGTCCCAGCAGGGATGAACAATACACTGATCAATATCGCACATGCTCAGGGGTTGGGATAAAAATGATGAGAGGGGAAATGTTCCCCCTATATTGTATTAATGAATGTTGTTAGAAGTGTTGCACAGAAACTTTTCTTATTGGGATACGCATTATTTCGCATGTTCCTTTTTTTTCTAGTGCCTCTATATAACTTTAGGCTACTTGTCGAATTAGTTAATGACACCTCAGAGATGACTGACGAGATGCGTAGAAAAGTTCTTGAGAGACTTGACGAGTAGGTCTTTCATAGATTCTACAACCAAATCTTACCAACCGAGCTAGATACTATGCAATGTTAGGAAACTCGACAGCTTTGTTTAACTGCGGTCGAGCTGTGAATGGTCGCTCATGGTCAAGAACTTGAACCTGATGTCAGCGTTCATGGTTATCTTATCACTCTGGAACCGCTTAGGCTTTGTTCAGGGCCTCATTCAGGCGGAAGGTCTGGCTGCAACTGTGCCAGTATCTATCCTTACAGCTTTGGTCATCATCTTCTTGCCACTAAACCGAGGTGGGAAGAAGTGGACGGTGGCAGTCTCCGCGGTACTAGGGGTCATAGCTGCTATTCTTGCGATAGGTGGGATAGCCCTTCCAAGGGAATTTCTCGGTACTGGCGGATTCTTGGTGCTGGGAGTTCTGACAGCTGTATTTGGCCTGAGGGCATACCGTGAACTATCCCCAGCCAAACTCTCTGCCGTGTCCTGAAACTACCGGTATGAATTTGCACCCAGCCGAGATAGCCCTATAGCTACTCTGACCTAGCTCAGGTTAGAGAACAGCTCCTAGCTATGTTGTAAGAGCTGGATCAGAATCGTTGGCGACTAGAAATGGGGGTTGATTGTCGCGGTCCGGAATTCCGGACGGAAAAAGTCTAACATTTGAGCTTCGAAAATTGCAGTAGAGGAGACACAGACACGATTTATTTTTGGATTGAAAAGTATACGAAGACAAAGCCTAGTTATGTCGCAGTTTCGTACCTATTCCATCTCCCTTCTCCAACATCTTTCACTAGCCCTTTTTTGAACAAGACGCTCCATCTGATTTCTATAAGCCCATTCGCCAAGGAGCTGAGGAATTGATTTCTGATAAAGGTCGAATAATTCACCAGACGCTATCTTGTATTTCTCAACTACCTTAAGTAAGAATTTCTGGTGTTCATTCAGTTTCGCCTTCACATTGAAGGCCTACAAATCTTTAGGGTTTGTTCTGCCCCCACTTGGGCAATCTAGTAGAAAAGCCATAGCTGGACAGGACAGATGGTGCATTGTAACTTGAGGCAGGATTTTGTTTAGATACTTGGATTTCAGCTCCGGACTCGATACCAAGAACCCGGATTCAGAGTTCTTTAATGTAGGAAGGCTTTCTATGGCAGTAAATGACCTCCAAGGATTCGGTATCGGGAGGAATTCGCGGCCGTCCTGTAAAGATAGCGGTCGTAGCTCTGATGGTCTCATTCTCATTGCTGGCTGCAGTAGGTAGCTCTATTGGAGCAGCATATGCGTCTGCAGGCACGACGGGGACTGGCTCCTTCGCAGACTCGTCTTTCATAATCGTATCTACCGAGATAGTTGGCGGTAAAATCGTTCTTAATGTGAAGGGCTCAGGTACAGTAACCGGCGCATTTACTGGACCCTATACTTTCGAAGGTCGCGTGACGATAACGCCAACTGGAACGGCGAATTATCATGTAATCGACACCTGCACATGCACTGTGGAAGGTAGATCGGGTACGCTAGTCTTCCGGGAAAATGGAAGAGGTAGCGCGTTTGGCTCCTTTGAGTCCAAGATCACGATCCTTAGAGGTACCGACGGATTGGCTAACTTGAATGGTCATGGAGCCTTGCAGGGAATACAGGACCCCACGACTCTACTGACATCTGGCTCATATTCAGTGCAGTACCAATTCAAGTAGCTCTACCTCGCCTTCAAGCGGGAATACCGATGGGGCATGATGTCTATCCACACTGCCTGAGAAAGACATTCGAAGACTGCATCAAGAGAGCAAGACTTGATCATGAAGATCAAGAATTCTTGAAGGGTCATCTACTTGGAGGCTCGCAGGATAACTACTATGGAGCAGTTTACGTACTTCCGAATTCCACAGTCTCTTTCAACATCGAACATATAGAGCAACTGAGAGGCAACTCTTGAAGCTCTGAAAGCGGCTTGGAGTTTGAACGATGAAGGCGTGAGCAAAGTAAAGGAAGCTCTATCGTTAGAAAAACCTGACTGGGCAAAGAAAAATTTCACCTAGAAGTCAGGAACGAACTGGGGCTTCACAAACAGAAAATCGTAGCCACCGGAAAACTTGAAGTATATCTCGCCAACGGCTACAGATACATCGCACTGCTCCCGAACGGTAAAGCAATTATAGAGATGATATAGGGTATCGCCCAGATGCCACCGTAGCTCAGCGTGGTAGAGCAGCTGAACATTGTGCTGATGCTGTTACCTCGTTGAGAGAGAAACCAGCTGGTCGTCGGTTCAAGTCCGACCGGTGGCGCCAATTTTTTTTGCTCTGACTGACATTCAAAGTATTATTGTGGCTGATTCACTGGTTCGTATGCCGTTTTGGCTTTCTTTTTTTGAGGTACGAACCCCCATTACCAGCCGCTAGGCGCGCGAGTGCCGGCTTTGCCAAAGGCCAAACGATCCGACAACCTGTATGAACCTATCTGAATAAACCTCTATATCAACCCCACGGTCTCTGAACACTGCTCTGAAGTCTCAGAAAGAACATGACTAGGTTTATGCTTCCTTATATTCTCCGATCCACTGCAACAAACCGATAATGGTCAGGACAATTTTGTTGCTTACCTTATTGTTCATATCGATTGGGATACCACAGGTTCTTGCCGATGATTACACTCCTCACAGACTCGTCTTCACGCTATATGATGATGGGAAGACAGTCGTAGAATACGAGGTCCTCGCAGATGCCTCCCATGCTACAATCAAAATCCCACTTTTGGGCTCACTCTACGAAACAATCTTGGTCATTAACGAACGAGGACTTCCGCTTGATTACCACGTGGAGAAGGATGGGGTTCTGATTGACTCGCTTGGTTCATCGCAACTTAGGATTACCTACTCCACATCTGACCTGACGAGCAAGATAGGCAGGATATGGACGATTAAGATGGACTCGCCTATAGACTTCAGAGTCATTCTTCCGGCCGATTCGACAATAGTTGGATTGACATCGCCTCCAATAACAATCTCCGTCGCTGATGGGAGGCAAATACTCACTCTGCCTAAAGGAGTACAAGAGGTGAGCTACATGATCGGTCCAGTTGGAAGCAAGGAGGAAGCCATGCTTCGAATAAGTGAAGTGGAGGAAGGGATAGCTGAGGCGAAGGCGAAGGGAGTTAATGTTGCTGATGCCGAGGCTATTCTGCAGAGAGCGAGGCAGGAGTTTGAGGCTGCCCGATACTTTCAAGCGGAAATGCTCGCACGAGAAGCAAAACGCCTCGTAGACGAGCCTGGAAGGCTTTCACCAAACATATCAGATAATCCTTTGCTTATCGGCATTGCTCAGCCACCAGTCGCTACATTATTGCTAGGCCTGCTCTTCGCCTTGACAATAGGTTTTGCCTTGCGGAGAAGGAAGAAAGGAGTAGTAATAGAGGTTTCCAAAACGTTCAGGCAAATTGACATCCAGAAAATTCTGGAGGGAAGAGATCATCTTCGACCAGATGACAGAGAAGCGTTGGAGTTTATCGGGCAGGCCGGTGGCGAAGTATTCGAATCCGAACTAAGGGAGAAGTTTAAGCTACCTCGCTCAACGGCGTGGAGAATGATCAAACGTCTAGAAAGGGAGGGCTTATTGGAAGTCAGAAAAGTGGGCGGCCAAAATCTTGTTATGATAAGGGACGACATCTCAGCGGACAAACCACCTACATAAGTGATTATAGGTAGATCTACAACTATTGATTCGTCCTTTATAAAAAGGGCACATATCTACGTGTATCTAATTTAATGGATTAGGTTGACCTGTCCATCTATCCCCTTTTTCCACAAATAATCCTTTCAGGGTGGGGCGGAATTCCATCTACGCATGATACAAATCTAGACCTGCTAAAGGCATTTGGTAGAATCGCTCCGTAATACCCTAAAAATTGGGGGAGGTGATGAGCCTACCTACTCTTCGTACTTTTCAAGATTTTTAGATGCTTCGCATCCAAAAACGATAGGTATATCATAAAGGATGTCATATCGACAAAGCCATGCGCCATTGGCTAATCGTGCTACTTTTTGCCTTTTTGCTGCTCACGGCTGGTACAGTACCCGTCTTCAGTGCTGGTCCTCCATCAAACCCAGGACCAGCTACTCATATCGTAGTGTTCCATGATAACGTAGATCCTTCTGAAACGGCAAAGGACCTGGCCAAGAAGCATGGACTGACTATTGAGTTCATCTACAATCATGCTCTGCTAGGGGCCTCGTTCATCATACCTCCTCCTTTGGAGGAGGACGTAAGAAGCGACCCGCGAGTTGCCTTCATGGAGAAGAATCAGCGAGTAGCTATTTTCAGCCAGACGCTCCCCACTGGGGTGAACCGTATTGACGCGGAGGGTTCCAGTAACCCGGTAGATGTGGACATAGCCATCATTGACACAGGAATTGACCTGGACCACCCAGATCTAAATGTAGTTGCAAGCACCAACTGCGCCCAAGGCGGGCCCTTTAACAACCAGTGTGAGGATGGGAAGGGCGACGACGGGAACGGTCACGGTACCCATGTAGCAGGGATCGCATCTGCATTAGATAATACGATTGGTGTGGTTGGAGTAGCAGCTGGGGCGAAGCTCTGGGCAGTTAAGGTGCTAGATAATAGCGGTTCAGGCTGGATGTCTTGGATAATAGCGGGCGTTGACTGGGTCACTTCCCACGCCGGAGAGATAGAAGTTGCAAACATGAGCTTGGGCTGCGAGTGTAAGAGCGACGCTTTGGATAAAGCGATAGCCAACTCAGTAAACGCTGGCGTTACGTATGTTGTAGCTGCAGGAAATTCTGCTAAGGATGCAAAGGACTTCAGCCCAGCCAATCACCCTGATGTCATCACTGTCTCTGCAATTGCAGATAGCGATGGTAAGTGTGGTAAGTTAGGTCCCAGCACCAAGTACGGAGCAGATGATACGTTCGCCTCCTTCAGCAACTTCGGTTCACTGATCGAGCAGGCCGCACCTGGGGTAGATCTCTACTCCACATACAAGGATGGAGGATATGCTACGATGAGTGGCACAAGCATGGCTTCACCACATGTCGCAGGCGCCGCGGGGCGCTACAAGGCTGCGAACCCTAGTGCAACGCCAGCTCAGGTAAGAGATGCTCTGATCAATGGCGGCGTCGCGCAGACGAAGTCGTGTGACACGAGTCTGAATAATGGCGACGGCGGCTTTACTGGTGATCCCGACGCTTACCCTGAGCCACTAGTTTATGCAGGAAGTTCTGCCTTGACGGTCAGTGGGCTTTCTGTATCTCCTAACCCCTTCAGCCCGAATGGTGATGGTGCCAAGGACACCACCACAATCAGTTTCAACCTCAATAAGGCCGCGGACTGGACAGTTTCGGTGAGCGACCGGACTTGGGGCGGCAGCGTCAGCGGGGCAGCAACTGTTTCTGTTGTTTGGGATGGGAAGGACAGTGCTGGTGCTGTTGTAGCCGACGGATCTTACACGGTCAGCGTGAGCGCAACGAGCGGCTCTGAATCGGCCAGCACCTCTACAAGCGTTACCGTGGACAACGCAGCACCAACATTATCCGATGTTGGAACTAGTAATATTTCGAGCAGCTCTGCAGACATAACATGGGTCACGAATGAGGCGGCGGACTCGCTGGTAGAGTATGGAACTGCTTCAGGAAGCTACACTAGCCAAGTCTCCGATCCAACTCTAGTAACGAGCCATAAAGTCACGCTGATAAACCTCCAGGCTTCGACTACGTACTACTATAGAATCACATCTGTAGATGTAGCAGGAAATAAGGTAGTCTCTGGTGAATATAGCTTTACCACCCTAGCCGCACCATCAGGCGACTCCAGCAAGATGGGGGCGTTTGATATTTCTTGGGAATCCAACAGGCACCTTACATTCACCGTAAATGTAAAGCGGGACTCGGACGCCAGCGGTAGCCTCACCAGTAGCGATAGTCCTGTAAGCAAAGCTTCAGTGAAGGCTCGATTAATCCGCGATAGCAATGGGGATGGGAACTTTGACTGCAGCAGTGGTGACGAGTGTTGGGAGTTCAGCGGTGAGACCAATGACAGTGGTAACCGCTGGTTCAGGCTCCTTAACGCCCCTAGCGGCAATTACAAGGCAGAAGTCATCGGCCTCACCCACGCCTCGTATACATGGGACAAAGCATTAGACAAGGATAACCCTGACTATTTCACCAGGTAATTCCAGTAGCACTACATCTATGGCGACCCTAGGCTGTGCTTAGGTATAACACAGACGGCAGATTTGCGTAAGCTATTCAAACCCAAGGTTTCGAGGATTTCTTTAGGACCTTACTGACTCCCTGATCGCCTTAAGAGATTCTAGCTCGGCGCAGACTTCGCTAATGAGTATGCATCGTATACTTGCCAAGCCCAAAAAAGGATGGCCAGTAGCTGAAGATACCTTGCTCCCACCGTAAACAGGAGACCTAACTGGGAGGCCCTAGCTAGGAAGAAATAGGCGGAGGCAAACACAAGGATAAAAGCCACAAGTATGAATGCCCCTCTCTCAGCCTTGCCGTTGTAAATCTGTCCAAAACCCGGAGCGAAAAAAGATAACATGAAACTAAGCCAGCCCTTCTTGGTTGATGCCACCATTGTAGAAATCTCACGCCCCTGAGCTATTATACCTTTTCCTATTATGAAGATGATTTCTGGATTTCCGAAAGCTGCCTAGCTCGAACCTGGTTCTGTTAAGTCTTAGGGACACTAGCCTGATTCCTTTTACAGGCTAACTTCCGATTGAATGAGGGAATTCTTGGACGCAATAATTCTCCTTGTGCCTTACGCTCCTTGATGAAATAGGAAGCATGAGGAAAGTGAAACAGGTGTTTCATGGTATTCTTTTTTAATCCTATTCTAGATTGTCAGGTTGATGAAAATAAGTCATCTCAGATGGTCTGTGCGCATATTAACGCTATTAGTGCTACCAATAATGATCGGGGCCATTCCCACTACATTTGCCCAAGAAGCCTACCAAACCAGAAACCTGTCTGCTATTGTATATGCCGATGGGAATGTCTTAGTAACCCATGAAGCCGATGTCGATACGACTTCCCCAAGGGTGGATATACCCCTACTCGGTACTAGCTTTCAGAATATCCTTGTGGTAGATCAAAGGGGAATTCCTTTGGACTATTCTACCGTTGGAAATGTGCTCAGAATAGATACCTTGGGAGCTTACAGAGTGCGTATCAGCTATCAAGCTGGCGGGCTAACCTCTCTCAGCGGCGATTTCCGGACTTTCGCAATTGACGCCCCTGCACAACTTGATGTTACCATATCAACAGGGCTAATCAGCCTTAGTCCGACACCGCTACGAATCGAACAAGTTGATGGAGTTTTCAGCCTGACCTTTCCCAAGGGAAAGGTGGAAGTTGTGTACTCAATCAGTGTTGCAGCCCCTGTCCCGCAACCTGTTCCTCAACCCCAGCCACAACCTCAACCAGCTCCAGCACCGGCTCCGCAACAACCAGCACCACAGCCTCAGCAACCTGTCCCAGCTCCCGCCCCGGTTGCTCCTGCACCGGAGCCACAACAACCAGCTCCCGCTCCAGTACCTCAACCCTCGCCCGAACCAGCGGAGCCTAAACCCGAAGAACAATCTCAGTTGACCAGCCCTCAAAACCTGCTGGTTATAGGTGTGGCAATTGTAGCTCTAGCCATAGTTGGAGTTTTTCTGACGAGGAGGCGGAAGTAAGTGGCTGAAATATCCAGTGGAATACCTGTTTCAGGGTGTTCTTATTATTACTGCCCTGCGATAAGTTCGGTGGTGAACTTGATATGAAAAATATGTTTGCAAGTATGACTATCCTGAGCATCCTGCTCGGATCAATGTTAACTGTAGTCTTGCCAAGCTATGCCCAGCAAGCACAAGATGAACGGGTAACTACGGACAAACTGCTAGAAATTTTGGATAATGCAGGGAAGAGTGCAGAGGAGGCTTTCTCGCTAGCAAAGTCCCGCGGTGTCTCTATTCCTGCACAAGTAGAACAGAAGCGACTAGATGGATTAGCCATAGCAAAGGAAGCTGTACAACTAAGAGATCAAGGAAGGTTAGCTGAAGCAAGACAGAAGGTGATACAGGCACTTCAGAGCATAAAGGATGCTATGGTGAACATAAGTCCCCAGCTGGAAAGCTCACGCACCCCGGCTGAAGCGCAAGCCATCAAGGCCCGCCAAATAGAGTCTGCTGCGGAGAGACTGGCAGAAGCCAGCAAGAGGATGGAGGAGGCTGTAGCAACGGCTGAAAAGAAGGGATTGAATGTGTCTAATGTTAAAGCTAAGCTATCTGAAACCAAGGCACTTGTCGAAAAGGTGAGGGAGCAAGCTAGAGCTGGCAGAGTGGATGACGCAGCTAAAGATCTGGAAGCGAGCGAGAACGCCATCGGTCAATCCGTTGCGGCTCTAAGACCCGCGATTGACAGAAACAAGAGGAATCAGAGCATGCAATACGTAGAGGGTATTGAGGAGCGCCTTGATAACGCAACAGGTGTAGCAAGAAGTGTCCTAGAAGGACTGTTACAGAGGCTTCCTGCACCCGCTAGACAGGGAATACAAACTGCCTTGCAGGCAATTAGCAGAGCTGAAGAGAGGGCGAAGGCCAAGGTTGCTGAAGCGAGGGAGATGATACAAGAAGGGAGAGTTCAGGATGCGATGCCCAAACTTGGAGAACTGAGAGGAGAAGTCGCCCAAGTCATAAGCGAGATCAAGCAGAGAAATCCTGACCTTGGCTCAGCAATTGAAAAGTCGGATAAGAACAAAGTCGCTATCAAGGTGCTAGAGGACAGAGCTGAGATACTCAGAGAAAAAGGTGCAGATACAACCTCACTAAAGGCAAAGATAGACGAAGCCGGGAACTTGATGAAGGATCTGGTTGAGAAGCTAAAGCAGCAGGATACAAACGCAGTAAATGATATACAAAGAAGGATCGACTCCATAGTGAATGAGGCCAAGGGCCTAGCAGACCAGCTGGAACGAAGATAGCAAGTGGCTACATATCCTAGAATGACTTCAACCTACTCTCCATTCTTTTCTTTCCATTCTTTAAGGCGAGTCATCCCTGATAAAGTGCTGTTAGCATGAAGATTGAGCCAGTCAAAAAGATAAGTCAGGAGACACTCCTTTAGTGTCAGCAGCAACCCCATCAAAGCATCCATACGACATAATTATGAAAATCTTGGAAAATGTCATGAAGAAGGGGAGCGCGCGAAGTGATCCTCTGCCGCCCATCGTGAATTTTATGGCTGACTTGACTGAGGACCCCTCCCCCCACTCACGCTTAGTTGATGCACCCGTACGGAGGGCAAAATAAAGGAATTAGCTCGGACCATCAAAACTTGGGAATATGCTGACCACGCTTGCGTTCAAGTCCCGACTAGGACTCCCTACTTGATAGGTCGACTAAGATCTGTCAACTACTAGATGTCACAAACTTGGCCACATGCGGGTAAATTGTTAGTCTAGTCCGCCCTAGCGCGCGCTAGATGCCTATGGGGCAAATGCCCATTGAATGTATTTTAATTCTAGCCTACTTTTGGTCTCCCATGGATTTCATCCATAATCATTCGCATGTAACATTGACGAGATTCAGGTCGCATAGGCAACACGGCAAGGTTTTGAATCAGGTAGGATGTGGGAAATTCTCACCACGGGATTAAATAGCCCAACCGGCGCGACAATGGAACCCGCTCGATAATGGTTCTATTGTGAAGTGGCATAAAAAAGCAGAATGAAAATTAGGAGCGGTTGCTACCTACCTAGTCGATTCATTAATCGAACCAGACTAGGCGCAGCTTATGGAACCGCGCAGCTTATGGAACCGGAATCTTCACCCTTCACCAGCATGGCAGGCCGACTACCATCTACATACAGGATTCCTGAGAAGGTAAAGCCCGGACTTGGGAGGTTGAGTATGGAGATATCGACTCTGAATCCGTCACCTGAAAGCATTATGAGAATCTTCTCAGTCTGTTTGTTGTAGCTCCACTGTCCAGAAACTGTGCTGCTCTCTATCCCCAGTCCGGTTGCAGAGAAGGTTCCAGTCAATGACCCCTGGACAATTCCATTTACCTCTTTTATAGATGGAGCAATTGCTATGCTGAAATCCCAAGGGCCTGATGTTGTGTTTGGTGGGCGAACAACGATTCCGCTTAAGGAGCCAGTTAGACTACAGGGACTAGCCGCAGAGTTGGGGAAGGTGTGAAACAGCAATGCTGCAAGTGAGATGGCAGTGATGATGCCGATAGCCTTTGTGCGCGGTGCCATAGTTACCATTCCCCTAGACCTCTAACCTGCATTTAGCATCTACGCATTTGGGCTCTAGAACTCATGTCCGGAGCAGAAATTTTAGGGCTTTTGAGCAGATTTTCTACAAGAAAACAAATGGTGAAGAAAAATTAGAAGTCTTTTTGCCTAATTCAGATCACACAAATGAATAATTCAGTCGTCTGCAAAGATTCACGAGCTCCGGAGAGTTAAAGTGAGACCTATATTCATATTGTCTACAGCGTAATTGACCCTCCAAACCTGTTACTTGTTTTCAAAAGGGTGGGAGTGGATACATACTTACGGTTACTAGATCTGGTTGGGTGGACAGAGACTTTACAGCTATACCTATACCTTCGGGGGAACCGTAACGATAGACCTTCAAGGGAACGCAATATACCATGTCATCGATGTATAAGGATCCACAATAATGGGTAAATCTGGCACTAGTAGTTGGGGAGGAAGGTAGTGGCGTTCTAAGTGGTGAGTTCAGCTATGATCTGAAGATCATAAACGCCAGCGGAGATTCGGCGGGCTTGAGCGGTACTGGAACACTATAAGGTACACAGGAACCTGTGAGACTACTGGCATCGTGGACCCATGTGATGTACATCAAATTCAGGTGATAGCTTTTACTCCACTCTTGAACCGCACAAAGCTAAACTAGGTTATGCAGCAGGTAGGGGTTCCTACGCCCATTACCAAGACCAATAGAGTCCAAATCTTGGATCAAATCTGATCCTTGTCCGACCGGTGGCGCCAAAAACCTCTAATAGCTGGCCTGATACTAAATCATGCCCTAGCTAGATATGAAGGTAATGAGCTTGTGAACCCATTTGGTTAACCTTTTTCTCTGCCAAATCACTATATATGCGTCGAACGCCGCATATGCGAGTGCTGAAACAATGCCATACTGATCCATTCCCAACTTGTAGGCAACCATTATTGATGTAATATCAACTACGGTTGCAACAATATTCTCACCAGTTTCTTGATGGGCCCAACCTGGGCGAACCTCTGACGGTATCTCGTAATCAGGCGAGGCTGTAATCGTGCTGTTAGATAGTCCCTGTATAGTTTCCCCATTTTTATTTGGGACGATTACCTTTGAATCTGGATTTTCTGATGGCACTCTGGTGTTCGTTGGCTGAAATGAACTTAAGGCTTGTGAATTTCAGAACCGGAGCATCGAAACTGTTGTGTGTCTAATTCTATACTGGGAGGGACACGAAGTAGCTTGCAGCATATACGGAAACCAAACTTATGACTACAAGCATGAGAGAGTGCTTGAAGCCGTCTGAAGTACTTCCCTCCCCCATCTTCCCTGCGACAAACCCTATCACCCATGTCTCGAATATCGCAGCTACGAGTAGTTGATCGATAGTCGCTGCGGTCTGCTCTGGGCTACTTCCAGGAACAGATGAAAAGCCTGTAGCTGCGGATTGTGTCATGAAGAAAGTCATCAAAAAAGTTGTAACCACGACCATCATGGCTGCCATATATATAACGAATAGATAGGGCTTTAGGGCCGACCTCCTCTCCGCTTCCATGCTGTTTATTTTTCTGGTAAAGTTGGACATTTCAGTGAAACTGCTTATTGTGCCTCCACCAATGTCAACGACCTCGACTATCAAAGTTCCTACTGCTCTGGTAAGCCAGCTATGTATTCCCGATGTGAATGTAGATATCACCTTCCTTAGCGCCACCCCCCAAGAAAGCTGGACGCCCATCTTCTTGACATGTTTCGACAACCTTCCGTAGTTTTTTTCGGACAGCATCTCTATACTTCTTTCAGGTGGGAGACCTATCTTACGACTTTCGGCCATGTCCTGTGTTAACTCGGGTAACAGCTTCTCCAGACCACGCTTCTCTCTGGAATACCGTATCGCAAATATCGCGGGCATAATCATCATTGCCATAAGTGCTAGAGATAACTGGAGATAGCCTTTCAACGAAATAGCGATGTGGAGGAATCCCAGTAAAGGAGCAGGTAAGAAGTAGGCTGCTAGCCCAATCGGAATCGAGACAAGAAAGACCTTATACGGCCGATAGTCGACATAGGGCTGCTTAGGCCCTGCACCATCCAAGATCCAGATGAACATTAGAGATAAAAGGGGTACGACAACGAACGCGAACATAAAGAGATTCTCCATGCCACCTGACGTGTGCGAGATTAGAGCCTGAACCTGGAAAAGTGTAAAAAGGGTTATGCCAAGCAAGGCCGTGACCGCTACATACCCTTCCGCCAGCGATGCAATAGTATCCGAAGATTTCTTTATTCGCGTGCTCCTATTTTCGAAGACTTCTGTAAGCTTAGTGTTGAGGTAGCTCGTTGAATCTCCTCCGGTCCTTAGGACAGAAGTGTATCCATATAGAAATTCAGAAAAGAATTTGTTTGGATTGTACCTTGCTGCCCTTTCCAACGCTGAAATCGGGTCCATGCCAAAGACTTCAATGTCAACAAGTATTCTCTTGGCTTCCTTGACGGCAGACGGGAATAGGTTCAATTGCGTAATCCTCCTGAGGGTGCCTAGAGGTGAGACGCCACCACCTGCAAGGACCACCATGAAACCTATCACAAATGGCAGCTCGTTGTCCAAGGCACCCGCGCGAGAGGATTGACTGATCTTGGGACCATTTAAGGCGACCAGAAATACGACTGGAGTTAGAAGAGCAAGTAGGGCTAGGATGGGCATGCCATGTGTGAGTCCCCAAAGGGTTCCTATGGCAGCTCCTGCAAGGCATAAGGTTGCAACAAATAAAGCTACAGATACCATGCCTTCAGGCGTGATGTACATGTTTGACTTGAGTATCTCGTCCCGTAGCGTTGGAATTCCCCTTGCGATTCGCCTCGAGGGTTTTCCGAAAATTATAAGAGCGACTGAAGTAAATTTATCGAAGAAGGAAAGCAACGGCTCCTCTTTGGCCTTCTTGAGCGCCTTCTGCATGGTTCTTTGACTCAGAATTTGACCCCCTGTAGTACTTCACTCCTTGAGCCAAATTCCCGAAGTTCCTCGACCGCCTTCTCGTAGGTCTCCTGGCGGCGCGAAACGTAGTCCTCGAACAGATTTGAGAGGTCTTTATAGTTTCGAATACCCCTCTGCTGAATCCACTTAAGGACCAGGCTTCTCCTATTGACCTCGTCCAGCAGCTCTGCAAGTGATAAGCCAAGGTCCCTAGCCAACCTCGTTAGTTTGACGCTATTTTTCAGCGGGTATGTGTGATATTTGTCGGTGCTGGGTTCCCACTGAAAAACTCTGATGTAGTTGCCCACACTAACTACTTCGTCAACAGATATGATTCTTCTAACAGATCTAAAACCACCGCCTGCAGTTGGGATCGAGATTCTTCTAACGGTAAATACGAGATCTAGGAATGGGATAAACGCAGGGGCAACATCCATGGGTTTTGACGTCAACCTCTGTATTGCTGAACTTACATCGTCTGCGTGAAGAGTGCATAGACCTCCGTGCCCTGTACTTATAGCTTGGAAGAGCACGTAGGCTTCCTCACCCCTTACCTCACCGACTACGATGATGTCAGGTCTCATTCTCATTGCCGTTTTGACTAGGTCAAACAGCCCCACCTCCCCAGCACCCTCATTGCCTGCAGAATAGCTTTGTCGTGAAAGAAGTGCAGCCCAATTTGGATGGGCCATGTTGATCTCTTGAACTTCTTCGATCGTAACTATCTTGGAATTCATCCTTGTCAATGTCAGTATAGCATTCAGGAAGGTTGTCTTGCCAGATCCGGTTGCGCCAACGACTATGGCCGTAGCCCTATTTTCCATCAAAAGCCAAATGTAGGCTGCAAGCCCATGATCTAATACATTCATGTTTAACATGTCCATTATGGTGAGCGGGTCCTCCCTGAATTTTCGTATTGTCATCGTTCCGCCATAAGGGGAGATCTCGCGTCTAAAGGTCGCTGACAGGCGGTGCCTACCAGGAAGAGTGCCCTGAACTATCGGGAATGCCGTGGATATGTGCTTGCCAGCCATATGCGAGAATCGGGCAGTCAAGTTGTCTAGTTCTTCATCATCCTTGAAGATTATGTTCGTCTCCAGGTTCTCGTACTTACGGTGATGTATGAAAACAGGTTTTGCAACTCCATCGATCGAGATATCCTCTATCTGCAAGTCTCGCATCAGCCCGTCGAGCAATCCAAACCCGACTAAGTCTCTCTGGGCAAAGTACAGGATCTTGTTCCAAGAAGTCTCTGGAATTTTCATTTTATATTTCAAGACAGCTCTCTCCGCTTGTCGAGTGAAGTACTCTTTAGGGTTGATTTGGGACCTAGGAATGGTTAGTTCATTCTCAAGGGTGTCGAGAAGATATGTGTAGATGGCTCCTTCCTGCATCGATAGACCCACCTCGTCTAGATAATATCTTTTTGCTGCGGATGAGGGATCCTGAGCGATTACGGCATACGTGAAGGGACTGTTGAGCGGATAGCGCTCAAAAAGCTTGACTGTTGTGGGAATGGGGGGGACGGTGAGCGGAAACCTGATTTTTAGCTTCTTCGGTAACCGCTTATCCACCTTTTCCGAGTCCTTGTCAGCAACGGTTTTAGAAGGCCGATTCTGCTCCTTTGACTTGCCAAATCTCAATTCTACTCTTACCTCTAGTTGGCAAAGGTAGTCTTGAATGGAATTAGCTGGGAATACAGGTCTGTGGATCCTGCAGTAGTATACGTCCCGGCTAGCCCTATAAAGATGAAGTACACATCACTTTGTGCTGGGAAGGTATTAGGGGAATTACCGCCTATTGCCCCGGCGGCGAAGTACACGGTGACAGGTGGGCCACCCACCGCCATGTTCGGAGGGTTTGCAGCTATTAGGATGTATGATCCGCTTCCAAGGGCAGTGATCGCTCCAGTGGAGTCGGTGACAGTGCTGACTATATACCAGACCTGGGTATTAGCACCTCCGGGTCGTGAGACGGCTAGTACGCCTTTGTTGTTCAGAAATATGTCCTTGTCTGAGTGGTTCACAATTTCCACTTTCCAGATCACTTTAGCCTGTCCACTGGTTATTGTAGCTGCAGAAGTCCAGCTTAGGGGAACGCTATTCTGCGTGGCCCATTTGAAGCTGTCGAAACTCATCTGAATATCTCCTACACCTTGGCTGATGAGGGCTTGGGCTACCGAGTGTGTAGGTCACACCTGACGTTGGAGTAACTCCTGTGTCGATGTAATTCTTGCTAGTACCGGGGTTGATTGTGAAGGGTACGTTCGGGGTGGTCTGGCTGCCCGACTGCCCATCGCGTACGGATACCGTCGAAGAACTCGAGACGATGATCACTATAATTTTGATCGCTACTGGGCTTGAGTTTGTAATGTTAATGCCTATTTTGCCAGCTGCTGCGCATCCAGTATGCTGCGCATCAGATGTAAAGCATGTGAATGACACGAGGGTGTAGCGCTCTGAGAGACGGTCGTTTTGGGTCGCGCTTGCGGTCAGAAGCTGGTTATTCAGGCCTTGCTGTTGCGTGGTTATGAAGAGGAAGTATGCTGCACCAGTCGTGAAGAGCATTGCGAAGAGGATCACCGCTCCGAGTGTAGCTGCCAGAGCCTTTCTTCTAGGCTTATGAGTCTTCTTCATCCAGACTCACCTCAGCTGGAAATACAGCTGGGTATTGCCTTTCGCTCCTAGAGCTTTGAAATAGCAGGTCGACCCAGCGGTGCAAGCACCTGGAATGGCAACATCTATGCTACCTAACGCCCCCTGGCTCACGGGAAGAGGTAGAGAACCAGATGAGATGCTGGTAAGACTCGACGGTGAGGTTCCACCATAGATCGTCGTTATCTCAGTACCAATAGAGCCATAGTTGTAGAACCAGATTGTTACCCTACCTGACGAGGGATAGTCATAGGCAATATTGACAATAAGAAATCTTTCTCTGGTCTGCTCCACAAATGCATTAACGCTCGCACCATATGCCTTAGCG
>JACPSZ010000024.1 GCA_024860875.1 Nitrososphaerota archaeon | reverse complement strand
ATAGAGCCCATCCAGACAATTGCCGAAACTATATGCATCCAAGCTAGTGCAGCATTAATCAGTGATCCTACCACAATATGCGCAAAATTGCTTTGTTATTTAACCATATTCAATGATTTGTGCAATAAAGGGATAAATCAATTGCATGCCCTTCCATAATTGATGTCCAAGACTGCAGACATGTGGTGGCTATTTACAAGGCAGACCGTTACTATAGGCAAGGATCAGCAAATCCTCAATGCTGTCAAGCTGATGGTCAGAAGGGGTTTCAGGCACATCCCCGTTACAGATGCAGAATTCAGGCTTGTGGGCATTGTTTCCGCGCAGGATGTTATGAACACTGTTCATTCAGCAATATCATCTTCAAAGAGTGCAAATGCTGGTGCAATACTTCTGAAAGCCCTTTCAAAGCCTGTTTCGCAGATCATGAGCAAGGACATTGTTGCTGGAGAGGCGAGCCAGAGCCTTGTAGACTCAATAACGGTTATGACTGATAGGAGCCTTAGCGCCCTCCCATTGGTCGATAAGAACAAGAGGGTGCAGGGCATAATAACCCTTAGGGATTTAGTTTCAGTCATGGCTCAGGGAGCAGGAAGGCTGGAACTGCAGGTGCAGAAAGTGATGACTGATAAAATACATTCGTTGGGAACATCTGATACAATACTAGATGCAATAGCCGTAATGGCTGCCAAGAAGATTAGGAGGGTTGCGATAACTGCTGACAATGGTAAGAGCTATGCGGGAATTGTTACAAACAAGGATGTTATGCGGCTTCTGGACAGCGCCTACTCCTACAGGGTAATGCGGCCTGAGGATGCCTTCAAGATCAAACTCTTGCAAGTTATGGACGCGGGTTTTGGGACGATTGATGCAGAAGAAGATGTCAGAGCAGCAGCATGGCAAATGATGACCTTCGGTTTCGGAGGATTGATGGTAATGAAAGAACGACCTGTGGGAATAATAACAGAGAGGGACTTGATCCATAGGGCGTGCAAGATCAAAGGCTCAGATTTTCTGAAGGATGCTGTACACCCTCAAGACGACACTTCTGACAAGCCTTCGTGGTAATCAAGAATGCTTAAATTGCATAATTTTTTGGCAAGCATAAGGGGATAATTCGATGAGCAAGAAGGCACCCGCGAAGGGCGGGATGAGTGGCTGGAAGTACGCATGTACATGCGGCTATGAAACTATGGGCATAGGCGATGCCGTAGGCCACATCAACAAGAACAAGGGACACCAACTGACAAGAACCGAGCTTTAGAAAAAAATTCTCGCAGTCCCCAAAAGGGCGGTTCAGGTTTTCTGTCGGTATGTCTACATTGCGTGGACTAGTCGAATAGACTTTTTCACGCTTGACCTTTCTTTTTTAGCTGGATGGTATTTGCACATTTTAAAGGGATGGGTTAGAACGCTTAAGGCGGAATACTGCTAGTAGCCCCAAGACGACAACTGCGGAAGAGATGCTTATCGATGTTCCAATTCCAAAAAAGGGTATCATCGCCGCTATAACAAGAGGGCCAGTTAATTGGCCCACATCAAAACAGAAAAGGAATATCGAACTGCCCAATGCCCTATCATCAAAGGAAGTAGAGTCCGCAACCAAGATTGTTGCCGTGGGGAACATCAAGCCATGGGCAATTCCGAATGCCACAAAAGCCGCAACAAAGAGGGGAAATATTGTTATGGATCCTGAAAATGCCAGTGAAAGTCCTGCTACAGAAAGCCCGACTGCAAGAGCTATGGTTTTGCCCCAGATACGAAGAAGCTGATTATACCGCAATCTGATTAGAAGGGACATCGTAAACAAGCCGAAGAAAAGTAATGCCACTTGAGAGTCCTGCAGCTTGAACGCCAGCTTTGCATAGAGAGAGCCGTAGGCAAGCATTATCCCAAGCAGGAAACTGTGAGCAAACGCTACTATTGATGGAGCAGCAACTCCGGCGGTGCGCATGACCCCAAAAATTCGACCCATTGTAAATTGCCTTGCAGGTGTAGGCCGATTTTTCATCAAGCCGTGATATTTCAGAAATCCTATACAAACAATTGGTGCTGACAGTGCTATAGCAGATGAAACTGCAAGGGAGTACCTTAATCCCAAAAATGCCACGATGAAACTTGCAACCAATGGCCCAAGCAGAAGACCTGCCGAGAATGCTGTTGTATAGTAAACCACCGCTTTCTGAGTTTCTCCCCTGCTAACTACCGATGTGACGACAGCGAGGTTAACTGTCACCGTGATTGCGGTCGCTATTCCATGAATTATCCTGAATAGGATCACATTATCGATACTTTGCGATAACGAATATGCAAAGGGCATTAGCGCTATAGTTGCAGAGCCTAAAAGCATGGCAGGCACGTACTGCTTTGGCCGAACCCATGCTCCAAGAGGAATTTTTGTTAGCAGAGAAACTATTGAAAGAATCGATACGATTACGCCGACCTGCGAAACTTGAACCTGCAAATCTTCGTAGAGGAATAGGGGGAATATAGGCCCTATCATCTGTATGACGAAACCTTGCGTCAGACCGTATGCAAAGACAAGAAGGAAGGGCCCTTGGCTTGCACCTCTTAGAAATTCAGCTTGCGTTGCTATCGACCTAGATGCTTTCGATAAGTGTTTAGTCTATATCCGTTTACACAAAAACTCAGAAAATCAAAAATTATGGGAGGGAGCCCTCCCTCAGAAGGGCTACGCTTTCTTTCTTCTCGACATGATCACGCCAGAGACTACTACCAGTACGACTCCGATCGCGATTGCAGCGTATGATATCGGGCTGATGGTTTCCACTGTGACCGTCTTTGTCACTTCTTTGACTACTTCCTTTGGTACCTCTTTGATCACTTCTTTTGGAACCTCCTTAATGACTTCCTTAGGAACCTCTTTCACTACCTCTTTGATCACTTCTTTTGGAACCTCCTTAATGACTTCTTTCACGACCTCTTTCACCACTTCCTTTGGTACTTCCTTGATCACTTCCTTCGTAACTACTTGAGGCTGCGGCAGTACATCAGGCAGTCCGTACGCAACTAGAGAGCCATCTGCAGGAGTAGAAACTGGCCATCCCACGAAACCAAATGTATTCCCTCCGGCGTAGAGGAAGATCTTCATCTTCCCAGTCCTGTCAGCTCCAATTGTAGGCATGACATTGGTTGCAATACCGAAGTTCTTTTGGTGCACCAACTTCCCCGTTTCTGTTTCGACGAAGCGCAGACTTCCATCGTTGAGGTATGCTACGACCATCCCCCCAGTCGCG
Source organism: Nitrososphaerota archaeon (assembly GCA_024860875.1). Classification (GTDB taxonomy): domain Archaea; phylum Thermoproteota; class Nitrososphaeria; order Nitrososphaerales; family UBA57; genus VHBL01. The sequence goes on along the minus strand of JACPSZ010000024.1, from coordinate 21,541 downwards.
ATAAGACCTCCTCTTAGAGTGGTGCCTTCAATCCTGTATGTCCATACAAGTTTCCCTGTATTGACATCGACTGCATCGATGTTCATATTGGTTTCGAAGACGCTGTCAGGGAACAGTGGTCTAAATATCTGAGCTCCTCCTCCTCCGACATCGTTATTACCAAAGTCTCTGACTGGTCCGATACCTTTCGTGTCCACCCAGTTGAAGTGTCCGATGTAGAGTTTCTTGCCATCAAATGCAATATCGGACTCTAGACAGACCTCACCGCATATTCTTATCATTGGGCCTGGTTCTGGCTCGATCATCCACCTTTTGCTCATGTCCTTCTTTGTCAGCCTGCAACAGGCATTCGGATCATTTGGTGTGTTATCACCAACGGTCTTTATACCTTGAGGAGCGTTCTTATCAACTACAGTTGCTCTGCCAACTCCGTAGTTGACAGTTCTCTTTATGGTTGGGGCGTCCCATATCCAGAGCGGCTTTCCTGTAGCTCCATCAAGGGCATATATTTTGCCGTCTTTGCAGCCCTTTATGAAGGCGGCCTTGCCGTTGATTTTTGTCAGTATGCCATTCCACGAGCAGTCATAGTCCCACATGTCGTGAATAGTTGCGACGAAGTACCATACCATTTTTCCTGTCTTGATGTCGTGAGCTGTTATGCCGCTACCTGGAGTTCCTGGGCCGTACCAGTTCGTAAGATTACCATAAGGTCCTTGGTCTCCCCAGCCCATGTACACTATACCTGTTTCAGGGTCTACCGGGTAGTTACCCCAGACTGGTGCTACTGCATCAGCCGTGTGCATCTTCATGTAGGTTCGTGAAGTTGGTACTAGATCGAACCAGTCGTACTTGAGAACTTCTGGGTCAGCATCCCTGCAGTTCGTTGCTAGGTAGGTTGCAGGCCTGTCCCTGTTCGGATATCCAACAGCCTCAAGGTACTTTGGATATTCGAAGTACCATCCGTTACCGTTGACAGCCTTGCACAAGTTGATGTCGAATTCCGGATCGGGGTTGTATGGATTCGGTGTGATGAATTCTCTATAAAGCCTCTTTATGCTAGCCGGATTGGAGATGTCGTAACCAGCTACGAAAGCTGTTCCTCCGGAACCGCTACCTCCACCTATGGGGAAGAACATTGTGTTGCCTAAGATTACTGGCGGATGAGCCTGAGCGGACATGAATCCTCTTCCTACAGTGCCTGGTACGAGTCTTGCTGTGTCACCAAATTCTTGGTTGGTTCCACACATCAATTCAGGTTCCATGGTCCATGCCGTCTTGCCAGTCTTTACGTCGATAGCATATGCATAACAAGCGATAACGCTGGGTATAACCCAGCCTTTGTCTGCATAGTAGTTTATTGCGTGTACATGTGAAGAAGGTGCGGAAATAAAAGTATACTTTGCTAAGATGGCAGTACGATTGAAAGTATTTCCATAGTCATTCTGCCATATTCTCTTACCAGTTGCAGCATCCACCGCCAAGACCCTTCTGTCGTTCAGTGCCACGATGACCATGCCATCTACCACTATTGGCGGTGCAATGGAACCGTAGCCTGTAAGTAGTCCCTGAGGGGTCGTTGGCCTTACGAATGGGAATAACCACTTCGTCTCAAGATATTGGACATTGTCTTTAGTTATCTGTGTTTGAGGGTTGTAGCCGCCTCCGTTGCCATCATAGTTGACCTTTTCCCAGTTTGCACCTAGTGGTGCCTGCTGGGCCTCTGCTAACGGTATTGGGGACATTGCTTTGATCGAAACTGCTACTGCTGATGCTATTAGGAGTGTCGTAACAATCAGACTCCAGACGCCTAGTCGTCGGGGCATATGCGTTAAGGTAAGTATATGCCTATATAGGTATTTCCATAACAATGGCTTAGTCCCATAACTGGGCTGGTGCCCTTCAGCCAGTTTTCTGGCTGTGCACATTGTGCACAGATTCCCGATTTAAGCGACCGTTCCTAGCCAGAATAAGTAGCTCTCTCGTCTTTGATTGGTGGTCTAGCCCTGCTCTGAAGAATGCCTTGATTATGGCGTTGGCGATCTCGCTCCTATCAGGGGATAGATCTGGTGATGACTTGACCTGCTCATCCAGAGCGTCTACCGTTTCTGGCTCGAATGATATCCCAACCCTCACCTTTCTCATGAACGGTTGTGTGCACACCGTGCACAAAAGTGAAGAAGTCAAATGGTAATGACCCTCAGCTCTAATTCCGTGACGAGTTATGGGACTAGCCCCATAACAATTGAAAAGTATAGTTCAACCTCTTGACAGAGATTATGATATACGACGTTAACAGTAGAATTAACACCGATAAGCCTATATAACTATTGTTATGTTGCGATGTTTGGTCCCTATACATGATAAAGCTTTCAGTAAAGATGCTTGCTCTGGCCGCAATAATGGTTCTGGTTGGCGTTGGCATAGGGAGCTCCGCAAGTTCGCTCTGGACAAGCCCTCAAACTGTCGTACAGGATGCAAAGGTACCTCAGAAACTTGTCATAGCTATACAGCCAACGGAAGCAACGACCGAAATCGCACCAAGAGCTAAGCAGCTCGAAGATTTTCTGGAATCAAGGCTAGAGGTCGATGTTGAAATTTACATCCCCACAACATACGCTGCCGGTGTAGAAGCGCTGAGATTCGGCAACGCTGATGCCGCATTTATGAGCGCATGGCCTACATACATAGCGAACAAGGTCGCTGGGGCAGAGATAGTTTTGGCAGAAGTAAGGGAAGTTGTAATCGATCAAGAAAAGAGGAACGAGCCATTTTACTTCTCCTACTGGATAGTGCCGAAGGACAGTTCACTCAATAGTTTGAGCGAGTTAAAGGGCAAGAGGGCATGCTTCCCCAGCCAGATATCAACTTCTGGCTACGTGGTTCCACTTGCAAGAATGGTTGAGCTTGGTTTGATTTCGAAACAGAGCAGTGGCGAAGTAGATCCGAAGACATTCTTCGGGGAAGTCATCTTCGGAGGGGGATATGGGCAGTGCTGGACTAGCCTGAAGGCTGGGCAGGTTGATGTTACAATAATTGCTGGAGATGTGTCAGAAAGTCTCTATAGGGAAGTCATTGCTAATACAAAGGTACTTGAAAAGCAAGGTCCGATACCATCGCACGGGGTAGTATTCAGCAAGAACCTCAAAGAGCCTCTGCGCTCTAAGCTCACAAATGCACTCCTCGAACTAGGTACTCCTGAGCACAGGGATTTGATGCGGAGGTTCATCTCAGGCATATTCGTGAACTTCAAGACTACCACAACGACAGAGCACATAGCTGGACTGCAGAAGGCTCTTGACCTTACAGGTTTCAAGTTCACCGAAAGGCTAGGTTAATGGTGCAACGCAGATGGCACTAGGGCTTGCTGGCAATGCGGTCGATCTTCAGGACGTAAGCTTTTCTTACGACGGAAAGAATTATGCATTGAAAAGTGTAAGCCTCAGCATAAAGCGGGGATCATCAACAGTAATCGTAGGAACTAACGGCTCTGGCAAAAGCACCCTACTCAAAATAATTAATGGCCTGATCAAACCTCAGAGCGGCTCTGTAAAGGTCTTCGGAATTGACATAAACAGCCACCAAGGTATGGATGCAAGAAGGAAAATAGGCTACATTCCTCAGCAGTTGGGACTATTACGAAACTCGACAGTCCTTCAAAACGTGCTTGTGGGGGGCTTGTCAAGAATGGGCTCAACCTCTGCCCTTTTTGGGGTATATCCGCGGCAGGAGATTGATTATGCGTTAAAGTGCATCCAGCAGGTCAGAATAGATCATAAGCTTCATGAAAAAGTCTATAGGCTGAGCGGCGGTGAAAGGCAGAGAGTTGCTATAGCGAGGGCGTTGATGCAGAAGCCCTCACTAATTCTTGCAGATGAGTTTACTTCAGACCTAGACTACAAATCAGCCAACGAGATGATGGGCTTTATGAGCGAGTTCAGGCGTGATGGAGTCACCTTGGTTATGGTCACGCACAACCTTGACCTTGCATTCGAACACGGACAGACTGTAATCTTCCTTAAGGATGGAGCGAAAGTTTCTGAAATTCCCGCAGAGAGTTTAGATAAGAAGGGCCTTAAGACGTTGGCATGAAGCCAAGCAGTCGGGGAATACTTGCCCAGTCAGTGATATTCATCGCAGTTTTAGGCTCGCTCTGGAGCCTTGGCTTCTTCGATTTCAGCAGAGTTGCAAAGGGAGCGAGCAATCTGACCATATTTGTTACGGATCTCTTTCCTCCCAACTTCAGCGTCTTCGACAAAGTTTTGCTGGCAATATTGGAAACTCTGCAGATGTCCTTTGCAGGAACAATGTTAGGATTTGCCATAGCGCTTCCTCTAGGAGTTTTAGGTGCGAAGAACATATTCAGCTCTGCAATAGTTGCACCGATAAGGCTCATACTGGCAATTGTCAGAACCATACCTGCCCTGCTCTGGGCTCTGATATTCGTCGTAGCTCTCGGCCTAGGTCCTCTCCCAGGCACATTAGGGCTTGTTGCATACACTGTAGGCTATCTTGGCAAATTATACTATGAAGCCCTTGAAGCTGTAGATCCTGAAGTCATAGAGGCTGTTAAAGCCTCTGGCGTTTCAAAAGTTCAGCTTGTAAGGCATGCCGTAATACCAGAATCTGCAAACCAGATACTTAGTCAATTGCTCTTCATGTTCGAATACAATGTCAGATCATCATCGATTCTTGGATTCGTCGGTGCTGGAGGCGTAGGATTCTACATGCTTGGCTATATCCAAACTCTGCAATATAAGGAACTTCTGGCTGTGATAATAATGACACTGGTAGTTGTGCTAATAATCGATTATACAAGTTCGAGGATAAGAAGCCGTTTTTTGTTGGAGCAGGGCAAGTAATCTATGGCTTTTTGGTTCCGCTGTTCAGCAAGTGCAGAAGCTCCCCAAGATCTTTTCGTGCTTCTTCTCATCCATGTCTATTGAGTTGAGGAGGACATTTGCGACGGGGTGTGGAATTTCGATATTCTGCATAAGCGAAGATTCTTGTGCTTTAATCCTCAATTTCAAAGCACTGTTCAAGAATGATAGATCTGAAGGCTGGAAGGTAGTTGCATGGCCCATTTCGAGCCAAGAGCCCTCATAAATTTTCGGGTTATGGTCATCTCCACGCTTATATACAAAGGAATCTTTGAACATTTTTTGTGGGTGCTGAAGACGATGCTGAGCTACAGAAGATTATGCAGAAAAAGATGTTTGAGATGCAGAGAGGAGATGTAAAGATGGAAACTCATCAGGGTTCTATAACGGTAAGTGATGCGGACTTTCAACGAGTCATAGCAAGTTCTACCCCTACAATAGTGGACTTCTGGGCGGAGTGGTGCGGACCATGTCGTGTAATGCACCCTATATTCGAGAGGCTTGCAGGCAAGTATGCAGGAAAGATGGCCTTTGCAAGGATGAACGTTGACGAAAATCCGAAGGCTCCTTCTGGCCTTGGGATATTCTCCATTCCAACATTCGTAATATTCAGGGATGGGAAGGTTATTGATTCTGTTGTCGGCGCTGTAGGCGAAGCTGGATTAGAGAAGGCTATAAAGAAGCATGTATCATGATTTCGGATTCCACTCGACATCCTTTATTTTAGAACGCTTGTTGGCAAACCTTGCAAGGACGAATAGCAGATCTGCAAGCCTGTTAAGATAGATTAAGCACTGCTCGTTGATGGCTTCTTTCTCTTTCAATGCAACTACCTTTCTTTCAGCCCTTCTGCAGACTGTTCTTGCAACGTGCAAAAAGGATGCTGTATTGGAGCCGGCAGGGAGGACAAACTTTCTTAACGGCGTATTATGCTCTTCAATTTCGTCTATAATATTCTCAAGCCTCTTTATGTCGTCTGCAGTTATTTGAGGGGCATGCTTTCTTGCGGGAGAGTCTAAAGGAGTTGCGAGGTCGGAGCCGAGCACGAAGAGGTCTTCCTGTATGCTTTCGAGAATTTCTGTAATCTTCTTGTCCTTCGTAAAAGACCTTACGAGGCCTATATGTGAATTCGTTTCGTCAACATCTCCGTACGTATCTACTCGTAAGGATGCTTTGCTGACCCTCCCTGCACCAAATAGACCAGTTTCGCCCTTGTCTCCAGTGCGAGTGTAAATCTTCAACTACTTTTTCTGATGATAAATGGGGATTTAAGGCTTGGACTTTCCGTTGAGTTTCTTATGTAGATCGAATAATGGGGGTTCCTGACCTATTTCAACGGAACCGGGGCGCATCTCTCTTAGCATCTTGATAGTCTCTGCAGGGTTCTTGCCCTTAGCTATTAGAAAGGCTGCAAGTATTGTACCAGTTCTTCCCTGTCCTGCATGACAATGGACTACTACGGGCTTCTTCTCCTTTATTGAAGAATTGATGAAGTCTATTGCTTCACGGAGCTGTTGCTCAGAAGGGTTTGTATGGTTAAGAATTGGGATGCGCTTGTGCTTCAGACCCGCATTCTGAAACCATTCTTCTGGAGGAGACGGTTCGGTTAAATCGGTTAAGTTCAAAACAGCACCTATTCCTTGAGAAACGTAAAATTCTACCTCTTTAGCAGTAAATGGCATACCGGAGCCCGCAATTTCATTCTCAATGACCCAGCTAAAGTTTGTGGGCTTCGAAAACGTCCTGCCATAAAGCCTTCTGTATATGTTACCCACGGCGCTCATCTGGATATACTATACAGTGGAGGTATTAAAATGAACGGCGATATTGTGCTAAGCTTGGAAGGAATGTCCGCAGGCGCAGGTCGAAACTACGTTTGGATTGTTGATCTTGAAACCTGAAGCTTCGAGAGTTTCAATATAGTCTATAGAACTTCCCTTCATGTACTTTGCACTTGCAGGGTCGAGAAACACTTTCATGCCACTTTCTTCGATTACAATGTCCTCTTCGCTTGGAGCTTCCTCAAGAGCCATACCGTAGGTTAAACCCGAGCAGCCTCCACCAGCAACATATACTCTCAAGCCTGCCGCTTTCGTTTCCTCATTGGCGAGAAATTCCTTAACCTTCTTAACCGCCTTATCTGTAATCGTGATTAGCTTCTGTTGCTGCATCATTTTTAATCCGAATTATACTATAACAGCCGTTATATTAAGCGTTTCTGAACTTTTTTTGTATTGTTGAATCTTCGGACTCCATACGGGGTTCCCCGTCGCTATTAGCTAGGGGCCTGTTTTCTTGGCAACTCTAACATAATCTGCTACTAGAGCACTCTAAATCTAGTTTATATGGCAACCCCTTGTTGTCGTTTGCACGCAGGCGAGAGTAAAGTATCCCCAATCCGGCGGGGTCATATGAACGCGAATAGCTCCAGACTGAAATCTGAGTGCGAGCTCAGCACTCAAGATCCTGCTCACAGATCGCATGGGCTATTGTCTTCACTGCTCGCTGCCAGGAAAACTTTAATGCGTAAATAAATCTCCTTTGGATAGTAATTATTCAGGTGGGTTAGGTTGACTTGCCCAATCTACCCTTCCCCTCCTTTTTCATCTACTATCTTAATCGGCTAGCATCTAGCGGGCCCGGTGGGGCCCGAACCCTTAGAGGGTGCGAGTCCGCCTATGGGGCGGGTTAGGATTGCCTCCTTCACCACTTTTCTGGTTTGCAGCTGATCCCTAAAAGAAAACCTGTTATTCTAAACGCCTTTATGTTATGTCAAACAATTTTCTGTTCTAGGCAAAGATTCAAAATCGTTAATTTGTCATGAAATAATTGGCTTTCAATACCAAAGCCAACGCTCACCGTAGGCGATGTACATTGCATAGACTATCGCAGAGACAAGGATTGTAATCTTTAGTGCTAGGCCAGCCTTACTGAGATTGGGTGTTTGACCTACAGGGGTCTTGCCAAGCGATTCAAGTGCAAAGTGTGTAGTTGCGAAAAGACCGACCATTAATACGAACCCCCATGGAAGCCAGTCAGTCATGCCGTGCCTCGCAGATATGGACACTATTTATTCTTGTTTTCTGATGCCTCTATGCAAAGAAAAGTAGGCCGAACGTCCCAAAGGCAACGACAAGCCCAACTAACCAGCTACGAGATCGGTTAACCTGATTCCTATCAATCCTATTTACGATCCAGATCGATACACCCCCTGCTAGTAAAGGACCTCCAACATGTAAGACTGTAGAACCGATCTGTGCACCGAGCTCTTTTGCCCTCGCCTCCGCCTGTCTTACTTGTCCTTCTTGTGTGCCAGCCGCTACACCAAGAACAAAATGGAATGAAAATATCACTAAGGACGCGATCATTAGTACTATTGCTGCCCGATTGTTAAAAGGGGTCAAGTGCTCGTCTAAAAGGACTAGGGAATAATTAAGTATTTGGGAACGGTTTCCTCGCTCCATTATTGAGTTTCTAGGAAGGGTCACTGCAGACATAAGGAACAGTCCATGCAACTAGAGTTGAGGGTGTAAAGTGGATTGACCGCACTGTCGAAGAGTTGACCGGGATGGGCGGCGAGCAGTTTTTATCTTTACAGAGCTACTACAGTCGGAGATGGATTTACATTCTTCTAGGAAAATTTTGCTTTTATTCCTTATCTTAGGCATAGCTTTCACGGCCCTCTTCTCTTTAAGGATAGTACCCCAAGAAGGGCCTCTGAAGTCATCACCCCAAGAGGAGTCGATAAAGCCCTGTAAGCTTGCACCACCGGTGCATGATAGATTCGTGCAGAAAGATTTGCTGAATTTCGATAACGATCAGATTGGAGCCGTCCCTGACTCCCTACAGGTCGGGAAGACAGGACGGGGAACCCAGAGTCACTGGTCTGCCAAGGTCGATGCTACGGCACCGAGTCCGCCTAACATTCTGGCTCAAACAGCTTCGGAAGACGTAAACTTTCACTTCCCCTATGTCATATCAAAAGCGAAGGCTTTTAGGGATGCCAACATCACTGTAAGCTTCAAAGCGATATCCGGTAAGATCGACCAAGCAGCGGGCATTATCTTCAGATTCCTTGATTCCAATAACTATTATGTACTGAGGGCAAATGCTCTTGAGAATAACATTATCCTATTCAAATTCGTCGACGGGACAAGACTTACGGTCACCTCAGCTGCGGTACCTGTTTCTTCCGGAGAATGGCACTCCCTCCGAGTCATGCTTGTTGGAGATTGTGTACGCGGGTATCTTGATGGTAAACTTCTGATAGAGATAGAAGATTCTACTTTCAGAGAAGGTTCTGTAGGTCTTTGGACAAAGGCAGATTCTGTGACCTACTTCGACAACCTCATAATTGAGTACTAGTGTTCGTGGAGGAGGGACTGGTGAATGATGTTCTTGCGTTGGCGTCTGATCAGGCGTGGGAGCCTAGCGGTTCGTATGATTCTATGAAATTCGTCAAAAACTGTCTTCTGCATAAGATATTACAGTAATTTGAAAGGACATGAGAGTCACAGAAAAATAGTTAAGCCGCCTTTGCCGTCGTAACCCTAAGCATTAAAAATTCTCTTTTGCTACGGCTTATCCAAAATAGCTACAAGAATTAGAAGCAAGGTTCCGACTGCAAGCGAGGGTATTATCGTTGCTAAATACGGGATGGCATCTAGGAGGTTTCTAGCTATTAAGCTCAATGGAAGAACTAGCAATACCCCTGCAGCCGTAAGAAGCGCCACTGCAGGTCCAAGAGAATTCGCAAGTCTCGGTGGTGCAGAAGGACTGTCCTTGACTTCTGTCTGCCTCACCTGCGATGCAAGAGAAGTGTATGTGATGGCTGGTATGGCAAATATCATGGCGATTCTAACTAGACTTGCAAGTGGTAGGGGCGGAGGAGAGCGAATAAAGATAACTATCGAGGCAGCGCCTGCCATATAATCAAAGATGCTAAGTAGCGAAAAGATCTGTCCAGTTTGTTGACCGACATAAGAGCCCGTATAGAGCATCAGTGCCAAAATGTACCCGAGTATAAAGAATGAAATTCTGTGAATTGCGCCGACCCTTCTTCCTGCGATGATCTGGTGGATGCATGCCACAACGCTAAAGAAAAGATATGCAAAGAAACCAGGAATAAAATTGGAAAGATTACGCGTGGCTAGAATCAGTATGATTATCAGCAACAGCGGAAGGTTTACTATCAGGGCCTTGTACAACAATTGGGATGTCGGATTGCTAATTCTGCTAAAATAGCCTCCACCCTCAGAGGTAAATATCCTAGTATATGGCTATTCCGTACAATGATTCTGGAAAATAGTTCTCTAAACGGAGTCCTTCGTTACGTAGTATGATGCAACTAGAAGAAGAAACTTGGAAACGTATCACCTTTACCCGGGAATTAGTAGAGAAGATTCTTGACGGTAAGGTTCGCTGCACACATAGGAAAAATAATTGATATCAGAAAGGGTAATATGCGTAAATAAAAGGTATTTTGCATGGTAGGGAAGGGAAAATGGTCCGCATAGATACGAGTGCCAGCTTGGAGAGCTTCCGCAGGTTCCTGATCAATAGCACATGCTATACCTTCATACCCGACAGCTACCTTGACGACGACGAGGTCTTCCCAGAGAAAGAGGGCGAAACTGGTTCCATCTATGTAGAGGCTGCTGACTTGGTAACTTTAAAGAAGATCAGGGACATTTCTTTCGTCAATGCACGGGATGTGCTGGGAATAATCTACACTTCTAGAAGCGGTAATACGAAATTAAAGTGGCGTCAGGTAAGGGGGAGAATGGGCAAGGTTACAGGGGAAGCATCAGCAAATTCTTTAGTAAATTTGATAACTGCTGGAGTCATATCGGAGGAATACGCCCAGAAGCTAGCGGCGAGCGCTGCAAGTGAAACTGCAGAGACTGCTGAGAAAGCTCCAGAAGTTGCAGAAGCTGATGACAGTGATGCAGAGCAGGAAGAAATGGCTCAGAAAGAGCCAGACTTTTAACTCTGGCCCAGAATCATCTTCGCTTCTTTGTAGATTATCCTTCCTAGGGTAAGCCTCTGAATGTCATTGGTTCCCTCGTAAATCTTGGTAACCTGAATGTCTCTTAGAAACCTTTCCATTGGATACTCTGTTGCAACGCCCGCAGAGCCTCCGAGCTTTATTGCCAATAGTGCAGCCCTCTCTCCAGTTTCAGTTGCGTACATCTTTGCCATGCTCGCAGCAGCAGCAAAATCCTTGCCCTGATCTTTTAACGATGCGGCCCAATAAGTAAGGAACCTTGCAGCGCTTACCTCTGCAGAAGCTTCTCCAAGCATAAACTGCGGGCCCTGGAATTCTAATAATGGCTGTCCGAAGGCAATTCTTTGAGCCGTGTACTTTGCAGCTGCCTCTATAGCCGCCTGTCCTACTCCGACTCCCTGAGCTGCAACCTCTATCCTACCATGGTCATAGCAATCAAGTGCAAGGTAGAATCCCTTGTCCTCTTCGCCGAGCAGGTTTTCTCTAGGAACGACTAGATCCTCCATTATCAGCTCGACGGATTGCGAGCCGTGTATGCCTGTCTTCCCTATGGACTTCCCAACAGTAAAGCCTTTCATCCCTCTTTCGACTATGAAAGCCGAAATCCCTAGCTGTCTCTTCTCCTTTGGAGGAGGGTTTGTCCTTGCAAATATTACAAACGTTTCTGCAACATCGCCATTTGTACAAAAGACCTTCGATCCGTTGATGATATACTTGTTTCCTTCCTTCCTTGCGACGCTTTTGATGCCAGCGACATCAGAGCCTGCAGCCGCTTCCGTCATCGCATGCGCTCCAACCTTTTCGCCTTTTGCCAGAGGAATAAGGTACTTCTTCTTCTGCTCTTCAGTGCCGTGAACGTAAATCGGCATTGCTGCTAGGGTATGAGCCACTGGCAAAACCGAAACTGCGCAGCTTATTCTTGCAAGCTCTTCAACAACAATGGCCATCGAGAGGTAATCTGAGCCGACTCCTCCAAACTCAGCAGGATACGGTACTCCAAGAAATCCAAGCTCACCTATCTTCCTGACAATTTCTGCGGGAATCTTATCCTCCTTGTCGATTTTATCAGCAATCGGAGCTATCTCGTTCTCGGCAAACTCTCTTGCAAGCTTCTGAATCTCTCTGTGCTCTTCGCTGAGCGTAAGCGAATACTCCGATACGCTCGGTCTTAGTATTCCCATGTCTTTTACTTGCAACTGCTTTGGGCGTTTATAACGTTTAAACAGGAGGCAATGTTGTGCTTTGTTTTGCTGGTTTCATTTTGAGCCATTTTCGGAACTCTGCATCAGGAGGATTTTCATTGTAAAGTTTCTTTCTTTTCGCTTCCAGTAAATTATTGTCTTTGCCCATGAACTCTGCAATGCTACTCACGCTGTTGCCGTTCTTCTCAGCCGCAGCCTTGAGTTCTTTTATTACATTAAGACCCTCTTCGCTCCTTAGCAGATGATGATCTACGATGGTATGCTTGACGTTCTTCACAATCTTGCTCAAATTCCTCAAACCTGCTTTGATTATGTCGGGCTCAATTTTTATTCCAGACAGGTACATGGGAGGGCCGCTCAGAACCAGAAAGTCTGGCTTGATCTTAAGGATGAAATTTAACGTCTTTTCAGAGCTTGGACCCTGAATGTCAGCACAATGCAGGAACTTTTGCCCGTCATGCGAGATTAATGTTCCTAGTACGTAACCTAGCAGCGAACTATCATCCCCATGATGTAAAGGAGGGCTGAACGTCATCACGGTATCCCCAAAGTTATATTCTGCATCATCTGCATAGACTATTTCTTTGCAAAAGTCTGCTGCTATCTTCCCGAAGAGATAGCCTCTCTTTCTCTGTGATATATTGATGTTCTTCCTGAATGCCTTTGCATAAATCGTTTTATTTCCATAAACATCCTTGGCCTGTTCATAGGAACTCCAGCTCCAAACAGCATCTACATCCTTCCAAGTAGCTATGTAATGATCGAAATGGTAATGTGAAATTGTAATGCAGTCTGCCTTTTGTGCATATCTCACAATGCGATCTTTAGTTTCTTTCAACGCTCTATATTCAAGAGGGTGAGGAAGTAGATATGAACGCATTCCAAGAGAAGCCCCAGCATCTACAAGAACCTTCACGTCTGGAGTTTTGACAAAGGTTGCAAGTGATCTTACTCCTAGCGATTCTGCCCCCACAAACTCGAACTTTATTCCCAACGATAATCGATCTATGATGCACAAATATAAGCAGGGTTTTTCTGGTTTGGAACATGGTCAAGGTCAGGGTCTACAGAATCATCAGCGTAAATGATCCCGAAACTGGGCAGCCGGGCAAGCAGATCGAGCTCGTCGAGGTAAGGTCAAGGCCTACACCGCAGTTATTCTCGGGAATCGGGGAAGACGAGGCTAAACTTGTAAAGGGGATAATGGGCCAATTTCAACAAATGGGCATCTTTCCAGTAGGCAGAGAAATTGTAATACCGAAAATAACGCTCTTCCTTACCGAGGCTGAATACGATCTGCTCGCTACAAGGTTCGAAGTCAACGATACTTTCGAGCTTTTGATCAAGGATGGAGCTTTCATGCTGAAAAGGTCTACCGAAGGCGTTTGACTACCGACGCTAAACTCGTTAGTGATGTCATCAGGGTCATAGCATTACTGGCTTTGCTGCTCGGCCCTATGGGCTTGGTTATTGGAGCCGCCATAAGTTATCAGCAGCCACCCTCTCCTCTGGCTCCTTCCACAGTAGCAGGAGCATCTGTAGCGACCCTTGTAGGCACGATACTCGTGATATTAATCAAAATAGGGATTATTGGAGAGTAATTACCTAGCTCTAGTCCTGACTCTGGGTTCTATCATTGTCCATAGCCAGTCTGCCAGCTCGCCAAGGTTCTTTGTCTGAATGTAGAGATCTCCGGGACCGGTTATTTCGGTGACAAGACCCTCGCCTCCGAGTATTGTTTCCTTTAACCCTCCAAATTTCATGACTTTGTACTGGCAGGTGTCGGAGAATGCAACAAGATGAAAGTTATCAACAATTAGTTTCTCTCCCGGCTTTAGCGTGTGTTTGTCTATAGCGCCAAAAGTGTTGATGAATAACGTCCCTGTTCCGTTTACTTTGATCATAAAGAGGCCTTGACCAAAAAGCCCCTTTGTAAAGCCCTGCCAGCTTACATCCAAGTTGACATCTTTAGTGCTAGCAACATATGAATTCTTCTGAATTATATATCCCTGCGAAGGAGAGATTTGAAGGGTGTCCATGTCGCCTACTGGCGCAGCAGTAAGGGCAACCTCACCTGCTCCATTCACGGCCGTATATTCGTTGACGAAGAATGACTGGCGACCAAGCAGGTTCAAACCGAGCGTTCCCAATATGCTCTTCTCTCGCATTCTCGTTTTCGGCTCTATTGCTGGGCTAAGGTATGTCATAGCGCCGGCTTCACCAACTATTGCATCTCCTTGGTCAAGGTTTACTACAAGCATGGAATAAGATGGCTTGTACTTGATTTCGTATTTCATTATCTGAAACCATGTCGTCGCTTTATTTAAGCATGGAATTTGATGACCTAACAAGTTCGGTGAAATCTCTAAAGAGAGCGAATTTCAGAAATATTTCATGAGTTCCGGCCCAAGAGCGTCAATTGTAATGTCTCTTACGCTGAAATATGTTCGAGCTAGCCTTCTTTATCTTGCAATAGGTACAACTTTCGTAGCCATGACAATGCTCTCAATATTGCCATTTTCTCTCACCGCTTTTTATTTTATGCAGCTATACGGCTTTGTTGCAAATATGGTCATAGGGCTGAGCTACCTTTTCATTCCTTCGTTTTCGCGCAACTACCTCTACAGTTTAGGAGCTGCCAAGGCTCACTTTTTACTTTCAAACTCTGCAGTAATACTTCTTATAATATCCTTCTCTGGTATTATTGATCTTCCAAAAATTATTCCGGGAATATCGCTTGCTGTCCTTGCGTTTTCGGTGTACTTGCACGTATTCAACGTTTTTATGACAATTAGAAGTAATCCCCAAGCAGATGGAGATAGATTACTGCAAATTTCCAGATGAACTTCTTTACGATTCAGAGGGCTTCATCTGGCTGAAGAAAGAGAATGATTTAGCAAGGATTGGCATTACAAGCATTTACTCTGCTTTTGCTGGAAAAGTTTCTTCTGTAAAATTCAAAGATGTTAGAGATGTTGAAAAGGGAAAGGGAGTATGTTCTATTGAAAGTCCTACACACTTTAGCATTGTAAAGGTGCCTATCAAAGGTAAAGTCGTTAACGTAAATTCTGCACTTCTAAAAAATCCGTGGCTAATCAACGACTCTCCTTATGGCGATGGATGGTTTGCATTGATCGAGCCTTCGCAACTTGCTGTTGATGAAAAAGACCTGTTTACAGTACAGAATGCACAGGAAAAATTTCTTGCGCAGATCAAACAGCTAAGGATACGGTGCTTTGCGGCCTTTCCCGATCATGAAATGTTTGGGATAGGGGTAGAATGTGCTATGGTTCTTGCTAAGTTGAATGACCTGATGATGAAAATTCCCGCCGGAGATGTTGTGCACATAGTTTCTGATGACCCAACAACTCCATTAGAAATGCGGAGATGGGCGGAGCAGAGCAGGCAAAAGATTATTGAAATTAGAAAAGAGGATAAGCTCTACCACGTAGTAGTAAGAAAGGAAAGATGAAGAGGGTTTTTGACCCTACTTTTCCACGGGGTTCCTGACCATGTTGCCCCACTCTGTCCACGAACCGTCGTAATTCTTTACGTCTGAATAGCCAAGAAGGTACTTCAGGACGAACCACGTATGCGATGACCTCTCTCCGATTCTGCAGTACGTGATTATCTTCTTGTCCTTGGTTATCCCTTTAGGCTCGTACAACTGTTTCAGTTCCTCTACGCTCTTGAAGGTGCCGTCTTCTTTCACTGCCTGTCCCCAAGGTATGTTGGCTGCGCCGGGTATGTGCCCTCCTCTCTGGGCATGCTCGTTTGGATATTCTGGAGGTGCGAGTATTTCCCCGCTGAACTCCTTCGGGCCCCTTACGTCAACCAGAGCATGGCCCTTCTTCCCTAGTACACCTCTGACATCCTGCAGGTAAGCCCTCAATGAATCGTTGGACTTCGAAGCCTTGAAGTTTCCTCTGGCATAAGTTGTAATCTCCTTTGCAATGGGTTGCTCCTCGTCAAGCCACTTCTTTCTCCCTCCGTTCATGAGTCTCACATCCTTGAAGCCATAGTACTTTAAGACCCAGAAGGCAAACGCTGCAAACCAGTTGTTGTAGTCTCCATATAGAACCAATGTTGTGCTGTCGCTTACGCCGACTCTCTGCAGCAGTTCTGTTGTTGCCTCTTGGCTCAATATGTCTCTCCTAACTGGATCGTTAATGTCTTTCTTCCAGTCTATCAGCACTGAACCAGGTACATGGCCCAAGTTGTAGTTCGCTACGGGGTCGTAGTCAACTTCTGCAATCCTAATGTTAGCGTCTTTATGGTGCTGTAGCACCCAGTTTGTATCAACCAGGACTTCGGGATGTGTATAACTTATACTCATAAATTATAACAATAGTTATGGGTATTAATAATTTTAGCTATCACTATTATTCTATTACGAATTTTATCAGGTAGCAAATTAGCATCGTTGTGATCTCCAAACAAGACGCAAATGATATAACACCTTACTGAAAATGAGCCACGATGATGCAAAAAATATTGGCCGTGCTGGTGGTTTTTGCACTGGCTGCCCCTGTGCTCAATGCTAATGCCCAAGTTTCGCAGGGTTTGGAGATTTCGCTAGAAAATAATCCCATGATCGAAGAGCTTGGGACAATATCACTGAATGAAACTTTTGCTGTCCACAATCCTACAGCGTCTGCAATTTCTCTTTCTGCTCTAACATTGAACTTGCCATCAGAATATGACCAGAAGATACTTGACGTTGTTGTTTCTGGTCCCACAGATTTCTCCCATACCGTGGCAAGGGAAGGGAATTTTGTCAAGCTTAGAATTACCCCTCAATCGGGCTATCAGGTTTCTGCAAATTCTAACGTTTCCATAACGGCTATGCTAGCAACATCGATGCTTGCTGATATGTTCGAATTCGGCAAGTACAGAGCCTTGCTTCCAGTCTTCCCTACCTCTGATACATTTCTGAAAAAGGTGACAACGCATTTGATCATAGCCAGAGGCACGACTTTTAGCAACTTTACTGAAGGTCTCTCCCGAGGAGATTTCCATGACTTTGAGGCTGCCGTTGGAGTTAAGGGCAATCTTACAAGCAATGATGCAAAGTTCGATTATATTTACTTCGAGCCCAGACCAGACATTATTCTATTCACCATTGCCGATTTTTCAAGCATAAGCCGCACCATAAGAGTAAGTACCGATGGTAAGGTCATGGTCAGGGACAGCTATATGGTTTTGAACAAAGGCGTAAGCGCAATAACTTCGCTCCGAATATTCCCTGCTTACAGCGTGAAGAATGTAACAATAATCGAGCCTCAAGGTCCTCCGTTGAGGACATCGCTCGTGCTGAACCTTGTAAACGACAGAATTGATATGCAGAGTGCGTACGGGGTTCCTATACAGTACCTTGAGGAGAAGTTAATTCAGTATGAATATGTTGTCAAGGCCACAAGCGACGGATCTTCACTATCTGTGAACATACCTGCAAAATCTCCGGTAAATTCTGTCGTTAGAAACGTCGCGATAAAGGTTGAAGCCCCACAGAACTACAAGCTGCTGGAGGGGCAAAATCCTGCTGTACTACCTCTTGTAACACCTCTCGGTGCAGGTTTGCTCCAATACAAATTGAGGCCTAGCGCTTCTTGGGCTTCTACCGACGTATTCCCTATCGCTACGGGGTTCTTTGTGATAACTCTGGTTTCGCTGGTGGGCTATTCTATGAGGAGCAAGGAGGAAGCTTCGGAAGCTAAAGAAAGCCTGCATGATTTAGTTAAAGCGTATGAAGAAAAGGTTTCAATCGTAGGGACTGTAATAGGAGAACTCAAAGCCACTGACATAGAGAAGCTGCAGAGAAGCAAGTTTGATAATATGAAGAAGAATGTCGCACTGATAAAGTCGAAAACAGGGCAGAGGGTTGTAGATGCAAAGAAGATCGTTATGGAGAAGATGCCAGAAATGCAAAAGGTTTTGAACGATATCAGCAACATGGATGCGAGCTTTGAGAAGGCAGTACAACAGTACCTGCAGGCTTACGAGCAGCATCTGGTGAAGAGAACTACAAGAGAGGTCTTCAGGTCGACAACTTCAAAACTTGAAAAGGACATCAACGCTAGGACATCTGAGCTGTTAGCCATGCTGACAAAGGTCTACTCGAAAGAAGGATTGTATGCTGAATAAAATAACAATATCGAGTTAAATATAGGAAACTTGATGCAAATTCCTTGGTCTGAAATGGCTGACTGGACAAAGCAAAACCTTGACGATTATTTTGACGCTCTGAGGAAAAAGGATGTCTCCCGAGTAGCAGGAATGTTTGCGTCTAACGCTACTCTTACTGATGAAAACAACAAAGTACTTCAGGGAAACCAGATCAAGCAATATTACAGCGAGTTTCTTGCTAATGCAGTTGACTGTAATATGGTATCTTTCAACGCTCGGGGCAACGAAGTTTACGTTGCTTATACGTATCCTAAGCCTGGGAGTTCTGACATTGTAAGAGCATCTGCAAGGTTCTTCTTCCAAGCTGGCAAGATTACGAAACTAATACTCGAGCTCTTCTAGCAGAGAGCAAGTTTAAGAAACTGGCTCAGGCTGTGTTCTTCGTGCTTGTGCAGCAGAAAGTCCCGAGTTCAAGGACGCTCGTTGGAGAGCTTGGTGTTCTCTATCTATCCGTATTCTTAACCAGAATCGGCTTTGGCGCCATCATAATTCTGTTCCCTTCTTACGTTAATGCAGGGCCCCTTGTTTCAGGAATAGTCCTCGCACTCTATCCAATGCTTGAAGCTGGTTCTGCTTTGCCAGTTGGGAGGTACCTTGACAGGAGGGGGAGGAGAAAGCCTTTCTTAGTAGGGCTATTCATGATGGCTGGGCTTACAGCCTCCATAGGCTTAACATTTGATGTTACTGCGATAGCGGCCGCTCATACCATAATGGGCTTAGCAGCTGCCACAACAACGATAGGCTCCCTTACCATGATTACCGATTTGACAAGAACATCAAACAGGGGTGGAGGAATGGGACTCTTTGATTTTGCAAATATCGCGGGTTATGCTGCAGGTGCATTGCTAGCCGGCAGGTTTGAAGTGCAGTTTAAGGACAATCTTGGCTATTCCTTCATAGCAACTGGCGGCCTGATACTTGTGGCAGCAGTCGTATCGCTGATATTTCTAAAGGAGCCTGAGCATCCGAAGAGTGAAGACCATAATCCGCTGAATCCTCTTCGCAATTTTGACGCTCAGACCAAGGCGCTTCTCCCGATCTGGTTGGGCATAACAACGATAGTCGGTTTGGCATTCTTTCTGCCAAAGATCTTCCCTAGAGGGGAGCTCTTCGGTTCCAGCAACCTTGGGCTTCTGGCTGCTGCAGGGTTAGTGACACTCGGTATCGGGGCTACGGGCTTCGGAAGGCTATCAGATAAAATTGGACGGGAGAAGGTGATTGTGATTGGAGTCATAGGCCAGTTAGGATTACTAATCACGTTAGCCCTTACATACCCGCACTGGTTCAGCAATATAGCACTGCTTGGACTCTTCATCTTTCTTACTTCTGCATTAGTTCCTTCGGTGCTTGCAGCCGTTGGAGACAGGGTAAGAGGAGAGATGAGAGGTTCGGCACTAGGACTATACAGCATGATGCTCAGCATAGGGCTCGCAGTAGGAAACTTGGTCGGGGGGTACATTGGAGAAGTCGCTGGAGTTAGAGAGCTCTTCCTAGCGGGTTTCGGAGTCTTTGCAGTCTCGACACTGGTTAGTGCTTTTATGGCATATAGGGTAAAAGCTAAACGAGCTTCTCCTTGATGGCCTTCTTAAGCTCCTCTTCGCTTTTTGTTGCTGCATCAATTCCCAGAGCAGCAGCCGCTTTCTGAATCTCTTCCTTCTTTGTAGGAGCCTGAACAGTTGGCCGAGAAGTTTCCGTCAATGTAACTTGCTGTGCTGCAACTCGCATCTCACGCTCAATCTCCATCTTGCCCTTCTGGAACTCTCCCATGGCCTTGCCTATTGAGCGTGCAACTTCAGGAAGTTTTTTTGAGCCAAACAGCAGAATGGCTGCGACAAGAGCAATCCAGAGCCATTCTGAACCTCCAATCGAGGGCAAGTTCTGTCAATTTTGAATCCGTTAAGGTGAGATATATCGGTATCGGATTAGGGCTCTTATGCATCATCAGCACATCTTAATAGATTGAGATTGTGCTCTAGCTTCTTCTTTAAGTACTGATATTTGCCTCAGATAACTTTCTTTATATACTCTCTCCCGTGTTTCAATTCTATGCAGGTGCATAACTGAGATGCATAGGACTCTAGATGTGCTGATAACGCACAAGAACCCCGATTAGCAAATGATTTTTAGAGTGCGTTTTTAAGATCGATGACGATGATAAACACTATACCCGAAGTCACATTCGTAGTAGCTTTGCTTTCGCTTGCAGTCTCCTTGATATACGGTGTCGGGAGGCGGTTGCTCACTAACGTTAAGGAGATCAAGCGCATGACTGCAGAACTTGGAGCTTACAACAAGGAACGCAGGCAGGCCATAGCGTCAGGGGACAAAGACAAGGTTGCAAAGCTCAAGAAGAAAGAGGCACAGATGAAGATGGCTCAAAGCAAGGTTGCCATGCAGAACATGAAACCAACCTTCGCGTTCTTCATCCCATTTTCACTTCTATGGTTTTTTGGCATCCCCGCTATCATAGGAAGCAACTGGGCCGATGTCATCGCAGCAAGATCTCCGGTTCCGTTGAACTTCATACCCTTCTACCCACTGACCTTTGGGCCAGAGAATACGGTCAGCGTCTTCGTTTGGTACCTGATAACTTCGTTTGCGTTTCAAGGCATAGTATCAAAACTGCTAAAACTTACTTAGCTGTAGTCCTATAAAGAATCAATAGTCCAACGGCCTCGGCCACGTTTATTGAGACAAGGTATGGCTCTATGACTTCGTCAAAGTGTACGTACATCATTCCATATGAAAACAAGCTCAAAGCATTTTGTACTAAGAGGAATGTTGCAAAGAGCACTAAGCCTATGGTGAATGAAGATGTTATCTTCCTCATGTTCTTCGCATAAAGAAAGAGCAGGGCTATGAGTACCACCATGTTGATCCCCGCCAGTAGTGCTGAAACCTGCATCAAGAGGCCCATTGCAACTGACTCAACGCAAATTTCGGAACTTATCTACTTTGTCCCAATTCCCTGTTATCACAACACAGAAACCTCTTTGCAACATTTGCCCTGCGGTATTAAATTGCCGTGAGGGCACTTTTCGGGATGGTCCAGCATTTTGCATAAAGCGTCTGCAAACCTTTCAGTAAGATAATGTTCTATTCCATTAACTGTTCTTGGATCAACGGGAATCTCCAGTTTGTCCCTCATAAGAACCTCAAGAAGCCTCCCATTTCTTGCCATAGCTTTCCCTATCCTTCTTCCTTTGGGGAGAAGCTTTGCACCTTCCCTGTTCCTATATTGAATCAATCCTTTCCTTCTCAAGCGTTTT
>JACPSZ010000023.1 GCA_024860875.1 Nitrososphaerota archaeon | reverse complement strand
TTCCCAGATACTCTTGATTTCCTTCGCTGTTGGCCAATATCGAACCTCGCCAGTCCTCTCGTTTAATGCACCATAGAATTCTGCTACCTTACGCTTGCCCTTCTTCCTCAGAACCACTGTATCATCTTCCAAATCAATGACAAGTTCATCACCGCGGCCAAGGGATAGCGCGTTAGCAACCTCTTTTGGGATGGTTGCTCTCAGGCTGTTGCCTATCTTCTGAAGTTTAACCAAAGTTTCCATGGATGGATATACTTTCGCGGATATACTTAACTTTTTGCTTGCTATGGTTCGGTTACCACGTATCTTGATTACCTGAGTACTGCGCTCTCGCTAAGAAGTCTTTGCAGTTTCGGATTAGCTGGGAATATCCAGATTAACTTGTTTCCCTTCATCACTATCTTGCTGGAGCTCTCTAGGTAATCTAGAATACGCGAAAATGTCTGGTATTGTATCTTCTTTGGCAGGCTCATCCAGAGTGCCCTCCGAGTCGGATACGATTTGGCTTTGCTTATAGCATTCTCGACCATCATTATTGTATCCAATTGCGGTTCGTGGAGAACCTCTTTTGCCATGCTATTAACGAATAATTTAGATAAAGAAAATTATATAAACTTATACAATCTTCTATTGACAATTTAAGGGTTCTTGGCTGTTCTTTGATGGAATGGATTGCTCCCTCTTGATGGCTATTCTTTTTTAGCTCGATCTTATAGTTCCCAACGTAGATCGAAGACATTTGCCAAAAATGATAGCAGTTATATTCTAATTCATCAATTCTACAAATATGGACAAATGGCGTTTGGGGACATTTGCACTCGGTGCGGTCGTTACGACAATCGTATTTACCTCTTTCATATTCCTCCAGCAAGCAAGTCCCGCTCAACAGATTGCTCGAGCGCCAAAGCCAGCTCAAACACTAGAGAGGTTCAAGGTTAGTGGATGGAGCGCAAGCGCTGATTTTCCAATCACAGCCGGGGGTAAAGAGCAGGACATATGGACCAGAAACGGCCTTGATCCTGAATGGGTTTATGTCGGAAATCGTCTAACTGTGGTCAGCGACATAAAAGAGCAACTGGCATCCGGTATTAAGATCGGGCTGAATACTCCGAATGGGTTGGTGTTGGGAAGGTTCAACGGCCTACCGGTGAAGATTGTGGCAGGCTACTATGGTGAGCCTATAACCAAGTTGTTTACCGCGGCCGACGGGCCAATTAAAACGATGAGTGATCTCGAGGGAAAAAGAATAGGCGTCCTGTCCGAAGCCGATTTCACGTATGCGCTAGCAACATATGTAATACCCAACAAATTCGGCATCAAAGCAGAGGTCGTTCCGGTGGGAAATCTTACGAATCAGGTCGTTGCCCTGAAGTTAGGGAGAATTCATGCGTTCATATCCGCAGAAGGTGCTGCTCTCCGGCTAGTGGATTCGGGAGAACTAAGGATAGTTGTGCATATACGTGACGTCCTACCCAAGCCGTACACTTCTCTTGTAATTTGGGCATCAGATGATCTAATAGAAACGAATCCCGATATCGTAAGAAGGTTCGTTAAGGCCACGCTCGAGACCATCAAGTACATGAAGGAGAATCCAGACTATGCTGCCGATCTGTGGGTTAGGATGACTAACAGCCCTAAAGATTTGGCGGATAAGGTTGTAGCCCAAGATAATTGGGCGCCAAATGGGCGGGGAAGCGGTCAAGACCTTGTTGCTGCCGTCACAAACGTATGGCAGTTGTACAAAAGCGTCGGCAGAAATCCTGCAAATGTAGATGTGAGAATTGAAGATGTTGTCGATGTCAGGTTCTTGCCATGAGTTTAGTGGCATGTTATTGCATCAAAGGTGTATGTCCATTGAAGCCGGACTCGCATCTCCTGCTGCGTCTTCAACCTCGTTAGTCGGAGCGTACGGAGGAAAGATCAGGATTGTAGCAACGAGAAGTACGAATAAGTTTTGATGGTTTTCATAGATCATATTTAGTCGTTAGCCTTGCAATCTTTGCCGAAACGCAACATATAGTCGTAGGTGAATAGTGGACCAGGCTGATCTTGTGCAGTTCCGCTGCCGCATATACCCTCGAAGGCCATCAGGCCGCTGCCTTCGACGAGGTTGAATCTAAGGTGGTCGAACACAATCGCTGGCAAGGCCGACCTATCGAAAGTGTATGTACTGTGCTGCGTGAAGATCCCTAGATCTGAGCCATTCAGTGTTCCGAAAAAGGTGCATTGAGCCGTGACAAACCCCCTGTGGTGTACTGCATCATCGATGACAGATGGGCTGAGAAGGCAGGCCAACTTTCCGTCAAGGTCTCCCGTGTATGTGCAAACTAGATGTTGAGTGCGAACTGTGAGGCCGCCAATAACAGTCTCGTCTGTAGTGGTGGCAAGAGGGCATGTATACTCCCCAGTCGCCCTTATCTTCTTGCCATCATCATCTGACAAGGCAGTTGGTACTAATGTTGCTATGCTAGCCACAACTAGAATAGAGGCAATCACCATAGTGAATATTATTCGAGCGGATGAATTCTCCTTCAATCGCTTTAAGGGAGTCTTGAATGAAGATATCATCATAGCCCAAGTTGCAGACAAGCTGATTAGGGTGGTCGCGAGGACTAGTGTGGCGGTTTCACTTATGGCAGATTTTTTTACAGGTTTGGAAATCGATTTTGATTCCATATCAGTATTAATGGTGCAAAAAGTATCTGGGTATTTTTTGTAAGCCAAAGAGGTAACATTTGTCTTATTTCGCCAGAATTCCCTCAAAAGTCGGCGATCAAGAGATTCTCTACGGAATATCTACCTAGAGTATAGCCATATCCAATATTGCGTTTGCTAGGGCATTTTAATCCGTGATCTAAACTAAACAAAATTTTGTCCTACATGAATGGCTCTATGATGACGTACTAGTGCTTTCCTAGAACTCAATTATTCTACTATAGGTTATTAATACTCGGTTCAGGAAAAGGGACGTATATTTATGGAGATTACTATACGGGTATTTTCATCCCACGGGCATTGCGCACAACCCCAGACGTTTTGAAAATTTTGCAAGAAATACCATGTTTGAGTTCATATATGTGAAGGGAGTATAGTTTGCACAAGAACTAGTTATGCTATGACAGACCCAACTTGATATAAACTCAAAAAGTTACTGACAAACCCACGCCTGCGTGCAAATTATTGACTAGGGTTGCCATATAAAGCGACAATCATAAAGACGTAGAGTACTAGTGGAGTAAGAGTTACTAACAAAACATGCCCTGTGTTAAGCTATAGACGGAGGAGTTCTGTAGCACGCTGTTAATGTTTTAGTTGATGAGATGGTGTCAGTTTGTGCTTTAGACTCTCCTAGGGTAGTTTGATCCCTATTTTTTATAACGGCGTTATATTTATTAGCCATCTAGTATCTAACGGGAGCGACAAACATGCTAGATCCACACCGCTTTACCAGCCCTGAGCTTGCAGAAGTAGAGGTTAACAGGGTAAAAGAGGAAATCAAGAAGTACAAATCCGGCGAAATTGACGAGGAAGTTTGGAGGAGATTCAGGCTGGAAAACGGCGTCTACGGCATCCGTTTCCAGAAGGACATCCAGATGATCAGGGTCAAGGTACCGTACGGCCTTCTCACTGCGGAGCAGATGGAGGCCTTGGGCGAAGTTTCCGACCTATTCGCAAATGGAATAGGACATGTAACTACAAGGCAGGACTTCCAGTTCCACTGGGTAGCCCTTGATTCAGTCCCGGAACTGCTGAAAAGGATGAATGATGTTGGTTTGACTACTAGGGAAGCTTGCGGAAACACAGTAAGGAACGTTACGGCGTGCCCCCTTGCTGGAATATCTCCAGACGAAATTTTCGATCCAACACCTTATGCAGACATTATCGTCAGGTATTTCCTGCGAAACCCTCTCAACCAGAACCTGCCGAGGAAGTTCAAGATAGCACTTGAGGGATGTCATACCGACCACGCAGCAACTGGTATGCACGATATCGGCATATTTGCAGAGAAAAGAATCATTGATGGTAAGGAGGTAAAAGGATTCAAGATATTTGCCGGAGGAGGTTTGGGCCCTCCGCCATTCGCTGCACAGCTTTTGGAGGATTTTACTCCGGTTGACAAACTTCTGATAACATGCGAAGCTATACTCAGAGTCTTTGACAGGTTAGGTGAGAGAGGGAACCCTTCACGGGCTCGTTTGAAGTTCGTTATAATGCGTCTCGGCGTGCAAGAGTTTAGAAGGATAGTGCTGAAAGAAAGGAACCTCGTATATTCCACTAGAGCGGGCGACAGGCTCTGGAAGATAGAAGAGTTCGAAGACGCTCCTCCAACCAACTTACCGCAACCTTCAGGGAAAACGTATGATAACGATGAGGAGTTCAATCGGTGGAAGAGGACTAACGTGCATATGCAGAGACAGGAGGGCTTCTACTACGCCTATGTAACATTACCTGCAGGCGACATTACAACTCAGCAGTTCTACGCTCTGGCAAAGATCGCAAGGAAGTACACTAGAGGCATGCTACTAACTACGAGGACGCAGAACTTGGTCTTTCATTGGATAAGGAAGGACTTGCTGGGAGACTTCTATGCTGATCTGAAGGAAGCGGGCCTTGCAACGTATGGAGCAGATAGAATACTGAGTGTTGTCGGATGCCCAGGAGCGGATACGTGCAATTTAGCTGTCACGCATTCACACAGGCTTGCACTAGAATTACATCATCAACTCGTTCAGAAGCCCGAGCTAGTTATGGCTGAAGACTTGAAGGACATCTCGATAAAGGTCAGCGGCTGCCCCAATTCATGCGGCCAGCATCACATTGCCGACATCGGATTCTACGGCTCTGGGCAGAGGATCAACGGAAGAATGGCTCCATACTACACTCTGCTGCTTGGAGGCTCGATAGGACCCGGGAGTGTCAAGTTCGGCCAGCCAGTAGCAAAAGTCCCCGCAAGAAACGTACCTGACATAATCGTCAAGTTGCTAGAAATCTACAGGAAGAACAGGAAAGAGGGTGAAACGTTCTCCGAGTGGGTAAAACGGAGCCAAGAAGAGATGGGAGGGGAAGGTTTACATGGAGAGGTTTCGGTAGCTGGGAGGGCAATACAATGACCCAAGAAGTGGTTCAGAAGAAGAAGACATTCGTCTCCTTCATACAGGAAGAGCTTGGCGAGCTTACAACCTTGCCTCCTTATGAGGAAGCTCCAGATAAATATGTTGACTGGGGCGAGAAGGAGAGCTTCAAGGTAAAGACAGCCCGCGGCGAATGTGCTGCCTAGGCTCTAGGATACACATTCGACGAATTGATGAGATTATTCAGAGTGTTCTGTTCAGAGCTCAGAGATTTGTGCTCATCTAGAAGTTTGGTCACAAGCTCAGTTAACATGCATTTAGCCTATCAAATCCGTGGAATATATTCCGCAATGGCAATCTTGAGCAAATATCGATGGCAATGGTTCATATCCTTGCAGCTGCATAGTAGAGTTATCGTCCCTTCTTTTGCTTGCTTTGCTAAATCCTTCAAGAGGTACTCCCTGCCTTTCAACCCTTTCTCATATTCTGCAGAAAAATTGTTCCAGCTTATTTTCCCAGTCTTCCATTTCTTTATGAGTTCTTTATCTGTGCCAAGCTCTTTTATCCACACATCTACTTTATCTTTGGAGATCCCTCTGGGCCAGAATCTCATAACGAGTATCCTTTTGCCATCCGAAGCTTCCTTCTTGTCATGAACGGTCTTTTCAATTTTGATCATAATCGTCATCCCAACTAAGATTCTAACACTCTAGCCAGAAATTGAATTTGCAGGGATAAAAAATCCTCCTCTTCTGATTCATGTCGGGGGAGGGGGAGAAGACTCAGCACATTCAGAACAGTTAACAGGAACTCATCCTAGAAAAGTTAAGATAAAACGATGTTTATTCGCAAATCATGGCGAAGCAGAAAGCAAAGAAGCTTGCAATGATGGTACACAATGGAAGTTCTGAAAACATACGCTCAGCCTTTAACACTGCAATACTGGCTGCGACCGCTGGTGCAAAGGTCAGCATGCTCTTCAGGTCCTGGGCTTTGGAGAAGCTTGCAAGGCAGAATCTTGACAAACTCGAACTGCCTCCGCAATATACTCATAGAAAGAAGTTCATCGAAGATGGCTGGAAGAGAATTGGCTACCCTCCGCTTAGCAAGTTGATCAAAGAAGCGAAGGAGAGCCTCGACATCAAGATCTATGCGTGCACTGCATCAAATGCCCTGTTCAAGCTGAAGAAGAAAGACCTGCCTTTGGTTGATGATTTCGTTGGGGTCTATTCCTTCTTGGAGAAGGATGCCTTCACTGCAGACATGGTTCTAACTTACTGATCATCGCGAGCCAAGTCTTCTGGCATAGTTGGTGATGACAGTATTAATGCTTCAATTTACTGCACGAAACTCAGCAGGGAAGCCTCTTCAAACTTCTCCTTCGGGTGCAGGACAAAATCTGAGCATTGAGGAGAATCTAGATCAGGAGAGTCGGAAATCGGAATTCCGAACCTTGCTCCATGTTCTTTGACCTTGGTTTCTACAAATTGTATGATTTCTTCGCGATAGCTCTTCGGGGCATAATAATAACCCTGCTCAGTAATAGGCTTTGAATAGTAAAATGCCTGCATCAGCCTCGCAGCATCATATCTTCCAATCGATTCCAGCAGCATCTTCATTCGACTCCATATATCGCCACGAAGACGAAGAACTCCAGCAGTAAAGTATCTGGCACCTGCTTCCGCAGACTCTTTTATCAATGCATCCAATTTTATTCTGTCATCTGTAAGCCCGGGAATTATCGGGATTATGTTGACAGCAGTTTGAACTCCTCTTTCGGAGAACTTATTGATGACCTTTAGCAGCGATCTTGTTGGGGTTACATTTGGCTCAATAATTTTCTTGAGCGAATCGTCAATCGTAGAAATCGACCAAAATAGCATGCATTTGTCCTTGTAGGCCGCATGGAGCTCTAGATCGCGCAAGATTGTACCGGATTTCGTAAAGATGTAGTAAGGAACGTTATACTTTTGCAGAACCTCGACGCACTTCCGAGTTATCCTGCTCCTTCCTTCCTGTGGCTGGTAAGAATCCGTTGCAGAGGCCAAGAAGACTGGCTCTATGTACTTGCCCTTCCACATTCTCAACTGAGCCTCCAACACTTGAGGGGCATTTTGCTTGACAACAATCTTGTCATAGAATTCAGGAACCCATTCGTAAGTTGCGTAGCAGTAGCAACATCTATGGGCACAGCCGATATACGGATTTGCAGTTAGTCCTCCTTCATCTTTGTATTCTCCGCTAAGGCCATGCAGGAATGTTTTGCACCTTTTCTCCTCTACGAGAGGTATTCTCCGTTGCCACCATTTATGGGGTTCAGGAATAACTTTCGCCAAGCATTTTCATTGCATAACAGCGATATTTCCTTTGCAGTTGATCTTTCTGAACAAATTATCAATAACAGTCTATCTTATCCTATAATAAATCAGCTGAAACACAACGGATGGAAACTCGTTGAGAATAATCTGCAAGAAATGTGTAAAGCCTTGAACCTGCCTGAAGATTTCGGGAACATGGCGTAAAGCTTGTGGACAAGATGGCTAAGGAGTTGATTCGCCAAGGATTCATTATTCCAAAACCAACGCATTATGGTTTGCAAGTATCACTGAATCCAAGGAAGAGCGAGGAGATAATTGCGTTCATGAAGAGTTTTTCCCTATCCTGTATCATCATACTGCTCTAACTGCCTCTTCCAACACTCGTTTGTCTATGCCCGCTTTTGTCTTGACTTTGAACTTCGCCTTCAAATACGCCAAGGGATATTCGAAATTGTCAATATACCTCTCGCAATATCTGACTACAGCATGTAAACTTTCAACAGGCAAGCCATTGTGAACTTCGTATGACAACCGTTCCTGCGGCTTTAATATTACGAACTCTCCCAATGATGGTTCTGCCTTGTTGATGTAGACATTTACCCGGTGCTTCCTGAAATAATGCACCCAGTCATGCAATTCCTTCCTTAACACTTTGATATAATACGGTGAATGCTCCCAGCTTCTTTGAATGTAGCTGTAATCCGTCCAGACTTCTACTGCACTTGCCTCAGAATAGGCATACTTCCTTCCTGCCTCTTGCAACAATCTTGGAACCTTGAACTCTACCATTGACCTGAAGATATCATCAGCCTTGACACAAACATACTTGCCTTTCTCAACCCTCCTCAACCAACCAGCCTTCTCCAAGACATGCAAAGTCTTCTTGACCATGCTTTTTGAGATGAA
The DNA here is from genome assembly GCA_024860875.1 of Nitrososphaerota archaeon. Classification (GTDB taxonomy): domain Archaea; phylum Thermoproteota; class Nitrososphaeria; order Nitrososphaerales; family UBA57; genus VHBL01. Next base: position 7,032 of record JACPSZ010000023.1, on the reverse strand, counting down.
CCATGTCAAGTAGTCTGATGGAAAGCTGTCGCTAGCGAAACGATTGTACAAAATGGCATAGGCATCCTGCGCATAGGTTGGCACTGGTTCAGTCATGGTTACTTATTAGGTAACTTAAAGATATAAAGACGACGGTTACTCAATTGGTAACTCTATACATTCACTACAATCTTGTCATTCAGCATTATTTGAAACTTGTTTGTGAAGCTCCCTCGACAATTTCGGTACATACTTTATCCCAGTAATCTCGGCTGTAATTCTCATGAAATCAGCTGGTAGCTACGCTTTCTTTCTGCTTGACAATCTTTTGGAGGCTGGTTCGATAGTGTCCTGCACCAGCTCTTTCCACAAGCTCAATCTTATCATTTGATAGGGTAGACTGACCGAAGCCAAGTTTCTCAGCAATAATCGATTTCAATTCCAAATCCAGTTCGTAACCGAATGAGTTCCTTCCAAGTTCCTTGGCGACTTTGAGTGTGGTTCCTGAACCTGCAAATGGATCTAAAACATTCTCGCCGATAAACGTAAACAGCTTGATTAGTCTTCTGGGAATCTCATCGGGGAATGCTGCAATACCCTCTTCCAACCTTCCCTTCATCGGCAGGACATTTGTGATTTGCCAGGTGTCTGGTATTGCTTTCCTCTCACCTGCAATGTCGTCCCACACCGTAAAAGGGATACTCCGTTCGTTGAACTCCTTTACGTCGATCTTAGATTCTTCTATGACCTCGGGAGGAAGTTTCTTCAGGTAAGAGTAGTCGAATCGGCCCTTCTGGAATATCAGAATACTTTCCTGCATGTTATCTGGATAGAAATACATTGGATAAGGATGCTGAAGTAGAACTCCGCTTCTTCGACTGATTCGAACATATCCTTTGGGTTTCATCCAAACAATTCTGTCCCTATATCTAAATCCAGCTCGAACCATGATTTTTGTTATATCAGCAACAACTGGAAATTTCTCACCGTCTACCAACATATCATCCACAACAAAGCAGCATATTCTCCCCCGTGAGACGACTCTCTTAAGCTCCTTCACTAGTCCTTTAATCAGGTCTAAGAATTCCTTGTATGTCTTGAAAAAGTCTGGATAATCAAAAGGAGCGTTGAAGTAAGGTGGTGATGTGACTACCAGATGAATACTGTTCTTAGGAAGCTCCTTCATGCTTAGAGCGTTTCCGAATATTACTTTGTGTGCAGTCCCCATACAATCACTTCTGGCTTCTCTTTTGGTATATAATTGTATGAATGGAAGGCTCTGTTAGGTCTTTGGCTCGCATATTAGAGGAAGCTCGCATCATGAGCTGACAAGTTAACAGAACCTAAATCAGGAATGTTAATGTCCGAGCGTTTTCATTGAAAAGCGATGAGCAAACCCGAACAGCGCATTGTTCCGCATCAGCACTGCAAGGTATGCGGCAAGGCAGTCCCTCTTGGTAGAGACTTTTGCTCAAACGAGTGCAAAGGGAAGAACGAAAAGACTCGGAAGAGGACGAAGACGATAAGTAGGATTTACACTGTAGTGCTCTTGGTAGTTATGACCGCATTGATGCTATTTACTATTCTTCCCCCTCGTTAATGGGATGTAGTTGTGGAAGCACGTAGGCTTGTTGGTATGACAGGCAGGCCCCTTCTGATCGACTAAGTACAGTATCGTGTCTGAATCGCAGTCAACAAGGACTTTTTTGATCCTCTGGACATGGCCGGATTCCTCGCCCTTCATCCATAATTTGTTCCTCGACCTGCTCCAGTAGTGGGCATAGCCCGTCTTAAGGGTCTCCTTTAGAGCTAGTTCGTTTGCAAAAGCAACCATGAGAACCTTTTTTGTTGAATAGTCTTGGGCTATTACTGGAACTAGACCTCCAGACTTTGCAAAGTCTATTTCTTCAACATTAAGGGCTTTCAATCTCTTACCACGACTCCGTTCTTGCGTAGGAACTGCTTAACCTTTGGTATTGAATATTGCTTGTAGTGAAATATCGACGCTGCAAGAGCTGCATCCGCATTTGCTATCTTGAAAGCATCCAAAATGTGCTCTAACTTTCCGCAGCCTCCGCTGGCTATTACAGGAACATTAACAGCATCAGTCATGAGTTTTGTAAGTTCAAGATCGTAGCCGTCCTTTGTGCCGTCTTTGTCCATAGATGTTAGAAGCAAATCTCCTGCTCCGAGCTTTTCGCCCTTCTTTGCCCATCCAATAGCATCGATGCCCATAGGCTTTCTGCCACCATAAGTGTAAACTTCGTACTTTCCTTTGCCAATTCTCTTTGCGTCTATTGCAAGCACTACGCACTGCCTACCGAATTTCTCGGCAATTTCTGTAATCAGTTTGGGATTTTCAACAGCGCTTGTGTTGATTGAAACTTTGTCAGCCCCGCTGCAGAGGATCATTCTGGCATCGTCAAGAGTCCTTATCCCTCCTCCGACTGCAAACGGGATGTCGAGTTCAGCGGCAACGTTTGAAACAAGATCCCTAACGATTTCCCTCTTTTCGTGTGACGCCGTAATGTCTAGGAAGACCAATTCGTCTGCACCTTCATCTCTGTACCTCTTTGCAAGTTTGACGGGATCTCCTGCATCCCTCAGCCCTACGAAATGCGTGCCCTTTACGACACGGCCGTCTTTGACATCCAGACATGGAATAATTCTCTTTGCCAGCGTCATTTTGCCTTCACACCTTCCGTCAATGCAATCGCATCTTCGAGTCTGATCTTTCTTTCATACAACGCTTTGCCGATTATTACTGCATCGACTCCTGCAAGCATTAGTTTCTCAACATCTTTGATGTTCGAAACTCCTCCGCTAGCCTGTATCTCTGCTCCAGAAACCCGCTTTGCCTCCTTCAAGACATCAACGTCAGGGCCAATCAGCATGCCATCCCTTTCCATGCAGGTGAGCAGAAATGTTGTGACACCAAGAGCAGAAATCTCATCAAGAGCATCTAGCAATCTTAGCCCTGTCTTCCTTGTCCACCCTCTAGTTACGACTTGCTCTCCTTTGTAATCAAGCGCCACTACAATTCTAGCATTTCCGATTTTAGAGAGCATTTCCTTGAATAGTTCCCTCTTCTCAAGCGCAACGGTGCCAATGACCAGTTTGTCTATGCCCATTTCCACAAGATTGTCGGCATATTCTATGCTACGTATCCCTCCTCCTACTTGGATTGACGCCGAAACCTTCTCTCTGACCTTTCGTATTGCGTTGAGATTATTCCCTCTTGACAGAGTGGCGTCCAAATCTACAACATGCAGAGCATTAGCTCCGAGCTCTTCGTACTTCTTGGCCGTGTTTGATGCGTTAATGCCATAGACAGTAGCTCGATTTGGGTCTCCTTGTATTAGCCTGACGACTTGCCCTTTCATCAGGTCTATAGACGGAATTACTTTCATGATGGTTACTTCTTGCAGTTCTTCAGGAAGTTCCTTAGTATTACGGAGCCCATGTCGCCAGACTTTTCTGGATGGAATTGAGTTCCGAAGACATTTCTGTAGGATATTGCCGACGTGAAATCCTTACCGTAGTTCGTTGTTGCCGCTACTATCTTCTTGTCTTTCGGCTCTGGGTAGTAAGAGTGCAGGAAGTACGCCCAAGACTTGTCCTTCAAGCCATCTAGTATTGCATTGTCCTTCTTGTCTAGAACATTCCATCCCATATGTGGGAGTTTGACAGTTGAAGGTAATTGCTTGACGGAGCCCTCGAATATTGCCAATCCATCTCCCTCACCCTCTTCGCTTGACTCAAACATCAGCTGCATGCCCAAGCATATGCCGAATATTGGGGCACCGTCTTCCACAGCATCAAGTATTAACTGCCTGTTCCTGCCAAGAGCTTTTGTAACGGCATCAAAGGCACCAACACCCGGGAGCATGATTCCATCGAATTTTTTGTTGCTGAGCGATGCCACTATCTCTGGTTCAGCTTTGAGCTTCTTCAAAGCACAGCTTAGGCTGTAAAGGTTGCCTACGCCGTAATCTAGTATTCCAATGCGCATCGCTACATCTTGCCTTTTAGAGAGGGAAGGCCCTTCCTTCTAGCATCAACAGTGCATGCCTGTCTCAGCGACAGTGCCAGAGCCTTGAACCCCGCTTCGACTTTATGATGATCATTTTGGCCATACTGCACTATGACGTGAATGTTAGCCTGCAGGGACGTAGCTAGAGACTGCAGGAAGTGGTAGATGTCTTCTGCTGGGATATCCTCTATTCCGTCCTTGTCTATTTTCAACTCCAGCACACTGTAGGGCCTTTTTACCAGATCAATAGCAGCGTACGCTAACGAATCGTCCATAGGGACATATGCAGAGCCGAACCTTGCTATTCCTGCTCTATTTCCAAGAGCCTTGTCCAGAGCTTCGCCGAGACTTATCCCTACATCCTCGACGAGATGATGTACCAAATCCCCGTTGCCTTGAAGTTTGATGTCTATCATGCTGTGCTTTGCAAGCGATGCTACCATGTGATCTAGGAACTTTATGCCCGTCTTTACCTTCGCATCTCCAATTCCATCAATATTGACCTCCGCAGTAATGCTAGTTTCTTTCGTCTTTCTTACGATCTTGGCCTTTCTCAATTTTTCACTTTCTCAAATATCGATGGGAGGTCGTTGACGCTGCTGGCAATTACGTCAGCCTTCTCCTTGGAGAACATATCAAACCTTTTCTCCGATAGCGAGTCTTTTCCGCATATCGCAGCGAAGATAAAATCCTTGGTCTTGCTGGCCCTTCTTGCCATTATCAGGTCCTCTGCCGAATCGCCTACATATATCACACTCGCACCGTTCGCAAACGGCTCTGAAGCCTTCAGCAGTGCATACGGCTCGGGTTTCCCGTACTTTTTCTCCTCCAAGACCTTCGGGTTTATGTCTTCCAAGAAGACAAGAGCCTTGGGGTTAAGATAGTCCTTTATGTTTCGCAATGTGAAGAATGTTCCAATGGAGCCTCTACCAGTGGCCATTCCAATTGATTTGCCGAACATTTCTTTGAGTTTTGACAGCGTTGCCTTCTCTACCAGCAGCCGCTCGTTCTGTATTGTGCCCTTTTCAATCTCCAACTTTGCACTAATTCCGTGAACCTTCTTGAATAATTTGCTGCCGTAAAAAAGCTCGTCAAATACAGCCACAACAATGCTCCTGCTTACGCCTTCTGGGTAGCAGAGAAATTCCTTCAGTAGTTTCAGCATCCTAACCTTAACAGGAGAGCCTCTGAATATCATCTTTTCAGCAGTCTGAAGGCCTTTAGAGTCGAGCTTCCCGGCAAACTCTACCAGTTCATTAGTAATCCGTCTGTCTATGGCAACTTTGACCTTTTCCTTGCTGATGGTTCGCTTCGCGAGCTCAAGCCTTGCGTATGGATCATTAGGCTCTTGCCTGTTAACTTTCTTGAAAATCTTGCTGCAAATATCAAAAAACTGCTCGGGCATTTTAGACATTGTAAACATAATTATTGCGTACGTTGTGTTCCAGTCGTTGTTGAAGCCGCCAGTTTTCCTCAGGGCGAATATGACTTCTTCAGTTATTGCAGATGCTTTGAACTTCTCACCAAGCAGTATGCTGAGCAGGTATGCAACTGTTTCAGAAATCGCTTTATTGTAGGATTTTGACGCCTCTACGAGAACTCCGTCGCAGTCGAATATTATCGAATTTACACTTGCAATCTTCTCAATGCTGTCTTCTCTGACATACGCTTCTCCTTTTGGTAGCTTGATTTTTGAATAATCCTGCAAGTTAGTTCAGCCTCTCCTCTATCGCCCTGTAGTGGTTGATCAACCCCTCAGCCTTCGCTAGTACTCCCATGTCCTTGGCCAATTTGGCCAACGAGGATTTTGTTGCTTGGGCTACGTATGTGCGTTTTACGAAGTCTAATACTGATAATCCTGACGATGTCGCTGCAGAGCCGCCTGTCGGTAGAACATGGTTCGTGCCCAGACCATAGTCGCTTGACGCTACTGGCGTGTACTTCCCAAGTAGCACTACCCCGCTCGAGTTGATCTTCTTTGCGACTGCTGTTGCGTTTTTTGTGATTATCTCCAAGTGTTCTGGTGCAAACGCGTTTGCAAATTCTGTTGCAGTCTGCAAACTATCGCACTCCAGCATGAAGGCATTTTCCGCAATGGATTTTTCGACCATCTCCTTTCTGTGCACATCTTTGAGCATCGAGCGAACTTCGCTTGCAACCTTGTCAATCAAAGTCTTCGACGTAGATACTAATCCAGAGACACTATCTTGGCCGTGTTCAGCCTGAGAGATCAAATCCCTTGCAACATCTCTTGCATCTGCACTCTCGTCAGCAATGATTAGAATCTCGCTCGGCCCTGCAGGATTATCGATTGCAACATCGTTGGAAACCAGAATCTTTGCCTGAGCAACATAGATGCTTCCTGGCCCTACTATTTTGTTCACGGGTTCTATTGTTCTAGTACCATAGGCTAAAGCAGCTATAGCTTGCGCACCTCCAAGCTTATAGATTTCACCGACTCCGCAAATGTCAGCAGCGACTAGCAGTATCGGTGCGATTTCTTTGCTCTGCGAGCAGGGGGAGCAGACGACTACTCTTTCCACTCCGGCAATTTTAGCGGGGACGCAGCACATTACAAGCGAAGTCGGGTAGATGGCCTTCCCGCCAGGTACGTAGCAGCCCACACTCTCCAGTGCTGAAACTTTCAGGGAGATTGCAAGTCCATCATCTTGCATTCTTACCGATCTGAGCTGTTTCAAGAGAATAGAATCTAGCTTTGCAACTCTTTTCTTGAGATTCTTTAATGCTCTAACCTCTTCATTGCTTACTTTGGAATACGCTCTCTTGATTTCATTTGTTTTAACCCTGAACTCGCTTGGCTCAATATCAATATTATCGAACTTCTTGGCATACTCTACTAGAGCAGCGTCTCCTCTCTGCCTTACGTCATCTACTATTGCTTTGACCCTCTCTATGTTCTTGGTCAGCGAAGAGCTCTTCCGAAGGGATTTTGCCAGCGTTGCAACGTTTTCCGAGGTCAGCGAGTATCTTTTGAGATTAACTGCTTGACTCATTTTTCC
>JACPSZ010000022.1 GCA_024860875.1 Nitrososphaerota archaeon | reverse complement strand
TTACGGGACATAAAATAGGCAGAGTTGATGCTAAAACTGGCGAAATTACGGAATATCCAACGCCTACAAAGGAGAGCGGAACCAGAAGAATTGCAATAGACAGCAGAGGCATGCTATGGTTTACGGAATACAATGTTGGGAAGATAGGAAGTTTCGATCCTAAAACAAATCAAATGAAGGAGTATCCAACGGGTTCCGAGTCGTCTGGTCCTTATGCAATATGGGTTGACATCCACGACAACGTGTGGTTCAGCATGACAAGATCTTTCAAAGTTGGAAAATTCGACCAGATAACACAGACTCTACAGGAATACGACCTCCCTACACCAAGAACCATCATTAGATTCATCTATGCAGACCACGAAGGAAAAATTTGGTTCCCCAACAACAATAACAACAAGATAGGCGTAATTACACCTAATACAAAGGCTGAAGAGCAAAAGGCACCGCAAGTGGAGAACGAAAATAAAGTTCCTGCAGACATGGCAATTGGCATCGAGAAGCCTGAGTCGCCGAAGGAAACCCCGCAAGAGCAGAAGGTCGGCCCAGAAGGTCAGATCATAGGTCTGCCCATAATGGGTATGGCTGCTACCATAGGCGCTATAGTCGCCATTCTAGCATATTTGCGATACCGCAAGAAACCTGCTTCGTGACATCGTTCTTATCTACTGCTCGAGTGTTACCTTTCTTCTTGAGAGAACTGTTGAGAGGAACATCAGTACCATTACAACCGCTATCATCAGGCCTATTACCAGCAGTATAGGTGATTGGGGGCCTTGCCCGAAGGCTATGGGGAACGGGCCTATGAAGATGACTCCTCCAAACGAACCTTCTACGTTGGTTTGTTGGGCGCTTCCTGCTATGACCAGCATCATCCCTACAAGAAGGATTAGAAAGCCGAGTGCAAAAAGTGTCATCCCCCATTTCTGAACTAAACTTCCATTTTCCTTCATGTTAGAGCCTCACCAACAACGGCATCACGAAATTTACCAGTGTTATTATGAGCAGTAATGCGATGGCGACGAATATCCATCTTTTGTCGGTGCCCCATACAACAGGTATAGGGCCTATTAGCACTGCGCCCCCTCCCTGAACCCTCCCTTCCCCTCCCCGCTTGGAAAACATGAGGAATAGGGCGACCATTATGATGGCTATCCCTGCAAAAGCCAGCAGGACTCCCAAATGAACCAGTTCGTTAGCCATTTCTAATTACAATATTTTTGCAGATGCTTAAGAACGCTTACCCCTCCTCAGGAAGTATAGTGCAACTCCGCATAGAATTATTGCAGGTGTTATTATCAGCAACAGATTCGTTAATGAAACTAATTGTATGTTATTCTGAGGAGGCTGCACTTCCGAAAGATTTGGTGGTTCTTTTGATGGTGAATTGTTCTGCGATCCTATGGGCGGTTTTGGTATAGATTCTTTTGAGAGATAAGCAAGGTTCAGGACAAATACTGCAGAGCTGACTATTGAGCCGTCTGTAGCCGAAATGGTAAGACTGTAATTTCCCTGCTGTGCAGATTTGCTTGGGCTTAAAACTAATAATGATTCTAAAACTGCTCCCTGCTTGGAGATTTTGCCCGCTTTGAACGAAGACGTGATGTTCTCTAACTTCCCAGTTATGCTCTGTGCGTTCATCAACCCAAGGCTGAGTTCCTTTTTCTGAGGGTTTTCCGAGTATACAGCAATGCCAACGCTGACGTTTTCGCCATTGGACTGCACTGTCTTGCTGCTCAAGGATACTCCAAACCAAGGCTTTATCGATGTGTCAACCTTTCCTATCTTGCCTGTAACGCTTCCTGCAAACCACGCATTGCCAGATCCATCGAGAGCCATGTGCAGTATTGAGTTAAGACCGTTAGGAACTATGTATTCCACCATAGTTTCTGATTCTGGAGAAAATTTTGCAATCTTGCCTCCCGCATGCTCGTTGAACCATATGTTTGACTGCTTGTCGATCAAAATCCAGTACGGAAGCGAAATGGGAGAACCAGTAGCCTGAGATGTAGAGTATTCTTTCATAGACTTTGATAGAGGATCGAACTTTATGATTTTGTTAGAACCGTGGCTGGATACCCATATGCCACTTTGATCTGCGGCTATGCCAAGAGGCGAATATACCGTTGCAGGGAATTCGAATGTGTTAAAGGTTAGGGTTTCGGGATCGAACCTTGCCAACTTCCTTGCAAACGTTTCTGTTATCCAGATTTTTCCGTTTTTGTCTATAGCCAGCCCTGCAGGCCCCGAATTGCTCGTTGGCAGAGTATATTCAACTATTCCTTTTGAAGTGCCTGCGGAAAGTTCCTTTGTGATTAATTTGGCAATCTTATTTTCGTACAATTCTGTAAGCCAGAGGTTCCCAGATTTGTCCATAATCAATTGAACGATGCCCGAATACTGTGTTGGTATGACGTACTGCTGAAATGTTTCGTTATTCGGAGAGAACCTCCATACAGAATTGCTTTCGGCCTCTCCAAACCATATCTGCCCTTTATCGATAACAATGCTCCAGACCTGCAGAGATATTTTCGAGATTGGTATTCTGAACTCTTTCAGAGTATTGTTGCTGGGGAAGAGCACAGCAAGCTTGCTTGCATTCCACTCAACAAACCAGATGTTGTCCTTGTCGTCAACAGCTATCGCGACGGGTGCCGATCTAGAATCTGGGAGAGTATATTCGACTACGTAAGGCGATGTCATTGTTGGAATGATCTGATTGGACTTGTTCTGACCCTGAACGTTTCTTATCTGCTCTTGGGGTTTTGGGATTTCTATTCTCGGGGGCTCCTTGATAACGATCGGATCGCCTTTCACTGTTATCCCCCCTACAAGTTCTGGGTTAAATTTTGAATAAAATGAAAATTCCCCGCTTTCCTTGAATTTCACGGTGAAGGTGCTGTTGAAAGGAAGACTTATCACTCCAGAATCGAATAATCTGCCAGAATTAGGATCGCCGGGGCCGTTTCCGCTGGTTACGGTGAAAGGTTCTACAACATGGATTATCCATGTTATGTTAGCCCCCGGCCTTACGATGATTTCAAGAGGGTCGTAATTCACCCTGCTGAATATGTGGATATAACAGAATTCAATTTGGCATTCAACCTTCGGGACCTGCGCTGAAGAATAAGGCATTGTGGGTGATAGCAGAAGAGCAGTGATTGCAATGAATACAAGTCTATTTTTCAACTATCAGCTTCCCTTTGTGGTTAGGATGGCCTGTGCCGCAGAATACATTACAGAAGTATTGAAATTCGCCTACTTGGTTAGCAATAAATTTGACATCAACCGTCTCGCCCGGAGGCAAGAATACGTTTACTCTATACTCCTCGATTGCAAAGCCATGCGGAACATCAATACTCTTTAAGTGTAAAATTACTGTCTGACCTTCCTTCACCCGAATTTCAGAAGGGGTGTAATTCCATTGCCTAGATGTCACATTAATCGCAACTGCATTAGTATCTTCTGGAGTTGGTCTTTGAGCTGCGAGCAAAACTGCAATTGAAATTGCTGTGATAACAACTGCAACCGCAAGAAAAGCCAATGAACGGTTCATTAAAGCACCTAAATGTTATGAATTAATCCCGCTCCGTATATGAAAAGGTATCCCAAAGCGATGCCCATCGCTACGGTAATGTTGTTCTTCCCTGCAACTGCTGCAGGAATGAGTTTAGTGATCGTGTAGATTGTGGCACCAGCACCCATGGCGAAAAGATACGAGCTTACTATCCCTGGTATTCCAAATGCGCCCAATAACGCTCCCAAGACGCCCGGAAGTGAGGCTATGGCACCAGCAAGAATTACATTAGATAATTTACTCTGCTTGGTGAAAAACGATCCTATGACGAAACCCTCTGCTGCTTTGTGCAGAGCAAACGAAAGCCCCTGCATTATTGTAGCTAAATCCTGCGAAAAGCCAGCGGTCCTTATGTCGTATCCCACGACTATGCCTTCGGCAATGCTGTGAAAGCTTATCCCTAGCGCTATTATGTATACCAGAAAAGTTGGAACTGAAACTTCGCTGGAGATTCTAGCGTCTAATGCAAATAGGGCAAATATGCCAACAATGAAACTGCCAATGAAAATTACCTGAGTGATGGAAACTCTTGAGGCTAGGTTGAGCCCGAGCCCAGACGCATTTGAAACTAGATCAAAGAACAACGCAAAGGAAATTCCCGATGCGATGCTTGCACCAAACCTGCTGAATCTGTCTCCGATTTTTTTGGCTATTAACAACGCCATGAGCAAACCTATGTAAGCTGGTATGACTGCAGCTGCAAAAACTACTGCAGGGGCGGTAAGAGGATCTCCATTCAAACTGTATCTTATCTTTTAATCATAAATGATAAGGTTATCGCATCATGCTCTAAAGATATTATCACCATCTCCCTATGTAATAGGGATGCAGAAGAGCGCTCTAGCAAAGGCACTTTCGCCTTCTTCAGTTGCAGTAATCGGGGCTACTGCTAAGAAAGAGAAACTGGGATATTCCCTGCTTTCCAACATCATAAATGGAGGGTACGGGGGAAGATTATACGTAGTAAACCCGCATTACAAAGAGGTTCTTGGGGTCAAATGCTATCCAAGCATTCTCGATGTTCCTGAAGCCGTAGACCTTGCTGTCATAATAGTTCCCAGTGCTACTGTAGTGCAGGTGGTTGAAGAATGCTCGAAGAAAGGCGTTGCTGGTGCTGTAATAATTTCTGCCGGGTTCAAGGAAATAGGCAATCAAGGAGCTCTCTTAGAGAAAGATGTCGTTAATGCTGCAAAAGGAATGAGAATAATAGGACCAAACTGCCTGGGCATCATAGACACAAACGATGAAGTTTCTCTAAACGCGACATTCGCAAAGGCCATGCCGAGAAGGGGAAACATTGGCTTCGTGTCGCAGAGCGGTGCCCTTGGCGCTGCAATATTGGACTATGCACAGGGAAGGAGCATCGGTTTCTCAAAATTCATCAGCATGGGCAACAAGGCCGATGCAACAGAGAGTGATCTGTTAGAGGTTCTTGCAGATGACCCTCGAACAGACGTGATATTGCTGTACGTTGAGGATTTGGTTGACGGGAGGAAATTCATGAAGGTTTCCAGCATCATAGCCGAAAAGAAACCTGTCCTTGTCATGAAATCTGGGAGGACGCCTGCAGGTGCGAGGGCCGCACTGTCACATACCGGGGCCCTTGCAGGAAGTGAAGATGCTTACGATGCAATCTTTGCACAGTCTGGGGCGTTAAGGGTGGAAACTATGGAGGAATTATTCCGGCTTGCAGCAGCCTTCTCGAGCCAGCCTGTACCTAAAGGCAACAAAGTGGCCATAATAACCAATTCAGGAGGTCCGGGAATTCTTGCTGCAGATGCAAGCGAGCGCTACGGCCTTATACTCCCTCAACTCGAACAGAAGACTGTTGACGAGCTAAAAAGAAAACTCTCTCCAAATGCCAGTTTGAACAATCCCATCGATCTTGTTGCAGATGCACAGGAAGAGCGTTACGAGGATGCACTTTCCGCCATCATGAGAGATAGAAATGTTGATGCTTTGATCTGCCTTCTCACTCCTCAACTTCAGACCAATGTCGAAGGGATTGCCCGAACTATAGTCAGGACGACTAAAGGATGGAAGAAGCCCGTCCTTGCGTGCTTTATCGGATATTTCGATGTTACTGGAGGTAGGAAGATACTTGATGAAAACGGGATACCTAATTATGAGTTTCCCGAAGATGCTGCAAGGACTCTGGCGGCAGTCTATGAATACGAAAGGTTCAGGGAGAGGCCAAGGAAGCCTGCAAGAAGGTTTGCAGTCAACGCCAAAGAAGCAAGAAAAGTCATTGAGGAGGTGAGAAAGGAAGGGCGGAAATACGTCCCCGAAATTGAGGCACTACAGATTCTCGACGCCTACGGATTCTCACTGCCAAAATACGGCTTGGCAAAGAATCCTGAAGAAGCAAGACGCGTCGCAAGAAAAATTGGCTATCCCGTTGTACTGAAGATAGCATCTCCGGACATTATTCACAAATTTGATGCAGGAGGGGTAGAATTGAACCTTAAGAATGCAAAAGAACTGACCAAAGCGTATTCAAAAATCATGCGTAGGGTGAAAGAACGGAATCCGAAGGCAGAGATTTCTGGTGTAAACGTCGAGGAGATGGTTTCAAACGGGAAGGAAACTATACTTGGCATGAAGAGGGATCCCAAATTCGGTCCTTTACTAATGTTTGGCTTGGGAGGCATCTACGTTGAAGTGATGAAGGATGTCACGTTCAGAGTTGCACCGATTGCCGAGGATGAAGCGGAAAAAATGGTGATGTCGATAAAGGCTCATAAACTGCTTGAAGGCGTCAGAGGAGAGAAACCTTCGGATATGAAGAGCCTTGTTAATGCCATTCAGAGGCTGTCGCAGATGGTAATCGACA
>JACPSZ010000025.1 GCA_024860875.1 Nitrososphaerota archaeon | reverse complement strand
CAAGAAGGGAAAGGCTCACGAGCTCATAGAGGGTTCAGACGGGCAGTCCATCATCGAGTTGGATTCCAATGGCAATGTCATGGGTATCGAGCTCTGGAATGCAAAAGAACGGAAGATACTAGAGACTTTAGAATCGATCGTCAAGGAAAGGTAGCAGTAGCTAAAAATTGTGGGTTTGGCTTTCCTGGATTTGTTCAGCAAGGGTTCAGGATTATAGAATGATTGTTACAATGATGGGGAGGTTCAGGTTCTAACAATCATGAGCTTTCGCCCATAATTTCAAGGAACCTCGCAGAAATTGGAACATCAAATGGCATTATGTTGGGAAGGTTGACTAACAAAACAGGCCCTTGTTAAGTACCCTAGTCCCACTAGGCCCTAGTCAAACGATAGGGGGACAGGCTAGTTTGGCTTGTGCGGTACGCCCAGCATAAGGGGGATCACGCAGAAGTAATTTCCTACGTCCCGATGATTAGACTCCCAACCTCGAAAACGTGAAACACGCAAGTCTATTCCAAAGGCCTAATAAGAATCCAGCTCAGTTCTCTCCTACCCTATACTGAATAGGATCCATCCTAGAGTCTTGAGGGGCCAAATCTCAAGGGCTTGGTCTAAATATGGTTGGAAGGACAAGAAGAAGATGCAAGTAGGTTCGGTTGATTAGCCCAACCTAACCTACCACCTCATTTTTTACGACGATGTAACGAGCAACATCAGCAAGTTAGAAAACATCCTCCTACAAACGCTCACAATAGCTTACGGACAGTCTGAACCAACGCAGGAGGCGAGTTTTACGGTTATTAGCCAAATGTCGAAGAGTCTGATAGTCAAACTATAGTTATAAAAAGGCTCGAGGCGGGAACCATAATCTATGGGCGATATTTCGGACGACATCAAAAGCGATCTGCGTCGTTTGAAGGGAAAGTCAGCTCACTTCAAGGGAGGCATCGCTGAGGATTTATCAAAATTCCAAGACAGAGTTTTGGGTTACGAAACTAGAGAGACAGGTGTAGGTTCCGACTACGAACGAAGGAAGGTCGACTGGTTAACTGGTGGAAAAGGCCCATGGGATACCAAGGTCGAGGTAAAATCAGGAAGCAGTGATCTGACACCACGGCAGAGGGAAGAAAAGAGGAAGACAGAGAAAAAAGGCAAGAAATACGTAGTGAAAAGGTTCATGTAAGAGTTACACCGTTTTCGACATAGAAGCTGGGCTTTGCTAGCCTCTCCTAACAAGTTTTATGGTTGGAAGGAGGAGTCAAATTTCGGCAAAGAGATTACAATCTCCATCTCAAGACATATACTTCGGTCGATGAGTTAGATCTCTATCGCATACTCGGAAGCTCCGCCCTGTCGGTAACGAGTCATCACTCTAGGAGAACCTTCAACCCTGCCCTCTGATAGACAGTCAAGACCTTCTCGACCGAGTAATCGCTGTAATGCCTTCGTAAGGTAGTCCTTGGAACCTTACCTTGTAGGAATTCTATGTATTTCTCAGGCATGCCTAATCTCTCCAGTTTATCGGCATGCCATCTTCTCAAATCTTGTGGATTTACCCTGATACCCGTAGCTTTCTCTGCTGCATCGAAAGCTCTCCTGTACCACTCTCTATGTTTGTAAGCAAATACTCGGTCGTTAGGACTCTTCGCTTCTATCTTGCGAAGTTCTTCCAAGGCTTCGGAGTTACAAATTGTGTAATAGATTCTCTTGGTTTGATCATTTGTGTGAGCGTTCTTTGGTCGGATAAGGCCTTTGGTTGAGTCTACTTCTCCCCATGTTAGAGATACAGCTTCAGATCTCCGCAGTCCACTGCTTGCCAGAAGGATGTAGAAAGCTTGAGCTGGCCCTTCCTTCAAGGCATAGTGAAATGCAGCAATATCTGCGTCATTTGGAATGGGCTCAAAATTGATTGTAGCCTGTTCGATTCTGATTTCTCTAGCAGTCTCTCTGTCGATAATCTTCAGGTAATCTCTAAGAAAGCGTCTTAGAGATTTGGCTGCGTTACTGCGGGTATTCTGATTGGTGATAGATCTTAATGCCTCTTTTATGTCTTGAAAAGTAAACTGTTCTGGGAGCCTCTTGAGAAAGTTCTTAACATGATTTGCATAGTTTGTCGAAGTCCACTCGCCAACTTCTCCCTTTAGAAATTGGAGAAAGCCAGATTGTTCCTCCTGTAACTCTTTACGAACGAATATCTTCTTGTCAATGCTCCCATCGACGCTTCCCAAGCTGAAGGTCGCGGGTTCGAATCCCGCATGCCGCATCCTTTGCTGATTAGATTACCTAAAATGAGCATAACATCAAATAAAATACAGAAGACGAGCAATATAGACCTTGAATTCACAAGCGTCTTATACATCCTCAGAATTAGCAAATGCAAGTCTTCATAAATGAAGAGGATAGTTGGGTTATCACTCAGCCTTCTGCTAGCATTATTGATCCTTGGAGCAGAGCAAGCATACGCAATACCCGACTACAATCCTCCTCAGCTTCTAATTGATAAACAGTCATCACCCCTAAGCATCGCAGTTGACGGAAACGGCACTGTATACTGGATAGATGGTACCTCAGGCCAGATACGAGTATTGATCAAGGTGACATCCTCAGCCGCAGTTATCCTAAAGGATCT
Source organism: Nitrososphaerota archaeon (assembly GCA_024860875.1). GTDB lineage: Archaea > Thermoproteota > Nitrososphaeria > Nitrososphaerales > UBA57 > VHBL01. The sequence goes on along the minus strand of JACPSZ010000025.1, from coordinate 8,191 downwards.
CAATACTCCGAAGGGTTTAGTAGCCGATTCATCTGGCAACCTGTATTTTTCTGAGTACACGCGTGGAACAATTAGCATACTTCCAAAGGGCTCAAGTCAACCAATAGTATTAATTGCAAACCTGAGCTTTCCGAGCTACCTATCCGTTGATACGCTGGGGAACATCTATTTCATAACTGGCGAAATTTGCGGTGACAAAATTGTCAAGTTTGATCGTTATTCACGAACGCTTTTTGTAATTCTGACAGCGTCAGGCTCTAGAGATCTAAACCGAGGCTTCGGTGGAGTCTTCATACATCCATCAGGCGATTTGTACTATACCACATGCGGAGTTGGTACCGTTGAAAAACTACCCAGAACCTCTTCCAATCCAGAGATTCTAGCCTCTGGCTACGGTTTTACCAGCGGAGTAGCCGCAGACAATGATGGCAATGTCTTCTTCATAGAATATGATACCGCTGTACGTGTGATTCCAAAAGGGACCGGGACATCTGCAAAGCTGGCGAGCGATGGAACTTCGCGACACTTGCTTACAATTGATCAAGCAGGAGATTTGTATTACAACGATTTCAAAGGCGGCATGATTTGGAAGATTCCTAGATTGATTCCTCAAAGCCCTCCTCCAGCACCGCCTCCACTACCTGCGTTTGGTCAAGTTCCCGCACCTAACCAAGCACCAGCCCAGTTCCCTCAACCTCAAGTCATTGTCAAGGAAGTTGTAAAAGAGGTGCCTGTTGAGGTTATCAAGGAAGTCATTAAGGAAGTGCCAAAAGAGGTTATTAAGGAAGTGATCAAAGAGGTACCTAAAGAAGTAATCAAAGAAGTGCCAAACGAGGTCATTAAGGGAGTGCCGAAGGAGGGTAAAGAAGTATCAAAAGAGGGCACAAGAACTGAGACGGAGGCTCTGACATTAGGAACGTTAGGATCAATCACGTATTCAGATATAAGGTATGTAGTTATAGGAGCTATAATCGGAGCCACGATAGCTGCCATAGGGGTTGCGAAGAGGAAAGGATAGAATTCCTATATAGAGGCCTTATATTTCTCCTGCTCATAAGAATCTTAAAACTTCTGCTTCGGTACAATTAACTCACTGCTTTCTCCTTGTTCGAATCCCGCATGCCACGCTTGGTATAAGAAATACTCTAATTTTATTTGATCGCTCTAACCAAAGGAATGTTTCTTATCTTATCAGATCTTCCAGTGGTCATCTTGAATATTTCATAGTTTATCTGTAAAACTCTCTTGTCATATTCCTTCTTTGATATCAAGCCATATAGCAGTTTGAGCTCGTTCTCCGAGAGCCATAGCGTAATCAAGCTTCTTACCTTACCTGCTGCCAGTCCATTGCTATCATCAAAACATGATATCGCGTTCTCCCCGTCCTTACGCCATTCGGTTAGAAGATGACCCAGTTGCTCTTTATCCATTATGGAATGTATAACACAACATTGCATATTAATCAGGAATGTCAAGACAATGCTATCACCAAGTTAAGATCCGGCTACTTACGCCTCCCAATCAATAAAGCTGATAATGCCACTATAGCCACTATAACTACAGCGACATAGATAATTGTACTAGTTTCACTAATGGCACCTGCAGAAGTTTCTTTTGGAATTTCTTTAACATCTTCCTTCGCAGGTTCATTTTCAATAGAATGAGCAATTTTTTCGGGAAGTCCGAATGCCATAAGAGCTCCTGGTACTGGGTTTCCTATAGCGCCATGAAATGTATTTGCAAATGCAGTTCCTCCAACAACCTGAAAGAGCAACATGCTCCCATCTTCAGTAGCACCTATTGTTGGCGGGATGTTCAACCTCTCTCCAAAGAATCTCTTTAACAGCATCTTACCTATCGCACTATCTAAAGCATAGAGATTCCCATCGGGAGACGCAGCATACAACACGCCTCCACTTATAGTAAGGCCTCCTCTTTGCCCCACTCCATCAATGTAATAGCTCCATTTGGGCTTTCCTGTCGAAGCATCAACGGCCCAGATCGTTGTATTCCCCTTACGGGATTCTGGCGACTGCAGATAGAAGCCGCCTACATTGAATATGCCCTCAGTATTTGAAACCTGCATATACCCCCAGAAGTTGTATGTCGCTACATAGACGGTATTTCCATCATACGCTATATCCGATTCAACACCTCCATTTGCAGTAGGGTTCTCCCAAAAAGGACCTATAGAAGGCCAGTTCTGCCATTTCCTCTGAAAAGTTTCAAGGTTTCTGGGATCCCAGTTTCCTATCATACTATTATTTTTCGGCCCGGAATTCAGTTTGCTATCTGCATGGAAAGGTGTAAAATCGCTCCTCCTATATGATGGCGCATTGAAGTACCAGATCATCTCACCGTCAGAGGCGTCAAAAGCGTAGAGAATTCCGTTTTTGCAGGATTTGAAGATGGCCTTCCTTGCACCTATCTTCCCAAGTACAGTGTTCCAGCCGCAGTCCCAGTCCCACAAATCATGCGTAGTTGTCTGATGAGCCCAGACTAGTTCTCCATTGTTGGCATTCAGTGCAACAACAGAGTCTGAAAACAAGTTCGGCCCGGGACGGTATGTTGCGTTATTACCCGGTGTTGGCTGACTGACACCAAAGTAGACTATGCCAGTTTCCTCATCGACCACCATCTGGCCCCATACGGTTCCTGTACCTGCTCTGCTGATGTTTCCGTCATAAAACACGCCCCAAGGAGCCATTCCCTGAAACTTTAGCATGCCAAGGTCTCCCCAGTCATTTTTGAGCATTTCGACAGGAATCTCTGTAGCCTTGATGCTTTCAATCCAAACCTTGCCTCTTACTCTTACTGCCCAGTCAGGATCGCCTCCAGCCGGGGGTGCAGTATAGAACCTCCACTTGAGCTCCTTTGATAGATAATCATAGCCAGCCACGAAGCCTCTCCCCGCAATACCATCCATCAAGGCCGACTGAACTATCAGCATATTGCCATGCTTGTATAGCATGGGCGGATAGTCAAAGACTCCTCCGTATAGCCCAGAATTGCCTGGTATGCCAGCGCAAACATCCTCTAAAGTCCATGCCGGCTTCCCAGTCAAAGCATCTACTGCAACGACATCGCATTTTATGCCTGGAAATACCAAGTTTCTATCAATATAATAAAAGCCATGCAGGTGACCAGCCACGCCAGCTAAGGGCAGTTTTTTCCTAGCCTCAGCCAAATCCGCTTGATATTGAAACGTCCATATTATCTTCCCATTAGATGCGTTTAGTGCTATAAGGCGGTAGTAGTTCGTAATTATATAGACAGTGCCATTTACTATTATCGGAGGGGTTGTAGAACCTTCATGGAATTTTACTCCGTAGTATCCATTCCCTATATTTACGGCTGGCTCCGAATTTGCTGGAATTGGGTATGTCCATTTCAGTTCAAGTAATTGTACGTTTTCTCTGCTTAGTTGGCTTTGAGGGTTGAAGTTGGTTCCATTGGAATCGAAGTTGATGTATTCCCAGTTCGCTCCTCTATCGCTGGCATATGCCGGAAAAATCTGAATGATGATTGATAAGGCAAGGAGTATTCTCCAAAATCTCCCAGAGCCAGAACTTCTTTTCGTGTTGCATAAAGACGATCGGCGTGTATTTGTCCTTAGCTGAGTTTCTGCGAATACGATTTGATGCATTATGCTAACTAGTAGGTTACTATTTCTTCGTAGTAGATTGCTTCTTGGGCTGTGCAGGAGGCTTTTGCGGTGCCGGAGATGGAGCAGGCTCAGGAGGTGTTTGAAGTTGGGGTGCAGGAGGTTGCGGAGTTTGCGTTGGTGCTGGCATGGGTTGCATTGCTTGAGGTTGGGGCTGCGGAGATGCTTCGGTTTGAGCAATTTTAGTTCCTTTCACAACATCCTCCATAGTCAGAGTTAGAGGCCTCTCCCCTCTAGCCTCTTCATAGACCATGACGCGCTTCTTAACGGCATCTTCCCAGCAGAAAGCTTTGTAGACTGAATGTTCTACTTCATTGGTTCTGGCGTTAATCTCCAGCCTGCAGAGAGAAATCACGGCAGGTTTATCACAATAGTCGCATTTCATTCCAGTCCCTTCCGGGTTTTGCTGAGTAATTTTAGCTTTTCCCATTCATCAGCATCAGAGCAATTTTACATATCCAACAAAAACCTTGGAGAGCAAGAGGTTTATTACCATCCACGAAAAACCAAGCAAGGCTTGAACCCCGCCACGAAAAAGTTCTTGATCATAGTTGTTGTGTTCGGTGCGGTTGCAGGAACTGTAATAGGTATATTCGCAAATCAGAGAGCTACGCAATGGGCAGAGTACGACAAATTGTGCAATGATACCCGAACAAAAGTAGTCGAAATTGCAAGAGATCCAAGTATCCCAATAGGGGAGAAAAGAACCATGCTGGACAGTCTAATATCAGATACAAACAGGAAGCTGCCGCAATACCAGTATCAGTGCGATATCACGGTTCCAGCATTAGTAGGAGAACCCTAAATCCTCTCCTTCCCGCTAACCATAGACAGCCGCCCTCTAAAGTGCTCAGCCAGAATTTTCTTCTGACCTCTCCTGAGTATTTCTGATAGCGTAGGCTTGGATATCCCCAGCAACTTGGCAAGTTCAGCAATATCCATCTTCTTTGGGTAATCGAAGTAGCCCTTTTCCAAGGCGATCTGCAATATTTCTTCCTGCCTCTCTGTCAAAGCGTTTTCATCCTTTAGATCAATCATACTGCGAATCTCAGCCTCGACACCACCCTTTTCCAAATTATCCAGCAGCTTCTTCAACCCGCCTCCACTGCTCAGAACTTTCCACTCAACAAGACCTTCAGGAGTTGATTTAGCAGAGACCAAGAAACATTCGGAAGTTGCGAAAGATCTGCATGCTGTGCACTTGCGCGTCTTCAGAGAGCCCATCACCAAGCCCTTTTTTGTCTCTATGGCGTCTACTTGATACACGTACGGATCTTTGCGCAAATCGTTTAGCAGAGATTTGATATGTCCAGCGCCTATTGAAACTTCAAAAAGCTCGTGTACGCCTCCTGTTCCCTCAACAACTCTGCAGTCCAAAAGTCTGACTGTTGCAGGGTACTTGCTAACTATCTTCTTAACCCAAGTGTGAGGCGGCTTTACTAGGAGGGTTACCTCCTTCATACTTTACGCCACATGCCTCTGGAATATGAACATCACTGTTTGCCGAACAAGTTAGGGAGAATCAATAATCCACATCCCTTACTGTTGCTTAGCATGCACAAACAAATCTCCCCGATGTCGATGCTCACCAAAGAACATGATGTCATGTTTTCAATGGTACACGAAATAGAAAGAGATCTGAATGCCATTAAGGATGGCACCCTAAAGGCTAACACAAGGGAGAGAATAACTAATCTCACTGAGTTTTTGCAGAGGCACATCCTAAAGGAAGAGCAGATCATGTTCCCAGTTTTATTATGGTATTTGGGAATGGACAAACCTGTTGTCAATACTATGCATGAGGAGCACGAGCGAATGGGCGCAGAGTTCCAGAGTATAGTTGCAAATCTACCGAAATCATCATCGATACATTTGCAAAGAATTCAGGGTATGCTAAATATATTAAAGTCCCACATTTCTAAAGAAGACAACGTCTTGTTTTGGCTTGCAGAAATTAGGGTTCCTCCACACCTCTACGGTATTTTAGTCAAACAGATGGATGCTATAGAGGAGGAGCAGGTCGAGCACTAGCTCCTGAAGAACGGCCACAGTCCAAGGCTACGGGTTGGCATCGCGGTACTGCTGTTTGTTTTTGGACCCGGGGCATCTTCCTGTCCATCTTGCCCCCTTCTCTACTGCTGACGGCAGCTTTATCTGCTCTTGGCTTAGCAGTATTAACAGTTTCTGGTAGCAGGTTTGGCGCAGTCGGTGCAGGACCGATGGGTTGGTTTGTATTAGTAGCAATTTATGACGTATTGCTATGGGTGCTATGCTCGTAGCAGATCTGAAATGGACCTACCTGATACCAATTCTGATGCTCAATCCTGTTGAATCTGCACGTATTCTTATGATCTATTCACTCGATCCTACACGATATTCTTAGGACCGACCAGTGTTTATGTAGCCAGAGCCTTTGGCCCGTACATATCAGTAATCTTTACGGGGAGCCTGCGCTATGGACTATAAGATCTATGGCTCTGGCATTGGTAAAGTTTCGAGGCCAAGACCTCTACCGTTATCATGTTTGATAATAAGCTAACAAGTTAGGTAGAACTATTAAGACACCCCAGCCCACAACATTACTAGGGAATAAAATGTCTAACCAAGAAGTAGGAAGCGGGCGAACCAATACGGTCTTCATCGTAGGGTTCGTCATAGTGGGTCTGATAGTAGTAGGAGGGTTCTCTTACGTCGTGACACAGAACCAAATCATGAGTATGCAACAATCTATTGAACAAATGAAGAAGGAAGTAGTACCAGGACAGCAGGGTGCAGCACCAAAGACTCAAGGATCTGAGGTCAAATTCGTTTTAGCAACAGCAATAGGCGGTAACGGGTTCAAGTGGGTTGGAAAGGAAGGAGCTATTGCAGGAAAAGATAACCCTGATCTTACAGTGAATAAAGGAGACAAGGCTACAATCCAAATAGCAAATGAGGATGGCGTTGAACATCAGTTTGAAATTGTAGGTCTAGGAGTAAAGAGCGAATCAGTAATCCAGAAGGGGAACACGAAGTCAGTAACATTTACAGCTGACAAGGCTGGCACTTACCAGTACATATGCAACATTCCAGGCCATAAGGAAGCAGGCATGCTAGGGAAACTAACCGTTCAAGGAGAAGAGGAGGACATGGGGCATCAGGTTGCACTTCCTCAAGTTACCAAGCCAACTGTAACTCTCGACGCCCCAAAGGTAGTTACAGTGCCTGACATCGCCCGCTTAGCTAGCAATGTTCCTGCACCAATTACAAGGAAGGCTCCTGCAACCGTGAACATACTCTTGGAGACTAGGGAAGTAATTGCAAAGATTGCTGGGGAATCGACTTACACCTATTGGACTTATAATGGGACAGTGCCAGGTCCTATGATAAGAGTCAGGGAGGGAGACACTGTAGTGCTTACAGTAAAGAACCTTGGCTCTCAGCCACATTCTATTGACCTGCACGCTGTTAACGGGCCCGGAGGGGGAGCTGTACTGACGCAGACCCAGCCTGGCAGTTCGACTACGTTCAGGTTCAAGGCGTTGAACCCGGGAGTATACCTGTATCACTGCGCTTCTCCACACATACCTTCGCACATAGCTAACGGAATGTATGGGCTGATACTTGTAGAGCCTGAAGAGGGGCTGCCAAAGGTGGACAGGGAGTTCTATGTTGTGCAGGGAGAATTTTACGCTGCTGGTGCTAGAGGGCAGTTAGGGCACCATCCATTTGCGATGGAGAAGGCTTGGGATGAGCGGCCAGAGTTCGTAGTCTTCAACGGGAGAGTCGGTGCATTGACTGACAACACAATGAAGGCCAGAGTAGGGGAAACCGTGAGAGTGTACTTTGGTAATGCGGGTCCGAACCTGATCTCATCGTTCCACATCATAGGTGAGATATTCGACAGAGTGTATCCCGAAGGAGGGCTAGGAAAATCAGCAGCACCAGATGTCAATGCTGAAACAATAGCTGTGCCTGCAGGCTCGGGAACTATAGTAGAATTCAAAATCGAAGTACCTGGTAACTTGATACTCGTCGATCACAGCATCTTCAGGGCGATAGATAAGGGAGCTGTTGGCATAATAGCGGTTGAAGGAGCCGAAGCGCCAGACATATTCCAAAAGGGAGGTTAATCCTCCTCCCTTTTTTGATTAGGGGTTCGAAGGTATAATTGTCAGGAGCTTTTATAATACAAAATTAATCTAAACTAGCAACGATGGCAAGTACGCCCCGCAGAAATTCTGGCAAGGCATGCGACATCATTTACCTCCAACCAATTCAGGACACGCATGCTCAGGTGTACCTTGAGGCGATATGGCTCATACAGGAAAGGACTCAAAGCCATGCAAGAGTTTCTGCAATTGCGGAGAAGCTCGGGGTTGCTGATCCAAGTGTTGTTGAAATGCTAAAACGCTTGAGAAGGAAAGGATTGATTCAATATAGGAACAGGGAAGGTGCAAAGCTTCTCCCCAAAGGAAGAAGGATAGGGAAAGCTATGGCAAGAAATGGGAGGCTTCTTGAGGTTCTTATGAGGGACAAACTGGAGAT
>JACPSZ010000011.1 GCA_024860875.1 Nitrososphaerota archaeon | reverse complement strand
TCTTAAGGAATTTCGTCTTTGTTGATACTTCAAAGAAGCATGCAGAAACTTTGGAATTGAAGATAAAGATCTACGAGCAGCACAACACAATGGTAAGGTGGATGCGCAAGCTATTTGGAAAGAGACTATCTAAATCGAAATGCGTCAAGTCTTGTTTGTTTGGCTCGGCCACAACCTGTTCAGCGATAAGATCTACGGAAATTTGGGGCATGTGGCTCGTACTCAAGACAGACTATATGTAGGTTGCAAATCTACAGGCACCCAGGATCTAGGTTCCTAATAGTCGATCCATTCAGGCTTAATTGGCTCGAGCCTTAGGGTCGATTCATCCAAGCCACGATACAGCTGCTCTGCGATGTCATACTCTTGTCGCTTCGGTTGCCTTTTTGCCAGAAGGCAGGCGTACCATATTTGGTTCTTCACGAAGTTAGGCCAGTTCAGCGTGGCGTGGTGTAGGATTATAATGTCTGTGTCAACCCGCTCTCCCACGACACCTTTTACAGGATCCCTTCCAAAATAGGGTCTAAGTTTCTCCTTTCCAAGGATGTGCTTTAGGAGCCTTTTCCAAAGAGGTCCGGCTGGGTTCGGAAAATACAGTTTAGGAGAAGCCTTTACCAGATATGTGTTGTAAGCATACCCCAGAAACTTATCAGGTCGATCCACTCTGTAGTGCTTGTCATCTCTCCATAACCAGTACTTCTTGAAGCGATACATGCCTACATCATCCCGCTTGACCATTTCACGAATATCCTTCGTTAACCTTGCCTCGAACGTCTCATCTGAGTCCATGAACAGGATCCAGTCAGCACCTCTCCCACGTGCTATCTCAAGCAGCTTATTCATGTCGTTCCACTCGATCCTCTTATGATAGCCAGGTACTATGTCACCAGTTACGACCTTCGGACATTCCTTGACTAGTCTTGCAGCCTCATCGGATACATGCCCACTTGCCACGATGACCACTTCGTCGGTGATAGAAGCGAGATTGTGAAGACTCTTTGGGAGTATCCACTCGCAGTGCCCGCCTACCTGCATCGCACCGATAATCTTCATTGCCGAGTCACACGGATGAAAGCGTATAAGAGAATTTTGCTTGCATAATTGAAGTGTATATGGGACAGTTGCCTTATGGAAGTAATAGTGCTTGCAGCACAGAAAGGAGTAAAAGGCGTTTCAACATATGGTACGTAAAGGACACAGAGTTCGGTTCTGTCAAATCCTCTGGACACGCTTTAAGCTGTCAAAAGTTTGGACATGAATTAAGACTAGTTTTAAGTTCGATGCTGCAAATCATGTCCAGAAAGTTGACAATGGGAGCTGTGTACGATGAACTTGACAGAGCAATCGTTATTGAATCTTTAATAATCCAATTGGAATAGAGATTATTGCTGCTATGGAACGTCAATTCGCTCTATGGATGGGCAGGAGACTGCCAATTTTTCTTCGAAGACCGCTCGCATCTGCGTATTCATATTTCAATGGCTTGCAAGGAAAAATCGTAATCTGGAACAGTGCGTTGATCGAAACATTAAGCCAGTTCTATGAAATGAATTCTGCTGATGTTAAGAAGATGCTGAGGAATGCGAGCAAACTAATAGAAGAAACTTGGGAGCAATCAAGACCAAAGAGCGAGGAGGAAGAAGTAGAACTCTATAAGAAAATATCCTATTACCCGCTACAACTGGCCTATTGGCACATGAGCCTACAGCAGAGGCGCTTCAGGAATTGGGTTATCAAGCAATGCAAGGGGGCTGTATTGGACTATGGTGGTGGGATAGGGGACCTGAGTTTAGCTCTCTGGCGACGGGGCCATAAGGTGACATATCTCGATATACGTGGTTCCCAGAACGAGCGATTTGCGAAATTTCTGTTTGAGAAGCATGGTGCAGATATAGAGATGATACCCTTAGACGACAAATCGCAAATGCCAGAGTTGGGGACATATGATACCATCGTGTGCTTAGATGTAATAGAGCATGTTCCTGATGCAAAACAAACGATAAGGACATTTCACAAGCATTTGGTAGAAAATGGTAAACTTATTGCAACCAACATCTATTATAATCCTGAATCAAGGACGGGAGACCATAGAGCTACTGGCTTAACAAGAGCCTTTATGAAAGAAACTGGTTTTAGAGAAATAAATGGTTTCATGTGGATACGGGAAAGGGACGCATAAACCATAATTTTTCTTGATTAGTAAGAATCCTAAATCTTTGGACACGCCTAAGGTAAGTTCGATGCTGCAAATCATGCCCAGAAAGTTGACAATGGGAGCTGTGTACAATGAATCTAACAGAACCTAGAGTTCCTAGAACTCGCTGCGAAATTCCAAGACATTATAAAGAGCAGATCGTAAATTACATCCAGTCCGTGGCGACCGGGCGAGAAGTGATTACGGCCGTCCTTATCCATCGGGAAGGCGGGACGTGAGCTGGACACTAGTCCAAAAATGTTAAAGGTCTTTTCGGTTGCTCTAGTAGCCCTCTTCTTCAAAAGTTTAGCTTATAAGCCCAAGATGTGTGGCAAATTTAGATTTCAAACAGGTGTAGCTGGAACACATGGCAAGCAGTGATAGTGCAAGAACCCTCTTCATGGTTATTCCTTATGGGATAGGTTGGAAGAGCATTCTGAACGAGAAAGCTGCAAACTACCTAACGTCCAGGAACATAAGATTAGTGATAGTAGCAGAATCACAGGATGTTGGGATAACTCATCCAATGGTTAGCATCGAGAGGCTTTTCCCTTACAACAGAAGTAAATCCGAAATCGCGCTGGGAATTCTGCGCAATTACGTCTTTGCTGACACATTCAGAAAACATTCTGAAACTTTGCGACTGAAGATGAAGGTTTACGAGAGGTATAACATGGTAGGAAGAATGATGCGTATGTTGTTTGGAAAGAGACTTTCTCGCGTAAGAGCGATCAAATCATTTCTCGCTTGGCTTGACCTCAATTTATTTAGAGACAAGATTTACGGGAAACTATTCGACAAGCACAAGCCTGATGCCGTGTTTATAGCTTACCCATTTTCATTTCATACCTACCAATTCTGAGGCGAGCAAGAAGACAAAAGATTCCAACGATCGCTTGCGTTCCAAGCTGGGATAATCTCACCTCTAAATGGGAGGTTCCAGCAAGGTTTGATAGACTAATAGTATGGAATAAGATAATGAAAGATGATGCTGTGGAGCTTCTAGATTATGACGAGAAAGGTGTCAAGATTTGCGGCATACCCCAGTTCGATATCTATGCTGACTCATCAGTAATCATCCCGAAGGACGAATTTCTTAGGACTATTGGCGCAGATCCAAGTAAGAAGCTCCTAACATACGCTACTGGTGGTGGTGCTCTCTACAAAGAGGAAGCGGAGATCGTTGAAGTGATTTACGAAGCTATGATGGAAGGCAGATTCTCGAAGCCTTGCCAGCTCCTGATACGGTTACACCCGAGAAGGTCCATAGAAGACTTCGCCAAATTTGAGGGTAAGAAGGATGTCATCATGCAAACTCCAGGCAAGGCATCTAAGACATTTGAAAAGTCAGGTTATTTCTGGATCTCTGACATGATGGACTCTATAACTTTGGCCAACACGTTGGCACACACAGACGTACTAATCAATGTAGCATCCACCATCACGCTTGAGGCATGCATATTGAACAAACCAGTGGTGAACATAGGTTTTGATGGAAGAAGTCAGAGAGAGTACTTTTCGTCTGTGCGTAGATATTTTGATTATGTTCACTATCGGAATATACTTAAGACAGGAGGGGTAAGGGTTGCTCTTACAAAAGATGAGCTGGTGCAGATCGTGAACACGTACCTAGAAGATAATAGCATTGATGCAGAAGGTAGAAAAGAGATGGCATAACACACGCTCTTCCTTAGTGGCGAAACTGATCTTCATCTAAAACCCTGCACAGAAAGCAATTTACAACCTGCCAGGCGGTATTTATTCCGTTTGTTGGTGCGTTGGTTCTCCAACATCGTTAGGAAACGATTTCTTTGCACTTTCGCCCGAAAAGAACTAAGGTAAACATTTGATAGATATGCCATCCCAATAACCTGGACCTGTACCAGCGGTAGCAGTGGACAACGCCAATCTGTTGAACAAAGTATCAAGAAATTTTATGTTAGTCATGATAGGTTTATCCATATCATCCACATAGATATCAAAACTTTGAAGCGGAGTCTTGACAATTAGTCGAACATGATACCACTTGTTCAATTGATAGACAAATTGCGGCATGTCTTGGGCAAAGAAGTTTCTGTTCAATTCTGAAAGCTCTACCCTTATCCCTTTTGATCTACCATCTACAACTCCTTGATCGCCCTGTAAGTACAGGGCGACTGTCTGTCCGTACTGTTCAGTCTGCGTATAATAGTCGACTTGGAAGTTTCCATTCAGAATAGGTAGTGGATGGACGTAATAATTTACCACCGAGTTACCAAGATCGTCCAATCTTAAGGCCCTACTACCTTCTGCAACTATTGCAGTTTGAGTCTGTGCAATACCTGCCGTGGAAATGCTCACCCAACCATGACTAGTTAATGCGTCAGTAAATTCAAAATTGTCTTGAAATACTATGTCATCAGGGGAGCAGGTAGCAATTACCTTCTGCTGATCTGCACAGTTACGTATCACTATGCCGTCCCAATAGCCTGAACCCGTGCCCCCAGTTGCAGTGCCCATTGTGATTCTATTAAATGATGTACCAAGAAACTTGATATTCTTAGCCAATGGAAAATTCATGTCGTCAACATAAACGTCAAAGCTTTGCAGGGCAGGTCTGACTATGAGTTTCACTCTATACCAATTGTTCAATTGATGGATGAAGTAATAGGTGTCCTGAACACGAAAGCTTCTGTTATTATCAGAGAGCTCCACGCCTATGCCTGCGAACCGACTATCCACAAACGTTGGGTTGCCCCAGAGTTGCAGAGCGACACTCTGCCCATACTGCTCTGTTCTCAACAAGAATTCGACTTGGGAATCCCTTTCAAGGGGAGAAATTGAACGGGCATACACGGTCGATCCTGAGCTACTTTGATCATTTAGTCTTAGAGCACGCGAACCCTGAGCTACAATATCAGGTTGAGTCTGTGCGGGACCAGCCGTAGATAGTTGTATCCAACCATGATTGGTTAAGTCATCGGTATACTCGAAATCCTCCTGAAATACTGTATCGCCGGGAGTGCAAGTTGCGCTGGGTTTCTGCTGATCTCTAGGAGCTGCTGCTTCGTTTCTTAAATCTGCTATTTGTTTACTCATATCTGCAATCTGCTTCCTCAAATCCTCAATAATCTTCTTCGATTCTTCAATCTGCTTCGTAGCGTTCAGTATCTGAACATCACGAACTTTGGATGAAGTTTTGATCTCTTCTATTCGGACTCCCAGACCGGCAGCCACTTCTTGCAGCTGCATCTTCAAATCAGTAACTTGCACTTGGAGGTCTTGGTTCTCTTTTTTGTTCGAACTCAGAGACGAATTAACTGCACCGAGTTTATCCACAACCGTAACAATCTTCGCCTCAATATTATCGCGCTCTGCAACAAGTTTCTTCTCGTTATTCTGAAGACTCCCAACTATCTGCTGCAGTGCTTTAGCTTGGTTTTTAGCTTCTTCCAGTTGTGATTGTGTATTTTGGAAATTGAATATGAAATAGCCTCCACCAACCCCTACAGAGGTTGCTAATAACCCAACTAAGACTACAGCGGCCCAAGCGTACCGCATAGTTGTAATAAATAACTTGGTGCTATATCTCTATTATGCATTCTAGATACTATCTCAAAACTGATGAGAAATCGTGCGATTAGAAATGATGATGAGAAATGCCATTCTAGCGAAGAGTTCTTTTCAGACCTTCTTCAAGCTTCACACTAGGAGCCCAACCTAGTTTAGATCGTATTTTTGAGATATCTGGACATCTTCTCTTCGGGTCATCCTCACCCTCAGGTTCGTGAATTACGTTTGACCTACTTCTTGTAAGCCGAACTATTGTATTAGCAAGCTCGAGTATCGAAATCTCATTTGGATTACCTACATTAAATATTTCACCCTTGGCTCTTTTGTCCAATAACACTTTGATCATTGCTGAAATTGTGTCTGCAACATAGCAAAATGAACGAGTTTGTTTTCCACTGCCGTAGATTGTAATTGGTCTGTTTGACAAAGCTTGTGCAATGAACCTTGGAACGGCTCTCCCATAAGCTCCTTTGGCTCTAATCCTAGGCCCGTATGTGTTGAATATCCTAACTATCCTTACATCAAGTCCGTACTGTCTATAATACGCCATTGCAAGTGCTTCACTGACCCTCTTCCCCTCATCATAACACGATCTGACACCGACAGGGTTCACATTACCCCAGTATGTTTCCGGAGTAGGAACCACAGCGGGATCCCCATAGACTTCGGAGGAAGAAGCAAGCAGAATTATAGGGTCACACCTACGGGCAAGCTCGAGCACATTGAGAGTTCCTTGAGTCGAGACTCTCAAGGTTTCTATAGGATGTTTTTGGTAATCAGCTGGAGAAGGCCTGCTTGCTAAATGCAATATGAAATCAAAATCCGCGTTCGCTTTCCATTCAGGAGACGACACGTCAACATTTCTGAATCTAAAATGCTCGTTCGCTTTAAGATGGGAAATGTTCTTGAGTTGACCTGTGGCAAGGTTGTCATGACAGAACACCTCGGCAATAGAAACGAAGGAATCACATAACCAAGAACCCAGAAAGCCTGCCCCGCCAGTGATTAGTACCCGTTGGCCTTCAGCAAGACGGGAAGTACTCTTCTGGAGTTTGCCAACATCATCGCGGATTGTGCGGCTGAGCACTCCTGATCATGGACCCTTTGAGTAAAGTCTGTGAGTGAGCTCTTGAGCAGTCCAATAAGACTCAGGAGTGCCCACGTCTATCCAAACAATATTCTTTGTGATTTCTATGGCGCGGACTTTCTTTCCCTTTCTGATAAGATGTTGAATGCCGTCTGTAAGTTGTATTTCCCCCCCAACGCCGGGCTTCACTTTTTTCAATGCAGAGAATATTGATGGGTCAAATGAATAAACAGGCATCAAAGCTAAATCCGATATAAGTTCTATTGGCTTTTCGATTGCTTCAAGAACGGAGTATTCATTCTTTTCAATTTTCTTCGCTCGTACAACTCCAAATCGTCTGGGGTCTTGGACTCTCCTAACTACTAGAGTTGCATCATCACCTGCTTTGATTTTTCGCTCCATGCACCTTTTTAGATGCCAGTTACCTTCAGACATGATAAGAGTGTCTCCCGCATGAATCAAGAAGTCGTTATCTCCAACGAATGTTTCTGCCTGTAATACTGCATGCCCAAAACCACTCGGAAGGTTTTGATTTATCCAATTTATCTTTGATTTTTCTATTAGAGCGTAGAATGAGTTCAACTCTTTTGCCTTTGCCTCCTTTTTGCTACTGTACAACCTTTCAAGGTACGAATAATCTGGGGTAAAATGATCCTCTATTGCACGCTTGCTCCTGCCGACAATAAAGCAAAACTCTCGTATGCCAACTGTAAAAAGTTGTTCAAAGATCGATTGAATCAGAGGCTTCACGCATAAATCGCCATTTACTCCCTTGGCAAAAACTGGCAAAAGCTCTTTTGGTTGCTCCTTTGTTGCAGGAAGAAGCCTTTCGCCAATGCCTGCAGCGGGTATGACCGCTTTCGTAATCATAGTCGTATCTTCAATAGGGGGCGAAGGTGTTTTATATTTAGGCTTTGAAGTCAAGCAGAATTTGCCGAAATACTCGGTTGCAGTGGTCGGATTAGGATTTGTGGGCCTCTCTACTGCTGCTTGTTTTGCTAAGCTCGGGGCGAAAGTGCTCGGGGTTGACATAGATAAGAAGAAAATAGCAGCCGTTGAAAAGGGGGTTCTCTCCTTTTACGAACCCGGCCTTAAGCCGATCCTCAAGAAAGTGATAAAGGATGGTAGCTTTACTGTCTCTTCTAATATTAGACTTGTTGCTCAAGCACCGATAATCTTCATCGTTGTTGGCACCCCAAGCAAAGAAGATGGATCTATGGAAGATAGGTTCCTGCTTTCTGCTTCTAGGCAAATAGGAGCCGGGATAAAGGGAAGCAACTCTTATCATCTCATAGTCGTAAAAAGCACAGGTATTCCTGGTACGTCGCTGAAACTTGTTGTGCCTGAGATTGAAAAAGCATCGGGTCTGAAATATGGCGAAGGTTTTGGCGCTTGCTCGAATCCAGAATTCCTCAGGG
The DNA here is from genome assembly GCA_024860875.1 of Nitrososphaerota archaeon. Classification (GTDB taxonomy): domain Archaea; phylum Thermoproteota; class Nitrososphaeria; order Nitrososphaerales; family UBA57; genus VHBL01. Next base: position 13,160 of record JACPSZ010000011.1, on the reverse strand, counting down.
AAGGTTCTGCTATTGAAGACACTCTAAATCCTGACAGAATAATAATTGGCGGCAGGCCCAAAGACACTGAGATGCTCAAAACATTCTACAAGAAAATTTACGGAAAAAAGCTTCCAAAAGTTATCTGCACTAATCCAACTAATGCCGAACTCATCAAATATGCGAACAATACATTCCTTGCAATGAAAATCAGCTTTATCAACCAGATAGCGCGCGTATGTGAAATACTACCTGAAAGTGACATCGGCGTTATAGCAAATGGTATTGGACTGGATAAGAGAATTAACCCATTGTTCCTAAGAGCTGGTTTGGGGTTTGGAGGGTCGTGTTTTCCAAAGGATGTTAAAGCGTTCATAGAATTTTCGAAGAAGCTTGGTTATTATCCTCCGCTTGCTGAGGCTACGATGAAGGTTAACGAGGATCAGCCTATCAGTGCTGTAAGAATGGCGGAAAAGAAACTAGGTAATTTGGAAGGAAAGAAAATTGCTTTGTTAGGGCTTGCATTCAAACCAGACACTGACGATATGAGGGAAGCAGTTTCAATAACTATTGTCAAAGAACTGTTAAAGAGAAAGGCTAAAGTCTTTGCTCATGACCCAAAAGCCCTTAATACGGCCGCAGCTATTTTCGATGGCAAAATTTCATTAGAAAAGAATGCAAAGGCGTGTCTTAAGAATGCGGACTGTGCAATTCTTGTCACAGAATGGATGGAATATGCTTCACTAAAGCCCAAAGATTTCAAGAAACTGATGAAAAATCCCGTTCTCATTGATGGGAGAAGGCTCTTCGATGCTGACGAATTCTCGGAGCAACTAGATTTCGCTGCCGTAGGATTGGGTTCGAAAGTATAATTATCGCATTGCTAGAGATTTCCATATATCTTTGGCCTTTTTTTGCGAGACACACTCCGAAGCCTGCTATTGAGCCTGCTGTCTCCCGTTTAAGGAAAGAGGAATAGTTCGAAATTCATAAGAGTTCTCCTCAAATCAAGAATGCTCAAATAGCAATGCCATAAACTGGAACGCACTGTATGAGCCAAGGTCTTGTGATAGGTGGCGCAGGTTTCGTAGGTTCGCATGTTATCGAGCGATTTCTTAATGACGGGAATCAGGTTACGGTTGCAGATATAATACCGCTGGAAGGAGCAAGGAACCTTGGCTCTCATGTCTCAGAGATAAAATATCTCTGGAAGAGCGCTGATGATTTACAATTAGCAGATCTTGATGGGATCGATTCTGTCATCTTTCTTGCATCACAGGCTGATGTTCCTTTGGCGTTATCTTCCCCACGCTACACCTTCCACAGCAACATCCTTGGCTTGATCAATGTCCTTGAGCTTTTACGATCCAGTCCCAAAACCAAACTTGTCTACATGAGTACAAAAAACGTCTACGGCATCGTCCCTCCAGAGCGTGTCCCAATAGTTGAAGAGGAAGCACTGAGACCTTCAGATCCCTACGGAGCTAGCAAAGCCGCTGCAGACTTGGCGTGTCAAAGTTATGCGAATGCATACGGGATGCCGATTGTAGTACTCAGAGGTAGCGGCGTGTTTGGTCCTAGATCAAGACTAAGACAAGTTGTTCCAATCTTTATCAAGCAAGCGTTGTCCAATAGAGCAATTACCATCGAAGGAGATGGTAGCCAGATAACCGATTTGAACTATGTCGGAAACCTTGTCGATGCAATAGTTCTTGCTACTCAAAAGAATGTTAGAGGAGTCTATAATGTTGCATATGGCAATGACATCTCTATTCTCCAACTCGCAGAGGAAATTCTCGACATAACCAAAAGTAAATCGAAGATAACCTTCGTACCATGGCGCCCAGGCGAGAAAGGGCTCAGACTTGCGTTATCCATAGAGAAGGCAAAGCGCGAACTGGGATATTCGCCCAAGATATCCATAAGAGAGGGTCTCAAGAAAACTGTTGAATGGTTGAAAAGCCTATGACCATAAAGGTAGTCACCGTTAAGCCATCATTTACAGATAATAGAGGAATGATTACTAATATTCTGGAAGAGCCTATTAACAGCGTCGTTCTCATCACCTGCAAGAAAGGGGCAATAAGGGCAAATCACTTTCACCAAAAGGATTCTCACTGGTCCTACATGGTCAGCGGAAAAATGGAGTATTATGAGAGAAATTCTAACGGCCAATTGGAGATGACAATCATTGAAGCAGGGCAGATGGTATACAGCGCTCCGGGCGTTCCGCACGCCATGAAATTTCTCGAACCGTCAGTTTTCCTTGCACTCACCACACGAAAGCGCTCGAAAGGGAGATATGACGAGGATACGATCAAGTGCGAGATAATATGAAACTGCAAAGGGCAAGGGTCGTCATAACGGGAGTTTCTGGAGGTCTCGGGCTTGCCCTGCTTAGGCTTTTGGTTGCCAACGGGAATTTTGTAGTCGGCTGTGCTCGACACAAAGGTGATTTAGATGACAAAGACATCAAGAGTTTTCACTTTTACCAACTTGATGTGAGCAAGCCCAAACAGGCGTCATATCTGATAAACTCTGCAGCTAAGGTGCTCGGAGCAATAGACGTATTGATCAACAACGCTAGTGTGACACATGGCCTAAAGAACACTGAAGAAATTACTCCCAAGGAGGTACTCTACTGCTTTCGCAACAACGTCTTCTCCACCTTCAACACATTAAGGTATACGCTTCCTATAATGAAGGCTCAGAATAACGGCCTTGTAATCAACATATCGTCCAGATGCGGAAGGAGAGCAGTGCCTAGGCTTGCTGCCTACTGCTCAACAAAGTTTGCAATAAGGGGGATAACGGAGGCAGTGGCCAAAGAAGCTGCAGGCACAGGAGTAAAGAGTATCTCAATATCGCCTTCTGGAATCAATACAAAAATGCGATCAGACTTATTCGGCGCGGATGAGTCAAAGAAGCAGCAGAGCCCGGAAAGAGTTGCAGAAGTTCTTTACAGCATTATGAGTGGAGACATTCAAGTTCCTAATGGTGCAGACGTTCTACTCCTTAAGGAGAAAGAGCCGATTCTGAAGGTGCCCGAGACATGAACTGCAGGTCTTGCGGAAGTAATAGCACTGTACAATTCCTGTCTTTAGGAAGGCAACCTCTTGCAAACAACTTTCTTAAACCCGAGGAGGTTGGGAAAGAACCACTTTATCCTCTTGACCTTGTCTTCTGCGAGAACTGCACTCTTGTGCAACTATCCGACGAAAGTTTTGTTCCCAGAGATATCCTTTTTACACATTATCTTTACGCCTCTTCAGTAGCAGGCGGGCTAAGAGCTCATTTCGAGCAGCTCGCGAAGACCCTTTCAAACCTTGTTCTCAAAGGCTCTGTTGTTGTAGACATAGGCTCCAACGACGGAGTTTTACTGAAGCCTCTAAAAGCTCTTGGCATGAGTGCTGTGGGAGTTGAACCTGCAGCAAACCTGGCTAGAAAGGCTAACGAGCAAGGTCTGGATACGTTGAACGAATTTTTCGGCAGAAACGCTGTTTCAACAATAGTTTCCCGCTACGGTCATGCTGATGTAATAACAGCATCAAACGTTTTTGCCCATCTTGACAAGATACACGGTTTCATCAATAATGTAAAACTGCTTTTAAAAGCAGATGGCTTTTTTCTTGTCGAGATTCAATACATTGCCGATACAATAAAGGATATGACTTACGATAACATCTACCACGAGCATGTCTTCTACTATTCCTTGCATTCTCTTACTCGCCTCTTTGAAAGGCATGGAATGAGGATATTCAAGGCCGAGCACATAGGTACGCATGGAGGTTCGCTCAGAGTTTATGTGTGTAAAGACAACAGAATACCTGATTATAGCATTGAACAACTCACTTCTCACGAAAAGGAATTGCAACTGCACAGACTCGAAACCTATCAGACATTTGCTGATGAGCTAATGAAGAGAATTGGAGAATTAAGAAATCTCTTCAGTACGTTAAAGCAGCAGGGTAAATTTGTTGCAGGTTATGGTGCACCTGCGAAGTCCAGTACGATGATAAACTCAATTAAGCTTGATTCCGATGTAATAGAATATGTTGTTGAAGATGCTCCTCTGAAGCAGGGCCTATACACTCCTGGTAGCCACGTTCCTATCGTAGGCCCTGAAGTGCTCGAACAGAAGCCCCCAGACTATATCATAATATTCGCGTGGAACTACGCTGATGACATAATGAAGAAGTTAGAAAAGTTCAAGAAGCAGGGGTCAAAGTTTGTTATTCCTATGCCGAAGATGAAGGTAATAGAATAAGCTCATAAGTCAACCCTTGGGTAGACACATGTGATGAGTATGCTGCTGAAGATGGCCCTCGCAAAAAGGGCAGACTGGATACTCTTCCAAGATTCTCATGAAACAGATGGTAAAGCGCGATGATGTAGGTATGTACAGATTCAAGAATACTGGCTCTGGAAGGATGACATTGACACTGATTTGATAGCACTCCACCATGCTGCATTGAACTGGCCACAATTTGTAAAGAGCCAGATTTGGTATGCAACATTGCTTGCAAAGAGGCTTCCGAAGAAAGATGAAAGCGAACTTGCAGAGTAGCTTTATGCTATTCTCGATGAAACTGCTCTGAAACTTGAATCAGTGAAACCTGAATGGATAGGTTACTGAATCACTCTTTTTCGAGTACCATGGCTACTATTGCTATGGAATGGACCCCGGTATAGTTCCAGGTAGCTCCCTCTGCGTCATCCATGGATACTTCGGTCCATTTGCTACCCTTTTGTATAAAGTGCCTTTTATTAAGCACTTTGAAAAATTTCGTTATTTTCTCCAATCGCTCCTCACTGAAGAACCTTTGACCTCTGTTAGAGTATTTAGCAGCGAACGGTGTAGTAAAGAGCAATGCGCCACCCTTTTTAAGCAGGCGTGACATTTCGTGCATGGTCTTAAGGTCGTCTTCCTCTTCATCGGATCCTATGTGTTCCAAAGTCGAAAGTAGTATTATCGTGTCAAAGGAAGCATCAGGAAGGTTAGTCTTTCTTGCATCGCTCAGAAAGAACCTGTCCCGCGGGAGAGTATTACACTGCATAATGTCAAGACCATAGGCATCATAGCCCTTGGACAGCAGGTAACTTGATAGCAAACCGGGCCAACCACACCCGACATCAAGTATCTTTCCTTCTTTCCTCATTTTAATTTGCTCAAGTACCCAAGGATATTCGATTATCCTTTCGTTGACAGGGTTGCCAAGTCGCGATGCTAGTCTTAACTCCAAGAGCCTTGCAGGAAGCCTATATCTTCTCCTTAGCAGGTATCCGAAAAATGGTCCGAAGAACGTCTTCAAGCTCTTGTAAATTCCGAACATGTCTTCTCACTGTTTTTTGATAAGGTTTCTAACCATGCCTCTAAAATGCGAATCGATTAGCGCTACTATCCCGAAATAGACCAAGGCACCCAGACTCACCAGATATCCAAGGCGGATAATTGCTGATATGACGCTTATCTCTGAAGGTGTTGTCCCTCTTATTAGCATGAGTGTAATTCCCATTGCGACTCCGGCAACAGCATATTTTATGATCTGGGCCCAAGGCATTGTGTGCGGGAAGAACTTCCTAGCGAATATGGTCTTCATTACAGCGTAAGGCACTGTTATTATTGCGTAGACGATACCCCATATCAAAGCGGAAAATTCGGGTCTAGAAGGTGTGGCAAACAGATACAGGGCTCCTGCAAGCACAACCATATACACCACTGATTTTGATAGATCAAGAAGTGGGAGCTTTACTAGCCAGCTCGACTTGAGATTCTTGAACGAATAGCCATCACGTTTTGAGTCGACAGTTTCCGCACCATAAAGCACAAAATACATTACCCGCTCGGCACTCTCCACAACCGCTACAAGTGCTAAAAGCTGCAAAAGAAAAGCGGAACTGACATAATCTGGCCCAAGCACGGAAAGCAGGTCTCCAGCAAGCACGACTGCACCGACGACCATTGGAACTTCAAGCATGGTTTGGAGCCTGAAGGCTACGCCTACATCGGCGCTCAACCTGTCCCGTATGAGCTTAGGATAAAGAACACGAAGGAAGATTTCACTATACATTATTATTGCTGTAAAGACCCTCGGTCCCTGAAACAGTCCCACAGGCTCCGCGCTCCCCAACAGCAGAGCGACCAGAATAGCGTCAGAGCTCCAAATTCTGCTAACGCCTCTGTCAAAAAGAGGAACCCAAGACGCCCTTACCCATTGCTTGATTAATCCAAAGTCTATCCTACCTCCAAGGTTTCCTTTGACCGAGAGAATTATTATCACATCTTGTATTGCATATGCCAAAGCAAGGGCTAGGATGGCACCGTAAAGACCCACCTTCAACATGATTACCAAGTAGAAAGCAACAGCAACCTTTGTAATTTCAAAAAAAACGCTTGAATAGCCCAGAATTGCAGGCCTCGTAGCCTGTACAGTACCTTTTACCGATTCGAGCAGTACCATGAATGGCAATTGCGACAGCGCTGCGATAACGACAAAACCGACCAGTTCTATTCGCGATCCTACCCCAGTGGAAACCGCCAACAGGATCGCAAAGGTCATCGGAAGGGTTAGCATCCCAGCAACCATAGAGGTTCTTCCTATGTCCTGCCTTCTGGCAACACCCCGAAGGTTCCAGAAGGTAACCACAGTCGCCGGTAAGAGCGCTATCCCTACCGCACTTCCAATAACCTGCCAAAGACCAAAATCGGAAACAGTAAGATTTCTGGTGATAAGTGTGACAAAAAGAAGGCCCGTGCCCAAGCCGACAAGTTGAGTTAAGAACTGGACAAATCCTGCATATGCAATGCGTAGCCCTGACTCATTACCTTGGTCTGGCATCTCAGGGCGCTGGAAAAGATATTGTATAATAATGTTTTAATCCAGTTTTGGCTATTCTGGTTTTAATTGTAGAATGAAGTTTGAGGGAAAAAAAGAAGAGGGAAAGGAGCGCCTTTAGGCGCGCTTTCTCGCGAGTATGGCTATCTGGAGCACTACGCTCAGTGCAGCTAGTCCTGCGATCACCAGTACGAATGTCGATGACTGGGCAGTTCCCGCCGCAGCACTTCTGACGCCATCTTCTATCTCTTCGATATTGCCGCCGACATTAGCGAATCCATCGTTGACTGCCTTTACTATTGCTGTCTGTGCGTTCTGGACTCCGGTTGAGACTCCAGAAGTTATACCATCAACCCTCTGGATTACGTTGTTCTGTGCTGTTGTTATCTGAGTTCCGACCGCTCCCTGTACGGCATTCAGTCTTGATGTTATGGCTCCATCCAAAGTATCGATCCTTCCTGTGATTGCTGTCCGTGCCGCTGTCACACCATTCTCTATTGCAGTCAATCTTGTACCTTGAGCAGTGAGTGCCGTGCTCAGCCCACCCACAGCTTGGCTTACGGCTGCGATGTTACTAGCAACTGTCGCCACATTCCTTGTCGCCACATCGACTTGGAATGCCGAATCTGCGTTATTTGCAGCGGTTCCTAGCGTCGCGGCAACATGAACTCCATAGGTTCCAGCTGGTGCAGTAGCCGGGATAGTATAATCAAAGTAGTACCAGCCAGCGTGAATTCTCTGTTGCGTACCAAGCAGCTGATCTATAGTGTTGTCCATTCTATGGACATGGGCTATTGTGAACGCAGTTGGATCGGCCAAAGCGCCATTGTTGGTAAATATTGCGTAGATGCGGACTCTATCACCCGGGAAGTAGGTTCCTGCTGCATGGACAGATATCACGAACCCTCCTGCACCAGTGCTAGGTGTTGGAGGTAATTCAACTCCTGCCGTAGCCAGGAAGTTCACGGTAACTGTTGTAGATGCGCCTGCGGCCGCCGCAGTGACTCGAATTGAATAGGCTCCGAACGGGAATGTTGGGCTTTCTGCAGATGGAAAGGTAAGCACTGCGACGCTGTATTGATTGTTAGAACCAACCCGACCCTGAGATACACCTATCAGGTTTCCTCTGGGATTAGTTACTGTAATTGCGACATCATCATTTGCCGGCCCCGTGCCTGAAACTACTAGTGAGTCTCCAGGGACGTAGGTTGTCTTGTTGGTCGTTGCAGTGACAGCTTGTGCTGCTGCCAGTGGCGAGGCCATCAGTATCATGGATGCCAGCAATACCGCGATTGATATGTTCTTGATCATTTTGTTCACCTCAAAGAAAGGAGAGGGGGAGTGCATCTAGGATGCACCTAACCCACTGTGACAGTGATCCTCTGTGCTGGAGAGAGTGCTATCGGGTTTGCCAGGCTCTCCCAGACAAAGACTTCTACTGTGTAGGTTCCTGCGGTACTTGGTATCCAGGCCAGACCTGGTGACGTCGATGCGCCCGCTGCCAGTGTGATGTCCCTGAGCCATGCCAGGTTCACAACCACACCTTGAGCGTTCTTGACTTGGACTAGGTATGTGAATGTGTGTGATGATGTGTCATTGTTTCTAACTGTTGCCTGTATTGTCGTAACATCGCCTACTCTTATTGCGGTCAATGGCCTGCCCTGCGAGTCTACCGCTGCTGGTGCCGATGCTGGGACTTGCTGTGTCCTTGGTAGTGCCGTACCTATCCTCACATTGCTTATGGTAATCGTTGTTCGCCCTCCACTGTTACCGAGTAGATCTATGTACCTGATGGTTACCGCATCTCCTATCCTTCCTAGGACCTGTCCAGCGCCTGGGAAGCCTTCTATGACCTGTACCTGTCCGACGAAGACGCCACTTGCTTCAGATGTCTCCTGTAGAGTGATGTTAGTTCCGACTGCCCAGCTGTCAGTTACAATTACTGGTCTAACAAACTCCCTAAGGCTACTGTCCCTATTGGCATCTATGTCCGTAACTGTTACGGTGATGAATTCTCCTACGATGTAGTTAGCCTTGTCGGCTGCGATTGCACCGTTACGAGTAGCTACGTTGATCACTTTCTCAATTATTAGTACTTGTCCCGCGCTATCCAGTCTGTCTGTGTAGAAGACGTGTATCTTGTCAGTTGCATTCACTTGCAGTAGCTGGTCTCCAGTTACAGGGGATGTTGAGTGGGTAACCGTAACATTGAAGGTGAAGGTTCCTGTGGTGCGATTCGCCTTATTTGCCACTATGCTGTTCACTTCGTCGGAAGTTACCTCACTGACCACCTTATCTAGGGTGACTCTTGACTTGTTGAATGAATGGTCTGTATCGACTATTGTCATGACGATTGTACTGAACGGGCCTGTCTCCACAGAAGGTAAGACTGTCAGTTGGCCTGTTGTTGACCCTATCACTATGTTGGCTGTTGGCTTTGACTTTGTAAATCCAACGACGCTCTGGCTGCCTAGTGATCCGTCATCCATGTATCTGACCCTCACGAATTGGCTGGCATTAATTATGCTGAATGGTCCACTTCCTGTTCCGATCGTACTTGAGTTGGTGAAGACACCAGTGCTGGTTCCAGTCTCAGTCAGGGTGTATGTAGCATTGCATTTACCCTCACCACAAACTACTCCGACCCCTTCAGGAGGTTGAGTAGTTCCCCTGTATATCTCGACGTTAACCAAGACTTTGTCCTTCTCAGAAGGATCTCGGTTCATGTCTGGTTCGGTTAGAGTAAGTGATACTGGTGTACCCATCCTTCCTGTTGTGATATTTGCTACCATTGTTGCTCCATGTACGGCGAAGATGATTGCTCCGCAAACTCCCTTCACGCTAGTAACTGAGCCACCTTCCCCAGCTATAAGGACGTCTTCGAGTGTGGTAGGTCCTAGACCATCAGTCACGCAGACTTGTAGCCTTCCGCCGATAAAGTCTTGAGTTCTGTCTAGGTTGTGTATGCTCTTCGTTGGGCTACTGTAGTTGGCTATCCTTGTCGCAGCAGTATTAGTTGCTCCCCACTCAATTAAGAGTTTCAGTGTGAAGTTTCCAGTGTTTGCACCCGTCTCGGTCAAAGTGATGTTGTAGAAGTTCACCTTACGAGTTCCTAACGTGGTGTCAGAGGCTATGTCTCCTTTGTTACCTACGGTCCCGTCAGTCGCGTTCCGTGGATAGAGTCTAGCTTCAAGGGTTTCCTGGGCGTTCGGATTAAGGTTTCTGTCTGGATCCACTATAACTACTGTGGTATTGACTCTGCGTCCAGGCGCAAAAGTGGTGGCGAAGATCGGGAAGTCGCTCCTGTCGAATCTAACGGTTGCAGTTGCTCCGCCTATCGAAGCAGTCGCGTTGACTCTTGTGCTATCAAAGTTCCTAAAGTATGATACGCGTATCTGGTCTCCGGAGTTTACCGTAAAGTTGCTCAATGGTATGGTGAAGGTAAATGTAGCTGAGGTGCCGCTAGTTTCCAGTGCCGTGGCCCTGAAGTATAAACCACCAACTATATGCTGTGTGCCGGTGGTCGTATTGAGTGCAACTAGATGGAATGTACCTATGCTGTCACCTGTTTCGGTGGATGAGCCTATCTTTAGCGTATGATTACCCGCCTTAGTCAGGGTCTGCGTTCCAGAGGAATCGTTCAGGTCTGGGTCTACTAATGTCGCTATGGCTATGATCTCAGTCGGACCATAGGAGGCCTTATCGAGGCTTAAAGAAGTTGAGGTGCCCGGTGAAATTGCAAAGTTAATGACAAGACTGGCCACTCCAGACGCGCCTGAGAAGATAAGATCTGAGTATCTAGCCTGGAAAGTAGGCACCTCGCCGGCCTTGATCCTTGCCTCAACTCTAGCACCTATATGACTCGTGTCGTTTACGTTCTGTGAGGCAAACGCGAGAGCGGCTACAGCTGAAGTACCCCTTATGGTAGCCCTCAGCGCACCTTGGAAGATGCCAGAATCTGTTGCAGTTTCGTACATCGTAACATTTTGTGATAACGTACCTACCTGGAAGCGCACTTGTAACTTTTCTTTGACTTTTGTGCTGTTGTTTCTGTCAGGGTCGGTAAGAGTGAGTGTTACATCGCTGGCGTATGTAAGGGTCGAGGATGAGAGTGATATCGAGCCTAAGGTTCGAGTTACAGTGAGTGTCTTGGTCGCTCTAGCAGAGCTCGCACCGACGATATCTCTGGCCTCTGTATCGACGATTCGGATTTGTATTTGATCACCATGAAATAGTCCGCGGACCGCAAGTGTCGACGCAGTGACGTTCATCTGAGTTAGGTTGAATGGGATGTTGTTAAGGACTGCAAAGACGTTAGTATTCGGCCCAGTCTCTATGAACTCCTGCCTTATGAAACCTCCCTCAGCACCACCAGACACGTTCTTTCTGGTCGTGACTTGGGCCGAAATAGAGGCATTAGTAGTTGTAAACTGTATTTCGAACTGAGTGCTACTGGGTACTAGAGTTGTGGGGTTGCTGCTAGCATTAACCTGGAACCTATCTATCTTAGTAGGATCACGATTCTTGTCCTGGTCCGTTACGGTAAGGAATAAACTAGCACCTGCTCCTACCACGTCCCTATCATTTCCCACCGTAGTCGTGCTGTAGTCAAAGGGTATTGAGGTTGAAACTTGAACAGAACCTCCTGCAGATCCAGATGCATCATTGTAAGTGAGGGTTATTGTATCAAGTCTCGTAAAGTTGAAGACTTGGATAACTCCTTGCGCTACGCTGCCAACATACCTGCCAGGCATCAAAGCACCATGATTCTGAATTCTTGCTGTTGCAGCAGTCCCATTAAGTACGCCGTTTGATTCACAATTGTATTGGAATCTAGAGCCAGCCAAATTGCACGCATTAAAGCCATTGGCGCCTGCCGTTCCCGTTGTACCTAATCCGTTGGTAACATGGGCTACCCATGACCCGTCAGAAAGCTGTGTGACGTTAAGTTTTCTTGGAACGCCTGAAACACCTGCTGATGTAGTATTTGTCAACTTCACGTCAGGAGCTGGAGCATTATTAGCGTTGATATCTGAATCAGAAATGATTATCCTCAATGTACTGTTACCATAAAGCTTTGTATGTGAGAGCGTTATTGTACCAGTAATTGCAGCTGATGCCTTCGGAAGGAAGGCAGGTGCAGCTATGAATACTGAGCTCCCTACGAGCAGCACGATGAAGGCTATTGCCTTGAATTTTTCCGTCAGTTTAGCTTTTCTATTATCCATTCTATGGAGACACCTATTAATTGTAGGAGTGGCTTTTAGAATTTAGTATATAACCATTGTGGACAAATCGTCCATTATTCGGATAGAATAGGACACAGATTTTACTAACCGGTCAATAAATTTGGGCAAGCATAGCCAAAGCATAGGTGAAACTACCTCTTGTCCCTCTAGACAGTTTTACAAGTCCTATTTCCGAAAATAGCTCTAAATCTTGCTCCGTTTAGAGGAATATATATGTTCTTTTGATAGGCTTTGTCAAACCCTTCGGACATGATTGTCCTTGCCAAATTTCTGGATATGACTTGCAGTATCGAGCCTAGAATTGGCTTTAACTCATGACCAAACTCTTGACAAATTTTATGTCCTAAGGATTTGACAGAACAGTCCAGAGCATTTGACAGAATCCATGCGATATTTTCTTTTATGCCTCATAGGCGCTTAGCGATAGCACTCGGTTCTGGTACTTCTTGAGCTTTCTTACTAATCGCTCATCTGCAGTGATAAGTTTCGCGTCCTCTTCTTCAGCCAGTGCTAAATAAATGGCGTCGTAGAATGTAACGCCCTCAGCATATGAGATTTCCATGGCCTTCTCGATTAAATCGTCATGAAGGCTTTCGATTATGAACTGCATCTTACGCAGTGCTTTCACCGCACTTGAGCCAATTGTCTTAGTGGCATTAGGGTGAAACCGTAAAGCGTTTCCTACCTCGTAAACTATCAATCCTGGGGCGAGCAAATCGACCCTCCCGTCAGCATAGTGTTCTCTGAGTTTTACGGCCTTGCTTCTACCTGCCTCGTGGGTGTACCACTTAACCGCTACTGAGGCATCGAGGACGAATAGCGGTGCTTTCTCCAATAACGGATTACCTCAACGCTGCTCCACTCTGGCACTGGCTTCTCTCCAAGCGTCGCGGCTATCTTGTCCTGCTCTTGAATCGCTTCAAGTATGGCAGTCCGATCCTTCTCCCTGCGCTTTTCCACCTCTTCTCTTACCTTCTCTTCTATTGAGCCTCTGATAAAGTCAGACCAGTTTACGCCTCTAATTCTCTTCATATTCTTCCTTAGTGATTCAGGAACCCTTATGGTCAGAAATGCCATCGTAAATACTTGTCAATAC
>JACPSZ010000021.1 GCA_024860875.1 Nitrososphaerota archaeon | reverse complement strand
TCAATGATGGAGCTGTTTGGAGCTGTCAGAGGATTCTAATTTGAGCCTCAAACTATAAGACCGTAGAAAGCAGAAATTCAACACAACCGTAGAAATTCTGGGCAAATCGAATGGCAAAGCATGAGCCGGCGAAGGTTAGTTAGGGAACAACGGCCATATGTGAATGCAATCTATTCAAGCACATGAGCCATATAGCGATACTGGGATCAAATGGGCGCTGCCCTAGAATCAATCACCAAGAGAAGAGAGAATTCCCGGTGGCTCGGAGACCACTACTCCGAGCTCGCAAAAAAGTATAGGGATGAGTGGGTTGCAGTTTACGACCGCACCGTGATAGCTCATGGCAGAGACCTGCGTAGAATCTCCAGACGACCAAGGAAAAAGTACAAGGAAGACTATGGAGAGATCGCCTTCGAGTTTGTAACAACCAAATCTATCGAACTGATCCTGTGATTCAAGTGAGAATAGCTGGATACTTTAAGCTAGGGCTCCACGAAGCGGCCTACATCACTGAGGTTGGTTGTAGAGGAACATGATATTGTGGAAGAAGTTGAGTTTCTGATTGATACGGGAGCATCAAAGACGATAGAGATGGCAACTCAGCCCAGAAGCTTGATGAATTCCTGCCTCGATATTCCAGCCTGCTCTATGATTGAGAGCAATGTCCCGGCTCTTATGGGGCCGTGCCTAGGAACCGTAACCTTATGCTTCCTTTCTTGGTCGGTCAGGTAGATATGGCTGCCCCTTTGATGGGTCACATAGAAGCCCTTCTTCCCAAGTGCCTTTAGGACCTCCCTCCATCCTGCGCGCGGAAGTTTCTCAGAGGGTGACCTTGACAACTTCCTTCTTGAACTTCAGGCGTTTCGCTTCCTCGGGAAAGGCCTCTAAATAACCCTCTATAGCTTCTCTGATGTTCCTAAGCGCATCTGACCTATTGTCACCTTCGCTTATTGCTCCTGGCAGCTCCAGACACTGAGCTGAATAGCCCCCATCCTCCTCTTCACGCAGGAGAACGGTGAACTGCCCCTGACGGATCTTGGCCTTTTTCATAGCATCCTCTTATTAGATAGCGTTAATAGCATTTCTTAAGCTCAGTTGTCAGACGCGCATTGCCGTCAACTGGGAGCACTGAAAGATGCAAATCTAATGCCTGTGCAAAGCTCTTCTTTGCTTCTTCCAGAGTTTTACCCACAGAATATACCCCGAGGGCAGAGCAAGCTATTGCATGAGTACCATCCTTCTCCTTGATCACTCTTGTCTGGAGGTTCCGAATCTTAACAGACATTAGTCAGGTTTTGATACTAGACATTATTAAACCGTTTTTCAACATTATCATTTAGCTACAGGGTCGATGGGTTGAGTTGTTGGTGAAGTGGTCGGGACGATCTTGCAGACTCGGATGTTGTAAAGGAGCAGTGTAACAAGGGGCATGCAATCGCCAAAATCTTTCCCGAAGTTGGTCCAGCTAAGTCCTGGCTGGTTAGGATTGCGAGCGTTCGTGGGCATGCTAAATATCGTCTCAGTAGCGAAGCTGTTTAGAGCTGTCAAACGGCCGGGTTTGCACAAGCTTGATAGGAAGCGTAGCTTCCCTCGCAGTATTGCTAGCTTCTAACCTGTCAACCAGTAGATCTTTCAGGCCGTATTTTCAAGACGACCCTCTTTTCTTTCGATGAAAACCATGGGTATTTTTCCTTGCCAAGGTACTTCCTTGCGAGCTTATCGATATGCTCACGCGCACCATTTGTGGTTTGTTCCATAACCGTGCCTCTTATGGCTACCATGTTGTATTGATTTGATGCATCAGCGATTGCTACCGCAACCTTAGGATTTCTTTTGGTGTTTATCTGCTTCAACCTTCCGATTGCTGTATTAACAAGAATCAAATCACCTTCAAGGTCCACCCATACTGGCGTAACCTGAGGAGAACCATTCTTCATGACGGTTGCTAGATAACCAAAGTTTTTTCCCTCGATAAGTTTGATTGCTTTCTTACTTAATTTCAGGAAAATAGAGGTACATCTTGTCCCTTATTTTCCTATCTCCCATGATAGATTTTGGCCGTCTGACCTCTAACAAATCAGGCCCTAGACGCGGGGAGGGACACTCTAACGATAGGGGTACCCGCACCTGTGTGATCCCGTATACTAGGGGGTCAATATAAAGAGCGGAGGACAGCCAGGACATCGTCCAGTTGTACGTCAGGGATGGCAATTCTCAAGATACCTTTTGCTGTTTAGCTTCCGCTGGTCGAATAACAGAGTTTAATTATCGCAGATACGAATCAGAGGTGTAGTACATGAAAATAAGGGGACGGACTTTCACCTATGTTGTAAAGAAGGCGGAAGAAGGGGGGTACACGGCGAGGTGTATCGAACTGCCTCAGGTTCATACAGAGGGAGAGACTTTGAAGGAACTTGAAAGGAATATGCGAGACGCACTAAACCTAGCACTAGACTACCTTAAGGAAAAAGCAGGGAAAGAAAAAGGCCAACTCGTGGAGATAACGATTTAGTCGGTGAGCCTTAGAAACCATAGTTGGAGGGAAGTCGTCAAGGCTCTGAGCAAGTTGGGATTTGTTGCTAAGAGGCAGTCTGGCAGCCACATAATCATGGAACATTCTGATGGGCGATGGACCGTTGTCCCGAGACACGATCCGATAAAAATGGCTACTTTGAAGAGCATAGTGGAAGATACAGGGTTGACGGAGAAAGAGTTCCTGAAGCGCCTCTAAAAACTGTAGCCGTCTGAGTGTCGCTAAGAGTCTCTATCAAGGAAAAAGTGCCATTTAACCAAAGATAGGCTGTTTTTGAATTCAAAAAATGTCCCTTTTAGGGGGGAGAGGTAGATAACCAAGGATAGCCCGTTGGTATCCTTACACATACGAGAAAGAGGAAGTACCAAAGATCTCAGTGTTATTTCTGATTCGGAAGGAAAGTATAGGTTCCCGCAAGACGTGTTAACGTGTACTTGACATAGCTGTAACGCAGACAACACCAGTCTATTGGGATTTGGTCGTCCACTTCGTCCATCATTTTCTCAAGAATTCGCCATGTGATGGGAGTGCGTGGAGGTGAGTTTGTATGGCATCAAGAGATCCACGAAGGATAAACATCAGGCCTCTGAAGGAGCTTGCAACCAAGATATTGCCAAAAGATTCAGTACTGCGAGAAATTATCTTAGGTGACAAGGACGAATTGGGCGCGGAGGAATACATCGCGAAGGTCGATATCTGGCTTAGGTTGCTCGGGAGAGAGTTCCCAAGATAGCATTGTACAAGATCACTGAGTTGTAGGATTCTGTTAGCTAGTCGAAGGGTGAGGAATCGTGCAGGAGTTCGTCTTGCATCGTTGGAGATGAAGCATTCCTCCAAAAACTAGTCTATGGTCTCCGTAAAGTATCGCCTGATTCCCGAAGTTCGATCGTTCCGACACATGGCGTATACCAGTTCTCGAATTCGGCTGGATTACTAATGGTTCGCATAGCAGCAAAGGCACGGATACGAGTTCCCGGGAAAGCGTCTACTAACCGATTTGCAGCACCAAGGAGAGTTGCACCACGCGTGACTACGTCATCGATCAAAACAATCTCATCGGGCTTAGAAAGACTTCCTTGGATTGACATCGTCGCATAGTGCTGGGCGGCTGTCGGTCTGTCCTTCGGTTCGCTCAGTGCTGCCTTTGGTACAGGTTCAACACGAGTAAGGCATCGAGCAACCTCTTTTTCCGAGCCCAGTTCCAACCAATGCCGCTGCAAGTCTTTCCGGGATCCACAGGGAATCTGCTTTCATCAAAGAACTACTCGGAGTCGGAACAAGGATTGCGGTCTATTTGAAGAAGGTGAAAAATGGTGACGCACTTTTATTCCGTCCTATGGTGTCTGCTATCCATTGCGACATAGGAATCTTTGGGTTGCCAACAAATTGATCAGTCTTGAGAGCAGTCATCAGTTTCTTGGAGTTTTGTATTAAGGACGAATCTCCGCGTGGCGAATACGACAAAAGTGCACCGAATTCAAGTCTGGATATTTGCATGGCTCAGACTGGCACATTTATCTCAAGACTGATCTCGGAAGAAGGCAAAAGATCAACCACTGCTTCTGGCTTTTTCAGTTCGACAGCACCATAATCAAGCATCTTCTTTGGCCAACTCAATGAAGAGTCGTTCATAACGGACTTCCAGATAAAGAGCGGTCGCCCGAGCCTCAGAGCCTCCCATCCTTCGTGGAGTGAGCCGCTTGTATATCCAGCCTCGACGATAATTGACGCGTCGGAGATCAGTGCCATCGTTCGGTTTCTAAGAACAAAATTCTTCGGCTGAATTGGATACCCAATTGGAAACTGGTAAATTGCCAAATGATGGCGCTTGATTGTCTCCTGAAGTTGGAGGTTCTTTTGTGGGTAGACTTGGTCTAACGGGGTTCCGAGAACCGCGATCGTCTGTCCGCCCTGTTCGATAGTTGTCTTGTGAGCTGCTGTATCAATCCCCTCAGCAAGTCCGCTGATAATCACGACGCCCTTTCCCGCCAGAGCCCTTGCGATGTCGCTAGCCGCTCTGAGACCTTGCAGAGAAGCTTTCCGGGACCCGATAATTGCAGCCCGTGGACCAGAGAGAGGGATCTTCTTTGCATTACCTGTCGCATAGAGTTTCTTCGGAGCATATTTGCTTTCTATATCATTCAGTGGACGACCCAGAAGTTCTTCAGGAGTTAGAGTGTAGATTTTCTCCCCTTTTGGTGTCATCACTCTTCCCTTCTCAAACATGTGCATTAATAATTTCACCGTTTCCCAGTGCAAAGAAGGTATTTGAGCGCATCGGACAAGCACAAAAGATTCTGTTTCGGAAGTGGGCAAAACACGGATCCGTCCTACTTGCTCTAGGGGTAACTCTATGCACTCTAACTCTGCGACGCCAGACACATACGCCAATTATTACCTTGTATATGAGGAAAAAGGGTCAGTTTGACAAAGGCCATGCAATAGTGAGATCTTCTCATGGCATTCAAGAATGTCCCAAAATGTCCTTTTTAGGGGAAAGTAGGCGATAGGGATATCGAGATCTCGCCAAAGAACAACATGTCTATTAGTAATACCCCATATGCGTGTCAAAAACGCCGATCTTTCTCCAATGGCAAAATCCTGTTCGGGCGTAAAGCCAAATACTACTAGAGAGAGGCACCCAGCGTGACAAGACCTTGAGCAGACGCTCAACTGATCTAATTGTTCAGAAGCTTCGGGAATTTGTTAGTACACAAATCAGTAAGCTAGATGGTCTTCAGCTTAAAGATCTAAACATCAACCCGTATCTTATTGCAACCACGAATCTAGAAAAGCCGCAACAAATAGTTGAGTTTCAGGTTGATCAATTCTTTAACCGCGCTATAGTAACTGCATTTGGTTCCGTATTCCAGACAATAGGACAAATGTTTGGGACGGCCGCAAAGATACATGATATTGACCTTCTCTTTGTTCGAGACGGCAAGAATTACTACATTCAGCTGAAAAGCGGTCCAGAAGGGTTCACTGGACCAGCCCTGCGCAGAACAGTAGAGCGGTTGGAAGAAATTAGGAAGAAAGATCCTTCATGCGTAACGATAATTGCGTTTGCCTATGGAACTCATGATAGACTATCCCCGATATGGAGCGGAGAACTAAAGGCTGACAGGATTCTCGTGGGAAGAGAATTCTGGGAGTTCGTATTTCAAGACGAAAATGGTTACAAAATTCTCTTTGCGCTGGCGCGGAAAGCAGGTACACTAAAACAAAGCACCTTAGAAGAAGGGGCATTGCGCACTCTGGAAACTGCACGCAAGGATGCGGTTAGAAGAATTCTGAAAGAATGGATCAGAAAATATGGGGGAGACGCTAGTTCAATTGAAAAGATGCTCGAGGATAACACATGAGGAAAATCTTCATGACGTTAGGACAAAAATGTCCTCGTAGAAGTTGTTGGACCTCCTTCCAGTTCTTCTATCTACCTTCCTCCTCAGTCGCTCTATTAGCTTTAAACCTGCCATTAGTGCAATATCCGTATATAACTCAAATTTGTCGTTTACAACTATGATAATCTTGTTTGGCTCGTGTATACCACAATCGGCAATTCGCTTCAAGACCTGTGCAATGTTTCCCTTGTACTCTTCTATCGCGCTCTTACCATTACCTCTATACTTCGGACCTATTTCTTGACTACTTCTGTCCTCTAGCCCCAGTAGTTCGAAGGCGTACCTGTGCTGTTCGTGATAATTTATCAATCCTACATAAGGAGGAGATGTGATCACCCCTCCAATATCGGATTTCGAGAAATTGAACTCCCTCGCGTCAGCACACTCAACCCTCACCTCTGCATCCGTACGGATCTTTTGGAACTCTCCAATTCTTCTGACGGAGTCTTTGGCATAACGAGTGATGAATGGTAAAGATGCCGAAGTGGGATGACAAATCCTATCGTGTTTGTGGCAATAATAGTCTGTACTCTGAGGTTCTTTAGGGAAGTCTAGCTCGTAGTGAGTGGCTAATCTTGCAGACCTTGCCGCTCTGGAAAGAAGAATCTTTAGAGCTTCCTCATAGACATAGCCTTTGATAAGTCGACAAAAGATTAGCAGAGGATACAAGGCCTCGGGTGAATACCATTTTCTTAAGTAATCGGAATTTACATGATCTAAAGGTTCATTGCTCACAACTTCCTCCGAAATGTAGGAATCCAATTCGCCTTTTGACGCTGAGTAGAATTCTCTTTTTGTCCTCTCCACTATTGAGCTAACCTCTTTAGTAAGAATATGGAGGTCATATTTAGCTATCTTGACCCTTGAAAGTAAGGCGTTAAACTCACTTACATCCACTCCTAAGGACTCCACACCAAAAATATTGGTCTCAACGAGCGTAGTTCCCGAGCCGACAAAAGGATCGACAACAGCGTACTTGCTGCCTCGGAAGTATCGGTCGAGAAAATAATCAACAAGCTGAGGAACATACTTTCCGAGATAGGGATGCAAGCCATGTACATTGCGTGTGCGTTCTTTTTGAGGGAGCCCTCTTTCTGTCCAGGAGAGTTCTTCGACAATTCTCGGCTCTGGTAACATCATTATTGATCTCCGCGTTTGTTTCATGGGTTGACTATCTGCCATATAACAATACCTCAGCATTTCGATAATGGTCGGTTTTGATCTCTTTCACGATAATCCGTTAATTAAACAACATATGTACAGGACCATTTTTCCAATCGTGCATATAAGATCTAATGCCTAGTTCACAGGGCCTTATTTTTTTGTGTCTAATTGGCCTTGTTGCTTCTCAATTTAATGCCTGGTTCTATTAGTTTTGTCATCGGCCTACGACTTCGCAGTTTCTTCATATCTACGATATTGCATGTGTCACAAGATATTGCTGGGATCAGTCTATTTGCATTTACAACTTCCTGCTGACTTCAACCCCATCTATGATGTGATCCATGAACTCCAAGGTAGATTCATAATAGGTGCTCTTATACATCCCAGACTTTCTTACATAAGAAAGATAGTCAGACATTTCTTTGGCAAATACGCCTGCATTATCGGCCACAACAACGCTTCCCTTGTGCAATTTATCCTCAGCTAGTCTTAGATATGCAAGATACTCGTGCTTCTCAGCATCGAGGAATAGTAGATCGATTTCACTCTTGACGGTAGGGAGAACCTTCTTTGCGTCTCCAACAATCACTTGAATCTTGTTTCCAAGACCAGCCTTGTTTATGTTCGTCCTTGCAAGATGAGCATGTTCTTTACTTAGCTCAATCGATAATATCCTTCCTTCAGTAGTCAACAGTCTGGCCATCCTGATGGCAGAATACCCAATAAAAGTTCCAACTTCAACAACGAGGTTTGGCTTTACCCTTCTGACCACGTCATCCAGAATCTTCCCCTTCTTAGGGCCGATAACCGGTATGAAGTCTTTCATTCCTTGCTTTTCTATGTCACTAATTACTTCTTCTGCCTTATTCATTCAGGTATTCACATCGGAACTGCGAAATGGCCTACTAACATTTGGTTATTTTGGATGCCGAGTCGATCTAAGGATGTTTAAGTTCTGGAAGGTTCCCCACTTTCAACGCTTCAAGAAAGTAGTTGGGGAATAGGTTCCTATTTGAATCGACAAATCTTGTAAAGTTGGAGTCGAGGACATAGGTAACCGCATAATCTGTTTCGCTTCTAACGCTTCTTCCATATGTCTGCACGAGCCTCTGAGCAGTCTGCCAATCATACCAACTCCTATCCCTCTTGAGCATCATCTCAGTCCTTCTCTCCGAGAGATCTGGATAAGGCACCTTCACTATGACTTGGAACCTTGACAGATCATCCTTCAAGTCTACACCTTGATGTAGGCTGGGAGAAATGAGCACAGACGAATCACTGGCGCCGTGCATCCTAATTAGAGTAGATTTGTCGAAACTTCCCTCCGTTGTAATGAGCCTCCTTCTATTTTGCTCCGAAACATGATCAACAATGTATCTGGCTTGTGCGTAAGAGGTCGTATGTATGACGCCCCTTTCCCTATCATGTCTGCCCATAATCCTATTGACAGCATGTGCTATACTTTCAAGAGATGAGTTCATGCTTGCTTTGCTGAGGTAGGCGGTATTCAGAGCGTAAATTGGCCTCCGATCAACGGGAAAGGTCGAGTCCTGCACCTTGATGATCGTTGCCTCCGACGAAGATATCCCAAGTGAGCGGTAGAGCCTCTCCTCCGAAAAGATCGTCGCAGACATCAAGAGAACTTTATCAGCTATTTTGAAGAGTTGGGAAGTGTAATCACTAACTTTCAGGGGTTGGAATGTTACTTCTTCTACAGAAAGGTCGCTGTTCATCTTTACATCATTCACTACCCAATTTGCACTATTTGCTTTGAGGTTGCCCATGAAACTCTCAAGCGCATCAATGAGATTCTTGCACATTGCTACACTATCCTGCATCTTGTCAGCTTCTTTGTGAAGATCAAGATATTCACTCAGCAGATCCCCGACTTTGGCCAATACATCCAACCATGCTGCTGGATCATCAAGTCCTTTGTGAGGTATAACAAAATCCTCCTCAGGCCTCAGCCCATCATGATAGGTTTGCAAGATACTTTTCTTCATTTGGAAGGCTGCGAAGCCTACAATCTGTTTTTCAAGCTCGTGGCCTTCGTCGCATACCAGTAACTTCCTCGTAGGTACATCTCTCGCATATTTTAGCTCGCTCAAGAGGAAAGAGTAGTTGTAGACTGATATTGGAGACCTAAAACCATACCACTTCTGGTCGTAATACGTGCATAGCTTTTTGTCCTTCAGATGTTCGCATTTAGCGTCTCTATCGCAAAGCCTTTTTGCGTGCTGCTCATATTCTTCAAATGACATATAATGCGGACAGTCTTTCAAAGCCCAATCGACTTCACATCTACCTTTGCTGCAGGGCAATAGTACTCCAGAAGGGGGTCGGACATAGCATTGGAAGTTGCCTTTGCCTTTCACGATCGGGAATCCAAAGTCAGAAGAATATTGATCCTGAAGTTGCTTTGTCGCAGTGAGTATGTGAGCCGATCCAAGGAATTTGCATAGTGCTACAGCTACTGCTGACTTTCCAAAACCTACAGGCGCTTCAAGGATGATAAACTTCTTGGAGTTTAACGCACTTTCTAACTCCTTCAGGACATCTTCCTGAGGTGGTCTGATAGATTTGAACGGAAAACAGTTTATGAGTGTAAAAGGTTGTTGTACATCCCTTTCAGGATAATCTGTATTTCCACATCTAACACAGACTAACTTTGACCTTTCTACTTTCATTCGGCCCTGACATTTTGAGCAAAACTTCAGTTTGGAGAACCCAGTCATGTGCTTATGGCTTGTCTTAAAATGATAGCTGAGGGTAATATCATCACTTTACATTTTATGGTATACAATGACCTAGAGCCTTAGAGGCGAATCTAAACAGAGAAATGAGTACCATGATATAGGTTGTTTGGATGAGTAGAGACAGTCCTGAATCATGAACGATAAAAGGGGTTCAAAGTTCCACTTAATTCATCCTAAAAGAATTGAAGTTGGATGCAGAATTTACGTTATCCGAAGCAGTGCAGAACTGGATAGGTAGATCTCAGGAACTTGCTCTTCCGGCTTTCTTCTTGTCTCTCCCGCTAGCACCAGCTAGATAACTATCTAACTTATCGTCTTTGGGGGATGGTTGTATGCGTGTTACCTTCCTCAAGCGGGGAGCACGTTTCTTCTTGACTGGCTTTGCTTTCGCAACAAGCATGCGAATATAATTCTGGGCAAGATATTCCAATGCTGTCTGCCTGATGCGGTCTCCTTTAGAATAATGAACCTGAATTTCAGTTGAAGCTCCAAGTTTACCCTCGAATTTTATCCAGTCCATAAAAGCAAGTAGCTCTAGCTGCTCTGTTGCATGACTCTAAGTTTTGAGATACTCTCTTCTCGGATTATTATGCAGGTCTATCTAGATTGATGCAATGAACGTGTTGTAAAGGAACGCCTTCACAAGCATCTCTTTAGCCATATTGACGTACTTCTTTGATGATACATATTCTCCAAAGGTACGTTTGATGCATGAGAATACCCCTTCAACCCTCCACCTGTAGCCAAAGCGATGTATCCTGCTCCATGCTTTAGGCTTGAATTTGCTCTGCTCTACAACGGCTAGCTTCCTCGCCATTGAGCCTCTGCTCTTTGGTGTAGAGTTTCTCCTGACCCTGATCACTGTTTTGATTCCTCTTTGAGATAGGAAGTTGAAGTTCTCCTTCGAGTCGTAGGCTCCATCTCCAAGAACTCTCTTCACCCTGACGTTCTCCTCTGCTCTCTTCACCAATCCCTTCAACCTCCTGCCATCGTGAACCTTCTCTGAGGTGACATCCATAGCAACAACCTGCTTTGTCTTGATATCGACAGCGAAATGAATCTTGAGGTAGCCCTTCTTCACCTTCCATACATGCCTTATCCAGTCTCCTCCGTTGTGAACCTTTACTCCAGATGCATCGACAGCGATGCTTACAGGGCCATTCGATTTGATCAGAGAGTCCTCGAGGTCAATACCGAGCCTGTTTATCCTCCTGTTGATTGTAGAGTAGTCTGGTACTGAAAGATCATCGATGTGCTTAGAGAGGAACGTTATGAAACCTTCACTCTGCCTATAGGGAAGATGAAAGAGGAGCCTGACGAATGCTATCAACCTGAAGAATGATTCAGGATAATGGTAGGGCTCTCCAACCTTCCCATCATTAGCTCCCTTCAGCTCATCGCCCCATTCCCTGAGCACTGAAGGGTCAAGCCCAATCTCCCCCCTCCTAACCAGAGCATCGTTATACCTGCTCCAATCCCTGTCATCGGACATGCCATCATGATCGTGTCATGGATTCAAGCACACTTGAGACAAAAACCCTAGACTATCAAGTCAAATCGTGCAACACACCAGCTCTAGCCCATCATTCAGTCGCCCCTGAGTAATCTGTTCAGTATCTTTTGCTAACCATCTGGGATAGAAAGCCCTGCACTTCTCCAGTATCGTAGAATACTTGACACGAAAATCTTCCTTCGTTGATGCCGCAAAATTCCACACTACTTGCCAGACTAAAACGATTCTGTGAACTTCAATGCCGTGCCCTTGGGTAACTCTAAATGAACTTATATTTGTAAGCTTTGTGATGTATGAAGGAAAAACCGAAGATATAGAATCCATAAGCATGTTAGAGCAAAGCTTGAAAGGGGATTTATGCTCTAATTCGGTTCAAATCCCTCCCGATCCGCTAGCCCTATTGACCTAAACCAGATGTGATATAAATCTCAACAATCACGTTTTGGCTAGAGTCAGGAGTTTTTCTTTCTTACCTTACCAATAATCAGTTTGATAATAGCTGTGAATAGAAGGAGAAAACCGGCTACCCAAGTAATAACCACGGTCCCAATTGCCAAGCCCTCTGATATTCCTACTGCACTAGTCAATGATAGCATGACAGAGAGGGGTACAAAGATTAGGAGTGCACCAAGAAGTGCAATCTTTCGCGGCCTGAATTTACTTCTTCCTGTTTTAGGTACGTCTAGGCTTGGAGGCTGCTTATTTCTGATTCTGAAGGGTCTCAAAAATGCCCCTATTACACCCATAAACACTATCAATGTTCCCAGAATAGTTCCCGTCACTTCATCGCCTATGCCAGATGGCGATGCTATTGCACCGGGTGATTGCTGCTGGGATTCAAGTGGGGACTTGCTTCCTCCGAATGCCTCGACTCTAACATCGTTCTGCATAGAAATAGCTTGGTCAAGAGCATCCCTAACCCTTAATGTGACCGTATAAAGACCGGCCTTTGCATATTCGTAATACACCGATTCACCTTCCTTGACTATACCGTCTCCCATATCCCAAAGATAGGTATATGGTGCTTGGCCTCCACTAACACTGGCACGCAGGGCAATCGGGACAGTCTTTGCATCCAGTTTCGGGTCAATATGGTCACCCAGCTGTATTTTGACGCTCAGAGGATTCAAAGTTGATAAGTCGCTTTGGATCCACCACTGATCTAGACTCCTGAAATCCACGCTCGTAATGCTGTTTGAAACTAGATTATTTCCTCCTGCTTGCTGAGCTTGAACTGCGAGCTGCTGAGTAGCATTGAGCATCATTACCTGCTTGGTTGAAAGCTGAATGTATAGAACCGATCCTTCAAGCATAGTAAGCTTGGTATTTCCATTTTTGTCAAGAGAGAGAACGAACTCGGTTCCATTTGGCACAAAGATAGCATTACGAGTCATAATGATATCCAAGTGAACCTCCGCTCGTCTCTTACTTAACGAACCTATGTAGTGCACATCGCCTCCTTCAAGATACCAGGCATTTTTATCCGAGCAAATATCCGCAATCTCAGGAGAGGTAGCGAAGAGGCAACCAATTATTTCTGTTACAGGTTCAGCGATATTATGCCATGTACGACCGACCTTCAGTTCAAGCTTTGGTTTAATTTCCTCCCAGATTGATTTCAATTTGTCATTGATAATGTCCTTAAGGCCAGGAGGACGGCGGCCTAGATCATCAGCGATAAGATCGTCATCAATGATATCATCCCAGTTGAGCTTCCAGACCTTCGTATTGTTATTGACGTCTAAGGTTGTATTCCCTAACGGTATCTTACCTTTCCCATTATTCCCAGTCTCAACTAAGTTTCCCTTGGTGGTCACGTTTCCCTGCTGATCGGCTACTTTGATCGGCTGAGGTTGAGGAGGATTTTGTGGTGGCTGAGGGGGGTTTGGCCGTGGTTGAAGAGGCAGATCTTGAGCACGCGAATCGCCGACAACAAGAAGAACGTTTGTGGTAGCACTTGAGCATTCTCTAGGTAGTTCAGGGTCATCTATCGTAGCAGTAACAGCGATCGGGTAGTCTCCTTTACCTGCGTTGCTTGCAGTAACATCCATTATGATGTTCACCTTATTGTTGAGCATACGTACTGGGTTGAAAGCGAAACTGAGCTGTATCGCGCCTCCACCAGCTCCAGCGGCGTTTAATCCAACTGATACAGGAAGTTTACCCTCCCACATTATATCAAATCGAAAACTCGCTTTTCCATTTGGAGTAGCAAATTCTCTAGGGTCGTTGGCTGCTGGCATAGTCGGCGTTATTGTAAACTTAGGACAATCTTCTACAACCAAATTAACTGTCCTTGTTTTACGTACGTCTCCCGCTGTGCCCAAAACCTGCAACGCGTACTTGCCCGGGTTTGCTTGACCTGCAGGCACTGTGAGTTTGGCATCAAAAGGAGGAGTGCCGACAGTCCTGTCTAATGTTAAACGACCTAGACCTTCAACATTTGGTGTTGAAAGAGTGACCTGTGCCGCCTTCCCCTTAATCGTGGAGACGGATACCGTATAGGTAGCAGTACCTCCCTTGTACACTTTAAGTTCAGCCGGTGTAACAGATATGTCAAAATCAAAAGAATCTACCTTCTTTGAGTCCACGAGGTTGAGCTGGATAGTACCTGTTACCGACTTTGGAGCGGTGTTGCCCGTACCCCTTGAAATTGTCTGCGATCCACCTTGGATGGGAAACTCATGACAGGCTGCATTTGTGTAATAACCTCCGTTGTTTGGTTGGGTGCCCAAACAGTCCGCGAGGACGCTTTCGATACCAAGACCGTTGGACCAGCCTCGGCATCCTGTTCTCTCTGGTGTTGGGGAAGCAGTTTCAACAACATTCGATACATACCCGCCTGTCATGTCCACCTTGTTCGCCTGAACATTGGTTAGGCCATAAATGGTCGTTCTGTAAGTCGCTGTTATCTGGTACTGAGTCGAACAACCCGATGGAGGACTGGACCCACCCCATTTGAAGCTGCCCGAGAAAGTACCCTGCACCGTCGTGCTTCCAGATATGTCATTTGAGCCGGCATACGGTAGCTGGTTGAGCGTTAATGTAAAAGGGAGTTTGATATTCCCAACTAATGCCCTACCATTACTGTAACCTTGATTATCTTCGAATGCGATATTGATATCACCATTGTATGTTAGAGACGTATACTGCTGCTGAGCACTCGCATTCTGTACTCCTCCTGACAATGATAGGATCGTAACTAACGCTAGAGATAATAATTTACTTACCAAGATGATCACACTATTGAGCTATAGATACTGGTTCTCCCGCACCCGGCAATTGCCTGCAAAACCGAACCAAGACTGTGTCGCGATGGCCATGTTTCCACAGAGCCTTGCTTTTAGCGTAGAGAAATAATAGGATTGTTGAGATCAGATCTGGATTGGGAATCAAGATCTATGAAACCTACCATATGCAGAGGCAGAATGCTTAAAGTCCTACCGGCCGGACCGGAACTGGTGCTTAACTACAGTCTCTTAGCCCTCTTTCAGGACCTCCCACCACACTTGAGAATTATCACGCTGTGACACTTGAGTTGTTCGAAGAGGGGCGCACACGCGTCTTTTGCTTTCCCAAAAAACAAAATGTTTTGATGAATCTGCTGGTGTAGGAATATTTTCATATCAACTACAATTAGGCGAAAGAACCACTTCTCTCCATATGTTATCGATTCGGCTGCCCTGTACCTTTCAGATCCAGACTCGTCTTAGCTCGACAGATTGTATCGGAGGCATTCCTAGATTATTCGGACAGGTGCGTCAGTTTAACGCTAACATCC
This sequence comes from Nitrososphaerota archaeon, assembly GCA_024860875.1. Classification (GTDB taxonomy): domain Archaea; phylum Thermoproteota; class Nitrososphaeria; order Nitrososphaerales; family UBA57; genus VHBL01. Next base: position 10,095 of record JACPSZ010000021.1, on the reverse strand, counting down.
CAAAGCCTTTCGCTTACGCCCTCATCATAAGACGCCTTTGACTTGGCCTCCTTCTCTTTAACAAAGTATTTTCCGGTAACACCCTCAACATCTCTGGATGTTGCCAAGTAAATGCTGGTTCTTGCTCCTCCTTCTGGGCTTGGCAGAAATGGTGCAAACAGAGTCAATGCAAGCCTGAACATCCACCAATTGTTCTTCCCCAGATTCGTTCTCACTACTCCGGGGTGTAGACAGTTCGCCGTAACATTGTTGCCTTCTATCCTTCTTGCCAGTTCGTAGGTGAACATAATGTCAGCTAGCTTTGACCGGCTATATGCTGTGAAACCACTATACCCTCTTTCTCCTTGGAGGTTATCAAAGTCGATCGTTGCCCCATAATGCGCAGTGGATGCGACGGTGACAATGCGCGAAGGTGCACTCGCCTTTAGAGTGGGAAGTAATAGATTAGTTAGCAGAAACGGTGCAAGATAATTTGCGGCAAAGGTCATCTCGAGTCCGTCTTCAGTAAGGCGTCGCTTAGCAAGAAAGACCCCCGCATTATTCACCAAGACATGTAATTTGTCATGATTAGTAGTGAGATCATTGGCAAGTTTTCTTATTGCATTCTGAGATGAAAGATCTGCGATCATCAAAGATACCTTTTGGTTACCACTTTTCTGGATAATTTCATTCATTGCCGCTTCTCCTTTCTCTTGCCCTCTGCATACTAGGATTACGCTCGCACCTGCCTTGGCTAGGCCGAGTGCTGTGGCTTTTCCGATACCAGAACTGCTACCCGTAACAATGCATGTTTTTCCGTCCATCAGATCGAAACTCAAACCATTATCCTCCTGCAGGCCGATATTGTCCACGATGAGTCATCCACCTATAACCGTACACCCAACATCATCTTGTCCATAATATCGTAGGTCTCGTAGGGTACACGAGGATCTGTTTACTTTGAGTGCACTCCGTCAACATCGTGTTTGATAGTAGCTAAGGATGCATCCCGCATGATTGATAGAATTATGCATAACCCGATAAGTTGTCAGAAAGCTTCTCCTTATCCAGCCTGATACATAGGATTTCTCAATCGCTCTTCAGGGCTACCTGGCACAGGTAGAGCGGAGGTGCGTTTGCCCTTGACCTTGCATCGATTTCTCCCCAAGTGTCTTCCAAGATTCTTGACATACTTGCCACATTTAGGACAAATAGGCATATCATCCTAAGACCAACTGTGGCTATTAAGCTTGAATCCTCTAGTAAGCACTTTCCTAACACATTTTCAATATATACCCCCCTCTAGGGCCCTAGATAACGATAGGGGCCCCTATAGACAGATAATTGGTGGGTCGTTCGGCTTATCAGAAGTCGACTTTCGGATCTCCCGAAGAGTTATCAGAACCTTTCTGTTCAAACACCTTCGGGCCTCACCGATAAATACTCCTCATCTTTTGGAATCATAGATGCGGGCCTTCATAGCGATGGAGATTGACAATCCTGAGGTCCTTGCTGCTATAGCAACGTTTCAGGAGCAGATAAAGCAGACAGGGGGGGACGTGAAGATAGTGGAGCCTCAGAACATGCACTTTACTCTCTTATTCCTTGGCGAAGTTTCCGAGGAAGAAGTAGCTCTTTTGAAAGAGAGATTATCTGCAATTAGATACCAAGCTTTTGAAGCCGAACTTACAGGCACGGGAGTATTTCCAAATGCTAATAGGATCAATGTTGCATGGGTTGGAGTCGATAGCAGCGCAGAAACTAACCTAAGGAACGTTGCAGATAATATTGCAAAATCGCTAGCAGGTTCGAGGTTCAAGCCAGACAAGCAGTTCGAGCCTCATCTAACAGTTGCAAGGATAAAGAGCGGCAGGGCAAGGGAAAAAATTCTGGAAGTTGTCAACAGCAATTCTTCTATACGTTTTGGCAGGCAGCAGTTCAAAGATTTCAAGCTAAAGAAGAGCGAGCTTACCCCTGCAGGCCCTATATACACAAACATTCATCACTTCCAGCTGGGGTGATTTTATGGCACAGGCTATTGAAAAAATAATTTCGGCTGAAATAAAGCGCTCAGAACCTTCTCCAAAGGAAGAGGAAAGAGTAGCCAAGATAACAAAATACGCTATGCAGAGAGTTCAGAACGCCTGCAAGGGCAGAAAGATTCGGCTTACACCTTTGCTTGCAGGATCGTTTGCAAAAGGGACATGGGTTGCTGGAGATGCTGACGTTGACATCTTCGTGAAAGTTCCTGCAAATCTAACCAAGGATGAGCTCGGGAAACTTGGGATCGAGATAGGGAAGCAGGCGCTGCGGGGGCACTCTCCATACCTCCGCTATTCTGAGCATCCTTACGTCGAGGCCTTGGTAAAAGGAATCAAGGTCAATGTAGTTGCTTGCTACGATGTCCCAAAAGGAGAATGGAAAAGTGCTGCCGATAGATCGCCATACCATACGGAACTGATAAAGCAGAAATTCGATGCCAAGATGAAAAGTGAAACTAGGTTGCTCAAGCGTTTCCTGAAGGGCTTGGGAATCTACGGTGCGGAAATCAAGACAAGAGGCTTCAGCGGTTACGTTGCAGAGGTTCTAATCCTCAAATTTGGAAGCCTTCTTGAAGTTTTACGGAATATAAGCAAGACTAAGTTCGGAGACAGCATAGTGCCTACAGAAAGTGAGAAGGTCTATGCCAGACTACACAATACCCCCCTCATAATTCTCGACCCTGTAGACCCTAGAAGAAACCTCGGAGCTGCAATATCTAAACAGAGAGTGGCTGAGTTCATATTTGGTGCAGGTCTCTTCCTCGAAAGGCCTAATGCAAGCTTCTTCAGTGCAAAATATGCACCGCCATTAAACAGACAAACCCTAGGCAATGTTGTTGTCGTTGCCTTCAAACATCAAGAGAGAACAGTCGATAAACTCTGGGGACAATTGAACAAGAGCCTCTACCATCTTGAAACGCATTTAATCGAAAAAGACTTCCATGTACTCCGCAGCATCTCTTCAAGCGACGACAAAAAGGAAAGCGCGTTCATCTTCCTTTTAGAAGACACTCACCTTTCAGAGCGGAAGGATAGGGCAGGGCCAGAAACGACATTCTCTGGTGACAGCATAAAGTTCGTTGCAGCAAATAAAAAAAGGTCAGAGCTCTTATGGATAGGCAGTGATGGGAAGGTGCATTCGCTGATTAAACGAGATTTCTGCAACATCACAGACACTCTGGAGTTCATTCTTGGTTCCAGTATTACATCATCAGGAATCTCTGCAGGTCTACGCGAAGAGGTTAGGGCAACGAAGCGGATAATCGTCGGGAAGAGGATTTTACAGTTTATCCCTAGCAGAGGATGGTTGAAGGAGGCCGTTGCAGAAATTGCTTCAACAAGCAGAATCATTACTGGTTCCGATTGAAGATCTTGCTAAGAAGCCTTGGAGAGCAATTCTGGCGTATCCCAGAGGAGATCTTCGGACATGTAAAGGCAGAATAAAGGAATTCAAAAGCCTCGGAATCAAGCAAGTGGAATTCTCTGGCAATGTCACGATCGGGAATATACAGGTGTTGGGTAAGGGATGTACCAGCATAGTGGTCAAGGCCATGCTCAATGGCAAGAGGATTGCATTGAAAATTCGCAGAACTGACTCGAACAGGCCTAGCGTTGTCAGAGAAGTGGAGCTGCAGAAGCTTGCAAACAAAACAGGTGTAGGGCCGAAGGTCTTCGCATCATCGAGAAACGTCGTAGCGATGGAGCTTTTAGATGGAACTGATATTTTGCAATGGGTCAAAAACCTGAAGGGTAAGGGATCGACGACAGTGCTGAGGAGTCGCATCATCGAAATATTGCAGCAGTGTTTTCTGCTGGATTCTATAGGATTGGATCATGGTGAGCTGAGCAACCTTCGGAAGCATGTCATAGTTGGCGATAAGGCAGGTATACTTGATTTTGAGACTGCAAGCCTTGGTCGCAGAGTTTCCAATGTCACTGCCACTGCGCAGTACCTTTTCATCGGAGGGCCTGCCGCCTCAGCGATAAGGAGACGGTTGGGGCTAACCGATGTTTCTGGCATTATTGCAGTCTTGAGGGACTACAAAAAAGGCAGGTCAAAAAAATCCTTTCATAGAATACTAACGAAACTTAAACTGCTTTAGGTTTAATTGAAATTAAACTTATGCCCTATCCCTCAGATCTTCCTAACGCCTTGAGGATCAGACTCTAGTTCAGAACTAGCCCCTCAAACCCTTGGGTTATCATTTTACCTGTTATTCCTTTTTTCTCGGGCCTTTCTCTGATGATGTCCTCTGGTTTCTCTGGATTGCTAAATCTCAAAAATAAAAGGTACTCTTACAGAAAGGAGGGTAGCACTGATATTATACTTTTATAGAGTTGGCAGCTAAACTTTGCCCAGTGAGGACCAACAAACAGCGTCCGGAATCACAATTTCGCCTAATATCATTGCTTTCGATTATTGTGTTATCGACTGTCTTGTCTGTTCCTTCGGTATCGGCCTACACCCGTGGAGCACCAGGCAAAGCTTTCAGTCATAATCAGGAAACAATAAACCCCCAAGCAAAGACTGGCGGGGAAGACTATTTTATCCCACTCTACACGCCTCCAAACCTGAACAGGGCTTCTTTGGCTGGGGAGCTGAACTCCGATAGTGAAGTAAGCGTGCTACTAACGCTTCGACTTCGCAATGAAAATATTCTCCACTCATTTCTCGAAGGCTTGTCAGACCCCAATTCACCAAACTTCAGACGTTTTCTGAGCCCATCCGAATTTGTGCAATTATTTTCCCCATCTGCTGCGGAATATTCTGACCTTACCAGTTTCTTTAGCAAAGCGAACATGAGTGTCATTGAACATGACAACAGACTAGCCCTTTCGGTCAAAGGGAGTACCCATAGATTTCAGGAGTTGCTAGGGGTCGAATTCTTACTCTACAAGAACAAGAAAGTAAGTTTCTATTCTGCGACAAACCCCAAGCTTCCATCACACTTTGCTTCGTTGGTGAATGGTATTATTGGATTAGACAATGCCACTTCAATTCAGCCATCCCATAATTTGATTCCGTTTGCTGCTGGAGGAAAACCACCCTTTACGCCGCAGCAGGTCAGCTCTGCGTACGGTATCACTTCTTTACACAATAGGGGAATAAAGGGAAACGGCCAGAACATTACAATCATTGTTGCTTATGGTAGTTCAACGCTTGCGAACGATGTGAAGGTCTTTGATAACCAGTTTAATGCAGCGCGAGCCGGATGGTTCACCTACTACCCTCTTGGTCAACCTAGAACTCAAGACAAAGGTTGGGCAGGAGAAACAACGCTTGATCTTGTCTGGTCCGCCGTGACAGCACCCGAGGCAATAATCCATCTTGTTGTGGCTCCCACAAACAGAGATGCCGACCTATTTGGAGCTATTAACTTCGCGATCAGCAGAAACCTAGGTAAGGTGATTTCCCTCAGTTTCGGTCATAATGAAACTGGACGCGAAACATTGTTGGAGCCAATCTTCCAGCAAGCTGTAGCCCAAGGAATAGCCGTTTTTGCAGCCACAGGGGACTGCGGTGCATACGTACCAAAGTTAAAGCCCGATCAGACTTCGGAATGTGATAAGTCAAACCGCGCGGTTTCATATCCTGCGTCATCGCTCTATGTTACCGCTGTTGGTGGTACGTCGCTGTTCCTAGATTCACAAGATAGGTACCTCCAAGAAACAGGTTGGAACGGAAGTGGGGGTGGCATTAGCAAAATCTTTGCGATGCCCTCGTGGCAGAAAAGTGGCGGGCTGCCAGCATCAACCCAGCGAGTCCTACCAGATATATCGATATTAGGCGACTGGACTACTGGTGTTTGGCTTTATGCCAATGGTAATTGGCTAAAGGCAGGAGGAACGTCGCTCTCCGCCCCTCTGATGGCTGCTTCCTACGCGCTTGCGAACCAGCTGAAAGGTGCCAACTTGGGGTTTGCTTCGCCGTTACTTTACAATCACGCACGCACGTCTGCTTACGGAACATCGATACGCGATGTGGTCGCAGGGTCGAACGGTTTCCAGAGTGGCCCTGGTTGGGATTACGTCACGGGATGGGGCTCTCCAGATGTTAATCTCTTGGCAACTGGCTTCGCGGATCGATTAAGACGAGTCGTTGTCTCCTCATCCTTACCAGCAGGGATTAACACGACCATCTCCCTCGACGGGGATGCCTATAGGACTCCTGCTACCCTGTGGGTCGAATCAGGTACTTCTCATACCTTCACAGTTAATCAAACATTGTCAGTTGATAGGGGAACAAGATACCTATTCGCAGGATGGAGCGGGTTACTGAGTGGCCAAAATCCTACCCAGACGATCAGGGTTACAGAGGATGGCTCGTTAGTGCTGAGCTACAAGAGGCAGTACCTGCTGACGATCGCAGGGGGCTCTCAACCTTCAAGCAACTGGTTTGACGCAGATTCACAGGTGCAGGCAACGGCGAGCTACATTTGGAACGAAGAAGCAGGAAGGTCCAGACTCGTCTTAGTCTCTTGGCAGCTTGGCAACGCTAATCCTCAACCCATTGCAAGGCAGACTTCTGGAACATTTACTACCCCTCCCATAACCATAAATGTCCCGCAAACAATCACCTTCCGTTCAGTTACGCAATTCTTTGTCGATGTTTCGACACCATTTAGTGAATCGACTGGCAAAGGATGGTATGACTCGGGAGCAGGTGCAACAATCGGTCTCCAATCAACAGAAGTCGGTTTCGGAAACCAGACCCGAGCCATATTCAGGCGATGGGCCGGCTCGGCAACTGCAGAGACTCCAACCACTACGATTACTGTAAATGAGCCAAAGCGAATATCGGCTGAGTGGGCGCGACAGTACCTGCTATCAGTAAGAAGTGATTACGGCATTAAGCAGAATGAAAGCTGGGTCGATCAAGGTGCAAGAACGCCTGTCATCATGGATCCTGTTATAGACCAAGGTAACCTGACGCGACGTGCCTTGGGTGGCTGGTCAGGAGATGCGCAATCCTCAAATCAGCGTTTGGAAGTTCTGATGGACAAACCAAAGGCTGTTCGAGCTGAATGGAAGACGCAATACTTTGTTACTGTAAAATCCATCTATGGTAAGTCCTCTGGACAGGGCTGGTTTGACAAGGGCTCTCGAAACGTAATCTCCGTAGAGCCTATGGTTGACTTGGGGAATGGAACCCAGCGTGTGCTAAAAGCTTGGAAAGGTGCAGAAGACAGGCCGCCGTTATTTGATGTTGAAGTTGTTAGCCCGTTAAGTTTCGAAGCAGACTGGAAGACTCAGTTTCTTCTGCTTGTGGAGTCAGATTTCCCACAAGCCATCTCCAATGGAGGATGGTTCGACAAAGATTCCATAGCTACGGTTTCTGTACGCACTCCAACATTGGAATACGCAAACAGCACCAGACATGTATTCGCGGGCTGGCTTGGCAATACAAAGGAAACTACCCTCGCTATACCAATGGATTCGCCAAAGATGACTAGAGCAAATTGGAAGACGCAGTACCTTGTGACAATTAATTCTCAATATGGCCAAGTTATCGGAGATGGATGGCATGACTCAGGATCGACTGTTCAAATCGGCTTGTCTACAACCGCTGTTGGCTTTTTGGTACAAGAGGTCTTTGATGGATGGACAGGCGACTTTAATTCAGACAGTCCCGATTCCAGAATCTTAGTGGATTCGCCTAAAGTTATTGTTGCAAAATGGAGAACTGATTTTACTCAGTTAATTGTAGTACTCGCAGTCGTGGGAGCAGTTGGCGTTTTTGTAATCAGACAGAGGGGATCAGGAAAGAAGCTAGTTAACTGACCATCATTAACACCCTTATGTATGAGCCTCCCTTAGCTTCCGCGAAGAGTTTTCTTAGAAGTTGAGGACTGCAGTTTATGCAGGAATACATCACGCGCTAAACATGTTAGAGGACAGCTAAAAATATAATGGCCTTGAACCTGTTTATGCCCAAATCCCACCGGGGTGCACTCTGTTAGTCGCGTCAAAATAAAGATTGGAACTGCGTGCGTAATCCTCCTACAATGGGCTGAATCGCTGTAATTAGCAGGAATCCCAGTGGGACCGTGATGCGAGCCGATCAAAATGGTAGATGAAAAAGGAGGGGAGAGTAGGTCGGGCAAGTCAACCTGACCCAATAATGAAGTTTAATTCTGGCCAAACTTAAACTGCTTTAACTCTTCCATACGCGCCGGAATACGAGTAGGAATATCACTATTGCCGCAACAACCACTGCAACAATTCCGATGGAAGCATAGACAAGTATGTCCTGATTAGGTCTTGACGCTTCGACATTGATAGTTATGGTTCTGGTCTGGAAAACCTTTCCGTCGCTCGCGCTGATAGCGAAACCGTATTTTCCTGCGTCTATCTCATGTCTGATGCTGACTTGGAAATCAGCTTTCTGCGAACCTGCACTTTGAAGAGCGAACTCCTTTGTCTTTGCGGTGACATTCAGCGAGCTTGGAAAACCATAGCTCAACATAGAAATCTTTGGAATACTTTGAGAGGATTCTACGCTTGCAGAGAAAACCGATTCTTTGCCTGCAGATACGGACACGACATCAGCAGAAACAGATAGAGTAAACGCCACGCGCTTTTTTGTATCAAGCTTGCCTATCTTGCCCGCATCGGCTTCGGCGAACCATACATTTTCAGCATCATCCATCGTAAGCCATAACGTTATTGCAGGCACGCTGGGAATCACGTATTCTGTGAGAAGGTTTGTTTTAGGGTCGAATTTGGCAATCTTATTTCCTCCATGTTCTGTAATCCAGAGATTGCCCTGCTTGTCCAGTGCAAGATCATTTGGAAGCGATATCGGAAATATTTCTGGGGGAGGTCTTGAAGTTATGAACTTGTCCCATGTGTTGCTCTTTGGATCAAAGCGTACTATTACGGCACCTCCGTGGTCTGCGACCCATGCGATCCCATTGTTATCGACAACAATGCCTACAGGAGAGTTGATAAAGTCCCGCGGTGCAGGAAACTCTGTTATCACATTCGTCTGAAGGTCTAGTACACCCACTTTCTTCGCAAAAGTTTCAGTAAACCACAACTTGCCAGATGAGTCAAAGAATAAACCAGCAGGGCCTGATTTTGCAGTCGGCATATCGAATTCTTTCGCCGTACCGTCAGGTGAAACGAAACCTATCTTGTTGTTCTGGATGTCGCTGTACCAAACGTTCCCAGTTTTGTCAGGGAGTACTTTGAATATTGATGCGTTGGGCCTTACCACTATCCCCGAAAATGTCTGCACCTTCGGGTCGAATCTTCCGATCCTCGATGTGCTGGAATGAGTAAACCACACCATGCCATCTTTATCAACAGCAATTCCCTCCATGCCATACTGGCTCACCTGATTGGTTGGTTGCCAAGGTAGAGCGTACATTTTGAAAGACTCGTCGCTAGGGTTGAAGACGCCTATGGCATTTGAGCCGTCAAGAGTAAACCAAATCTTTCCATCATGGTATGTTATTGCCAGAGGGCCCAGGTACGGCTGAGGAACAGGAAACTCCTTGATGTATGCAGAATTATCATTCGCTTGGGCTGAAACTATAGGCAACATCAGCAAAGATACGAGCATCGTGCAAAGCAATAGTTTCAATTAAGTGAACATGATAGGCATGGAATAAAGCCTCTTCGGTTCTAGTTCCTATTCTGTTTCAGACATCTTCCGTGCAGTAGGCTTTGTCTTCGGCTTTTTCACATTAATGCGTCTTATGCTCTGTTGCAGCTGATCGAATACATCTGAAAGCTGGAAACCTTCTCTTGAAAAGTTATGGATGTTGCTCAAGGTGGCTATGGAGACCATCACCTGATACCTCCGCCTTTCCCTGTCTTTAGATCCTTTTTGCATCTTGATTTTGGCTCTGGCTTCGACTATCTCCATGCTCTTTGACAGCGTTGCAACGATCTTGGAAAATTTTGTTTTAGCAGTTTCAGCTTCAAATGGATCGTCTGGCAAACCAACTATGTATGTTTGCGGCTCTTGCTTTGCTTCTTCTGCAAGAATCTTCACAACATCTCTGAACGTTGCTATACCATGAAGTTCATGGGACCATGTTATCAATGCAGCATTGACCCTCATCTT
>JACPSZ010000019.1 GCA_024860875.1 Nitrososphaerota archaeon | reverse complement strand
AAGTCTTGCAGTAATTTCATCCATGTCCTTGACTATATAGAAGTTTTTGGAGGCCGCTGTGTTTTCCCTAGCATAATTAGCAAAGACGCCTCTATTCTTGAACTGCAAATCTACCTTGTCTGGAATGAATACATGGCCGACAGGCTTCTTAGTCCCGATCTGCTTGCGTATATGACTATACCAATATTTACCATATGAATTTATGGCCGGTGCGGCGGTGTGAAATTCCTGTCCCAAGCGAATGTAATGTCGAAGTTCTTCTGGTAAATCCTGTAGATCCAACGGAGGGACAGAAAGCATGTATCTGTCTGAATTTGCTTCAATAATACGACTGTAAAGACTCGGCTTTCGCAGAGTCCTTACTAGGAATTCCTTGTTGAGCACTAATCTTGTTCCATTGTCTATATTCTCTATCTCTAGACCGTTTCTTTTTTCTTTGATAAGCCTCCAGTACTTGTTAGGAACGAAAAAGAATTCAGGACCGTACATCTCAATACCCCTAACCAAACTCTTTCTACCTAGCACATCATTCCAATAACCAAGCATCTGATTTGCTAGCCCGTGAGAAAACATTTCAGTAATAATGGCCCGGATCCCATTCTGACTAAATAGTGCTAACCAGTTCATATCTAGAAACCGCGGCAACTCATGAAGGTCAATGAGGTTGCTAATGTTCCTTGGTTCTGTTTCGCCCATGATCAATTTTGCCAATTCATCGGCGTTGTTCTCTAGATCAACGAATGCAGTTGGCCTACGCCTGCGAGTCTCCTTGATTGCAACTAGTATGATCTCCTTAAACCCACTGTCCTCTGAGAACGACACTCTATCTGTGATCTGAACCAGAGCGGGAACATCGTACTTGCTTTTCAACAATGATTTGTACCCTTTTCCATATATAGTATAGAACGTCGATGACGGCAGAACAGCTACCAACAAGCCTTCATTACTTAGCGCGTAATCTGAGAGGAACATAGATAGCGTTTGGAGGCTTGGCTCTTGCCTAGTGACGTATTTCTTGTAATCTAGTCCTCCTACCACGCTCAGCAGAAATTTCCTATACGTTTTTTCTAGGTATTTCCATCTAGTAAATGGTGGATTGGTGAGAATAATATCCGCCCTTGGCAATCCAGTGTCGGCAAATGTGGAGATGGATTTTGGTATCTCCTCGAATGCGTCCCCGGTTAATACAGTTACAATTTCTTCCCTACCCCCTACCGCTTGTAATAACGAAGCATATGCAACAAGGCCTGGTAAGGGAAGTGGTTCTATACCCCAGACCTTCTCCAGCCTCTCAACTCCAAATTTTTTTATCGCATTGGCAAGTGTTCGGCCTGAACCAAGGAAGGGGTCTGCGAGAACTACTTTGTGTTTTCTATTCCCCTTCATGTATTCGTATGTTATTGAAGCCATGAGCTCACTACCTTCGTCTACAGTGTAGTAGGCCGCGAACCTTTTCCTTACAGCTTGGGGGATTAGCTTCTGGACACGAACCTGACACTCGTTAATAGGAATACTTGCTCGTCCTAGTTCGGACTCCAGAAACTCAATTTCGATTTGCCCTAATTTCGCCAAGTTAGGCAATATTGGGGCCCGATGACCCTCCAACGATCTCAAGTCCTTATTCCTCCTCCCAAGAGTTTGTATGGTTTTGAGGGTCGCAATGAAAATATCGAAACTTTCTTGGGTAGGCGGTTCTATACCTATCTTTGCTAGTATCATCCTACGCAGTTGTGGCTTTAGCTCTGTTTCATTCTCGAGCAATCCCAAAGAAGAACTCGATATCTTGTTATTATGTTCTGACTTCTTAACATTACTCATTTTACCGAATCAACTCTCGCCATGGCGACTAACCACATCTTCCATGCAACTTTTGCGTTTCGCATTGATTAACCAATAGGTTAGGTGCAACATTTCATCTTCGTACTGATGGGTTTAGGCAGACTTGGTCAGCTCTCCCTAGAGGGATTCCATAAATACTCTTAACCCTTCTTGGTTTTGTAAAGCTAATGGGCCCTAGCTCTCCCTTTCAAAAACGGGCCCCAAGTTGCGTTCTTACTCCCTTTTAGTGGTTGCATCTCGCATTCCCTCGTATGTTCGCATGAATTGAAACCCTCGGGTGTAATTCTATGTAGCCCAATCTCCTCCTCGTACACAAGGAATCCTTTTCTAATAAATCTCCAAGTATTTCTTCATCTGGGGCTGGGATGCTACTTCATTGTATAAGGCAAAAGTGCTAACCTACTTTCAGAACCCTCTTGATAAGTTCTCTATATTCGACTTTCTCCTGCTTGCTTCCCGGGGCGGGAATTTCGTAGATGAGAGGGACAGGGTTCTTCGACCTTATATCAGTAAGTTCATTCCTTATCTCCTTGGAGAGAGCATCACTGACAAGTATCAAGGCTATTTCCTTATTTGTCATTAATCTTTTAACTTCTTCGAGGGCCTTCCTAGAGTTCACAACTTCTACTCCTTCGATGCCTGCGAGCATGAAACCGGAAACAAAGCTCCTCCCTCCGACCGCGACTACTTTCATTTCCAAGCACCGAAACTTCAGAGGTTTAATAAGCCTAATGCCACGTTAATTTCCTACAACATCCTTCTGATCGGAGCTCCAAACTTTGTTAGGCGCCTTTCCCACATGATCGGCGTATTGTTTAACAAACTCCAGCCTTTCCTTGAAGAGCAACTGCCTAAACTTAGAAATATCTTAATCAAAATGGAATGCTCTGGGTCACGTATAGAAAGGGAAGTTCGAAGATTAAAAGTGATATTAATCGAGATAGCATTTACGAATATGCACTATCGGTAGGGCTGCAGGGAGTAGCTATGATCGCCGTTGATGAAAATTGGTCAGCATTAAGGATGAAGGTTAAGTGATAGCCCGAAGAGTATAAGACTGCCGTATGAGTAGGATAAACCATGGCTTTGCCACTGGATAACAGGCAGACTAGGAGAATGCTCGATAGAATGGGCATTAACTTTGAGCCCATTAACGATGTTCAAGAGGTAATCATAAGGACGAAGGAGAAGGACATTGTTGTAAAACAAGCAAGCGTCTCCGAAGTCAAGGCCAAAGGGACGAGGATGTTTCAAGTCGTAGGCGAGAATATAGAAGAAATTGTTAGAGAGAAGCCAAAGTTTACTGAAGAGGATGTTCTGCTAGTTGCACAGCAGACTGGAGTTTCGCCGGAAAGGGCGAGAGTTGCCTTAGAAGAATCGGGAGGAGAACTTGCGCAAGCGATCCTCAAACTTACGTCATAAATTCCAAAGACTTTTATTTCAAACAAAAAGCACTCCTGGAAGCCTTGTCACGCACCGAATCTTCACATTTGGAAGGAGTAGTATCAACATTATCGGAGATGGAGAAGGAGATCGATGCAATTAAAGCAGATGCGGAAGAGATGAAGAGGGCTATTGTAGCATTGGCAAGGGACGAAGCTGAGAAGATAAAAAACCAGATAGTTTCGAGCGCAAACGAGACCGTGAAGAATGAACTTAACAGAGCTACTGCAGACGCTGAAAGAAACGCCAAGGAGATAGTCCAAAAGGGCGATGTAGATGTTAAGAAACTGCAGGGCAAGATCAATGCAGCCTTAGATAAGGCGGTTGATTCTGTTGTAAAAGCGGTTCTGGGCGATTAGCCTTTGAAGGTAGTCAGCAGCGGCTCAAACATTACGTACCCTGTAACGAAATCATACGCTCTGAAGGGTACTCTGTTGTCTCAGTCAATGCTTCAATCTTTTGCAGAGTCCAGAGACCTATCTGATTTGATCACGAAGCTGAAGGCTACACCCTATTCTGACCCAGTTTCAAAGGTTCAGCAGCCGTATTCTGGATACAAGATAGAGCTTGCGGTAAGGGAGCATGTGTCGAGCCTTCACTACAATTTGATGAAGGTCTATCCTGACGCGAGTGTCCTCTACGCTTACTACATGAAGTATATTGTAGGCGATTTGAAGACTGTTTTGAAGGGCAAGGCGATTGGAAGGTCTTACGAAGAAATCCAAAGGTATCTTGACATGCATGCTGAAGAGCTGATAAGAAGGAGAGATCTGATTGCAAGGGCAGTTGCGGTTGCCAGCTTGGACGAAGTTGTCACCACGTTCAGAGGGACGGAATTTTACAAAGTTATTGACAACGCCATTAAGGCATATAGAAGTACACAAAAGTTGGATGTCTTTGATGTTTATCTTGACAGGGCTCTGTATGACGGCATACTTGAAACTGCTCCAAGGAAGGGCTTCGGAAGGTTAAGGCCTCTCATCGCCGTAGATGTAGATTCCTACAATGTCCTTGCAGTTCTGAGGGCAAAGTCTTGGGAGGTTTCGCAGGCGCAGGTGCGCTCTTTGATTGTTGAGCCAACATTTGATGCCCCAAAGAATATTCTGGAGCGCATGATAGCCGCAGCAACGGTTGCTGATGCTATCAGGTATCTGACAGGAACGAGATACAGGAACCTAGTTCCTCAAGCCAGCGAAAATGATGCTACCATGATATCTGGCCTTGAAGAGGCTTTTAGGCGTTTCGGCTACCAGAGGGCGACTCGTCCGTTCTTGTGGGACGCTTTTACAGAAAGCGTGGTGCTGGGCCTCGTAAGGCTAAAAGAATTGGAAGCAAGAAACATATCTGCCATAGCCTTTGGAGTAGAGCACTCATTAGGCCCCAAGGCGATAATGCAGAAACTCGTCTACGCGAGGTAGTTACTTCCACTCTATTTCGGATCTTAGAGTTACTGGTTTGAGCTGCCTAAATGGAGCTCCAGTTCCACCATAGAACTTCGTGAACCATTCGTAGAGATGCAACCTCAAGTCTTGGATGTAGACGATCAGTCCTTCAAATACGATAATCAAGATATTCAAGATCACTATTGCTGGAACTATCCAGAGGCCTGCTTGCCAGAGCTTGTTTACAACGATCATGAGAGCAGCATGGACTCCCAGCAGGATTGCAAGCCTGACGTAGCTTATGGTATTCGAAAGTAGTTGGGGAACTTTACCGATAATTCCCTCAATTACGCCCACCATAAGCACCATGCCAATCGGCTCCTTCGGAATTTTGCCCATTTTGATAAACAGGGGCTTTGCAGTAATGTAGTATACTATCGAGCATACAAGAATTGCTGCGCCTATGTTGGCAGTTATGGCTACTGGAGGACCATTGAAGAAGAAGAATATGGGGGTTGCATGATTATAATCTGAAAAGGATCCGAAGACATCGAACCTTGCACCCACAACGGCGAACATTACCATGATAAGGCCGATATACATTGTAAGGGTCGGAATCCTCTCGATTATTATCTCGTTATTCTCCTTCTGTTTGACCTCATTCCACAGGCCGACGATGATTCCGCTGATTAGGTGTAGCATGCCGAGCATCAATGTGACCTTCAGCATGAATTTCAGGGTCACCGTATTGATGATCGGGGTAGCCAGCGCTTCTCCTTCGTGGAACCTTTCTACCAGCTCCAGAACTGTGAATTGGCCCAAAGCTGGGAGATATGGTCTTATTTCAAGTCCGAAGGCTTCTCCTACCAACACACCCATTATAGAGGAGCTTGCACCTGCAACAGCGAATATCATACCCCATTTTTTTAATCCGGGAGTCCCTCTCTGGAACAGCAGCAGGCCGAAAAGCAACATTACCATCCCGTGGCCCAAATCGCCGAACATTATGCCGAAGAATATGGGGAAGACAATGCCAATTATTATAGTTGGGTCGAATTCGCCGTAGCGGGGAAAGCCTTGGTTAAGAGTTATGGCTTCAAAGGAGCCCGTGAAACTTGGGTTAGTCATTAATGTCGGAATTTCCTGCGCATGTTGTTCTCCATGATTTCCATGTTGTTCATGCACCCCCTCTGCTAGGGTAATCCATCTCCCGAAAGTCTCATTGAATCTGTGTTCATCAACATAAGGAATGTAGCCCTGAATTATGGCCATTCTCTTCAAATCTCCAGATTTTTTCATCTGGTTGAGGACTTCGTATGCAGACTTGGAAACCTCGTGCAAGGCAAGGATTCTATCTTGATTTTTTGTTACAGCCTCTGCAAGCTTTTGCTTTGAAGATTCTGCTTTGTTCTGAAGTTCTAAAGCTCTTGCCTCTATGGCTTTGTAGGCTTCTGCAGGGTTCTGAGGCAAATCTGCAGGTATTGAGAATGGCTCGACTTCAAAACTCCGGAGAACCTTTTCTACCGTAGCTCCTATGGCCCTCGGGGATGCTATTACGACAGCGCTCTCAGTCTCTGTTAAAGGAGAGTCTATGATTATAGAATCGGGCAGACTGTTCTTTATTTCTAACAGATCTTTTGATGCTGCAACTGCGAAGACAACATGGAACCTCTTTAAAGAGGTGAACTGTCTGAAATCAATGGAAAATCCTGAAACTAACTTTAGGGCTTCTTTCATGGCGCTTTCCGATTGCAGTCTCTTCTCCGCATCTGCAGCTTCTCCCAAGGCTCTGTTGATTTCATCTATGAGAGGCTCGGCTTCTACTTCTACTTTATTGACTAAATCTTCCCAGTCTGTTGCTGTGAACTTTTCTTTTGAAACGTTATAGCCTTTCATGAGGATTTCTATTACGCCCGGTTCTAGCTGCAGCTTTGTATCACGGATAATTTCTCCTAATGCAATGTAGACTTTGAACGCTTTTGATGCCAATTCATCTAGTTTGGGGTCATAGGATTCGGACTGAGGCTGAACTGGGTGAAACATGCCAAATTCGGAAAGTCGCCTCAGCGCTGCAGGAATATCGCTTCTTGGAACAATTAATGAGACCTTGGAGAGTTTAGTTACGCCCACCATGACTTCACTGGCTATGTGGGCTCGAAGCGACTCTACAGTTCTAATAAGGTTTTAGGAATATACAAGTACACCGTATCATTATCGGGTGTTCTCTTTGGGTGTAACATTTTGGGTGGTAAGTGCTTGTTTTAGCAAGCTCATCCATCTCTGCTTTTGGTCTATTGCATTAATCCCCGCTTCCTAAGCTGGCGTTTATACCTAGAGTTGAATGTTTATTTTACAACAATTCGAGGGCTATAGATGAGATGCCAGAAGAATCTTTCAACCATGAAACATTCCTTTCACCATTTTCTTGGCGCTACGGCAGCAAAGAAATGCGCCAATTATTCTCAGAAAAGAACTACAGGGCAATCTGGAGAAAAATCTGGCTAGCTTTAGCAGAGGCACAGCAGCAATACGGACTATTGACAACAGAGGAGTTACAAAACATCAAAAAATATTCCTCAGAATCCTATATTGATCTAAAGAGAGCCCACGAAATAGAGAAAGAAATCGGCCATGATCTAATGGCTGAATTGAAAACGTTTGCAGAGCAGGCAAAGGTAGGAGGAGGAAAGCTTCACCTCGGAGCAACTTCAGCAGACATTGAGGACAACGCTGATATCATCAGAATTAAATCCACTTTAGCAATTATCAGAGCCAATATAATTAAAGTTCTTGCAGAGCTCGCAAAAAAGATCAAGCAGAACAGTTCAGTACCGTGCATGGGCTGGACACATTTACAGCCTGCAGAGCCAACAACATTAGGATACAGGTTCGCTGCTTATGCTCAAGACTTGCTATTAGATCTAAAAACGCTCGATTTCATGAATGAAAATATTGTAAAGGGAAAAGGAATGAAGGGAGCAGTAGGCACAGCAGCATCATACACTGCACTCCTTAAAGGCAAAGCAGAGAATTTGGAAGATATAGTCATGAAAAAGCTGGGAATAGAAGCTCACCCAATTTCCGGACAAACATATCCTCGAAAAATCGATCTTGCAATACTCTCCTTGCTCGCAAGTATAGCCCAGAGCGTCCACAAGTTCTGCTTAGACGTTAGAATCTTGCAATCTCCTCCATTCGGAGAACTCTCCGAACCGTTTGGCACAAAGCAAGTAGGTTCCAGTGCAATGCCATTCAAGAGAAACCCCGTCTCTGCAGAGAGAGCCTGCTCTTTAGCAAGATATGTTTCGACACTGCCTAACGTGGCATTTTCAAACGCATCATCTTCAATATTCGAAAGAACATTAGACGATTCTGCTAACAGGAGAATCATAATACCAGAAGCATTTCTAGCAATAGATGAATGCTTGAAACAGTACAGAAGGATAGTTCAAGGGATGGAAATCTCCTACGCAAAGATCAAAGCCAATCTACAAAATTACGCTTCATTCGCATCGATAGAGCCAATGATGATGGAAATTGCAAAGAAGGGAGCAGACAGGCAGAAGATGCACGAAAAGTTTAGATCAATTTCAGCCGAAGCGTGGAAGGCAATACAGACAGGAAAGAAGAACACTTTAGCAGAGATAATAAAGAAAGATAAAGAGGTTTCAAAGTATCTAACAGCGAAGAGGATTGATGAATTGATGAGTGTCCAGAAGCATGTAGGCAATGCACCGAAGAGGGCCATGGACTTGTTGAAGAATCAGATAGAGCCTACTCTGAAGAGTTTAAAAAGAAAATAGTCGCGTTAAATACGATCTTAGCAATTAACATCACTTCATCATTAACAACATTAACAGCTTGCTTCATTCTGCGATCCCCGTCATCTTTTGCACGCAGGGCTGGCTCCAGAAAAGGGTTAAAACACTCCAAAAAGAAAGCATGAGCAGATAGTCTTGCGAATAGCCATCGTAGGTCTTGGAGTAGCAGGTTCGTACCTTGCCTATCAGCTTAGAGATCAGCACAAGGTAGTTGCCTTTGACAAGCTTCCGGCCTCCAAGTTCGACGCGGTATGCGCTTGGGGCACATCAAAGGATGGAATAGCCAAGTTCGCTAAGGATTGCGGATTAAATTTCGACGATTATATCATGCACAACGGAGAAAGGATGCTCGTCGATATAGGGAAGGAAACCTTTGACATCCCGTTGAAGGGCCTGGTATGTTTTGATAAGTTAAAGTTCATTCAGGACAGTGCAGACAAGCCAGAAACACATTTCGGCTCTTGGGTTAACAGATCAAATTTTAAGAACGACTTTGATATGGTCGTCGACGCGACAGGGCTCAGCAGGCCATTACTCCCAAGAATTCATGGTGATAAATTGATACCCTGTGTTCAGTACAAGGTAAAGTACAAAGATCCTCCTTTCGACGATTTTTACATAAAACCGTTTGACGATCTGTCTGGATATTTCTGGTATTTCCCTCTTGGGAATGGATATGCGCATGTAGGTGCAGGGGACTATAACAAAAGGCACAACGAATTCCTCTACAGATTCCTCAAGGAACACGACGGGCAAGTGATCAGCAAGACTGGCAGGCCCATCAGGATAACCCCTCCAGCAATGTGCGAACCCTTTTTCGAGGGAAACGTTATCGGCGTTGGAGAGAGCATAGGCACTGTCTATCCATTGCTGGGCGAAGGCATTATACCGAGCCTGCAGTGCGCATCCTTCTTCAAAGACTACATAGAAAACATGAACGCTTACAGGGCTCAGGTCTTGCAGCATTTTAAAATATACGAAACGGTCTACAAGTTCATCAAGACAAAGATTGATGGCAAGTTTGACATGAAGACGCAGTTCTTTGGACTAATGTCCATGTTCTTCCACATGAGGTTCAACGAAAAACGCTATGGATTGCAAATTAGATTATCGGACATGCTGAAAGTGCTAAGGGCATAGATGTAATTACTGCTCCACGTAGATCAAATAAAATTAACATAAAATATTATTCGCATCGCAATTGCGTGGCCGAGTGTATTGATACAATACAGCAAAGCGTCCGATGTCAGAGACCTCGCATACTCGATAGTAGATAGGCTGAACTTAATGCATGTAAAGAAAGATAGACTGTTGTTCTATAGGTCGATGGGTTCCAGATCAGAACATACCCGAGCAAGGATACACGGATTGTCGAGAATATGGAACGATGCCTTGGAGATTGACCCAATTTATGTTATAGAAGTGATAAGCGAAAGATACGATAACCTTCCAGATCATGAAAAGGAGAAGGTTGTCATACATGAACTATTGCATGTCCCAAAAGGTTTCAGCGGAGGTTTTGTTTCGCACGGCCCAGCCATATCTAAGCACAGAATAGAGAGTCTGCATCAGGCTTATCACGAGTCTTTCAGGGAGTAAATTCCTGTTTTAGTAGTTCCAAGAACTCCGGTATTTTTGGAGTCGGGATCCTTATCCCGCTAGCCTTTGCGTGCCCTCCTCCAGCGCCCCCTAGTTTCTTGGCAACTCTTCTAGCAATCTCTCCAAGATGATGTTTATCATTATAATGTCCTCGCATCGAAACTTCGCTGAAATTGTTGGGCTCCTTGCGCAGAGCCACACCGACAGGAACCTGAAACTCTCCTATTAGCAGGTTTGCAACCAGACCGAGAGAGTATTCTTTTGATTCTGTATATGCGAAGGTTTTGTAATTCTTCCCCACCTTGCCTATTAACTGAAGCATCCTGCTGACGTTTTCAGCCTGCCTTTGCGCAAACTCTACAACGCCTTCTATTTGATGAGGGGCCTTTAGCTCTGCCAGAGAGTCAACTATCTTCATAAGAAAGTCCTGGTTGCCTCCGCTGTAAGATATGGCGTAAGCTAGCATAGTCGATTCCATCAGTACAAACTGCCTGTCAAAACCTCCTATCAGCTCTCTGGCAATCGGGCCATGGTCCATATAGTCGGTCACGGCAGCATAGCATGCCAGCAGAGTCGCTCTTCTGGGAAGCTTTTTCTTTAGGTGCCAGTAAGTATGGACACCAGCACATTCTCGAGGGGAATTTACCACCTTTGCGCCCGCATTGCTAATTTCTTTTCTTAATGAATCAGAAAGAGGATGATGGTCTATGTAAACGACCTTCCCCTTTGATGATAACCTTCTGACCTCTTTTACAAATCCCTTTGCAATAGCTTCGTTCATCCCAAGATCGCAGATGTAAACGTCGCTACCTTGCTTGACCTTGGGTAGAATGCTAAGAATTTCTCCGTAATCTGTAAGATGGACGATAGCGTTTGTAGCCATCTTCACCAGTGCCGCTGATGATAAACCATCAACATCCTTGCTGTGCGAAATGCAGACTATCCTTCCCGGCATCTAACCTACTCTAAAATGCAATGTACAAAAGCTTGTTGCAAAAAAAAGACGCTCACTAGGAGCGTCAATCGTGCTATGGCGGAACCGGAGCGCCTTCGATCCCTATCTCTACCTTCGCAACGCCCGGCCCTGCACCCGGTAATCTTGGCCTGTTTCCAGGTTCGTTAGCATCTCCACCGAACGCAGCAGGAGCAGCTTCGAAATCTGCATTAGCTATGTATACTATTTTGCCCACTATGACAAGGCTTGCTGGAGCCTCCAGAGGGCCTTTGTTATCATTCTTTGCTACATCTATGACCTTCTTGTCGGGAGTCACTGCAACCAAAGCATTTCTGGCGTTTGCAACTACCCATATATTTCCTGCAGAATCTACCTGCAGGCCATCTCCACCTACCAGTTTTGGATCTCTGACATATTCTGCCACATTCTTAAGAGTACCATCTGCATTGAGCTCTATCCTCCAGATGCTTGCATTTCTTGTGCTTACAACGTACATTATGTTGTTCACGTCGAAGGCTATGCCATTCGGCGTGCCGGGCCTCTGTAGAAAGACCTTAGCTTCTCCACCAGTAGGAGGCACCATATAGATTATTCCAGCGGCGAATGTGGAAGCGTAAAGATTACCGTTCTTATCAAACGCTATTCCGTTTGCTCCAGGCACTCCAGTCGCCCATACTGTAGCGTCGCCTGGATTAGATGGGTTCAGTTTGTTCGCATCCACTCTGAGTATGAAGCCCAAGGGCTTTGCCGGATCCTGACCCGGCAGTCCAGAAGCTGCTATGTACAAATTGCCCTGCTTGTCGAATGTCATTCCTAATACATTGGGGATGACCAGGTTCTTCCTTCCATCTCTTGTAGTAGCTTCCATCCTTGGAATCTTTGCAACTGTAACCAGTTTCGGATCCTTCGGATCTACCATGTACACCTCTCCCATCGTCACTCTATCAGCGAGGAACAGTCTTCCCTCCTTGTCGGCTGCTATGCCTTCGCTACTCAATGCTTTATTGGCTGCCGTAATGTTGATGTCTCCTCTTGGGTTCAGTGCTATTACGAGTGAAGCTGACAGGCCTTCTTGAGGGATTATTGGTTTTGGAGGTTCTGGAGGCTTAACTTCTTTCTGCGGGGGCTGATCTGCAGGCTTGGGTGCCATAGATTGTTCGGGTGCTGGTTGCTGCATCAGGAAGACGCCCGCGCCTATAGCAATCACAACCACTATTGCTACTGCAAGAATAGTTTTGCTGACCATACCTTGCGAATATCTATGGCCTACTAATTACCGTTTCCAAAACAGTTTCTGGTAACTCTGCGATAGCTTCCTTTGTACCGCTTGTTCATACAGTTTCTACAAACAGGGTACTATGAGCGTAGGGCCCCCTATGTTTTGACTGGGGCCTGGGGGGAGTAGGGGTATAAGAAGCGGGTATCCGGATCTCTCGAAGAGTTGCCATCGTCTCAAAACAGCTGGAGACTATCTGCCCGCCCCTGCATGCAAATTGATGATGGAGGTTGCCATATAAAGCGACAATAGTAGAGCAGCATAGTAGCTTATTGTTCAGTAGGTCATAACAAACCTTTTACAAAACTTTAGAGTATAACAATTATGCTACGGCCTGAACTTTGCAGTCTTCGGTTGACAGAGCGTGAAATTTCTTCGTCATCAACCGACAACTTCACAGAACCTGAGCTAACAACATTCATATACGGTAAAATTCTGCGGATTAGTAAAAGGTTTCAGCAATGAAGGTTCCAAAGGAGATTCGAACGTACTGCCCGAAGGACAAGAGACATGCAATACATACCGTCTCACTTTACAAGAAGGGCAAGGAGCGCGCTTCAGCATTAGGCACAAGAAGGCACGAGGAAGATCGCAGGGGATACGGCGGGCAGAAGTTCCCTGAACTGGTCAGAACTGCAAAGACTACCAAGAAGCAGACTCTGAAACTGAAGTGCAAGGAATGCGGCTATGAAATAATGAGATACGGCATAAGACTCAGGAAATTGGAAATAGCAGCTTAAGTTGAAACATGATACGAGCAGTTATATTCGATGTAGATGGAGTCATACTCGATTCCACGCAGGCTATTTTCACAAACTTTCAGGAGACTGCAAAGAGACTCGGCGTAAGGGTACCTGCTGACAATGAAATTAGGAAACTTCTCGGCCAGCCCTCAAGCATCAACCTCCGAATACTGTTTGGCGAAAATCCAGAAGCCAGAAAAATCTATGATGAGGTTAACAAGGTAACTCACTCTAACCTGCAATTAGTCCCCAATGCTGAAACTGCTCTAAAACAAGTCAAATTAAAGAAAGCTATAGTAACTTCTAAAAGGCTTGCTTCATTGAAGGATCAGCTCAAAAACCACCTGAATTATTTTGACGCAATTGTAACTCCAGAGGACACCGTGAAGCAGAAGCCCGACCCTGAGCCATTGTTGCTTGCATGCAAAAGACTTGGTTTCCCACCAAAGGAAGTTATCTACACTGGGGACGCATTAAGAGACCTCGAGACTTCGAGAAATGCAGGAATAAAGTTCGTAGCGTTTGTCTATACTGGTGCGACTAGGGAAGAGTTCAGCAAAGCTGGTGCTGACACGATTATAGATTCTCTGCTAGACTTGAACAAGATCATCAAAGCAAGAAATAGTGAAGAGTTAAAAACTACCAAAACGAGATGAGATTCGTGCAAAAGGAAAGAGTGTTGATACCGAAGCCGAAGAGCATGTTCGTGCTCGCTCAGTGTGCAGCATGCGGCAACGAGCAAGTAATATTTTCACATACCACAATTGACATAAACTGCAAGTCCTGCGGCGCAGTATTGGCAAGCAGAACTGGCGGTAAGGCCGTTATAGATGCCAAAGCATCCAAGAAACTCGATATCTAGTGCCTCTAAGCTTAATAAAAACGCAAATTAGACTTCCACAATAATGATAGCAAAATTAGTGATTATTGGTTCGGGACCCGCAGGTCTGACCGCTGCCATTTACGCAGCGAGGGCGAAACTGCACCCCATAGTCATCACAGGTTTTCAGTGGGGAGGGCAGCTCATGCTGACAACCGTCGTAGAGAACTTCCCGGGCTTTATTGAAGGACTAATGGGCCCGCAACTCATGGACCAGATGAGGAAGCAGGCAGAGCGCTTCGGGGCGGAATTTATTGATGACGATGTTTCAAAGGTCGAGCTGACCAATGGAACAAAGAAGGTTCACGTTGGCGACAAAGTCATCGAATCACATGCTATCATACTAGCTACAGGAGCTTCTGCACAATGGTTGGGGCTGGAGTCTGAAAAGAAACTCATAGGGAGGGGAGTTTCTTCGTGCGCTACATGCGACGCTTTCTTCTTTAAGGACAAGGAAGTTGTCGTTATTGGAGGTGGAGACTCTGCAATGGAAGATTCGTTATACTTGACAAAATTTGCCAGCAAAGTCACAATAATTCACAGGCGGGACAAGTTGAAGGCGAGCAAGATAATGCAGGACAGAGCATTTGCAAACCCTAAAATCTCATTCATCTGGAACAGTGCCGTGATCGATGTTCTGGGCAAGGACAAGCTAGAGGGAGTAGTTATACAGAATGTTGCTGATGGGAAGACCTCAACTATACAATGCCAAGGAATGTTTGTTGCAATAGGCCATAAACCAAATACAGACTTCGTTAAAGGCCAAATCGAGCTAGATCATAAGGGCTATGTTGTCAGGAAGAAATGGTCACAGACACATGTTGAGGGAGTCTTTGTTGCTGGAGATGTACATGATTACCGCTACAAGCAGGCGATAACTGCTGCAGGATATGGATGCGAAGCGGCACTGGACGCAGAAAAGTATCTCGAAGCCAAAGGAATAGAGTAAACGCACCTGAAAACCACAGAGAACAAACTGCAACTGCTGAATAAAGAAATCATTAGGTGCAGAGCATGCCCGAGGCTTGTATCCTACAGGGAACAAGTAGCAAGGAAGAAGGTCAGGAGGTTTCTTAATTGGGACTACTGGGGCAGACCTCTTCCAGGTTTTGGAGATTTGAATGCAAAACTGCTCGTCATAGGGCTGGCACCGGCAGCGCATGGTGGCAACCGGACAGGCAGAATGTTCACAGGGGACGATTCGGGCAATTGGCTGGCAAAGGCTCTGAATGAAATTGGTTTTGCGAATAAACCATTCAGCAATGCAAAAGACGATGGCTTGCAGCTAAAAGGGGCTTACATAACCGCAGTAGCAAGGTGCGCTCCTCCTGACAATAAACCAACAAAAGAGGAAATTGAAAACTGCTCCCGCTACCTGAGAAGAGAGCTACAAATTCTAAAAAACTTGAAAGTGGTTTTAACTCTTGGCAAGATAGCATTCAATTCCTATCTCAAACATCTTAGTCTATCTGAAAAGCCCAAGTTCAAGCACGGCTCAGTGTACAAATACGAAGGATATCCAATTCTAATTGCATCATACCATCCGAGCAGGCAGAATACACAGACAAAGAAACTTACTTGGGAAATGTGGATTGAAGTCTTCAAAAAGGTGAGAGAACTAATAAAAAATTGAAAATAATCTCAATTATCACAATAAATGTGAAAGTTCATTAATATGGTATTTGGGTGGAATGCCTTATCCCCTAAAAGAGGCTTGGACGAATGACTTCAACATCTGACACCAGGCGGTCGACCGCATATCAGCTTGCTTTGTTCACGCTAGCTGTTATAGTAGGCGGAGCCATAATTCTCGTTTATCCAGACCCGAAGCCTGCCCCTCCTCCTCCTCTTCCAGCCAACGTGATTTCAATAGTTGCAATAACCAAAACGAGTCCCTTGGTAGGTTCTCCGCGCATAGCTCCAGCACCAGATGTTCCTGTACAGTTCTTTGCAGTTGGAGAGCAGGGCCAAGTACCAGGAGTGACTGCTGAGGTCAGGACAAACAATAGCGGCTTGGCACAAGTAAGGCTTGAAAGAGGATTATACGTTGTCAAATATGGAGATTCCGGGGTTTACAACATTATAGTGACAAAGAATTCCACACTTACAATTACAAACTATGAGGTCGATAAAATCCCTCAGAGCATTAAAGTCCTTTCGCTGACAAAGGACTGGCAAGTGGCCCCCTCAGATTACGTCTTAGTCACGTTCAAGAATAACATAAGCAAGAAGGTTCTTCTCAGCGATGCTCTGATAGATGGCAAGAAAGCGCAGTCGGTAAAATGCAGGCTCCAGGCAGGAGGCGAGGCAGAACTGCCTGAATACGAAGGAGCAGCGGCTTCGTGCGATGTCAAAACAATAATCGAGCCTGCCGGAGACTGGGATAACATTCTAGCAGTGCCTGGAGGAGTTTACATTCCTTGGTCGCAGGCAAAAGAGACTTTGAGCCTGGCCCTGAGAATTTCCTATACAGATGTAGACTTCAAGCCTAACGACGAAGTTAAGCCAAAGCAAGGTTGAAACGATGGCAGACCTTCTTAGCGAGCTTACTCTGATATTCAAGCCGATAAGCACTTACTTGCTTGGAGGTCTAGCTATAGCACTCATTGCTGAGGCTGTAGTTTTGAAGATAAACCCCTTCAAGAAAAAGCAGATGCAGGGGCCTCTGTCAAAGTACGACATGAAATTCATGCGTGTTATGGATAGCCTGAAAAAGGCCGCAGTCGCTGCTGGGTTTAAGTACAAGAACTCCAACACGGCTCGGGAGATGGTTTCATATCTTTCTGCAAAGTTCCCCGAGCAGAAGAAGATTCTGATACCAATTCTTACATCGATGGAATCCCATGCCTATGGGGATTCCCCTCTAACAACTGATGATTTTAGCAACTATTCAAGGTGGCTTGGCATAGCTCCTACATTACAGGCAGTCAAGAGCAGGGTGAAAGTTTGATCGAAGACGTAAAATCGATTTCTGAAATCAAGAAGATTACCGAAGCTATAGAAAACCAAGTTTCGTCCTATGTTGTCGGCTGGGAAGGCGTTACAAAATCTTTGATCATCGCTTTATTGACAGGGGGACATGTTCTCCTTGAAGGCGTACCTGGGACAGCAAAGACGTACTTGGCAAAGATATTTTCAGACTCTTTGAGCCTTGCATTCAAAAGGATTCAATCGACTCCAGACCTAATGCCTGCAGACATTACAGGCTCCCACATCTTCAACCCCAAATCTATGGACTTTGAGTTCAGGCCAGGACCTATATTTGCAAATGTGGTTTTGATGGATGAAATCAACAGAGCCCCTCCAAAGACTCAAGCTGCTCTGTTGGAATGCATGCAAGAAACTCAGGTTACAGTTGATGGTGTCACTACAAAGTTGAAGGAGCCTTTCATGTTGATTGCAACTAAGAACCCGATAGAGTTCGCAGGAACGTACCAGATGCCTCCCGCTCAGCTAGACAGGTTCATGTCAAGGCTGATAATGAACTACCCTCCAAGAGGAGCGTGGGTCGAAGTCCTGAAGAGGAAGAATGACAGAGGAGAGGCCGTTAATGTAAAACCTCTCGTCAAGGCGTCCGCATTGATCTCTGCTAGAGAGCTTATACAGGAGAAGATCAAGGTCAGCGACGATATTCTAGATTATATTGCTGAGATGGTAAGGGCAACAAGAAAGTTACCTCAGGCAGTTCTCGGAGCAAGTCCAACGGCAGCAGTTTCGCTATTGATGGCGTCAAAAGGTTATGCAGCAACAGTAGCAGGGAGAGATTATGTTACCAAGGATGACGTGAGGGCAGTTGCGTTTGACATTCTTAATCATAGGCTAATGCTCAGGCAAGAAGGACCATCTACGCCATCAGAAGAATACGGTCTAGTTCGGATAAGGGGAGTAATAGAGCAGACGGTGAAGGCTGTAAGCTCTTAAGTGATCAAGATGATTGATTCGATAAAAACAATTCCTGAAATCAAGAAGATCGCAGACGAAGTCATCGGCGAAGTCAGCAAGCATCTGGTAGGTGTTGAAAACTACACGCGCTCCCTAATTACTGCACTGCTAGTGGGAGGGCATGTTCTCCTTGAAGGCGTGCCAGGAACTGCCAAGACTTCCCTTGCGAAAGTGTTTGCAGAGTCTCTGGGTCTGTCTATGAGGCGCATTCAGGCAACTCCCGACATGATGCCCGGGGATATTACAGGCACCAGGATTTACAATCCTAAAACATTGGAGTTCGAGTTCAGGCCCGGACCTATTTTTGCGAACGTTGTGCTCGTAGATGAAATCAACAGAGCCCCTCCAAAGACTCAAGCTGCTCTGTTGGAATGCATGCAAGAAACTCAGGTTACAGTTGACGGAATAACTTCAAAACTGCAACAGCCTTTTATGGTTATAGCAACAAAGAACCCAATAGAGACTGAAGGCACGTTCCCACTTTCTGCAGTTCAACTGGACAGGTTCATGTTCAGGCTTGTGCTGGATTATCAAGAGAAGAAGGATGAAGTTGAGATGCTTAAAAGGAAACTGGGCAAGAGGCAGAAGCTCCAAGCAGTAGTGAAGTCCTCTACATTGATTTCAGCCGCCAGTCTGATTCGCTCAGATGTCAAGACCAACGATGAAGTTCTCGACTACATGGTGAAAGTTGTCCGTAAGACCAGAGGGTTTCCGCAGGCTATTCTTGGAGCTAGCCCAACAGCAACGGTAGCACTCCTCAACGCGGCAAAAGGTTATGCAGCATTAGTTGGAGGTAGAGACTACGTAACAATAGAGGATGTAAAAGCGGTTGCTTTTGACATTCTTAATCATAGAATAGTGCTAAAGCAGGAAGCCATGTATTCACCAGAGGAGAGGGACATAACCGGTATGCAGCAGATCAAGAGCATGTTAAGCTCGTCTATTGAGTCGATAAAGGTGTAGAAGATGATAGAGTCAGCAAGGGACACAAAAGACGTAAAGCAAATTGCTGATGCAATCATCAATGAAGTGCAGAAGCATGTCGTAGGATTCAGCGATGTTACTCGTTCACTGATCATTGCAACGCTTGTTGGAGGGCATGTCCTGATAGAAGGACTGCCTGGAACCGCGAAAACCCTATTGGCGACGGTATTTGCAAACTCTCTCGGTCTCTCGGTAAGGAGAATTCAATCGACTTCAGACTTGATGCCATCTGACATTACAGGAACAAGAATTTACAATCCTAAAACATTGGAGTTCGAGTTCAGACCAGGGCCGATATTTGCCAACGTAGTAGTCGTTGACGAAATCAACAGGGCTCCTCCAAAGACCCAAGCAGCTCTGTTGGAATGCATGCAGGAGAAGCAAGTTAGTGTGGACGGAATGACTACGAAGCTCGAAGAACCTTTTGCAGTAATTGCAACTAAAAATGCACTCGAATTTGAAGGTACGTTCCCCCTCCCCGAAGCACAGCTCGACAGGTTCCTGTTCAGGCTTATCATGGCTTATCCTGACGAGGCTGGAGAGATTGAGATAATCAAGAGAAAATCTGCAAGAGAGATGAACATCGTGCCAGTTATCAGTAAGAATGCTCTCTTAGCTGCAGGAGAGATAATACACTCCCAAGTGAAAGCCAAGGACGAAATACTTGAATATATTGCAGATTTTGTCAGAGGCACAAATCAGGTGCCCAAAGTAGTGTTGGGTGCAAGCCCGAGAGCTTCGGTAGCCCTGCTCTACGCAGCGAAAGGCTATGCAGCCGTAACAGAGGGTAGAAAGTACGTCATCCCCGACGATGTAAAGGCAGTTGCTTTTGATGTTCTTAATCATAGATTAATGTTGGCTCAAGATGCTCTGTTCGATTCGCCAGAGGCGAGAGAGGGTCTCGGAATACAATTCATGAAGAACATTCTGATGCAGGCGATGGATCAAGTAGCAGTCCCAATCTGATCTCAAATGAGGAGTTACAACAGGCTCATACTGAATCTGTTTCTACTGCTGCTAATTGCAAGCCTAACCTTTCTAACGGACGCCACGCTTGCAGCGCTGAGCGTTTTCCTGAGCGTCTCTCTGAACATAGTAGTCTTTAGAATACTAAAACCGTTCAACAAATTCAACGTAAGACGTGAGATTGACAAGACGCAGGTCGTACCTCCGGCCGAGCTCACAACAAGTCTGAAGATTAGATACGAAGGATCCTTCCCTGCAAACTCGAAGGTCGAGTTTTCATGCAAGACTCTGAACCTCGATATTAATACGGGCATAGTAGTCTTCAATCCCAGACAAGATTACAATCTTGTGAAATCGTTCAAAGTGACAAAGAGGGGCTTGCACAAACTCTCCAGAACTAAAGTCACAATAATGGACTGGCTGCTGATTTCTGGCAAGACTTTCATTTTCGACGACGAACAGGAAATACTCGTTCTCCCGCACATCTACCCATTTACGACGGCTGCGGAATCACTCGGAGCTGGAATTATTGGAGTCGTCGCGCCAAACAAGAGAGGGAGGAGCAGCGAAATTTGGGGTATAAGGGACTATCAAGCTGGCGACGAGTACAAGGTAATTTCTTGGAAGGCAATGGCAAAGTCTCCAGATCATAAGCCTAAGACCAAGATCATGGCTGGAGAGGTGGGTTCGGCAATTACAGTAGTTCTCGACACTGGCAAGGACATGGGAGTGCAGAACGGGGAAGACACAAGTCTTGATGTAGGTGCAGACATAGCCGCTTCTCTGTGCTACAACTTTGTGCGTAGAGGCACGGATACAGGCCTTCTAATCTTCGACAATAGGTTGAGAACTCTGGTAAAGCCCGAGAGGGGAGATGTGCACATCGATTCGCTATTACGCCATCTTGCTCAGGTTCAACCAGCACTCGACAAGTTCATTATGACGAGCCTGACGAAGACTGTTCAGCAGCTCACAGCGGAGTACGGCAGGAAGCTCGTTCTAGTACTTGGGAGGACTGACGACCTTTTGCTTGATTCGTACATACCCAGACTTGCCCTGAATAAAGACCTCATAGTGGTAATAGTTCATACTGAGGCGAACAAGACAAGGGCTGAGCAGATACAGAAATCTGCAAAGAATGCTGGGGTGCCAGTAGTGCTTGCAACGGCAAACACCGTAAGACAGACGATGGATGCGTTGGAGAAGTGGTCATATGCAGCAATTGCGAGAGCTTAGAACATACGTTTCAGCACTGGCAACGATACCGATACTTATCATGCTAGCCAACCCTACAGTTGCAACGAGCATGTCAGGTTTCGCGTTTTCATTCCCATTTCAATTTACAATTCTGATGCTGCTTCTGTACATCTTCCTCTGGGGAAGAGGCTACTTCCAGAGGCTCGGCCCTACAAGCGAGCTACTTGCTGAGAGCACCATTCTTAATGGCCCGATAATTTATCCAACTGTGACAGTATTTCTAACAAACAACGCCTCAGACTTCGTGGGAGTCCTTTTGGCATATTTGTTTTTCGGCGTAATCGCATCGATATACCAGATAGTGCTTGGAAAGAGGCTCAGCGCGACTCAGAAAATAGTCTTCTTCGTCCTCGGCTACATGCTCGCATTGATCACCTACGCAGGATCGTTTGAGGGTCAGGCGCTCAAAGAGAGTTTCAACCTAATCAGGGCATTCGACCACATTTCTGGAGGGCTGACTCTGCTGGGATACGTAGGGAGCACTGAGCCGCTCCCATTGTCAGGCTACGTCAGAATTGCCATGGCGATAGCGATACCGTCGATAACTTTCTCCGCCCTTGCAGCACAGGTAAGGTACACAGAGGTCAAAGAAAATCCCGCTGCGGAAGCCAAGATGGTGACATCACTCAGACCTGCAGTAGCACTGCTTACATTTGGCGGGGCGATATTGATGCTACCAGTGTTAGGAGCTTCGAGGGCAATTCAATTCCTTCCGTATCTTGTGACAGTTGTTCCTGCACTAGGCATAGGGATAGTACTCTTGATCATACTCCGGGCTACACAGGAGAAGGAAGAATGAAAATCGTCTATCTTCTGCTTCTAATTTTCATCGCGTCGAACCCTCTAGTTGCTGCGCAAGTTCCTCCACCTGCACAACCTCCTCAGCAACAACCAAGACAGTTAGCACCTGAAGGGATAGCCATGTTAGGATTCCAGAAAGGGCTGGGCAACATACCGATAGAAGGCACGACACTACCAGTATATACTGGAGAGTCTTTATGGGTAGTCGCAAAGCAGGATGTTAGCGTTTCTTTTGGCCCTAAAGGACAACAAGCTGGGTCACAGCAGGTTAGGCAGGGCAGCGATCTGCAATTGATATTCCCAGCTATAGCCTGTTGCGGAAATACTCAGCAATTTGAACTGACTGTCACAAGCGGAAGCAGGTCTGAGAAGGCTAGCGTTATACTTGTCGGGGAAGAGCGGTTAAGCGACATGGATGCAAGTGTATCCGTCAGCGCTTTAGGGATAGATATAGTTCCAAAGAGCTCCGCGAAGACAGCAATAAGGCATATCGCACTGGTGAAACCAGGATCGGAAGAAGTCAGCGTTCAAGGCTTCCACGGCACGATAAGATATCATAACATAGTCAAGCCAAGAACTGCACTCAAAATTCTGTATAGCCCGCCGCCTCTAACAGACCCAACAAACACAAGGGCGTTTTTTGTGATTGAAAGCCCAAGGCTGTACACCAATCAAGGTGCCAACATAGCTATCAGCAAAAACGGAACCGTTGCAGTGATATCTGGGAACCTGTCCACTAACACCAACCTTGCTGCAGAAATCGGAATTCCTGAGGTTGGAAGCGTAGGCAGCAATGGAGATACGCCTCTAAGGCTCGGCCTGAACTTCCTGCACGTTTACCTTGCAGAACAGAACGGGGAAGTCAAGATCTACACATACCTCCCTCTATTCGTACTCGAAGACGATAACTTCACGGTTTTGGACTTCACTGATTCGAAGAGCGGAGTCAGCCTTCCTCTTTCTGGCAAGCCTCCAATCAACCTTGCAGTATTTGCATCGACCGCAACGAATGGCATAACAACAGCGATAGCGTCAAAAGATATAGTTCTCCCAGTTTCCAGAATTAGTGTAACTGATGGAAAATCTCCCATTACCGAATATACAGTATCCGTAGAGCCCGACGTGCCGAAGGCTAATGTGGGAGGAACAACCTACCTGCTCAGCACCAAGACAGACCTTACAGTGACTCTAACAAAAATCAAGGTGAGCAACTTTACGATAACCGATTTCAGCACAAACAGTTCAAGCTCCAACACGATAAAGTTCCCTCAAGACATACAAGTAATTACGAAAGTTCAACGGCTCAGGATTGACGCTACCGACGAATTTGGAGGCAACGTGATAGCGGCATCATTCAAGGTCAGGAAAAATGAAGAGCAATATGGAGGCGGCCTTCTGAGGACCCAAAGCCTATTGCTACCAAGCGGTACATATACGCTGGATGTTTCCATTGGCGGAGTCTTGGCTCAGACCCAGACAGTTTCAATCGACTCTACTCCGCAGTCAGTCACACTGGTCATAAACAGACTTTCCTCAACAGACAGAGGGATAACTGCAGCTATACTAGGTGAAGTTGTAGCTGTGGTAGTAGTTGCAGTACTCTTGGTAAGGCAGAGCAGGAGAAGCGAGATGGACGAAGATTTAGACGGTTCTGACATCCCTCTGAAGCATGTAGACTAGTTTAAGAACAACTACATAGACGATTATCATACCAAAACTTTCATATACGCAGTTATTCTACCCTCCAAACAATAGAAATCGAAGTGAATATACGATGTTCGAAGGAGCATATACGGCAATCGTAACACCGTTTACGAAGAACGGCAGAGTCGACTACGAAGGTCTGAAGCGTCTTGTAGATTTCCAAGTCAAGCAGGGCATCACAGGTATAGTGGTTGCAGGAACTACTGGAGAGAGCCCTACGCTATCTTGGGGCGAGCACGAAAAGGCCATAGAAGTTGTCCACGAGCATGTACCGAGCAAGTGCAGGGTAATTGCAGGAACAGGGAGCAACAGTAGCAAAGAGTGCATGGAAGGGACAAGTTTTGCGGCAAAAATTGGGGTCGATTTCGTGCTCCTAGTCGACCCATATTACAACGGACCAAGTTCTCTTGAAATCAGGAGAGAGTACATAGAGCCTATAGCGAGGGAGTTTCCAAACCTGAACATCATTCCGTACGTAATCCCAGGCAGAACGGGAACCCAATTGTTGCCGCATGACCTTGCCATACTTTCATCAACTTTCAGCAACGTAAATGCAGTGAAAGAAGCCACAGGGGACATTGCAAACATGAAATTGACTAGAAAGCTGTGCGGCAGAAACTTTACGATCCTATCTGGTGACGACGACAAGACCTTGACGATGATCCAGGATGCCGAGATAAGAGCATCTGGTGTAATCTCTGTAGCTTCGAACATAGCACCAAGTGGAGTGGCAAACCTCGTAAAAACGGGAATGTCTGGAAACTCGAATTCAAAGGAACTACATGAACACCTTAGTCCTCTATTCGGATGTATAACGGTAAAGACTATGGAACAGACAAAATTTGGAGAGGTTCAGGTAAGGGCAAGGAACCCTCTGGCAACGAAGACACTGATGAACATAATGGGAATGCCTTCTGGACCGTGCAGGCAGCCACTTGGAAAGATGACTAAAAAGGCAATAGAGTTTATAGTGAGCCAAGCGAGAAAGACCTACGAGCAACACCCAGAAATTCTGGAACCTGTAGAAGAGTTCTTCGATGTCGATCTGGGGGAGAGGCTCTACAAGGCAAAGTACATGGATGGGCTGTACTATGAATCCTATTAGGCTCTGCATAGTGGGCGCTACTGGCCGCTTCGGTAGCACCATTGTGAAAGAGATCAGCGGCGACTTCGAACTTGTTGGTGCTGTAGCATCGTCAAACAACAAGAACGCAGGCAAGAGCCTGCGCAACATAGGGCTCAGAGATTCAGATACAATTCTTCACACCTCCTCATCAATGGCAGAAGCTCTCAAGAATGCTGACATTGTAATATCGGTGACGAATCCAGTAGCAGAACTTGAAAATGCTCCAAAGATAGCTAAGGCAGGGAAGAAACTTGTAATCGGAACTACGGGATTCACGCCAGAGCAAAGCAGTAAGCTTAGAGCCTCTATAGAAAAAGTACCAGCACTAATAGCGTCAAACTTCTCTATAGGTATGACTTTCGTCTTCAGCATCGCATCATTAACATCTAGCCTCCCGCCAGAATATGACACGAGCATAGTAGAAGCCCATCACACGGGCAAGGCAGATTCCCCGAGCGGCACAGCGCTGACGCTCGGCAACATAATCTCAAAAGCCAGAGGGTATTCAAAGACAATATTCGACAGAAGAGCAGCAGGTAAGAGGGGCAAAGAAGAGCTGGAAATACTGGCACAGAGACTTGGAGGAGTACCAGGAATACACGAGATCAATATAGCAGGGCCGTACGAAATGATACGGATAGAGCACATAGCGTTCTCAAGAAGCGTCTTTGCTCAGGGAGCCCTATTAGCTGCAAAATGGCTCCATGATGTAAAAAAGTCAGGAATCTACAGCATGCAAGACGTTTTAAAACCCAAGTAAGCTAGGTGCAGTCAGATTGTGGAAGATAGAACCACCATTAGAGAATAGAAAAGGTACTCTCTATATTGGAGGAGCTAATACAGTAGAGCTTGCAGAGAAGTTCGGCACTCCTCTTTACGTTACAGACGAGGGAAGGATAAGGGAGAACGCAAGGCGATTGATCAGGGCGTTCAAACCGCATTACAGCAACTTCAAATTGAAATACGCAATAAAGGCCAACAACAACCTTTCGATATTGAGGATAATCAGAAGTGAGGATACAGGTGCAGACGCTTCCTGTGCCGAGGAGATTAAGCTTGCTAAAATGGCAGGCTTTGAAGCCCATGACATTAGCTATACGGGCAACTACAACAGCAGCAGCGAATTGAAATTCGCAACCAATTCTAACGTTATAATCAATTTGGATGACGCGGCGATACTTGCAAAGCTTCTCAAATTTGCTGTCCCTGAAACGATATCCTTCAGAATCAATCCCGGCGTAGGCAGGGGAAAATATTCGGGATTAGTCTTTGGGGGAGGCAAGACGAAATTTGGCATAAGCGCTGAAGATGCAATCGAAGGGTATTCTGCAGCTAAGAAAGCGGGAATCAAAAGGTTCGGCATACACATGATGACTGGTTCATGCGTCATGGAAGTCGATTACTTCAGCGAAATTACCGAGAAACTAGTTGATATTGCTGCGCAGGTCAAAAGAGAAGTCGGCATAAAGTTCGACTTTTTCAACATTGGAGGAGGCTTTGGTATATCGTACCAGCCTGGCGAAGAAGACTTGGACATTAATGCTTTAGGGAAGCAAGTTGCTCAGACTTTCAAAGACGGGACAAAGAAATACTCTCTTGGAGAGCCTGAACTGATGATAGAGCCAGGGAGGTACATAGTAGGAGATTCAGCCATCCTGCTAGCAAGGGTTCATCATATCAAACACAGTGCAAAAACCTATGTTGGAACGGATGTTGGGATGAACACCCTTCTAAGACCTGCATTGTACAAGGCCTACCATCAGATATTCATCGCTAATAGGTTAAATGAAAAATCGAAGCAAAGAGTCAACATCTGCGGCCAGATATGCGAGAATACCGATATGATAGCTGAAGATAGGGAGATGCCAGAGATCAGAGAGGGGGATGTACTTGCAATACTAAATGCTGGGGCGTACGGTTTTGCAATGAGCAGTCAATATAATAGCAGGCCAAGGGCTGCAGAAGTTCTAGTCAACAGAGGTTATGCTGAAATAATCAGGGAAAGGGAGAGCGTCTCTGATTTTATCATAAGGCAGAGGGTGCCTGCGAGGCTCATGAAATGAACTATTCTCGAAGGCTAAGTGCTCTACCTCCATATCCGTTTGCGGAGATGGAGAAGGTCATTGCAGAGAAGCAGAGAAAGGGCGAAGAGATAATCTCCTTTGGTATAGGAGATCCTGACCTCCCTCCTCCAAAATTTGTGCTCGATGCAATGGCAAAAGCGCTCAAGATGCCGGGTATGCACAATTACTCATCAAGTGAAGGGGAGAAGTTTTTCAGGGATACAGTTGCAGAATGGTTCGAGCAGAGGTTCAACATCAAGATCAATCCTGACACGCAGGTCTGTTCGTTAATAGGCTCTAAAGAAGGCCTTGCAAACTTCACTAGGGCAATATTGAACCCCGGAGACAAAATACTTTGCCCTAATCCTTCATATCCCGTGTACAGGCAAGCAGCGTCAATCCTTAACGACAATATTCCTATTGAAGTCCTATTGGATAGCAAGAACGGGTTCAAGCCTTCCATCGACGAAATTGCACAGTATGACTTTTCCTGCATGTTTCTAAATTATCCAAACAACCCTACAGGTGCAGTTGCCGATGCATCGTACCTTAAAAAAGCCCTCGATCTCTGCAGGGAAAAAGGCGCTTACCTGTGCTATGATAATGCATATTCAGAGATGACATACGAAAGTTTCAAAGCTCCGTCAATTCTACAAATTGACAAAAATATGGAAAGATCGATTGAATTCCATTCCTGCTCGAAGACATTCAACATGACGGGCTATAGGATAGGTTTCGCAGTTGGAAATGAGGATTTGATCAGAGGACTGAAGAAGGTCAAGAGCCAGATAGATTCTGGAGCTCCAAAGTTCGTACAGTATGCAGCATCGGAGGCGCTCAAGCAGTATTCCAATGGTAAGCCTCCCAAGGAAACCAGAGACACGATAGCGACGTACGAGAAAAGATTAGGGTTACTCGTCAATGGATTGAGGAAACTTGGGTATGAAACGGAGATGCCTCTGGGGACTTTCTACTTATGGGTAAATGTCGATGGAAACTCTAAAGGGTTCGCTTCTAAACTATTGGATTATGGGGTCGCAGTCACTCCCGGCCCTGCATTCGGCAGCGGAGGCGAGGGATATATTAGGTTCTCACTTACCGTGAATGAAAAGTTAGTAAAGAGAGCATTGGAAAAGATAGAGCTTGCGGTAAGATAATGTGCCTCTGCACAACAACTGGGGGGTTACGCGATGAAGTGAAAATATTTCGTTATTGATGCTGAAGTGGTGTTAATTGACTGTTAATTTTTTGCCTTTCATCATTGTCTAACAGAAACAATAGTAAAGGAGTATAGTACTAGAGTATAGAGTTACTAAGAAAACGTACCCTTTGTGCAAAAAAAGTTTTGTTTTTGTATATGAACTCAAACTTCTTGATATGATTGATCTTTGTTCTGAGGAGTGGAGTAATTACGAGCTAATAATATTTAGGTGGATAGAATTGGGAAGATGTCATCTACGTGCCGGGGTGGCAGAGTTCGGGTTTTAGAATACGCAATAAATAGGTGTTAGTATTGTTTTATTCAGACTTGAACAGATCGGAGGCAGGCAGAAAAGGCGCTGTAGCTTTTTGGAAGCGTTTTCGTGAAGATGAAAGCTTTAGACTCGCAATGATCGCAAGATGGAAGTCACAGCACCATAAACACGAAGATCTCGTGCGAGCGGCAAAAGCGGGAGGTCATGCACTATGGAGGAAATACCAGAACGATGTAGAATTTAGGTCTAATCTAGATAATAGATTAGCTGCCAGCCGCTCCAGAGGTGGTAGTCATTCATTACGAAATCTCGGAGAATATGGTTTCAAGAAGAGGTTAGACGAGGCTAACAAGAACCTCCTCCTGAGGAACCTTGTTACAAATAATGGATTGCGAGTTCGAAGCCCTGATGAGCTTAAGGTCGCCCAAGCCTTCGACAAGGCTACCATTCGATACAAGTACGAACCAAGATTTGAGGTAGGTGACCATGCGTTCTATCCAGACTTTAAGATCAGTAAACAGAACAAGACTATTGAAGTTGCAGGTTACAAGGGAGACAGATACTGGAAAGCCTTGGCCAAAAAGATCAGGTTGTTAAGATTGCATGACCAAAGCTTAGAGGTTTATGTCGTGACATCATACTACGAAATTGTCAGAAGGTATTTGGTGGGCGATTCAAAGGTAACCGTTTTTAAATGGAAAGAATTGGAGAAGATGGTTAACCTGTGCCGGGATGGGCGGGCCGGGGTTCATTCTGACCGAAGGCAGAGTGGCCTATTGCGCGGATCCTCTAAAAAGGAGCGTAGGCCTTGAGAGCCCGTGTCCCTTCGGGGACTCGTCGGTTCGAATCCGACCCCCGGCGTTCATCATCATATTAATCCATGTAAGCTCACGTTCAATCAAGCTTTATTCTGTCTGGCACGTCGCCAAATTCTGATCTGCTGCCTATCTAGAGATTTTAGCTCTAAACCCAGCTCTATAGCAAGGGAAACAAAAATCATGTCGTAGATAGATGCTCTATTACTTGCAGCCAGCGAGTATGATTGTCGAATAAATTTTTCATTTAGCGCTACTACCCTAATCTTGCCAGCGTTTATCAATCCAAATAAAATTGACAAATATGGCAGACCATCGTCCAGATCCTTAAGGACATATTGGTGTTTCCAGATAGAATTTGTCACTTCATATATTGCAAGATCAAGAGTAAGTATGGTATCCTGCTCAATTAACCGCTTTTTCTTCAGAAGTCCTTCTGCGATAAAGCTGCTATCGCCAACTATCAGCGATTCCTGTCCTCCTTGATTAATTTGACCTCTTCCAACGCTGTGGTCTTGATGGGGTTTCTCCGCTGAAGTTCCTCCAATTTGTGCAAGAGCTCTTGAGACTTTCTTGTGTTTATGTAGAGCCGAAGACCTTCCCTAACAGATGTGGAAAGCGTCCCATAATTGAGCAGCTCTTTCTTTTCCTTGTCCGATATTCTGACGCTTATGGTTGGCATGTAATACAGATTGTAAGACAATTAGTACGATTTAAGGTTTAAGAGAATAAATGTACCATTTGAACCAGTTTTTGCCACCTTTCAGCAGTCATGCACTGTGTGAGGGTAGTGAAATATTTCGGGAACTTATCGGTTCGAATCCGACCCACGGCGCTAACACATTATCACATCAAATGCGTATTAATGGAGTAAACGTTTGTTCATATCATCTAAACATCTGGCTCTAGTAAGTGTCAGGATACCGAAAGAATTGAAGATAAGTTGCGGGAGTTAGGTTTTGACATATCAAAAGAGGTAAGGAAATATCTGACTTGGCTGGCTACAAAAGAAGATTCAAGAAAGAAATTACAGGAATTGGGCGGGCTTGTTAAGGAGCTTCCCGTGTCTCCTAGAGGAACTGCCGAGAAAAGTCAGAGAGGATAGAGATGCCCATTATACTCAACGCTTCAGCGCCGGTCAAGTATATACTACACGAAGGGCGGGAAGAAGTCAAGGTGCGGCATAGTACACTAGTAACCAGAAGTGGTATCAATCCAATCTGCGGCATGTCAAATAATAGAACTACATGATCCACTTGATTCTAAACGACATCATTTAACCGAGGGTTTCAGAAGACTCTCAATCTTCCTCACGAACTCTACGACTACCTCACCCGCAGCCGCTACGGCCTCTGGTCTCAACTCGTCTTCATAGAAGTTTGAATGAAGGTAACCTGCTTGGTTGAAGTCTTGCAGCAGGGTAAGTGCAGGATTTTTCTTGTCCAAATCAATAACCACTTGCCAGAGGTCATTGTGCGTTCTGGTCTTGATTCCCCTTTCGGTAGCATAGGCTTTGACGATCTCTGCAGCGGCACCCCAGAACTTTTCCGATGCTTGAACTACATCACCTTTCTTAAGAAGCTCCTTTGCATCCTTCAAGAATTTACTGTTTAACCGCTTGTAATGTCTTAGTCTCGCCTTCTGAGCCAATATGTTCATCACTCTATAATAGGTATGGGCTATTATCTATTGCTGAGATTGTGGCGACAACTTAACATGTCTTGCAATTACGCGGATCCTCTAAGCCCATAGAGCCCGTGTCCCTTCGGGGCCTCGTCGGTTCGAATCCACCCCCCCCCGCGTTTAACAACTTCTGATAACAGGATAATTGTACTACAGACGTAAACATTATGTTTATATCTTGTAAGCATGTATGAAGACATATGGCCGTAGTGAGTGTCAGGATACCAGAGGAATTGAGGGATAAGTTGCGGGAGTTGGGTTTTGATGTATCGAAAGAGGTAAAGAAATATCTGACTTGGCTGGCTACAAAAGAAGATTCAAGAAAGAAATTACAGGAATTGGAGAAACTTGTTAAGGAGCTCCCTGTGTCTAAGAGAGGGACTGCAGAGAAGTTAGTTAGAGAGGACAGGGATTCTCATTAAGGTACTCGACGCTTCCGTTTTGATGAAGTATCTACTTCATGAAGAAGGTTGGGAAGAGGTCAAAGCTATCTTTGATGATGCTGTAGATGGTTCGTTCGAGCTGCACAGTCTTGATTTAATTCTCAAAGAAGCGGGAAGTGCCCTTCAAAGGTATGGTTCTAGGGAAACCGCCTTGAAGATTTACCGTAAATTGTTGACGCAAACAATCATTTCATACCATAGGCAAGATGCGCAAATCCTAGAAGAAGCGTTTGACATTGCTCTTCAAAATGGCCTGAGTATTTATGATGCCGCTTACATCGCACTTGCTAAAGGTCTGGGAGCAGAATTTGTCACATCTGATAAGAAACAGGCTGATGTTGCGAGGAGTATTGTGAAAGTGCGTGAAATTCGTTAAAGTTCTGTGTCCTTCGGAGACTCGTTCGAATCCGACACCCAGCGTCAAATCTTTTGCATTTACCCTCGGTGAACTTGATTTATCAAAAGAGGTTTTAGGGGTTATTTCTGCCTCTATTTGTCCTGAACTGCTGATATTGGAATTTGCCGGGGTCCCGAGGGTAGTGAACGTAAGCTGAACGTACCGAGGAGGTGTGGCTACATTTCGATTGTTAAGGATAAGGTATGGTAATTTGAAATACCATCACCTATCTCTATAATAATTAGGGCTTTTTTTCTCAGGTGGATTGAGAAATAGGATACATAACTTTCGCTTTGCTGAGGAGATACTAAATTCAAAATTAAGTATCAAGAAAGAGATATTGCAAATAGTAGATGATTTGCAAATAACACCAAAGCAAAATAACCCAAAACCACATAAGGCTATTCAAGAAGCGTTCTTTAGTAAAGGGTGGAAGCAGGAGGAAATCGCAACAAAATCCTCAGGTATGAGATTTGATTTGTTCAAGGACAAGGTTGCCATAGAAATTGAGACTAGTCATATCATTCACACTTACAAAGATTATCTAAAGTTCTTGCTTGGATTTAATGAGGAAAAGATTGAAGTTGGTGTTGAAATTGTTTATACTAAGAAGTTTTTAGAGAAATACGGGCTGAAAAATAAGTCAATGCCTGAACTCGAAAAGGTTGTAAAAGACTTATCCCTGTTCAGGTCCACAATACCTGTCCCTATTTTGGTAATTGGATTAGAGTAACAATCGCCTTACGTAATACCTATCATATACATACAAAGAGTGGCAATCGTATCACCGCACAAGGTTAGGGAACATTCAGTAATTTACCATCCCCTCTATACTCAGAAAGTTCACTATGGCTTCAGCTTGCAGGCTATTTCACAATCGGACTATTGTAGCCCTAGGTAGATTAAGGTCTAAAGTCTGTCAAGATAGTAACACGGATTTCAGAACATTTATCGAGAACTTTCTTCAATGCTTCCTCTAGACCCAAAATATCCCTTTCGTCCTTATCATCCAGCGTCCGACCCCTCTTCTGCTCTCTAAGAGAAGTTAGTATGGCAGGGTAGATGGTTTTGTGTGCTAAAAGATTGTTCCATAATGCAGCAAAATCAGGGTAGGCAATGCACATGGTCTCCCTAGCATAAGTCATATCTTGCCTATGCTCGTCTGGAAATGAGATGTGACTTGCGTCTGATGGCCTCCTGTGCAAAGTGTCCAAAATACCTTGGCCCTGTTGCTCAACAACTCCCAGAAAATTCAAATAAGAATTAGCTGCATTTGTAACTTCGAAATTCCAGTCATCCATCTTCTCTATGATTTTGCCCAAGTATTGACTGTCTATTAGAAGCTCAAGGCCGTCCCCAAATGTTTTCTCATCCATTTTCAGATTTCCTGATAAAGTTATTGACGTCATCAAACTAACTCTTAAAATTCCAATCTTACCCGATGGTTCGATTTTGGATATGAGTTGTTGCAAGTCTCGTTTCTTGGCATTGAAATAATCCTCATGAATTCTCCTTAGGTTGCTCCCTTGTGAGAAATACTCATTCGGTGGTCGATAATCCCAATAGAACAAACGAAGGCTACAGGTCAGCATCAGGGTTTTGATAGTTTTAGGAGGTATCGAATCAATACTCGGATATGGAAGTGTATCTTGACTAGTAGGAGGGCTCCAGTAATACTCATCTATGTCGACATTTAATCCGTCATCTTTGACGTTATCCTCTGGTACAAACATTACCTTAGGTTGGTCGACTATCGCACTCATTCCCCCATTATTTGCCAATGTTAGCTGTATGTCAAATGGTAATCTCGATAATTGAAGATAGGAATTTACTTCTGGTCTAAGCAGCAATTTTTCATCATTATCCACAAGACTTATAGAAGGACCGGGTTGTCGCAGTTTTTTCCTTAAAATTGAACCGCCTATGCCAATAATAACTAGAACCACCCCAACTATCACACCTTCAATTACATTGGTAGGCGAAATTGACAAAGTAACAACCATCAGAGAAGTTAACCAATCCCATTCGAGCACACTTTTTTCTCCAACCAAGAGGTTTTTTGTCCTACCCTGATATGATAGGTTGGGATCTTTAGACGTTAGAAACTGAATATTACCCTCAAAATCCAGTAGTCTAACATCTTGACCACCTCTCAAATCCAAACTATTTGGGCCATAATGAATTGAACCTCTAGGGAAGAACAGTTTAACATTAACAGGATAGCTCCAAGTATCTACCTTCAGAGTGTCCCATTTTGATGAGGTTATACTGAACCTACCTTCAGTGTGTAATCTTAAAGGCGTGATAGACTTTGCCCTAATAACAACTCTAAGTGCGTCTCCGTTCAAGTCAAATGTAGGTTGTGCTGTTTCCACTATAGTTAGAGAGTTTGACCTAATTAAATCAAAAATTATTGTCGTCGAACCCGGGGGAAAACTAATCCAAGCACGAGTGATGTTATTGATTAGCGTCGGATTGTTAGGTTCATTTATCTGCAAATCTACCTCATCCCCCGAATTGGTGTTGACCAAAGCTGAACGGTTAATGTGAACGAAAACTCCAAAACCATCATTTCTTATTTTTAAAGAAAGTGGTTT
This sequence comes from Nitrososphaerota archaeon, assembly GCA_024860875.1. Classification (GTDB taxonomy): domain Archaea; phylum Thermoproteota; class Nitrososphaeria; order Nitrososphaerales; family UBA57; genus VHBL01. The sequence continues at coordinate 21,625 of JACPSZ010000019.1, read as the reverse complement.
CGTGGTATTGTACAGCAACTGGTTGAAAATCAATGGGTCAAAGGAGGTAACATTCCAAACCTCAATAGTACCGTTCCAAGCCGCATTTTTCTCAAGTGCAATGGTAAAAGCACCCAATTCATTCGCTGAGCTTACTGGTGCACGAACAGGAAAGATACGACGTAAAGCAAATGATGTTGTATTTAGTTCGGTTTTCTCATATATACCTTCAATCCAAACCTGTGAAACTGCCAAGTCCGATGCATTTACCTGAACGGCTGGAAAGTTATTCGGACTAAACATCATGGATGCTAACACAGCTATTATTATGATTACCACAACTGTAGCTACTTGTTTGACCTTCAATTTCTGATGGTTTCTCTATCTTGGGTTGGTTTCAGAAGAGTAAATGATTTGTGTTTTATCGGACTGGTATGGTAGTCATACCTACCATCTTCACCTTAAGGAATAATTACATTTGAGGTGGTCCGAAAAACTAGAAAAGCACGAACTTTTTGTTAATATCCTGTAGTATTTTTAAGCAACATCCTATACTCACTCGAACATGGCGACCCAAGTTTCAGAGGTAGCCCGATTTAGGTGTCCATTGTGTGGTAAGTCGCTTGCAGGTGACGAGTATACTCATGCAATGAAAGAACTTCAGGCCAAGGTGTCGGAACAATATGATAAGCAATCTTCAGAGGAGAAGCAAAAATATGAAGACGAACTAAAGAAACTGAAGGAGTCGGATAAGACTGCTCTAAATGCGCTGAAGAAAGGTTACGAAAAGCAAGGTGAAGCAATGCGTAAGCAGTTAGAAATTTCCTTCAAGAAGCAATATGAAACTCTTGAAAAACAGTACGGGAAAATGAGTAGAGAGGCAGACCAGCGGTATAAGAAATTAGAAAAATCACTAAAGGCTGAACACAAAAATCAATTGCTTGAGAGCTCTAAGAAAATAAGGGAACTTCAAAATGAGAAACTGCGGATAAAGAAGCAGGCCCAAGAAGAAGCGATGGGGCAAGCTCGCAAGGAAATCGACAACCTTAAACTTGCTATTGGTGAGCGAGACCTCCAGATTAAGCGTGCTAATAATGACTTAGAGAGCTTAAAAAAGCAACTTGCCGCAAGTCAAGGAGAACGTAAAGGCGAAGCTGGGGAAATTGACCTCTATGTTACCCTTACGGCAGCTTTCCCAAACGACTACTTCAGACGACAACGGAGAGGAGAAGCAACTGGTGATGTTATTCAGCAGATTAGAACAGGAACAGGAAAGCCTATTGACATGCCAATAGTTTACGATAACAAGGAAGCCAATATCATCACGAAGAAGGATGTTGAGAAAGCAAAGCGTTACAAGAACATACATGGGACAAATTATGTCATTATTGTTTCAAACAACCTTCCTAAGGACATAGAAAATCGGTACTTTGGTGAAAAAGATGGCATTTTACTCGTCCACAGCTCCATCATAACTGAAGTTGCCAGACAGATACGCAATGCCGTAATTGAGATAGCAAAGCAATCTGATAGTAGAAAGGACAGAGAAGCCAAAGAATCAAAACTATACGATTATATCAGAAGTCAAGATTTTGCAAGAAAGATGGAAGCACTCTCCAGCATATACCAGAAGATGACAGAGCTGCAAGAAAGAGAAGAGAAGGCACATCAGAGACTGTGGAAGGATAGAAAGGCACTGCAATTACAGATTAACGAGACATATGTCGACATAACTAGTGGAATTGACAGTATTGTTCAAGAGAAACCGCCGATGGAGGAACTATCCGAACCTGCTACGCAACAAACAGTAATCAAGAAAAAGAAGAAAGCGATGGCTCCTGAGAATTTTGCAAGCTAAACTGGTTTTATCTTACGTAATACCAACCAGCTACCCTCTAGGAAAAGGTATGGTCCGCACCATTGGACAAAATTAGGTAGCTAGTAATAATGACCGCCCCCCATCCTCTCAAAAACCCTCCTAGCCTATGATGGGTACACAGGTGTTCACAATCGGATTACCTTATTCCAACTTATCAGCATTTGAAGCAAGGGTAAATCGCTTTTGTTATTGCTCATAACACAGAATGATTGGACGTGATAAATCCTAACCCAACCATCTACCCATTTCCACTTCATCAACGTAATCACCCATAATCTTGAACTGTCTTTTCAGTCGACCCTCCTCTACAAATCCAGACTTTTGGTATAGACGGATCGCAGCTTCATTATTGGAGAAAACCGAGAGGCTAATCTTCATCAGACCTATATTCCTAGCCCATCTTATGGCCTCCTCCATCAGAGCTGTTCCAATTCCGAGCCCCCGATAGCCATCTAGGATTTGCATTCCAAGACCAACAACATGTTTTGCTTTCTTTGGACCACCAAAGTATGGTGCAAGATCAAGACCGCCAACCATCCGCTCGTTTACTATGGCGACTAGGTGCAGTTGATCCGTAGCAGTCAAGGCTTTTTGGAAGCGTTCACGGCGTTCAGGTGTAACCTCTTCAGTCAGAATCCATCGCCCTTCCTTAGCTACTGCTTCCAAGTTTGCCATAATACGATCTAGGTCTGACGGCTCGGCCTTGCGAATAACTACAATACGGCCGTCTTTGATTGGAAAAGCTGGCAAGAGCGCCTATCTAATGCCTTGTAGGATATATGAGCTGAGCTATTTGGTGGATTGCATGGGAAGCATAGCGGTAATAGACCATGACATACTGGGTTGGGGAAGCGAGCAGGAAGACGCCCTGCTAAAACGATACAAAGAGATCAGGAAGGTTGGTCATCGCAAAGATCTTCCACGAAGGGAACTCGATGATAAGATAGCGTTGTACTGCAAGGAAAATGACTGCGACCTTTTCACTGGAGATAACAAGGCATACATGCATTATTTCAAGGCAGGTATTAAAACCGTCAAGGTTAGTGAGTATGGTTGGTGGGGAAGGGGGACAAGCCAATATATCTGATAGAGTTTGCCAATAGCAATAAAATGCTAGGACTGTCTAATCGTATTACGTAATACCTGTAACTACCCCTGCAAAGAAGCAGGTCCGCAACACTGGACAAAGTTAGATAGTAATCAGCAACCAATTGCCACCCCCCATATGCCCAGAACTTTTCTACACAGCATGCATTCAGAACAACAAAAATCATTTCTACAGGAACTTAGCAGCAAGAGAATATCTAATTGTTGTGATATAGTTGTCCGAATCTTGCGTCTTCTGCAAAATAGTATCTGGGAAAATTCCCGCATACAAGGTCTATGAAGATGATAACATGTTAGCATTTCTGGACGTTCACCCTCTCTCCAAAGGTCATACCCTCGTGATTCCAAAAGTCCATGTAGGGCAAGTAGAAGAATTAAGCGAAAGAAACTCCGAAGCAATATTCAAGGCAGTCTGGAAGCTAACAAAATACGTGCAATTAGCAACCGGCACAACTTCAAGTTTGATTGGTATTAACAATGGACCCGAAAGCGGGCAGGAGATACCACATGTCCACGTTCACATAATCCCAAGGTCAAGAGGCGATGCCGGTGAACCAATTCATGCTACCATGCGATACCGCCCTACAGTGTCGAAAGAGGAGATGCAGAAGATAGCAGAAAACATTCGGTCTGCACTCAGGTAACATTTGGCAAACAACTACTATCTCTCTAAGCAAAACTTGCCATCCTGCCTACTCTATGGTATTCTAAAGGATCAACCTCAGTAGTCTGACCCGTATCTGCATTGACAATATAGATCATCTGCAGCCTTGCATTCGCAATCTGCTCCAGCCTGATCTCTGGCGACGTATAGTACTTGTCTAGCAACCATTTAAGTTTCTCAATATCACTCCTCTTCCTAAAGTGTGGTTGAATCAAAAATAAATCAGGAATCGGAAGCAAACTATGAGGAGGAGTCCCAAGAGAAAATTTCTCTGCAAACTGGCTATACCTCGCAATCTTACTAGCAATCCTTGCCGTGCTCGACTGAACAGGATCAAGGGCATGATCAGGGGGAACGAAGCCAGTTTCAATTTCAACGACTTCAGTAGAATCGCCTTTTTTAGCAAACAGATCACAGACAAGGATATCGCTTACCTGCTTCTCCGTATCTACGAAATAGCCCTTTTTGACAAGATGTTTTGCGCAAACAAGCTCCATAACGCTGTGATTGATCTTGACTACGCCTTTTCTATACAGAATTATAAGCTTCTTCCTTAATCTATTCAATTCCTTTGATACGTGAATACCCTCATCTCTGCAGAGCTTCTCGGTAATAACTGCAACGTCCTGAACGAACTTCTCCAAAAGCACTAATTCTTACTATAATTGAATATAAAACCGATTGAATTACCTTGGCCGGAGGTTGACCTCGATAAAAACGTCCTCTGGAACCCTGATCCTCATCAGTTGACGCATCGTCCTGTCATCTGCATCCAAATCAATCAATCTTTTGTGAACTCTCATCTCCCAGTGATCATAAGTATGGGTTCCCTGACCTGAAGGAGCCTTCCTTGTAGTAATCTTCAACTTCTTCGTCGGCAGTGGTTGAGGGCCTTTGACCTTGACTCCGGTCTTCTCAGTAATGCCCTTGATCTCCTTGCAAACCTGTTCAAGGTTCTCCAGATTCGAACTTGTCAGCTTTATCCTTGCAAACTGTGCCATTTTCCGTAGCCGTATTGCTGTTTTGGGCTATTATTTAGAATTTGCCTTCACATCTTCTGTTTGGCCAGAACCCTATATTTTCTGCCGTAAGGCAGCAGCTTCGGAACTTGCCTCTGGTATTCTCTATATTCATCACCGAATAGAAAGAGCAATTCTGCCTCCTCAAATGGTATCCATATTGCCCAGAACCAAATTGCCAGAATAAGGCTCCAGAGTAGAAAAACTGCAGACTCCACGGCAATACCAAGGCCGAAGGTTATTGCGATTGCACTAAAGTACATGGGATTTCTGACGAATCGATGCGGCCCTAGCGGTATAAAGTGCTCCGTTCTCTCAAGAGGCTTAGCAATCAAATCTCTTTTGAAGAACTTGTATACTGTGAGACAAGAAGACACAAAAGTATCTTTTGGAGTTCTGTATTTGAACACCCACCGCATGAATCCAATTCCAACCCCAATTGGAAGCAAACCCAACACCCTTACAAAGAATCGCATATCGAAAGAAGTCTGGATGCTTAATGCATTTAGCATCAGATCAAGAACGTATGCCAAAACCATGCTGCCAAAAACTACAGATGCAATAAATGATATTCCAAGCAGGATTACTCTTTTGTGCAAAGGCTTGTTTTGCCTTGATCCCTCTTCAGTTTCCATTGAGTTATCTACTTTAGACTTCCCTGCATATTAACACAAAGTGTTGGAATGTAATTGTAGTTGCTGGCTTACTGCCAAGCAATTAAATAACTTGGTAACGCATAAGGCTTGAGGATTATTGCCCCTGATTGATCTGACTCAACCCATAGAGCCCAAGATGTCTATGTTTCCAATCGATCCTCAGCCGATAATCTATCCTTGGACTACAATAGAAGCGCATGGCTTCGCTACGAACGCTTTGTTCATGGTAGAGCATACAGGTACTCACATAGATGCGCCGGCGCATTTTATCAGGAACAAGAAGAGCATAGATCAAATTGATTTGGAAAAGTTTCACGGCAGGGCAAGAATTCTTAACCTTACAAATTTTGGCGAAAGGATGTTTGTAAGGAGCAAAGACATCAAGAATGCAGAGCATGGAAACAAGATCGCAAGGAACGAAATAATCCTGATCAGAACAGACTGGGACAGGCACTGGCGAAATAAGAAATACATTAAATCGAATCCTGGGCTCTCTGCTGACGCTGCTCAATATTTAGTGAAGAAGCGTGTAAAGATGGTCGGCATAGACACTCCGAACATGGACAATCCTGATTCAGCAAAATTCCCGGTGCACAAAACGCTTCTTGGAGCGGAAATTCCCATAATTGAAAACCTTGCACACCTTAGAAAAGTGCCTCAAAACACGTTTGAGTTCGTTGCGATGCCTCTGAATATAGAACATGGGACGGGCTCTCCTGTAAGGGCTATTGCAGTTATCAGAAAATAATGCAGAAAGGATTTCTGCTTGGGAAGACATCGTCAGCTGCCATGATTCTTAACCCAATTTACTATGAACGTTAATCAGGCTTTCGGAAATGCAGGATAAATTCCATCGTAGCCCCTAAGGTTATGAAATTACTGGGCCAGCCAAAAATTCCGACCTTGTTAACTAGATCGCGCTTGTCCCATATCATTGTATTTCTAAATTCAAAACCAGCTTTTTCCAACGCATCAATAACGTATATGTGCGTTGGATACCTTTTGTTATTCTCCCATACGTCATTTACATTAACTACTACATGGCCTTGCGGTTTCATTAACGGGTATATTCCCTTGTAGATTTTAGTTAATGTCTGTGAATATTGATTATGATCCATCTGACCTAAATCTTTGGGGTCTAATGAATATTGTTGTATCTTGAGATAATGCTTGTTATTTCGTAAATCTCCACGGATGCTCTTGTTAAGCCGTTTATGATTTAACATGTTAGCGTAAGGAGGAGATGTTATGCAAAGTGAAACTGTTTCTGGTTTCAGATATTGTGGTATGTTAAGAGCGTCGTCATTTATTAGAACTTGTTCAGAGTTTGCAGTCAATGAAGTCTGGGCAAGTCTTTTTTTCGAATATTCGATATATTCTCTCTTTAAGTCAAAACCAACAGCATTACGCTCTAAATCTCTTGCAGCTATTAACGTAGTACCTATCCCTACGAATGGGTCAAGAACCAATTCGCCTTTATGAGTGAATAGTTTGATAAAATGAGCAGGCAGGGCTATCGGGAATACGGCTGGGTGTACGTCCTTATCTCTAACGTCGCGTCCCTCATAGTAGAATGTTTGTATAGTAATTTGGCTCTTGATCCACTGTTTGGCATTTAGGCAATTGATGTGCGAAGGAGGACAGTCACAAGTTCTTTCAAACCCGATATCGACAGGTTTTATTGATTCAACTGCCTTCGTCATACCCGGGTTATCCCATTTGTCCGCTTTTTATACCCCCCCTAGGGCCCTAGATAACGATAGGGGCCCCTATAGACAGATAATTGGTGGGTCGTTCGGTTTATCAGAAGTTGACTTTCGGATCTCCCGAAGATTTATCAGAACCAACCCAATCAAATCAGTTTATTTCTTCATCCGTCAAGTACACCTTACTGGCAGGCTTGCTGTAAATTAGGTTGTATTTCCCGATAATATCCCTCCCTAGAATGCTCGGCAGCCTCTCTATCTTCTCATCCAGCTTAGGATGCTTCAGAACCATAATTTCAATATTCTCTTTATATCGCTCTTTCTTGTCCGTGAAGAACATGAGGGCTGAGTCATCTATCACGTACGTATCAACAGAACCTCCGATTCCTGTCATCTTGTGCTTGTACTTTCGCAGCTTTTTGTAATCTATTCCCAGCCGTTTAGCATCCCTGTCCATAATAGTCGTTCTAACGGCACCAGTATCAACCAAGAAATCGACCTCTTCTTCAAGGATGTTGAGCGAGGTTGAAGAAAAGAGAGATGCTACAAAACGCTGCATCGTAGTCCGCTCTCCACTTACCGTAGATTCTCATATCGTCACAGTATCAGTTCAATAGGCTTCTCAGATACGTATCCTATTGCCAGCTTTGAAAAATCGTCCCTGTATTTTCTCTTTGCACGCTTGGCCAGCGTTAAGTAACTCCGGTCGTAGTCTACGACCTGGCTGTTTTTTACCGCGACCCATCGATCAAGATACTTCTTCTTCAGTTCTTTGTAGTGAGCATTGAACCAGTCCAAGTTCCTGTCGTGCTCCGAGAGTATCTCTGTGGCGCTAGCCATGCAACATCATATGCTAGTTCGTCATGACTGCTTAAATTCTTAACTGAAGCATTCACCTTAACTTTCTCTGTTCCTGGATAAAGATCCACTTTTATGTCTGATTTTCTTAAGTGAAAAATGGTCATTTTCCAAAGAGGAAAAAATCATGAAGGATTCGAAAACCAACTCCGAAAGACCAGAGATCGAATGTCCACAACCCAACAAACTTCAGAAAGGAACAAGAAAAGGGTTCTGATAAATCTTCGGGAGATCCGAAAGTCAACTTCTGATTCGGGAGATCCGAAAGTCAACTTCTGATAAACCGAACGACCCACCAATTATCTGTCTATAGGGGCCCCTATCGTTATCTAGGGCCCTAGGGGGGGTATAAAAAGCGGACAAATGGGATAACCCGGGAAGTTATCAGAACCAAAAACAAATGTGTTAATACCATCATAACTTCAAAACATCCAATGGTCAACTACTGGCTCTTCAGCGTGGTTGATGCAAAGGTCGGAAACAGCAGGATAGAAGCTTTAGACCTACTCGGGCTGAGGATGAAGAGGCTTTACTGGTTGCTGAATTCGAAGAGCCCACATTTCAGAAAGGTGAAGAAAGACGATAAAATAATATTCTACGTTGGCGGGAAGGATGGTAGAGTATTTGCAGGTTCAGGCATAATATCAACTAGCCCCAGACGCTTGTTACCTGAGATAAAGCGCTTTGTTATAGAGGACCCGGAAGACAGGTTCAACTACGTCGTCAATCTGAAAGAAATCGAGCCTTTCGAAAAGGCCAGAAGCACAATTCCTCTATTGAAGTCGCTCTCCTTCGTCAAGGATGAAAGGAACTGGGGAAGGTATTTTCAAGGAAGCATCATCAAGATCGGAGAATCTGATTATAGGACGATAACGCAAAGCGCATGATTTGGAAAAACTGTCATATACTCGAAAATGATATTGAATTTCAATGGCTAGGACCTTACTTCTCGCAATAGTGGGCATTCTTGTGATCGGTGCAACAGGAGGGTTATTCCTGCTCAATAGCACTCAACAGCAGGCCAGCAAGGATGTCATGGTGAAGGATGTAAGCAAGGAGCAGGCATTGCAGAAGGAACCTCCTCAGGCAATGGCCAAAGAGGCTTTTACATTAAGAAACGTGAACGGCGACCAGATTTCGCTCGCTGAGCTGCAGAAGAGCGGCAAACCCGTTCTCATCTATTTCTTCGCTACGTGGTGTCCGGTATGTGAAAAAGACCTTCGATCATTGAATTCTACTTACCAAAAGTACCAAGGAAAGATAGAGGTTGTCGTGGTAGGATTCGACCCTACTGAAACTTCAGAGCAGATAAGCCAGTACAGACAGAGCAGAGGGTACACGTGGGCTTTTGCAGAATACAACAAAGATGCTCTATTACACTTCAAAATAATAACGCAGTCCACCAAGATAGGCCTTGACGCTAAAGGCAACGAGATCTTCAGGGACGGCTACGGTGTCTTGAGCGGAAGTGACTGGGCTGCAAGGCTCGATAAACTCTTGGCATAAACGATGTCATTCTTCGAGCAGGTTCCTTTAGCACTGGTGCTTGGAGCGGGATTTGTTACACTTCTCTCGCCTTGCGGCTACGCCCTTTTGCCGGGATTAATTGGATACCTGCTCGGAGGGAAAGTTTCTGTCAGAGGAGCGGTCAGAGGAGGGCTTACAGCAATATTCGGGGTTCTGCTGGTCTTTGCCTCTGTTGGAATAATCCTTAGCATCGCTTCCGGCTTGATCAGGGCTGTAGTTCCTCATCTTACAATCGTAGCTGCTATTATAATCATGGCAATTGGCATAGCAAAAATCTTCGAACTGAACATACCAGTAATAGGTAATGCTCCAAGCGTAAACATCAAACCTACTGGCTTCTTCACATATGGAATTGCTTACGCTTTTGCAGGTGCAGGGTGCACGTTCCCGATATTCTTTGCAGTTCTGCTTTACGCTTCAACAGTACCCGGTATCGGCGCTCTTGCGACCATGCTAACTTATTCTGTTGGGCTTGCAGTTCCTCTATTGATCACAAGCGTGCTGACGGCTACTGCAAACGATGCGATAGTGCGCAGGATTGCTAGATTAACGGGAAAGATTCAGAGGGTTTCTGGAGCAATACTTCTTGCTGCAGGAGTGTATCTCATTTATTCATATTTGACTTCTGGAGCATTGTTACCAGACTAGTTTCAGCGATGCGGTAGAATCTCTGGTCTGGCAGTTTTTAGCAAAGATGCAGCCATAATTGCGGGTATAGATAGCAAGAAGCCGTACAACCCGAATGCGAAGAAGCCGTAAGCACCTATAACGACTCCACCAGCAAAAGGAGCCGTAATTGAAGCTCCGCCTATTAACATATCATTCAGACCTAGCGTCCTTCCTCTTAATGAGGGGGGTAAGGAGGATATCAGTGCGGTTGTCGAAACAGCAGTAGCACTCCAGAAGTCTGCAATAAAGAGCCTTCGAAAAGTCTTATACTATAGCAAGATCACAATCAACTGCTTTGCCTAAGAAAAGCAGATGGGCGCCGAAGCTCAGAATAGGCTGCAGCGGCTGGGGCTACAAAGACTGGGTAGGCCCTTTTTATCCAGAAGGAACTCCTCAATCTGACTTTCTGAAGTTCTATTCGAGAGTCTTTAATGCAGTTGAAATTGATTCTAGTTTTTACAGAATACCGAACCCGCCGATGATATCCAATTGGAAATCGATTACGCCTGATGATTTTATTTTTACAGCAAAGCTTCCGAAGAGGATGACGCACGACAAACATCTGGTTGGGATAGAGAATGATATTGGATATTTCCAAAAGACCATGAAGGGATTTGGCAAGAAACTCGGCGCCGTAGTTGTCCAATTGCCTCCCTCTTTTAAGTACGAAAAAGACCTTGAAGGCTTGAAGGATTTTCTACAATTAATTGACAAAGACATACGGTATGCAATTGAGTTCAGGCACAAGTCATGGTTTAGGGACGACATTTACAAACTTCTCAAAGACAAAAATGTGAGCATGGCCTGGGCTATTACGCAATATTTGGAGACTCCTGCTGAAATGACTGCAGACTTTCTGTATTTGAGGATGGTCGGTGACAGGGAAATTGAGCAGTTTACAGGTATACAGAAGGATCAATCGGACATGATGGGAAAATGGGTCAAGAAGATCGAAAAGAATAGCGACTCCTTTGCCGATGGCTTTGTATTTTTCAATAATCACTTTGCTGGTTTTGGCCCCGCTTCTGTGAACGAATTCAGGAGGCTTGCAGGTCTGATGGAGCAGCAGTGGTCTAATGTGGAGGGCTTCTCTTCGAAACAGTCAAGCCTTGGCGACTTTTAGCAGTTGAGAATTGCCAAGAATAATTTTGCATATCGACCTTGATGCGTTTTATGCTTCTGCTGAAAAGGCACGTAATCCAGAGTTAATTGGAAAGCCCGTCGTAATTGGGGCAGACCCGGGAGGAGGGAAGGGCAGAGGCGTCGTCGCTGCGTGCTCGTATGAGGCAAGAAAGTTCGGAATAAGATCAGGAATGCCAATTTCAAGGGCTTACAAGCTCTGTCCCGATGCAGTCTACTTAAGGCCTGACTTTGCCTACTACAATCATCTGTCAAGCGAAATAATGGATCTCTTCAGAAAATTTGCGTCTAGACTTGAGCAGGCAAGTGTTGATGAGGCTTACCTTGACGTTTCGGACAGAGTAAGCAGCTACAACAATGTTGAATCTTACGTTAAAAGCATCAAAGAAGCTCTCAAAGAGAGCTTCAGTCTTACATGCTCGGTTGGAGCAGCGGTGAACAAATCAATTGCAAAGATAGCCTCTGACATAAAGAAGCCAGGTGGCATCACAATTATAAGACCTGAAGATTCAAAGGAATTTCTTGCCTCTCTACCTGTAGGGAAGATCAGCGGTGTCGGGGCAAAGACTGAAGAGGTTCTTGAAGAGATGGGGATCAAGACCATAGGCGAACTGGCAAATGCTGACGGCAAGGAACTCGTAAAAGTTTTTGGCAAAAACGGCGTCTGGCTGTGGGGAATTGCAAACGCTATTGAAAGGGTTCAGGTTGAAGAAATACTTGAAAGAAAGTCAATCAACCATGAATTTACCTTCCAAAAAGATACTGACGATGAAAATCTAATTCGCAAAACAATCGATGATTTGATTGAAAAGGTTCACAACAGGCTCGTCGATGACAATTTGATTTGCAAAACAATTGGCATCAAGATTCGCTATGAAAACTTTGCAACTTTCATTCGAGAGAAAAGCGCTGCAGACTATACGGACAGTAAAAATACAATATCGTCAATAGCATATTCGCTCTTCAACGAATTCAAAAATAACAAGAAAGTCAGGCTGCTCGGAGTCAGGTTATCGAACCTTAAATCTATGGAAGATAAGCAGCAGAGCCTTTCTGCATGGCAGGAATAACTATTTTTAGGAAAAAAGGCTTAATAGACCATCATTCAGTAGATTCATCGTTGCTAGGGAGCGTATATTCTTATGATTTCAAAGAAAGCAAAGCTGAACGAAGAGAACCTAATGAAGTCCATAGCAACGCTGCAATCGGTTTCTGAAAGCCCCACGACACCCAGAAACATAAGGAAGATTATCAAGGACACGATAACTACGCTTCAGAACAGCGCATCTTCGCTCGGAATCCGTGCTGCCAACGCGATAAGCATGCTTGACGATGTTTCTCAAGACCCGAACATGCCATCTTTTACGAGGGTTACGATCTGGAGCGCGGTAAGCACTCTGGAGAGCATCAGAGACTAATTCTGAATAAATAATGCTTGGTCTGTCGATGCAGTCGATGGAACTGCCGCTTGCACTGCTCGCATTGCTTCTACTTGGATCGTCACTCGTAATGGTAGTTTCAATCAAAAAGCGAATAACAATAGGTAGACATCTTCCAAAGCTCCCAAAAGAAGTAGTTTCATTTGCAGAAAAGCCTCTTGTTTCAATTGTAGTGCCCTTCAGGAACGAGGAGGCTAACCTTCCCAAATTATTTTCATCTCTAACCCAGCAGAACTATCCTAACATCGAGATTGTATTAGTTGATGATCAGTCAACTGACAAAAGTCCTCAAATTGCAAAGGATTTTGCAGTCAAGCACAAAGACTGCAAAATAGTTTCGGTAAAGGAGAAGCCAGAGGACTGGACGGGTAAGACATGGGCGTGCGAAGAGGGTTTCAGGAACTCCAGCGGAGAATGGCTGCTTTTCACGGATGCAGACGTTGAATTTGAAAAGAACTTGATCTCAAGAGCTTTGCATTTTGCTCTGTCAAAGAATATTGAAGTTCTTACGCTGATGCCGAGAATACTGTGCAAAAGCTTCTGGGCAAAACTTATCCAGCCTATCTTTATTCATGTGCTACTGGTTCTATATTCTCCGTTAAGGGTAAATGATCAAAAAGATCCTTTTGCCTACGTCTTTGGGAGCTTTTTCCTTATTCAAAGGAGCAAGTATGTTGAAATCGGCAGGCATGAAGTTGTCAGAAAATCCCTGATAGAGGACAGGGCGTTGGGCTTTCTTGCAAAGCAGAAAGGCCAGAGGATAATGATGCTTGATGCCTTAGACAGCTTGACTTCGGTCTGGGCAAAAAGCCTTGCAGATGTTATGCACGCAATGGAGAGGATTGCTTCATTCTCGATCAACATAAACCCATCGAGAGGGGTAGCATTCGCAGTAGGTACTGTTATCGTCACAATTCTACCATTTGTTGGACTTGTTGCATCTTTGCTGTGGTATTTTCAAGGCGTGGCCTTCTCTGAAATTATTTTCACTCTTTCATTAATTTCAGGCATTCTTGCGTTACTGGCATCGTCAATAGAGGTGCTTGGTTCGCTGAAACTGTCTCCAATTTACGTCCTTGCATCTCCTCTTGGAGGCTTTCTTTTCGGCCTAAGCATGCTGATTGCTTCCTACAAAAACGCCTTCAGGAAGAAGATTGTATGGAGAGGGAGAGAATACAATACGGCAGAAATAGAATTCTAAAAAATAAAAAAAAGAAAAGAGTGGAAGGTTTTTAGTCCTTGAACTCTGCTTGCTTCAGGCCTAACTCCTTCTGCAGTGTCCTTATCCTCTCAGAGTACGTCTTCAACTTTGCCTTGTCTTTCTGGACCTTTGCGATTTTGTAGGCCTTCCAAGCCTTCTTGAGTGCTCCCCATGTCTGACCCTTTGTATACTTCTCAGCCATTAAATCGTATCACCAATGAGGCCTCGCGCAAGAACGCTATTTAAGCCTATGCCTCTCTCATGCTGAAATTCTATGAATTATTGCCTCTTTATGCCCAGATCGCGCAGCAGTCTTATCCTTTTTACCATGTTTGGATGGGTGGAGAAGAGTTCAAGCACCCTGTCCGCAGTCGTCAGCTTCCTTGACATTACCTGCTCCACAAGCATTTGATCCGAGGTTCTATATCTTGAAGCGCCTATCTCCATAGCATCCCTGCGCGATGTATCTGGATCGCTGAAGAGCAGCGTCTTGAACCCTGCAACATGCATGGATTTACTATCCATCTTAGATCTCTGCGAGAAGGTTGAGATCTTTGCAAGGGCCTCCGAGAGCTTCCTTGCACCGTCGTTCACATGTGCCACTGCATGCGTATCCGCGTAATGCTCCCTCAGCCTCGAAAGACCCATGACCAGCAGACTTAGAACAAAATATATCACCATAGAACCTATGGCAATCAGAAATATCCCTCCGCTGTCATTCCTTCTCCTCCCTCCGAGCATGCTCGACCACATGAACGAATACCCGATGTAGTAGAATACTGATGGAAGGACAGAAGCGAACATCATAACTTGAACATCTCTATGCTTTAGATGGCCAAGTTCATGACCGAGTACTGCTTCAACCTCTTCATCTTCTAGGGTGTCCAAGAGCCCCTGTGTAACTGCTACTCTGTTGCCAGTTAGAGGAGAGCCGTATGCAAAAGCATTGGGAATTCTTAAGCTTGAGATCATGAGTTTTGGAACATTTATCCTCGTGCTTTCAGCAATTCTTCTGACGTATGAGTGCAGTTTCGGGTTGCTTGACTCTGGTAGCTCCTTGACTCTGTATATTGCACCTATGAGATATGGAGCGACTACCCATTGTATGAGGTTGAATGCTATTACCATTGCCAGCATGCTGTAGATGCTGAAACTTCCCAGTAGCCTCAAGAATATGGTGAAAAAGAGCGTGGAAAGCCCTATGAGCACAGCCAGCGTTGCTGCTATGGTGAACCTTAGTTTGATTAGACCCATTTCTGATGATAGCATAATTGAATTTTCTTTTAAAGTTTTATTGCCCTACAATTCAGGTCTGGCCAATTAGATGACAATTGCAGAATATCTGAGCAGTTATGCGCATGGTTTGCAGCTTAGCGATCTTCCTAAAGACGTTATTCATGAGGTTAAAAGGAGGGTGATTGACAGTTTCGGCTGTGCAATTGGAGCCTTTGATGCCGAGCCCTGCAGGATTGCAAGAAAGATAGCTAATTCCGTAAATGTTTCAAAGGGAGCAACAGTACTCGGAACCTCCAATAAAACGCTTCCAGATTTGGCAACGTTTGCCAACGGAGCGATGATACGCTACTTAGACTGCAACGATACATACCTTTCAAAAGAACCTGCGCATCCGAGCGACAACATAGCTGCTGCACTTGCCGTTGCTGAAACTGAGGGTGCTTCTGGCAGAGATCTAATAACTGCTATAGTACTGGCATATGAAGTTCAATGCAGATTGTGTGATACGGCATCGCTTCGTTCACGAGGCTGGGATCATGTTACTTATGGAGCGTTCTCAACAGCCCTATGCTCAGCCAAACTGATGAAACTTTCAAAAGAATCTATGAAACATGCTCTTGGGCTTGCAGGGGTTGCAAACGTAGCGTTAAGGCAGACAAGGGTTGGAGAATTATCCATGTGGAAAGGCTGCGCATTTGCCAATGCTGCGAGAAATGGCGTATTTGCCGCTTTGCTTGCTAGAGAAGGAATGACGGGGCCCGCTCCAATCTTTGAAGGCGAAAAAGGTTTCATGAAACTTGTTTCCGGACAATTTGAATTGCAGAAATTCGGAAACAATAAAATTCCCTTCAAGATTCTTGAAACCTACATCAAGCACTTCCCCGTTGAATACCATGCGCAGAGCGCGGTCGAAGCCGCACTTGATTTGAGGAGAAAATTGCAGAAAAATGAGGGCAAGAACTTCATATCTTCCATAAAGTCAGTAGAAATTCAGAGCTTTGACGCTGCTATTGAAATTATTGGGAGCGGGAGAGAGAGGTGGAACCCTCAAACCAGAGAGACTGCGGATCATAGCCTTCCCTATTGCGTTGCTGTCGCCCTCATGGATGGCACTATAACAATGGATTCATTTTCCATTAAACGCATAAGGGACAAGAAACTGCATAGCTTACTGCAGAATGTTACGGTTAGAGAGGATAAGCAATTTACCAAAAACTATCCAGAGAAGATGACTAATCGCATAATAGTTCATACTTCTCACCGAAAATACGTCAAACAGGTTGATCATCCAAGAGGGCATCCAAAGAACTATATGACTGATAGAGAACTCGAGGAGAAGTTCAGGAGTTTGGCAATGAGAAAATTGGACAGGGCAAAGACTGAGAAGGTTTTGGACTCTTTATGGAGCATGGAGAAGAGCGACATCGGAGATATTATGTCCATGGTAAAGGTGGGCTGATGCCAAAGAGCTTGAGCAAAGCATCGCGATTAAGGAAACTAATCAAGGATAACACTGTAGTTGTACCTGGCGTATTCAATGCAATTACTGCAATGATCGCGGAGAGGCTTGGCTTCGAAGCCGTGTACATTTCTGGAGCAGGTTTAGCAAATGCGAGAGGATTGCCAGATTTGGGCCTTCTTAGCATGTCAGAGGTTGCAGAGCAGGCTTCGGCGATAGCGAACAGCGTCAGCATACCTGCAATAGCAGACATTGATACTGGCTTTGGCGAAGTTCTGAATGTTATGAGGACTGTGCAGGAGTTCGAGAGAGTGAGTATTGCTGCTGTGCATATTGAGGATCAGGTTATGCCGAAAAAGTGCGGCCATCTGCCAGGCAAGGAATTGGTTTCAACAGAAACTATGGTTCAGAAGATAAAGGCTGCCGTCGAAGCAAGGCAGGATCCCGATTTCATCATAATAGCTAGGACAGATGCCAGAGCTGTCGAAGGTTTGAACGAAGCGATAAAGAGGGCTCAAGCGTATGCTAAAGCCGGTGCAGATGTAATATTCCCCGAAGCGCTAGAATCAAGGGTAGAGTTCAGTAAGTTTTCAAAGGCTGTTAAAGTTCCTTTGATGGCAAACATGACCGAATTCGGCAAGACGCCTTACATTTTAGCAAGAGAATTCAACGAGATGGGGTACAGCATAGTGATATTCCCTATGACAGCTTTTAGAACGATGACAAAGGCAGTCGAGGAGGCGTTAAAGGAATTGAAGAAAAATGGTACCCAAAAGAAATTGCTCTCCAAGATGCACACTCGCAAGCAGATTTACGACATAATCAACTATAATGAATATGAAAAAATAGATCGGAGGCTTGGACGTCCTCGTGGGTAAAGAAGTCGATCGGGAATATCCCGGTTACAGCCCGGGCCTTGAGGGTATCATGGCTGGAACAACTGCAATATGTTATCTTAATGATGATACTGGCGAATTACTCTACCGAGGGTATTCTGTTTCCGATCTGGTTAATGCCAGTTATGAAGAAGTAGCTTACCTTCTAATCTATGGAAGACTGCCCAATTCTAAAGAGTTTGCAGATTTTTCCTCCACACTTGTAAAGAGCAGGAAACTACCTGACGACGTATCTCCGATAATACAGCAATTGCCTACTAATGCGCATCCTATGGATGTACTAAGAACGGGAGTATCCCTGCTCGGCCTTTCCGATTCTACTTTGCAGGATTCGTCAAAGGATGCAAAAATGACTAGAGCCATCCAACTTGTGGCACAAATGCCAGTGCTTCTTACAGAGTTCAACAACCATGCCCACGGCTTGAGGAGTGTAAAGCCGGATGGCTCTTTGGGTCATGCGGAGAACTTCCTTTACATGCTGCTAGGGAGGAAGCCCGATCCAAAACTAGCCAAAATATTCAATGTCTCCATGGTTCTCTATGCTGAACATGAACTCAACGCATCTACATTCTCGGCAAGGGTCACAGCATCTACGCTTACGGATATTTACTCCGCCGTAACCTCGGCAATAGGGACTCTCAAAGGCCCTCTACACGGAGGAGCGAACGAAGGCGTAGCGAAGATGCTAATGGATATTGATGATCCAAGCAAGGCTGAAGCTTGGGTTAGTGCTGCACTGGCAAGAAAAGAGCGCATAATGGGCTTTGGACACAGAATTCACAGGAAGACCGAAGATCCTCGTTCCGTCACCATCAAAAAGTACGCAAAGGATCTTGGGGAATACATTGGAGAGACAAAGTGGTACGATATCTGCTTTGCACTGGAGAAGAAGATGAGCGGGGAAAAGAATCTGTATCCGAACCTTGATCTCTATAGTGCTGTAATTTACATGCTGATGGGCATTCCCATTGAACTCTATACTCCAATATTCGTCTGCAGCCGCATAGCTGGCTGGTGCGCCCATATCATTGAGCAGCAGGAAAATAATCGCTTGATCAGGCCTCGCTCGATATACACGGGAGCAAGGAGTTTGAAGTATATTCCGATGGAAAAGCGAAAGTAGATGGATAAGTATCGGCTTTGCGTCATCGCAACGCTCTTCGCAATAGTTTTGCTGGGAATTCTATCAATAAGGCTGATAATTGAGCTAGCTGTTCCTGCATTCTTGGTCTATACGGCTTATGTGCTAATTGCAGTCTTCTTCCTGCTAATACCTCTGTCTGCAAAAGGAAGTAGAATTGGATTCATTGCCAACATAGTTCTTGCAATTATGGTGATGGTTGTTAATACTTCAATAAGAGACCACATGGCAGTACTGCTTTCGCAAGGATATACCAACGCTTCGCTGGTTCTGTTGATTGGAGCTTATGTCCTACAGCCCATTTTGATCGTAACGAGTTTCCTTGCCTTGAGGGCTACGAAACGGCGCTGAAGCGATTTGCCAATGCGTAACTCAGCCTATTTCCTAGGGCAGTAGTTTAGACTGATGTCGGTGTCAGAAGCTACTAACCCAAACCTTAACAAAAGTCCTTCTGCAAAACAATTCCGCTTGGCAAGAAATTCGGAGCTCCATAGCTATTGGAAAGAATCAGTCATTCAGAGTCTAAGATATCTGAAAGACCAGACAAAAGAGGGGAAAGGCCCGGATGAGATCATAGCACAAGAAATAGTCCTTGATGAAAGGGGTTTTCCTAGCATCAGGTATGTTCGCAAACTACTCCTAGATTTTTTCGTTCTTAGAAGTCTGGATGCAATCGGCAAGCTACCTGTAGTTCAATCTTTGTTAAATTATATGCAAGGCTCGCAGCTGGTCAATAAACATTACAGAACTCTCATAACGGTCCATGATAGCAATGGGACGGTCATAAAGGAGCCAGATTTGCGGCCATATCTGATTGAAGATCCAATCATCACGTTTCTTCGCAAGTATGTCGAAGCCGAACCCTCCCTAGATTTTGATGAGATGAAGTTCGACAAAATCTACACTGAATTTGAAGACTACGTTTCGGGAGAACTCATACGGCATTACTACGCTCTTTTGCCTTGGTTCTCCATGGATGTAGAAAGTTTAGAGCTCTTCAGCGGTGTCGTAATTCGCAGAAGAACTTCAAGAGAATTTAATCGTGTATTAGGAATGGGGCAATACCCAGAATTTAGTTTGGCAGGATCTATCCCACCGCGTGATGTCTATTGGTCACCATTTGTAGCTGAAGCCACCTTCAGGCAATCCGAGCAAGTTGAACCCAGATTTACTGACCTGATAGACGCCCTTCGGTTGTTCAAATCTGGTGCTGTTGGGATTAGCGGGATATTTAGGGAATCAGAGGTAGAATGGGGGACTGGATTTTCGTCTGTAATACTCCCCGATCGGAGGGCCAATCTTCTTGGAGGGCGTTATCGGCTCGAGGAAAATGAGGTCGCGAGCTTCAAAATCTTCCACGAGAACTTTAGCAAACTACTCCCAAAGGTAAAGAAACTAGAGTTCGTTGATCTTGCTATCCGCAGGTTCGTAGTTGCTATCGAAGAGATTCTACCAGAGGACAGGGTTATCGATTTCATGATCTCTTTGGAATCATTATTTTCTAAAGAGATCCAAGAGCTTTCCTATCACCTAGCTCTCCGCCTCTCCTCTTTAATAGGAACAAACGATGCAAATAGGGAATATCTGTTTGAATTTGTGAAAAAAGCCTATGACCGTGCACGGAGTCGATTGGTGCATGGTGGGGCCTACAATCAACCAATCGTGATTGGAGAAAGGAAGTTTACTATTAATGAATTGGCTACAGAACTTGAGAAGCTAACACGGCTGTCCATTAGGGTGTTCCTAAACCTTATTGGTAATTATTATAATAACAAAGAAGGGATTATACAAGATTTGGATAAAAGTATCGTGAGTTCTGCTGCTAGGGACCAGATTGGTGGTAGAGCGAAGGGAGCATTTAATTGACAAATAATGTGTCTAACACGATCCGATCAGCATTTTTTGCTAACCTATTACCCGGAAGTCAACAGAATCAAGACGCAAAGGCTAAATAAAGCGTCAGAATCTTTTCATCATAGCAAGTGATTACAGTGGGGGATTACGTTCATCGAGGGCGACTGCGTTCATTTCTGGCCTAGCCTTCATTGTAAAATCTGAAAATCCCCCAAGTGATTAAGATGACAAAGATAAAGTTCGCAATACCAAAGGGTTCTCTCGAAAAGGCAACCTATGAAATCATAGAAAATGCTGGTTACAAAATATACGGGAAGGACAGAACGTACAGGCCGAAACTAAACGATCCTGCCATAGAAGTGAAAATACTCCGCCCTCAAGAGATCCCCGTAATCGTAAGCGAGGGTATGGCAGACATCGGGATAACAGGGCAGGACTGGATCCTCGAAACCAATGCAAACGTGGAAACTTTGATGAATCTTGAATATGGCAAGATTAAGATTGTTCTGGCAGTCTCGAAGGACACTAAAGCCAATTCATTGAGCGAGTTAATCGAAGAGTTCGCCAAGAAGGGAAAGACACTCAGATTTTCAACAGAATACCTTAACCTAGTTTCAAAATACATAATGAAGAACAAATCATACAGGAAGAGGTTCGGCAACAAAAGCCCTGTAATGATAACTCCTTGGTGGAGGAAGGGTGACAATCCAAAGGTTTCATTGTATCTTTCGTTTGGAGCCACAGAAGCAAAGCCTCCAGAGGATGCTGACGCAATATTCGATGTTATAGAAACCGGATCAACGTTAGATCAAAACAACCTCAAAGCCATAGAAACTGTCATGGAGTCTTTTTCAGTTCTTATAGCGAACAAAAAGGCAGCTGCCAACAAGGCAAAGAGAGAGAAAATCTTTGACGTTCTGACACTATTGAAAGGTGTCGTTGATGGAAGGAAGAAGATTCACATCTTCCTCAACGTGAAGAAGGAGAACCTGCAGAAGTTATTGAAGTCATTACCGTCATTGAAGGGTCCAACGATCAGCGAACTGTCTACGAAGGGCTGGTATTCCATAAACACGATTGTGGGGAAGGACGAATTTCTGAAGCTTTTGCCTAGCATAAGGAGACTCTCGCAGGGCCTCGTCGTGCATAACCCACAGCAGATCCTCTCACTCGAGGAAATATGGAAAAATGAGTC
>JACPSZ010000018.1 GCA_024860875.1 Nitrososphaerota archaeon | reverse complement strand
TTCCTCCTGTTGGCGACGCCCCAGATATTGCCAGCAGTATCAAGCTGGATTCCATCTATCCCCAAGAGCTTTGGATCCTTTAGCCATTCCGTGAATCCTTTTACAGTGCCGTCTGGGTTGATCTCTATTCTATAGATAGTGCCATTTTGGTTGTTTGCAGACCAGAGTATCGTTTCATCTTTGCTGAACGCAATCCCGTTAGTACCATTCACGCGTGTTTGGAGTACTCTACCCTCGCCGCCCGCTGGAGGAACCATGTATATTGTACTCCTTCCCGACACGTACAGGTTGCCCTTGCTGTCAAACGCAATTCCGTTTGCACCTGGTACTCCGGTAGCCCAGACTTGAGCTTCACCTGGATTTGCAGGATCAAGTTTGTTTGCAGGAACCCTGAATATGAATCCTACAGGCCTCTGGGGATCTTGACCTGAAAGGCCTGAACCTGCTATGTAGAGGTTTCCTGCCTTGTCAAATGCCAGACCCAAAAGCGATGGTATTACCATTTGCGGATCGCCTCTTGCTGGTGTGTTTTGCATCCTAGGCACTTTTGCTACTGAGACCAATTTTGGATTCTTTGGGTCTATCATGTAAATTTCGCCTGTGGTAATCCTGTCCGCTGTATAGAGCCTGCCTTGCTTATCCGCAATGATGCCTTCTCCGCTTAGGGCCTTGTTGGCCGCGGTCAGGTTCATGTCACCTCTAGCATTCAGGGCAACAACGACCGCACTCTGTAATCCGGATTGAGGAACAAATGGCGGAGGCGGAGGTGCTGCTGGGGCGGGTGCCGGTGCGGGTGCTGGAGGCTGAGCCTGTTGCGGAGTTGGCGGTTGCTGCATAAAGTAAATGCCTGCACCTACCAAACCTAGTATGACTAAAACTGCCACAACAATTATGGTTTTGCGAATCATAATCTGCTATAATAGAGAGGTTGGTAATTACCGTTTCGGTAAGGAGGCGTTGCTTTGCATAGCCGAGATAGATGGGTCATGCGTGCCGACGTTGTACAAGAACCCGGGAGGTGTGTAAGTATTGGCTAACCCTTGCATATGTTTTGATGTGCACTTTAGCAGGTTTAAGCTAATCTGAGCCTGCCTAGCAGGGAAGTTTTATTTCTACAGCCAATCTTCCAAATAACATCTAGAATTGAGGATCATGGCTTCGCGGAGATGTGTCCGGTACAATTTGCGTTTACTACTCTCCTTGTAAGACTTCGCAGTTACCTCAGAGTTGTGTCCCTCGGCGTAGAAACATTCGAGCTATAACCGCTGTAATAGTGCCGTAAACTATGTGGAGGATAAGGGCGCCGATGAGAAGGTCTCCTCTACTTAGACTACCGGGAATCAGAACGGAAATTAAGGGTACAAACCAGACGACCCAGACTACAATTCCCGCAACAACCCCTACACCAACACTCTTCCCTACGCCTGCTAGACGAAAGGTTCCAACACGAGCCGTTATCGACATAAAGATCGCCCCAACAATGAGTCCAGTAATTATATGAAGGCCCCAGCCTCCCACAAAGGAAGCACTGCCCAGTCCCATTAACTTTGCCACAGTCACGAAGAATATCTCCTCTCCCATGCTCTGCGTTAGAGCAAACCCGATCAAACCCTGAATTAAGGAACCTACTATGCCTCCCACTGCACCAGCCTTGATGCCTCTTGAGGAAGTATAGACAGGTGCTGTACCTGACAACATGGGTGAATGTCGGCGTCATGCCTATAAGAGTTTGCAAATCTATGGGAATCTAAGCTCTAGCCTGTAGGTTGAGTGGTATGCAGGATTCGATTATGCAGAAAAGGAATATTGCGAGGAGAGAATTGGCAGCTCCTTCCAGATTCGAGGTGCGATCAAAGCACAACTTTGCTATTATCTAAGCGCCCTTGGATCTACGTGCTTAACTCCTACGCTGCGAAGCCTCTTGTATGATGAATCGAAACTTATCAATGTCAAGCCTTCGCTTTTAGCCACTGCTCCGTGCAGACTGTCGAAGAATGTTAATCCAAAATTAGATTCGATTTGTTGTGCAATAGAATGGTTCCTAGGGTTGTCGGGCAAAACGGTTATGCCCCTGCTCCTGAAAAAGGCATTCAACCTTCCGGCAAAGTTGTCGAAACTCTTTACCTTGATCTTTCCCGCTCTAATTAGCAGATTTAGTTCCAGAAGGGCATAAGGAGATAGCAACATGTGCTCAGTAGACAATACCTTTCTTGCAACGGAGCGAAGAGGATCACTTGGATTCAATACTGCTAAGAGAACATCGGTCTCTATGAGCATCCTACTTTGCTTCCTTAACGAGTTGCTTTTCTGCAACCTTCCTCAGGCTTGGCAATTCATCCGCTATACTTGTGAACGTAAAGTCCAGCTGAGCAGCGAGTTCATCAAGTGGATCGCTAGTGGGCTCTAGGACAAGCCTATTATCGGAGATGGTTGCCTTTGCAATCTTCTTCAGTCCAAGTCGCTCACGAAGTTTCTTTGGTACCTGTATCCTGCCCTTGCTATCAATAGTTAATGTTTCTTCAGCCATCCCACCATTAAATAGAAAGTGGGATATTAAAGTCTAATGCTACCGTAAATTCTTGCAATGTTTTGCTGGAAGTTTCACTCTTCCCCAAATATAAGGTGAAAATTTGGTAGCCCCGCCCAGATTCGAACTGGGGTCACCGGCTCCAAAGGCCAGTATTCAAGGACTTTTCTTGCTTGACCGCTACACTCCGCGAAGGTTCTCTCCACGGGGCTTCCGGGGCTGAAAGCCCTCCTACTAACTACGAATTAAGGTCTTTCCATCATTATTAACAAAAGCAAGATCAACACACTTCATCATGCACACAGGAGCGGGCATATACCCCCTATACGGGGGGAGTCGTGCAGGCGGGGGGTAATTACACCCCCTTTCTAGCGAACGTTATGTAAGCTGTATGGCCTATCATCCTCATAGAAGGCCTAGTCATTCCAGTTCTTGCTTCCAGCTCTCTGGAGATCAGTTCAACGGTCCAGACATCGATAAAGCCCTTTTCTAGCAGCTCTGCAGTGATTTTCTCGGCTTGGTTCATTGTGGGCGATATAGTGGCAAGCATTCCCGAACCCTTCAGGGCATTCTTAAACGATTCAACCAGAGTCCAAGGATCCCCAACATCTATTATTGCAATGTCAGCATCTTTGATATCAATTCCTTCTTTTGCATCCTTCTTCGTTGTAGTAACGTAATCCAGAAGGCCGACTTTCTGCAGGTTCTTCTTAGCAACTTCCATGAACTCCTCCCTTATTTCGTATGTATAGACATGGCCGTTTGGTCTGACCAAATTGGCCATGAATGCTGTCAGAGCTCCGCTTCCAGTGCCAGACTCCACAACTATCTTTCCAGGCGATAAGCCTGTCCAAGCGGCTATCATCCCAAGGTCTTTGGGGTAAACTACTTGTGTTGGCCTTGAAAACCTCATCAGGAAGTCTGCAATTGTAGGCTTCAAGAGCCTGAACGTCTTGCCCGTACTCGATTCTACGGATGACCCAAACTCTTTCCCTATTATGGCATTATGCTCTATGAACCCTGCGTGAGTATGAGTCTTCTCTCCCTTCTTGATCCTAATTAGCCACGACTTGTGCTGCTTAAGGTATAGCAATACTAGATCGTTATCATTTATCGCACTGTCGGACATACGTCAGAGCGTAAAGAATACACAGATTTAAATAGGGAAATGCAGAATTTATACATCAAGGTTCCGTTCATGTCTGAAGGAGCACCCTCCACCGATGATGGAAGGAGCAGCCAAAGGCAGCGCTTCCCCAAAGTCTACTTTAAGCCTAAACCAGTCAAAATTGGCGACGAGCTAGACGTTACAATCGCAGAGGTCAGCAAACGTGGAGACGGCGTTACAAGAGTAGACGGCTACGTAATCTTCGTGCCCAATACCAAACAAGGAGACGCAGTAAAGATCCGCATTGCAGAGATTAGGCCTAACTTCGCTATTGGTAGCGTCGTGCCAGGACCTCCTGCACCGAGCTAAGCCCTCCACCAGTCAAAGGAAAGAAAGTCCACTTTCTTAGCATCCACATTGGGCACAGCTATGACAAACTGCTTTTTTACTGTAGTAGCTAACCTGCCTGCTAACACTATTGCAGTAGCAGTAAGACTTTGATCAGGAAGCAAAACTTGCACTAGATACGGAGCATGATCTATTCCTGGCCCATGCTCGTAGACAGCGAAATCACAGCCGAATTTTATGCCAGGTGTTACAACGTAGCCTGCCCTTCTTAATTCTCTATACACAAGGTATTTTTCGTCGAAATCGACATATTCGCTTCTGCACTTCTTCTCCATCTCCTTGTCCTTGGCCTTTTCACCACTCTTAGCATCGTAAATCGCAATTCTGCCCTCTTTTGTTAGGTAATAGCCCTCGATAAGGTCGAGAATTAGGGGAGCATCGAAATCCGCTCCCTTCGGTTTGGGTATGCCCAAAGGCTTGCCATAGAAACTATCTTTGAATATCTCTCTTGAAGCCTGTATGTCCCAGACTACAATTCTGTTCTCTACGAGCTCAGCCTTTACCTTGGAAACCATCGCTCTATAGTCCTAGTGCAACTATTGTTATGGAGTCTGCAGCGGATAGACATCTATCAGAAAGGTTCTCGACCCTTTCCACGATGTCCTTCAGCATCAAGATATCCTTGAATGAATCGAGCTTCATGAGGGAGTTGATTACTACCCTGTACTTGTCATCTACTTGGCGCTCGAGCTTCTGTATCATGTTTGCAGTTTCTATGGCTGATGCTGGGTTTATCGACAGGGCCCTCACCATTTCCATCAGCCTCTGCACAGATTCAACGGCCATGTCCAGAAGGTCCTTGAGATCATCAAGTATCTTGCCCTTCTTTAGAACCTTCGGTTCAATAAGTGAAAGCCTGAACGCTATGCCGTTTACAAAGCCTGCAATCTCTTCTATGTTGTACGCCGCTCTCAAGATGTCTTCCCTATTCATCATCAGCGTACCGACCTCTGCCAGCTCCCTTGTCAATGCTCTTCTATAGGATTCCGCATCGTCCTCGGCCTTCCTTATTTTGGCATAGGTATTCTGCAGATCGGTCTTCTTTCCTGCTAGGAGCAGAGAATACGCCGTTGATAAATCCCTAGCAGAGTCGAACACTCTCCTAGTTTCGTCCTGTAGTATCGAAAGAGTCTTCCTTCTAGCTTGAACTTCTGACTCACCGGTAAACATAAACGACCACAGCGTAGATGAATTGCGTACTAATAAAATTATACGATTGGAACTGGCTGTATAAGTAAGGTGTCGAACCTATAGAGCCGGGTTCAGAGCCTCCTTCCCATTATTTTTTCCTGACTAAGATAACACTGATTAGGGAGTCCATAGCAAGCCTTCAGCTATTACATATGGAGGCTAGGAGTGTTTCATGACTAAACAGATTACTGTTGCGTAGCAGGCTCTCCCTGCTCACCATGCCCCTAGCTTCCCTTGGCTAATCGCGATCTTTTTCCATATAAGTGATAGCTAAATGCTGTAGATAACTTCGTCAATCAGCTAACTTAGTCGCTCAAAGATACAAGTGATATGAGAGAAAATTAGATGAATGGGTAAGTAGACTTGTCGGACCTACCCTGCAGGCCTTTTGAGAATCGGGCATCGATGTTAATTCGTTCGTTGTTTGTCGAAGTCGAATATACCTGAGCTTTAATTAGGTTTTTAGCGTATTGTAGATTAAACTGAAAGCGTAGACAGGGTAGGTGTGTTTCATGACTCGACTCGTCGTCCATGGCTCTCCCACGGCACCATGCACCTACCCCATCTGATAGAATCATGCGAGATTTCCAAATAAACTAGATGGATGATTGATCCAGCAGAAAACACCGGAGGGCCCTCCCTCGAGGGCTTTATGTTCCCTTCCTTCTGCTGAATAATACTCCAGCTATTACTAGGATGACACGCTTATTCCGATTGCTGCGTAGGATGGTTCCGGTCACTCTTCGAGAGATCCGCTTTTTATACCCCCTACGGGGGGGCCCTAGTCAAAACGATAGGGGGCCCCATGATGCTCATGGTGATATGTTTGTGGAAACTGTATGAACAAGCAGTACAAAGAAACCTCTCACAGAGTTACTAGAACCTGACCCCTTACATATATGAATTCAAAACCAATATCCTGTAATCCCTTATATCTGTGTTAAAATATTGATGATCAAGGAAATGGCCACTCTTTTGCAGCCGCCTCAAAGCAACTTGGTAGAGGATATTTTAGCCCTGAAGAAGAAGAGAAATGCTATCATTCTGGCACACAACTACCAGATACCCGAAATTCAGGATATTGCCGATTTCGTCGGAGACTCTTTAGGGTTGTCAAGGCAGGCTGCCAAGACCGATGCTGATGTAATAGTATTCTGCGGGGTGCATTTCATGGCGGAAACCGCTTCTATAGTCTGCCCAGACAAAACTGTTCTCATACCAGACCTTAAGGCTGGTTGCTCTCTGGCAGATACTATCAATGCCGAGCAGTTAAGAGAGTGGAAGCGGCAATATCCCAGTGCTGTCGTAGTTTCTTACGTTAATACTACTGCTGAAGTCAAGGCGGAAAGCGACTACTGCTGCACGTCTACCAATGCCGTAAACGTTGTCAATAGCATACCAAGGGATAAGGAGATTCTGTTTCTGCCAGACATGTTTCTTGGAGCCTATGTCCAAAAGAAGACTGGTAGGAAGATACATTTATGGCCAGGAGAGTGTCATGTACATGCAAAGCTAGATCCTCAAACCGTCCTTGGCCTCATAGAAAAATATCCAGATGCAGAGTTCCTGATACATCCTGAATGTGGTTGTGTCACGAACTGCATGTACCTTGTTGAGGAGGGCAAGATTCCTAAAGATGGCACGTTCATTCTTTCCACGGAAGGCATGACAAGGCACGCAAAGCAGTCTTCCGCAAAGGAATTCGTAGTTGCAACTGAAACTGGTATATTGCATCGGTTGAAGAAGGAGAACCCGCAGAAAAAATTCATACCTGCAAGTGAAAGCGCAATATGTGAATATATGAAGATGATAACGGTGGAAAAGCTTTACGCATCATTGCGCGATCTGAAGTTCGAGGTCAAAGTTCCAAAGCACATTGCTGACAGGGCTAGACTGCCGATAGAAATGATGCTGGCTATCTCTTAATTACGCATGCTAGAAATTCGATCCCCGTATTCTCTCACTCGTGTAACCGTCTGTAGATACCGGGCTGGAGGAACTCAATGATGCCAAGATCACGTAATTGTTGAAGCTGTTGTCTGATTTTGGGCTTTACATTGCGATTACTTGGATATAGTTCTGCTAACTTATCCTCAAACTGGTAAACGTCATATAGAGTGAACGTTGTATACAACTGATCAATGCACGTTAAAAGGTCTGCTAGCCAACCTCTTTTAGCAAAAGGTACCTCCAAGAATTTTCTCGCTGCTTGCCATCGTTGTATTACTTGGTTCTTTGATGCGACTCTACCATCATTTACTATAGAAATTAGGCCTAATTTTGGAATTTGGTCTACTAGATACAAGCAACCCTGCCATCCATGTCTTCTGGCCGATGGACTCAGAGGTTTTCTAGGTCTCAAACAACTGGCAGTAATGCAAGCCCTATGCAGAATAGATATGTTCTTGATAAGCATGTTATCTCTATCATAATGTAATAATATCAGAGAAGGATGACGACCTACGCGCAGGCTTCGCAAAGTTGTTTTATATTCTGCACCAAGTATAGATTTCGAAAATGCTTTGCCAGAACTCTTTAGTTGGAATCTTTCAGGACATTTTGAACAATAAAAATCGTACACTTTTGTATTTGCAGGATAAGGAACTATTTTGTTACCACAATTAGGACAGAATAGATTTTCTTTAGCCCATTTTTCTGTAACTACTCTAGAAATCTGGGACTTGCTCTTGAATTTGCTGATAAAAGTTCTAGGAAGGTAGATTTCCAACTGTTTTGAATAGACCTTCGCTAGTAGATTATATTGATTGTTAACCTTAGGTCGATTTACGACCAAGTGTTCTCAATGAAGTTTACAGCAGATTTATCCCTACAATAAACAGGATGCCGAATATTATAAACAGTACTCCAGATGCAATCTTGATCCATTTCATTGGCAATATCTTTGAAGCTCTTTCCCCAAGCAGTGCACCAACAGACGAAATCGTCATAAAAGCCAATGAAAGTCCTATGAGTACGGTAATGGGATTCTGGTATTGGGCAGAGAGACCTAAAGTCAGTATCTGGGTTTTGTCGCCCATTTCTGCAAGGAAGATAAGGTAGAATGCTGACAGCAAGATCGACTTTGTTTTAGCTTTAGGAACTTCCCCATGTTCCTCTTCCTTCTTGACAATATTCAGTATCCCAAAAATTATGAAGACTGCACCCGCAATCAAACTGACAATATTCACTGGTATGGCAATGCCCAGAAAAGTCCCAATGGCAACTCCAATCGAATTTGCAGATACCTCTCCTAAAACTGAACCGACAAAGACTGGAAGTATTGCTCTGTTTTTGGCTGCAAGTGCCAGCGTCATGATCTGCGTTTTATCGCCGATCTCTGCTAACAATACTGCAACGAAAGTTGCTCCAAGAACTGCAGGTTCTAACAATCGAAACGCCGTAATTATTTCGTAAATTAGAAAATGGAGATAAATAAGTCTAAACAAGGCATAACGAATGCCCGAGCTCCGCAAAGATTACTTTAACGAAAGATTTGTCATATTGAAACGTGGAGAGTGGACTGCAAGGCAGAAGAAAAAAACTTCTGATGCAAAGAACTGCATATTTTGTCCCGGTAATGAATCGAAGACTCCTCTCTCCGATTTGGTGCTTGCCAGCAGGCACGGAACAATGCTCAAATTAAGCGACATGCCTGAAGAGTACGTGCAGGACTGGGTTGTTAGAGTAATCCCGAATCAATTTCCAGCAGTCTCTGAAGATTCTCCAAAAAAGTACAGCGACCCTCCGCTTTACAGCGAGCCAGCTTTGGGCTATCACTATATTGTAATTGCAAGTCCCAAGCATGTCAATTTTGAGGATGTCGATACTGATCAATGGGTCAATGTGCTTTCAATCGTGCAGGACAAGGCAAGGTGGCTATACGCAAAGAAGAATGTTGCATACGTAGCAATCTTCCTGAATCAAGGCAGGGATGCCGGGGCTTCAAGGGCACATGCTCATATGCAGATCATGACGTTGCCTGTTCTCCCTCCAACCATAGAGAAGGAATCCAGAGCTGTGCAGAAAGCTATGCGAACTAGCGGAGGATGTCCTATGTGTCAGATAATAGAGCAGGAAATGAAAGGTTCAAGGAAGTTTCTTGAAACAGAAGCATTCTTTTCCTTTGCCCCTCAGGCTTCATCTCATCCTTTTGAGTTCTGGGTATTTCCAAAGGCTCACCAAATAAGTTTCCTCAAAGCGTCACAGAAAGAGATAATGGACCTTGCAAGAGTTCTCGAATTATCTTTTAAGGCTCTAGCCAAGGTGATTGGAGATTTGCAGTTCAACGCCATCCTTCACACTTCTCCAGAGAAACGCACGTCAAGGCAGATACATTGGCATATCGAAGTTTATCCTCGACTAGGGGGTTTTGATGGCTTTGAAAGAGGAACAGGAATTTATGTGAATACAGTTGCACCTGAGGACGCTGTGAAGGCTCTACGCGATGTAGCGACAAAGATTCTCAAAGGCCGATAATCTGATGTTATCAAAAGTAGATATATAACGAGGATTTGTGGCTTAAGGCAAGGGAAGTTCAGTGAAGATAAACGAACTCCGCGACAATATGCGACGCGTCGATGCAGAAGGCGAAGTTGCTGATATATCAGAGCCACGTAGTGTCAATTTGAGAATGGGAGGGCAAGCTAGAGTTGCAGAAGCTGATCTGCGCGACGATACAGGCACAATTAAATTATCTCTCTGGGACGATCAAATAGAAATGGTGAAGATAGGCGCGAGGGTAAAGGTAGAAAACGGCTACACCAATTCGTTCAGGGGAGAAATTAGGCTGAATGTTGGAAGGTACGGCAAGCTGAGCATCCTCGAATAGTTTACGAGCCAGCTGTAATGGCCTGTTCTATTGTTTTTCTCGCTAATTCATGATCGGCCCTTCCCTTTGTAGCCTTCATTAGTTGACCCATGAGGAAGTTTATCGCTTTAGGGTCTGATTTTGCATCCTCAACTGCCTTAGGATTAGCTTCAAAAACCTCTTTGACGGCATCCATTATCGACTTTTCGTCTGTTATTGCTGCACCTTCTTTGGCAAACTCAAAGGTGCTCTTGCCCTGCTCGATAGCCTTTATGACAACGGATTTTGCCGTGTTCTCCGTTAATTCCTTCTTCTCTACCTTCCTTGCAAGCTCTGCGAGGTCTTTGGGTTTGAATTTCATGTCTGCAAGCGTCTTCTCCGACCTGTTAAGGTAGCCCAGAATGTCTATTGCTAGCCAGCTGCCTAGCAAATTTGAAGCCATGCGAGTCCTCAAACTTTCCTCGAAAATATCTGCAAGGAGTTTCTCCCCAACTAATACTCCTGCGATCTCCTCCGAAATTACGTATTGCTTTACGAATCTGGCCTTTCTTCCGTCAGGCAGCTCAGGCATTCTTTTCCTAATATCAGCAACGTATTCCTTCGATATTGTGATTGGGACAAGGTCTGGCTCGGGGAAATAGCGATAATCTTCTTCCGCCTCTTTGACACGCAATGTTACAGTTACCCTTCTTACGTCGTCCCAGTGCCTTGTCTCCATGCCCTCAGCCTTAGCAACGTTTGCCATGGTCTTCTGGCGAGTAATTTCGAAGTTCAGCGCCCTTTCCACTTCTTTGAATGAAGATATGTTCTTGACCTCGACCCGCTTCCCTCCGAATAGCGAAACGTTGGCATCGCATCGCATGGCACCCTCCAAGCTACCGTCGCATACTCCAATGTGCTCAAGTATTGATCTAAGTTTCTGTAGGAATTCTCTTGCGTGTTTGGGGCTCTTCAAATCTGGCTCGGTGACAATTTCAACTAGAGCAACGCCAGCCCTGTTGTAGTCAACAAGGGAAATAGGAGATGAAACTATGGTTCCTTCATAGCTTAGTTTGCCTGGATCTTCTTCGAGCTGAATTCTCCTGATTCTTATAATACCAGCTATAGTTTCAACCAGCCCTTCCTTTGCGATGGGGCTACCTCCAGCCTTGTCGTATTGCGTTATCTGGAAGTTCTTGGGCAAATCAGGATAGAAGTAGTTCTTGCGAAAGAAGTTCATGCTCTCCGATATCTTGCAATCCAATGCCAGAGCAATCTTTACTGCTGCCTCAACGGCCTTTTCATTAAGAACTGGTAGCGTACCCGGCATTCCTGTGCAGACTTCGCAGATGTTTGTATTAGGATCTTCTCCCCTGTAGTTTGATGGACAAGAGCAGAAGAGCTTTGTCTTCAATACCGTAAGCTGGCAGTGCACTTCAAGCCCTATCTTAAGCCCAAGATCATCTTTCATTCTGCATAAACTCCAAGAATATCTTCGAGTGTTTTTGCAACATTGAGCATCTTCCCTTCCTCGAAAGGTGTAGCCATTATCTGCAGGCCTATTGGGAGGCCGTTTGAAGAGCCACACGGGATAGATGCTGCTGGTATGCCAGCAAGGTTCGCTGGGACGGTGTCGCAGTCGCTCATGTACATTGCCAGAGGATCAACCGTCTTCTCTCCTAGCTTGAAAGCGGTTGTAGGCATCGTCGGCCCCATGAGAACATCGAATTTTTTGAAGGCTCTCTGGAAGTCCTGGATTATGAGGTTCCTGACCTTCTGTGCTTTGAGATAATAAGCATCAAAATATCCAGCAGAAAGTGCGAATGTTCCAAGCATTATCCTCTTCTTTACTTCAAAGCCGAAGCCAGCTTTCCTGTCCTTCGAGAATAAAGTGCTCCAGTCTCTTGCACCAGAACTGTCCTGAAAGCCATATCTTAAGCCGTCGTATCTTGCAAGGTTCGAGCTCGCTTCTGACATCGCTATTATGTAATAAGAAGCAAGTGCGTACCCTACAGATTTCAGATCAATTTCTTCTACTTCCGCCCCTTCGCCCTCAAGTTTCTTTATTGCCCTCCAGACAGCATCAGAAACTGCTTTCTGTGTCCCCTCTCCGAAGTACTGTCTCGGAACTCCGATCTTAAGTTTCTTTGCACTGGAGTTGAATTTAGTGTAATCTTTGTTCTCGCCTATGCTTGTAGAATCATGGGGATCGTGGCCTGCAATACATGATAGAAGTAGTGCGGCATCAATGACATTGTTTGCTATAGGGCCTATCTGCTCGAGAGTATTTGCATAGGCTATCAGACCATATCTGCTGACAAGGCCGTAAGTCGGTTTCACGCCTACTACTCCGCAGAATGCAGAGGGACACCTTATCGAGCCTCCAGTATCAGTACCAAGAGCAACTGCAGAAAGACCTTTGGCAACTGCAGCCGCACTGCCTCCAGACGAACCCCCGGGAACATGGTTCAAGTTTCTTGGGTTTTTTGTAGCGAAAAAGGCACTGAACTCTGTAGAAGAGCCCATGCCGAATTCATCGAGGTTTGTCTTTCCTATTATTACGGCTCCTTCTTCCTTTAACATTCTCACTGCAGTAGCGTCGTAAGGAGGGATGTAGCCCTTCAGGATTTTTGATGCGCAAGTAGTTTCTATGCCTCTGGTGCAGATGTTGTCCTTTACTGCTATTGGAACTCCTGCGAGTCTTCCCAGTTTCTTTTCCCTTCTTTTCTTCTCGATTTCTTTAGCCTGCTGGATTGCAGAATCCTTGCTGACAGTTATGAAGGCTCGAATCTCTTTGTCGTGCTTCTCTATCCTTTCAAAGAATTCTTCAACAATCTCCACTGCAGAAATTGAGCCCTTACGCACTCCTTCTGCAATTTCCCATGCTGACTGCATTTTCATATCGCACTAGACTATCTTCGGGGCCTTGACATAGCGGCCCTTCTTTGCAGGGGCAAGTTTCAATATTTCATCTGGATTGGCTTTTCTTGGTTCATCTGGCCTGAAGACATTTTTGACTTCTCTCACATGGTACGCAGGCTCAATACTCTTCGTGTCTATTTTGTCGAGGATCTTGAAGTAGTTTAAAATGTCTGCCATTTGTTTCGAAAGAGTTTCTTCCTCTTGCGCGCTCAGCTCGATCTTTGCAAGCCAAGCAAGGTGCCTGACATCTTCTCTCGAAATACCTTTCATAATCTCACGGAGTCAGCCTGAACTGGTCTCTTGGAAATACGGAGACCTCTCTTATGTTCTTCTGATTTGTTAATACCATAAGCAGCCTTTCAAAACCTAATCCAAAACCTGCATGGGGAGGCATCCCATAATCAAAGACTGCAAGGTGGTATTCAAAACCCTTCGGTTTCAGTCCTTTCTCTTTCAATCTATTGATAAGTTCCTTCTTGGAGCTCAGCCTTGTCCCTCCTGATGCTATCTCTAAACTGCCGTGCATCAAGTCAAAGGATTCTGAAATTTCTGGATTTGATGAAGGTTTGATGTAGAAGGGCTTGCTCTTTGTAGGCCAATCAATAACGAAATAGTATGATGGTAATTCCTCTGCAATCTTATCAAGAAGTTCTGATGTTAGATCGTCGCCCCATTCCACCTGCGCATCCTTCCCTTTCAGCAGTTCAAGTATTGCATCATAAGTCATTCTGGGAATCTTTTCTATTGATGGAACTTTTGTCCCGAGTGTTTCGAGCTCTTTGTTACATTCTTTGCTTATCGAAGCATGGAGCTTTGCGATCATCTTCTCAATTGTATTCATTATATCTTTGTAATCGACAAATGCTTCCTCGACATCTATGGATAGAAATTCGCTTAGATGGTGTAAAGTTCTGCTCTGCTCGGCTCTATACGCTGGTGCTATTTCAAAGACCTTTTCAAACGGCATTACGAGCTGCTCCTTGAAGAGCTGTGGACTTTGAGTTAGAAAGGCTTCTTTGTCATAGTATAGAAGCGGGAATAGTGCTGCACCCCCTTCCGTCGCAGTGGCAATGATCTTGGGTGTGTTGACTTCGTAATATCCATGGTCTTTTAAGAAGCCCCTGATAGTTTCAAGCGCCTTCTCCCTTATCCTGAAAATTGCCAGTGCTTCAGGTCTTCTCAAATCCACGGCTCTTATTTCAAATCGCTTGTCTATACTTGGCAGTGTCTTTGCATAGAGTGTGAACGGAGGGGTTTTTTGTGGCAGTGCTAGAACCTTCACTCCGTCTGGAATTATTTCAGCTCCGTTTGGTGCCTTGTCCATTGCCTTGATCTTGCCCTTTACTGCTATGGACGCATGATCTGAAAGCGATTCCACTCTTGAAAGAACTTCTTTTGAAATCTTGTTTTTGTGGACGGTTATCTGTGCAACGCCATCCTTGTCAGTTATGATTATGAATACTATGCCTCCTTGATTGCGAATGCCCGAAACCCAGCCAAATACCGTAGCCT
The DNA here is from genome assembly GCA_024860875.1 of Nitrososphaerota archaeon. GTDB lineage: Archaea > Thermoproteota > Nitrososphaeria > Nitrososphaerales > UBA57 > VHBL01. Next base: position 10,725 of record JACPSZ010000018.1, on the reverse strand, counting down.
CTTTGCCTTCTTCGGACGGCTTGATATCCTTGGAATAATGAGTCCTCCGCCAATTTCCTAATGAGTCTATCTTTGCTGGCAAGTGCTATTATCCCGTTCTATGGCTTGAGTATTACTTTACCGAATACTGCTCTGTCCTCTATCAATTTGTGCGCTTCTGCAGCCTTTTGAAGGGGCATAACCTTGTCAATCACGGGCTTGAACTTGCCAGCTTCGACGAACTTCATTAACTGGAGCAGCTCTCCCTTGGAGCCCATATAGTTCCCCATTATTGTCAGTTGCCTTCTGTACAGATAACGCAAATCTAGTGAAACATCCGAGCCAGACGTTGCCCCGCACGTAATCAATCTGCCTCCATGTGTGAGTGCCTGCACGCTCTTGTCCCAAGTAGCCTTACCTACGTTCTCGAATACTATGTCTGCACCTCTTCTGTTCGTTATGCGTCTTGTTTCTTCGGCTGTGTCCTGCGTAGCATGATTTATTGTGTAGTCTGCACCCAGTTCCTTAGCCTTCTTCATCTTATCTTGCGAGCCTGCAGTTGCAATTACGTTCGCTCCGAAAGTCTTGGCAATTTGTATCGCTGCACTGCCTACGCCGCTCCCTCCAGCTATGACAAGAACCGTTTCACCAGTTCTTATCCTTGCACGAGTTACTAACATGTGCCACGCAGCCAGAAAGGTCAATGGTATTGCAGATATCTCTTCAAAGCTCATCTTCCCGGGCTTCATCAGGACGTTTTGAGGAGGCACCGCAACGTATTCGGCATAGCCGCCATTTCTCTCATACCCTCCAATTATTTCATACTGCTTGCAAAAGTTGTCGTTTCCAGAAAGGCAGTACTCGCACCTTCCGCAACTCGTACCAGGCGAAATAACTACTTGCTGACCTCTTTCAATTCCCTTTACTGCACTACCAACCTCAGCAACCTCTCCAGCGATGTCGCAACCGCAGATGTGAGGCAATGTGATGTTTACGTTCCTCAAACCTTGCCTTATCCAGAGATCTAGGTGGTTTATCGAGCAGGCTCTAACTTTTATCAGAACTTCGTTTGGAGAATATGCTGGGTCGGGAAAGTCCTCGTATTTGAGAACCTCTGGTGCTCCATGCTGATGAATTACTGCCGCTTTCAACTTCTACGAGGCTTTAACTGCGATTACTTTTATGCGTTTATAGATTCATTTTACGATGGGAAGTTTCTTGCTCTTCCACGAAATCGGAAGAACCTTTGGAGCGCCTTCGCTGAACTTCTGCACGTTGCTGACGATATTATTCGTAATTTCAGGAAAGACCTCGCTCTGATAATCCTCTATCATGCCGTTGTCAGAAAGCTCTGCAATCTTGGGGTCTATTGGGACAGCGCCCATGTATGGAGCATCAATTTCTTTGGCCATAAGCTCTCCTTTAGGTGCACCGAAAATCTCCATCTTCTCTCCACAATGATCGCATACAACATAGGCCATGTTTTCGACAATGCCTAGAATCGGAACATTCAACGCTTTTGCCATGTTCACGGATTTAGTGACTATCAGTTTAGCCAAATCCTGCGGTGTTGTGACTACTACGACGCCTGTTAAAGGAAGAGATTGAAATACGGTTAGAGGAGCGTCGCTTGTGCCCGGCGGCAAATCTATCAGCAGATAATGCAGGTCACCCCAGTTAACATCAAGGTACAGTTGCCTGATGAGGTTATTGATTATTGGCCCTCTCCAGATTGTAGGTTTCTTAGCGTCATCCAACAACAGCTGCATTGAAATTATTTTGATGCCTGTCTTGGTCTGAACGGGCAAGACTCCTTGCGGCGTCCCCACAGGTCTTTCAGTCAATCCGAAAATCTTTGCCTGGCTTGGGCCCGTAATATCAGCATCCAGAATCCCGACTTCGTAGCCCTGCTTCCGCAATTCTACCGCCAATAGAGATGTTGTGAAGGACTTTCCCACGCCTCCCTTTCCAGAGACTATTGCAATGATATTCTCTATGCCCTTGCTATCGAGCCTATCTATCCCAACAGCTCCGTGCTGGAAGCCCTGTTTCTGCCCCGAAGCCATCCTCTGCTGCAACATCTTTCTGACTTGTTCAAGCTCTTCCTGCGTCATCGCTGTAGTTTGCACAGAAACCTTGCTTATACCGATTTTTGCGAGCGCCTTCTCAATGTCGGAAGAAATTGTTTTAGCAAGAGGGCATCCAGATATAGTTAACGCAATAAGAATTTCAACATCGTTTTTGTTGATCTTAACGTCTTTGACCATGTTAAGGTCTACGATATTGATGTGAATTTCAGGGTCAATAACACCCCTCAACGCATCGACTATCTCTTCTCTGCTCTTCAATTCAATCTTAATTGCAAAATTCCGTTTATTTAAGGATGTGATTCCTTCTGCTTTAGCCTTTCCTTGACGTATTCCATAAGGCCGCCCTTCTGTATTATCGATGCTATGAATTCGGGGAATGGCTCGGCCTTGAAAGACTTGCCATCTACATTAACCATGCCGCTATCCGTATCTACCCTGACTGCAGAGCCACTTTTAGCGTAATCGACAGCCTCTGGGCACACCATTATTGGAAGCCCTATGTTTATGGCGTTGCGGAAGAATATCCTTGCGAAGCTTTTTGCGACTACGCAGCTGACCCCAGCAGCCTTAACCGCTATCGGAGCATGTTCCCTCGATGAACCACATCCGAAATTCTCCTCTGCGAAGATCATGTCACCCTTGTGAACCTTTTTGGAGAATTCAGGGTCTATGCCCTCCATGCAGTGCGGAGCCAGCCTAGCAGGATCAGTTGTAACAAGATACTTGCCTGGTACGATTACGTCGGTGTCGATATTAGCACCAAATTTGTGCACTTTGCCTTCTAGGATCAATTAGATGGACCTCGGATCAGTTATCTCGCCAGTTATTGCTGTGGCAGCGGCAGTGTAAGGATTGGTAAGGTAAATCTTGGCTTCAGGATGGCCAGTCCTCCCTCTGAAGTTTCTATTCGTTGTAAATACGCCGACTTCATTTGGCCCCATGACGCCCTGATGCAGACCTGGACAAGGGCCGCATGTAGATGGAGCTACCACTCCTCCAGCATCTATGAATACGTCGATAATCCCTTCTTTCAGCGCCTGCCTGTAAATGCCCATCGTTGCAGGAATGACGATTAATCGTATTCCTTTTGCAATCCTCTCCCCTTTCATTATTTCAGCAGCCTGTCGTAAATCACCTAGCCATCCGTTGGTGCAGGAGCCTATGAAAACTTGGTCTACTTTCACACCCTTGACTTCTTCAACTGATGCAATGTTGTCTGGAGAATACGGCTTGGCAACTAATGGAGGGACATCGCTAACATCAAATTCGTAGGTCTTCTCAAATTTGGCATCTTCGTCGCTTTGGTAGACATTGTACTCTCTGTCCACTCTTCCCTTCACGTATTTCCTTGTGACGTCATCGACAGCCATTACCCCGTTCTTGCCAGAAGCCTCGATGACCATGTTCGTCATAGTGAACCTCTGCTCCATGGGGAGAGATTTTATCGCATTTCCGACAAACTCCATAGCCTTGTAGTTAGCACCATTAACAGTAATCTTCCCTATAGTATTTAGTATCAGGTCTTTCCCAGTGACGTATTTCCCTATCTTTCCATTGTAGACGAACTTGAGGGTTTCAGGGACCCTGAGCCAGACCTCTCCAAGAGCCATAGCAGCTGCAATATCAGTATGCCCCATGCCAGTTGCAAAGCAGCCTAATGCTCCGTAGGTGCATGTATGAGAGTCTCCTCCTACAGCCAAATCGCCCGGGGCTACGAGCCCTTCCTCAGGAAGCACGTTATGTGCTATACCTCCCTGACCGATATCGTAAAAATGATCTATGTTCTTCTCTTCGGCAAACTGTCTTACTGTCATGCAGTTCATTGCTGAATCGATGTCTTTTGGAGGGACAATATGATCTAGGACAAGAACTATCTTCTCCGGATCAATATAGTCTACTAGATTGTTGTTCTTGAGGGCTTTGAATGCTGGAGGGCCAGTAATGTCATGTGCCATTATTACATCGACCTTTGCATTGACTAATTGGCCAGGCTTTACTTCCTCTAACCCTGCATGCGCCGCTATGATCTTCTCGGTCATGGTCATTCCCAATCTGCTTCACCTCTTGCAGAGCCTATGGGTTAGGCATCGCAACCTTTGGTTGCACTACCCTTCTCTTCAGGAGCAGCCTGTTCATGCCCTCTATCATAGCCTCAACGCTCGCAACGACAACATCTTCGTTGGTTGCCTTCGCAGTTGCTACTAAACCGTCTTTGTCCTCGACCTTGACGGAAACTTCGCCCAATGCATCTGTGCCTCCTGTTATTGCGTCTAATCTATAGTCTGCCAGCTTTATGTTGCCGAGACCTTCTCCGAGTTTCTGAATAGCCTTTATCGCTGCATCAATAGGCCCGACACCAGTTTCTGCAACAACGTACGCTTTTCCATCAACCAGAAGCTTGACTGAAGCTGTGGGCATCGATTTTGTGCCTGTCATTACCGACAGATCGACTAGCTGCAGAATCTTCTCTTCTCCGACCCTTCCCAATACAGTATCTGCTATTGATTCAAGATCAGCGTCTGTTAACCTCTTGCCCTTGTCTCCTAAATCCTTGACCCTTGCAACGATTTCTTTCAGCTGTGCATCGCTGACGCTTATCGCTAACTGGTCTAGCATCGCCTTTATTCCATGGGAACCCGCGTGCTTGCCTGCCTGTATCCACCTCTTCCTTCCAACTAATTCTGGCTCTAGTGGTTCATAGGTTAGAGGCATGTTCAGCAGTCCGTGAGTGTGAATCCCTGATTCGTGTCCGAAAGCGTTTTCGCCCACTATGGCCTTGTTAGGCTGAACTACGATTCCTGTTAATCTTGAAACCAGTTTGGAGGCTTCGTAAATCAGGCGTGTATTGATGTTCGTCTTCTTTCCGTACAGGTTGTGTAATGACATGACAACCTCTTCGAGTGAAGCATTTCCTGCCCTTTCGCCTAATCCGTTGATCGTGCAATGGACTCTTTCTGCTCCGGCTTCTACGGCTGCGAGGCTGTTAGCTACTGCTAATCCGAAGTCGTTGTGGCAGTGTATGCTTATCGGTATGCTGATCGCATTCTTGACCTTGCTTATGAGATTGTACATTGCTACCGGATGCATAACTCCAACTGTGTCTGGGATGTCTATCCTGTCTGCTCCTGCATCGCTTACGCCTTGTAGAACCTTGATTAGATATTCTGTGTCAGACCTGCACGCATCTTCTGCAGAGAATTCTACTTGGACTCCGTGCTCCTTCGCATACTTGACATACTTTACTGCTGTTTGAAGGGCTTCGTCCCTAGTCATGTTCAGCTTATGCTGTAAGTGAATGTCTGAAGTTGCTATGAAGACATGGACACATTTTACGCCCGTGCTTACTGCTGTATCTATGTCAGTCTTGTGAGCCCTTGCAAGGGCTGCTATCTCCGCCCTTAATCCCTCGTTGGCTATCAGCCGCACTCCTTCGATTTCGCCCTTTGAAGTAATTGGAAAACCCGCCTCTATCGTGTCTACGCCGAGCCTGTCCAGAGTTCTTGCAATTTCGAGTTTTTCGTCTGGTGTCAGACCTACACCGGGAGTCTGCTCTCCGTCTCGGAGAGTCGTGTCGAATATCTTGATCATTTCGCTATTTTTCATGCTTTAACCCTTTGTCAGTGCAACGATGCCTGTTCGGGAGATCTCCTTGATGCCGAATTTGTTGGCAACTTCGATGAATTCATTTATCTTGTCTGGCGATCCTGCAACTTCTACGATGACATGGTTAGGGGAAACGTCTATTATGCTTCCCTTGAATCGTTCGCATTGAGAGAGTATCGCATCTCTATTCTTTCCGTTTTGGGAATTGATCTTGATCAGTGCAAGTTCTCTCTGTACCGAATTTGAATTTAGAACTTGGACATCTAAAACGTCAATCTGCTTTGCTAGTTGTGCTGTAAGTTGCCCGACAACATTCTCATCGGCTTCGATTGTAAAAGTCATCCGTGAAAAAGTGGGGTCTTGCAGGGGGCCTACTGAGATGCTTGCTATGTTGTAGCCTCTCTGCCTGAAGACGTTTGAAGTTCGATGAAGAACTCCGGGTTTGTTTTCGACTACTGCTGCTATAGTTATATGATTGGCCAAATTCTCACTATGCCTATTTTGCTATAGGCTTGAATTATTCCAATATTTTGCAGCTCGTTTGCCGCGCTTATTGCACCTATGATGGTGCTAGTTTCTTTCACTATCGGCTCTGCTTGTGTGCTCTTGGCCTTCTTGGCTTCGAGAGGTTTCATTGAGAGGATTATTTCGATCAATTTAGATTACACCCATATAGTTAGGCAAACAACACAACCGCAGGGTTATGCTGGTTGCTAATCGAGCAACAAAGCAAGCAAGCTAAGTGAAAGCCCTCCTTGGGCGAAAAGTCCGAAAGCTTGTGCTCTGCTGTCCACAATAGCCGAGTGTTAAAAACTGCCTAATAAGGATTTTTGTAGGGTTCCGTACACTGTCTTATCATCTAGGTGTCCGTTTTGGTTGTCGCATTTTGGTTGGTGAACTATTGCGTTTCACGTTCCAACAGAACATAGACCATACCCATTTTCGTAAATGTTGTCTGACCGCCTCCTATTGAGATTGCCCTCCAACCCTCCTTTGCTAGTGAATTCATCCGCTTCTCTATCTTCTCAATTTGTTCATCCATCATTGCTTCGCCCTTGAGAATTTTATATTCACGGTTTGACATGTCCTCTGAGTTCAATTAGAGGAGGTTAAATACTAAACTCGTGCATTACAAAAAGAGGCCTAGAGCCTAGCAGTGCCGAGGAGGCCCAAACTAGGCTCGTCATCGAGCCGTACAATGGACGTACGTGTAGGTGATAGGCCTCTGCAATTCTTTAAGATAAAAGAACTAACTCTTTGTAAGTGCCTTTTGAAGTAAGCTCATCCATGTTTCTTTGTCTAATCCAGCCATCTGAGCTGGAGTAAGACCGTTTAGGCTTTGGTGTCCACGAATGAAGTTGTAGTATAACCTTTGTCCCTCTCTCAAAGGTGTATTATCAGATTTCCAACCTCTTTGGGTTTTGTTCCTTTCACGAATTGTGTTATGCAGTCTTTCAGCCCATTCGTTTGCATGTGGTGTGGTAGCTCCAGAAATTGCTACTGTATGCTTTGGTTTGCCCTCTCTGATGAAGGCTCTCTCTATTCCCATAGGTGTAGCTCCCATTTTGTCCGTAATGATTTCTTTGGGAATTGTTTTAGCAATTTCCTTAGCTCTCAAAAAGGCTTTCATGCTATCAACTTCGTTCTTTGTTTGGCTGATTTCTGAAGCTAACTGCATCCTTGTCCCATGATCCATAACATTCCAGAGCCACTTCATTTCACCCTTGACTTTGATAGCCATTTCATCTTCATGCCATTTACCTGTTAATTGTGGTGTTAGAGTAGCAACATATTGGTTCATCATCTTAACATATGTATCAAGCCACCTATGCACGGTTTGGAAAGGGACATCTAATCCATAGAATTGCTTTAGGTGATCGCTAACCTTGCGTAATGAAATTCCTTTGAAATATAGGTCTAGCGTAATCGTAATTATCTCTGTATCATACTTTGCCTTCTTGATTAGCGTTTGCTCTCTGAACTTCTTGCCACAATCCTTGCACCTAAATGCCTGCCTACCATACAATTTCCCATATTTCATAACTTGAATAGAGCCACATCTAACACACTGAATGGCATCTTTGGAAACTACATTTGGTAGAGGTTCATTATTCAGATTTCTTACAGCTATGCAGAACTTAACAGCATAGGTATGTTTGCACGTTATATGCCTAAACTGAAAGTCGGGACATTCACAAACCCATTCATTATGCAATAACGAGACTTTGTACACTTTTTCACTATCGGTTTGTGATGGAACCCAGAAGCTACCATCCACATTCTCAAGAATTTCACTACTTTGAGAGAGTTCTAATCCTTTTGTTATCCGCATATCTTGCATGTTTGGCATACTACTGCACCACTAGTGTTATGGTAATATACCTATATAAAGATAGTGTTAAAGCGTTATATAGTTCCATTGTATAGAGTAATATGATGGTATATGACCGATAAACCGAAAAGAGAACCAACATCAATAAAGATGGATCCTGAACTGTGGAAGGAAGCAAAGATAGAAGCTATACGCAGAGATATTGATCTCTCAGAGCTTGTGGAATTATCCTTACGGAAGGAAATCAAGAAGGAGAAAAAGGCTTGAAGTCTATACTAGAACAAGTGGATGAATTCATAGAGGGTTTATCTGACGGTAGTATAATCACACTTTTTGCGGCTGAAGATCCAGAGGAAAGATTTGCCAGAATTGGCAGAGGGTTGAAACTTGCGACATACAGCGACAACGTATCAGAACTTGTGCAAGTTCAAATTCCCCAATATATAGAATCAAGTAATGAAGACAAGGAGAAAAAGGCTTGGGTTATATTCAAAAAGGCCTTATTTCTTAGATCTGCGGGAGTAATTAGGAATAATCCAAATAACCTCAAGGAGCTAGACTTTTACAAGGCCGAGAACCTCAAGCTAAAGGAAGACCTTCACAAGAAGGGTGTATTAATAACTGAATTGTATACTCAACTCGAAAATAAGAAAGTGCCACCTGATAAAAAGGAGCTGAAGTTCTAATGAATATCGGAACCTGTCCGAATTGCAAAGTTAACCTAATTGCTGAAGAGTTTCAAAACCATAGATGCATACCTAGAATGATTGACATAACGTATCAATGGTGGACAAATCAAGAAATCGGGAATATAGGGGAGGTTCTGTTTGTAAAAGCCAAAGATGGCACACTATATCGTTTTGTTCACCAACCAAAATGCGACAACCAAAACGGACACCTAGATAATAAGACAGTGTAGGGTTCCGTACACTGTCCATTCTGGCAGGTGTCCTCTTCGGGTGTCCGAAACGGTTGGTGGGTATCCTAAGCGACTACGAGGTCGAACCCGTCGTTTTTTCTATGGCAGAAAATTACTTGCTGACCGATTAGCTTGACCCGCTTTCTTACAATCTTTGTTATGCAAACTGGGAATTGGTCTGACTCTACCCTGATAATTTCTACTACCTCTTTATGTGAAAGATCAACCTCCATGTCCGCCTTTATGTCTATATTATCGCTCACTCTAGCACCTTGTAAAGAATGAAGGATTTGGGAGTATCTTTCTTGACGATATACTTGGAGCCTTTGTAAATGAAGTCATGATATGAACCTAATGGCATATGCTTCGGTCTGATCAACATATGATTCCCTCTTACTTCTACCCGTCTGGGCGGTCTTTCAAATCTACCAAATTCATGGCTGAAAGAAAGAATATCACGCACTCTGAAGTGAACAAATTCCCTAGGAGGAGTATGTCTGCCTGATACAAACTGAGCTCTGGCGAACTGGTGCATATCTTCCGCTTGTGTGTAGAACCTAGTAATCTGTTTTGAGACTTGTTTCATAAGCACGGTAGTACTCATAGAGAGTGAACACAATACATCGTAGTAATATAAAGATTAATACAAGGTGGTTCTTCGTCGTCACGTGCCAAAGAAAGCCAAAATCATAGCAGAAGCCATCAGTGGTGATGTCTCACGTGGTGTTTTTTGTGATGGTGGTTTCGGGATTACCCATAGCCCAAATACAATAATGGTGCAATTCTATTTGGACGATCCTGATTCCGATAAGAAGCTTATTGTGTCCCGCATATTCCTCACACCAGAAGTTGCGAAGGCACTTTCTAAGGGTCTGAGGGATACCGTGAAGGATTTTGAAAAGAACCATGGCCAGATTGAAGAATCTGGGCAGTGGGAAGGTTAATCCATAGCGTTCATTAGTAGTCTCAGCCATTTATTCTGTCCATTAGCGACATTCAGCCCAGCCATTTCTGCGGGGGTGAGACCGTTTAGACTTTGTTGTCCACGTATGAAATTGCAATACAACCTTTGTCCTTCCCTTAATGGTGTATTATCTAATTTCCAGCCTCTTTGTGTCTTATTCCTCTCAAGGATTCTCTTATGAGATAGATTACGGTGCAATTCTAGCGAGGGAGATACAAGCCAGGGAACCGTTCAACACCTATTGATTTCCTAGCTGTTTTGACGAGATAATTTTTACTATCTCATCCCTGAATTTTCTATTTGGAACTATTATCAGGAATTCGTTGCCGCTGATCTGAGTAGTGGTAAGGCTGATGCGGATTATCCTTCCTCTAACCCCAGCAATCTCAACCTCAGCACCTACCCGGATCAGAGGGTTGACGTATAGGGATAATCCAACAACAAGGTCAGACAGCCAAGGTACTATAGCGAGGCCAATTAGCACTGCAAGAGCGCCCAAAGTTGTAATAGTTCCGACAAGAAGGGAGACTAACCCCCAGACTACTGCCAGATATGCAACGCCAGAAATTACAACTATAAGCCAGATAAGGCGGACAAAAGATTCATGCCCTTCAAGACCTATGAGCCGTCTTCTGACAAAGATGCGTATAAGCAGGTTAGCAGCTATGATTGCCAGAACTATTATGACAGTTTGGACTAGTGGAGCTGCAAGGAATTCCATGCTATCAATCTCTGCCATGTGCTTATCTTACCCTTTTACAGTTATGGTTATAGGATTTGACGTACTAAATCTTAACCTTGATCGAGTATCGATCCATTAACATTTTGCTTTATATTG
>JACPSZ010000007.1 GCA_024860875.1 Nitrososphaerota archaeon | reverse complement strand
ATCAAGGATGCTTTCTCCTCCATCAGTTTCAAGAAGCAGTTCTGGGGAAGTGCATATCAGCCTAAACTTGTTTTGCTCTTCCATCTTACGCAGGTCCCATCCGAAGTTCTTTGCGTCTCGGTAGAGTTGGTCGGGGAGCTGCTCAAAGGTCACGTAAATGCCCGCATCCCCGAATTGAGTAACGCCGTTCACTAAATATTGCAAAGCTAGTGTAGTCTTCCCAGTCCCGGCACTACCAGCTAGTAACACGGCATCTCCCTCCATGAAGCCTCCCCCGAGCATCTTATCGAGATCTGATATCCCTGTTCTTACTCTTACCATCCGCATCACCCTTCCTTCTTCTTCATACTATTCAGGTAGTTCCCGATGATCTGTTGAACTTCTCCGTCCCTTGCGCGGTCAAGAAAGATGGCTTCTAGCCTGCCGACCTGTTTCCTCTCAAGGACACCCAAGTCTACTAGGTCTTTTACATCGTTTTCTATCGAGTCACCCGTCCTTCCAATCCTTCGTGCGACGCCATCGATTGTATCGATGATTCCAGGATTCTTGCGAAAGAGGACAAGTAGGTCTCCCTTGACCTCCGAAGAAAGCAACCTATTCAGTATCTCGCTTGCATCAATCACAACTGCTCTCCCCCATTCATTCTAATTTTGAAATTTTCCCTCGCGAAGCTGACATACTTCTGGAAACCAAAGTCCCCTAGAAAATAATCCGACACATTGAGCTTTCGAAAGAGTTCCTTTACAATTATCTTTTCGAGTACTGTGGTTCCGTCTCTGAACAACGGATACATAGCATGATGAAATGCTTCTGGATCCCCAATATGCTCAGACAAGCCGAGATGAAAGAAGACTGCTTGCATGCCACTTTCACCAATAGCATTCTTCAACCCTTCTTGGATCGAATCGCTCAGTATATTGGCGAATTCTTTATTCGCACTTTGGGCAAATTGCACCATGCACGAGTCCTCATCTTTGGTTTATCCATATATAAAGAATACAGATTTTGCGTCTATATTAGAAAATCAAGAAAGATTAGGTTTTGATTCGGATTCTCGGCAATCGCACGCCTCGATTCGGAGGCTCTTATGATTGGCTTCCTAAATCCCGCAAGCCTCAATCCTCTAGTCTGGTCCAAGAAGGTTCTTCACGATATTCAAAATGTATAAGACATTTGTAGACCTTCGCAATAATAGAGTAAGGATCATCACGTACGACTTCACAGGAATAATAAGGGCGAGCATGTTCTTATAAATCACGAGAATTCCATCGTTCGAGCCCAGAAATTCAATTCCTTGCTCTGCGATGCTACAGATAGTTGTAGTCCAGATACCAATTTTATCGCGTATGCCTGGAGGTTCTGCTGGAAAAAGTTTGGTGAACTCTTCCCTCTGAGCCAAAGCATGTGTTCCCCCACGGTAGTCAAAGATTTGGACATACAGGATGTTATCGTCCAGATTAATGACATCTTCACAGGTTTTCTGAAAAGATTTAAGGGCCTTTTCTGACGGCACAAAGTTTCCTGAGATCAATTAGTGATATCTATTTTTCTGTTGGTACTTCCCAATAATTGGAGGTCTCTAGTAATAACCTTTATTAGAATAATAGTGCCTTTTTCGAATATCCCGGTTAAGGCCTTCTCGAAGGAATCAAACTGCTCAATTAGGTCTGTCGAATCTGCATCAATCTTGTATCTATTCTTTATCATATACTTTACCGATTCCCAGCCCGTAGTGCCTAGGCATCTGGATAGGGTTCGGTTGACTGAGCGCACTATGAGACCCCGTTCGTCAAAATCCTCTACGAGCAGTTCAAGTTCCATTGATGATATTCATTAGGTATCCAGTATATATTGTCCGGGTCTACAATGCAATGTTCTGGTGTTAGCCAGATATTTCTGGGAAAAATCGCAAAAAATACATGCGGTGCACCCAATAAAATTATATGCAGTCATTTGCAATGATATAGGAGGCGAGCAGGAATCTCTGACCCAGATTGGGGAACCAAGGACAAGACAGAATCCATTACGTTAAGGCTAAGTGCAAAACATCTGGATGAGCTGCGGAAATTATCACAGAAGTCGAACAGAAGTCTGAATATGCAAGTTGCTAGGCTCCTGGAGAGGTACCTTAGTTGGTGGAGGTATGAAGAAGAGCTCAGGTTTATCGCGCTGAGCCCAGATGCACTAAGACTGATTTTTGCAAGCTTAGGAAGCGAAAAAGCCGCCGAGATAGGAAAGAATATAGGAAAGATTTTCGCCCAGGAAATGGTCTTACATATTTATGGCCAAATAAACAAAGGGACCGTGTTACAGTTTTTGAGAGTCGCCATGGTAAGATTTCCGAATTACGAATACAGAGTAGACGGAAATAAACATTCAATCAGCGTTGTTCATGAGATAAACGAGCAGTTCTCGATTTATCTGAGCAATATAACAGCCGAGATGCTTCAGTCGGTGGGTCTTAGACTAGACGCAGTCAATAAACCCATTTCCGTACATTTTTCTTTTAAGATATAGTACCGTCAAGTCTGGCATCGCGTTTGTTATATCTAAACAATTTCACTCGTGTGTTAGGCCTCAAAATCAGCAGGGCCCGTCCGTTTATACTTGAAAATCAGGAAAGATTGAATTCTGGTAACACAGTTACTGGGCAAGGGCTAGCAGTGGTTCGGTTTCCCTCATTACAAGATTTCTTTCAATTCCTGCAGACACCCTTTCCATTACTATTCGGGCTGCGCCCAGATACATAGTCTGTATACTTACCTTGTACGTGTTTGCCTCCTGATGCCGATCATACCCAACCTTGATTCTGCCAGTAGCTCGCCTCGCGCGTTATTGATGGTCAATAGAAACCACATTTTATTCGCTGTAAATGCTTGTCTGAATGCAAACTTCTGTGAGCCTCTGACGAACAATGTTGATCCCCAATTCGAAGTCCATTCCGTAATCTTCTATATATTCAATATCGGCCCTTTCGAACAGATCCTTGACTATCGCCCTCTCTACAATTGATGCTCCTGTGTCTCCACACATGGAATGTAAGAACGTGCTCACCTCCAGAATGTTTTCCGTGTTATCCATCCTTAGATAATTTAGCACACGGCGAGCAAGTGCCTCGCCTAAGACGTCCTTTGTTGCATCAATAACCGACTTGCGTAGTAAATCGGAAAATAGTACTTCATTTAGCCCCTTATCAGAAGCGTTTTGAAGCCCGGCTAGCTCTTGGGGCAAACGGAATATTAGTCGCGGGTCATCAGATTGGAAAGTGGAAGTCATCATTGCTTATTCCACCTAAGCAAAAAGATCCAGAGGAGTGATTACAACTCCATTACCCACTGCCGTTACAGCTCTCCCTTGACTAACTACTTCAGCAACAACGCTGAATTCACCGCCTTCCCTAATCAGTAAGCTTACGGAGTAAGTGTTTGTCTTCTGATATGGAACATAGACCAGAAGGCTTGTCTCTGCAACTATCTCACCGCGAGTATTTTCCAATGACAAACGTAATAAAACATCCCTCTTGTTCTCCATACCAAGATTAGCAACTTTGATGCTAGAAGTTACTACTGCTCGAGGAGGGAGAGCAGAACCCAGAGCATTCTTGTCAAGACCTGCCGTTTGAATTTCTATGGCAAAGGTTTCAAGTTTGGGTAGAGTAGGTCTAGATTGGATTGCTAGAGCTTCAGACGGGTTTCCAGAAACCTGGATACCCAGAAGTGTCGTGAATACCAGTCCTACTATTCCTACAGTAAAGAGCCTTTTGGAAGTCATTTTTGTCGATAATGATAAGCCACTGGGAGGATATCAATGTCAGTCTGTAACAAACTTATGAACAGTGAGTTGTTCATAATGAACGAACAATACGTGCGGAATCTCCTGTGGTAGCACTTTTTCCATATCGCGAATTTTGCATTGATTATCCAAAAACCACAGAAATAATATCCACAAATGGCTTAATACTGGCGTTATCTCGTTGCGTTAGTAGATGGACTACACCCTTACTGTCCTCGGCGTCGTCAACGCTTTGGCAGTAATAATCCCCGGGCTGCTGCTTCTCCTGCTTATTCGTGGAGTAAAGGTACCTACGCTGAGGAACCTGACAGTTCTACTTGCGTCTTTTGGGCTTCTGCACGGTTTGTATCATATCTTGATGCTCGTTAACATGCCTGTTTTGGCCAACCCTGTTGATTTCCTGACGGTACTTCTGCTCGTCGTGCTAGGCATTTACTACAACAGGAAGGCGAGCTAGATGGACATTTTGACTATATCGACAATATTGCGAAACCTCGTTCCTATAGGGCTTGTAATAGCACTTTTGCTCTTTCTTAGGTTGGGAATCAAAGCGAAGAGCGTAAGGAGCGCGCAAGCCGAACTTTCGATATTCATCGTAATCTGGGTCATTGCTGAGCTCCTCAGAGCCATGCTCCTGCTAGGTATCTTACAGACGAACCCTATGTTCGAGTTCTTGGGCATCGTGATTCACACGATCTCCATGATAGCCTTCGGGATTTTCATGGTATTCAGATTCTACAGGTATTCGGCAGGTAGGTAGATGTGCAGAGCATCGAGTTCTATGCTGCCCTCACCAAAGCCGTCAGAGAGGGGCTAGCTCAGGTTCTTGGGTCAGAAACTGCCAGAGCAGTGGACTTTTACATAGATCCTTCAATTGCAGTCAGGGACATAAGCAAGTACACGAACATGTTGGAGAAGGTATTTGGAGAGGGTTCCAAAATCTTGGAAACCAAGATTGCCGAGAGGCTCTTTGCCAACCTTAACTTGACGCTCGTGAAGAAAGATGGTTATAGGCTCCCAAACTATGTAGAAGAGGCCAAGAGCCGCAGTTCCTAGGTCTGCCCCTGCACAAAAGCTAAAGAGGAGGGTTACAATGTAAAGAAACAATAGCAGAGTAGATTAGTAGAAGACGCTGCTCGTCTGTGTGTATATCTCCCTGTCCCCCTTGCAATATGAACTCAGCAAATTACTCACAAAACAGTCCCTTTGTCAGACTATAGAAGGGAGTAGAGGTGAGGTGGGGTTAATTGTGTGTTAATCTTGCCTCTTATCATCGCTCTGCAATAGAATTGCTGTATGAGTACTTCAGAAGTCAAAACTGCGCAGAAATAGTAGCACCAATAAAGTTGGAATGCTTATTAGAAAACGTGAATTCTGGCTCTGCTCGGGCCAGTCGTCTAGCTTGGTTAGGACGTCGCTCTTACACAGCGAAGGTCGGTGGTTCAAGTCCGCCCTGGCCCACTCCATTAAGTGGTTCAAGTACAGCTATTTTCCCACAACCACCTTGCCGTTGCTAAAGACGCCAATGAACTTCCAACCTTGGGCGATTAGCTCTTCAGCTCCTTCCGAGCTCACCACTTTTTGCTTGGGCTCTTGGTTATCCCACCTCCCCAAACCTATGAAGAAGTTCTAGGACCTGCCCCAAGTGTTCAGGGGTAAGCTGGACGAGCCCAAGACAGTTCTCTGCCTTCTTCTCCCATCTGATGAGGAGCTTCCTGGGGGGACGGGCAAATGTATTACTGCACCGGAGCTGAAATCCATGTTCGAATGCTCCAGAACGCAGTTCGAATATTCCGGAAAAGGGTTCCTTAACTATAGTTAGGTTCTACGCTACAAGTATGGTTCGCAGATCAAGACTTGAAGTCTTCTTGGACATAATAAAGGCGGCTGCAATGTCTGAAATAAGGCGCACCCGCATAATGTACAGGGCCAATATATCATGGATAGTATTGAAAGATGCACTTCGCACTTTAGAGGAGAAAGGAATTTTGAAAAGCGAAACTAGGGGCAAAGAAATTTTTGTCTCTCTAACCAACGAAGGATACAGAGTGCTTGAGAGGTTTAACGAAATCGAACAAGCCTTCAGCAACGATTCTATGGGGATGCGGGCACAATTCCCGATAAAATCTGCGATAGGATCTTGAAGAGCTCGCGATCGATGAGCTAGAGGGTATCTGGAATGAATGAAGAAATGCTATGGATTGGCCTTGGCCCGCCTTTCTGTTGTCTTAACCTACAATCAAACGATCTTTGGTTAAGTGCGAATGTATACTCATGTTACCTGCCCAACTATTGACCTTTAGTGAGGCTAGGTAACCAAAGAGGCCAGCTACTAGGCCGCTCACCTCGAAAACGGGCAAGAAGAGTAGCCATTGCACAAAAGGATCACCGGTCATGCTCGCCACGATGTCCCCTGGAAAGAATCCATACGCTGATAGAATTAATCCAGCAAGTAATGATCGGGCAAGTGATCTAGGATGCAAGATGTCTGTGAGAATTCCGGGCAAGACAAAAATTGGAAAGAAAATTAAAGCCTCTAGAGAAAATCGATCCATGAAGAGGTTAACGGCCTGTACGGAAATTCCGCCTACCAAAAAGGTTATCGTAGCTGAGCCTCGTCTTCCTACAACAATTGCACTCATTATAGCGATAAATGGAACGAGAAATGTATACGCTCCGGAAACTATGACCCTCTGCCATATCCCTGAAAGTAAGGCATCCTTTGTGAACCCCGGGTAAGAGAGCACCCAGAAGAGACCCCAAATCGAGAAATTCAAAGCCACAAAGCTGATCGCATGAGGAATCCATAGCAAACTCGGCTCTGTATTGGGTTCAAAGGGCGTTCGAAGAGTCCTGAAAGAGAGAACGATCCCAAATGTGGCCACTACCATCCCCGAGATTAAGAGTATATGAGGCGGGCTGAAGGAATTATCTGGTCCAAAAGTACTATGCCACCAGTTATCAAAACCTCCTGCTCCGAGCTGTGTTAAGACACCAATCATGATAAGACCAAATGTTCTTGCGACCTTGCCACGCAAACCGGTGCGAGCAAAAATTACCATTGCAAGAGTTGTCAAAAGCAAAAGCAGCGCTCCCGAATAAAGGACTATATGGGGTGGAGTAAGGAAGGTTTCGGGTCTCTGGACAATGTGCCAATTAATGTCCCAAGCTCCGCCTGTTAGTTCAACTACCCCTGCAATTGACGCTACACTAAGAAGAAAAGGTATTCTTCTGACAGATACGGAGGTTTGAATCCCAGACGGTGAAACCACAAGACTTTCGCTATGGTTCCACGTATAAGCGTCATCTTCTCGATTAGAAGGCTGGTTTAATGCAGCGTGATGTATATATTGGGAACCACAGGAAGGGTTTGAAATGATATCGGAAGAGTTAGTACTTAGCGGAGTACTCAGCGTCAGTCTTCTGGTCTTCTTTGCCAAGATTCTCGCAGGAGTCGTTTCACGGATCGGGATTCCCGCAGTGCTGGGGGAGCTGTTTGCAGGTATAGTCTTCGGACCCTACGCATTAGGTTCATTGATCGTAATATCAGGACATAAATTGATAGAAATCAGCGAGGTTGTTCTTGTCTTCGCTCAAATTGGTGC
The DNA here is from genome assembly GCA_024860875.1 of Nitrososphaerota archaeon. GTDB lineage: Archaea > Thermoproteota > Nitrososphaeria > Nitrososphaerales > UBA57 > VHBL01. The sequence goes on along the minus strand of JACPSZ010000007.1, from coordinate 269,043 downwards.
GGTGTTGATTCTATTTACTGCCGGTCTTGAAATGACTTTTGCCGAGTTTAGGGCTGCAGGCCTAAAGTCATTTATTGTTGGAGGTCTGGGAGTCGTTGTTCCTTTCTTTTCTGGGTATTATCTTACTCTTTCATTTGGATATCCATTTGAAGCGGCACTAATTGTTGGTGCAGCTTTAACGGCCACTAGCATTGCTATCACGGTGAAAGTGCTGGAGGAATTAGGGAAACTTAGTGATCCTGATGCAAAGATTATGGTGAACGCTGCGGTAGTTGATGATGTTCTTGGTCTTGCTGTCCTCTCCGTCGTAGTTTCCATAATAGAAAACGGAGCAATACCTGGTCTGTCCGACGTTGCACTGAAACTTGGGACAATACTAGTACTCTGGTTCGCACTCCTTGTCGGTGTGGTCTTCACCGTGCCTCGATTCTTGAAATTATTGCCCAAGTGGCGTGTCGAAGGCACAGAAGAGGCTGCTGCTACTGTTACTTGTTTCGGTTCAGCATCTTTAGCAGTCGTGCTTGGTTTGTCGCCAATTGTCGGTGCATATGCTGCTGGAATGGCACTTGCAGGTTCTAATGCATTGACCACCATAAGAAAATACATTGAAAAGATCAACCTGATATTTGCTCCAATCTTCTTTGCAGTCATCGGTGCTTCCCTCAATCTTGCGAGCATTACTCCATCCGTCTTAATTCTGCTCGGAGCACTACTTCTGGTCGCAATCCTAAGTAAACTAGGAGGCTGTGGATTGCCAGCTGCTGCCTTAATCAAAAGTCGAAAGTCTGGCTGGAAGATAGGTTTGGGAATGACTTCCCGTGGAGAAGTGGGGTTAGTGATAGTGGGTCTCGGTCTTACCTCAGGTGCGATAGGACAGGATATCTACGCCGCCGTCGTAGCAACAGTAATACTAACTACGATATTGTCCCCAATTCTGCTAAAGTCTGCATACAAAAATTCAGGGCCAGCTACAAAGGAGGCCCAATCAGAAAGCCATCATTGACTGGGTATTAGATCGCTGTAAGGTAAAGATGTGCGAAGTGCGAGAATCGGCAGAACTATGAATTAGAAGACTAAATCCTTATCGAGTAACAGAGTCGTTTAGTTTCGAACTCTCCGGGCGAGAGTCTACAAAGCCAATCATGTACCCTTTGCCTGAGTTCCACTGCTATATCCATGGAAATCTTCAATTCTTCATCATTAACCTCTCCGTGGGGACAGAGGATCTTGAGAATCCCACTTGCAAGTTTCCTGATGCTCTTTTCGTCCCGAATCCCTAGCCCGCCTCCCTCTGATGAAAGTTCGACTCTATCAGCAATATAATGCTGAAAGTCCTCCTTCCTCAGTTCGTTCATAATCTCGCAGAAAAACTGGGAAACAAAACCATAACCGTTTGAAAGGTGCAAATCACTTTGCATGATCTTTGGTAATTCCCAGCCAGGTATGAATCCGTGAATTCTATCAACAAAAGCCGAATCTCTCATACACTCAGGGAGAACGTCTGAAAATTCTTCTGCAGGCAAGTTTCTTTGCACCTCGATGTTACCCATGAGAACAAGTGAGCATGTGCTTCTGACTCGTCTAAGCAAGCCTCTCTCAAATTCGCCACTCTCCATGTAATCTTTTAATTTACCCATCATCTCATCAGGATTATAGAACTCAACCTTGCTGATTTCATCGAAGATCACACATTCCCTGACGCCTATTTCTCCAAGAGTCTTCAGGTTGCCGTGGTAGAACAATACTGCAGGACTGACCCTGCCACCTGAGAAGAGCCTCGCGTAGTATGAGATATTCTTGAACAAAAATGACTTGCCTGTGGCTCTGGGACCCAATTCCAGGATATTCACGTTCTGCTCAATAAGTGGAATTAACCTCGATAGTAGAAGGAGCCCTTGCCTCTTCGAATAAACGTCTGGCTTGAGCCCTATAGTATTAATGATTGCACATATCCATTCTTCCGTTGAGAAGTGTTTCCTCTTCTCCTTGAACTGTTCGATATCCACGGTAGAATATCGGAGAGGTTCAAACTCGGTTATGATGATTGGAGAATTTAATTCCTGCTGGGCCCCGTAATTGAATTCTGGAGAATAATTTAGAGTGGAAACTCCCCAAACGCCTGCTTCAAGAAGATCCTTATGTTTCTCAAGGAGGGATGCCCTGATTCTCGCATTGTAAATGCCCAAGCATGGCACCTCGGCTTTATGAATTCCATTCCTGATATCGACGCGTACTTTGAATTCGTCCAGAAGGGTATAATTCCCTTTACCAAAAAGCTCGTGTAGAACCCTATCCTTCATTTTGGCCTCGGGGTAATAACGCTTGACAAACTCAGCGAGCTCGGCAAGGTCTTTGGGTTTGACATTATCACCGCAGAAACGCTTGATCGCAGACTCAGCTATGAAGCGGGGAAGTCTGCTCACCTCACGGAGCTCGTATAATTTCTTATTGACTATCTGGTCAGGATACAATCGTCTGAGCTTCGAATCTAAACGCTCCTGAGAATCCCTGACTGACTGAAGTGTGTTTTGCACTTGCTACAAGTTATGCCAATGGTTTATCTGGCGGTGATTCGATTTCCTTTAACAAAATTGTCAAGCTGGGCCCGGTTAGATCGGATATGTTGTCAATACTCGAATCTGCTAACAAGGTGATCTGAGAGCTTCAAGAGCTTGTTTCTGACTTCGCTCGGTATCTGCAGCATTCCTTCCCTGCCCCTCTCTGCATACTCTCTTGCAAGCTTGTTAGCATATTCGATAGAGCCAGCTTGCCTGAATACTCCCCTAGCCTGATTGATTTTGTCATTGGTAGGTTCGGCCTTTCCCATGAGCCCGAGTATGCTCTGTAACTGCCGCTTCGAACCGTTGTTGATCAAATGCAAGACCAGAATGTTCTTCTTCCCGTTGATTACGTTGTTGAATATGGGTTTCCCTATCTTGTACGGATTACCCATAACATCTAACATGTCATCGTATATCTGGTAGGCTATTCCAAGATTCTCTCCAATGCTGTAGAATAAACGGACATCTTCCTTTGTACCCCTTCCAATGACTGCTCCGCAGGCTGCAGGTCCTGCCAAAAGCGCTCCGGTCTTGTTTCTCACCATTTCTATGTACTCTTCGATCGTTACTGCTTCCTTTCTTGCAAGCTCCATGTCCAAATATTCTCCAATTACGGTGGCCTTAGATGCAGCCCCGGCAATTTCGAGGATATCATAAACGGTTCCATCAAGTAGATTGAAGTTCTTGTAATGCGAAAGTATTGTATACGTTTCGGATATCAAAAGATCGCAGACCAGCATCGCAATTACTTCTCCGCTCTCTGCATGTATGGTAGGAAGACCTCTTCTCCTGTCAGCGCGGTCTATAATGTCATCTTGGACGAGTGCGGCTGCATGTCCTATTTCATAGCTCACTGCCAGAGGGATAGCGGGGCGATAATCACCACAACACGCCTCGCAGGATAGAAGGCTGAGCATTGCTCGGATTCGTTTCCCTTTGGTAATCGCTTTTCGGGCGAGCGTATGAATTACACCATTCTCGGGAAATAACTCTTCGATCTTTCTGTCAATAACGTCACGATACTCTGCGAATTCTTTGTCGTATATCGCCCGAGACACGAAGTTGCCCGCCATTAAGCAGTATATTAGGGTAATCCGTGCCCGTTTACGTTATCTACGCTTCGTAGCGATAATTAGACCAGGTACAAATCTAACACGTTTCGGTTTTGTAAAGCCGGTCTTTGCAAGCCAGTCGGCAATGTCATTTAATGAATAAGTATGTCCTCCAACAGTCACCCAATATGTTAATGCGAAGAACCTTACAATTGCTTTTAGAGCAGGGCTAGTTGCCATATCTTTCAGCTGATCAAAGATTGCTACGGTTGCTCCCGGGTTGAGCGCTTTCGAAACCTTGCCCAGCAATTCAATGTTCTTGTCTGGTAGATAATTATGAATAAGGTTGAACAGTAATGCACCGTCATAGCCTGAACCTAAGTCGTCAGTCCAGAAATCTCCCGGTTGGAGCGTAATTCTGTCGTTCATCTTCTCCGCAGCAACGTTTTCTTTGGCAGTTTCCAATGGTTCGGGTTTGTCGAATACAGTTGCAGACAGCGAAGGATAGCGTCTGCAAAACATTATGCTGTACATTCCATGACCGCCGCCTACGTCCAAAATCTTCTGTGCAGTACCTAGCCTGACACTTGCTGCTATCCTATTTCCAAGCCATCTTGCAATGGCCATTTCGAAGAAGTTGAAGGTTCTCCAACCATCAGGCTGCTTGTTGAACCACTCGTAAATGGTTATGGACGCCTTTCCCTTTACGACAGCGCCTTCCAGATACTTGTCCCAGAACTCGAATATGTCGCTGTCCCATATTCTGACCATGTCAGCTAGATTTGATGGCGATTTGCTAAGCAACCACTTAGAGGTCATTGCAGTATTGGAGTATTTTCCGTTCGATTGTTTCACATAGCTAAAAGATTCTAGGAATTCGAGCAGAATTGCAGTGTCCTGCTCGCTTGATTTTATTTTATACGCCAGCTCTTTTGATGTTAGAGGACTGTCTGTCAAGGCTTCAAAAATTCCTCGCTTAATAGCTAAAACTACTGCTCTAAATGCCCCTGCCCCTAAAATGTCTAGGAGAAGGCCCGGACCTTGATTAAATTTCAGCAGGGCAAAGCGTTCAAGGAGATTGGGTATAACTGGCATGTTGCAAGTATAACAAATTGGCTGTAATTAAGGCCGCCCTGACCCATTGCGCGAATAATGTTTCCCAATTTGGTTCAGATAGATGTAAGAATTTCAAATATCGACCTCAAATTCATCAAGCTAATAAACCATTTACGGAAGCATCATACCATGGCTAAGAAAAGTCACGGAAAGAAATCGAGGAAGTAACCAAGCTTCCAACTAGAGTGAAGCAGGATTGGGGATTCCTGCCTCCTCTAGCACTGACGCTTCTATAACATCACTAGGTAAAAGAGGATATCGAACTTTGATTTACCGACGAACGGCCATTTATCGTAGCTTGCCTATTATCTTGAAGCCTTCGGCCTCAGTGAAAGCCTTTAGCGTGGTAGTACGAACATTGCCAAGACTACCGGTTGATACTAGGAAGGAGTACGCCGCCTGATCGTCTGGGAACTCGGCTAGGACTATGAAATCGTACTTTCCAAAGGTAAAATATAGCCCGTGCCATTTTCCGCCGGCCTTTTGGACTGCCTTTTTGGCTGCAGCAACTCTCTTTGGGACATCCTTGACATTTCTTATTCCTTGGTCTGTCCAATTACCTAAGGTGATAAAATATGGCATCGTTATGTATGATCGGCCCAAATATATAACAATAGATTCTCAAGGCTCAGAGAATCGACAAATGACGAAGAAAGACGGGCAATGGGTGAAGATCCCGATAAGTGAAATAGGGATTGAACAGGGACAGCCTTACCTTGTGGATGATCTGCTGAATAATGAAAAATGCGTCTGGCAGGGAGAATGGAATTACGTTGAGCTGAACCCGCAAACAAAACCAACTCACATATTCCTAGTAAACAAAAGGCTACGCAAAGAGAATGATTCCGATTATCATAAGTAGGTGAATTTTTGCCCAAAGATCTTGAAGACTCGCCTCTTTGGTACAAAGATGTCATAATTTATGAGGTTCCTGTGAAAGCGTTCCACGATACTGATGGCGATGGTCTTGGAGACTTCAGGGGTCTTACAGAGAAATTAGATTATCTTAGAGACTTGGGAATCACTGCGATCTGGCTTCTTCCCTTCTATCCATCTCCTCTCAAGGATGATGGCTATGATATCGCAAATTATACCAGCATACTCCCAGAGTACGGGACAATCAAGGACTTTAAGCACCTTCTAACTGAAGCGCATAAAAGAGGAATCCGGGTAATTACAGAACTAGTACTAAATCATACATCAGACCATCATCCGTGGTTTCAGGAGTCGAAAAGAAACGAACCTAACTCCAAGTTCAAAGACTTCTACGTGTGGAGTGAAACTCCCGACAAATACAAGGAAGCAAGAATAATCTTCAAGGATTTCGAACCTTCCAATTGGACATACGACCCTATTAGGAAGGCGTACTATTGGCATCGCTTCTACTCGCACCAGCCTGACCTAAATTACGATAACCCAAAGGTTCAGAAGGCAATGACGGAAGTCGTAGACTTTTGGCTGAGAATGGGCGTGGATGGTTTGCGTCTTGACGCTGTTCCTTACCTCTTCGAGCGCGAAGGGACCAGTTGTGAGAACCTCTATGAGACTCACGAATTTCTCAGGAACCTTCGGGTATACGTGGACAAAAACTTTAAGGGTAAAATGCTACTCGCGGAAGCGAACCAATGGCCAACTGACGTAGTCGCGTATTTCGGAAAGGGTGACGAGAGCCATATGGCCTTCCACTTTCCCTTGATGCCGCGAATGTTTCTGGCCATCCAGACGGAAGATCGTTTCCCTGTGATAGACATCTTCGAACAGACACCGCCTATACCAGATATTTGCCAATGGGCAACGTTCCTTAGGAACCATGACGAACTCACTCTAGAGATGGTTACAGATGAAGAAAGAGACATCATGTACACCGTCTTTGCAAAAGACAAGCAGGCTAGGGTTAACTTAGGCATTCGCAGAAGGTTGGCACCACTTCTAGGAAACTACCGTAGGAAAATCGAGCTGATGAATATTCTGCTGTTTACTCTCCCAGGTACCCCGGTTATTTACTATGGGGATGAGATAGGCATGGGTGACAACTACTATCTTGGAGATAGAAACGGTGTCAGAACGCCCATGCAGTGGAGCGGTGACACCAATGCGGGCTTTTCTAAAGCCAATCCGCAGAGAATCTACTTGCCGGTCATAATAGATCCCGAATACCACTATGAAGCTGTCAACGTAGAGAACCAGCAGAAGAATCCTACGTCTCTGCTGTCGTGGATGAAGTCTCTGATAGCGATGCAGAAGCGGTACAAAGCATTCGGAAAGGGAAAATTAGAATTCTTGCTACCTGAAAACAATAAGATCCTCGCCTACATTAGAAGTTATGAGGACGAGCAGATAATCGTAGCTGTCAACTTATCGCAACATGCGCAGGTCGCGGAGTTTATCCTTTCAAAGTATGAAGGTCTGGTTCCACATGAGGTATTTGGTGGAAGCAATTTTCCAAAAATCAAAAAGGAGGGCTACACTCTAACATTTGACCCGTACGGCTACTACATTTTTCGGCTTGTTAAGGAAGAAGCGGTAAGTGCAGGTGGGGCGAGGCCTGATATACATTTGGAAAAAAACCTACAGGATCTCTTTAAGGGCAAGTATATGGGAAGATTCGAATCTGAAATTCTTCCGACCTACATGGCTACCTCTCGATGGTTCGCCGGGAAGGCTAGAGAGATTAATCGCATGAAAATCAAGGAAATATTACCTATAGATGTGGGCTCTCTTTCCATCATGAGGATTTTAATCATTGACGTAGTATACAATGAAGGTTTGCCGGAGACTTATCTGCTACCAATCGCTTATGCCCCAAGAGAATCTATCAAGACTATCCTAGATCAACATCCACAGGCGGTGATTGCTAAAGTGACACTCGGTACCGAGGAAGGAATTCTGTATGATGCAATTTACGATGTGAAGTTGCAAAGAGATCTCCTGAATATGATTGCGAAACGAAGGCGGATAAAGGGCATTAGGGGTGAGCTGATAGGGGCACCGCGCGAAGGGTTATTTAGCCTGATAGGTTCTGAATTAGGCAGCATAGAATCGCACATATTGAAAACCGAACAGAGCAATACCTCAATAGTTTTTCAGGATCGGCTAATTCTTAAGCTGTACAGGCGCATTGAAGAGGGTATCAACCCTGAGCTGGAAATAGGAGACATGTTAACCAGAATGCAATTTCCAAACATCCCAGCGCTGGTGGGCGATTTACAGTACATAGAACGAGGATCTGAAGCGGCACTCATAGCAACGGTTGAAAGGTTCGTCCAAAATATAGGAGATGCTTGGATGCTGGCTATTGATGAGGTGGCGAAATTCTGCGATAGGGTTAGATCCAACGCAAATAAGCTGATTGAGGAACCTGCAATTCCTAACCTCTTAAAAATGGTAGAAGGAGGTATACCCTCCAATATCAAGGAACTTATTGATCCAACATTTCTAGAAATGGTGAGCCTATTGGGCAAGCGGACAGCCGAATTTCATCTTACCCTAATCGCTGAAAAAAGGGATCCCGATTTTGTACCAGAGCCCTTTAGCTACCTGTATCGGGTTTCCTTGTCACAATCAATGATAAGTTATGCTAAGAGAATTCTACAATTAGCTAGTCGTGCAAAGAAAATAACCGGGGAAGCAAAAAATGAACTAGACGACATAATTAGGGTACAAGATCAAATAATGGCAAAGTTCAAGACCTTTCAGCAGACTAATATGGAAACCCTGAGAACCCGTATACACGGAGACTATCACTTGCGACAGGTTCTTTGGACGGGTGGAGACTTGGTTATTATAGACTTCGAGGGCGAACCTGCGCATACCTTGAATCAAAGGAGGCTCAAACGTTCACCTATCCGCGATGTTGCAGGCATGATACGTTCATTCCATTACGCCGCATACGCTGGCCTATTTGCTAAGGGCTCTCTAGACCCTCAAGAAACTCTGAAGCTTGAAAAATGGATAAATTACTGGTACAGGGCTATCGCATCAATCTTCTTGCACTTCTATCTGAGCACTGTGGGAGACATTGGTATTGTCCCTAGGGACAAGGAGGAGTTCAAGATACTGCTAAATGCGTTTCTTCTTGAGAAGGCTATAGATGAATTGGGCTATGAAATGAAGAATCGTCCTGACTGGACAATAATACCAATAAAGGGAATAAGGGATGTTCTTGGTCTTTAGCATGAGCAAAACCAAAGGGCCACTTAATTGCGTATATCAGCAGCCATGTGGCATAATGGATGTAGCTCTATATGTTGATTCGAAGGCGCTACGGGGGAACAAGATCCTTGATCTTGTCCTTCAACAACCATCCTACGACAATTCCTGCAGCGACGCCTACGAATATGGCCACCGACCACGCAAAGGCCTGTGCAAAGATGTGTAGGATTGTCACATCAATTTTTAATTGAGAGAGGGTAAGTGTGATGGTAATGAAGTATAAGGCAACCTTGGTCAAATCTCCTATCACATCGAGGTAAAATGTCTGGCGTTGCTCTTCTGCAGCACCTTTCTTTATTAGTTCCGCGACCCAATCAGACAACATGAATCCAAATATCAGGATCAAAAAAGCCTCGATAAGTGTAGGCAGGAATAATAGGAACGATTGAATTGGCTCTGATATCGCGGGAATCCTAAGGGTCTGAAGGGCTATTAGAATGCTGGCTACGTAAATAATCCATTTTGAAAGTGATTTTGAAAGATCGGAAGCCGTGAAACCTGATCTTAACAAAACCCTTCCAAGGGCAGTTTTGCGAAATACGGAATCCGCACCGATCCTAGCGACAATCCGACCAACAGCTATACCAGCAATTCTTCCTATGAGTAGGCCGGAGGCAAGTATCACACCCACTATTAACGTGCTATATCCGATACCCAGTAGGTTGTCAATAAGGCCCTGATCTATTAAGGGCTCAATCAGCAGAAGCAACACAAAGTCAACGCAAGACTGTAATCAGGTTATACGTATTTATGGGTTCTTGTCTGTCATCCTCGTAGATCAGTAGAATAGACTCTACGGTTAATGTACGGGAAACTCCTTCACTGCGCTGCTCTTCTTGGAGGTATGAACGCTCGGATAGGCAAAAGGCGATCCCATGAAGTTGATATTCGCGCGCTTGCAGAGGCAAAACTCCATGTGAGACACTCGCTTCAAAACCCAAAAGGGCAGAGGGGATGAGATTAGCAGGCTAGGATTATGTAAGGCGAAACTTCTTGATCCAAGATCTGTGGAGATCACCTGCTAGTCTATCTGACTCCAGCAAATCCACGAAAGACTGGTAGACAATAAAGTTGCAAACATTGAATAACATTTAATGCAATAACTGTACCTCAGTTTCTTGGATGAAAAATGTTTTGCAGAATTGGGTCTCTGTGGAGACAAGTATAGCGAAGGCCCCCTTCATAGAGTTATTTCTTGATTTTGATGGCACTATAGCACCGATAGAATCGACCCCAGATAGGGTTCTTCTACCGGCCGGGGTTCGGAAGATTCTTATTTCTCTACATAAGACCGGGAAGTGCAGAGTTGGCATAATTTCGGGAAGGGCATTAAGCGATATTCTGCAGATGGTGAATCTTAAGGGGTTCTATTACGCGGGAAATCATGGTTTCGAGATAGCGGGCCCGAACTTGAAATTTAGGTACAAACTTGCAAAAGAGCAGAACGAGTCGTTACAAGAATTATTCAATGAATTGCAAGAATCAGTGGGAGGTATTAGCGGAGTTCTAATCGAAGATAAGAGATACTCTCTCTCGATTCACTATAGACTTGTGAATCCGTTAGAAGCGGCATACGTCAGGAAAGTTGTGAAAGAATCAGCTAGCAATTATCCCGGCCTGAAGTTGACAAAGGGTAAGATGGTTCTTGAACTGAGACCTAAGGTCGAATGGAATAAGGGAGATGCGGTCGAGACCATAAGGGAGAGTTTCAGCACAAAAGGTCTTCCCATATACGTCGGAGATGATAAAACAGATGAAGACGTATTTCGGAAGTTTTCCAAAGGAATTACCGTTAGAGTCGGGAGAAGCGAAGTATCCGCAGCTAGATATTATGTAAATAGCCACGCGCAGGTCTATGCAATGCTCGGGAGAATTCTCATGATTCTTAGGAGGCCTCGATAAGTGATTAGGGCGGAGTAATGCTTTGCTGTTGAGGGTTTTTGGTAGGATACAATTTTATGACTTCTTCAAATATTCCCTGCACCTTCTTCATTGCAACATCGACGAAGCATTGCCGTGCTGAATCGAAACCATTCGCACCCATCTTGGTAGCGTTTTCCGAACTTCTTAACACATTACCGATCTTTTCGGCGAATTCGTCCAGATTACCTGAGGTAAATGTGTATCCATTAACATCATCTATTACAAGTTCTGACGAGCCTGCGCCCTTGCTTACTACAACAGGTTTCTTGTAGAGCCATGCTTCAATAGCGGTCAAGTTGAAACCTTCTGTTATTGACGAAACAAGCACACAGTCGCTTATTGTGTAGAGGGGTCTTAATCTATCATCTTTTGCGTATCCTGTGAATATAACTATATCCTCTACACCAAGGCTCTTCACAAGTCTTAGCAATTCTAGCCTCCATTCTCTTGACTTCGAATGTGCCAGCCCTCCGCTTCCGCTCCCTGTGAAGCTTCCATTCCCCACAAGAACTAGTTTAAGATTTGGGAATTCATCCCGCAGTTTAGCAACGGCCATGATTGCAAGTGCTTGGTTCTTGATTTTGTCCATTCTACCTATCAAAAGCAGCACTCTGTCATCTTGGCTTAGAGAATAAGTGTCTCGTACGCTTTGGATTTCTGAGTCTGTCGCAAGATTCCACCTACTCGGTTCAGTGTAGGGGTAGATTTGGTAGGCCCTGCCTCTATAGCCCGCATGAATCAAACCCTCTAAGTCTCTTCTTGTACTTACAATCATTGCGTCAAATGCCTCTGCACTTTTTAATACCAATGTTCGCAGTTCATGCGTAGCTTCATCAAGCCTGAACGGGATGTGCCATCTTAGAATTGCTGGTGCAGAAGGCCCCAGCAGAGAGCCAGTAAGGAGCTGCTGAAAGTCGTGAACAAAAAACAGATCGACATCGTTCAAAAACCTGAGCATAAGTTCTGCAGATGACCAATTATACTTTGCATACGCCTCGTATTCTTCGGGCTTAACAACTAATTTCCCCAAACCGTGTGTCTCGTTCCATATTCCTTCTTTAAAATTTGTATAAAGAGGGACATCCTTCTCATCTGGGCTCACGCTATAAAAATCAATCCCGTTGGCAGCATATTGTGGAGGTGCGTTGGGGCCTAATGATACCCATTTTGGTCTCTGGATCACTGACGCACTCATCATCTTTTGTAGAAGCGGATAGACCATGGCTGTGACACCCCCGGGTGTGTATTCGTAATCTTCGCCCTCAACCAGAGACGAAAGGTCTAGAGGCCGTTCAAGCTTCCCGTATTTCTCGATCAAAGCAAAGTAGCTAAGTTTGAAACGCACAACTGGTGTCTGGGTATTCACACAGAGTCTGATAGAACCCATCACACTTCGCCTAGGTCTTACTGCGTGAAGACCGAACGGGAGCGCTCGTGCTTTTTGCCCCTGAACGTACTATGAACCTTGTAGGACATGAAAGTCTGATGCCTTCCTGATCGAATTTGCCCTTGATTGATCTTCCTATCACGCAACCTGTCCAGAATGCTCTTGGCTGATCTTTCGCCATGAACAATGGCTTTAGCTTTATGGCACCCTCCTCAAAGTCGAGAACTTGGAAGATAGGATCTAGCTCGGGCAGAATATTTGGATGCTTGCGATACTCTTCTATCATGATCTTCTCAGCAACGTTCAGCTTCGTGTTATGGGGACATAGACAGCTATCGGAAATAGTTTCCTCTGATCCTGTAGGGTGTAATTGATTATGACCTCCTCGTCAAGAATAGAGTTTGGAATTACCATTAGCCTGTTGTCCCAAGTCTTTATTGGTCAAGTTAGCCTATTAAACGTGGATAAATTGGAAGTTAGGCTGAACCTGCAAAAGCTTGTAGACGAAAAGACACTGCTCGGCCTGAGCATAATAAGAATGGACGGGGAGGTTGTCGCATCCCACTGCCCCAGAGTCCAAGAATCTGTGCTTAACCTGTTTGAAGGGAAAATTTACCATGCACCATTGTTTGTCCTTTTTTCATTATTGCACTACAGGTTCCTTTCTTCTTCCCCGGAGTTTCGTCCTTTTTGGTTTGGAATATTACTCATTGTCAGCGCTGGTTCCGAAATTGTGATAACACCAACTCGGAGTACTCGGTATTCCACTATTCGTCCTAACAAACCTTGCCTTGGTTGCAATTGAGTAATAGTCTACAGACAAAATCTTTGGGCTCATATATACTGACGAATACTCAGGTTCTATTTTTGTGTCTTGGGGTTCCTTTTTCTCCTCTGACATTAAAGGAAGGCCTCTGCGAAATAGATGTACTCAAAGCGAATAATTTGTTCAGAAGGAGAGCCAGCATGTGAATGTTGTTGCTTCTCTGTGGTCGCACCTGGTAGCTGCTTCTGGGTGAGAACATCAGAAGTACAAAACTGCTCGAATCCTATCGATTGCACGTTGGGAGAGCCTGCGGGCTGCAATGACAACTATGGTGCCTCCCTCGCTGTGGAAGTGTACTACGGTAACCTTCTCTCGAATTGTGATCGTATATTTGGCTGCTCCGAGAATATCATTCCACTTTTGGGTCTCTCCAGATCGACTTGCTGTGCTTTGAGCATAAGCAGCTAGTTCCTCCATTGTAAAGAGGGGTTTCCAGCGTTTACGCACCTGGTCAGCCTTGATGAAGCCCATCTCGTCTACATATAGAACTCGCTTGATGCTCGTATTCGCACCAAGAACTTTAGCCAGATCAGGGAGTTCGCCCATTATCATGTATATCGCATCAGACCTAATAAAAGCTCGCTAGAACCAAGAACCCTCTGATCGGAGAGATGCTAGACTAGACCTATGCCCCATACTATTACCTATCGCCGGGCGAAGTGCTACAGGCGAATTGGCAACAATCCAGAACAGTTCTATCAAATTGAGTATGCGGCTGCCGGAGAAGAAAAATCCATCAGTTTGCCGCTCATCGGGAGAGTATGGGCGTCAGTCTGCCAACACTACGACTCGAGGCTACGATGCCAGATTATCGATCGCACAAAATCCCCGACCGGCATGGGGCACTAAACGAAACTCTTTTGTTTATGGGAAGAGCTACTCTACATCTAGCGAGCGCGCGGCAGGATTCGTAAATCAAAATTAGCAATGCGAAAGCATGTAAATAGGACTCTTTCGGACTATATTCGTTTCCATCTGGAGCGTAAATAAAATCCATAAACCCCTCCCACGAGCATTCCTCCCAGATGTGCACCGTGAGCTACTCCCGAGGGCACGAATAGACCTGCGAAGTCCAGTAGGGCATAAAGAGCCGCAGCCACTATCATGGGAAGAGGCAAGAACCCATAGACAAAAATCATCATTCTCGGGGCGAGGACTGCTAGCGCACCCATTACTCCATAGACAGCACCTGATGCACCAAGGCCAGGGCCAAACGGATCAACAGCTGTTAGCAGATACCCAAAGCTTCCAGCTACGCCCGACAATAAGAAGATAACAAGAAAGACCGCTCTACCCACCATCTTCTCAAGATATATCCCAAAAAAGAAGAGAGAAAACATGTTGAAAAGGAGATGCGAGAAGCTTGCATGGAGAAAAATCGAAGTTAGAAACATCCAAGGGGCTTGAAGAGCAAGAGCTGGGATGAATGTCAGGTAAATCCAAAGGTTTGTTATTTGCTGGATTATGAATGCGATGACAGAGATTCCTATCAGGACGAACGTCCATTTTGGTGGAGGGGTATGCAATCCGCTCGAATTATGAACTGACCGTATCTATACCTTTGGCTAGCTAGGATATTGCAAAAAAAAGATGTGTTGATTATGCCGAGATAAGCTTCTTGGGAGCTATGTTTATTATGATCCAAAGTTTACTGATCAGGATAAATATTGTCCATAGGAAATAAACTTGGAAGGAGCGGTTCAGAGTTTGCAAGAGACATTCACTCAAGAAAACTAACATCTGCTATAGCTTCATCAAGTTCTATTCGATTTACCCAGACATCAAGCAGCTGTGGCCTTGAATAAGGTTTCATAGGGAAATCAACGCTCAGAATTTCTTGGGTGTTTGCATGACAAGTTATCCAGATGACACAACAGTGGAGATTCGAAGACAAGGCAGGGGTATGAAATTTGTCTTCCTAAGCATATTTATCGCGATCCTTGCTTGGAGCGTAGCTACACAAGCAACAAACTTTTGGCTGAACCTTTCTGAATTCGGGGAGCTCTTCGTGAAACCCATCTACTTCGGTCTTCTAGGTGGCCTTGTTCTAGCGACATTAGCGCTTTTCAGGGTTGATTTCATAAACAGAAGGTCGTTGTTCTGGTGGTTCATGCTACTCGTTTCTAAATTGTTGCGTTCGAGAGGCATAGTGGAAGCCCTACCTCCCGAATACTTTGACTTTTCGAGTTTCAAACTCTCTCCTGTAAAATTTGGACTCTGGCAGGTAACTAAGGTCTTGCTTGGCTTGGCCTTCTTCACGAACGTTATGTTCGGCATGGCCATCGCTTCTCTTATGCAGGGGTGGAATTCCGGGATTACCGGTTTACCTGCTTTGCTTTCTCTTCCTTTCATGACACCTCCTCCGGACATAGCCTTTGCTCAGGCTAATGTGGTTCCTCTAATTCCCTCGCTGACTTTACTCATCCCCCCATTACTGTCTGCCCTAGGAGTGCGATTGCTGCTCTTGGTGGGTGTAACTACTCTCAGCCGTGTTATCATGCCAGTATTTGCATCATACGGTTTGGAGAAACCTGTCGCGAAGATTCCTGTAGCTGCAGTTGAGGCACTGGTGGCGATCGGTCTTTTCTGGACTATGATCAACTTGTTCTTCCCGTCGTACATTGATTTTAATACCCGTTACATGATAATTGGAACAGGTGTGGCTGGACTACTCCTTGCTATTTATGCGGCCGTAGACAGATCAAAAAAATTCCTTGCAAGCCCTAATCGTCGCATAGTCTATTTTAGATTAGGGGCTATTGTCATGGTATTTTTGTTGGTCGCATCCGTAGCTACCGTGAATAGCGGTATTGCAGATGCTAGAAAACTCGAGTGGTTGGGGCCATATACAGTTCAGGAGATAGCAGTTAACAGGTTTTTGGCCGAGCTCGATAATGTTAAAGTAGTTCCGCACAACTTCACTATATCGAACCTTGCACCGAGTGAGATAAATGCCTACGCTGCAAGAGAAAAGGAGATTCTAGGCAAGGTCAGACTTTGGGATTGGGAAGCAGGCTTTGCCAAGCTCAAGCCCGAAATAGGCCTGATACCCTATATTGACTTTCAAGACTCTGACATCATACGCCTTAACGGCTCCGTTTATTGGAGTGCCTCTATGAAACCAATACTCCCAAGCAGCGTTAGATCTGAGGATAGCTGGTATGCATCGCACCTGGTCTATACACACGTTCCTAATGGTTTCTTGATACTAGATGGTCAGGATGGGAAGATAATTGATACCGCCAGCTTCTTTCAGCAGAGGAGAATCTACTATGGAGAAGGAGGGCTACTGCAAGATAGCTGGGCCTCCTATCCCGTCGGCCGTGAAAAGAGTGATGAGCTCGGAGAATACTTTTACAATGGAAAGGGAGGCATAGCAGTCACCCCGCCTTTAAGCTGGATCTTCGAACCCAACTTCCTCCTATCGTACCCTGATAGAACTATCCACATACTACGGTATAGGGATGCATATGACAGGATGCAGACTCTTTTCCCCTACTTTGAGTACAGTCTTTTGGGGGAGAATATTGACATGTACCCGGTTACAGATGGAGAGAATACATACTGGGCCTTCCCTCTAATAGTCAGGCTAGATACACAGCATGTCCCTTGGAGTGGGGGTCATCCGCTGATGAGGTTCGTGGGTTACGCTCTGATCGACGCATATAATGGCGATATCAAGCTCGTCATAATTGGGGATGACTACTTCAGCGAGTTGTTCAAGATAGTGTATAGTGATTATATCACAAGCGAGGTGCCTGAGTGGTTCGAGTCGCAAGCAAGGTACCCTGAAGAGCTCTACGAATGGCGCGTATCAATGTTCAATTTCTACCACGTTACCGATCCGGCCACATTCATATCTGCAAAAGAGTTCTTCGTCATACCCGAAGGTCTTGATACATATTACGTCATTGCAAAGCCTTTGGGCTTCGACAAACCTGAATTCGTGGGACTACTCTCTCTGGAGCTAAGAGGTGCCGCTGGAAGAAATCTGGCTGGGTACATGGTAGTGAGGAACGACCCTCCACACTTCGGGGAGATGACATTCTACGCTGTCTCCTTGGAGTCGCCGATCAAACTGCTTGGACCTACTGGAGTGAGGGAGGCTCTAGAAAGAAATCCAGACTTTGCAACTCTTAGGACTCTTCTCCGCACCCCACGTGTAGGCGACAACATTCTGTATCGAGTAGGCGACCATGACGTGTACTTCTTGCCGGTCTATACGGCATCTGGAGGGGGGGTCGTTACGCAGATAGGCACCATCGCAGCCGTGGGAGCAGCTTTTACGGGCGAATATTATGTTGGACTAGGAAATACGGCTGGAGAAGCCTTCAGGTCCTACCTTGCAAAGCTCGGAGGTGTCGAATTGGTGCAACCCGAACCTGAACTGAGTGTCGAAAGAAGGAAGGTTCTCTTGGCGGAGCTCTTCGAGAGGGAGGGGCTCAGATTGGCTATGCCTGCGTCAACCTATCCAGAGGTCGCCTTTTCTGAGGGCGAAGCGAGATACATAAGCGATGCAGAGTTGGACAACACGCGAACATTGATTGGTTCCTTCATCGATAAGTGGGTCAAGCCATACAACACATCGAGGGTCTTGACCTGGTCAGAAGACTCGAAGGTAAACTTTGGCGTATTGGTAAGAATTGAGGGGCTGCTGGAACTGCATTACATAACAGTATTGCTCTCGTAGTGGTTCAGCAAGGTCTACAACTAAACTGGTTCACATAGGAAATCTAGAGTTTCTATTCGCAACAAGGATAGAGCACCGCAGTACTCTAGTACTTTACGAATCGTGTTAAATGTCAGAACATAGCCGTCTAAGTATAGTTAACAAGCAGAAACAGCAACAAGCCTCTCGATGGGCTTCTTTCAAAGAAAGCTGCAAATGATAGCAAATCGATATTTGTAATAGAAGTTCGAATGGCTTGTAGGTTTTGCATAGTAATAAGACTCAATAAAGGGCATAACAAGAATTAGCGCGCGCTATTACCAAAGAAATGTCCTAATTGCAACTTCAGATTCTGGAATCGCGCTTCTGCTGTGGACGATAGTATAGTGCAGACGCGACCAACGTTCACGTTTCCCAGAATCAAGAAGACGAGGAAGGGACGACGTTCGTAAGATATAACGTGGATCTAACAGACAATACCGACTAATGCGATGATAACGACTAGCTAAGCTTGCCCTGCTCGATCTTCTGCACCATGTTTTCGTAGTAAAAGATCGTGTGGTACCAAGGATCACGATTTGTGCCCCGTATTTGAAGACGAGAACTTCGCTCTCACTTGATGGGTCAAGAATTTCGATTCTCCCTCCATCGTTGAGGCACCTTAACCCTATCGCATTTTTCGGAAACTGAATGTTGCCAGAATGCTTTTCAGAATCAGCCATTTACCCCCAATAACCTCCGACTGCTAGCCCGTCGATCTTAAGGCTTAGAAATGGCTTGACATTAATCGTATCTTGGGGAGAATCTTTCATTCCGATAGTCTATATGGAAAATGCACACAGGTATTATAATTTGATGCCTTGATGGATCGAAACCATATCTTGGTCTACCTTAATCGCTTCCGTCGGGCAGACGGTTACACACGCCATACACCAAATACAGTCCGCCTCCCTGATCGGGTCGGATTTGTCTGTATAGCTTAACTTCTGATCTTGTCCGCTTGCACCGGGGTTCTTAAACCACTCGAATACGGAAACAGGGCATGCGGGAAGACATGCGCCATCGGCTATACAGTCATCCCAATCCACAGCTACAAACGTTCCATGTATACCAATAGGTTCCAGCTTCTTACCTTCACTTTCGTAATCAGTCTTGACCTTCGCGTCGTTCGCAGCTGCACCGATCTTACCCTGACCCCAGACATAATGTTCGTGATGCTTACCAACCGGTTTTAGTTTCTTATGAAACTCTTTGTCAATGGGCATGGATGTAGAGTAGCTCTTCCCATAAACAAAAGAGTTTCGTTTAGTGCCCCATGCCGGTCGGGGATTTTGTGCGATCGATAATCTGGCATCGTAGCCTCGAGTCGTAGTGTTGGCAGACTAGGTATTCATCCGTATATGTGAACCCAAAGATTTTGTCTGTAGACTATTACTCAATTGCAACCAGCGCGCGTTACAGTCGCTCATAATCACGCCTGAACCCCAATAGATCAAACTTCGGTTTCTTCAAGAAATCTTGAAGATTCCTACTATTTACTATGAAGATATGTCTTCCGGATCTACCCTTCACTTTGTTTCCCTTGGGTGTATAATATCTGAGTAGGAGACTCTCCGCATAGAGAGCGCGCGATGCGTAAACTGGAGGGCGAGGATCTGGTTATCAAAACCATCATAATTCCATCGAAGCCCGGTGCTACAAGAGTTGGGCTAGAAGCAGTACTACTAGGCCTTGGATGATCAGGAATGGTAATGCACTAACTATGGCTGCCAAGATGGTCTTTCCCATTGATATATCGAGGGCATGCTTGCTAGCCTTGACATATGCGATGATGACCCAGATATTCACTAGGAACCCGATGAAGGGTATGATGAAGAAGACTCCCGGCGAACGAGCGAAACCCGTCGTTCTCCATACTTCCTGTGGGGTAGCCACCCCCTTGAATATTTTGGTTCCAATGTAGTATAGAATGTACGACCATATGGCTAAGCCTATGGTCGTTTCAATGAAGCCGAATACGCCAGTCAGCACAATGTTTCCCAAAGGTCTGCCGACAATTACCGTTTCAGCACTCCTCCCTATAGATTGCGCAATGCTAACAAGGGCGATAATGTATAAGGCTTGTCTGCCAGCAGCTGGGTCATGCTCTACCTCCTCATATAATGCGTCTTCAAGTTTGAGGGCACGCCACATTCTGCTTGTTAGACTCGGAGGAGTCTTCACTTCAGTGGTCATAGAAATCTGAGCCTTTACTTTCTGGGAGGGTTCTTATGTTTTTGGTTCAGAGGATTCTTTTAACTTATTCGCACCGATAAAACTAATGGCGGCTGTGGCGCGCGCAATACCCTTGACTCATCCCTTCACCCCATTGGGTTGTTATGTCTCGACACCAATAAACGAGATAAGTTTCGAAATATTGGCAAGCACATAAAGATAGTAGGAGAGTCTTTTATGGTAAATGCTACAATGACCTAGACAATTGATATAGCATTGTTTTGCTGATATCTTTCTCTAGCGAATGCGCTGGTTAAACTTCGGAAGGCGCTCATGCGTCCTTTCATAGGCGGCCAATTCCGCGTTTTGTCTTTGCACGGCCCTCACCCTACTTCCGGTATACTCAACCCTGTAGTAGGAAGCACCAACAACCGGATCTGAACCTGTGGAAAAATGGGACAGTAGGCGACTATAGACTTGTCCTTCACCAATGTATAGTATGTCGCCATCGTTCCCGAGCTCGTAAATACCGAAGTTATCACCCTCGCGCGCTACTACCTGTTGCGCAGAGGAAGAAAAATTTACTTCTTTCCGGGCTTCTTCGCATGTTTCTTCTTAGTCATTCAGTGAGTACCTATTTTCTTTGTTTATTAGCATGATGAATTACAAATCTACCTATCCTGCTGTGGTGATTGCTATGGTGGCTACATTGGTTGCTGGGATAGTAATAGCGAGAAAGGGAGCTAATTCTAGCCCTACGGATCCACCCGAATCAATTTAAAAGGAATGATCTGCGAGTACTGCGAGGATCGCGCGCGCCACTCAGCAAAGTCATCGTTGTTCAAGTTAGCATAGCCGAATGCGGTCTTACTCTTTGGGTCAAGCTCTGCAATCAGTCAGTAGAACCCGATTTCCCGTATCTGATATCGTTGATGGATTATCTTCCTCTCGAATGGGATGTCTTCGGTAGCATACAACTCTGGAATTGATCCATCCACAAACTCACCACTCCACTATTGGAGCTTGGAGGAATGAGGATTGCGGAGGTGTGATTCCGCTTCAAAATACTTGCCAAACAAAATTATCTAGAGTGAACCTGTTTACTTCCTATAGCATTCGAGCGCGCGCTCGAAAACTTGGTTAACTCATTAAATGCTTCAGGATTAGTCGCATATCCCCTGACCTTATGACATTTTCTCTTTTACCGATGGGTACGCTTTCCGATGGGTTGAACCAGATGCCTAATCCAGCATTTCTTATCATACAGAGGTCAGACGAAGAGTCTCCGACGGCTACCGATTGCGACAGGTCGGCGTGGTACCTCCGAGCTACTCGCGCTAGTGCGTATCTTTTACAGACTGACTGGTTGCAGGAGCAGTCAATCTTCTCCCAACCCATGGGCATCCGAAGAACTCCTGTTATGACACCATTCTTGACCTCGAGCCTATTGGCTATGGTAAAGTCCATATCCAACTTACGCGCTACAATTTCTGTAGCGAGCGTATAGCTGTCGCTAATTACTCCGATCTTGAACTTCATCTCCTTCAGTTTCCTCATGGTTTGAATTGAGCCTTTGGTGAGAGGTGTCTTCTCCACTGTTGCGGCAACTTCGGAGGCCTGTCTACCACTGAGCAGTCGGGCGATCCTCTCTGATCTTAAGTATGGGAAACGCGAGGATTTCGTGATCTTCCTGATCTCAGAGGTGAACCCAAACTTCTGGCCAAGAGCATAGATGACTCTTCCATCAATTATTGTTCCGTCCATATCGAAAGCGACTATTTTCAAAGCACCTTTTCCGCGGCGCTGAGCCATTAGCCGAACTCCGTCAAGGTCTGAGCCTTTTTCCTCAGCGTGGCAACGAACCGAGTGATGTCAACTTTCAGTGGTGGTTCAAGTATTGTCGGAAGATTTGGTTTTCTACCCTTCCGTACTGGGGTTTTGTTGTCAAGAGTATCCATTATGCTCTTCTTCACTTTCGGTGGGCATATAGGAGAATGATAAATAGCGCCGAGGGACGAAGAGAGCATTTCCTGTATGTGCCCGTCTCCCTTGTCCTCGTGTAGGTGAGGATTACGAGTTTCTATTTGGAAGATATCAACCCCTGATAACATGACCGCGGGGTTAGCTGGAGGGATTACTCCGCCGAACTGCTCCAAGATGTTGACTAGCTCGTAAGTTTCGACAGCGAAACCGGAGGCGTAAAATAAGAGATCAGCCAACCTCATACTTATTGCGTGTTCTCCTGCATTTCCTGTCTTGATGATCTCACTTCCAAAGCCTGTATAGCTCTCGATCAAGTGGTTCATGTACCGATTGGAGACATCGGAGACTCTTCCCCATTTTGGGAAGAAGAGCTTATCCTCGGCTATCTTTGGCTTGTAAACCCATGAAACCCTAACCATCGAATAAGGGCTGTCTGAGAGTATGAAACCTGCCGCATAAATTTCCACATACTCATGAACCGCTCCGGGGACATAGTTGTCAGCATCTATGAACCCAACATACTCTTTCTTGAGCATCTTTCCGAGCAACATTGCTATTATCATGCCCTCGGCCTTGCCATCCCTGACAAGACCCGATTGGAGTATGGAATTGTAGCCAATGCTCGCGAATGCCTCAGCTATACCGGGGTCTTGCTGGTGTACCAAAGTGATCTTGTCCTCCACGAAATGATTGAACTCCTTTATCATCTGCTTCTCCATCATGAACCTGTCCACAGGAGACCTGCTGCTGTTCGAAACTACGATGGTGTGACAGTCGTGGGGAATCCCACTGAGGACTCCTTCCAGAAGCTTGAGTCTCTCGTTCTTGACGGGAACAACTATGACCATCTTCTGATTGATTCTCTCTATTTCATCACTAGATATCGTTGCAACGGCTTCCTTCGCTTTTGTGGGGAATTTCCTTGTACCGGAGTCCAGCTCGTAGACTCTCTGAACGTCATGTAACCTTACTGCACCGAAGTGTTCAGTTCGTCTAGGGAGTTCTAAGATCATTGCTAAGAATCAAATGCTGATCGATATTAAGACTGTGCTGGTAGCGAGCGCGCGCACCTACTGGCTATTGGTATACACAACCACGAGTTTAATGCGAGCTACACAACTTAAGATCTTATAGCACAAAGGATGAAGCTGCTAAAGGTTATATCTTTGCTCCGATCGCAAGCGTACAGATTGTCTGAAAAGGTAAAGTGTCCATGGTGTGGTACAGAATTCTCTGATGGCACTGAGCTCTCCAAGCATATCGATAGAGTCCATGCAGGTAGTGGACTTCTGGAAGGCGACAGACGTAAATGGTGAAAATTTCGAGTTAGGCAACCTGCTACTGCTCTCCTTTGTTGGTACCCTTACTATGACCAATTCTGCAGCGGCCATCGTGTTAGTTTGATCTTCGGCCATTTCGATAGATCCTAGTTCGATACCTCAAGACAATCTTTATGCAAGGCTAAGCCAAGACCTTGAAGAATGTTATGGCCCGCAATAAACTATTTGTGATCCAAATCTGGAAACTAGCTATTCAAAAGGCTTTTAAGCTCATCAAGACTGTATTCGATTGCCATGTGTCACTCGATGAGGATGAAGGAAGTCAATGGCGTAAAGGTTGTACAGTATCTTGACTATTGGGGGAACGTAGAGTTCGAGGAATCACTAGAGCCGATAGTCGAACCCAAGCAAGAGGAACCCCTTAGGCCTCTCCAAGCTTCCTATAATAAAAGAACGAAGCATTCAGGTTAGCTATCGTCGTACTACAAATACCACCAGTATGCAAGCAACAGCGCGCGCTCTATAATCGATGTCTGCGATTGCATCACCCCGAAGGCAAGGTACACGATACCGCCTCTATCCTGTTGAGGATACGAAGCTAGACGGTATTGTGAAATTCAGTCGACATTTTTCGGATAGGCTCTTAATCAAACTTAAGCGACAAAGGGTAATCAGCAGAGTTTTATGCACTCAAGTTTAAGGGTCACTCAAGGGCAGTGATATGCGAAATTGTAAAAGTGGCTGTCTTAGCTTGGGAAAGACCAAACGCTGGTAAGGCTCTCACTGGGGTAGGCATATACTTGAGGTATCTATCGGGTCTTGGGAATTTCGCAAGAAGGAGGGGGTGTGAATTGGAGCTCACGTTTGTAGTACCATGGGAGAGAGATATGCTTCTGCAGGAAGATGGGTACAGTGTTCGCTTATTGGAGATCAGCGGGTTTTGCAGAAAAAATCCTTACGATAGAGTTGTTCTCTATCCCTCGTGTGATCGAATTGCCGATAGGTTGCTTAATGATGAACCGCGATTCTTGAAGCAGTTTGATTTGCTACTTGCGAGCAGCTTCGCATTTGGCGAACTCATATCAAGAGCTAATAGTCATGATAACATCTCATACGTCTGTCATAGACCTGAGTTCCTACACAGAGTAATTGCAGAGCGCGCGGGTTTCGGTCGGGGGGCCACCGATAGATTCGGTAAAGATTGTGAGTTGGAAGCCAAAGCGATTAGTAGTTCACACAGGATTCTCGCCGTAGGTGAGGCATGCAAGAACGAGCTGGTTACGCGTTATGGGCTGTCGCGGGATGATGTTCTCGTAATACATAACGGCGTGGATACATCTCTATTTAGACCGGTTGATAATTCTCAAACCCTTGGCAAGACTATTTTCTCATACGTCGGTAGAAGTGATCCGGAGAAGGGCACAATTCTACTTTTGGAAGCAGCAAAGGAATTGAAAAGTCGATTTCATGTCGATGACTTCAAACTTCAAATTGTCACAGATGACACTACTCCGCTAAAGAGAGAAGTGAAAAAGCTTGGTATTTCGCACAATGTCGAGTTTGTTGCGTGGAAGGACTATACTGAACTCCCGGAGCACTACTCTAAAGTCGACTTTACCGTAATACCTTCGTTCTGGGAAAGTTTTTCGTTTGTAACGGTAGAGTCCCTTTCTTGCGAGACACCCGTCATAACTTCAACTGCCGGCGAGCTGCCTAAAATCGTTGACTCCAAAATTGGATTATCTTTCCGGACTGGCGACAAACATGATTTGGCAGACACACTCAGAAAAGCTTGTGAACTATCCACTTCGGATAGAAGAGCAATGGGAATGCTTGGAAGGGAGAAAGTGCTCAACTTGTTTTCTGAAGAGAAATTCCTAGAAAGCTATCTGAAATTCGTGGAGTCGACTGTCTCAGACTCAAATTAATGGTGGGAATTCTAGATATCGTCTTGCCAGTAGACAGGTCAAGCGCGCGTCTACCTGCCTTCAAATAGGCCACAAACACCCAGATATTAGCGCTCGCTAGAAACCACCTATGATAGAATCTGGACTTCTATGAACTGGACGTATTTAATATTGTAATGCTTAAGCGCGCCATGGACAGATAGGTCGAAGCACCCTGCCCTCTAAACCACCACTCTAATTTTTTGGAAGCCTTGTGTTGATCAGGGAAAGGAGGCTAGGAGCGTGGTGAGCAGGGAGATCCTGCTACGCAACTGTAATCTGTAGAGTCATGAAACACCCTTAGCCTTCCTCCTCATTAGCTCAGTGTTAAGCGTTTGGCGGCAATCGCGGGAGGATGGACACATTCGGATATGCCCAATCTGAGCTACGGGTCATTGACACGCCGAATAGGTGCTTTTTCTACCTGAGATTCAAATCCCTCCCGAGGCTATCCTTACAACACACGAAATCTTTAGGCAATGTGTCAGAAAGACCTCCATTCGATGCGCACCGTTAAACAGTTTATGCAGGACATAGAACTAGCCAAAGCCTTTTGTGAATCACTTAACTATGTTCGTGTACCTACGTAAGATGACAATCTCCATGAAGAGGTTAACAACACTAGCTTACTTTTTTCGATTTTTTAGTAGCTCCCCCATCTAGCTTCCCTATTAGTCTGTCCAAGACGGTCTCTGCATCTTTGCCTAGTACCAACTGTCTTCGAGGATAGGGTATTTCGATTCCGTTTTCATCAAATTCCTTCTTGATTTGGTACAGCAAATCTCTAATCATCATAAACGCCGTAGGTTGATCCTTCGCCCTCGTTAGAAGCCTCAGGTTAACGCCTGATTCTCCATAATCCATTATGACAACGTTAGGGAGATCGCCTATGGGCATGCAATTCGGATGCCCTAGAGCAACTTCCCTCATGATCTTCATCGCCTTATCTACATCTGATTCGTAGCTGATCTGAATTAGCAGCGGCGCGAGCATGGTCGGGTCAACTGTTGTGTAGTTTACGATAACCTCTGACATGAGGACGGAGTTTGGTACCATGAGCCGTCTGTTATCCCATGTGCGCAGCACCGTATGGACAAGCTTCACGTCCTCGACGAAGCAAAAGTCATTCCTGAACATTAGCCCGTCACCGATCTTGAATGGTTGAAATACCGAGACGACCATCCCTGATATGATGTTGGAGATGCTTGACTGTGCTGCCAAGCCGATGACTATTGATGCAAATCCTGCTGCGATGAATAGGGATGATATGACGCCACCTACGGCTGGAAAACTGCTGAAGGTAACGGCAGAAACCCCAACCAAGACAACGGCCGCGAGCAGTAGCCTCCTGAAGAAGCTGAAGGTCGTCCTTAATCCCGGTTCTCTTTCTGCGAAGATAGTGAGGTAACGCCTGATGAGGAGGTCGAGAATATAGGTGACCAAATAGACGACGAAAAGTCCTGTGAAGAAGTTTACACCAATCCAAACATTCTCGGCGACGCCGGGCGATAACGGTGAGGTCAGGAGAATGCGAAAAAGCGCTATGAGACCTAGCGTGTAAATGCTGTATAATACTAATCTACCCGCTGGTCCACGGGCGATATCTTGAGGCAGCACGATCTTAATGTCTGATACTGCTGTGCGAAGCACGAATGCCAATACTAGGAGTTGTAGCGTGGTTGAAACGTTTTCAGGTTCAAGGAAAGCTGGAATGATCGTAGGGGAAATTGTTTGAACCTGGATGACTCCTTGCAGTATACCGTAGCTAATGATGCCAGCAGCTATCGGACCTGACACAAGAGACAAAATAATAGTGCGGGTAGTCTCCGATGCAGCTACCCTTGATAGAAGGGTCTTGGCTAATATCCACGCAACCCCTGCCGCTATTATATATGCGGCAACGGTTAGTGAGGGAAGTATGAATTCCTCGACCAAACCCATTTACACCAGACTGGCTGATCCAAGGGTCTCCATATATTTATGCCCATTTAACCTGCTTTAGGTGTCGAGTCATTTAATAAGTCACTTGGAAACCGTCGGCTCAATATCTTATGCTGCTATAGGCAGGAGTTGTACTAAAAGTGATAGCTCGAGTTCTTTTTGGTAGAAGAAAGAAGGTATGAGCTCAGCGTCCTTGCTCATAACAAGGCACACTCCTTCATAACCTCCTACAGAGCCTCCATGATCATATTATCTTGTCGCTCTGATGCAATTGATGTTGATGCTATTATGGACAGTTTGGTGCTATGAGGTTCAACCGGACCTTTGCATCTCCCTCCTAGCGCTGTCCAATATCCTTGCTTGGCTACTCCCCCAAATCTTGTCATTTCTTGTCAATTTCGAACAGCATAAGAAGACCTTGATCATTTCGAAGTCATTGTAATACTGCCCCATTTTCCTCAATTCGTCTAAGATTACATCGCATTTCTGCTTGGATGGGCAGGAAGGGCAAAACGAAATCTTAATCATCACTCCAACATCAATTAAAAGATTTAAATCAATGCCAAAAGGGTCGTCATTAGGATAAGATATGTTTCCAGCAGCTGCAGGTTATGACAGAGCTATTACCGTATTCTCTCCCGACGGGAGGCTCTATCAGGTAGAGTATGCTATAGAAACCGTTAGGAGAGGTAGCCTGGCTGTGGGCATAAAGACAAAAGAAGGTGTGGTGCTAGGAGTAGATGAAAAGCCACGGAAATTACAAACCTTGGGAGTTACTCAGAAGATATTTCAGGTTGATGACCATCTTGGCGTTGCTGCAGCGGGATACATTCCCGATGCCAGAATTCAAGTTGACCAGGCAAGAGTCGTTGCACAGAGCAACAGGCTCATTTACGATGAAGCCGTGGATGTTGAGGTATTAGCCAAAAAGATTGCCGATTTGTCCCAGCAATTTACACAGTTCGCAGGTGTAAGACCGTTTGGCGTATCACTAATAATTTCAGGCGTTGACAGAAGCGGCCCACAGCTCTTTCTAACAGACCCCAGCGGCAACTATGTTGGCTATAATGCCGTTGCAATCGGTGCTGGAAGTGACCAAGTTACAGAGTTCTTCGAGCAGAAGTATAATGATGACGTAAGTGTAGACAATGCGTGCATACTTGCAATAGAAGCAATTTACTTGGTTAGCGAGGAGAAGGTAGGAACCAAGCACATCAAGATGGCGGTCATAGACGCCGATACGAAGAAGATGCGAAGGCTTACTGAGAAGGAAATAGAAAAATACGCCGAAAAGGCCAAGAAGCCTGCTCCAAGCAGCTAGAGTCTCTTCCTGTGCTCAGTCCTAATACACGCATCCATAACGACATCAATACCCGCAGCCCTGGCCTTCTGAGCTGCCTCTTCATTGACAATTCCTAACTGCATCCATACGGCAAGAGGTTTTTTTGCAAAATTCTTCAGCTTTATTGCATCATCTACAACGGGAGGAACGTCCTTAGCCCTTCTGAATATGTCAACAACATCTATCCTCTTCTTCATATCATTAGGTATTGCCGATAATGATGGATATGACTTCAAACCCATAATCTCGTCTGCGGTAGGATTGACAGGAATTATCTGGTAGCCATGCTCCTTTAGGAACATAGAAACTGAATGGCTCTCTTTGGAGGGGTCTTTTGAGAGCCCTACAACTGCTATGGTCTTCATGCCCTTTATTATTGAATCTATAGTGTTCACACAGTTAATTTGATCCTAAATTATTTATCTTTTAATCTGCAATTAGGTTATATTCACCATAAAAAACGATACTCTAAATGCGGCTTAAGGGCAAGGTTGCCGTCATAACTGGCTCAGCAAAGGGGATAGGCAGAGCTACCGCGCTGGAGTTTGCAAAAGAGGGTGCATCGGTAGTAGTGAATTATGCCAAATCCGAAACTGCTGCTGAAGAGACTGCCAAGGAAATAGGAAGCAGATCTATAGTTGTTAAAGCCGATGTTTCAAAGAAGGAAGATGTTGAAACGTTGATGAAGGTTACAGTAAAGAAATTCGGAAGGCTTGATATACTTGTAAACAATGCTGGCCATTCTTCAGATAAAGCGTGGCTAGCCGAGCTTAATGATATAGATGATGCATTGTGGTATTCAGCGCTTGATATTGATCTGAAGGGGACATTCCTCTGCTCAAGGGCCGCATCCAAGATAATGTTGAAGCAGGGTTCTGGAAAGATAGTCAACGTTTCATCAATACCCGCGCTTGTTGGCGATGAAAGAGGATTGGTTTATACAGTCGCAAAGGCTGGAATACTCGGCCTTACAAAGGCTCTAGCAAGGATGTTCGCACCAAAAATTCAGGTCAACGCGATGGTTCTAGGAAGCATCAAGACGGGATGGATAGACTGGCTCGACAAGAAGGAATTAACAGAAATAATGTCAGCAATACCGTTGAAGAGGCTTGGGAAGCCCGAAGACGTGGCTAAATTGGCAGCATTCTTGGCAAGCAATGATTCCGATTTCATTACTGGTCAGACCATAATAATTGACGGCGGAGAAACTATGTTTTAGTCTAGTTGAGCAATTCAAGGCATCATCTATGGCAAGCGAGCTATTCAATTCTGCATCAGTAATATTCTTTGTAGTATATGCGTTAATCATATTCAGAAATCTCAAGCGAATAAAACTGCCAGTATGGGCCATAATGTTTGCGGGTGCAGTTGCGACAATATTCCTCAACGGAATTTCCCTCAAAGACGCCTACGCAGCGATAAACCTTGACGTGATTTTCTTCCTGATAGGGATGTTCTCCATCGTTTCAGGACTAGAGGCTTCAGGTCTGTTGCAATACTTCACGATACGCATACTTTCGTTTGCAGGATCTCCGCAAAGATTACTGCTATTCATCCTTGTTGTGCTAGGAACGATGTCAGCATTTCTAATGAATGATACCATTGCTGTAGTTGCAACACCTATCATGATCGGCCTTGCTAGGGCTATGAAGGTAAGGTCCTCTCCCTTTCTCATCACACTTGCTTTTGCCGTTAGCATAGGCAGCACAATGACGCCTATGGGTAATCCACAAAACCTGTTAATTGCATTGGATAGTGGGATTAAACGACCGTTCTTTGACTTTGTTAGGCTACTTACTATCCCCACAGTCATAAACTACTTTCTGACATACCTTATTCTCAAATTCTACTACAGGAATGATCTCCGAAGTGCTTCAAAACCTGCTGACCTCTCTCTTGCTCAAACCATAACCGACATGAACCTTGCTAGGGCTTCGGGAATAGTTACTCTTTTTACGATCACGGGATTTTTAGTATTGAGCATTGCAAAGAATCTGGGATTTGAAACAGAATTGAACTTTGGCACAGTTGCTCTATTGGGCTCGGCAATACTCTACGCAATAAGCCCGAAGAGACGGGATATCATCAGAGGAGTGAACTGGAGCATAATAATATTCTTCATTTCTATGTTCATTGTAATGCAAAGCGTCTGGAATATCGGGCTGATACAATTCTTTGCGTCTTTCCTCCCCCAGCTTACTCATGTAGGCTCTCCTCTGACAATATTGAATATCGTTGGTACAAGTATTCTGCTCAGTCAATTAATGAGTAACGTTCCATTCGTTGCAGTTTATATTAACCTGATGAAGAGCTTGGGCTTCAACTCTCTGGATGTAGAGGCATGGGTTGCTTTGGCTGGAGCTTCCACCCTTGCGGGAAACCTGACAATACTTGGCGCTGCGAGCACGATAATAATACTCGAAGTAGCTGAAGAAAAGGGCCATACTTTTAGCTTCTACGAATTCTTCAAGATAGGCTCGATTGTAACCTTCGTTAATATCGCTGTCTTGAGCTTGTGGCTGATTCTTGTTTAGGGTTTAAAGGCTAATTAATTACGGCATTCGCTCCAAAGCGAATGAGCGCCGAGGCAGCACAGCAGGAGATCCCCGAAGAGGGAGAAGTCGTAATCGCGTCTGTGAAGGAGATTACCGATCACGGCGCTTATGTTACCCTCGATGAATACGGAAACCTTCCAGCATTTTTGCACAAGTCTGAAATTACTACTGGATGGGTCAAGCACATAGAACGGTATGTCAATGTAGGCCAGAAGGCAGTCCTCAAGGTTGTAAGGATAAACAAGGCCAGAAGGCAAGTCGATCTGTCGCTCAGGCAGGTCTCTGGAGAGGAGAGAAAGGAGAAGCTCATCCAAGTTAAGAAGCATGAAAAGGCGCGAGGAATTCTCGAAATAGTGAAGAACAAGGCCCAGCTGAGCGATGCTGAAAGTTTGAAGTACACGGAGATGCTCGAGGAAGAGTTTGGCTCTACCTACGACGCCCTTGAGCAGCTCGCAAGGACTGGTGTTGATGCTCTCAAGAAGATTAGCCTGCCTTCAAAATATGTTGAAATCTTAGCCGAAACTGCGAAAGAGAAAATAGTCTTTCCAACGGTCGAGGTGAAAGGCGTCATGGAAATCAAAACTGATCAGCCTGCAGGGATAAACATCATCAAAGACTCTCTTACTGCTGCGCAGTCAGTCAAGACTGGAGGGTCGAAGGTTACCATAACGTACATGGGAGCGCCAAAGTACAGGATTGTGGTCGAAGCGGAGAATTACAAGATTGCCGAGAGGGCCCTCGAGCAGGCCATAGAGAAAGCTAGAGACGTTATACAGAAGAAAGGCCAGTTTGCTTTTAGCAGGATAGACAGGAAGAAGGGCGTTGAGCAGACTTCTTAGGAAATGCCCTAGTTGCAGCACTTACACGTTTCAGGATACATGTCCTAAATGCAGTACCAAGACGGTTTCTCCTCATCCTCCAAAGTTCTCTCCAGACGACAAATATGCTAGATTGAGAATAGTTCAGCGCTATAGATCAGAGAAGACAGAAAACAACATATAGACCATCAATTAGAATCATTCTAACACTGTCGAGTAATTTGGCAGAGCAACCTCGTTCAATTTACGATGAGCCCTCAAGACGGCACAGTACAAAGAAAGGGCAGGTCAGGGAGGCCATAGTCAAGGCTCTCTCTCAAGAACCGCATACGGTGAGCGAGCTTTCAAGAATTCTCAGAGTTTCCAAGCCGACGATAAACTATCACATAAACGAACTGACTCGAAGAGGATCAATTATCGTTGCACAGGTACAAGTAGGCAAGACGGGAGTATTGAGTAAATACTATGCTCTAAAACCTGGAACTCTATTCGTTTCGTCAAACCCCGAAACTGATGAACAGTACCTTCAAACACTTTCTTACCTCTTTGAAAGGAAGAAACTCCAATTGACGCTTGGAGGGAACGAGCCTTTAGGCCCTCAACTGAAAGAGATACTCTACCATGCCTTCAAGCTGCTAGCCAAGGTTTCTTTCAACAGGCACAGCGACATTTTGTACAAACACGGCTTCTCTATAGGGCTCGATGTCGTGAGCAAAAGGATTGATGGAGGCTCTGTAAAGGACACTCTTGAAAACCTGAAGAAATTCTGGATCGACAACCAGATGGGAGAGTTGCAGGTGTCTGCTGAAAGAGGCTACAGACCTGCAGTGTATCTGCACAACTGCATGGACTCCTACGAAACCAGAGATATTGGAGGACCTCTCTGCTTTTTGGTCAAGGGGATAATTGACGGTGCTCTGGCAGGAAAATTCGGCAGCAGGTACGAAACTGGCAAGTACGAATTCAACGAAGCGGATTTACTTCCATGCAGGTTCCAGATTCTGAAAAGAAAGCATTAGTTAAGAATGTCACCGAGGGCCTCCCCAAGCCCTCGGTGATCCCTCACTCGACTATAGCACGGCAATCGTCCTATGTCAGTGCAGTCGTATAAATACAATTCCAATATAAAGCCTGAAGACAGTTTTCAGAGCTGATTATCAAACTTGATAGTGCCGGGGGTGGGTATTTCGTCCTTCAGATTTCGAACCCACGACCTCCAGATTATGAGTTACGCCCAATTTTGTGGAGGCTGGCGCTCTAACCAGGCTGAGCTTTCGAGCAGTTAGAACCCCGGCTGCGCCCCGGCATAGGCAACTCAAAGCAAGTCAGTTTAAAATCATTACCTCACATTATAGCGGCAAGCAGGAACATCAGGATGGCTATTGATGCAAGAGTTATTCCACCCTTTCTTGCTATGCCAGTGACCTTGTCCAGCGCTACCGAAAAATCTGACAGCAATTTTCCTCCAACGACCTTCACCTCTGTTTCTATGCCGCTTATCCTGAAGTCGCTTTCAACCATTCTCGACGATGCAGCCTTGATCAATGCGTTCAAAGTAGATGCGGTTTCGTCAGCCTTTGTTACCTCGCCTAGTGCATCATACCCGTTCTCATTCATGACCTTTGCTGCATTGAAATGAGTGTCCGTTGTACACACTTCTATGATATTGACATCTTTAATCTGCTCCAGCAGCTTCTTCCTGAAGCCCATAGATGCGTTGTTCGAATCGAAACTTATCAGTGAATGTGAAATGCCGTCAATTTCAAAGACGATGAGGCAAATCCCTGCGGGCCCGATATCTGACTTCAAACCAATATGGAGTTCAGAAGAATGTGCGTAGCCTATCTTGAACGGTTTCTGCTTTGTACGTTTTAACTTTTGAAGCACTACACCTGCAGCTTCGATTGTTGAATTACATTCGTCTTCGGTGGGAGGTTTGCCAAGAGAATTGTGCGCATCAACAACAAAAGCTCCCCTGTATCCCAATTCCAGAGCCTTCCTCTCCACAGTTTCCTTAACGGACTGCGGGAAATCCTCCATCCCGTGCGGTGCAAGCGTTATTATGATAAATGCAAAGTCGCCAAACGCCATCCCTGTTACAGTGGCTTTCCCTACCGTAGCTTTTAGAGGTAGAGTGCAAGTGTTGCCTACGCCGAGAGTCTTCAAATCCTGAAGGGATGCGATGAATTTATCAACGGTAGTCCTTGATGGAAGGTTTAGATCGTGGCCTGAAACGCCA
This sequence comes from Nitrososphaerota archaeon, assembly GCA_024860875.1. Lineage (GTDB taxonomy): Archaea > Thermoproteota > Nitrososphaeria > Nitrososphaerales > UBA57 > VHBL01. Next base: position 234,979 of record JACPSZ010000007.1, on the reverse strand, counting down.
TGCAGAACCAAAGGGGCGTAGCCGTTGCTGGAGAACCACTCCTGCAATTCATAAGGAAGGTTGCTGCTGCCTATTGGGTAGAAAGGTCCGGGATGTATTTCAGGAACTATTACTGTGGGTTTTTTGCTCCCCTGCAGAAACGTAAGAATCTTTGTTCTTACCGTTGCCGTAGATGACGCTTCCTCAAAAATTTCTTCGAAGAGCTCTGCCTTGTTTTCAGTCCACGCCTGCAAGAATGCTCGCAGGAGTTTCAGAGGGGGTTCTCTCAGAAACCCTTTCCCCGATCTATTAACTTGAATCAAATATGCGAGTGCAGATCCTGCAAGAAGTGATCCAAGAGCAAAGGCTTGAGCAGAACTGACCAATACGTAATTGCCAAAGAACAGAACGAGCATCTGGGCGACTGGCTGCACGAAAGCAATGGCAAACCCGTGTGCAATGTTTTCAAAGAAGACCGACGCAAGGACTACAATCCTTAAGGCTACTGCTACGAACATCCCATACAGTGTCATGGAGTAGAACTTCTGCGGGGCAGATGCTGCAAAAGAGGTGAGCAGACCCGAAAGCATAGCCACGATCCATAGTACGTTGGAGATTGCCGTTATCATTATTAGCCGTCTGAAAGTAGCTACTGGGTTATTCTTCAGCAGCAGCATCTCAAGCCCAACAGAGAAAAACATTGCAGCGGCCATTATCACGAAGGTCAGAACGTCAGAGAAAGCAAAGCCTATCACGCTTCTGATCAAAACGAAGAGTATTAGAGCAGAAGCTATTGCGGCTGTTGCAGCGACTCTTGTCGAGGGGAGGGTAAACAGGAGATTATACCGTCTATGGATATTGGTTGTAGAGTCCATCCCCGATTTCCTTGCCGCTATCAGATTTTTAGGAAGACCCTCAGAAGTATTGAAACTAATATCAGCGATAGCGACAGTGCGATTACAATTTCAGGCCTTACCTTGACTCCCGTCTGGGTTTCGTCTTCAAAGAACCTCATCAGCCCTGCACTTGAGGCGGGCAGAGGAGCGTCCTTCTTCTTTTTGCTGCTCATTATCAACAGCTATGAAACAGGTCTTTTCTTAAATACATTCTGCTTATGGGTTCTGATAACTCTTCGGGAGATCCGAAAGTCGACTTCTGATAAACCGAAAGACCCACCAAGTATCAATCATGTCTGTAGGGGCCCCTATCGTTATCCAGACCCTAGAGGGGGTATAAAAAGCGAATAATGGGATAATCCGGAGAGTTATCAGCACCGTTCTGAGTAGTAGAGTACTAGAGTATGTTAGTACGAGTCCCTTACTAGATGCTCGGATAAACCTTTTATTGTTAGCCAAGAAGATAATGCACATGCAAGAAACCTTCTGCCCCGAGTGCGGCGGCAAGATGTTCTTCGAGATTGCAGCTAAAAGCTTTGTATGTACGAAATGCGGCTTGTTTGCTACAAGAGAGCAGATTTCTGACTTAAAGTACAAGATCAAAGTCCGAGAAGACGAGGAGAGACGCAAGAAGAAGAGGGATCACGGAGAATATCTTGAATGGTGGCTGAGCAAGAAGTGAGCTCAGTCAATCTCTCTTTTTAATACAAAACCTCCAAGTTTTAAGACCGCTTTTTGCATTTCGTCTAAGGCATCGTTTACTATCTTTTCAGCAGCCTTTTTGCTTGGTGCTGTTGTGGTTATGCTGAGCTCTATTCTTGAGGCTCCATCTATGATTCCTTTTGGATGGGATTTTATGTACGCTTTTGGATTGTTCTTCATGGCTCCCTTGATGAATGGAGCCAAGATAGATTCTATGACCTTTGAAACTAGCAGTGTCCCTTCGCAGAAGTAGTTTGGTCCTATTGCCTTTGAAATTTCTGGGAGGACGGATTCTTTCATTATTGCCTTCATCTCTGCAGGCACGCCGGGGAGGCAGACTATTGTGCAGTTTCTTTCTTTTGTAAGTACTCCCGGGGCTGTGCCTACCGAATTCGGAAGAGCCTTTGAATGATCTGGCAGCATGATCATCTTCCTTCTAGCTTCTGTTAGTTCGTATGATTTCACGAGGCCCTGCTTCTTTGCCCTTTCGTAGCTGATCTTAAGATATTCAAGAGCCTTCCTGTCGAGCACAAGTTTTCTTTTCAATGCTATTGCAACTCCTTCAAGTGTCATGTCGTCGAACGTTGGGCCCAAGCCTCCTGTCGTTATGATCCAGTCACTCTTCCTCTGCATTGCTTCCCCCACCGCAACAGAAATCTCGCCTAATTCGTCCCTCACAACTGTAGCCCTTCTGACAAAGCCACCAAGCCTTGTAATTTCGCCTGATATCCAGTGAATATTGGTATTCAGAGTCTTCCCTATCAGTAACTCATTCCCTATGGCGATCAGCTCGAAGACTCCCAAGGCTTCCCGCTTTAGCAGAAGAAAACATTGTTATCTTTGTATCTTTTTTGAAAAAGGTGTGCACGCCATCTTTCTTGCTGGGACCGCTGGCTCTGGCAAGTCTCTTCTCACGTCGATACTTGGGCCTTGGTTTGTGGAGAAGGGATCTTCATCCATAATAGTTAATCTTGATCCTGGTGTTATATCACTGCCTTACACTCCAGACGTTGACATACGAAACTACATCAACATTGAAGAGCTAATGGAACAATACCAACTCGGCCCTAACGGTGCGCTAATATTGTCTTCTGATATGATAGCGACTAAGTTACCAGAGATTCAGGAGGAGATTGATTCGTTCGATCCTGATTATGCAATAATTGATACGCCGGGGCAGTTAGAATTGTTTGCCTACAGGGAAAGCGGCCCATTTGTAGTGAAAAATCTCTCTGCAGAGGGCAAAGTTGCAATATTCCTCTTTGATGCTGCTCTGGTTTCTAATGCTGCAAACCTTGTTTCAATTTCATTGTTGGCAGCGTCGATAAGGCTTAGGTTTGGCATCCCGCAAATAGCAGTCCTATCAAAGAGGGACCTTGTGGAAAAAGGATGGAAGAAGATTTTGAAATGGTCTTCCAATAGAGTTGAGCTTGAAGCTGAGCTGCAGAAGGAAAAGGACAGTGAAGTGTACCTTCTCTCAAAGGGGATTGCGTCGAGCCTTGCAAAGGCAGGTTTTTCACATGAATTGATACCAGTTTCTGCAGTAACCAACGAAGGCATTGTAGAACTCTCTGCATCAATATCAAGGATATTGCGCGGAGGGGAAGAGGTGGAGGATTAACGTTTCTTCGAGAGCTTTGCAAAGAGCTCCTCTGAAGCGGTCTGAGGATCTATCTTCTTCTTATTCACGAGTTCTATCAATCTTTCCAGGTCTTTGCTGCTGGACAGTTCTTTCAGGAAGACTTTAGAAATTTTTTCAGCAACGAGGGATGAGATTTCGGCTCTTGTCTGCTCGAGTTGCCTTTTTTCAGCAATGTCTTTCTTTGCAAGAAACTCTCTCCTCTTCTCCAATTTTTCTATGAGGACATCAACGCCTTCGCCGCTCTTTGCTACTGTCCTTAAAACAGGAGGAGCCCAGCCATTTTTTGCGACTACGCCTCCCAATAGGTAAGTTACCATCTTGTCTGCCCCGGGTAAGTCTGCCATGTTGACTACGAATATATCTCCAATTTCCATCAAGCCAGCCTTGAAAGTCTGGACTTGGTCTCCGAGTTGAGGAATGGTAACTACGACTGTAGCATCGGCAACCTTGACAATTTCAACTTCTGACTGCCCTGCACCGATAGTTTCAACTATTATGATGTCTTTGCCAGAAGCGTCCAACAATCTTATTGCATTTCGGGTTGCCTTTGCTAAACCTCCAACTCCTCCACGAGAAGCCATGCTCCTGATGAATACGTCAGGATCAAGATTATGTGAAGCCATCCTTAGCCTGTCTCCGAGAAGTGCCCCTCCAGTAAAGATGCTTGAGGGGTCTATTGCTAATACACCCACAGACTTTTTGTTACTTCGATAATGCTTGATCATTTTGTCGACAAGGGTGCTTTTGCCAGCACCGGGAGGGCCTGTCACCCCGATTACGAATGCTTTGCCAGTATAAGGGAAAATTTCTTTGGCTATCTTCGCTGCTACTGGCTCTTCGTTTTCGAAAGCACTAATTGCCTTTGCTAGAGCCCTATGATCTCCTTTCAGCACCGATTTTACCAACATCTTTCATTGTCGATTCAAACTGAATATTTCAAGGTTGTCAATCTAGGGTGGTATAGTTGAATAGGCGCGGGTAGCTGTGTTTCATGACTCGTCGGTTAGTGCGATCGTCATTGGATCTCCCCAGGCACCATGCCACTACCGCATCAGAACCACTCAATTGATTTTTTGTACTTAAGCTCTATGAATAAAAAATCTATATTGTTGAATCTATGGTGGTAACCTTAAGTTTCCGCTAAAGATTGAGTGGTATCTTAGGGTGATAAACTCTGGTTAAGTCTTAGGAACGCCATTCTGATTCTTCTCCGTGTCGACTGTCGGGACATGGCTTAGAATTATTTAACCGAGCCCTAAATCGGCTCTGCTAACTTCCCATGGATGAGATATCGCTGTCAACTTTCGTCAGATATTACTATTATTATCCACTTCTAGCCCGTGCGATTACAATAATGGCCAGAATTATGAGGGTGACGATAACTCCTAGCCCATAATTGGTAAGTGTCGTTCCTGCATCTACAATCGGTGGAAGTTTCCCCACTTCTCCTACGCCCTTAAGTCCTTGACCTGTTGAAATGAACAGAAAGCTCGCAATACCTAACGCCAGAAACAATCCAGCGATACCTTTTACAACTATTTCCACTTTGGTATCTACCGGGTATTATGGTACCTACCGACAAGGATAAAAGAGTTTCACAAGAGCAACGGAGGCGGTAGATATGGTTCTATACACTATCGTACATGCGTATAGGGTGCGGGAAAAGGGTTCTATAGTAGCCGTAATTCCGAAAGAGCTGAGAGAAGAACTCGGAATTAAGGAAGGGACAAAACTAAAGGTATGGAAAGACAAGAAACGACTTGTCTATCAACCTGAATAGGTTTTGTTTCATAGTATTAGGATAATTGGAAAACTTAAAATCATAACATAGCAAAACAATACTGCTCAAACATTGGGTATCCCCATGCCTAATCTGGCTACGAAGATCGTAGTGCATGGGTGTTTGAGCGTCTATGCCTAAAAGATCATACATTAATTATTTGAACCCCGGATACACCTTTCCTTTAATACTTACGGCTTAATTTTGCATTTTGGATTATTGTAAGCCATTTGTTGGAACTTCAATTTCAACTCACATGCTAGAGCTGGCGTTTTGCGGTTTAGAGCCTCATGCTCTCTAATGTAATTGTGGAATATCTGATAACCTCTTAGGAAACCGAAACTCAATTAAGCATCGCCACCAACGTTAAATCAGAAAGGTTAGAGTTCTTGCTCGAAACTCAGAGGAGCTACTGGCGAGTAAGGCTTTCGGAGATTGGAGCCAGAAATAAAGCTCGTGCAGTAGATCAAAAAGCCATGAAGAGGCTCAAGGAGAATTATAGAAAGTGGGAAGAGCAAATTCTAGAACCTTGGCTAAAGAGTTCTCCAGAACTAGACAAGGATTTCCAAACCCCTTCAAATATCAAGGTCGGGAGAGTCTATACTCCTCTAGATATTGAAAATTTTGATCCTGTAAGAGATGCTGGATTGCCAGGAAGTTTCCCATACACAAGAGGAGTTTATCCTACAATGTACAGAGGGAAACCTTGGACGATGCGAATGTTCTCTGGTTTCGGAACTCCAGAGGATACGAACAAGAGGCTGAAATATCTAATCAATCATGGAGAAACTGGTCTCAGTATAGCGTTTGACATGCCCACTCTTTATGGTTACGATGCGGATAGCGAAAGGGCGGAGGGAGAGGTGGGCAAGTGCGGCTGCAACATCTCTTCGCTGAAAGACATGGATATTCTGCTCAATGCAGTACCTCTCGGCGATGTAAGCACTTCTATGACTATCAATGCCCCAGCAGCAATATTGACAGCAATGTATGCAGCAGTAGGCGAAAGGCAGGGAGTGCCCCTCAAGAAACTTAGAGGAACCGTTCAGGCTGACATGCTGAAGGAGTACATTGCGCAGAAGGAATGGGTCTATCCTCCAGAAGCCCACATGCGTATCATAAGAGACATGATGCTCTTCTGCACGAAACAGATGCCACAATGGAACTATGTCAGCGTCAGCGGCTATCATATCAGAGAGGCGGGTGCGGATGCCGTGCAGGAACTTGCCTTTACGCTTGCAGATGGCTTTGCATACATTGATTTGGGAATTGAAGCAGGTTTCAAAGTGGAGGAGTTTGCTCCAAGAATATCGTTCTTCTTCAACTGCTGCATGAACTTCTTTGAAGAGATAGCAAAGTTCAGGGCTGCAAGGAGAATCTGGGCCACTGTATTAAAAGAAAAATATGGAGTTACAAACCCAAGAGCCCTATTGTTGAGATTCCACACTCAGACATCTGGAGCGTCTTTAACATGGCAGCAGCCCACAAACAACGTTGTACGGACTGCCATTGAAGCTCTGGCAGCCGTGCTCGGTGGAACTCAATCTCTGCACACTAATTCGTACGACGAAGCATGGGCACTTCCTACTGAAGAGGCAGTAACCATAGCCTTGAGGACGCAGCAGATCATTGCGGAGGAAACTGGAGTTGCAGACACGATAGACCCTCTCGGAGGTTCGTACTATCTTGAATGGTTAACAAACGAAATGGAAGAACGGGCTTTCAGCTATTTTGACAAGATCGAATCGATTGGAGGCGTGCTGGCAGCGGTAAAAGCTGGCTATCTGCAGAGAGAGATTGCAGAAACTGCCTATCGAACTCAGAAGAGGGCTGAGGAGGGAAAGGACATTGTAGTAGGAGTCAACAAGCATGTCGTTGAGGAGGAGCCTCCAATTTCAACTCTAAAGATAGACCTAAAGGCGCAGAGAAGGCAAGTCAAAAGATTGAAGGAAGTAAGGAAGCAGAGGGACAATGCTAAAGTTGCAAAGGCTCTGCAAGAATTGAAAAATGCGTACAAGAACCCAGATGCGAATAGTATGTACCTAATACTAAAAGCTGTCAAAGCGTATGCAACTCTGGGCGAAATTGTCAATGTAGGAAGGGAGGTCTTCGGAGAATGGACGGAACCATCTTTGCTTTAGGCGATACGAATGGCTGCAAAGAGCATTTCTAAGAGAACAGAGCAGAAGAAGATCAGGATTCTCGTAGCCAAACCTGGCCTTGATGGCCATGACAGAGGAGCATTAGTACTATGCAGAGCTTTCAGGGATGCTGGTATGGAGGTTATCTACAGCGGTCTTCTGCCTACTCCAGAGCAAGTTGTACGGATGGCTATCGATGAAGATGTAGATGTCGTGGCATTGAGCCTCCTGAATGGAGCTCACATGACAGCATTTCCGAGAGTTGCAGAGTTGTTGAAGGAAAAAGGTGCAGGTGATATAATCATAGTTGGAGGAGGAATAATACCTCCAGAGGACAGGAAAAAGCTCGAAAAATTCGGGATCACTGGAAACTTTGGCCCAGGTACATCATTGAAAGAGATCATCGAGCACATAGAAAGCAGGGTCAGAAAGGAAAGAAGATAATTCTGTAGAGGTTTGACCAAAATTAGAAATTCAGCAGTGCTTTGGACTGGTGGTAAGGACTGCTCCTTTTCACTATATCTTGCAAAGCTTTCTGGTCATAGCATAGAGGAACTTGTTACATTCGTTCCAAAACAGGGAAAGTTCCTTGCGCACCCTCTGCATTTTATGAAATATCAGGCAGAAGCTCTTGCATTACCTCATCACGAAATTGTCATAGAAGAGCCGTTCAAGCAGGGCTACGCTAATGCAATGCACTACCTGAAAGAACACGGGATGGACGTTCTAATTGCTGGAGACATTGCTGAAGTTTGCGGGTTTCAGAGATGGCTGAAGGAATGTATCGGAAATTCTGGTATCGAACTATTGACGCCCCTATGGCACAAAGATAGGAAGGAAATTCTGGAAAGTTTCATCTCTGCAGGTTTCAGGGCAATATTTTCATGCGTGAAGAAACCTTGGTTTTCCAGCAGATGGTTGGGACGTAAAATTAACAAAGGCATTCTAAGCGAACTATCCGATTTATCCGCAAAGACGGGCCTTGACATATGCGGAGAGCAGGGTGAATACCACACACTAACATTGGACGGACCAGGGTTCAAGAAAAGCATAGAGATAGAGGATTTTTCGAGAAAGAAGAAAGACTCGATAATGTATTTGGACATTAAGAAAATTAATCTGAAAAAGAAAAGATAGTGCTGTCTCTTTCGAGACAAGCACAATTGGCTAAGCCTTAGTTTTTGGAGCTGCAGCCTTCTCTACAGCCCACTTCTGGGTAATCTCTCTGACTACTCCTGCAGCTATTGTAGTGCCCATATCCCTGAGCGCGAACCTTCCGAGCTCCGGGAACTCCTTGAAGGGCTCTATGCAGAGAGGCCTCAAAGGCTGAATCTTTACGAGCGCAGAGTCTCCGGTCTTCAGAGACTTTGGCTTCTCTTCCGTAGGCTGGCCAGTTCTCGGATCAATTTTAGCAACGAGTTCAGTGATTGTCGCAGCGACCTGCGACGTGTGCGCATGCAGTACTGGAGTATAACCTGCAGCTATAGCTGTTGGATGGAATACCACAATGATCTGTGCCAGGAACTCCTTTGCAACGGTCGGAGGGTTTTGCGAAGATCCTATTACGTCTCCTCTCTTGATGTCCTGCTTTGCAACTCCTCTTAAGTTAAAACCTATATTGTCTCCTGCAACTGCCTGTGGCATCTGTGTATGATGAGTTTCGATTGACTTTACCTCCGCAGTTAGATTGCCCGGCATTATCAGCACTGTATCGCCAACTTTCATCTTGCCAGTCTCGACCCTTCCTACTGGAACTGTTCCTACACCTGTAATTGAGTAGACATCTTGAACTGGTATCCTCAAAGGCTTGTCGAGTGGCTTTGGCGGTGGCTCGAAGGTGTTGAGAACTTCATAGAGCGTCGGTCCTTTGTACCATTTCATGTGCTCAGACTTTTTGATGAGATTATCGCCCATCCAGCCAGACACAGGGATGAAATTCACCTTCTTAAGATCGTATCCTACGGTCTTCAGTAGCTTTTCAACCTCTGCCTTGACTTCGTTGTACCTTGACTCTTTCCACCCTACTATAGAATCATCCATCTTGTTGATGCAAGTTACGAGCTGGTTTACACCGAGCGTCCTGAGCAGGAATGCATGCTCCCTCGACTGACCCCCAGGTCCAATTCCAACTTCCGTTTCACCTGGCTTCGCAGAGACCATTAGTACTGCTGCATCTGCTTCAGAAGCGCCCGTGATCATGTTCTTGATAAAGTCTCTATGACCAGGAGCATCGATCAGAGTGTAGAAGTACTTATCAGTCTCGAACTTCTGAAAAGCAAGGTCTATTGTGACGCCCCTTTCACGTTCGTCCTTTAAGGAGTCTAAAACCCAAGCGTACTTGAAAGTATCGCCTGACCCTGTCTTCTCGGATTCTTTTGCATACTCTTCTATGGTTCTTTGGTCAATGACACCAAGGTCGAACAGGAAGTGACCCATGGTAGTCGACTTTCCTTGGTCTACGTGACCGGTTACTATGAGATTCATGTGAGGTTTGTCTGCCATTTCCTAACACACTTTTTGTTCTTGAGTGATAACCATGTCATTATTTAAGCCTTAAACATTTCCAATGTCATTTTTGCGAAACTTGTAGCTCTAATTTGACTTATCAATCATAGATTTTGACTTCCAAAACCTTTTATATTCTATATGGCACTTTTCGTTGAGACTCTTGGAATGGGATCTTGCCTTTGCTGTCGGTGAAAGCGCCCTGAACGTAGTGGGTGCATTCATCGGTTTTTCTGTCGCTAGGATAGCAAGGCAGGGGTACAGGGAAACAGGCAGCCCTACTCTTCTGAGGCTCATGGTTGCATTCGTCTTTTTGGGCTCAGGCCTGTGCATTACGGGTCTAAGCACCCTTGTCGATTTGTCAGCCCTTCATTCAGTTACATACCTTGCAGTCGCGGCTTCCATGCTGCTCGGAGTTGCAACGTTCATGGAAACTGCCGGGTATTTCTTCTTGGCATTCTCATATGGTATAAATGCTCGCTCAATGGGCAAGGGCGCGGTGCTTACACCGCTGATAGCGACTCCCATTTCAGCAGCTTCTGCACTTTTGAAATCTCTTTCATTCGTCTTCCTGCTTTACGGTTTTGTTGAAACGATGATGTCATATTTTGTATATAAGAAGAGGCAGACTCTCATGATAGGCAGCGCACTGGCACTGATAGCGCTGGGAGAGCTTGTTAGATGGGTCAGCATCTTTACACCCGGAGTTTCTTTTGTGCTACTGGTTTCCGTAGGGTTCAAGATTGTAGGGTTCTTCATGCTTTACGCTCCAGTAATGGAGTTCTCATCTTTCAAGGGGTTAGGAGAATATGGCAAGCTATAGAACTCAAGTAAGAATCATTGCTGATGTCCTACGGACTGCAAAGGATAACGGCAATGAAGGGGTAGGTATAACAGCACTTCTAAGGAAGGCCAACCTCTCCTATGCAAGGCTCGTGAAGATAGTCTCGACTCTGGTAGCTTCTGGCCTGATGGAAGAGGTTATAGTAGAGCAGACTTCGAGATACAAGATCAGTAACAAGGGAGTCGAATTCCTGCAGGCTTATGGACACTTCGAGGAGTTCGCAAAATCGTTCGGTTTAGGTCTTTAGTACTCGCCCTTCTGCAGTGAGCGAAACATAGCGTACATCTTGTCATAAGATTCCCTGAATGCTTTTTTCTTCTCTATCGCACTCTTGATTTCATTGTATTTTGCAGATAGCATGTCCTGCTTCCCCGCAGCTATGAGGCTCTGCCACTCCCTTGCGTTCTTTATCATTTCATTTAGAACATCCTTGAAATGAGGGTTTTGGACCTGCAGCGATGCTAACTGTTTCGGTTCGTCATGCATGACTCCCATTGCCAGAGCCAATTGTATTCCAAAGGTTGTTCCTGAGAGCTTGGAGATATCATCTGTGTTTTCACCAATCGTCTTGAGGAAGAGAGCGTTCATGAAGTGCGTCAGTGAAAGAACCTTGGCCATAGCGATATCATGCTCTTCCGCTTGCACAACTAGAACTTCAGATTGGGGAAACAGTTTCTTGAATGATGACTTTTCCTTAGCTGAATCCAGTACTGGTATAATGGCATAGCGGTTGACAGCTTTGATATTAGCTCCAGGCCCAAAGAGAGGATGTATGGATAGCACACTTCCATTCTTTACTTTCTTTAACACTGCCATCACAACCTCCTTTATCGAAGTAATCTCAATCAGAGTAGTGCTTTTCTTGAGTTTCGGAGCTATCTGCTCTATACATTTGGGCGTTGCATAGATAGGTACTGCGATTACTATTACTTCTGAATTCTTGCAATCTTCAAGCGAATTGAGTGTTTTTGCACCCATGTCTTCAGCTACACGCTTAACCTTCTTGCTATCCCGTCCAAATATAGCAACGTCGTGCTTGTTAGCAATGAAATAGCGGGTGAACCATTTGCCCATTCTGCCCGTTCCGCCAATTACGGCAACTCTCATCTTAGCAGTTCTCCTACTCTCTTGATACCTTCGGAGAGCACATCGGCAGGCTGGTTAAGAGAGATTCTGAAAAAGTTTGGGTAGTCACCGAACCCCGTGCCTGGGGTCACTGCGACGCCTTTCTTCTCAAGTAGTTCCATAGCGAATTCGTTCCCGTTGAACTTTACATCTCTGCCTCTGGGAAATATGTACAACCCTCCGTCAGGCTTTCGGAACTTGAGGGGTAATCTGTTGAGAAGCTTTGCTGCAACTTCGAATCTTTTGTTCATCTCTGCAATGTTCCTCCTTACGTAAGTTTCATCATCAAAAGCATTCATTGCGCCGACCTGAATAAAGTGAGGCAGGCTGAGAACTGCGATCTCCTGAATCTTGGCCATCCTTGCAAGGATTTTTGCATTGCCCATAGCGTAGCCTAGCCTGAAACCCGTCATGGCGTAAGTTTTTGAAAATGAAGAAACTACTATGGAGTTTGAATATTCGAATTCAATAAGGCTCCTGTTGGGCACAAAACAGTAATCTGCATAGACTTCATCACTAAGAATAGTGATGTTCTTCTTCTGGGCAATTTCCACTATCTTTCCAAGAGTCTTAGGACTCAAAACCTTGCCAGTCGGATTGTTAGGGTAGCTAAGAATGAGCATCTGCGTTGTATCTGTTATGGAATTCTCTATGTCTTCAAAGGATGGCTCCCATGACTTCTCAAGTGTAGTGCTTATCGTGCGAACCCTTGCCCCAAGAAATTCTGCGGTGTCACCGTATGCAGGCCAGTTCGGGTCTATGTTTATGACTTCATTACCAGGTGAAAGTACTGCATTCATTGCAGCAAAGATGCCGAATCTTGCACCTACAGTACAAATGACATCTTTCTCAGCAATATTGACATTGTACCTCTTGCTAACATGCGAGGCTATCTTTGCTTTAAGCTCAGGTATGCCTGACGGAATTGTATAGCGGGTAAACCCTCCGTACATCGCATCTTTTGTGGCTTCGAGCACCTTCAGAGGGGGCGAAAAGTCTGGTTCTCCTACTTCGAGGTGTATTATTTTCTTCCCCTGTTTTTCGAGCTCCTTTGCCCTAACGAACATCTTCGATGCTGAAATTGCTTCGTTCTTTGAGCTGCTTACTTCCCTTGCAATAGTCTCTTTGAAGAGAAGTGTAAGTATCCTTGCTACGAGTTTTTCGTCTATGCCCTTGCTGACGCAATATTGCATGACATCATCCCTTAATTCGCGTTCAACTTTTCCATCAAGGAAAGGCAATTTCAAGGACTTTTTGACCCTGCCTATCTCTTCCCCAATCTTCATCCTCTTGTTTATGAGATGGAATATCTCCAGTGTTGTGCTGCGGATTTCCTTCCTCAGCCGCCTAAGCTCTGCGTCCTCTTTCAATTTGTTCAGTGCTTCCCTATTACCGGAGAGATAAGCCCAGCACGGAGTGCATGGTCTGCAAGGACTAGGGCTACTACTGCTTCGACAATAGGAACCGCGCGAGGTAGAACGCAAGGGTCGTGCCTGCCAGACACTATCAGCTCCTCTTCCTTCATAGTTTCAAGGTTCACGGTCTTCTGCGTCTTTGGTATTGATGACGGTGGTTTGAACGCAATTCTGCTGATGATTGGCATTCCGAATGATAACCCTCCAAGCATGCCTCCCGCATTGTTCGTTTTGGAAACTATTTTGCCTCCAACTACTGTGTATTGGTCGTTGTTCTGCGAGCCCCTTAACCGTGCAGCGTTGAATCCCGAGCCAAACTCTACTCCCTTAACTGCAGGTATTGAGAATAATGCTCTTGCTAAATCCGAATCGAGAGAGCCAAAGACAGGCTCCCCAAGACCAAGAGGCGCATTTTTTGCTACGCATTCAATCAACCCTCCTAAGCTGTCTCCCTTTTTCTTCTCTTCAAGTATAAGCTCCTTCATCTTTTCAGCCGCTGCAGAGTCTGGGCATCTCACTTCGTTGGAGTACCTCATGCTCTTCGCCTCTTCAAAGCTCATCGTCTTTGCCCTTATCCCTCCAATCTCCGTCACATAGGCTACGATGTCTGTCCCGAATACTTTTGCAAGGAGCTTCTTTGCTATTGCCCCTCCCATTACGAACGCTGCAGTGAGCCTAGCCGAAAAATGTCCTCCACCTCTGACATCGTTGAAGCCTCCATACTTGAACCACGCCGGCATATCTGCATGCCCAGGTCTTGGCATTTTCATCAACCTCTCGTAAGGCTTCGAATCGACATCCTTATTCCAGATCAGCATGCCTATCGGGGAGCCCGTAGTCCTGCCGTTAACTATCCCTGAAAGGATCTCTACTTGGTCCTCTTCTTTTCTAGGTGATGAGAGGGAAGAGGTACCAGGCCTTCTCAAATCGAGTTCTCTCTGAATTTCTTCTCTTTCAATAGGCAGACCTGCAGGGCAGCCATCTACTACAGCTCCAATTGCTCTTCCGTGGCTCTCTCCGTAACATACCAGTACAAACCTCTCGCCGAGAATATTGCCACTCAAGCCTGAATTACCTCCAGCCTCGCAGACAGGGCTTTCATATCGTCTACAAAGTTAGGGTATGACACATCTACGCTTTCGACACCTTCTACCAGTACTCCCTCCCTTGAAGCTACGCCAGCCAAGCTGAACGCCATGAACATTCTATGGTCATCATGAGAATCAAAGGTGCATGTCTTCCACGATTTTGGCGCCTTTATTATCAAACCATCTTCCAATTCCCGAACCTCCGCCCCTACCTTGGGCAGCTCTATTGCGAGAACCTTCAGCCTATCAGTTTCTTTGAAGCGTGCGTGCGCTACTCCCCTGATCGTCACACTACCTTTGCTCTTTAACGCCAAAGCTGCAAGGACTGGTAGCAGATCGGGAGAATTTCTCAGGTTAAACTCTCCTCCCTCAAGCTCTCCTGATGACGAAACCTCAACTCTACCGTTGTCCTTGTCTATTCTTACCATTGCACCCATTCTCTGCAGGATATCGATTATGGCCATGTCTGCCTGAGGAAGGTCAAAGTTCATATTGGCAATTTGAACGTGCCCTCCGGTCATTGCTGCACCAGCTAAAACGAACGATGCCGAGCTGAAATCTGCAGGGACTGCAAAGTCGGCTGCTTTGTATCTCCTGTTTATGCTTACGTGGTACGTCGATCCTTCAGTTTCGACCTTCCCTCCAAACAATCCTATCATCCTTATCGTAGCATCAAGGTACGGTGCAGAGACCAGCTGCCCCTCAATGTGTATCGAAGAGCTTTGCTTGGCGTATGGGCACGAAATGAGCAGAGAAGAGATGTACTGCGATGAAACGTCCCCCCTAGTCTTCGCTTCTCCTCCCTTCATGCCTCCGCCCTTTACAATTATTGGAGGCAGACCATCTAATCTTGCCGCCCAGCATTCCACGCCTAGCTGATGTAAAGCGTCGAGGAGGGCGCCCATAGGTCTTGTCCTGATGCTAGAATCCCCAGTAAGCACCACAAAGCCTGTCTTTACCAACGATGCAATCGATGTCATTATCCTTATTGTCGTCCCTGAATTATCAACGTTGACGACATCAGATGGGGTGACAAGAGGCCCAGGCCTCGATACGGTGAACTGTGCTCCCTCCGCAATCTCCGCACCAAATGCTCTGCAAACTCGTATCGTCGCTAATGTATCTCTACCAAGCAGAGGGTTTCTCACCTTTGTTATGCCATCAGCGAGAAGGCCGAGCACGAAGGCTCTATGCGTGTACGTTTTGCTGGGAGGAGGGTTTGCAGTCCCATTGAGTATTGATGGCCGAACTTCAGCTTTAACCACTAAACGCACCTCGCCTTCTGATTTGTCAAATTAGCCATAAGAACTTCCCCACCTAATTCCGACCAGAGTCTAGAAATTTGACTAGCATGTCCCTTGTCCGTTATCGCAGCTACTGAAGGGCCTGTTCCAGATAGTCCAGATGCCAATGCTCCAGCTAGCAGAGCGTCGACTGCAGGTTTCGTAGGCAGGCCTAAAGCAGATGAGTGTATCAGACCGTTCAGCGTCAAGGCCTTCCAATATTCTCCGTGCATAGCGAGCTCGAATGCCATTTCGACCGCAAATTTTAACGGATAAAGCCTTTCCTTCGGGAACTTCTGCGTGTATGTCCTCTCTTTAGGCACATAGACCGCTGCCACTAGACCTTCATCAGCTCGCTCTCTCTTCAAAATCTTTCTCTCGTAGTTATCCGTAAGAACTATCCCTCCGAAATAGCTCGCACAGGCATCGTCGTAAGCTCCAGTGATGGTAACTTTAGCTTTGAAGGCTGCTTCAACGCCAAGTTTCACAATATCTTCATCGAGAATCTCTTTGCCAAGAGCGGAAAGTGTGGCAAGCACTATACAATTAGCAGCGGTGCTCGAACTCTTCAAACCTCGTGCTATAGGTATCTCAGATTTTATTCTAACATGAGCGCCCATTTTACTTATCGAGAAGTGGTTCAGTACTGATCTAACTGACTCTTTTGCAAGTGTAGGGTCTTCCTTCTTACCTCCAATAATCTCAACCTCGATGTCTTTGGAGTCTTTGAGGAGCTCAACGCTTGCTTCGGTCTCCAAGTCTATGCCCAAGGCTCCTCCCTTCCCTGTTGAGATTGCGTTGATTATCGTGACGGCACCATGCACTATGGCCTTTCCTTTCACTTCTACCTTGCTCCTATTGCTGAAAGTGCAGCTTCAGTCATTATAGCCTTTGGCGCCTTTTTGCCCGTCCATATCTCGAATGACAGCGCTGCCTGCTCGACTAGCATTTCATATCCTTTGATGCAAGTAGCCCCAAGTTTTCCGAATTCCTGCAGGAAATCCGTTTCGATCGGCCTGTAAACTAGATCGTATGCAATTGTGCCTTTGTTGAGTTTAGCTTTGCCCAAAGACATCTTGAACCAGCCTTCGTGCATACCTAGGGGAGTCGCATTAACGATTAGATTGTGCCCTGCTACGCTTTGCAGAGTTTTTTGGTTCAATTCCTTTGCAGAGACTTTGGTTCCAAACTCTTTCTTTATTGCTGCGGCTAAGCTCTGTGCTCTTGAGATTGTCCTGTTAAGAATCAGTATTTCTCTGCATCCTCCTCTTCCCAGAGCAAATGCGCAGGCCTTTGCAGCTCCTCCTGCACCTATTATTATTGCATCTAACTTGTCCAACTTTGTTCTGCGCTTCAGCGGATTTGCAAAGCCATCAGCATCGGTATTGCATCCTATAAGTTTCCCGTCTTTGTTGGTTACTGTGTTTACAGCACCGATCTTCTTAGCCCAAACATCGACATCATCAAGAAGTCGTATTACTGCTTCTTTATGCGGCATTGTAACATTGGCTCCAAGTAGCCCTATGGCTCGCAACCCTTCTACAGCTTTGGCAAGCTCGTTTCCAAGGACTGCAAACGACATGTAAATTGCATTGATTTTTAGATGTTGGAAGGCAACATTATGGATGGCTGGCGAGGGCGACTGCTTTACAGGGTAGCCTATCAAGCAGCACAGTTTTGTGCTTGAATCAGGTAACTTCCAAGAGTTCATAGAAACCTTTCAGCTCTGATACGGGTATCTGTCCCGTGGCTACTGCTGCTCCTTCAAGGCATCCGTACATGAAAGGACTGCCCAGCATTGGAGCCAATATTCGTGAAATCTTACCTTCTTCGCCCATACAAAATCCTATGAACTTCCCTCTCATCTTCTTGTTGTATAGGTTCAACACTGTCAAGTTGTCGGAAAGTTTCTTTGCCGTAGTAACAATCTTTACTATCCCGCCATATTTGAGTGCTGCTGAAAGCTTCTCCTTCAAGACTTTCTCAGAAGGTGTTGAACTGAAGTCGTGCCAAGAAACTATTGTCTTCGCATCTACTTTCAATTTTGAATTGCTAAGCATACTTAGTTCCACGTCTTTGTACGCTTCCTTCCAGCTCTGCAACTCTTTCAGAAGTGCAACCCTCTCGGATTCGCTAGCCTGAAACTTCCCTCCCTCTTCCTTCTTCCTGAGGGTCAGTATGATTTTATCATCTAATGCTTTGAACTTCTCCTTTATGGCTTCAAGGTCTAACGACTTTAGGTAATCGAGTCGGAGCTCGACAAGGTCTGAACCCTCTCTGAATGCTTTCTGTGCGTCAATGTACATCGCATCTAGTTCTTCGCGTCCGACGGAGACGCATATCTTCAGTTTTTGCATAAGTTTACTTCTCGATGACGAACTCATCGACGGCCATGCCGAAGTGCCTTCCCGAAGCCTTCTCGATCTTGACCATTATTTCATCACCCGCCTTTATCGAGGTTGCAGGTATCGGCTTGCCGTCCTTGCCTACAAACGCTATAGTCTCTGCATTCTGCACCAAAACTCCTGCTGAAGTGCCTGCAGATTCTGCCTTTACCAGCAATAGGGGTCTCCTTTCTATCTTTACTCGGCCGACTATTACAGTCCTCGATCTTCCGTCCTTGTCTGTCACCATCACTTCCGTCCCGCTGTCCAATTCAGAGAGGTACTTTGTCCTTCCATTAGGGAGCAGAATGTAGCAGTGAACGGAGCCAGCGTTCACCCTGAATGGTCTGGGCGAAGTGAATTTTGAGCCTACGGATTCGTTATGTATGAGGAAGAGGAACTTTGCAGTATTCCCTATCAACATACCCTCTCCGAAGTTCAGTATCGATGCTGTATCCACGCAGGCTCTGTCTCCGAGACCGACTTCCTTGACCTCCGTAACCTTTGCAACGCTAAGAGGAACAGAGCCTAGTTCTTTCATGGCGTTCCTAGCATCCTTGACTTCCTGCACCTTGCTCGCCCTCATTACTACACCGTCAACACCAAGTTCAAGAACCGTAAAGAGCATCTTCACTTCAGAAGGCTCAGCATAGCTGTAGACCTTTGTCTTCCTTCCATGAATCTCTGCTATCAGATTTTCAAGAGGGATGATCTTCCAGTCAGAAGTCTGAACCAATACCGCTTCTGCTCCAAGCTTCGAAGCCTCAACGGCCTTTGCAATGTCCTTCGAGCTTTCGACTTTTATTGACAATGCTGCAGTTTTTCCATCGTCCCTTGCTTTCTTCAGAGAGTCGAGATCTTCAACTACGTACACATCTGCCTTTGCAGATTTGTAGTAGACCTTTAACCCGTTTAATGTCTTTGCGTCAATGTCAAGAGGATTGCAGAATACCCCTTCGACCTGCTCTTTAGCAAGTTCCTTTATGAAATTTTGGAGCTGCGCTTTCTCAACAGACGGCGCAACTATCAGATCTTTAGGTTCCCCTGCCAATTAGGTTCATAGCCTCCTCTACCGATGCGCCCTTCAGTACCACCATCGAAATCGCCTTCGTGATCAATTCAGGATTTCTGTGCTCGAATATGTTTCTGCCAAATGTTACCCCTATTGCACCAGCTCGAACTACGTCTCTGGCAAGTTCGAGTACTGCTTTGTCTGTGTCAGATTTCGGCCCTCCTGCAACTGCAATAGGTACAGGGCAACTTTTGACAACTTTTTCGAATGTCTTCGGGTCTCCTGTATAGACCGTCTTTACTAAATCTGCTCCGAGTTCTGCACCAACTCTTGCTACATGACTAACTATTACAGGGTCAGACGGGTTCGAAATCTTCTCTCCCCGTGGATACATCATCCCAATAAGGGGCATCTCCCACTTGTCGCATTCGTCTGCAACCATGCCCAAAAGTTGGAGCATCTCTGGCTCTTCCTTCGAGCCTATGTTTATGTGGACAGAAACAGCATCGGCGCCAAGTCTAATCGCTTCTTCAACTGTTCCGACTAACTTCTTGCTGTTCGGCGCCGGGCCCAAATCCGTGCTGCCTGTTATGTGTACAATAATACCAATCTTTGGAGGAGTTGCTAGAGACTTGAAGATGCCCTTGTGCGCAAGGACGGAAGTTGCCCCTCCCTGCTCGATCTTTCTTATTATTTCATTGGGGTTTTCGAGCCCTTTGATGGGGCCGACGCTAACTCCATGATCCATGGGAACGCAAACTATCTTCCCGGAAGACGTTATCCTCTGCATTCTGATTGACTTTCCTCTTACCATATTACTTCCCTTCCCTGCTAAGCATCAAGGAGTCACGCACAAGAGATACCGCTTTATCAGCTTGTTCCTTTTTTATGAAGACGTTTATCGAAGAGCTAATTGTAGCTAATCCGTAGACGTTTATCCCTGCACGGGCCAACGGTTGAGTAATTCTCTGGATCATGCCCGGACTTGTCTCCATTGAACTGCCTTTCACGCTCAGCATTGAGAGGTTGTCGAAGGAGCTTATCGCTTTGGCCATCCCCTCGCCGACTATAGCAGAATGTAGTTTATTCACTAAATCCTTGCCACCATTGACATACAGGAGGAGGGACTTTTGATCAAGCCCTAATGACGTAAGCTCTGCTCCGTTTGCTCTTACCACATCGATAATCTTCCCGAAGACTTTGGCGTCGTTGAGCTTAACCCCAATAATGGTTATCATAGAAACTGGATTGCTTGAAGATTCTATTCTCCAGTCAAGAGAGCCACCATCTATGACCGTCCCTCCGAATGGATCGTTTTCCAAACTTGCAATTCTTATCCGTACTCCTTGAACCTTATACTGGAGAGCTTTTGCATGCAGGAACTTTGCCCCTCCCAAAGATAGGGCAAACGCTTCTTCGGAGTCGAGGTTGCCTATAGGTACAGGTCTTTCTACCATATGGGGGTCGCTGGAGAATACAGTATCAACATCCTTTATGAGAATGACTTCTTTTGCTGCCAAAGCTGATCCTAGAATGACTGCTGTAGTGTCGCTGCCACCCCTTCCCAATGTTGTCACTTTACCGCTCTTTGTCCTACCGACAAAACCGCAGACTACAGGGATGAAGCCATCGTGAATTAATGGCAAAATCTTATCCTGCACCCTCTTTTGTATTTCATCTATGAGAGGGTTGGCATCTGTGAAATTATCATCTGTAATTATTGGCCAAGAATCTGCCGCTGGGTCAATTATGGAGTTTTTCAAACCCTCTGCAGAGAGCGCAACGGAAAATATTCGGGCACTTGTCCTTTCGCCCATAGAAAGAACTTCGTCCATCTCTTGAGGTGAAGCGTTAGGATTTGCCTTCTTCACCGTATCTATCAACGAATCTGTGATGCCCTTTAATGCAGAAACTACGACTGTGGGGCTGTACCCTTTTTGCACTACCTCTTTAATCATAGCAGCAGCCTTCTTTATTGAGGGAGCATCGCGAAGCACCGAGCCGCCGAGTTTTATCACTAATATCTGTGTCATTGATTGTTCACCAAGTTGATGAGCGAGATTTGAGATGATTGGTTCGTAATATGCTCTGGGCTAGGTGGGGAGCCTGCGCTCCTGACCAAAGTAAAGTAGATCGCCTTTCACTCGCTTTGCACCAGTTGCTTACAATTATAGCTGCATCTTAATTAATTTATTCCTTTGTGGGACAGAATAAATGAATGGGTTAGGTTGACTTGCCCAACCTACCATACTTCTCTTTCACATATAACGAAAAATTCGAACTGCCATTGGAACTTAACGTTTTTAAGACCATTTGCCTGCTCGCTTACTACGACTAGTCCTGTATTTGAGCTAAATCCGAGCGCACTCAGCCATGTGGCGAGGCTCGTGGTAATACTGCTCATTCTTATCTACACAATAAGAATCCCTCTAAAAAAAGAATTATCACTACATGTTTCTGATTTTTATCATATCAATTAGCTCATGGAGTGTTGCTGGTATATACGCACAAACTGCTGACTCCCCGGAGACCTACTTCTCTAGAGTCTGGTGGGGGTTTGCTAGCTCGGCGGTTCTGCAACTTTCAATACTATACCATTTTGCTCTCTCTTTTGTGGGCCCTAAACTCCGCCGACTCAGGTATACCCTCATACCGGTGTATGTTTATGTGTCGGGTTTTTGGGCAATGCTCTTGGTTGACCCGAAACTCATATACGAACAAGGAATTAAGACTTTTTCAGGGTTCTCGGTTTCTTTAGGGCCCCCGTTGCCGTACTACTATTGGGTTCTCGGCAATGCAACTTTACTAGCACTTATCACAGCCGTTCTGGTTTGGGATTATCATTTTCGACCTTCCTCTTTGGCGAGGGGCCAGATTCGGTTCTTTCTTACTGCAGTGCTTCTCTATGCCCTCGGCGTATTTGCCTTTGCACTTACACCGTATTTCCAGACCTACGGCCTCCTTCCGTATTCCATCACAATAGCCCTCGTTGTACTATTAATGGGTCTTAGGAAGCATGGATTTTTCCATATTGACCCCTTGATCAGAAAATCGTCAAATGAACCTATATCCAATCTGTCCAAGGGAACCTCCTACTTAGCAATCGAACCTGAGCCCAAAAGCTCTTTTGGACTTCTTTCCGACGCTGCTCTTGGCGGGCATCAAACCTTCTGCATAACGCGTTCCTCGCCAGAAATAATACGCAAGACCTATCAATTGACCAAGACGCCAATACTTTGGCTCAGTGAACAAGGAGGCAAAGGAGCGATCGATCCCGCCGACTTACCAGGTCTTTGGTTGACCGTTAGAACATTTGTGCAGTCGACAGAAGGGCCTATACTCATGCTACATGGTCTCGAGTATCTGATCTCAATTAATGGATTCAGGGCTGTCTTGAGGCTGATTCTACGTCTGAACGACTTGATCGTGCAGAAGAATGGAGTCATGCTCATTCCTATGGTACCATCAGGCCTTACTGAAAAGCAACTTGCTGTGCTCATTGCGGAACGCCGACTGTTGCAACCACTCGAGGTTCATGGAATGCAAAATCTTCCACGAAAACATGAAGTTGACGCTCAGCATATGATGGATGTGCAACGACCCGATGACGCAAAAGTCTCAGAGTCTACGTATAGATTTGAGTTCGAACATGAAGATGCTACCAAAGTATTTCAGTTCCTGTCCAAGGCATTCTTGCAAGATTACACAGTCAAGCAAATTTTTGTTGATGCCACGGGCTGGCGAACAGCCGCCCAGATCTCTGATGGCGCAGGAATTCCCAGATGGAGGGTATATAGGCTCGGGGGGAAGCCTGCTCTTGCTCTGGTGGAACTTTTCAGGCGACATCTACTGGAAACTAGATGGTTCCCAAAACACCCTGGGAGGGGCGGCACGATCATGAAAATAAGGATAAATTACGGAAACGCATTTGTGCGCAAAGAAATGGAGAGGCTCGCACTGGAAGTCTGACCGGAAAATATCTAGATCTCCCAACCTAAGCTGCTTTCTAGCGCCTTAATTTACGCGAAATCAAAGACAAGGACTACAGTTTCAGTCAAGGGTAGGAAAAATTGTTACAACATGCAAGACTTCGGGAGGCCATTATTCAGGCTCTAGAAAATCATGCAATTCAAATATGAAGGCAAAAGTCTACGTCTAATCTGAATCTAACCACAAAAGGCAAAAGAGGAGCAAATCCACACATGTACGCGAATTGGACTACCTACGAGGATAACTAGCCGACTAGTCGCCTATCTCTTTCTTTTTCAGATCGGAAAAATACATATCTAATTTTTTGTACACTGGCACTACTATGAACTCAAAGTTCATAAAAGCATTGATGAAATTGAAAGGAAATCTTCCATATGGACGAAATGCATTCATAATCGGTATAGGCGTCATCTTGCTGATGGCCAGTCTAGCTGCCATGAATTCACTGAATGTGGCAGCTGCCAGCGGCGGAGAAATCAGGGCGACTGGAACTGAGTCAACTGTCATAGTAAGCCCTGACATCGCTCAACGGACCCAAGGCGACCTCGACATCCGCTCTCGGTACGCAGTAAGCACCTATACAGGGTCGCTGGTTGGGACGGCCGTCTCCGTCCAGAACATAGCTAGAGACGACGTAGTTGAAAAGAAGGCGTTCCAAACTAATACAGCTTCCTTTTGGGGAACATTCAATGGCAAGTCAGGTAGCTTCGCATACATTATCCACATCGTTACCGATAGATCAGCATGTCCTTGCCCACCCGGCCTAATTCCCTTCGAGTATAGGTTAGTTGTGGTAGAAGGTACGGGTACGGGTGGATTCGAAGGCATCTGTGGTGGTGGAACTGGTACAAGACCTTCAGGAATTGGCCCATCATCGTATGATTTTACATTCCGCTTCGGCAAGGACTGTAAAGCAAATAACTAACGAATAATAGTGCATCAGTAGCCTAACTTGCCTATTGGGCGGTTAGGCTTCTCTAATTTTCTGACGCAAAGAGCTTAATAGAACTTCTCCAGAGTTTGCAGATCAAGAGGCAATATGTCCCCCCCGTCCTAGTTTTGCATGCAGGGGCGTCTAGTATCCCTATACAGGGGAGTCATGCGCGTGTGCGTTCTAATCTTGGTATAGAATAGCTCATTTACCCAAACGAAGTTTCTTACTCAAGTTCTCGCCTATAGGAGACTCGATTATCCCAAAGTTTGCAATTATCGCAGAAATCAAATCTGGAGGAGTAGCATCAAATGCAGGATTAAAAATGGCAATGCCCTTTGGCGCTATCCTCTTCCCGCCTATATGGGTAATCTCCTTAACATTTCTCTCCTCTATAACAACTTGATCAAAAGTCCTTTCAGGATCAAAGGATGATATTGGAGCAGCGCAGAAGAACGGTATTTCGTGCCTCTTGGCAAGTATGCTTAATTGATAGGTTCCTATTTTATTAAAGACATAGCCATCCCTCGTAATCCTGTCAGCGCCTGTAATCACCTTATCGACAAGCCCTTTCTTCATTACATAGCCGACCATGGTGTCCGCTATTAGCGTGACATCAAAACCATCTTCCTTCAACTCATACGCTGTCAATCTTGCACCCTGAAGATGTGGCCTAGTCTCCGTTGCAATGACCTTGATGCATTTTCCCTGCTCTCGTGCCCCTCTAACTACTCCGAGGGCAGTCCCGTATCCGACGGTTGCCAGCGCGCCCGCACTCTGCTAGCCTTTGGGCTATTTGCAGTGGGTCAGCACTGTGTCGCCGTCTTCTAGAAGTGATGCGCCGTAGAACCCTATTTTTCGATTGAACCCCACGTCTTCATCGGCAAGCCTGTTCGCCTCTGCAACTATCTCCTCCTTCAGAGTTTCGATGTTCGATGTAGAGGCTTGGGCCTTCTGCAGAATCTGCTTAACGCCCCAGAACAGGTTGACTCCCGTAGGCCTGGTAGCTCTAATTACCTCTGCAGCAGCGTTAAGGTCATTGATAAAATCGTCTTTAGTCTTGGCCATGCTGTTTTTAGCTGCCAGAGCCAGCGCCATAGCGGCTGCAACGCCTATCGCTGGAGCCCCTCTTATGATCATCTTCTTTATAGCGTCTGCAACTTGGTTATGGTTTGTACATTGAAGATAGCGGAACTGTGTTGGAAGTTTCAACTGGTCTATCATTACAACTCTGTCTTTTTCCCATTTTACTGTCCTCTCTTCGAAGAAGTTAGGCATAGCATCTGACGATCTTAACTCCCTATAATAATCCTAACCATAGAATCCTTAAATCGCAAGATATGTTTGAATGCAAGTTCTATGTCTGAAGAGATAGAGCAAGTAATCTCTGCTAAACTTACAGCAAAAGGCGCTCTTGTGGAAGATGAAAATATTGTAGCTCTGCTGGAGTCAAAAGGATATGGCAAGAAGGAAGATTCCTCATTATTACTTGCGGACTATGAAATGCTCTACCTTGCTTACATTGCTAAACTTGAGATCAAGGAAGATGCGAAGAAACTTGATTTTCATTATCTTGTTGAAAGATCTTTGAAGAATGATGCTAATGCATGGACTAGGTTTCTGCTTTACAGAGATTTACGCTCTAGAGGATATGTCCCAAAGGAGGGCTTTGGCTTTGGCGTTGATTTCAGAGTTTACGATAGAGGAGAGCATGGTACTAAATCAGCAAAGTTTGTCATCTTTGGTTTGAACGAAGGTACAGAAGTTCCTATCACTGCATTGTCAAAATCCATTGCGCAGATAACCAGAATGGGGAAGACGCCTATAATTGCTGTAGTCGAGAGAAGGGGAGAGATAATCTACTACAAGGTTGCCAAGGAAAGGTTTCAGGGACCGACCTAAATGGCAAAAGCGTCAGCGCTGATTTCGCTGATAAGACCTGTAAACTCCGTCATGATTGGCTTCGCTGTCATAGTTGGGGTTGCTGTCGTTGAACCATCAAAGATATTGTCTTTGGAGTCAATGCTAGGCTTCTTCACGGGATTCTTTGTGTCATCTTATTCTATGGTCATCAATGATGTTTACGATATTGAGATTGACAGGATTAACAGTCCTAATCGACCCATTCCAAGCGGAACTATGAGCTTGATGCAGGCTAACATGTTTGCAGCTGTTCTTCTGCTGATCGGTTTCGCTTCAGCATCTCTCATAAGTCTAACAAATATTGCGGTTGCAGCTCTCTTCGGCCTGATAGCTTGGGGTTACAGCTACTGGGGAAAAAAGCGAGGATTATCAGGAAACATGATGGTTGCAGCATCTATGGCAGTCCCATATGTTTTTGGCGGAGTCGCAATTGGAAAGGGAAGCGATGTCATGCTGTGGTCTCTTGCTCTGACATCGTTTTTGGCAGGGACGGGAAGGGAAGTAGTCAAAACAATATCTGATGTCGAAGGCGATAAAGCAAGAGATGTTCGATCAATCGCAATAACTAAAGGGGAGAAGATGGCCTCAAGAATTGGAGCTCTGTTCTTCCTCGCTGCAGTTTCAACCAGCTTACTTCCGTTGATGTTAGGAATCACGGGTATCGTTTATGCAGTACTCGTGCTAGTTACAGACGCATTCTTCATTTACATTTCAGCCAAGATAATTAGGAATTATTCGGTTGAGGGAGCCATTAAGGTGAAGAAACTTGCTCTTGGGGGCATGATGCTTGGATTGCTTGCATTCCTCTTTGGAGGGGCTCTGAGATTTTGAAGGGCCTGATGTGGACAGAGAAGTACAGACCTTCGTCATTAGCAATGCTTGTTGGGAACGAAGAAGCCAGACTGGGATTTCTGAAATGGCTCAAGGCATGGAAGGTTGGAGGAAAGGCTGCTCTGCTCGTAGGACCGCCGGGAATAGGAAAGACAGCAACTGTGCATGCGGTTGCAAGAGAGCTTTCTTACAGCATCATAGAGCTCAACGCCAGCGACATTAGAACAAAGGATAAACTCGATAGAGCTCTTGGCCCTTCAGTTTACAATCAAGCTCTCATTGGTAAGTCGCTCATACTCTTGGACGAAGTTGACGGAATCTTTGGGAGGGCAGATTATGGAGGGATGGATTTCGTCATGGAGTTGATGGAGAACACTTCCGTTCCTCTGGTCATGATAGCAAATGCTCAAGACAATATTAAAATCAAAAAAATAGCCCACAAAGCAGAAACCTTCCGCTTTCAGAGGATACCTCCAAGGCTTGTGGAGTTGTACCTCCGTGGAATTCTTGCCAAGGAAGGCAAGCAGTTAGACGAGAAAACAATGCAAGCTGTAGTGGCTCAATCCAAGGGAGATGTAAGGTCTGCAATAAATGACCTGCAAGCGGCCGTGCTTGGACAGCTCAAGATAGAATTCGAGTCTTCTGAAAGAGATAGAAGTGCAACGATCAGTCAGTCGTTTCAACAGCTCTTCGACGCTTCTAACCCTGCAGATGCGCTCATGGCTCTGAGCTCTGCAGAGATGGATCCCAAAGGCAAGATTGAAACAGTTTTCTCGAGTCTGGTTACAAGTTCGCTCGATGTAGAGCACCTTTCAAATGCTTTGGATACAGTTTCGCGGGCAGACCAGATAATTGGGAGGATTCAAAGGACGCAGGAGTGGCGCCAATTAAGATATTTCGATGTAATGCTTGCGATGGGCCTGTTCTACGCGATCAAAGGGTGCAAGGTTCAGTTCAATGATGATGCCATACCATGGGATTTGAAGTTAAGGTTATGGAACGAGGCTAAATATTTTGCACAGATAGGTAGAACTTTTGGCTCAATGTTTGGAACGTCGAGGAAGCAGTTTTCAGCAGTGTTTCTGCCTTATTTTGCCATGATAATTACAGCGACAAAAGATGGAGATCAGAAACTTGAACGTATAGGAATCGATGAATCGGTTAGAAAGGTTCTCCTGAAGGAAGGGAAGAAGATTCTGGAGGCTCTGAAATGAAAATCTCAATTGGAGAGCACTTTAAGCTGCCTCTCATGGGCAAGGATGTCTTCATCAAACTCACTAGAGAAGTTGGTCTAAAGTATGATTCAAAAGAGGGTTTCATGATTACCCCCAAGACTAGACTTGACATTTTGGTCCCTTTGCTCAGAGAGGCTCTCAAAGAAGATGTTTCGTTTGTGCTGAAATGCTTCATATGCGGAAAAACGACACCATGCGAAACCTGTGTCTATAACGCTGTATGTGACAGGAAGAGCGTTTCTCCAGCATGCATCTGCGATTTCTGTATGGTCAAGAAAGATGCCTTCCCTCTATACACTGAAAAATTCACAGAAGTTTCTGAATGATTTAGAGATCCCGCGGGTCGGATTTGAACCGACGACACTCCGGTATCTGTTAGCTTGATAGGCTGGTGGAACGAGCCTGAGCCCGCTTCTACAGCGTCTCCTCTTCTTTAGGAAGATCGGAAGCTCTACCAAGTTTCTCGGACTTTAGGATCCTCTGAGCTACCGCGGGACCAGATGAGAAGGCCGTTTTATTGACAATAAATAACTTTCCAAAGCATTCAGAATACATGATAGAGATATAGTACTGAACCGTTTATCATGAATATGTGGCATGCCTAGCCGCTGTAGCCATCTGGGGCTATTCGCAGGTTCTGCGGTGCTCGGAGGATATATGAGATTTGATGAAAGAAGAAATTGCGAATTGGACCAACTTGTATCTTGGGGATATGGGCAAAAGTCTCTGATTACTTGACTGTCTTGAAAGACTTGAGTAGTTTTGTGATTCTTTTCCGCTGGGGTTCGTACTCAATAGTTTTCCCAACATTAACAGGTTCTATGAAAATACAGTCCTCTAAACCTTCGGCAAGGTGAGCTATTCCTGCTGGAATTTCCAAAACATCCATCGGCCCTGCGATGGCATAGTCATGTCTTCTAGTGGCAGGATCTACAAATTCGAACCTAATTCTTCCTTTGACTACAATCTGAACGGTTTCTTTATCATGGAGATGACCTCCTCTTAAAGCTCCCTTTCGAATCTCAACAAATGCATAATCTCCGCCGGGTAAGGCCGCTACGAATGTGGCTCCTCTTGGATCGTTGCTATCCGTTCTCAGAAGGGATTTTTTGCTAAATAGTCTAGTCATCTATCCCTCCACTAATGCTAAACCAGGCTATATTTCCTGCACTGTCTATTAGGATCCTAATTGGTATGGCTCTTATCGCCTAGATTGGAACTCTTCCTCGCAAATCCAGCCGTGATCTAGTGCCAGATGAGATCTGATCACCATCTTATCATCTTCCGTCATTTTCTCTAAGCCTAAGGCCTTGATAACCCCACAAAACTCACACTTGAGTTTGCTGAAGCTTGCATTGTACATTATATATTCAGCACTAATCTGACGGCTATAGAGTTTATAGCACCAATTCCAAAATAATGCTCTCCAAAATTCTTTAATTGTCCTCTGAACCCAGAATATCGATCTTTTGTCCATAGAGCTCAGGGCCAATAAAAGGCAAATCATTTGTATACGGACATTTGACAAATACTAATAGATTGAACCTTTAAAATCTTCTTCAAGATACCTTCTTCGCTGAGTTCCATATCATGGATTGCGGACTTGAGGGGCCGTCGTCTAGCTTGGTTCAGGATGCCACAGCTAAAGCGGTGAACCTGGGGATCTGCTAGATCAGAACGGTGGTGCTCGTGGGTTCAAATCCCACCGGCCCCATTAGGTTTTGCTGGACTTTACCTGTGTCATAGATAAGCACCCGCGGGCTTCTACCCAGCTCGGAGAGCGTCAAAGATGCGACAGTAGAAGCGCCTAGAAAAAGAATAATCTAAAAAATGAAAAAAAGGAAAATGTAGATTGCCTTACCCCTATGGTAAGGCATCCTTTCGATGCTATGCCTTCTTCTTTCTGCTGAACAGTACTCCTGATATTACTACCAGTACAACTCCAATGCCTATAGCAGCATAGGATATCGGACTGATTGTTTCTACTGTGACTTCTTTCACTACTTCTTTAGGTACTTCCTTAATGACTTCCTTGGGTACTTCCTTTATGACTTCTTTCACTACTTCTTTAGGTACTTCCTTAATGACTTCCTTGGGTACTTCCTTTATGACTTCTTTCACTACTTCTTTAGGTACTTCCTTTATGACTTCCTTTGTGATTACTTGAGGCTGTGGCAGTACATCAGGCAGACCGAAGGCTACTAGGTTACCTGCCAGAGTACCTGAGCCAGAAAGGAAGCCCCCTCCTCCGCCTATGTGTACAAAGATCTTGTATTTGCCGTTCTTGTCAGCTCCAATTGTAGGCATTACGCTTACTGGAATACCAAAGAACTTCTCATGCAGTAGTTTTCCAGTTTCAGCATCTAGGAACTTCAGGTTTCCGTCAGCGGCGTAAACTATGACTATGCCTCCTGTTGTCATTACTCCGCCTCTAAAGGCAACATCTTGGACTTTGTACGACCAGACTTTCTTGCCTGTGTTGATATCTACAGCATCCACGTTGGCATCGACAGTGAACGTCTGGCCTGGGAACGCCCCCCGGGCTCCCAGCGCAGCTCCGCCTTGATTGCCAAAAGGAATTACGTTCGTTACCCTATGAGTATTCATATTGTTGAACGTGGCAACGTAGATGCGCTTGCCATCATATGCGAAATCAGACTCCAAGCATACTGTATAGCAGTTCTGTACAAACGGGTCTTTGCTAGGGTATGTCATCCATGGCTTGCCCATATCTGCCTTTGTCATTCTGCAACATGCTTCAGGATCTGTCGGCCTGTTGTTTGCACCTACGCCATAGTATGTCTTGATGTTGTTTCCTCCTCTGAGTATGGTTGGTGGATCATAATTCCAGAATGGCTTACCTGTGTTCCAATCTAATGCATGGACAATGCCATCCTTGCATCCTTTTACGAAGGCTTTCTTGCCCTGAACGTTTGCTATGATTCCTCCCCACGAGCAGTCGTAGTCCCATAGGTCATGAGGAATTGATTGGAACCACCATACTATTTTGCCAGTCCTTACATCATGGGCTGTCAACCCACTGCCATGTATAGCTGGACCATATCTGTGTGTCAGGTTTGTATACGGGCCTTGATCTCCCCATCCCAATGCAACAATACCAGTTTCCTGATCGATTGGATAATTGCCCCAAACTGCTGAGCCAAAATTGGTAGCAGTATGTATTTTTCCAAAGGTTGGAGATCCTGGAACTTGATCCATTCCATCATTCTTCACTACATCGTCAGGAACATCTGTACACTTTGTGGCTAGGTATGTTGGTTCTCTGTCTCTAGCTGGATAGTTTATACTCTCAAGGAACTTTGGATATTCAAAGTACCAACCATTTCCATTTGCAGCTCTGCACTGCTTAATCGCCCAGTCTGGATCTCCTTGAGCAGGAGGTGAAGTGAACTCCTTGTAGAGTTTCTTCGGATTTGCAGGATCAGTCATGTCAAATGCCGTGACAAAGTTTCGACCTCCAGCACCACTGGCACCAGCTACAGGGAAGAACATTATGTTTCCAAGGAATTGAGGAGGATGGGTTCCAAGTGCGGACATGTATCCTTGGACACCAAGACTTCCTATGATTCCCTTTGTAGGATCGCCGAATTCGGCATTTGTACCGCATATCTGCTCCGTCTTCAGAGTCCATGCTGTCTTGCCCGTCTTTGCATCTACTGCATAGAGGTTACATGAACCAAGAGAACTGGATATCAGCCAGCCCTTGTCGCGATAGTAGTTTATGGCGTGTCCATGGGCCAGTACACGCTGTAGCCATGGATAATTAGCGTTTTCCTTGACAGCATCGAAGGCTGTTCCAAATGTGTTGTTCCATATTAGCTTACCAGTACCTGCGTCGATAGCTAGAATTCTCCTATCATTCATCAACACGTAAGCAGTCCCGTCTACTACGATAACGGGTGCTCCAGAACCTACCTGCGCCGGTCCCAGGGTTGTAACGATCGGGGTCGCAGTATACGGATAAATCCATTTTGTCTCAAGATACTGGACATTGCTTGGATTGATCTGCGTCTGAGGACTATAGCTACCGCCAGTAGGCTGATAGTTCACATATTCCCAGTTACCCGTAGGTGTTGATGGAGCTGCTCCTCCAACTGGAGGGCCTCCAGGATCGAATGCGCTGACCTTTGCCGTTGTTAGAATTGCTACGGATGATGCTAGAAGTATTGTTGCCGTTAGCAGGCTCAGTATCCTCTTTGTTCTGGTCATGGGCTTGATTCGTACGATATTATATTTAAACGCTTCCACAAATCCGGCAAATTTGTGAATCATGATCAGAAACGAATTTTAGTTTCATCTGTTTTCATAACAACGCTTGGAATATCAAACACCAGAAAAGCCAAAAGTCTTCACAAGGAGCTGGCTGAAGGTCTTTGTGATTGTTCTAGTAAGCCTGCTCGGAGTAGCATTCATTGGCTCTGCTACTCCTATGGATAAAAGCCAAGCTGAGCAAATGTTGGGAGAGGTAAAGAAGGTTCTTCCCCAGAAACCCTCTACTGATGCTATATTCCTGAACAACTTCCGTGCTTCACTATTAATGACGATTCCTGGTATTGGAATTGTCCTAGCAGGGATAATCTTGTACAATACTGGGGCTGTATTTGGAGCCACCGGAGTGACTATAAACATCTACGGTCCTCTTCTAATGCTCGTCGTTGCCATAACACCGTTCTTTTGGTTCGAGTTTCTTGCGTACGCTGCTGGTGTCACACAGAGCCTGTACCTTACGCAGGGCATCTTAAAGAAGAATATTAAAAGAGAAATAAAACGAACGGTCTTTGTCATAGCACTGATTGCGCTGCTCTTGCTGCTCGGTGCAGCTGTAGAGGTTCTTTTTATCCAGCAAGCCTAAATTCAAAAATGGTTATCTATTGCCGTAGAGGGTAATCTGTCGAATGGAATCTGACAAAGACCTTGACATATTAACTGCAAAGAAGATGATAGAGTTAAGGAAGAAGATGGCAAAGGCTGCGGAGCCCAAGGCAAAGACTCCTAGAGCTATCGTAGTCTCAAGGCTTGTTGATAGAGGCGTAGAGGTCCTCGAAGCTGGCGAGAGTACTTACCCGAAAGAAATGAAAGTCATAGTCGAAAGGCTTGCCGAGCTAATAGAGAAGGGCGTTATTTCAGGCTACATTTCAGGAGGGGAATTGCTCGCACTGCTGCGTACTTTAGGTCTTCGAGTTTCGGTGCCGACAAGAATTGCAATTGAGGACCATGGGAAGTTAGTTTCTTTAGCGGACAAAATAAGAGAAAGATAGCTACTCTTCTGCCTGCGGAGGAGGAGCTTCAGGGGCAGGAGTTTTGGCTCTGGGTGTTATCTTGGTAAATTTCGATGCGAGAACCTTCTGCAGCATCTCCTCTGAAAGTTTGAATTCGTTGAAGAATTCTCTGAGCTTTGGCTCAAGCAGTTCCATATCATCATTTGCTAATTCTCCGTATTGGACGCTCAATGGCAGGGTATACTTTCCTTCATAGAACCTAGCGACCTTGGCTACAAGTTCTGCTGGCAATTCTGCCTTCAGATAGTCCATTGACAGCTCGTCTTTCAATGATATCCGCTTGAAAACCTCTGCCTCAAGCCTCCCCTCTATCATCTGAAATTCAAGATAGTTTAGAACATCAATTTTCGGAGGCGCCAAGCCCAACGAATCCTTGCGGACCTTGCCCCTAATGTATATCCTCCCTCCTAGCATACCGGTTGCGACAAAGTTTCCAACCATCTGTCCATCATAGTCCTTGTCCAGAGCACCAAGACCGAGAACTACTGCAACACCTCCAGCCATGTACTCTCCAAAGTAGTCATCGACCCTTCCTCCTATGATGACGTATGGCTGCCTGTCCCTGTATTCCCTCATCTGTATCACAGCCCTGTTACCTGCATTTCCCTTTACAAGTATCGAACCTCCCTGCAGAGCCTGCCCCAGCACATCTCTAGCATCACCGTGTATCACAATCCTGCCAGAGTACATTGCATCTCCTATGTCATCCTCTCCATTTCCGTGGACTACAATCTCCCCTCCGTTGTTGAAATTCCCCAAGCAGTTTCCTGGTGTTCCGTAAATTATCAATTTGCTTCCAACTGGCATATTGACTCCCATGTATCTCTGACCACTGACGTTTACAACGTGAACTTCTTTTTCGCCAGACCTAAACCTGTTGAGAATTATTTCGTTGAGCTCGTGGTAGTCTATCCCGTTCGCATCTATAAGTTCGGAGATTGTAGTTCTCTCTTGTGATATGGAAACTAAACCAGAGCCCGGATGCGGGAAGAAATAGTCCCTGTCAGACCTTCCGCTTTCTATTATGCCATTTTTCATTGATGCTAATACATATCGGCCTGGCTCCGGCGTCCACACTCTTGCATCAGGAGATAACCTTCTGATCTGGCATTCTTCGCTTGCCATGTATATCCTCTCGTCATCTTCTCCAACCACAATTGGCCTGAACTTCGACCTGTCAATCAGGCCGAGCATGTAGTTGTCATCTCCATCGCAATATCCCGCTATTACAGTGAAAGGCCCGTCTAGCTGCGACCCTTTATACGCGAGTGCAAGTTTCCTGACGCTAGCAGCAAGAGCCTCGTTCCCAACTATGTCGATATAGTGCTCGTAGGGGTTTGAGAGTATCAGACCTACTTGCTGCATCGTCAGGCCTTTTACCCTAACAAGATGATCAATTATGTACGCTATGACCTCGCTGTCCGTGCCTACGAGGCTGCCTACTCCTCTAGACTTCAGGAACTGTAAGTTGGCTCCAAACGAGCTTATGTCTCCATTGTGCACTATTGCTGTCTCGAAAGATGCGAAGGGGTGCGACCATATTGGGAATGCGCCGGGGGAGTTTGTAGGCTGCCTTGTATGTGCGATCCACATATCGCCGAAGGCTTCCTTTTCGAGCAGTCCATACTGCTTGGCAACGTCTATCGGATAGCCGACTTCCTTGTAAACCTCAACATGCTTACCGAAGGAGAATATCCTTCCCTTTACCGTGCCCTCAGCAAGAACTTCGGCATTGATGGTGTTGACTGCTAGAGCGAGTGTCCTGTCAGAAGCGCTGTCGACTTTTGCGTTCCATATCCCAAACGTCTTTTCACTGAAACTTCTTCGATCTTCAGAATCTATTGATATTCCTCTGTAGCTTTCAAGCCTCTTCTTCATCATCTGGGCAGTTTCTTTTCCATCGACGAACGCTTTGATGGTGTATTGGTTTTTCTTGCCTCCATTTGCGTAGAAGTTTGCGAAGCCAGCTCCGAAGGGGCTACCCCTGAACCTTACGCATTCTATCGCCTTTACTGCAACGCTGCTTGGAATTTGCGGTGCATTTTTCTTCCTTATGACTCCGAATACACCGCAGTCGTCCTTTACATAGGGGTCGGTGTCTGGGAAGAGGTCCAGCATCATGGAGTGCCTCCAGGTTTGACTCGAAGTTTCCTTCTAACTCCAGGATCTAGATCTACAGCCCTCAACAATTCCCTGTTGCCTACCATTGACGTGTATATGCTGCTTACCCCTGCCGCCCCTGCTAGAAGTTTGATTTCTTTCTGCAACCCAAAGATCAGGTTCTCTAATCGTGTCTGCGCTTTGTCAAGGTCGAACTTCTGGGACATGCTCCTTTCGTAGCCAAGTGCTATCAGTGCAGTTTTGCTGATGCCAACTGCATCGGCGCCAAGTGCGACGAGTTTGAAGATGTCGTCAGCACCTCTGACCCTACTTCCAAATGCTAAAAGATCTAGAGATGCCCTTAATGGTTCATCATCGACTCTGTCCTCTCTGAGCACCATGTCGATCTGCGAGAGCGCAACTTCAAGGTCTGTTCTCCAGCCATCTACGGAAAAGTCCCAGTCTACTATTATGCCAGTAATGGGCTTTCTGGCTATCAGGCCGATTTTCGGAACTATTTCTTCAGATGCGGGAACTCTGACATAGATTGGAACTTTCTCGTGTTTCTTCCTCAGCCTCTTCATCGTGTCTTCCCAATCACCTTCAGTGCCTGGATAGTTTACGACAAACGCTGCTGGAGGATTGTCTATTCTCCTTGCAAGGTATTCGTTTCCGTCTACGATTAAATGCTTCCCATACTTCTGCAGAATTTCGTTTGTCGGATCATCTTCATCAAAGAGCAGGCCCATTGCATAAACCCCTTGTGCAAATAACGTATGCACGTTCTTGGGCTCCATAGGCAGCCTAGCAAAGACTATCTGGTTGGAAAGCCTGATCTTCCCTCTTGCCAAGTAGCATGACGTTTCTATTTCTTCTCTATAGGGGTCTATGCTTGGCCTTGTGACCTGTGCGCCGTCAGTCCTGAGCCAATCGGAAATTGCCTTGGGATCACCTATGAATGGAGCTGATATTGTTCCCATGCTAGATATTACTGCCTCTGAGGCTCCTTTGCCCTGAGTACCTGCCAATTCCTGCAAGTTATCCCTTCTCGTTTCAGTCCAGTAGGTTTCATCGTCGTACTGCTTCCTTGGAGGCGCAGTTCCGATTAGAGGATAATTCCCCCTCTCCGTCTTTATGTCAAGCACCTTAGCAGTCTCCTCGTTCATTCTGTATCCTCGCAGAAAGTCTCTCCTTCCGACGAGGTCTTCCGCCCTGCTCAAACCAAGCTCTCTGAGTATGAACTGGAACTCCTCCTTCCAGCCGAGGACAAGGTTGGAGACCCATTTCGTGGCTGTATCAAGATCGAGTTTTCTCAACGCGTTAGGATCAATTTTGTTTGTAAGCAGTGCTGGGCAGAAGCCAAGATGGCACTTGTGAACCATTAAGCAGCCCATTCCTATTAGGGCCCCAGTACCTATGCTCACAACGTCAGCGCCAAGAGCCATGAGCTTTGCAGAATCCTCGGCACTGCTGACCATGCCTGCAGCTATTATGGAAAATCCTTTCCTAAGTCCTTGCTCTCTGAGCACTTTATCAACAGACGCGACGCAGAGGTCTATAGGCAGACCGACATTGTCCTTAACGACGGAGGGTGCGGCACCAGTCCCTGCTCCTTGGCCATCCATTATTATGCCGTCTGCTCCCATCCTGGCAATTCCAGATGCTATATACGGAATGTAGTTGGTCACGCCTACCTTGACAAACACCGGCTTGCCGGTAGCTTCTTTGAGTGCCCAGATTCTCTGCCCCAAATCTTCAATAGAATAGATGTCGTGGTGGGGTGCTGGAGATATTGCATCCCTGCCAGATGGAATCCTCCTTGCTAGTGAAATTGGTTCCGTAACCTTGGGCCCTGGCAGATGGCCTCCTATACCTGGCTTTGCCCCCTGTCCTATCTTGATTACGATTCCCACGCCAGTATTGAGAACATTGATATCGACGCCAAAGCGTGCCGAAGCCCACTGCACCGTAATCCTCTTGCACTTTGCAACTTCTGGATTTAGCCCTCCTTCTCCAGTGCCCGTAAGCACCCCTGTATTGTCTGCGGCATGCGCAAGTGCTATGTTCGGAATGCCGCTCAGAGCACCAAACGACATGTCTCCGAGGTATAGAGGGACATTCAGGTCTATCCTACCGTAGGCAATTTTTGAAGAACTATCAATATCCTTTATTAGAGAAAGGTTATTCTTATTCCTCGCAAATTCTTCATCAGCTTCAATCGGGTTGACATTGTGGAATGCTACCCTATCGAGAACCCTGTAGCTTTCAGAATGATCAGAGAATAATCTAACCGCATGAGCCGTAGTGGCAAGCTCTCTGATATGGGCTATCCTGTCCTTGTTCCAGAACTCTTTTTCTAGGCGTTCTGGGATACGCTGATATGATGCTATCAGGCCAGTACGAGGGGGGACAGCGACCTTTGCTTCTGCCTTTTCCAAGTCGTTTCGGAGTTTCTCAACGAGAATTAACTATTTATAACCCTTGTGCACTATATCTGTCCAATTCATAGCAAAAAGTGATTGACATATGCGCAAATTGGACGAGCAGGAGGCAAAAATTGTCAAGACTCTGATAAGGAATCCTAGAATTTCGGACAACCAGATCGGGAAACAGACCGGAGTATCAGTTAGAACGGTCAACAGGAAGAGGAAGAAACTGGAGCAAGAAGGTCTTTTAAACTATTACACAAATTTGGACATGAGCGCCGAAGGCACGGCGCAGCTGCTTGCAAGGCATGTCTATCTCATCAAATTCAAGCTGGGAATCTCACAGGAGAAGATAATCAACGAGGTGAAGGAGGAACCCAATGTTAGAACCGTGTATACAGAGATGATCTACGAATCGCACCTTGCAGAGATCGATGGACATACAGCATTAGTAATGATAATCGAAGGAAGAACGGATGACGAGATTAACGTAGGTTTCAACGCAAAGATAGTACCTGCTATGGAAAAGAACCATGGCAAGGGCTGCATAGAGCAAGTTCAAACCATAAGGCTGGGCAAGACGATAAGGCTCTTCCACAATTACCTCCCAATGGTCAACATGAGCAAGGGCTACATCAAGGGCGCTTGGAGCAACGAGGCCATCTTTGTGGGGCCAGCACCAAAGCCTAAAGAAGCTTAGAGTCTTGGCTTGTTGCGTAAGAGAGTTGAAGGCTCTCGCTATCCTAATGGCGACTACGTTTCTTTGATAGCTGTTTTACTCAGAACGAGCCAAATTAGCGATGCAGGAAACTGCTTGTGCGACTGAAACTCCTGCCATGTTGATAATCATAGAATAGTAGCCATTGTCATCCCAGTCTAGCTTATAGAACCTCCGAAGGTATTGAGCCGTCGCGGTATCTCGATCTTTTATGATTCTGGCCGCCTCTTGTTCGTTAATTTTCCTGCTCGCGATTAATTTCTTGACCCGGTATTCATTTGGTGCAATGATTTTTACGTGTAGTGCGTCGGATCTGTCCTTTAATAACGCCTGTCCACCTCTTCCGACTACAACCAGTCTTCCCCTCTTCGCTAGTTCTTTGATAATAGTACCTTCTATGTTGATGCAAGTTTCTTCGTTAAGAGTTCTTGATGTCTGAATCAGGCTAGAACCCATGGATGGAGATTCAACTACAGTGATCACTTTTGTGTCTGAAAATATTGACTCGGCAAGCCCTCTTATCCTGTAGTCGTCCTCAGAAATATCGCAGATTTCTGCCTCGTAAATATTTATTCCTAGCCTTTGAGCCTGCTCAGTCAGAAGTCTTCTGTCAAGATAGTTAAAACCGAGGGTATCTGCAACCCTTTTTGCAACCGTCTCGCCATCAGTACCAATCTGCCTTGAGACAGTTATGATCTGCCTCATAATGTTAGAAGGGGATATGATACATATTAGTATTCTTATAGAATGAAACTAACATAGCCACTTGTCGAAAATTTCCTATAATACCTAGCGAAGCATGATTTGGGCATACGCATAAATTTAGCAGAAAGAAGAAATTATCTGTAATGGAAAAAGCTACTTTTGGTGCTGGTTGTTTCTGGCATGTTGAAGATGCGTTCATGAAGGTGAATGGAGTAAAATCCACTAAGGTAGGTTACATGGGTGGCTCTTTGAAGAATCCAACTTACAAGGATGTCTGCACCGACATGACTGGCCATGCTGAAGTGGTTCAGGTTGAATACGATCCATCAAAGCTTTCCTATGAAGAGCTACTTGATGTCTTCTGGTCTATACATGACCCGACTACGATGAACAGGCAGGGACCAGATATTGGTACACAATACAGGTCAGCCATATTCGTACACAACAAGAATCAGGAGGCTGCTGCCAGGGCTTCAAAGACGAAACTGCAGAACTCGGGCAAGTCCAAGAGGGATATTGTGACTGCAATAGAGCCAGCTTTGGAATTCTACAAGGCTGAAGAGTACCACCAACAGTATTACGAGAAACAAAGGTGCCTGCGCATCCAATATTAGCCTAACATGCGAGCTATAAGGTTCAATAATCCCCAACATCAACAATACGAGCATGGCATACTTTATCCGCCTTGTTAGGTTCACACCAGAGGGCTTGAAAGAGCTGAAACAGTTTCGAGCAAGACGAACACAGTTCTTGGAAACGTGCAAGAAGCTCGGCATATCAGTTGTTGCTGAATATGTGACGAGCGGGGCTTACGACCTAGTTACAATACTTGAAGCACACAATCTCGATACAATACTTCAGCTCAATGCGATAACGGGCTCGAAGGGCAGGACAACTGGGATTACGCTCTCTGCAATTACCGCAAAAGACTTCGAAAGGGTAGCAGAGTCTATCAACCTTTAGCAAAAGTATGTTATAACAACTGTTAAATTTAGCCACTTAACCTATAGAGCAGAGAGTTTAGCTCTTCAGCTAGAGATGACAAGAGATTGAAAACAAGCCTGAAACTGTTGCCGGTTCTGATTGTTGTAATCGTAGCTGCTGCAGGATTCGTGTTTCTATCTGCCCCAAGTCAAACCCCAGCTGCAGCTCCAGTTGCAGCACCTCCGCAACAGAACGCTCCCAAGCCTGTTGCAACAACATTCTCACAGAAAAAATCTATCAATTTCGATAACGATCAGCTAGGTGCAATTCCGCCTTATCTCAAAGCTGACAAAACCGGGGGAGGTACAAGGAGCGAATGGCAAGTTAAAAACGACCCTACAGCCCCCAGCACTCCAAACGTTCTAGCTCAAACCTCCGACGAAAAAGTTCAGGTGCACTTTCCGATAGCAATCCTAACTGGCGAAAAATACAAAGACCTTAACGTTAGCGTATCCTTCAAGACGGTGTCAGGCACTATAGACCAATCTGGAGGCATCATATTTCGCTTTGACAATGCAAAAAATTACTATCTGCTCAGGGCGAGTGCTACTGAGAATGATGTAGTTCTGTACAAGTATGTAGGAGGCACAAGTTCTATCATAGCTTCAATTAGTATGGCGGTAAGCGCAGGCAGTTGGCATACTTTGACAGTAGTTGCAGTAGGCGAATCAATAGAGGGATACTTTGACGGCAAACGAGTCATAGAGGCTAGGGATGCGACTTTTCTTATAGGATCTGTGGGGCTACGGACTAAAGCAGATTCTGTGACGTATTTTGATAACTTTTTGATCGGTTACTAGATGTTGTAAAGAACCATGCTACACATTTAGTGTATGTTTTGACGTCTATCTGTCTGGTTTCTGCGTTTAAGAAACCATAACCTGCTATTGCAGCATTGAAATGGCAATTTTTACCAGTTCGTTATAGGACAGGTTAGCTATTATAGCGTAATGGGCACCATGCCATATAAAAGAGATAGCGCCGGGGGAAACTACCCTGTCGTCTCCTTCTCCATATAACCATGGGTCGTAGCCAAAACCATCGGCTCCAGCGTATATGAAACGTTGCAATTTGGGTTTGTATAAACTTGAGCTCAAGCGATTTTCCCTTATCGCATTCTCAGCTAGTAGCGCAGGGTCTACATTCGGGTTAGCCTTCTCCTCGATTATCATCATTCCACCTGAGTAGAAGAGCGAAACTCTGTCTGGAGAGCTCCATGAGCCTAACCTAACCTGCTGGAGCGTTCTGTTCTCAGGGAGAATTGGCGGGACAAGCACTGTGAAATTAGACCGGCGTCGTGCCTCTCCCAATGTCACAGTTTCGCCAAGCAGGTCGCGAGGGGCAGCCTTTGCCGGGTCTTGAGCAGGAAGTTGAGGATTCACGGCATCTGGAATGTCAGCCTTGGGCTCTGGTTTTGCCTGCTGCACCGGTATTTGATCAGGAATCGGAATTTGATTATTCTTATCAGCCTCTTGCGAGGGTTTTGCTATAATTTGATTTCTTGCTTTGGGCTCAGCTGCGGCCAAAGTATTTCCGTTCTGGGACAGATTAACAATACCAATGCCAGCTAAGACAGTAATAGCAAGAACTACTACTATCGACAGCGCCAAGAGTTTCTGCATTTAATGGCACACGCTAGATGAACATACTAGGCTAAATGGGTTCTGAATTTTGGCGGGCCTGGTGGGATTTGAACCCACGACCTCCGGCTCCGAAGGCTTACGCTCTTTGATCGACGCCCTATCCATGCTAGGCTACAGGCCCGATTCAGTCTTCAGAGCTTAAGATATTAAATGTGAGCACTCTTAAGGTAAAGTACTCTACTCCTTTACTATCGTTTCTTTATAGTGCAATCCCGCAGTAGCTATACTCAGGTCCCCTATACGGGGAGTAACACGTGTGTAAAGACCATAATACTGCATTAAGATACTCTATCAGAGTACCCCAACTCATCTACTATTGTTAGTACATGCAAAACCCGTCTTCAAGTTTGCCAAGGCAGTTAAGGCTTAAACTCTGCAGATGTTGCTGCTATAGAGTATGAGCAGGGAGGATTACGTTTCCAATTTTGTCAGAAATACATTGGGCCTCCCGATTGGTTATGATTTCGGTTTATCGTCATCCGATATGAACACAATAGCTGAGTACCTTTCAGGGAGCAAATCTCCAGAACGGGTGTTCGATGCACCTGTCAACAGTGTCTTGAATACCATAAAATCGGAAATACTTGATGAAAGGTTGGGTTCAGGAAAACCGTTCGTAAGGAAGGCTCTATGGCCAGAAGGAGTTGATTTTGCATCTGCACTTACTCATGATGCGGATAGATTGACTGCGCCTCTAAGCCGTGTCATGAAGGTCAGGAAAAGATTTTCTTTATCTCTGATGATAAAACGAATTCTGTCTCTAGATGACCCATATTGGAACATTGAAAAGATGGTTAATTTAGAAGCAGGGTTGAATTTTACATCGTCGTTTTATCTGCTCGTGCACGACTACAACCTAAATGGCAGAAGAGATTACATCAAATCAATTGCAGCTAAGGGTTGGGACGTAGGATTACACGGTTCGTTTGGGACTCATGAGAGTGCAGAAAGAATGCGGGAAGATTTCAGCGTTTTTGAAAAAGAAACTGGGGAGAAGCCCAAGGGAATAAGGGAGCATTACCTGAAATTCGATCCTTCAAAGACTTGGCAGATAATGGAGGATCTAGGTTTCATGTACGATACAACATGGGGGTTCAACCAGAAGCCAGGTTTCAGGGCTGGGGTATGCTTCCCTTACCACCCGCCATCATCAGATTTTGAGCCTTTGAATATTCTTGAACTGCCATTAGTACTGATGGATACATCGCTCTGGGGGTACATGCACCTTCAGGAAGAAGAGGGCTTTGCAGAGGTTGAGCAGGCAATTTCTAAAGTCAAGGAGCATAATGGATTATTCACTATCTTATGGCATCAGGAAGCCCTGCAGATGAAGGGCGGACGGTTATACCCCCGTATCTTAAAACGTCTTGCAGGCGAAAACTGTTTTGTATCCAATGCGGAAAAGATAGCAGAATGGTGGCTGAGCAGAGAGAGATCGGAGTTGCGAGAAAGTAAACGGGGAAAATCTTTCAGTTATACTGTTCAGCCAAAAGATAAGAGACTGGTAATCGATGCTGATTGCCCAAAAGGGTACAAACTT
Organism: Nitrososphaerota archaeon; assembly: GCA_024860875.1. Lineage (GTDB taxonomy): Archaea > Thermoproteota > Nitrososphaeria > Nitrososphaerales > UBA57 > VHBL01. The sequence continues at coordinate 191,857 of JACPSZ010000007.1, read as the reverse complement.
AAAGTGCAAGGAGAGTGTAGAGTTATTTCTTCGTCAGAAAATTCAGCAGAGATAGCTGGAAATGGGGAAGGCAAGATAACAATTGAGGTCCCATAAATGAAGAGGGTTCTTGTTACAGGCTCTGGAGGAGTTGCTGGCGTCAACTTTGTCAATGCGCTTAGGGTCGCGGATGAAAAAATATTTGTGGTAGGCACAGACTACGACAAATATAATATCGAGTTTCCCGATGTCGATGTGAGAGTAAGGTCACCAAGGCACGACGATGCTGGTTTTGTACCCTTGATGTCATCGTTGGTAGAGAAACATAAAATTGATTTTGTTCACCCTCAACCTTCCGTGGAGGCTGTAGTCATAGCGAAGAATAGAAGAGCGATTTCAGGAAAGTGCTACCTTCCAGATTGGAAGATCATAGCAAGAGACAAGCTGGAAACTCAGAAGATTCTCAAGAAGAAGAACGTGCCGGTTGCAGAGACAGAGGCTATCTCAAATGCCAAAGACGTTCCAAAAGCCTTCAAGTCATTAGGGACGAAACCAGTCTGGGTAAGGGCGAAGAGCGGGGCTGGAGGAAGACTAGCCTTACCGTGCAGTAGTGGCGAAGAGGTTGGGCATTGGACTACCCTCTGGGTGATACAGAAGAAGGCAAAATGGAGCGACTTTATGCTACAAGAATTCCTACCTGGAAGAAACATCGCTTGGGACAGTCTGTGGTTCGATGGAGAATTAATCACGTCATTCTGCAGAGAAAGGCTCGCTTACCCGTTCAAACATGTCAGCGTTTCAGGGATTACCGGTACGCCAAGCGTATCAAGGATTATTGCTGATAAAAGGGTCGATAAAACTGGAGAGCTCGCTGTGAAGGCTCTTGACCCTAAACCGCATGGGAGCTATTCTGTCGACCTTAAGGAGGATAGCGATGGTAAAGCCAGAGTTACAGAAGTCGATGCTGGAAAGTTTCATACTACGACTCCGCTCTGGGGATACGCAGCAATTAAGGGTCTTGGTATGCGGTGGTCGGCAAATATACCGCATCTGTACGTGAAGCTGGGTATGGGAGAGGATGTTGGTAAAATGCCTAAGCACAATTTGTACCCTGAAAATATCTACCTTCTTAGGCACATAGACTGCGGAGCATGGCTGTGGAGAGAGAATGGATGGAAGAAGAGGATTCTTTAACTATTCTATGACACTCTCGGCATCAGAATTATGAATTTACGCCTTTCTGCTTGAACCTGTCTTTTTCATTATATCGTCCGCATAATTCCAAGCGAATATCTAGTCTGGAATCTTGTGCTCGAGCATTGCAGGGCCTACAATAGTAGAGTGTACTCTACTGCTTGAACGGCATGCTCTCTTCCTGTATGCCTTTCTTAGTAATTGTGATTATGTCTACGCCGTCGCCACTGGCCGCATCTCTCTGAATTGCAGACTTTATCGACTTCACAGCAAGCTCCTTCGCTTCTTTGAGAGTCATCTTCCTGTCATAGCCTGCTTCGATGATTCCTATAGCTATTTCTGCACCGCTTCCTACTGCTGCGTATTCATCAGGTATGACTGAACCCAGAGGGTCTAGGACGTACACGTTTGGAGCACCATCGACTCCTGCTACGATTACCTGTGTTAAAAGAGGGAAATATCTTCTTTCGAACATTATCACCGACATTAGCTTTGCAACGGAATTCGGAGGCATCGGCCTTCTCAAATCAAATTCGATCAATTTGACATTGGCAGCGATTTCCCTCATGAGGGCCTGCATGTCCGCAATCATGCCTGCGCACCCTGCCCCGACGAAATCTGAAAGCTTGAACAGCTTCTTACCGGTCCTGCTTACAACGAAGGTTCCGTAGGATATTCTCTTCTCTGCGCCTAAAATTACTCCGTCCTCGGTGCTTATGCCAACTACAGTAGCACCGGGTATGTATTGTGGGTACGCCATTTCGAACTACCCCAATTACTATTGCTTAATTAGGCTTGTGCAGTTATTTCGGGATTATTCGGATGATTAATGACCCGCCGTCGAGCTGTTCCGCTGAATATTCGCATCCTGTTATGGTTCTTGCAATATGCAAATTCGTCAGAAGGTGCTCCGTCTTTTTTGAAGTTATGAAGACAGATTCATGCTTCGCCAATGCTAAAAGAGGAACTACCATATCCGCAACATGGCTATCTAATGTACAGTCAGACGAATATTCGTCAAAAAAGAATTTTGCAGCCTCAAGGCCAACTTTTTCGGAAGGTTTCCCCCTTTCTCCTATGCTGTCCCCTCCGATGAAAGACCCTTTAGTATGGTAAATGCAAATTGCAGAGCCGGGAGATACTGCAGGTTCAACTGCTGCTTCCTTGCTTTCAATATCGATATTATTCTTAATGAGAAAATCCTCTGCAGCCTTGAGTTGCCTTTCTGCTATGCTCTTCGGAAGATTTGAACAGATGCTTGCTATGTTCGTTTTGCCTCTGACCTTTTCTTTCAATGTAATATTGTTCAAAGAACCTCTTGCAGTTATCTTGCAGGAAACATCTCCCCCTCCAACCGGATAAAATCCTCTCCTTCTGACATCTATTGCAACATCAATTCCCAGCTGCGAATAAAGCGGTATTACAATGCGCCTAAAATAATCGAGAGTTGGACTCCATTTTACATCAGTCCCTCCTTTAACATCGAACCTGAAATCTCCATTTTGAAGCGAAATAGCAGGAATTAGAGCCTGCAGTAACAGCGTTATACTCCCAGCGGTGCCAATGTCGAATTTCAGATGCTCCTTCTTAGGCTTGCTAGGTTGAAACTTTATCGTCTTGGAGCCTTCCTTCAAACCGTCTACTTTACCCCCACACAGTTCAGCGGCACTCTTTACAGCCCACAAATGCTGAGCTTTCAATCCCGGAGTAGGTCTGTTGGCTCTTATGTTGAATACCTCAATACTTTGTCCAGTTGCCACTGCAAGCCCTACTGCTGTGCGGAGAATCTGGCCTCCTCCTTCCCCATAAGAGCCATCAATTACTATCATCGAATCCAGAGCAGTTTAGGCTTAAAATATAGGATTTTTGTGAGTATAGTCGATGAGGGTAGGGGTACTTGTAGGCAGGTTCCAGCCTTTCCATAATGGGCATCTAAAGGCCGTGCGTTTTGCACTAAAGCAGGTAGACCTTCTGTACATAGCTGTAGGCTCTTCGCAAAAAAGCCACGAACCCAGAAACCCTTTCACTGCTGGGGAACGAATCAAAATGATAAAGATGGCTATAGATGAAGCAGGGATGGACTGCAAGAAGATCATCGTCGTCCCCGTGCCAGACGCAGTGCAGCACTCGGTCTGGGTCTCTTATGTAGATGCTCTAGTGCTAGATTACAGTATCGTATTTACAAACGAGGCTTTAACGACCCAGCTCTTCAAGGAAAGAGGCGTAAAAGTCCTACCGGTTCCTTTAGAAGATAGAGGGAACTACAAGGGTACTGGAATAAGGGAAAGAATGGAAAAAGGAAAACCTTGGAAGCATCTTGTCCCGAAGGCAGTTGCAAAGATAATCGAGGATATAGACGGAATCAACAGAGTTAGAAATATTCCGAAATCATGACAGGCTCTTTAATCCACTTACGGCTGCAGACAATCCAGCTTCAACATTAACATGCGTACCCATCTGCTTCATTGTATTGACTACTGCAGCCACGGTAGTCATTACGTGATACCTATGAACTTCGCCCATGCTCCCAACTCTGAACAACTTTCCACTGTATTCGCCAAAGCCTCCAGCAAGGACTACTCCGTAATTGTCTTCAACTGCTCCTCTGAACTGCTTGTCGTTGAAGCCCTGAGGATACTCTAAGGCAACTACAGTGTTCGACCTATTCTGAGGGTTTGCAAAAGTTTCCAAGCCTGCAGCCTTGAAGGCAGAATAAAACGCATCTGCACATATTTTATGCCTTTGAATTCTCTTCTCCATGCCCTCCTCGAGCATGATATCGAAAGCGGCATCAAGTGCCCAATACAATGGAAGAACAGGCGTGAACGGAGTTTCCCCTCTTTCTGCATATTTGAAGTACCTTGGGAGGTTAAGATACTGCATCGGCGGAGGATTGTCAAGCATGTATTGTTTGGCCCTCTTGCCCACCGAGAGTATTGCTAAACCCGGAGGTGCAGCGATACACTTCTGGCTGGCAGTAACACAAACATCTATGTTGTAAGCATCGACTGGAATATCATCTCCCCCAAAATTGGACACGGCATCAGCGACAAAGAAGGCCCCATGTTTAGAGCACAAATCTCCAGCCTGCTTCAGCCACCTTACCGCTACTCCCGTAGAAGTTTCGTTGGCGACAACATAAAGCGCCTTTACCTTCCCATTCTTTTGGAATGCCTCTTCAACTGCAGAGATTGAAGGAGCGTCGCCAAACGGTGCGGTGATCTTGATAGCATGTGCGCCCATGTCCTCAATTTCCTCAGAAAGTCTGGTTCCGAATTCTCCAAACACGGTAACAATTACCTTGTCTCCCTTCTTGACTAAATTAGTTACAGAAGCTTCCACCCCTCCAGTGCCAGAAGTCGTAAGCCCGATTATGTCACCAGAGGTCTGGAATATTTTCTGACCCTTCTCCATTATCCTCTTTAGCAGTTTGCTGAAAGATGTGCTCCGATGGTTTATCATCGGCTCTAGCATGGCCCTCATGACGGGCTCGGGAACGTTAGTCGGCCCAGGAAGCATGATCAGTTTCTTCATTTCTGCAAACCAAAAACTAGTGCTCGGGGTTAGTTAACTTTTCTTATAATTTGTAATTCATTCCCTTCTCCGCCACTACGACCTCGCTCTTCATGCCAGAAACGAATTTTGCAAAGAGCTCTGGATGCTCGTTATGGATGGGGTATATCTTTTTGGCTTCAATCTTCTGCAACGCCTCTCTTAACTGCAGGGGCATTATGTGCCCAGAAACGTGAATGTGATATTGAACTATTCCGTAATGGGCGAGCCAAGACATGAGTTTGTCGAAATCTATCTCCATCTCTTCGTTGAAGGGCTCCGATGCTGATAAAACGTAGCAACTGCCTGATGCTGGCTTAATCTCTATCAGTTCCTCAAAATCTGCAAGAGATGTCACAAGGACCGTTTCATTTTGTAGTTTCGAAAGTTTTACCGAATCGATAACGTTAGCCTCATTCATAACTTCCTTTTCCCACGGATAGTACTTCTTCTTCGCCCTCCTGAAGACCAGCAGATTTTTGTCTGATAACCTTGGAAGCTTAAGCTTGGGATCTTTTTCGAGTGCTTTGAGTACGTACGCTTGCCGCATAGATATTGCCAATGACCTTGAGCCGCTCTTTACAGCGCTGTAAAACGAAGTTAATCTATCAGTGTCGCTCTTTGAAAATTCTGCAAGGACTATTCCTTTTGTAGCCTTTACAAGCCTTGATAATTTATCAGAAACTTCTGCTTCGGACGAAATTTCTGCACCAGTAAGGTTTGTACCCTCCGTCAATATCGCTATGGGATCAGTTTCAGCAGCCTTTTCGACGAACTCTTCGGACATGTCTTTGCGGGGGCCATGCATCCTGAAGTCTCCAGTATAGACTATCGTGCCAGAAGAAGTGTGAACTAGGAAGCCGTATGCTCCAGGTACTGAATGGTCTACGTGTATTGGTTCAACCTGAATAGAATCTACGTTCATTTTTTTGCCAGTCCTAAAGGTCTTCCATTGTATACCTTCAAGGTCTGACTCGAAGTTAGATTGCCTTGTCATCGCAGATGCTTCGATTATGGTGCGAGTAGTTTCTCCGCAATAAATTGGGATTTCCCTTTTCAGCATTGAAACATGGCCATAATGGTCTAAATGAGCATGAGAAATGAAGACTGCATCCACGCTTGCCTTGCTATCATCGAATTCATAGAGGCCATCGACTTTTGGAAGTATGCCTAGCTCTATCAGTGCATTTCCACTTTTAGGCGACAGAAATGGCGGGGAATAGAATGTCTTTTCGGCCTTGAACGACATACCAAAATCGAGAAATATTCTGGTGCCCTTGTCCTCGACAAGTATCTTGTTACCGCCTATCTCCCCGACCCCGCCGTAAAAAGTGACTGAAGTCAATGTCACTGAAAATTTCGCAGAGGGTAAAATGTCTATTGCTTTCTAATGTCCTTCTTTGTCTCCAGCAGGAAATTGTCTTTTAATTCTAGCAGCTTGATGGTCTTAGAGGGCTTCAAGATTCTCTGCAGAAACCTGTTCACCTTTGAATCTCTGTTGTCTATTATGAGCAGCAATCTATTGGGCTTTAGCATCTTCAGCTGATTCTTTACCCTCTCCTGGACCCTCTTCATTAACATGACATCTTCGGGAATGTCTTCGGAAACCACAGCTTGCGAAAACGGGTAGATGTCTGAAATCTCTGCAGGGATCAGCCCGAAGGGAATCTTTAGGGTGCAGAACAGTGCATCCGCCTTGGCATCAATTTTGAGATAAAGTGGAGAAAACAGGAAAGGCTTTTCAGTGTTGTTAGGAAGGACAACGACATTCTTTTTTGGCTTTATCAGTTCAAATCGTGCATTGTACCTCTGAATTTCTGGCCTTAGATCGTCGGGAGAACCTGAAATGAAAATACCTCTCTCTTTAGTGAAGGGACTGAACTTCTCCAGATAGTCCCAGTTCTTTGCTATGTAGTTGAAGGCACTCCATAGATTAGGGTGTGATCTTGCTTTTGAGCCAACATATTCCCATAATCTGCCTTCCCTTATCGCCTGCCTTGTAGACTGTATCTCCCTCCAAAGAACATGAATGTTGTGCCTTGCAAGAAGAATGACCTTTTCTTCAGATTCTTGAATTTCAGGTGCGGTATAATTGTAGCAGACGGGGCAGTTGCAGGATAAATATGTTATTTCTTCAATGTGCCTTGTCCCTAGATCAGTGATGTATCTCCCGTCTTTGGCGTAGAGCCAGTAAGACGCGGAATCGAAAGTATCGCAACCCAGTGCTACCGCTAACGAGAGAGGAAGAGGGTGTCCCAAGCCAAATAAGTGGAACGGCTTGCCAGAAGGGAGAACTTTCTTAGCTGCTAAAACCATCTTTGCAAGTAAGATAAAATTGTATGACTCCATTACTACCGTGGGGCTGCCGAGGGCGAACATGTCAAAGTCCATTTTGGATATCGATTTTGCTGAGATATTGACAAGATCAAGGAACTTTCCGCCCTGCACGGGCCCTATCCACAGCGAATTCCTCTCCTTCAAGCCAGCAAGAGTTTCCTTGCATGCTGCTAAAGTCAGATCGACAGTTTCCTCTGCATCGTCATATGCGTCTCTTCTCCCCGTTGGCGTATCGAGTATTATGGCAAGGTCTGTCCCAATGCCCTCTTCAAACTTAGCCATTTCCAACGGATTGGTTTCTACTTCTCCATATTTGAGAACCTGATACCCTCCAGAATCTGTCATTATCGGGCCGTCGAAGCCTATTATTTCATGGATCCCTTTTTTGAGAGCTCCATCTCCAAACTTCTTCATCGTAATGTAAGCATTCGTCATAATTGCTTGGAAGCCTAGCTTCTTTATTTCGCTGACGGGAAGTTTCTGGTTGTATGGATGTATTACGGGCAATAGTGCCGGCGTCTGTATTTCTCCGTGTCGAGTCCTTATCCTGCCGATACGCCCAGCTAGGTCTAGCTCATCGACTTGGAATATGTCCCGCATTGGTTACTTCTTTGTCTCTTTGACGAATTCGTCGTAAACTGCTTTGACGCGGTCTGCTGCAAGTCCTACGCCCTCTGCAACTCCCTGCTCTGTAACCTTGATCTTGTCCATGACAACAATGGCACCTATGTCATCTCTGAGCCTTACCAATCCTGGGAATACTCTAGACAGCCTATCTGAAAGTGCTTTAAGGTCAAAAAGCTTCTCTACAAGTTTTATCTCTTTCAAGTACGCTCCGTTAAGAATTACTTTGTAGGCGTTCTCTCCGCCTGTTGGGTTGTCAATTATAACATTGAGCTTTTCGTCTATCCCAAGGAGGACGCCTTGGTATACCTTGCCGTCAGAAGTCAATGCGATTATTTTCTTGCCCACCATTCCGATCAATTCTTCTCCAAATTTCCTAAACATTATAGATGACATCTGCACACCTGACTGTCAGTAAGATGCGACACATGCTATATAGAAATTGTGATTACGGTGCTTAATCTTCGTGTATGAAGTCGGTCATCGATGTATGGAGGGCTGAAGACGACTGAGCGTCATAGCCCTGCTTTTGGAGGAATGTTGCAAAGGTTTCATTTTGGCCGTGAACGGTGATCACTTTTTTGGGCGAACATTGTTTCACCAGTTGCAGCAGCTCATTAAAGTCGCAGTGGTCGCTTATAGGGAAAGCGTAATCAACATTCATGGCATTCTTGTAGCCCGGCCTGCAGGCCCAGCCTGAAAAAGCAACAGAAACTGCACCATATTCCTCTTTAAGCTCCTTTACAAATCTGCTCCTTCCGCTCATTAACGGAGATAATAGAACCCATGGTTTGCGGTTCAGCAGTCCTTTTTCTTTAGCTTCTTCGTACTTCTTGAAATTGGTTCCGAGGCTTACCCCAAGTTCCGTATGCGCACTGTTCATCTTTGCTATCGATTCACAGACATAAACAGGATCCCAGAATGAAAAATAATGCGACAGAATTTGCGACTTTCCTAGCGGATAGCCCATCAATACTACGGGCACGCCTTTCGAAAACATTTCAGCAATGAGCCTATTGGTCTGCTCTAACACCTTTGCTACTGGAGGGAATACGTACTCTGGGCTTCCGAACGTAGTTTCCATTATTAATACATCGCATTTTGTCGCCTTCCCGCTTCCAAGAAACGCTCTTGGGCGCAGGGCAAAGTCCCCAGTGTAGAATATGCTATTATCGATTAGAATTGCGCGAGAGCCTAGTATGTGTCCCGCATCGAAAGTCTCTATATCTTCATCCTCTTCGCTGTAGTTGTTTATGTTGAATCCTCTCTCCTTGGCCAACCGGACAGTTTCAGCAGAGGCTATGACACGCTTTCCGTCAAACGATGAATGTATGTGATCTAAATGGGCGTGCGAAACAAACGACAGGCCAGAGTCTGGAGGCTTCTCTGGGTCGAGAAAGACCTTTCTTTTCTTTGTCGATAGAATTATCCCGTTTGAGTTTGTTATTGAAATATCTCGCAAAAGTGTCATTGCTCCAGCAAAGTAGCACGCCCAAGATGTAGATTTAAATCTGATTGAATAGTTCTTTCCAGCGATAGAAGTGCCTGCAATTAAAATCGGTCTTATAGGCAAAACAAACACGGGTAAAACAACCTTTTACAACGCTGCTACCCTTCAGTCTGCAGAAGTCTCTTCTTACCCATTCACTACAAAGACGCCTAACATTGGGATTACTAATGCTCTGACTCTGTGCGTCCATAGAGAGTTCAACATCAATGACAGTCCAAAGAATTCAAGGTGTGTAGATGGGTGGCGTTACATTCCTGTAGAGCTTGTTGATTTACCCGGACTGATAAAGGGAGCGTCGATGGGAAAAGGCCTTGGCAACCAGTTCCTTTCTGTTGCCACTCAATCTGATGCACTGCTGCATGTTGTAGACGCTTCAGGAAGCGTTGATTCTGAAGGCAAGATTACCGAGGCTGGCGAGGGAGACCCTGTTGCAGACATTGGCGACATAGAAGAAGAGCTTGTGATGTGGTACCTCAAGCTCATAGAGTCCAACAGGGACAAAATATCGAAGGAGATTAGATTAGGGAAGGAAATCGGCCTGGCAGTTTCAGAAATTCTTGCAGGAATGGGTATCAAGCTCAACCACGTAGTAACTGCTGTGGAAAAAACAAGCTTGGTCAAGAAAGCCTTTGACAATTGGTCTGATCAGGATACGCGCAATTTTGCATGGGCGTTAAGGGAGGAATCTAAGCCCACTCTAATAGTTGCCAACAAGATGGACCTGCCGCATGCTGCAGAGAACTTCAAGAGATTGAGAGAATATTATTCAGACCTAATAGTTGTACCTGTAAGCGGGGAGGCTGAACTGACGCTCAGAAGGGCTCAGCAGAAGGGCGTCATAAGATACATTCCTGGCCAGGAGAGGTTCGAGATACTAGAAAAGGCCTTATTAAATAAAAAACAGTTGGAAGCTTTGGGATTCATACGCAAAGCAATACTTGGGGAGTACATGAGGACGGGGGTGCAATTTGCCATCAATACTGCAGTTTTCAAGATGCTCAGAATGAACACGGTCTATCCAGTTTCTAATCCTGAAAAGTTTGCGGACAAAGACGGAAATGTTCTCCCAGACGTTTACCTGCTCCCTTCAGGATCAACTGTCGTTGATCTTGCTAGATCGGTGCATACAGAGCTTGCAAAGGGCCTACTTTACGCCATCGATTCAAGGTCTGGGCTGAGACTTCCTGCAGACTATCAACTAAAAGATAGAGATATCCTTTCCATAGTTTCTGCGTCAAGAAAGAAGTAGAACAAACCGTTAAATATGATTCAGAGGCGATTCCTGTAGAGCTTGCCTCAAAGTACTAAATTGGATGATCTTGCAAAGTTCTTCGATGCCCTTGCAAGTCCTGTTCGGCTGCAGATTCTGGAGATGATTATAGGTACTAAGAGACCTCTGCACATAAAGGCAATTTCTGATCAGCTGAAGATAGACTATGGATCAACGTACAGGCATGTTTCTGTTCTAAAGAAGGCAAAGCTTGTGGAGGTTTTCGAAGTAGGCAGGTCAAGGGTAGTTTCTCCTAGGAATCAAGAACTGGTGAATAAAGTTCTCGAATCGATAAATATCATGGTTTCCACGTAGTGATAGTATGTCATGTATGTCATAATAGATTATGAAGGAAACAATTATAAACTAACATACATCTGCAATGATTGTGCAGCAGGAAGTTAGTGTTTCTCGACGGTTAGATAATCGTTCCGTAAAGATTGCAGGCGCGGCAATTCTCGGTGCGATGGCGTTCTTGCTGCAGCTCTTTGTAAAGTTCCCCTTCCCTCTTCTTCCTTGGCTCGTCTTCGATTTCTCAGAGATACCTACTGTCGTTGCATTTCTTCTGTTCGGACCTGCGTGGGGCTTCTTATCATCGACCATATTATGGCTGATTATGGTGATTAGAGGGAGTTCCTTCCCTCCCGGCCCTTACATGAAACTCGCAGCGATAGTTGCCATGCAAGTAGGAATGTGGCTTGGGTTTATTCTTGCTAAGAAAATGGGTTTCGGAACATCGAAGACCTTTGCATCGGGAATCGCTATGGGCCTTGTCCTCAGAGTTCTGCTGATGACCCCGATTAACTATGTTGTGGTTGGAGTGCTCTTCGCAAGCGACTTTTACTATAATACAGCATCAAAAGCTTTGAAGGTTGCAGGGATAACACTTGCATCGCAGGGACAGTTCATCACGTTAATGTTAGTGTTTAGCGGAGTCTACAATGCCCTTCATGTCATTCTTTCAGTAGTACCTACTATCGCGATAGCAAAGATAAACCCGATCATAAGGCAGTCGTGGTTCATGCAGAAAGTCAAGAGCTGACTTTTTTCCCTTTAGTGCCTGCAGGTGTATCTTCGAGGATGAAACCTTTTTGGTAAATCTTAGTTCTTATTTTGTCTGCTAAAGCCCAGTCCTTCTTTGCCCTAGCTTCATTTCTCTTAGCTATGAGCTCTTCGATTTCTTTGTCAATTTCATCTTTAGAAACTTGCATTACCGAGAATATGGAATCTATCTTCTGCAGAACTTCCAATGCTTTTTTCCTGTCCTTTTCGGAGAACTTGCCAGCATCTAGTAGCCTATTGGCGTCCCTGACATAGTCAAATAATGCTGCCAGTGCGAGAGGAGTATTAAGATCGGCATCCATAGCTTCTTCAAACTTTTTGAGTGTAGAACTTGTTAAATCTTGAAATTCTTTGTTGTCATTGCTTGTTCCTTTAATGCTCTCCAGCCTTTCGTAAACCGCTTGCAACCTCTTCAAAGAAGCTGTAGCCTGTTTCAATCCTTCAAAGGTGAAGTTCAATGGTGCTCTATAGTGCGCTGAAATCAGAAGGTATCGTATTGCTATCGGATCATGGCCCATTTCAATTAATTGCCTTAGCGTGTAGAAGTTTCCGAGAGACTTTGACATCTTCTGTCCTTCAACTATCAGATGTTCTGAATGCAGCCAGTATTTGACGAACTTCTTGCCTGTCAATGCTTCCGACTGTGCAATTTCGTTTTCGTGATGAGGAAATATCAGATCGACGCCTCCAGCATGTATGTCGAAGGTTTCGCCTAGCAATTTAGTCGACATTACTGAGCATTCTATGTGCCATCCTGGCCTTCCTTTTCCGAGATTGGTCTGCCAAAATACATCCTTGTCTGCAGAATCCCACGCCTTCCAGAGGGCAAAATCCTGCGCATCCTCTTTCTTGTATTCATCAACTTTGACTCTGGCCCCAGATTTTAGCTGCTCTATTATTAGACCAGATAATTTTCCGTAATTTTTGAACTTGGTAATGTCAAAATATACTGAACCTTCGCTTGTGTACGCATAATGCTTTTCGATTAACTTTTTGATGAATGTAACCATGTCGTCTATGAAATCCGTAGCTTTAGGGTAGAACTCTGCCCTTTCTATGCGGAGTTTCTCCAAATCTTCAAAGAAGGCTTTAGAATACTTTGCTGTATATTCATTTAGAGGGATCGCATCTTTTTGTGATCCTGTAATCGTCTTGTCGTCAACATCTGTAAGGTTCATCACTTGAGTGACCTTGTAGCCCTTGAACTTTAGGTACTTTCGGAGGATGTCTTCAAAGACGAATGTTCTGTGGTTTCCTATGTGAGGGTAATCATATACTGTAGGGCCACAAGTGTACATTCTTACATGGTTGTCCTGAAGAGGCTTGAACTCTTCTAACTTTCTTCCGAGAGTATTAAAGAACGTTAAGGCCATGAACTATTTGCCTAACTGCTGGGGAGATAAAATATGTTCTGTATTAACGCACGCATGACTCCTCCATTAGGGTACCTATGGCACCATTGCGTGTGTCCATACTCCCCGGGGGTAGTTGCACATCTGCCTAGCTGTAGTTACTAACAAACGCGCCCCTGTGTGAAAAAAATGACAGGGGATTATATATAAAGCCAAATCACTTCATAGATCAGAAATTTTCTATGCTTTGTATATAAGCTAGGAAGTCATTATTAATCAAATGCGGTATAGGGGATTGGAAGATGATAATCGAAAGTCCAGCTTTCAAGAATGGTGAAAGAATACCGTCTAAGTATACATGCGATGGCGATGATATTTCTCCAGAAATCAAATGGAAAGATGCACCAAAGAATACCAAGTCTTTTACCCTTATTTCAGATGATCCAGACGCACCTGTGGGAGTATACACACACTGGGTTATTTTCAACATGCCTCCATCTCAGAACGGTCTGAAGGAAGGCATAGAAACTAAACCGACCCTGCAAGACGGGAGTATTCAAGGAAAGACAGACTTTGGAAGAATTGGCTACGGAGGGCCCTGCCCTCCTTCAGGAACTCATCGCTATAGGTTTCACCTCTATGCTTTAGATACTACTCTTGGTCTTCTTCCAGGATCAACCAAACAACAGGTTCTCCGAGCCATTCAAGGCCATATTCTTGCAGAAGCAGAAATAATCGGCCTTTATAGCAGGCGTTAAGGAGGTTAAATGGCATGGAAGAAAGAATTGCAGGCAAGACTAAGCACGGCGAGATCACAATTGATCAATTAGCCCAGATTCAGCCTGGCATGGCAAGGTTAATGGATGAAATTTCAAGACGCTTTTACTATTTGTACTACGCTGCCAAAGGTGGCAACTGGCCCATGGCAAAACATCAGTATAATGAAACGACAGCCGTACTGAACATTGTAAAGGTCACCAGACCGAAATACACGCAGGATATGGAGACTTTTGAAAAGCATCATCTCTCACCAATACTTGTTGCAATTGAGCACAAAGACTGGAAAGAATTCGAACTAACGTACAAGAAGGCGGTCGAAGGTTCTGACTTTTACCACGACAAATACAACTATTCGTACATCAGGTTCGTAATTCCCTCGAAGCCTCCAGAGCACATGGATTTCGGGCCTCCAGAAAAGTTCTCAAGAAAGAAATGATTCAGAATTCCCGAACTCGAAGCGTGCCGTTAGGCAAATTAATTTAGCAGTATATCTATTAATAATGTTGTATGACCAAGGAGATATCCTATACTAAATGCCCAAATTGCGGCAAAAGGGCGACGGTTGAATCAGAACTAAACCGAATTAGAAATGTGATTCGGCATCATCTCAAATGCCCGAACTGCAGGTTTGAAAAGGTCATGGAAAGACCTCCGGATGTGACCGTGGCTGATTGGATCAAGTAAACTTCTTGTTAGACAAGCAAGTTAGCAAAAGATGACTTTAGGACTTTAGAATCTTTAGCAATACTAACAAGCCAATGTCTGATAACGTAGAGCTAAAGGTTCTTGAAAACCTAGCGGCAACAATACACGACATCAGCGTTGGATTAGAGCCTGATATGCTTGCCGGCTGGTACAAAATCATAGTTGACCAAGCAAAGGGGATGGCGCCAGAGCATCTCAAGGGTTCTATCTATGTCGTGCAGGACGATGTTCTGTGGATGAAGTTCAACATAAAATGCTCCCGAAGGGCTATCACCTATGTTGTAGATGCAATAGAGAGCAACATTTCGCAGATGCCATTTGCAACAAGACTGTACTTCCAGAAGGTTGAGGAAATAATCACTTCAGAAGCGGGCAAGCCAGTCCGAAAGGAGCCAGCCAAATAAATTACACTAGGTCTTTGCGACCAGCATAGTAAGTGTAGAACTTACTCCCTTGACCTTCCTGATTTTATTGATTATTGTTTCTTCTACTGCTGACATGGTAGGAGCCTGAACCACAGCGACAATGTCGTACACCCCATAAACGACATCAGCGGCAGTAACATGTTTCACTCGTCTCAACTCCTTCAGCGTCTCTTCACCAAACCCCTTGTCGCAATTTATCATAATATACGCTTTTGCCATTCCGCTTAGCTCATGGAGAAGTTATCTAAAAACTAGTTGGATTACCGTAAATTTTATCGTACCTTCCTGATGGCAAGGATCGAGCCTTCTCGGTTTCCCGTAAATTTAACGGAGTGCTTCTTTTAGTTTATCTCTTAATGTTTTGCTGATCAACTGGCCGTCAGCTCTGCCTCTTGCCTGTGCCATGACAGTGCCCATAAGAGCGCTGAATGCACCTTCGCCTTTTTGTTTTATCAGTGCAGAATTGTCCTCAAGAATCTTTGAGATTATCCTGCCAAGTTCTTCACTTGAGATGCCCTTTATGGACAGTTTGCTGACAGCGTCGCTCACAGACGAAACCTCTCCTTTAGCCAAGCTTTCAAGTATAGGCTGCAAAGATTCTTTTGCAAATTCCGCTTTCTCTACTTTAATGAAAATTTCCTTAATCTGCTCGTTCGAAATTCTGGATATGTCAAAGCCTTCTCTTGCGATCCCAACAATAGTCTCTGTGAGCGTCGCTGCTGTGAAACTCGGCTGAATTCTTGTCGCGGACGTTATTTCTTCGAAAAGGTCAGCATAGTCAGAATCGTAGACCTGCACTGCAAGTTTTGTGCTTAACTGATATTTCTTCGCATAATAGTCAATCTGTGCTTCCCAGCTCTGAGGGAGAGAGTTTTGAATCCTTGCAAGCGTTTCTTTAGTTATTACAATGGGGGGAATATCGGTCTCTGGATACATCCTTGCCGAGCCCGGCCTTGGCCTGATGAATCTGGTCTTCCCGTCTGGCGTCGGCCCTCTCGTTTCTGCTGGCACTCCTGCAAGAGCATACTTAGCTCTCTCTATCAGGGCATTCATAGCAACTGAAACGTTGCTTCGAGGACCAGACAGAAGGATGAAAGCATCGTTATTGTTGATTTGCAAGTGCTTTTTCACTGCACTAACTTCACCTTCAGTAATTCCGTATGCAGGCAGTTCGTCGGAGTGGAACAAACCTCCAAGGCCGTAGAACCTTACAAGGTCTGCAAGTTCCCTTCCGAGCCTTATCCCTTCGTGAGGCTCATAGCCAAGCAAACCTCCAAAGCCTTTAAGCTTCACACCGTAAACGCAGCCATTGGATGCAAGAGCCTTATTTATGACGGTGCTTTTCGAAGATGCAAGCATTTCGGTAAGATCCAGCGGTTCAACATCGAAATCTGCTTCTTTGACTCCTCTTTTTTGAAGTTCTTCGCTTATCTTTACGAGTGCCAGCTGCCTTTGAGCCTCAAACTCGACAACCTTTCCAATCAGATCAAGCTTCTGCACGCCCTTTACTTCCACAACCTTGCCTCCCATGATTGAAACATTCACATCCTGCCTTATCGTGCCCAGCCCTCTAGCCACTCTCTTTGTTGAGCGCATCAATCTGCCAAGCGCTAAAGCAACTTCCTGAACGTCCTTCGGGGAGCTAGATATAGGTGCAAGTGCAACTTCAACCAGAGGGACGCATAATCTATCAAGGCCGTATTCTCTTATGCCTTCAACCTCTCCAAGAAGCCTTGCAGCATCCTCCTCCAAGCTTATTCCCTGAACCCCGACCTTCAACGAGCCAGCAGAGAGTTCCCCGCCAAGGGCAACGATCATCGTGCGTTGGAAGCCCGTAGTATTCGATCCATCGATGACTATCTTTCGCATTACATGAACTTCATCGAGAATTTTTGACTTTAAGAGCGTAGAAATTGTAAGAGCAATTTCAAGCGCATCGCTACTGACATCGTGAGGAGGCTCTTCGTCAGTCTCTACCAAGCAAGCAGATTCATTATTTGCTTTGTATCTTATTGTCCTAGCCTTCTGAAATTCGAATAACGCAGCAGGGTCAATCTGCCCTAACTCACTTTGCGTCGGCCTCAACTTTCTGACAAATTCGGAAGGGAATTCTTTGGATTCAAAGTTGCTGCAGCTGCAGAAAAGCTTCGTGCTACTGGCTACCTGCTGGTGGATTTCAAGTCCAACTTTGAGGTTTATCTTTGTGGGGTCTATGGACATCATTTGGAGCGCCTCTCAAGCGGAGAGCGTTCGTTTATTTCTCCAACCAAATTGTTTTGCAGCAATTTTTTCTGCTCTTCAGCATTAGCAAAGTTACCAAGAACCCACATCATCTTGACCAAGGCAGTTTCTGGAAGCATGCCGCCAAGAGGTATGACACCAAGGTTCAGTAGTTCTCTTCCCGTAGAATAGACAGTCATCCTGACCCTCCCCCAAATGCACTGCGAAGTCATTCCAACAAGCACCCCGTCATCTACTGCCTTCTTTATTGCAACGTAGCAGTTTGTGCTGACATGTCCCAGCCCCGTACCCTCAAGAACTATCCCTTTGGAGCCATTCTTCACCAAAGTTTCAATCAGTAGTTTATCAAAACCCGGGTAGAACTTTACGAGTGCGACCTTCTCTTCAAACTTGCTTCTAGACTCCAAGATGCTATGCTTTCTAGGGGGAAGGTTTCTTGCCTTTATCTCGATTTTTTCGTCTATAACGTACGAAACTGGTGAAGTGTTTACCGATTCGAAAGCATCTCTCCTGCTGGTGTGGTTCTTGCGCACCTTCGTGCCCAAATGCACGGCAACACTAGCATCATCAGTCTTAGCATGCATGGCAACGTACACGCCTGCAACTGGAGCCCTAGCTGCAAATGTCACAGCAGAAACCATGTTTATCGCGGCATCCGAAGAGGGTCTATCAGTAGATCTCTGGGAGCCGACAAACACTACAGGAATTCCAATTCCTTGTAGTGCAAAGCTTAGAGCTGCTGAGGTGTAGGCCATGGTATCTGTCCCATGACCAATAACTATCCCGTCTGCACTCCGAGCCTTTTTTGTACAGGCATCAGCAAGTTTTGTCCAATGCGAGGGAGTCATATTTTCGCTGTAGATGTTGAATACTGCTTCAGTTTCTATCTGGGCGCACCTTGCCAGTTCTGGTATTACCGAATAGAGTTCCTCTGCAGAAAAGGCTGGATGTACAGCACCAGTCTTGTAGTCTATCCTGCTTGCAATCGTGCCGCCTGTTCCGAGTATTGAAACTTTAGGCAGTTTAGGGTCGAGCTTTGGAAGAGGAGGAGCGACGAAACTCGGCTTTTGGCCCCCTGCAAGTTTCTTTATCGATTCTATACTAGAAACTTCAATCCCGATATTGTAGCCGTTATCGAGTTTCAAAACAACATGCCTATCATCCGCATGTTCATAGCGAGGTAGCAGAGAACCCCTAAACTCAGTTCCCTTGGCCTTGACAAGTATGAGGTCTCCAACAGAAATCTCGTATTGCGAGAGCACCTTCAACGAGGCTCCTCTGTATCCTGTTAGTTCTCCCAACTCTGCTCTGTAGCACCATAAAAGAGCCTAAAGATTAACCCTATGGAAACGCTAATATCATCTTCAAAAAAACTTGCAGCTAGACATGGCAAAGTTTGATGGAGTTATAGGGCAATTGCTGATGACCATCGAAAGAAGCGACAATGAAGTTGTCTTTGTATTTCAAGACAACAGATTCATGTTTGTCAATGCTGCAAACGAGAAACTAGAAGTTACAAGCGTACCAGAGTGATCTAGATGGCTGACCCAACTGAAGGTCTCGAATTTGCCAAGGTAGTTGCAATAGAGGAGAAGGACAATTACCTCAAAGTAACCTTTGAGGAAAACAAAATTCTCGTATTAAGAAACGTTAGCGGAAAAATAGAGATAGAGCGTCAAGGCTAGAGTTACAAATTTTTCACATAATTATCTTAAAGTTTTTAGCCGGATACTATTCAACTGAGTAAGGGACGCCTTTGTCCCATATGTATCGCAGATGTCGTTCTCTGGAATTGAATGGGAGGAGTTGCACAATGAGTGCAACCGTCGCTAGGCTACAGGCTTGACCTTTCCCTATTTACCGAATTAAGAAATGACGAATCTTGGTCTTTCAGAGGGTTGACGCAGAAGGATACTAACTACCTTACGCACTGTTACCATCGCTATCCTGCGAAGTTCATACCGCAGCTTGCAAGGCGGGTCATAGAGGAAAACACTTCTATTGATGATGTTGTTCTTGACCCATTCTGCGGTTCCGGCTCGGCTGTGCTCGAAGGCCTGCTATCGGGAAGAGTTGCATATGGCTCCGACATAAACCCGCTCGGCTACCTAATAACAAAAGCCAAGACGACCCCAATCAATCCAAGCGTTCTGGAAAAATCGATAGAGTACCTATTCAGCAGCTTGAAGTACTATCGAAAAGCATCGACAGATAATCTGCCTAAAGGAATTCACAGCTGGTTCCCGGAAAGGGTAATTCCCGAACTGAATACAATTTTGCGTGCAATTAATTTCGACGACAATGATGTCAAGACATTCTTTCTGTGCGCTTTCTCACAGATACTAAAGGCATGCAGCTACTGGAGCATGTACTCGATAAAACCATATAGAGAGCCCGACAAATTTGCCAAAACTGAGCCAAAGCCCATAGAGATATTCCGCAGACATGTGTTGAAGATGCAGGCTAGAAATGAAGAGCTTTATAACATTCTCCTCGACATAGAAGGTTTCAATTCTAGAAAGAGCATTGAAATCTCCGATGCGAAAAGGCTCCCCATAAAGGACAAAACGATTTCGCTCGTAGCAACCTCTCCTCCTTACGTTACAAGCTACGAATATGCTGACATCCATCAGCTTACGCTGATGTGGCTCGGCAATCTTTTCCCATCAGAACAAATAAGGAGAATATTCATTGGGTCAATGTCGAGAAAGGAAACACGCTCAGAATTGTTGAGCTACATGGCCCATGATGTCATAACGAACCTTTCAAAGAACGACGAAGGACTGGGAAGGTCTGTTTCTGCTTACTTCTCAGACATGCAGGAATGCTTTAAAGAAATGCTTAGAGTGCTCGAACCTTCTGGAAGGATAGCCATAGTCATTGGTAATACTAAGCTTAGGGGCGTTGAAATATGTAACGCGCAGGTCTTCGTCGAGATGTTTGTCAACATGGGTTTGTCGCTCAAGAAAGTAATTTCGAGGGAAGTCCCTTCAAAGTATTTGCCTTCAACAAGAGACCCAGCAACAGGAAAGTTCGTTTCTGCAAGGTCATTGAACAAGATCCTTGCCTATCCTCACGAGTACATACTGGTATTCGAGACCTAGTTCTGCAGGTAGATATTCTTCCCTAGAGCCTTCTTTGTTGCTAAATCATAAGCAAGTTTTGCCACTGCTAGGTCTTCAAGTGCTATACCGCATCCCTTGTAAACAGTGACTTCTGAATCCGATGTTCTTCCTTTCTTTTTGCCAGAAACAAGTTCTGACAGTTCCGCGTAGATGTTTAACTTCTTGCCTTCCGCCTTGGGAATCACAATCTCTCCAGCTTCTTTGAGAGCAGCCTCTCGGAGGTCCACGACAATCTTTGCCTTTTCAATTAGTGTCGTATCAAGTTCCCTTGTGTCCTTTGTGTGTGCACCAATTGCGTTGATATGCGTACCATCTGAAACCCATTTACCATTGAAGACTGGAGTTGGAGATGTTGTTGCAGTTATCACGATGTCCGAATTTTGCACCGATTCTTTTGGATTTCCAACGATCTGAATTTTTGCACCGATTTCCTTTTCCATCTCCTCTGCGAATTTCTTTTGCCTTGCTTTGGTAGGGGTGTACTGTTTGACGTTACCGACTTTTCTTACCCTGCTCACTCCAAACAGCTGATACTTTGCCTGTATTCCAGCTCCAAACAGGCCAACAACATGCGAGTCTTTCCGTGCTAGATATTTTGTAGCTATCGCACTTGCTGCTCCAGTCCTCATAGCAGTTATCAGGCCAGCTTCCATTATTGCAAGAGGTTCTCCTGTGCTTGCGTCGTTGAGCAGAATCGTGGCCATGGTAGTCGGCATAGACTTTCCTGCATTGTTCTTGAATACAGTCACAACCTTTGTCCCTATGCTGCCTGCAGTTTCAATGGCTGCAGACATTATCCCTACCCATCCATCATTTTCTGGGAAATCCATTATGCTTCTCGGAGGCATCTTTGCCTTTCCTTTAGCAAAATCGACGAATGCCCTCTCCACCGCATCAATGACATCATCCATTTCGAGGACTGAAGCGATGTCTTCGCGAGAGAGCACTAGTACCATGGTCAGCCCTTGGCTATTTCACGGATCGTTTTTAGAAGTACATCATCCTCTTCTGGCTTTCCAACACTGAACCTTACGCAGTGCTTCAGGGCAGGTAACTTGCTAACATCTCTTACGACAAGCCCTCTCTTAGCTAGTTTCTTGTAGACTTCCGAGCCTGTATATTTTCCAAATCGAATGAGCATAAAGTTAGCATTTGTAGGAATAACTCTGATCCCTCTGATTTTAGAGAGCTCTGCCGTACAGCGATTTCTCTCGCCAAGTATCCTAGAAACGTTTTCTCTTACCAATTTTGTATTGTCTAGGGCTATCTCCGCAAGCCTAAGCGAGATTACCCCGACACTGTTAGGAGGCCTGACCATGTTTAGAAGCGAGGTTGTTTTTTCAGAAGCTAGTGTATAGCCCACTCTCAAACCCGCAAGCGAAAATGCCTTCGAGAATGTCCTGACTATTACTAGATTGTCATATGATTTTGTAAGGTGTGCGAGGCTCTTGCCGGAAAACTCATAGTAGGCTTCGTCGATCATAACGGCACAGCTCGTTTCAAGCAGGCTCCTCAGACCTTCAGGATTTACCAAGTTGCCCGTAGGGTTATTGGGGCTGCAGAGCATTACCATGCAAGTATTCTTTCCTATCGCATTCTTTATAGCAGCAAAGTTATCAGAAAAGTCCTTGTTCCGTTTGACCTGTTTTACCTTCCCAGCCATTAAGCGTACCAGCACAGGATAATAGGAGTATGTAGGGACAGATAATATGACTTCCCTATTTTCGTCTACGAAGGTCTTTACAATTATGTCGAGCGACTCATCAGCACCATTCGAAACCATGATGTTGTCTGGGTTGCACTTGTTGTACGATGCCAGTTTTCTCCTCAAAATGGAATAAGACGTGTCTGGATACCTATTTACTGGAAGGTCTTCCAAGCCCTTCTTGAGCTCTTGCAGAAGAGATGAAGGGATGTAAGGTGATGTGTTGGTATCAAACCTGAGTATTCTGTCAGTTTTGAGTCCAAACTCTTTAGCTATCTGCTCGTTGGAGGGTTCCCAGCCGTACGGCTCGAAATCTCCAAAGATTCGCCTTGCCTTCATCCGTCAATGCCATGCAACACAAGCTAAAAAAGAATAGTTCGTCGCTCGGGAATAACTAATTCTACATGGTTAGGTTGACTTGCCCGACCTGCCCTTCCCCTCTTTTTGCAAATCGCGATTATAGGGTGCAGGCCTGGTGGGATTTGAATGCAAACGGGCTCAAGTCTAGCAGTTATTGGTAGTGTCGCAGGAGGGAGATAGGGACGGTGGGACATTTCCCCCATGCAAAAGAGTGTAAATGGATCTTCTCACATATTTCTGTGCTTGAAGAACCAAGGTTCATCACACTGCTTCCACCATAGTTATCGAGTAACCTCCCTTTCTATCGGTTTCATCTTTTGTCTGATAATACACATCTTCCATGACTTTCGATTGGAAGTAAGTGGAACTAATGAAGTCGAATAATTTTTCTGCCTTTCTTCCATTCACAGATGTTTTCAACGACCCCTCCTCGAAAGCTAGACGGCATTGTTCAAGTTCGGTCAACCTTTCTCTCTCAGCCTTTGCATATTCGACGCGGACACAGATACCTCCTTTTTTCAGCAAACCGCGAAGGTTTCTTGAAACGACCTTTCCTCTTAGTAATGAGTCCGATAACATCTGAGCATCATCTGAAACCCATCTATCTTCCGCGTTAGGCTTTCGTGGAGCCGCTAGAAACTTAGCTACTTCAGTATCCTCTTCATGCCTATGGCCATTTTCCTCATAAAGTTCTTGATCAGAGCCTCAAAGAGTTCTTTGGATAAGAAGCAAGAGTGGTGTAAACCAGGCTAAAAATGGGCCGGAAGGAACCCTACATTTAGAAGCAGGGAATCTCGATTTGAGGTTCGGGGGTCGTCTGCACGAGCCTAGGGTTCATTTCACGTGGCGTGGCTTGTAGACGAATGCTTCCACAAGGAGCCGGACGTCTCTGGCTTCTTTCCTTGATTGCCTCCAGATCTCGTCCTTTCTCCCAGGAGGAAGCTTGTTCCAGTACTTCGCCTCATCGTCGGTGACCTCGAACACGTAGTATTCACCCTGCTTGAACGGCGGTTCGCGACCTTTCGCTACGATCGGCGCCGAACCGTCATCCTTTACTCTAATTGAGGCCATGCTATCCCCCCAAAGGCCCTCCCTTTAAAAGAACTAGGTCGCAATGGTTCCTTGTGTCGCAATCAAACTTTAAGCGGTTCTTCTGTGACGGTTTAGCGCGCAAGATAGGAGCTATATCCTATCGATAGCCAGTAAGAAGATTTCCAAGCAAAGTACCAGCATCGTAGCGGTTAAAAGCATCTGGCATCATAATTAGATTGTGCTGCAGAATCTGCTGCTCATAGCTTATACCATAGGTACTGTAGGCGCATTCCTACAGATTGCGGGAGGTTATTGGGATGTTTCATGGCATACGCTTGGCTTGGTAGAAACTTTCTTCGGCCCAAACCATGTCCTGCTCTATGCAGGAATTGTATTAATCCTTATGGCAGCTTTTTTGGGCATTGTAATTCGATTGTCCTCTAGAGGCAAGAGTTCTCAAAAGTCATTGCTGGCTGGGCTTAATATTGCACTTGTAGGAGGTGGTATGCAAATCATAGCAGGGCCTGCAGACTTTTGGTGGCACACTAATTTTGGCTTTGACCCATTCCTCTTCACTCCGTCTCATACATTGCTGATAGGAGGAATTATTCTGAACGGCATCGGGATGGCAGTCGGCAATATCCGTCTTCTTCAGCTTTACGGCACAAGAATCTCTGCGAAGGTTCTACTATCGCAAAAGTGGCTCCAACTACTTGCAATTATAGCATTAACGACCCTCTGGCTAGACCTGAACACAGCGGTCTATCTTGTCTTGGATGTTAACGGCATCGCATACACGTTCCATCTTGGCGATAATTTCGTAAAGCAGACAACGCAGATAGCTTTTGCTATAGGTGCAACACTAGTTTCTGCGACAGGGACTCTAGTATTCTTCATTACGAAAAGAGTCTTTGCATGGAGAGGAGCCCTTACGGTCATTGCATTACTTTCTGCATTTGTGTCTGCAACTGCAAACCTTGGCTTTCGCGCTATGATCCTTGGTGCTAAAGACCCTGGCCCACAACTAGTTTCTTTTATTCCGCTATACCTTACCTTCATAATTCCTGTATTCCTCTTCGACTTGTGGATAGGCAATAGAAATGCAAAATGGAAGACATTGCTCGCTTCGGGTTTTATCGCACCCTTTGCATCGTACCTTGATGGCTGGTACGCATTTAATTTATGGATGGGTGCAAACCAGATGGTCCTAATTCTGCTCGCTCCAATGCTGATTGCTGGTCTTATTGCAGGGATGTCAAGCATCAAACTGACAGATCGTCTTGCGTCAAGAGAAATTGCCATACTGACTGCTACATCAGACCTTAAATGACAATTTCGGCCAATACAAGTAATTCAAGAATTGATCGGTATCACAAATCACAGCTTACCACAGAAACAGAACTTCAGAGAGAGAGCGCGCAGAGAACCCAGCGAACGATACAAAACACCAATCGCAATAGCCAGATCACAAATCTGAAGATAATAATCAGGAAGCGGCCGCAAGAGCTGGAGCTATCGGTAGAGGGACGATCCCTTACACAGAGCGCGCGCTCACTAAAAACTAGATCGAGGATGGGAGTCATGATCAACGCTAGGTGCCTACCTGCTCCAATCGCATTTCGTTGGGCTATGGCTGAATGTAGACTGTGAGTCCGCTGACTGCGAATGTGGCAGGCGTTAACAACGCCGTAGGCAACACACCTGGGGTAGGCGTGATACGGGTCGAACAAGACGGGAAGATGGGGTGCTTCAGGCCATCGCTCCTATCACTCATATTGTAGATGGAGTTGAACGAGCCGATCCGCATGCCCTGCGAGTTCGACTCAAATAAGTGCATTTTACGAAGATTTTTCATGGATTTCTTACCGGGCCGCATCTTTCCTATTTAGGCTCAGGCGCACTAGGAATCCTGCTTCCAAAAAGTTGGTAGTTTCCGGGAAATCAGCGCGCGCCTATTTGACTTCGAGAGTGATGCAAATACGCGCTATAACCTTGGGCTTTCAGGAGCACCTTGAAGGTATTGAAATCGTTCTTGAAGCGTCTTCTTGCCCAGCGAGTGAAGACCGGCTCGACTAGCTTGAAGAAACCACGTAGCTCTCCCCGGCCCGTATAGATCAGCTTAGTGCCACTTTCTATTGACTCGAGGGTTATGGACGCCTCATAGGACAAGGGTCCCGACAGAGTCCCCGACACGGTCTTGTATGCTAACTTTCTGTTGGGTTCATATACTGTGGTGTCATAGACCATCTCAGTCCGTAAGCCCACGAACCGCTGCACCTTCAGGATTTTCGTACCAACATTCCAAGGGCCCTCAGAAATCGAACTCACCTGGAGAAGCCCTGACATCCACTGCTTTGCAACAGAAGGGTTAGTCAGAGACTTCCAGACCTCGTCAACCGGGCGGTTGATTGCGCTGTTAAGGTCTATTTTTATCATCCCAGTGCCTCGATCAACTAGCGTTAAGAACCATAAGACGTCAAAATCGGGATGATAGTGCTTCCGCTCTTACTTTAATGGCCTCAAGCAACATCCTTCGAAGCAAGGCAACACCGGGATATATCACTCTCCAATACAATTTGAACTTGGCATGGGCAGTCGAATCTGCTGCTTCGACACGCGTCTCATGTGTGAGAAGCACTAATCCGTCTGAACGGGTCTGAGTGTCGACATAGAAATTCCCGCATACCCGTGCATATCCCGGCTGGTCAAACTCTCTGAATTCTTTCAAACTCGAAAACCGATAAAAGGTAGCACCGGTCGGCTTCCACCATTGCCCAATCGCTCCAAAGACAATCTCCTTATCAGGGACTTCATCCAAAATAACAAATCCGAGCCGAAGACCTTGTTCCACCAACGACGAATCGTCATTCACAAAATATTTGTTGCCTTGACCCAGCAATCGCCCCGGAATCGACCGAATCCAAAAAAGAGTATTAAAAAGTGGAATCTCGGCTGGTTTCAAAGTTTTGAAAATTTCAAAAACGTGACCCGGAGTAGATTGAATTTCGATCTGACGTCTTACATAAAAGTGATACGTAGGCAGAACTTTATCCAAGAGCATTAAATTTAGTCGATCAGACATCATTTGAAATCCAATTTCGAGTATCGCGAATAAAAACGTGGCGGCCTCTCATTTTTCAATCATTTGACTTTAAGCCAACTTAGACGAACTACGCCTAAGCGCGCGCCCTAGAATTGAAATCTGAATTGCGGATTCATAAAGGATTAAGAAGCAAAAAAAAGTCATCGATGCGATAATCTTTGGTCCATCTTGAGATTTCCAGCATTATTAGAGCACCTCTCGATAAGGTCTTTGTGCTAGCTACCGAGTACGAGAACTGGCCAACGATCTTCCCCGACATGAAATCAGTACGACTAGTGCGTCAAGCCTATGGAGAGATTGTGTTAGAGGTTGATTATGATTCGGGAGGTATCGTGACACTCATTCAGAGGGCAGGAGCACCGAAGAAAATCGTGACAGACATAAGAAGGCGAGGGGTGTATGGTCAGTCTATCTACACGCTCGAAGATTTGCCCGAAGGTACTCGTGTCACCCTCACCCTGAATGTTAAGCTAAAAGGCTTGTACACGCTGTTAGAACCGTTTGTGCAGGGTTACATCAAGAAGAGGTTGGAGACGTTATCGCTGGAACCTCTAAAGAAGGCTGCGGAGAATGGTGCTACCAAAGTCGTCTAGTAAGGGCGCGCGCTACCGTCGAAACAGTCCAAGCTTAAAGAAAATTATGAAAATTTCACAGAAGGATTGACAAGTGCATAACGCGGGCTCATTGCATGGTGACACTTTCGGAATTGATCAAACACCAATTTTGATTTTATACCGATTTGGCCCGAACCACAATATTTGAATGCTGGAGCATGGAAGCGATTAGGTCGTTGATAGATAAAGTAGCGATCCTAAAAGACAACGCCAAGATTGTTGGATTCAGTGTGAATGGAAAGGAATTCCGTTGCAGCCCCGACTTGCTAATAATTGATGCACGAATAGAAGACTTAACAGGATTCAAGATCGGTTCGATTCCAAAAGACTTTGCAATTGTTCCAGTTGGAAAGGATTCCGACATTTTTGATGGGATGATTTATAGCGCGGGCGGCAATGAGCCCTTCTCCGCCGTCGCGAGCATTTACTTCGAAGTAGAAAGGATGTACTGGTATCATGATTTTAGTATGGAAAAATATTTCGGTGCGATGAAACAAGCGCTAGAAGCTCGAAAAGAGAGTGAATATGATGTCGAATTTGATGATGTGGAATCTAACGATTTTTTCGTCCGTTTTGATTATATGATT
Organism: Nitrososphaerota archaeon; assembly: GCA_024860875.1. Classification (GTDB taxonomy): domain Archaea; phylum Thermoproteota; class Nitrososphaeria; order Nitrososphaerales; family UBA57; genus VHBL01. Next base: position 164,300 of record JACPSZ010000007.1, on the reverse strand, counting down.
TTCCTAGAACAAGATCTTACGGCGGATAAAGCCGTTCGGCATTTTGCGAATGTAGTGAAGGAGATCGATGGGGATACGGAGAGAATCCTTCAAAGGGAGGATATTTCACAGGAGACTTTGAAGGATGAAGAAAGATTCACTCTTGAAGTCCTGCTACCGCTATTTAGAAGAATGAATTTTCTTGACGTTCACTACAATCATGGACAAAGAGAATTCGGGAAAGACATCACTTTTTCTGAAATAGACAAGTTCGGTCAGAGGAGGAATTACGGTGTGCAAGTAAAAGCCGGAGACATATCCGGGAGAGCACGATCCGATTTGAACGGAGTGATAGATCAAGCCAATGAGGCATTTCCGCACGAGTACATTGATACATCAAGTCGTGAAAGAAGATTCATCTCTGATCTAATCATCGCAATATCTGGTCACTTTACAGACAAGGCTAAAGAGAAGATTTTGGAAGAGGTACGAGTAAGAAATGTCCATTTCTTCGACATCGACAAGATTGAAGAGCTGCTCGTGAGGTATGGCGGCAAGAGAATCAAGCGAACGACGCAACGGCGAAGATAATCTTATGACCGTTCAAAATGCTGCCGCAAGGTCAACGGCCCGCAATCATATCCATTAGGAATCTTTCGATACGCGGTGACACTCTCCTATCCAACAATATCTCAAGTAATGCAAAGGATACGATTCCCACGAATAGCCAATAAAGATGTGAGAAGAAAATTCCAGTGTAATAGAATGAGTTCACTGAATTTCCCTCCCTCTGCTTTTTGAACATCCTGAAGCGGTTCGGGAAATGAGCTAACTGGTATCCAACACATAGCGCTACAGGTGGCAATATCGATATAATCGCCGCTTAGAGACGAACTATGGATAGATTCTTAATCGAGTCGCCTCACACGGTGGAAGACTGCAGGCGAGCCGTGAAACTGGTCTTTACCATGGGATATTTGAAAAACTTTGATTGGGGTTGCAGGGACGAGGTTCATAAGGGATGGATTGTAATTGAAGCGGAAGATCAGTCCCAGGCGTTACTGGTAGTTCCGCCCTTCCTGCGTAGCAAGGCAAGCGCAGTAAAACTGGCGAAGTTCGAGCCCGAGATGGTCAAAGAATTTAACGAATAGCCTAAAGATCTAGCAGATGAGAAACTAATTCAAGAATCTCCGACAATATGTTGCATGGAATTTGAAAAGCATGAAAACTTTTAGAATCGATCATACTGGAGGAGGCCAAAGGCCGAGTAATCAGCACGCCCTATCTGACTAACAAACGAATAGCCCGCGCGAGGGGGTATGGAACTCGGAAAGCCATCAAACTAGCTAGCATTTTCACCCATCATTTTAATAAACTAAGAAAATAGGTCCTATGTGGAATGGCTAAGAAGAAAGCTCCAAAGAAACCCGCAAAGAAGTAAATTCTCATTCCAAGAGCAACGAGTGCTTTGACTGTATAGGATTTTTCCTCTACGACTTTTTAGATGAATTTATCACAAATTAACAGGAATCAAAACGGCACCGATTAAGCCAAAACCTAAAAGCCATTCAATCACATTTCGGCGATGATGGCAATTGACTGACTTCACTGGCGTATCCTTTTGTCCACGCTGCGGAAGGAGGTTCGACGAACAATACCCAAAATCCGCCAAGGAGATAATGCAAGAACACCTGAAGAACTGTACGGACATTACTGAAGAATACAGAGGAGAGATAGATTCATCCTAGGCAGTTTGCAATGCGACGACTGAAAAGGAAAGAGTTCTTGGTCAATGCAAAACATGCGGTTGCAACACTTGCCCGCAATGTCAGCGCGTTTGTGATTCATGCCTACGCATCTTTTGCAGACAGATCGTATTACGAACTTGTCCTAGTTCGATGATTCTTTTGGCTCTGATAACTCTCCGGGTTATCCAATTATTCGCTTTTTATACCCCCCTCTAGGGCCCTAGATAACGATAGGGGCCCCTATAGACAGATAATTGGTGGGTCTTTCGGTTTATCAGAAGTCGACTTTCGGATCTCCCGAAGAGTTATCAGAACCATTCTTTTGAACCTTCGAACTGGTATGGATTTTGCATTCGTTCTCCTAATAAGCCAATGAAATAGCAGAAGATTTCTTGGATGCGACATTAATGCTGGATACGTAAGGATGGCTGAATATAGGGTGAAAGGCATTCAGTCGCAAGGAATGAGCCAACCTATTCATTCTTATATTCTAAAATCTTCCTAAAGATTTCGGCTTGCTCTATTGCATCGTCCAACGCATTGTGCGTGTGTTTGTATTTGTTTGAGAGGAATCGCTTATCTAACCTCTTCTTTGCGGTTTCACTCCAACCCGTATCAAGCTTTCCCATGTAGTATGCCTTGATGTCCAGACCGCTTATCCCGAAGGGATTCCTGCCCAAGAATCGGTGGAAGTAATATGCAACGAACATCCAGTCAAATGTTGCATTAAAAGCTGTGAAAACCGCTCGCCTACCGTTCGAAATTGAATTTATCCAGCTCTCAAAATCCTGCATTGCAACTGCAGGTTCACTTGCAGTTTCCTTCAACTTTTCCAACGACAGCCCGCTGACCTCGATTGCTTCTGGAACAAATTTGTCAGTAATTGGCTTGAGCTCTCTGTAAAATGTTTTGGATACATCGCCAACAACACACGCACCAACAGACAGCATGCTGTACTCTCCCGGTATTGGTCCTGAAGTTTCTACATCAACCGAAATATAGACCTCGTATGGGTGCTTTGAATGCATAGCTTAAACCTCCGGGAAGAATTTTTTCATAAACTCAATTATCTCCCCGTTCTTTCTTGGATTGTGTGATACTTGGAGGCCGTAACTTGTAGGCTTCGGAACAATCATGCCCTGACGAATCAAGTCTTTGGCCATCTTATCTACAAGCTTGACACCATGCTTTCCAAAATTCTCATCCTTCCATCCCTTCTTGAGATTGTCAAAAGCCGTATGACTGCCTCCCCAATTACCTCTCTTGTGGAGCTTGAACAGGATGGCTGCCTTGATTTGCTCGTCTGTAAGCATGAGTTCACTTATAGGACTTTGAGAGTTTATATTTAAATACTTTAAGCGTTAATGATTTTGTGATGACGTACAAGCCGAACGAGACTCTGTTGCTGAGATATCTCGGCGCAAGTCCAACTTTGAGAATCATAGACTTTTTCCTAGACAACCCTCTTTCGGATTATTCAAAGAACGAAATTGTGAAGAACCTCGAAATGGGACGTGTGACTTTTTTCAAGTACTGGAAGGGGCTTGAGCGGTCAGGCGCCGTGAAACCTACAAGACAGGTAGGACGAGCTACTATGTATCAGCTGGACAAAGGAAACGATGTGGTCAAGCAGTTAATCAAGCTCGACATGGCACTGGCAAGAAAAGGAATGGAGAAAGCCGTACAGGAATATCAGAAACCCATTGCAGTAAAGTCCAGATAGCCTCTTCGGGAATCAACTACCCATCTTTCTCACTGCCTCAACCGCAGCCACTACCACAGCCACTATCGCAATCCCAACAGCAGGATAGGTAGATTTGTAATTCATCATGCTAATAAACCAAGAAAATAGGTACGCACTGAATGGCTAAGAAGAAACCTGCTAAGAAACCGAAAAAGAAGTGAGACCTCAACTAGAGTTCTATCGTTTGGTTACCAAACCTTTTGCATGACTCTATAAATTGGTCTGAATCAAGTCCTGGATGCAGGAGGCAGGTAAGAACGATATTAGATGTTTGTAGAGTTGTAGTCTGTGCAATCAGGTAGGAGAGAACTTCCTCTTCACCTAAACCAGCGGTGAGCCACGAAAGATCAGGGATGATTATCTCGGTAGATATCTCGGCACGGTGACAGGCACGAAAAAGGTTGGAAAGGAAGCCTATGAAGTCTACAGGATCGTCTCCTATCTCCACCGTAAGAGGCTTCTTTGGCTCTTTTTCTCCAGTGCTCTTCGGATGAGGAACAAGTTTGATCAACACCATTCCATAGATTGAAGCCAGATCCTCTAGTGCAGATGCGAGAGCCAAATCCTTGCTTTCGGTCTTATCATCGCTGCCATGTCTGACTATCACATGGGTCAGGAGTCTCTCGGTTGCCAGGTCTCTGAGATGTTTGTTCACCCAGTCTATCTCCTTTTCAGCCAGTTTGGCCATGTTTTTCTTCTTATCACCCTCATGGCTACTGCCTATAACGAACATTAGCTCCCCTTTTTGGGAAACATCAGGCTTCACCAGGCCTGTATGGTACCTCGATAATCGAAGTAGAGAGGTCGTGAACTTCTGTTCGAGCATCCCAAGAGCAATTACCACTTTTGATGCCCCGGCCAGTAAGTTTACTGCAGCAAGAGGAACAGGGACGGCAATGAGAAGATTAGATACGAACAATAGAGTCCAGCCTGCGAAGAACCTAACTGCCAGCTTCCCCAGTCTTCGAGCTATGATAAACGATCCGTAGGCCATAGACCCGTAGAGTCCTACTACGCCTAGCGCTGCAGATAACGTTGGAAAGCCCAGCACATAGAAAATCAACGCAACTCCAACAAAAGGCATGAACAAAATCATGAATTTCCTGAGCTGCTCAAGAAGTATAGAAGTACCGAGGACGAAGAAAGCAAACGCAACGATATTCGCCAGCACCACAGTTATGTCGGACAACGGTATTGCGAGAAAGAACCGGGCAAAGAGCTGTAGTCCATAGACCATGAAACCTGTAATCCAGAGGGCAAATGCACGCAAATGTATTCCCTTCTTGAAATAAACGTAGCCAAGAGGCAATCCTGCCCCAAATGTAATCAAGCCATTGAAGAGAAGTGCTAGACTATCCGCATCTGTCATCATGACACTTCATCTTCTTCTCGATTAGTCTCTAAGATAACAGCAGAATCCTCAAATCCTTTTCAGCCATGTTGATCCTATCCACTTTTGGAAACCCTTGCTTTGTTGCCAGTAATCGGGAAAAAGACCCCTTCGGAATAATCGTCAGTTTGAGTGGAGAATATTGGTAAAACTTGTTCACGTTGGCATAGTCAGGATCCAACGCACCCAAACTTTGGTGAATCTTCTGCTCTAGTTCGTTTTTGTCGACAACCTCGGTCGCCGGCTCCAGGTAAAGAGCCAAGTAGTGTTTGCCATCTTCAATCTCCAGGCGGGCTGTGAAATCCACATATGGTATTTGGGACCTTGTCAGGGCCAGCAGAAGTTCGCTTTCATTTATTGTTGTAAAATTTACAAGGGATATGACCTTGGCCGCTCTTGAAAAGAACTTGAATACGGGGAGTTCGGTTCCGATAAATGAATCTCCATCATCCATGACCTCAAGTATGTCGCCAGTATTATACCGCATCAGTTCGCTTTTGAACGGGGTTATGAAGAGCAGATATCTAACTCCTTTCTTGACTCCGCTCATCGGCACTAGATCCTTAGGCTCGATGTTTTCAGTGATACTAGATGTATCAGGCTTAGTTTGGTTCATGAGTAGAAACTCACAATACATACTTCGTGGGTCAAAGACGAAACCGAGCTCATGCTCTGCTGAAGGTATTGTGGACAAACAGGTTTCAGTGGAGGCGTAAACGCCAGAGACTCTACAATTAACAATCTCCCTAATTCGCTTCATATGTGCTTCAGCAGCGGTGTCAAAGGGGAAGAAGCCCTTGAGGTCTAATGTTTGTCTAATCTTCGGGTAGACTTGGTGAAAGAGCATGACTAGAGGCATTAAGGCATAATGTATCTCCTTGTGATGATCAATGAAATACTGAACCTTTTCATGAAACGGTCTGCTCTGGTCTGGAGGGACGACCCTGACAAACGATGCCATTTCGCGAGCAACATAATCTGCCAACACGCCTGTAACGAAGGGCTTAGGTGCCGCATTGAGGTAAAATGTGTCTCCACGCTGGAAGGCAGTTTTTCCTTCCTGCAAGTTTGCCGCCATCAATATTGCTTTGAAGGTTCGCATTGCGTCCATGATGAAGGCTTTTGATACTAAGAATCGTTTGGGGATTCCCAATGTTCCTGTGGTCATGCATTCCTCGTACTGATCGAGCGGGAACATTAGTGCATCAGAGATTTTGTTGTGAAAGAATTCTGCGTAAAAGTCGTAAGAGGTAGGTTTGATATCCACGATTTGCGTCTTACCTCCTAGCTTTAGTTTGCGACCGATCGAAGTGCTCCTAAGGCTATCCATCTTGCGCCGCAGTTCTTCAGCTTGCAGGCCTTCGATCATTCTCATATCGCTAAGAAACTTTAGTTCATCTAGGCTCATGAAAGCCATCCCTCTGCAAAAATGCGCATTGATAACTCCGGATTTTACAAAACCACAATGCCCTATATATCAGTATTGTGAAAATACTAACTTCATTAATGCTTAAAAAATACGGATGGCTGATCTGTATTATCTCCTTTCTACTACGCACTCGCACGAGACCTTTCCATCGGCTACGCATCTAGTCTCCGTAGCATCTACATCTTCTCCAAAAATCCACGACGCCCCTCCAGCAAGCATTCCAGCCCAAGATACCGAGTGTCCTAGCTAGCGAGCTGAAGATAAGTCGCTCGCATGTTAGCAGAGGATTACGTGAGCTAGAATCTAAAGAACTAATTGTGTGTATGACTCCGAATGTCAGGATGGCAAAAGTGTTCTTGATAACCGATAAAGGCAAGAGAGTGTTTGGGAAGGTAAAAGAGTTAGGCTAGATGTATGGTAGAGCTTTCAGATGAATTCGTTATCGGTTCAGCAATTGCAGTCGCATCTCTTCTCGCATATGTGTATTTTGAACGAGTTATACCTGATGAGCAACGTAAAAAAGAATGAGCATGGAACCTTGGGACGAGGAATCTTGGAGTTTTTTACGCCGAGGAAGGCCAACAGAGCGGTCGGAAGGATAGAAGAACTCCTCACGAAAGTTATTCAGCATAGTTCCAAGGCTGCAGAAGTTGAGGGTGCGGAGCGTGCAAAGATCATAGATGCATCAAAACATGTTCTCGAAGAAATCGAAAGTATTGGATGCCAAGTGAAGAGCCTTGAACACGGACTGATAGACTTTCCCGCAATAAGAGATGGAAAGCAAGTACTTCTGTGCTGGAAGCTAGGAGAGCGCAAGGTAGCTTACTGGCACACTCTAGAATCTGGATTCACGGGCAGAAAGCCTATACAGGAAGGGGATTTCGAAGAAGAGCCTATCACGCTCCAATTAGGCAAAGATATGGAACTGCTCGAGAAGGTTGTCGAGCATAGCAGCAAGGAAGACTCTGCCAATTTGGCAAGCAAGGTACTTTCCGCAAGCCAGCTCGATTTGCCTGAAATTATTCTTACTGATGAAGAGGCAGGGGTGCTTTTGAGGATGTTAAGCAAATACTTGGATGTCTGCGACGAATCTGATGTCCAACGACTGCATAAGTTGCGGAGTATGACTCTTGATGCCATAGTGTAGGTTTCGGCAATGAAAGAACTCTCGCCCGAATTTCTGCAGGAGCTCAAAGCAATAGTAGAACCAACTTCGCTGCTCACAAGGCCTGAGGAGCTGCTCGTCTACGACCAGGATGGGCTGACGATATACAAGGGAAGGGCTTCTGCAGCAGTTCTTCCTAGAACGACGGAGCAAGTTGCAAAGATCGTTGCCCTATGTAACAAGCATAAGGTTCCTTTCATTGCCAGAGGGGCGGGGACGAGCCTTAGCGGAGGCACTATACCCACAGAAGGAGGGGTAATAATCGAATTTGCCCTGATGAATCACATTCTTGAAGTAGATTTGGAGAATGGACTGGTACTTGTTGAAGCGGGAACTGCAAACTTGTCTATCAGTGAAAAAGTAGCTGCTTCAGGTTATTTCTATGCTCCAGATCCTTCCAGTCAGCTAGTCTGCACGATCGGAGGCAATATCTCACACAATTCGGGAGGGCCCCATACGCTGAAGTATGGAGTAACGACACACAACCTTGTTGCAGCAGAAATTATCCTTGCTAATGGAGAAATTTTCTGGCTGGGGAGCAAAGCACCTGACAGAATCGGCTACGACCTTCTTTCCTTATTGGCTGGTTCTGATGGAACTCTAGCCATAGTAACAAAAGCTCTGCTGAAGATTATTCCAAAGCCGCAAGATGTTCGTACTATGATGGCATCTTTCGAAACTCCAGAAGATGCGAGTAGAACAGTTTCCAACATCATAGCAGCAGGAGTTCTCCCTTCAGCAGTAGAAATGATGGACGACTTGGTAATTGGTGCCGTCGAAGATTCGATTCATGCTGCTGGATACCCGAGGGACGCTGGTGCGGTTTTGCTTGTCGAAGTCGATGGAAGAATAGAAGATGTTGAAGATGGGATTGGCAAGGTTCTCAAGATATGCAGGGCAAATAGTGCAAAGCAGGTAAAAGTTGCTGCAGATGAACATGAGAGGAAGAAGCTATGGGCGGGGAGAAAAGGTGCCTTTGCGTCTATGGGGAGGCTTGGGCCAAACTACATTGTGCAAGATGGAGTAATACCGAGGACGAAACTTCCCGAAATACTTGCAAAGATTTACCAGATAAGCAACCACTATTCACTGAAAATTGCTAACGTATTCCACGCTGGAGATGGCAATCTGCACCCTCTGATAATTTACGATGCCGCAAAGGGCGAAACTGAAAAGGCAGTAAGAGCAAGCGGAGAAACCCTGAAGATTTGTGTCGATGTAGGAGGGACGATAACTGGGGAGCATGGCATCGGCATAGAAAAGAGGGATCTGATGCCAATGATCTTCAATGGAGTTGACCTTGATATGATGATGAAGGTTAAGGAAACGTTTGATCCAGAAAGACTGTGCAACCCATGCAAGACGCTCCCATTCGGGAGCAGATGTGCTGAGCTATTTCCGAGTCCAAAGATAGAGAAATGATATTTTGAAAGCAGATGCCATTGCAGAAATGTTTTCACATGTTCCAAACTGCGAAAGCGTAGACACAAAGAAGTATTCCATAGACGGCTTGAAGCCACATTCGGTTCTTGCGCCTAAAGACTATGAATCCATGACTAACGCTTTGCAGATTGCAGATAGCAACAAGGTTGCAGTCTGCTTTCAAGGTTCAGGCACAAAAATTTCTATGGGAAATGTTCTCACAAAATTGGCTGCAATAATACTTGCGAAATATTTTCCCAAATGTCTCGACTATGTCCCAGAAGACCTTACAGTCTCGGTGCAGGCAGGAATAAAGCTCAAGGATCTCAAAAAAATACTTGCAAAGAAAAACCAGTTCATACCGCTAGACCCTCTGTTTCTCGAAGCGACAGTCGGAGGTATTATTTCAACAAATTCTACAGGCCCGTTGGCAGCAAGTTATGGATCAGTGAAAAACTTCCTTCTCGGCGTAAAGGTTGCGCATGCAGATGGGAGAATTTCAAAAGCTGGCGGCAAGGTTGTAAAGAATGTCGCTGGTTATGATCTGACGAAGCTCTACATAGGAGCAATTGGAACTCTTGGGTGCATACTTGAAGCGAATCTGAAAGTCTACCCTGTTCCAGAAAGCGAGAGTACACTTTTGATCTTTGTCAACGAAATTGATGGAATACAGCAGTATACGAAAAAATTGCTCTCTGTAGGGACTTCTCCAGTGGCATTCGAATTACTCAACGGGGAGGTTTTCACTGCTTTATCGAAATACGTTCCCAGAGAAGTCGTAGAATATTCGTATTGCATAGCGTTAAGGTTCTTCGGTTCTCACCCTTCGGTTACCAATCAAGCTAGAGAGGCAGAGAAACTGGCTTTTGGGCACAAAACAGAAGTTCTGCTGCGGGAGGGGAGTTCTGGGTTCTGGGAGAGTTTCATTGAAAAAGTTTCAGAGAAGAGGACAGTTTCATTCAAGGTCAGCGTGCCAAGAAACACGATCTTTGAGGCCATAGGGAAAGTGGAAGAGGCTATGCCGTTTTATGTGCCAAAAATACATGCAGAACTATCTGTCGGGCTATTGCACTTTTCCCTCCAGAGAGACCTGCAACATCCAGATTACCAGCTTCTTGCCAAGAAACTCCTTGACTTAAGGAAGCACTGCGAGGAGGTCGGAGGAAACCTTACTATCGAAACTGCACCAAAGGCGCTGAAGGAACATTTCGAGGCATGGGGAACTGTGCCTCCTGCATTTTTCTTGATGAAGAGCATAAAGCATAAGTTTGATCCCAATTCAATTCTTTCATCTGGCAGATTTGTTGGCGGCCTTTAGTTTATAGAGCTAATTCTTGCCCGAGTGATTAAGTTGGAAAAGAAGATTAGCGCAGAAGCATATGCCGAACTGCAGGAATGCGTCCATTGCGGTTTCTGTCTTCCAAATTGTCCGACTTACAGGTTGCTCGGGATCGAAGCAGATTCTCCCCGAGGAAGAATCAGGCTGATGAAGGCGTACGCGGATGGCGAGATTGGGATTACAGAGGGATTAGTTGAACATCTCTCCCTCTGCTTAGTCTGCAGGAACTGCGAAACCGTCTGTCCATCTGGCGTGGAATTTGGCTTGGCAATGGATGCTACACGACAGGAGATTGAGAGGAATACAAAGCGAAGCATATCGGAGAGAATTGCCAGATGGCTCCTGCTTTCCTTTACGTTTTCGAGTTTGGCCAGGGTAAGGTTAGCGTTGAAACTGTCAAAACTCCCCGGCGCTAATTATGCAATGAAAAAGCTCGGGCTTGCCAACTTCGTAAAGCCAATGCAAAGCCTGCCAAATCAGGGAGAATACCTCGATCGCAAAAAGAAGACTTATCGTGCAGAAGGGAATACACGATACAAAGTTGCAATGCTAGCTGGATGTATAATGAGCACAGCATTGGCAGAGATTGACAGGGCAACGATAAGGGTACTGAACAAAAACGGTTGTGATGTTATTCTTCCAACACAGCAAGTATGTTGCGGAGCTTTGCATCAACATGAAGGTGCACTCGACAGGACTCTTGAACTCGCAAAGAAGAACATCAAGGCATTTTCAAAACACGATTTTGACGCTCTAGTCGTCAATTCTGCTGGGTGCGGAGCAACAATGAAAGAATACGGAAAGTTGCTTGCCAAAGATCCGAATTGGAGTGAACAAGCCCAAGAATTTAGCGGCAAAGTGAGAGACCTTTCCGAGTTTTTGGCCGAAATTCCAATTAATGACGAGCTTGGAGAGGTTAAGATAACGGTGACGTATCAAGACCCCTGCCATCTAGCCCATGGGCAGAGGATCGAACAGCAGCCTAGAAAGATTCTCCAGATGATACCGGGGCTGAAACTTGTAGAGATGAAGAGCCCCGATCAATGCTGCGGAGCTGCGGGGATTTATTCGATGACACATCCTGATGTTGCGGAGAGAATTCTTGATACAAGAATGCTGGAAATTACAGAGACAGGGGCATCAGCAATAGTGGCTTCAAACCCTCCCTGCTACATCCAATATTCAACTGCAAAGAATAAATCTATGAAAGTATATCACATCGCGGAGCTGCTTGACATGAGCTACAGAAACCTCAGCGAATCTTCTTTATCGTGATTTTTGTCCCATTCTTTACTGCATTCAGTACATCTTTTTTGACATCGAACTTGCCAACGACATTGACGGCGCTGAAAGCTTCAGGAGCATCGCTTTTGCTGCTAAGCGTTTTGCCGTAAAAGAAACATATGGCAGGACTATCAGGCCAGTATGCAATGTCTCCAACATTCACATTTATCGAAGCCATCTCAGTTGGAACTTTAAAGGGCACCATCATGTAAATCTCCTCACCCCAAGTCATAGCTTTTCCTTGAATGGGAAGTGCATCTATAATCCCATTTGCAGTCCTCGGATTTAGAGACTCATCTATCTCTCCGTTTAGAGAGCCTACACCCTCAAACTCTATCTTGATTTTAGGCATATCTTTGTGCAATGCGACGACCCCCATTGCAATATATATGTGCAAAAAGTTCGGACCCGGGTAACTCTTCGGGATCCCGTTTATCCGCTTTTTATACCCCCTAGGAGGGGGGTGCCCTAGTCAAAACGATAGGGGCCCTACAGACATGCTTGACACTTTGGGTCCTTAGGTCTATCAGAAGTCAATTCTCGGATCTCCTGAGGAGTTAACAGAACCAAAGTTCGATGCAGATTAATACTATATTTGCAAACGTTAGGGGAATTGGCTAAACAATGAAGATCGCTGTCTGCATAAAGCAAGTTCCCGATACTTCAGTCAGGGTAAAGATCGCACCCGACGGAAAAAGCATTGACGCAGCAGGGGTAGAGCATGTAATAAACCCCTACGATGAATATGCGCTCGAAGAAGCCGTAAGGCTGAAGGAGCAGGTTGCTGGCAGCGAGATAACCTTAGTTTCTTTGGTACCAGACAAGGCTCAACAGATAGTGCTCAAGGCTCTTGCGATAGGGGCGGACAAGGCAGTTCACATCAAGGCTGACAATGTTCCAAATGACAGCTTGGCAGTTGCAAAAGTGCTTGCAGAGGAGCTGAAACTTGGGAGCTATGACATGATATTTTTTGGCAAGAAAGCTGTTGATTATGACAACCATCAAGTTGGAGCTATAGTCGCAGAGATTCTAAATCTGCCATGCATAACAGGATGTACACACTATGAATATTCTGGAGGGAAGATTACAGCATACAGAGAGATAGAGGGAGGAGTGGAGGTCTACGAAGTCGTTCCTCCTGTGGTATTTACGCAAGAGAAGGGCCCTCACGAAGTCCGCTATCCTCAATTGAGAGAGCTTATGGCTGCGAGGAAGAAGCCCATAGCGACGAAGCAGCCTAATTTCTCTGCTCCGATAATGCAGACAGTTGAGCTAAGCTATCCACCTCCAAGGCCGGCGGGCAAGATTGTGGGAAAGGGCGTGGAAGCAGTTCCAGAGTTAGTCAGACTGCTTAGGGAAGAGGCAAAGGTGATCTAGCAATGAATTCGGTTCTTGTATTTGTAGAGCAGAGGCAGGGTAGAATTAAACAGTCGTCGCTGGAAGCCTTAAGCGAAGGCAGAAGGCTGGCAAAGAAAATTGGTTCAACGGTTTCTGCGCTTGTAATTGGAAATCAGATAGATTCGCTTGTAAATGAAATTTCAAAGTTCGGCCCCGATTTCGTAATATTGGTTCAGCATAATGCACTTGCCAACTATTCTCCTGATGGCTATAGAGATGCGTTTTTGGAAGTTGTTAAGCAGGAGCAGCCCAAGGTTATACTTGTTGCAGGGACTGCCATGGGGAAAGACATTGCTCCGAGAATAGCTGCAAAGATCGATGCAGGTTTAGCTACAGACTGCCTTGCAATAGAAATTACTGATGATGCGATAATTGCCACTAGGCCCGTCTTTGCGGGAAAAGTCCTGCAGAAATTGAAGATAACAAGCTCTACCAAGATTGCAACCCTGAAGCCAAATACTTTCAGAACAGAGGAAGTCAGCACAAAAGCACCATCCATCAAAAAAATCACTCCTCAAATCGACCCTAGCAAGTGGAGAGCGGTTCTGAGGGGCATTCAAGAGCCAGAAGCCAAAAAGCAGGACGTTTCAGAAGCTTCGGTAATAGTCTCTGGAGGGAGAGGAATGAAAGGGCCTGAAGGATACAAAATTCTTGAGGACCTTGCCACTGCACTTGGAGGTACGGTTGGAGCGTCTAGGGCTGCAGTCGATGCAGGCTGGAGGCCGCATGCAGAACAGGTAGGACAGACCGGGAAGATAGTTTCTCCAAATTTGTACGTAGCCTGCGGAATATCCGGAGCTGTGCAACATCAAGTCGGCATGGCTAATTCGAAGGTAATTGTGGCAATAAACAAAGACCCTGAAGCTCCTATCTTCAAGTTTGCTGACTACGGAATTGTCGGAGACTTGTTCGAAGTTATCCCAGCCTTAACCAGAGAAGTAAAGAAACTGTACGGCAAGGAATAATCTATCATCATTTATATTTACACAGCACGGGTGCAAAGGAAAGATTCAGAAAATACAGTGAAACTGGAATTAATGAGAGGCTAAGTTAACACACAATTAACACAACTTTATCAACATCAGTTTCTATCTTTCACTTCATCGCTCCCCCATCTATAGTTTAATATGGGGGCCTGGTTTGTTAGTAACCCTAGTTACTATGATTGTGGTTTATGTTGTAACCCCCTCCTTATCTTTTGTGCAGGGACACGTGCATTGCAGAAATCGCAAGCTTTATGTTGCAAACATCAGCCCTGCAAAGAGCGAATAGTATGGCTAGAATGCATTCTCACAGACACGGCAAGTCACATTCGACTAGGCCAACGTCAAAAAGGACTCCGAATTGGGTTAGCATGAGCTCTGACGAGCTCGAGAGCACGATTGTCAAGATGGCTAAAGAGGGAACGGGTCCGAGCCAGATAGGGCAGAGGCTACGCGACGAACACAATGTACCTCTGGTAAAGACCGTTCTTGGCAAGTCAATTGCGGAAGTTCTGCAGGAGAAGAAGATGAACCCCTCCATGCCCGAAGATTTGGAGAGGCTCCTTAGAAGGGCGCAGCACCTGCAGGGCCATCTGAAGGCTCACAAAGGCGACAGGAAGAACGTTAGATCGTTGGAGCTCTTGGAAGCTAAGGTTCACAGACTGGCCAAATATTACAAGAGCAAAGGCACGATTCCGCAGAACTGGAAGTATTCCGCCGTCGTTGCCCAACTTGCGTAGGAAGAGACCTATGCGATGGGAGACTTGCAGGCCCTCGTTCAAAGAGCCAGAGAACTAGGGACTATAGTTCTCCAGTCAATCAACGATGCTAAGTCGATAATCATAGTCTGCAATTATGATGCAGATGGCATCTGCGCAGCAACACTCCTTGCAAAGGCAATACAGAGCAAAAAGGGCAAGATCGTCGTCAGGGTAGTTTCGGAGGCAAGCTCTGATCTCGTACAGCAGCTCAAGGAGGATAACTACGATTTACATCTGTTCTGCGACATTGGAGCTGGCATGGTCAGCGAAACTAAAAGCACGCTTGGAGACAAATGGATCATGATAGACCATCATTCCACAAGTGATGACGAACTTACGTCCCGAAATGTCTTCAACCCGTTCCAGCACGGCTTTGATGGAGGGGCAGACGCAACCACAACATCCATGGCATACCTGCTAGCATGCGAAATAGATCGCTCTGTATCTGAAAACGAATGGTTCACGGTAGTCGCATCCTTGGCAGATCATCAGGATCAAGGAGAAAACCATTCGCTGCTAGGCTTGAACAAAGCGTCGCTGGAAAACGTGCTAACCCAAAGAGTAGCATCAACAATAGACCTGATGTTCTACGGGAGGGATGCAAAGCCTGTTTACGAAGGAATAGCGACAACAATGTACCCGTACATCGTCGGCCTTACGGGAAGTAAAGATGCTTGCCTGGCAACTCTGGTGTCATGCGGGATACCTCCAAAAAAGGAGGATACTTGGAGAACGCTTGCTGATCTAACCGCCGATGAAAAGAAGAAACTTGTTGACGCATTGCTTCCATATCTTACGACTTCTTCAACTGCAGAAAGCGCCCTCGGGCAGCTCATAGGCACCGTCTATACGCTACTCAAAGAGGATGAACACTCTCCTCTCCATGACGCGAGAGAGTTTGGAATCTTGCTTGACGCGTGTTCGAGAATGGGCCAGGCTGGCGTTGCAGTAGCAATATGCATGGGTGACAGGGATCAATCACTGCACGAAGGAGAGGAACTTCTAGCAAGTTACAGGCGTGTTCTTAACAGATGCGTAAGATCTCTCTTGGGTGATGACGAGAGGGTTACTGAATATTCAAAATCAATACTCCTGTCCGGAGATGGTATAGTAAATGAAAGCATGCTCAGCCCTCTTGCCACGATCTTGAGTTCGATATCAAGGTTTCACGGCAGAGTTCTAATAATAAAAACTGCAACGGAGAGCGGACAGTTCAAGATTTCAGCTAGGAAGACGCTAGGAAGCGGGGAGCTCTCCAACCTTGGCATAATTTTTCAGGAAGCTTCCAAGATGTGCAATGGAAGGGGAGGAGGCACCAGATCCTCTGCTGGAGCCAAGATACCAATATCAAAACTTGAAACGTTTGTCAAGCAGGTTAACTCAAAACTATGAGGGGCAATACAAGGGTAAAACTCAGCTTTTCCTTCAAGAGCAGCAGAGCAGCGAAAGCGGTGGAAGAGTCGCTTAGGCCTGATAATATCGATTTTCCAGAAGGTCTTTCTATGGAACAATCAGTCAAGGGAAATGAGCTCCACATAGAGTTTTATTCTGACGGCAAGATGGAGACGCTGCTGAATACAGTAGATGAAGTACTTGCGAGTATATCAGCAGCTGTTGGAGCATTAGGAGGAGTTTAGTTGATAGACATAAAGCTGCTCAGAGAGCACCCTAAACAAGTCAAGGATATGCTCGACAAGAGAAATATGGAGTTTCCTCTAGCTGATCTTATTCGGCTAGACGAGGAAAGAAGGTCTTTGATAACAAAAGCGCAGGCACTGAAGACGGAGAGGAACAAAATCTCCATAGAAGTTGCGAAGGCCAAGAAATCTGGGCAGAGTGCAGATACTCATATTGCAAAGATGAAGGAGGTTTCCGATGAAATTGAAAGAGCCGATGCAAGAACCAAGGAGCTCGAGCAAGAAATTCAGATTCTAATGATGAAACTGCCTAACTTGATTCACGAATCTGTGCCAATAGGGAAGGACGAAACTGCCAATGTGGAAGTAAGGAGATGGGGTAACACGTCATTCAACTTTCCAGTCAAAGACCATATAGAGATTGGGGAGAAGCTTGGGCTGATAGATACGGAGAGGGCTGCAAGGACTTCTGGTGCGAGGTTTTACTTCCTTAACAAAGATCTTGTAAGATTGAATTATGCTGTAATCTCTTTTGCTCTGGACTTTATTTCAAAAAGAGACTATGCACTAGTTCAGCCTCCATACATGCTGAACAAGGAGTCGATAAGCGGTGCAGTAATACTCTCGGATTTTGAAGAGGTCATTTACAAAGTAGAAGGTGAAGATTTGTATCTAATTGGAACCTCTGAGCATGCCATTGTAGCCATGCACGCTGGCACAATATTCACATCAGCAGATTTGCCTTCACGATATGCATCCATAAGCCCATGTTTCAGAAAGGAAGCCGGCGCTCATGGAAGGGATACCAAAGGGATATTCAGAGTCCATCAGTTTGAAAAGGTCGAGCAGTTTGTCTTCTGCAAGCCAGAAGAGTCATGGGCTGAGCATGAAAAGTTGCTGAAAAATGCTGAAGAGTTCCTTCAGGCTTTGGAGATCCCATACAGAGTTGTCTTGCTTTCTTCAGCCGATATGGGCAAGGTCGCCGCCAAAACGTATGATATAGAGGCGTGGTTCCCTGGCCAGAGCAAGCATAGGGAAGTGGTTTCCTGCAGCAACTGCCTTGACTATCAGGCAAGAAGGCTCGGGATAAAGTTCAGGTACAAGCCACATGAAGAGAGCATATTATGCCATACATTGAATAGCACTTTAGCAGCAACCGAAAGGACATTGATAGCAATTATGGAGAATCGTCAGCAGAAAGACGGCTCTATATTGATTCCTAAGATATTACGCAAATACATGGACGGACAGGAAGTTATCCCTTCGCGCTAGATGTTTAGTTCTGCTGGGCCTCCAGCACAGTCAACTACGCCTTTGACCCTTCTGATAAAGGACTTGCATGCGAAGCACCACAGAAAGGGTTTTTCCTCGTTTGCAACTGGGCAAAATATGGCTTCTTTCTTCATCCTGCCCATCATCTTCGGGCTCGCAGCACCTTTGAGCGCCCCTGTGACCTCTTTTGGAATTTTTAGGGGTTTGTCCTTTTGTACAATATCTACTTTAAACTTCGCATCGGTTGACATCTAATGAGCCTCCAATAATTCTCCTTATAAGCTCAACATGCGGATTGGGGATGATTTGCAGCAGCGAACTCTGGACATAGATCACATACTTGATGCGGTTGCAAGGATGACACATGCGGAGAGGTTGGAGGACAAAACAGCACTAGGACAGATAAGCGTCGAAGAAGACCCTTTCCGAGTTCTGATAGCGACAATATTGTCTGCAAGGACAAAAGATGAAACTACACTTGCAGCAAGTGATAGACTCTTTGCAAAATATCCAAACGTGCAGAGTTTGGCAAGGGCCAAAGCCGATTCAGTTAGGAAGATGATAAAGCCTGTAGGCTTCTATAAAACCAAGGCTCCAAGAATAATACAAGTTGCAAAACTTCTGATCAAGATGCATAATGGAAAAGTGCCAGAATCTCTTGAAGAATTGTTAGAGCTGCCTGGCGTGGGCAGAAAAACTGCCAATTGCGTGCTTGTTTATGGATTCAGGAAGCCCGCAATCCCCGTTGATACTCACGTGCACAGAATTTCCAATAGGCTGGGTCTTTGCGAAACTAAAACTCCAGAAGAAACAGAAATCGAACTCATGCGCAAGGTTGATAGCAAGTTCTGGCTCGACATCAATGAACTGTTCGTAAGGTTTGGCCAAGAAGTATGCAGACCAATAGGGCCAAAGTGCGATATTTGTTTGCTTAACAAGGTGTGCAAGTATGCCAAGGAAATTGCAAAGCTCCGCGATTAGCCCGACCTTGCTTAGAGAATGGTTCACTAATCTGAGACGGGAGCTTTCTGTGGCAATGGAGACCAACGGTAGAGGTTTTTTGGGATTCATAGTGGAATTACCCGGAGCTTTTGTACGTGGAAGAACAGAAGAGGAGGCACTTTCCAAAGTCAATGGTGAAACTAGATCCTATTTTCGATGGCTGGGGATGGGAGATGAGTTACATTATAGAGGCGCCACAGTTCAAACGCATCGCTGTTCGTTGATGGTCAATGATGCCGATTCCGAAATTCTGCTTGACGATGATACAAAGATAGTTAACCTAGCGGAGTTTGAACGACTTGCAAAGCTTGTCGTGTACTCAGGATATACATTTCAAACCCTCTACCAAGGTTCCAATTTTAAGGATTGGATAGATAAAGCAAGAACCAGAAATACTTTCTATGGTGAAGCTCCAAGGACGATCAGAGAGATCTTTGATCATGTTAACCGCACTCAGCGGTACTATCTTTCGCGAACAGGTGTAGAGATGCCTCAAGAAGAGGAAGATCTTATGAAGATTCGCAGATTCTGCTTAGAGAAACTCAAGCAACTGTTTGGAAGGTATGGTAATTCACTCCTTTTTGATGTCGACAACGAGAAGTGGACCATCAAGAAGATCCTAAGGCGATTTGTCTGGCACGATAGGATACACGCCAAAGCAATTGTAAAAATCTTGGAAAAGCAAAGGCGGTCGGAGGTTATCCTCAGATATTCAGATACTTTCCATTTTGAGATTCAAGGAATATAAGATTTGGGCAACAAATTCTTCAATTAGCATTTGTCGAAAAAATACCTAGCCCGACCTTATAAAAAGGCTCTAATCTTTCCTATCGTTGTAGCATCAAGTTTTATCGTATAAGTTTCTATCGTCCTTCGTTCAGAATCTTTGATCGGATGCCCCTGCAGAGCCCTTTTCAAAGGAATCCCTTTTTCCTGTAAATAGGAAATAAATCTGACATAGCGCAAATAATCCCTTCTGTCCCAATTTTTCTCCCTGCAGAGAGCAATCCAAACGTCCATACTATTCTGGAAGATTAGTTTCGCTTTAAGTTCATCCAAAGTTCTTGCAGACAAGGCTATCCCGCAATCCGCTCGACCATATTAACCGTAATGGGTTTCTTCTCCTTCCACGCGGCATAGTAGACATTGTTCAGAAGCTGGACTGCTCCTCTTGCATTGGCGTTGCTTTTCCTGACAATTCCAGCAAGAACTTCCTTGCTCAGAGAGTATATTTGTCTCTCTTTTTCTGGGATATGATCAATCAAGTCCTTTACTTGCTGTTCATCGATAGGCTCTAGCGTGGTTATGTTGGAATTCGGGATTCTTGAAAGAAAACTAGGGGAACGGTGCGTCAAGAGCTTTCTCGACATACTTTTGCTGGAGCTCTTTAAGAGGATTGAGCTGTCAGGCTACAGCGCCTTATCATACACTAAAGAAAGCGCGCTATAGTGATATCTCTAACCAGGCTTGATTTAGCTGCCGGTGCATTAATCCTCACTTATCATTTATATTGGAGGCTACCATTTTAGAGTGCAAGATGCCAGAAGGTCTGCTGCACCGCTCCCTGAAGAGGATAGGAGCTGCAAAGGGAGTTGAAGAAGTTTACAGGAAGGGTATCGATGAGGGGTTCCAGCAGGGCTACTGGAAGGCACGTGCGGAGCTTGATAATGAAATTAAGAATCTGAAGGCTGAAGTTGAAGCGGTGAAGGCTCAGTATAAAGTGCATGAAGATCAGATTAATCTGCTCGGAAGGTTAATTGGCCAATTAAATGAGAAGCAGTCCGGTTTGACGGAAGAGATGGAGGTTCTTGATATTATCAGCAAATTATTGAAAGCTAAGGCTGAAGAAAAGTAGCTGTGTTTCTGCATTTATTCAGACAAACCCGGGCTAGTTGGGCATTCGCCTAATCTGCTAACGTTAATACGGAACATCTAAAAAACTTGGGGAGAGGGCTAAATGCAGAGGCTAGTCAAAACGGAGCACAGGCTTCTGGCTGGAGACTGCTTGCAAGTAATGTCGAATATGCCTTCTGAATCTATTGACCTTGTAATTACTGACCCTCCTTTCAACATTGGAAAGTATTACGGAGGGCTTTATGATGATAAGAAACAGTTTGATGAATATCTTCAATGGTGCAAGAAGTGGCTAACCGAATGCATTAGATTGCTAAAAAAAGATGGAAGTTTGTACCTCTTCAACTATCCTGAAAACAATGCCTACATTTTGCCATTCTTAAAGGAAAAGATGGTCTTCAGACGGTGGATGGCATGGCACTATCCTACTAATACGGGGCATTCAAAATTCAACTATACCAGAACTCAACACTCTATTCTGTTTTGTACGAAAACTGATCATCGCAAATTCAATCGTGATGCCGTGGCTGAGCCTTACAAGAACCCTACCGATAAAAGAATAATGCAAAGATTGAGTAATGGGAGTAAAGGCAGGGCTCCCTATGATGTATTCCAGTTCAATCTAGTGAAAAATGTTAGTCGTGATAAGACTCCGCATCCCTGCCAGATTCCCGTTCCCCTATTGAAGATATTCGTCAAAGCCAGCAGCAATGAAGGCGATTGGGTACTTGATCCATTTGCTGGTAGTTTCTCAACCTGTGCAGTTGCGAAAGAACTGAATAGAAATTCGATTGGAATTGATATCAATCCTAAATATGTAAAAATTGGGGAGCAGAGGCTGGCAAAGATCAAACCGTAGAACTATTTGCTTAAAATTGCTCTTGCTTCTTCTATGCTTCCAGCCATGAAGTTCATGCACGCTGGACAGAAGAAACCGACCTTTGGTTCTTTCCCTTGCTGGTCTTATTCTATGACAGTACTCAAGCATGCAGATGTTTTCGCTACAATTGGGACATTTCAGGGTTGAAATCGTCTTGTTGCCTAGATACGTAGGTTTTGCTACCTGCTCATATTTTATAGAACATTTATCCGGAAAAAACATCGATGGAGGTTATATACGATTACTGACATAGTAGTATAGGAAGTAATCGATCTAGAGCTGGGAGAACAAAATTCAAAAGTCCGAGAATCTAATGCAAGATGCCGTATTTGTGTCATTGAATTTTCTGACCAGTCATTACTAGAACTGCATAATAACTTTCAGCACGTTAGAGATTTTTAGTATCCCAGGCTTCCGATCCTTTGGAACTACGCTGGATCAATTCCAAAAGATAGGCTAACAGTAAACAGAGACCGTCCTTTCCAATCCCCAACTTTTTGGATTCTATAGCGCGGAATACTGAGGCCATTTGTGCAAGGTTTCTGTTCAGATAATCTTGATCTTCTGCGCTCATGTCAACATCAAAGTCTTCGCTTTGAACCTTCAAGAAGGAGAAAAGTTCTCCCTGCTCAATTATATATCGCATTTCTTCTGGTTTGATTTTGATTCTGGCAGCATCTATGGCTGCACTTACCTGAAAAGCTAGGGAGAAAAGCACTGAAACTTTTGGCAACGGTGCAAAATTCTTTGGACGGTTGTTAAGTATTTCCTCTGATGCGGATACCTGAGAAGGACACCACAATAATGCAACTGTGTAAAGTTGATAGTATGAAAGCCTTTGTGAGAGGGTTCACCAAAGCACACTATTGCAATAGCTGGAGCTACTACACCATACGCAAACGAATGGGCTGAGAGGTTGCACAACACGATAAGGGAAAGAAATAAGGTACAGAGCGGATGGAAAAAGAATGATACTCCGTTAAGAAATGGACAAAGATTGTATTACAATTTCATAAGAGAAAATCAAGGGTTAGAGGGAATGACACCCGCAGAGATGGCAGGTTTATATGAAGCGTCAGGACAGAATAGGTGGCAAGAGCTACTTAAGAGAGCACTTTTATGGGGTAAAAACATTTAACTAGAAGATCACGACCGATACTCCATAAGACTTAAGTAAGATTTATAACTTCACAAATAGCTCTCGTGTAGTGGAATTGCAACTAGTCTCTATGAAGGACATGCCTGAAAATCTCAAACTACTTCTACTGAAAGAGCTTGGATTGGATATAGACAAGAACAGGTATATCACAAAAGATGGGTCACAAGTACTAGACAAATACATTGACCAACCCGTTAAACTCGAAAACATGGTACTATTTCCCGGTAGCACTCTTGTACTCGACGATAATCCACTAAGCATAGCCTCGTATATTGAAGAATATGGGGAAGTTTAGGGTTGTCTGATGACCCCATAGAATCCGCTTCTAAAGGGGCCACAGGTGCAATTCTAGAGTGGTCTGAACAAAAGGTTCGTGACCTTGTCAAGCAGTTTCAGAACCGAAAACTTGCCTTCATAAAGAATGCCGAGAACATAGAACTTGTCAAGCGTCAAAGAGAGTCATCTGAATATTCTATTTTGAAACAATTTGTTCCCAAAGGTGCTTATACAATACAAGTCCAGATGGGTCTTGCATTACGTGAGATCCAAGATTCGGAAGACAGAGTAGAAGAAAGAGTACTGGAGCTTGGCGATAGAATTATAAAGAAATATGGACTTGCAGGTCTCCATGTCGCTGAGACAACTAAAATAGGGATCACCGCACAACTCTTAACCAGACTCGCTGATATTTATAACAATCCAGCCGATGTAACCAAGAAGCTCGCTTACTTCTTTGACCATATTGAAGATGTTGTGATTTTCGTCAGAAAGAAAGATGACTCTAAGGTGGTTGCTAGGACGGTCATTCTACGAATTGAGCAGTCTCCCTACCACATAATGGTACTTTTTGGAAGCGGTTATGCAAAAGACATTCTTGTCAGTTCTCTGAAAGAGATCAAGAATGATCCAAGAGGATATGTTATTGATGCACGTCAAGAAAGATTACAGATCACGGCATTTATATACACACCTGAAATAAGAGCAAAAATATCTCACTGGTCAGATTCCATGTAGCTCTTATTGATTAGCTTCTTACCAACCGAAATGAGACACCCGTTTCGGACACCTAGATAATGCGACAGTGTACATAACGGTACACGAAACCTTAAATATGTACATTATTCAGCAAATCAGGACATAGTGTTGGCATTGGGTGAGGACTTTTGGCTGAACAGCAATCAAAGCTTGCAAAGAGCATACTGCACTTTAAGCAAGTCGATCTAGAGCAAAATCCGTTCCAAGTATTCAGCCGGATTTCAAACAGGTTCGATCATGCTTACATTCTAGAGTCTGCAGTTGGGCCTCACAAATTATCCGAATTTTCCTTTATAGGCTTCAACACTTCGATGGCGATTTCCCTCGAAAATGGCAAACTAGAGATCAAAGAAGGAAAAAAAATAATCAAGAAGAGCGCAAATCCAGCAGACATCTTTAGCGAAATCAGGAAGACTATTAGAAAATCATCAGTAGAGAACTATCTTTCAAGATTGGTTGGAGGTTTTGTAGGCTACGTTTCTTACGACGCAATAAGATATTGGGAAAAACTACCAGCAAGGAAGCATGACAAGCAAAAGTTCCCAGACTACGAATTCGCACTATTCGACGAAGGATTGGTATTCGACCATATCAATCAAAAGACCTACTATTACCATTCAAAAAAGGACAACTTTGCAGAACTACAAAATATCATAAAAGAGAAGCAGAGCGTAGAGCCTCTTAAAACATCAAAGCCAAAACCAAACATCAGCAAGGATGAATTTGAAGCCATAGTCAGAAAGGGAAAAGAGTACGTTGAAGCAGGAGACATACTGCAAGTTGTTTTAGCAAGGAAATACGATTTTGAAGTAAAGGGAGATTTATTGCACTTTTACAAATCATTAAGAAAGATCAACCCCTCACCGTACATGTACTTCCTCAAAATGGGAAGGCGCAAAATCATAGGCTCTAGCCCAGAAATGCTACTAAGAATAACGGGAAGGCAGGTCGAAACCTATCCGATTGCGGGCACAAGGCCTAGGTTGCCAAATAAAAAAGAAAATGAAAAGCTGACAAAAGAATTGTTAGCCGATAAAAAGGAGAATGCAGAGCATGTCATGCTAGTCGATCTGGCGAGGAATGACGTAGGTAGAGTCTCTTCGTATGGAAGCGTTGGAGTGCCCGAATTGATGAGAGTGCACCAATTCAGCCATGTCCAGCATATAGTCTCGAGAGTCGTAGGAGTATTGAAACCGGAATTCGATGCTTTCGACGCAGTTAGAGCTCTATTCCCTGCAGGAACTGTTTCTGGAGCTCCAAAAGTCAGAGCAATGGAGATTATTGACGAATTGGAAACTTCGCCGAGAGGGCCTTATGCAGGTGCAGTGGGATACTTCTCCAAAAATGGCAGTGCAGACTTTGCCATAACGATTAGAACTCTCGTTGCAGACGGAAACATGGCATCGATACATGCTGGTGCAGGAATAGTTGCAGACTCGAAACCAGAAAGGGAATACTACGAAACTGGGGCAAAGGCTGGAGCGTTATTAACAGCGCTAAAGGAGGCAGGTGAATAGAATGAAGGTTCTTCTGTTAGACAATTACGATTCCTTTGTCTATAACCTTGCTCAATACATCGGAGAGTTAGGAGTAGAACCAATGGTATACAGAAACGACCAGATCGCTCTGGAGAAAGCCAAAAAGCTAAAACCAGACAGAATAGTGATCTCACCGGGACCGGGAGACCCTTCCGACAGAACTTATTTTGGAGTATGTGCAGATATTATCAAAGAAATGGGAAAGAAGACCCCAACTCTTGGCGTCTGCTTGGGACATCAAGGAATGGGGCACGTATTCGGAGGGAAGATAAGAAGAGCACGTACATTGATGCACGGAAAGACAAGCTTGATAGAACATGATGGCAAGTCAGTATTCAAAGGGATAAAGAGCCCATTGACCGCAACAAGATACCATTCTTTAGTCATTGACGATAAAACCTTCCCGAAAGTTTTGAAGGTAACTGCAAAATCTTTGGATGATAAAGAAATAATGGGCGCAAGGCACATCGAATACCCAATAGAGGGCATTCAATTCCACCCAGAGTCGATACTCACGGAAGTTGGAAAAAAGATGCTGAAGAACTTCCTTGATGGTGTCTAATTATGATAAAAGAAGCGATAAAGAAACTTGTTGATGGAATAGACCTTACAAACGAAGAAGCCTCCGGTGCAATGAGCGACATCATGTCTGGAACTGCAACACCCGCACAGATTGCAGGATTCTTGGTTGCTTTGAGAATGAAAGGAGAAAGTGTTGATGAAATTGTTGCACTTGCAAAGACGATGCGAAACTTTTCCGTAAAGATCAAACCAGCAGTAGATTCTCTGGTCGATATAGTTGGAACTGGAGGGGATACGATAAAAACAATTAACATAAGCACGATAGCTTCGTTTGTAGTGGCGGCTGCAGGGATAAGCGTTGCAAAGCACGGTAATAGGGCGGCTTCAGGGAAGTGCGGTAGTGCAGACGTTCTGGAAAGGTTGGGCTACAAATTGGATACTCAGCCAGAGATGGTTCAAAAATGCATAGAGAATGTTGGAATTGGGTTCATGTTCGCACCGATATTCCACCCTGCAATGAAAAATGCGGTATTGCCAAGAAAGGAGCTCGGAGTTAGAACGACATTCAATCTCCTCGGCCCTCTTACAAACCCTGCTGGAGCAGAATCTCTGGTGATTGGCGTCCCATCTTTAGACTTGGTGCAAAGGATTGCAAGGTGCCTCAAAGCCCTTGGCACGAAGAATGCAATGGTCGTCCATGGAGTAGATGGATTGGATGAATTCTCAACGATTGGAAATACCCATTCAATATATTTACACGATGGCGCGTTCATGGCCAGATTATATTCGCCAGAGGATTTGGGCCTGAAAAAAGCCTCCATAAAGGATGTTGTCGGAGAGGATATTGATGGGAATGCGAAAGCCGCTTACATGATTCTGGCAAACAAAATGAAAAACGGTGCAAAGACGCAGGCGGTTATGGCTAACGCTGCTGCAGGTTTTGTCGTAGCGCAGAAGGCAGAAGACCTTAAAGAGGGAGTGCAAATGGCAAAAGAAACTATAAGCTCGGGTAAGTGCATCGACAAGTTAAAAGCTATGATCGCATTCACAAAAGGAGACGTGTCGAAAATTGAGCAATTCGAAGCAGCAAACTGACTTTCTAATTGCATTTACAGCAGAAGTCAAGAAGATGGTCGATGATGGCTTCTATGATGTCGATTTCAATGCTAAGCACAAGCCCGTAAGCATGAGGAAGGCTCTGCAAAAAAGGAAGAACATTCCAATAATTACAGAAGTGAAGTTCTCGTCACCATCTAAAGGTACAATTAGAAAACTGCAGAGCGTCCAATCGGTGGTTTCAGCGATGGAGAGAGGAGGGGCAAGCGCAATTTCTGTATTGACTCAGCCTAAACATTTCAACGGTTCCCTCGAAAACCTCAAGCAGGCAAGGAAAGCAACAAAGCTGCCGATTCTGATGAAGGATTTTATTCTTGACAATAGACAGATACTCGCAGCAAAGAAACTCGGAGCAGATGCCATACTCCTTATCGAAAGGTTGTTTACGAACGATAAGTTTGGAAATCTTAATGAATTAATCAATGAGGCTCATTCTAACAAACTTGAAGTTCTCCTTGAAGTCAATACAAGGGAAGAATACGAACGAGCAATAAAGAGCGACGGAGACATGATCGGAATAAACAACAGGAACCTCGGAACTCTAGAGATGGACATGGAAACTACAGCAAGAATATTGTCAAAAGGTAGCAAGACCAAGAAACTTATCATCAGCGAAAGCGGGATATTCTCTCCAAAAGAGATGCCATTTCTGGTTAAACTTGGAGTCGGAGCATTTCTTGTTGGAACATCGATAATGTTGTCAGAAGACATAGAGGCAAAAGTAAGTGAACTGGCAAGGCTACTGAAATGAAGTTCAAAGAGTTTCCCAAAGGGGGCAAGTTCGGCAGGTTTGGAGGGCAATATGTTCCAGAAACTCTGATGCCCGCTGTGCAGGAGTTAGATAAATCTTACAGGAAGTTCAAGAGCGACAGGAACTTCAAGGCCGAATTAAAGCACCTATTATCGAACTATGCAGGAAGACCTACTCCGTTATTCTTTGCAGGCAATTTGACCAAAAAATGTGGAGGGGCGAAGATCTACCTCAAGAGAGAAGATTTGCTTCATGGAGGGGCGCACAAGATCAACAACACGCTGGGACAAGCTTTGCTAGCAAAGAGAATGGGGAAGAGCCGGATCATAGCAGAAACTGGGGCTGGACAGCATGGAGTTGCTACGGCAATGGCCTGCGCATTGCTAGGCTTGAAGGCGGAAATCTACATGGGTTCTGAAGATGTCAGGAGGCAGAACCTGAATGTCTTTAGAATGAAACTGCTCGGTGCAGAAGTGCATACAGTAGAAAGCGGCTCCAAGACTTTGAAGGATGCCATCAACGAAGCTATGAGGGACTGGGTGACCAATCTACCTACTACGTACTATTTGATTGGTTCTGTCGTAGGCCCCCATCCGTATCCTATGATCGTACGAGACTTCCAGAGTGTTATCGGAGAAGAAATCAAGAAACAGTTCCGTTCTATTACCAAGGGATATCCTACTGCTGCAGTAGGGTGCGTCGGAGGAGGGAGCAATGCCATGGGAACCTTCTATCCTCTCCTTGATACGCCCACGAAACTTGTCGGAGTTGAAGCTGGAGGAAAAGGATTAGGCACTGGGCAACATTCAGCATCTATAGGTGCAGGTACGGAAGGAGTATTTCACGGGATGCTAACCTACGTGTTGCAGGACGAACATGGTCAGGTCAAAGAGACGCACAGTATTTCTGCAGGTCTTGACTATCCAGGCGTAGGACCAGAGCATTCCTTTCTGCATGTTGAGAAGAGGGTCGATTATGTTTCTGTTACTGATGATGAGGCTGCAAAAGCGTTCTTAGAGCTTTCGAGGGCGGAAGGGATACTCCCTGCACTAGAACCCTCCCACGCAGTTGCTCATGCAATGAAGATGGCAAAGAGGATGAAGAAGGACGAAAGCCTAGTTGTGACACTGTCGGGAAGAGGGGACAAGGATGTAGGTATTATTGCAGATTATCTCGGTGAGAATATCTGAGCAAGATAGCTAAAACATTCGCGGCGGCAAAAAAGCAGGGAAGGGCTGTGCTTGTAGGCTTCATCACAGCAGGCGATCCTGGTCCAGACGCAACTTTTGATATTGCGGCAGCACTTGTCGATGGAGGAGTCGACATCATCGAATTAGGGATTCCTTTTTCTGATCCAATTGCAGATGGTCCGACAATACAAGCCTCGTCACTCAGAGCACTGAATGCTGGGGTAACTCCACCGATGGTCCTTGAAATGGCAGATCAGATTGCCCGTTCGCTGAACGTGCCCGTAGTGATCCTGACATATTACAATCCAATATTCAAAATGGGTGATGAGAGGTTCCTGAAATTAGCCTTAAGATCAGGAGTTTCTGGCATCGTAGTTCCAGACCTACCTCCGGAAGAATCTACGGGGTACAGGAAGTTTGCGCAAAAAGAGGGCATTGATACAATATACCTTGCAACACCTTCAACAAATCCAAAGAGACTCAGCAACATAGTTTCAGCAACCAAAGGTTTCCTCTACGTAGTCCCGTTATTCGGGGTCACAGGCGCCAGAGAATCTTTCGATGCATATTCTGGAAGAGTAGTCAGGGAAATAGTCGGCAAGGTTGATAGAAAAGTTCCAGTTGCGGTAGGCTTCGGGATATCGAAGGCTGAACATGTAAGGTCTTTTGTTGATCAGGGAGCAGACTCTGTCATTGTGGGAAGCGCGATTGTCAGGACGATAGAAAGAAACCTTAACGACAGAAAGAAAATGTTGAATGAGCTTGAAGGTCTGGCAAAAGACTTGAGCTCTATACGGACGAGCTGAGGGCATGGAGAAAATCCTCCTTTCTTGGAGCAGCGGCAAAGACAGCGCGATGACCCTTCACGAAATCAAAAAGGCGGGAAACTACGAAGTTGCTGCCCTGTTAACAACGGTCACAAAAGAATACGGTAGGGTAAGCATGCATGGCGTGAGGAGGGAGCTGCTGGAGCAACAGGCTGGTTCAGTAGATCTGCCTCTTGAAAAGGTTCTAATTCCAAAGAATTCCAGCAATCAAGAATACGAAGCACAGATGCAAAAGACACTTGAAAAATACCTTAAACTTGGAGTTAGCAAGGTAGCCTTTGGAGATCTTTTTCTTGAAGATATCAGGAAATATCGCGAGGAGAAGCTTGCAAAGCTTGGCATGAGCGGTATCTTCCCCTTATGGAAGAGAGACACTAGAGAACTTGCTCATACTGTAATACGGCTTGGCTTCAAGGCTGCACTTTCATGCGTAGACTCAAAATCTCTTGACGGAAAGTTTGCTGGCAGGGAATTTGACGAACAGTTATTGGCTGATTTTCCTCCGAATGTTGATCCTTGCGGAGAATATGGAGAATTTCACTCATTCGCATATAGTGGTCCAATATTCAGGGAAAGCATACGTATCAGGAAAGGGGAAGTTGTTCTGAGGGACAACCGCTTCTACTACTGCGATCTGATACCAGCTTAACTGAAATGCCCGAATATCATCGGAACCAACATTTCGTCTTGATGCAAACCTCCATGGTAGCCTATAAGATCCATCTCTTCCCTCTTCCTGTACCTGTAGATGAATGCGTAGTCTTGCTCAGAGAGTACTAGATAATCGCCAAGAACCTCTCTAACATCCTTACTCATCTTGCCCTTCCCGAACAATCCTTCTTGAACAGCTTTGTCTGTTGGTATAAGATCAACTTTGCCCTTGAGCCCTGCGAAAAACTTCCGAATCCTTGCATCACCACCTTCTGTAGTTTTAATGAAGGAAGCACGCGAATCGCCTGCAGGCATTATCTGTATGTTCTTTACAAATTCGGGATAGTCGTTTGCAATTATCCTCCTGCTACTTTCTACCGTAATATGTCCATGATCGCCAGTCATGAAGTAGGAAGTCTTTTTCGCAGTCCTTCTATTGAGCATCTTGAACAGCTCTGTCTGAAGAACGTGAAAGAAACTTCGTACCTCTGCAAGAACTTCGTCCTCTCCTGCGCCGTAAGTGTGTGCGGCTATGTCCATGGCGTCCCAGTAAGCAAAGATGAACCGATGCTTCTGTGCTTCGATGATCTTCCTGAGTTGCGTTATCATGTCCGATGCTACATTATAGGCAATGATTTCGGCGCCAGCATGTATCATCCTAGTTAGACCGCTCGAGCGGTAGGCATTTTTCGTTAGAACTGCAGATTCAATGCCATCATCGCTCAATTCTTCGTAAATGGTACTACCATTGATCAGCTCTCTCGGCTCTAGCCCCGACACAAGAAGTGTACCCTTATGCAATTCCGCTACGGGGCTGAAACTTATCAGGCTCGCAATAACTCCTAGCTTCTTCAGGTACATCGTATGGCCAATAATGCCGTGCTGTTCGGGAAACAGTCCCGTGTTTGCAGATGCCAGCGCTGTCGTAGTAGTTGAAGGAAAAGTTGTAGTTATGGGAGCGTAATGGCTTGATTGCAACATCGATTTAAGATACTCGTCTTTCTGCAGCGTTTGTACCAATTTATCTCCAAAGCCGTCAAACAGGAAAAAAACCACGGTTTCGCTATCCTCGAGCACTTCCTTTACAGTTTCATCCATGATAGCTGGAGCTCGCTCTGAATTTTTGTGAAAATGATCTGCTATCGTCGATGCTAAATTCGGCAGGGAATATCTTTCGTAGTGAGGCTTTATGCCATCCTTGTAGCGGCTCGCAAGTACGCTCTTCTTAACCGTGGAACTCCACTCCTTGTCCAGCAAAATGCTCACTTGTGCGTAAGTATTGCTACTTGGGGCTCATCGATCCTGCAGAAGCCGAACCTTGTGAACTGTATTATCTCGCCGATTTTAAGATCCTTGCATGATTTTTCCGCTAGACCATTCACAATTTGCATGCTCTTTTCATTATAAACATCGTCTATGTAGAGAATGCCCGGAACTTTAACAGCAAAGGGCAGAGAGTCTTTTGTCACCCACTGTATCTTCTTTGAAGATTGGATTATTTCTGTCCCAGCAAATTTTCCCACTAATTTGCTGTCTTTTTTGATTATTTTTACGTTAAAGAGTTCCATAAGGCGAAATACATCTCCTACTCTCAATGTGTTTGCATCGCTTGCTGCTATGAAGAATTGGTTTGCAGTCTTTACGGCCTTCTCGCCTAGGTCTTTGTCAGGGTGTAACTTCATTTTCAAATCGAATGCAGGTGCATCGGGAACTTCTAGAGGTACAGGATCGGGGACGAAGAAGTACCTTTTTGCAATGGGATCGATTAGTTTCCTGTTGAGGGCTTCTAGCAGATCCCATGTTGGCGCCGATTCGCTCTTGCTCACGCCTAGACTCATAACAAACTCTCTGATTGCTCCTGGTAGTATCCCTCTTCTTCTTAATGCGATAAGTGTTGGCAGCCTCGGGTCGCTCCAGCCATCGACAAGGTTCTGCTCTACCAGAGGTTTGATCTTTCTCTTTGATACTGGTGTTCCTCTAAAAGATAGCCTTGAAAACTCGACGACCCTTGGCTTCCTTAACTTACCAGCATCGATTATTCTATAGTACAATTCGTCCCTCAACTCGTACTCTTTTGTCCTAAAGGCGTGTGTAACTCCATCGCTACTATCTTCAATCGGTGCAACAAAATCATAAGTCGGCCAAACTCTGTACTTTGCCCCTTTTAACGGATGAGTTTCTTCGACGATTCTGAACATTGTAGGGTCACGCATTACCGTATTCAGGGCTGCCATGTAACCTTTGAAGCGAACTATCGCTGCACCTGCATCGTATTCATTGAACATCTTCTCCCAGCTTATAAGGGATTTTTCAGTTCCAATGTTTCTGTGCTCGCATTCTTTTGCGGATGCTCTGTTCTCCTTTACAGTTTCAGCGTTGCACAGGCAGACGTAGAGGTAGCCATCTTCAATGAACTTCTTTGCATGTTTGTAAATCCTCTCCATGTCATCGGACGTATTTTTTACAATATCTGGCTTTACGCCTAGCCAGTCTAGCCCTTCTCTTATCGCATCATAATATTCCAACTTCTCAGCTGCAGGGTTTGTGTCGTCAAAACGTAGTATCAGTTTCCCTTTGTACATCTTTGCATACTCATAGGATATGAAGACTGCCTTGGCATGACCTATGTGAGGAAAACCGTTGGGCTCTGGTGGGAATCTCGTAACCACTTTGCCGAGCTCTGCACCTTCGAGAGGAGGGAACTGCTTGACCTCTTCCTTCTTTTCAAAGAGCTCTGCGTAGGCTTCTGGGAAATCTGCTTCGAGCTTATGCCTCTGCGACCCTGGAGGTAATTTGTTTAACTCTTGCACAATTGCACGTATTTCTGGGACAAGTTCCTTCGCTTTTTGCTTCAGCTCCTGATGTTCGCCAAGAATCTTTGCGAGCACTGCCCCGGCGTCAGCTTTTCCATCGTGTTTGAAAGCGTTAACAAGAGCATGTTTTACTATCGCCTTGCGAAGTTCTTCGTTCATTGCCAATGCTGAACCGTTCTCCTGTTACCAGTCTCGCGATACCATGAATTCTACTAATGAGTGCAAGTTGCGCTTCGCCTTCGAATCTGGAAGGTGTCCGAATATCTGGCCAAATTGCTTTACGGCTGATCTAGAAAACTCCTCAGCCCTCTTCTTTGCATACTCTATTGAATCATATTTTTGCATTAGCTCAAGGATCTTCTGCACCTCTGCAGGGCTTTTCCTTTTGCCTTCGCTCATTATCTTCTTGATTGTTTCAACATCTTTCGAGTTTGCAGATTCTATAAGGTTTATCAGGACGAGCGTACGTTTACCCTCGACAATATCACCTCCAATCTCTTTGCCGTATTTTTTCCCTGCGGTAAGGTTCAGAATGTCGTCACGGATTTGGAACGCAGTTCCGAGGTCGATGCCAAACCTTACAAAGCTGTTCTTTGCAAGAGGCTTCTTAGTAGCGATAAGGTAGCCCAGCCTACACGGAGATACGCAAGTGTACCAGGATGTTTTCTTTTGCACCATGAGGAAATAATCATCCTCGGTAAGGTCCCATTTGTTGTCTTCAGTCCAGCTTACCTCCAGATGCTGGCCTTCTGTAGTCTCGTCGACCATTCTGCTGAATTCCTGCATAAGGAGGTAGCAGATTTTCTCTCCGAGAATTTCACCGTTCCTCATTAAGAGCCCCCACATCTTTGCATGCAACGCATCACCAGCGTTGATTGCTAGCGGTATGCCATGGAGCTTTTGGAGGACTGGGCCGCCTCTCCTGAATTCAGACTGGTCTTCAATATCGTCATGTATGAGAATCCAGTTCTGGAAGATTTCAAGCGCAGCGGCAGAAACTATCGACTCTTCGTTCTTCCCTCCAAAAGCTTCGCACACAAGTATACACAGACTTGGCCTGAGCCCTTTTGACGGCCTTGACGGATAATCCCTCATCATCTTGTAGAGGAGATCGATTTCAGGGACGTTGTGATCTTTGGGGAGATAATCGAGGATGTACTTTCTAAGCATGGCAACGTTTGCCGACAGGAAATCAAGCAGCCCTACCGATGTCATCTACTCTCCCCCGCCTTGTTCCAGTCTAATAGGTCGCCAGTAATTACGTGCCTAGCTTTTGATAATTCTTTAGCATTTTTAGCACCGACCAAAAACATTGCAGACTGCAGCTGAAACTGCAGACCCTCCATAAATTCGCAGAGCGATTCAAAAGATTCCGCAGCATGTTTTAACATTGGTAAGGCCATACCGCACAGATTAGCTCCCAGAACAATACACTTTGCTATATCCAGCCCATTTCTCAAGCCACCCGAGGCTATTAGGGGAACCTTAACAGCCTTTCTGACTTCTATCAAACTTGCTGCAGTGGGTATGCCCCAGTCCCAGAATATCTCGCCTAGTTCTGCCTTTTTCATATTCTTGCTGGTTTTAGCCCTGATCTGCTCAACACCAGCCCAGCTCGTACCGCCAAGACCTGAAACATTGATAGCTGCTACTCCAGATTTGATCAGACGCAAGGCGACCTCTTTGGATATTCCCGCACCGACCTCTTTCACAATTATGGGGACGCTGATCTTTGAGGACAATTCTTTGATTCTGTTTAGTACTCCTTTGAATCTTGGTTCTCCTTCGGGCTGCACGAGCTCTTGAAGAGGATTTAGGTGAACTGCAAGTGCATCCGCATTGATCATTTCGACCAACTTTTGTGCGTCTTTCAATGATAGGTTATCTGCAAGCTGCGCCCCTCCAATATTCGCCATTGCAAAAATTTCTGGCGCTGCTTTCCTAACAACCTTGTAAGTTTCTGCAAGTGCCTCTGATTTCAAACCAGCCCTCTGGCTTCCTACCCCCATTCCCAATTCATATTTTGCAGCGGCTCTGGCTAGAGTTTCATTCAACTTCGTTGCTGCATGTGTCCCTCCTGTCATCGAATCTATCAGTATCGGAGCGGAGAACTTGTGCCCCAGAAAGGATATTGAGGTGTCAACTTCATCAAAGTTCAGCTCAGGCAGGGCGCTGTGGATTAAATGGACGCACTCAAGAAGCGTCGAAGTTTCCCTTGCCTGAACCTGCTCGTTAAGAGTTATAATGATACCCTCTTTCTTCCTGTCTTCAATTTTAGCCTGTTCTAATGGTAGGCTAGGCAACTACTCTCCCTTTTACGAGAGTGCCGTCGGGGTCCTTCCCTTTTAACGCTTTGATCAGCCGCTCCTTCTTTAAGCCGTTTGTGAATAACACATTTACGCCTATTTCAGCAATCCTTATCGTTTCGACGAGTTTCCCTTTCATCCCTCCTGTGACATCGTCCCTCACAGGCCTGAATACCAATGCTTTGATATCTTCAACGAGGATTTCTTGTATCGGCTTTTTATCTGTCCTGAAGTTCCTGTAGATGCCGTCAACATTCGTGGCAAAAACCACTCTGCTTGGTTTCAGCAGGCTTGCAAGGTCTCTTACGATTTCGTCGCCTGAAATTATCCTAAAGCCGTCTTCAGTAGGAATGACATCTCCGAAGCTTAACGGCGAAACTCCTTTTTCGATTAACTTCATCAATAACGAAGCCAGCTTCTCCCTGCTCCTTTCGTCTCTGTAAAACGCGTACGGCTGAAGCCAGTACAGGTTCACCCCTTTAGACTGAATCGCATCAACGACTATGGAATTGAGTTTCAGTACTGAGGCCCTGATTTCAGATACAGCCTCGGGCTTTACGTTAGAGGGCTTCCTTGACAGGCCGTATTTCTTTGCCAGAAAATGTCCAAAAGACCCTGCTCCATGCACAACAAACAATGGCTTGCTATATTCTGCTATCGCTTCAGCAACTACCTGAATCCCCTCTGTACGTACGGTAAAGGGCTTGTCCTTCTCCGTTATTACGGAACCTCCAACCTTCAAGATGACTACTCTTTCCATGCCTTCACGCCCTGCTGGGGTATTTTTACGGAGAACGATTCGAAACCTTTTGACTTTAGAGCGTTGACGATGTCTTCTGCCTTGCCCTGCCTTGGTAGTGCTACTATAGCCCCTCCGCCTCCTCCTCCTGTAATCTTAGCTGCCAATGCTCCGCTTGCCAAGCAGGTTTCGACCATCTTGTCTATCTGCTGAGTCGATAACCCGAACCATGAGAGAGCAGAATTGTGGAAACTCATTATCGATGCCAAATCATCAAAATTCCCATCAG
This sequence comes from Nitrososphaerota archaeon, assembly GCA_024860875.1. Taxonomy (GTDB): domain Archaea; phylum Thermoproteota; class Nitrososphaeria; order Nitrososphaerales; family UBA57; genus VHBL01. Next base: position 128,077 of record JACPSZ010000007.1, on the reverse strand, counting down.
CAAGCGATTTTGAAACCATTACAGATAGATGAGATGATGATGACACCAAAGCATTAAAGAAGTTAGGGAGGTTTCGCCTTGTTTCTGCAACCCTGTTTATCATCCTTGCAGTCTTTCTAGAGAGGCCGCTCAGCCCTACGACAATTTCAAATTGAGAGCTCATTTTCACTTCTTTGGGCTGCTCGCCTTTTCGGAAGAGCAGAACCCCTCCATACACAGCAACTGCAACATCTATCCCCGAAGGGTTTCCATGCACTATCTTCTCAGAAATTATGGCAAGGTCAAAAATCTCTTTTTCAGCCAATTTTACATCTAACGCACCGGCAATTGAAGCTACAGTTGAAACTGCTACCGCGCTTGAGGAACCGAGACCAGACGAAGAAGGTATATCAGATCTTATTGTCACCCTGACCTTTTTTCTGCTTCCAATGTAGTTTTTTGTTGCATAGATCGTCTTCGCTATTGGGTAGAACCCTTTTGTTACGCCGTTAGACAGCTTGCTTGACGTCCCATAATTCTCCGACACTATTTCATCTTCGTCGGCCAATTCTGTCACCGCTCGAACCCTCTTGTCTATTGCTGCGGCTAGCGCGGTCGAGCCCCATACAACAAAGTGCTCTCCTGCAAGAATTACTTTGCCAGGTGCTTCTGCTATGCTCTTCAACCGCTCACCTAAGAGAAGCTCATGGCTGCGTAGCCAACTACTGCATCCCTGCTCCCACCCGTATCCCCGCTTGTCGCATATTGAAGCAGTTTGCTATTCTTGGCACCAAGAATCTTTGAGACTGTCATAACAGCAGCTATAGGGCCGTAGCCACATGCTGTCAAGTTAAGCTTCCTCAAGGTTTCGTAGTGCGCATCAACATCAAGATTTTCTATTGCTTTAACGAGTTCCCTATCCTTCTTGCTTGCTATCTCATGTGGCTCGTAATGCGTTAAATCTGAAGAGGCTATTATGAATGATTTCCACTTCATTGCAATTTCCGCTACGGCTTCCCCAACCTCTATTGCGGTCCTTTTGTCCTGAAGCAGCATGGAAACTGGGAGAATCTTGAACGGCTTGCTAAATATGAACTGTAAAAATGGTATCTGAACCTCTATCGAGTGCTCCTGAATGTGTGATAGATCGTCGATGTCAATTATGCCGGAAGTTTCAACGAGGTCTTCTGCGGCATCCTTTGCTATTGGAACTTCTCCGAGTGGCATCTGCCATACTTTTGCTGCAGGTACAGCAACACCGCTACCTATTCCGTAATGGTTGGGCCCAATTATTATGATAACATCGCAGCTCGCTATAGCAGAGAGTGCAAGGTAGCTATGTGCAGCGACGGGTCCTGAATACATGTAGCCAGCATGGGGACATAACAGTCCTATTATCTTCGAACCTTCAGCAGGAGGCAGTTTCCTCGGCCCTATTTCATGGAGAAAGCACTCTTCTATCGTCTTCCTCAAGATAGTTGGATTTGCAGGGTAGAATTGACCCGCGACTGCTGGCCTTCTGACGTCGGGACTCACGAACTATATCTGCCAAGTATTCTACTTAATCTACTCTACGACTTCCTCGACGAGCTTCGTTTCGAAGTCTTCAATGGTATACTTCATTGGCTCGTCCGCCTTCATAGCGCCTGAATGTATTAAAACAGACCTTGCTAAAAGCCACATGACTGCTGCAAGAGCCTTCCTTCCTCTGTTGTTCGCAGGTATTACGACATCAACATTCTCGGTAACATTGTCAGTGTCACATATGGCAACTACCGGTACACCGACATTTGATGCTTCTTCAATAGCCTGTGCATCCATGGCAGGGTCAGTTACAAGCACGACATCAGGGTCTATGTGCTTAGGATAGAGCGGGTTTGTCAGTGTACCAGGCATGAACCTCCCTGTCAGAGCTTTAGCACCAGTAAGTTCGCAGAATTTTTCGACAGGAGTCTTTCCGTATTCCCTTGACGAATAGACTACTATTCCGTTAATATCAAAACGAGCCAAAAACTTTCCAGCAGTTTCGATCCTTTCAAGAATCTTCCCAATATCGATAACGTGCAAACCATCTGCCCTTGTCCTGCTCACAAATGGAGCCATGGACTTTGTCCTGATCAGCGTCCCAACCCTTATGCCCGTTGAAAGAAGGAGCTTTTCAGAGACCTGCGAGGTAATTTGGCGTTCTGCAGACCCTGTCTCCTCTATCTCATCTTCTATCGACCTTCTCTCCATACTCACACCACAAACTTCGCCATTGGAACCTGCTTCCCCTCGTTTATAAGTATAGAATCGTTTATCCTCAGCAACTCATTAAGCTTTGCTACCCTTTCCCCTCCAACAACGCCAGACTTTATCATAAGCGAATGCGCTCCTACTGCGATGTGAGCCAAGTGGTAATCTGGAGTGTCTCCAGATCTATGAGACGTTGTGACTGCGTACTTGTGCGCTATGGCAACCTTCGCGAACTCCAAGGCGTCGCCGAGAGTTCCTACCTGATTCACCTTCAAGATTGCTCCATTTCCAGCCCCGATATTTGCACCCTTCTTTATCCTATCTGGGTCTGTAACGAACAGGTCGTCGCCAACCACTATGCAGTGCTTTGCTGACGATGTTATCCGCTTGAAACCCTCGAAGTCCTCTTCGCGTACGGGGTCTTCGATGTAAACCAAATCATATCTGTCAATAAGCTCAAGAGCATAGTTCTCCTGCTCTTCTGGAGTTCTTTTTTCGCCAGCGCGAGAATAATTGTATACTTTGCGCTTTGGATCCCACATTGAAGATGATGCTATGTCCAATGCCATCAGTACTTCGAAACCTAACTTGTCAGAAACTCTGTTAACTGCTTCGTACGTAATCTCAAGAGCCTGCTTGTTATTTGCAGAATAAGCCCATGCACCCTCGTCTCCTTTTCCTCCGCTGAACTTTGGGTCTTTTTTGTCTATAATTTTTCTTATCTCCTTGTGAACTTCAATGTTAGCCATCAAAGCATCAGCAATATTCGTGGCTCCTTTGGGACATGCTAGAAACTCCTGAATGTCTGGCGAGCCTTCCCCGGCATGTTTTCCTCCTCCGAGAACGTTACCGAGCGGAAATGGAAGTGCTATCTTCTTGTTTCCAGCCAAGAGTGCATATAGCGGTATGTTCTTCTTCTTTGAAGCTGCTTCTGCCGCTGCTACTGATATTGCATATGTTGCAGAACCTCCAATCCTGCTGAAGTTCGAAGTTCCGTCGATCTCATGGAGTAATTCTGCAAGTGCGTACGGGTCTGCAGCGTCTGTACCAATAAGTTTCTTGCGGTAAGTTTCCAAAACCTTGCATGTCTTCTTTGCATCGTTATTTACGAGCCCGATGGCTTCGTGCTTTCCAACACTTGCGCCTGCAGGCGCAGCGGTCCTTCCAACAGCTCCATTAAGATGAACTTCAACCTCTATTGTCTGGACGCCCCTGCTGTCATAACATACCCTAGCCAATACGTCTTCTATTCTGCATTCAGGCAAGAACTTCACTATGTTTGTTCGGTCTCGAATTCAGCCCTTCTCGTAGCGAGGGACTCGTAATAAGGTATCACCTGGTCTATGGTTGTCGTAGCAGCCAAAAGCATCCTCCTGCAGCAGTAGCGCTTTACGCCCATCTTTGTCAGTGCCTTGCCGGGCTCTTCTCCTTCCTTGACCCTCTTCTGGAACTCTTCGTACTTGTTTCCTACCAATGAGCCGCAGGTGAAACATCTAACGGGAACTAGCATCTCTTCATTCTACCCCATTGCACTAGCGGTACGACTTCTGGCGCTTTCTCCTAGCACCCGGCCCTCCGAATTTCTTGGGCTCCGCCTGCCTAGCATCGCCAGATATGAGATGTTTATCATAATCAGAAATCCGCTGCCGTAATTCCTTGCTCCTGAAAAAGTCTATGAAACCTTTTGAGATTGCTATTGCTGTAGCCTCTGCCTGTCCCATGAAGCCCCCTCCAGAAACCCTGACATCGATGTCGACTTTCTCCCTGTAATCACCTGCAAGTTCAAGAGGTGTCATGACCCTCTCCCTTGCAATCCAAGGCGCGAGTAGTTCAGCAGGGACATTGTTTACCCTTACCTTTCCAGAGCCTTGCATGAAAGCTGCAGTTGCCCTTGCAGTCTTTCTTGAGCCTGAATACAGCTTGGTCTTCTTCTGAGTCACCATTTTACGCTCCCTTCCAGCCTATGAGTTTGGCCAGTTCCCCAACCGTAGTATAAAACGCCAGAGGTTTTGTAGCCTTTACATCATCAAAAGTGGTCATCTTAGCTTTGCTGAACTCTGCCGGGACTCCGTTGTAAATGCGCAACCTCTTCAAGGAATTTGGGCCCTTGCTCTTCCTCATTGGCAGCATCCCTCTGACCATCCTCTGGAGTATCCTGTCTGGATTTCTTGGATGGTAAGGCCCTTGCAACGGGTTTGTTATGCTCGCAATATCCAGCCATTCCTCCCAGCTCTTCTTTATTGAACTCTTGGATCCCGTTATGACAGCTTTCTCTGCATTGACAACAATAACCTTGTTGCCGCTTATGACGAGCTTGGCAACTTTAGAGCATAGCCTTCCCGAAATCATCCCTGCTGCATCAATTACAGTTACAGTTGCTGTAGTTGCGCTAGCCTGCAATTATCCTCACACCCTTACCATCAGCATGCTTCTGGGCAAGTTCTTTGAGCGAAACTGCTTGACCGCCTACAGCCTCGATCTTGGCCCTTGCAGAGCCTGAAAACTTCTCTGCTCCTATAACAAGAGCATGCGAAATCTCTCCTCCTCCAAGAACCTTCCCTGGTACTGCAACGACATCGTTCTTCTTTGTTACTCTAGCCAACTTTCCGACATTGACTTCTATGTTTCTTGCCAGCCTTTCTGCTATGTCTTCCCAGATGGCCGCCTTGGACTTTTTCATGTCAGCAACGAGTGCATGATACACGATGTTCTTTGGTTTCATTTATGCCAACCCCCTTGCAGTCGCGAAGTCCTCGAGTTTGCTGTGCAGTATTTCTGCCGCCTTTGCTAAGATAGTCGAGGCTGACAGAGAGCCCACTGACTCTATGTACAGATCGAATTCGTTCTCCTTGTTAGTTTCTGTCAATACTGAAGCGGAAACTGGCTGCCACTTTGCATGGTCTTTGCCTCTTCCTAGCTTTGCATAAGCCTCAAGCTTAACCTTCTGCCCCGGAGCCAATTTTACTATCGGTATCTTGTCCGCAATCGGAACGATTTCTTTGTCCTCGGAAACCAAGTTGCCCGAATAGACCGTTAGCACTTTGTCCCGAGCCTGTGCATCGAGCACCAACAATACTCTGCACTTTGAGCATCCAAGAGGATTCCTGCAGTCGCATTGCTCGGGAAGTATGTATCTTTCGAGGTCAGTTTTAAGAGGCAATAATCCTAGTCGATGGGCCAGCAATTCATCATACATTACGGAGGAGTTCTCCAAGATTACAACCTCATCTATAGCCATGGAGGGAACCTCGCTTATTGCGAACCTTCGTATAGCGTTGGCATAAGTCCTGTCGATGCCCTTAATCCTTACCTTTACACCTTCGTCAGACGATTCTACAACTTCAACACTTACCGTAACTAATCACCTTTCTAAAACAAACACTACAGCTTTTAATCCGTACATGCTAAACACTGCGGTAGCCTGCACTCTTTGAATAATGCACTTAAAACCTTATCTGTATTTTGAGAGATGCACAAGAACCTCTAAACGCCTGAATTATTCGACGGGTTTTATTTGATAAATCACAACGATGAAATATTCCAGCGAAGCATACGAAATGTAAAAGAAGATTGTATGTAGAAAAAGTATAGCATCCTTATATACCGGGGCTCCCCAGCACTAACAACAAAGGAAGCAACAGAAGAAGAGGACGAAATCCGAATTATCTGCTGCCTTTTGTAACAGAAAAAAGTGTAAAGACATTGAGTCAATTTAAGGAAATAGGAATCAATCCTAGAATTCTTCATGGAACTGAAGATCTAGGGTTCAGCACTCTTTTCCCAATTCAGGAGCAGGCAATCCCTCCCCTGATGGAAGGAAAGGACGTAATAGGACAATCACATACGGGTTCAGGCAAGACTGCAGCATTTGGAATACCTCTGATTTCGAAGATGGAGGAGAATGACAGGCACGTTCAGGCTTTAGTTCTGACGCCTACAAGAGAGCTTGCAGTTCAGGTAGCGAAAGACATCAACGCATATGCAAAGTACACAGAGATAAGGGCTCTTGCCGTATACGGAGGAGAATCCATCGAAAATCAGTTTTCGAGGCTGAGGAATTTCCCGCGTGTAATAGTAGCCACTCCGGGAAGGTTGATCGACCATTTAAGGAGGGGTTCTATAAAATTAAGCGCTCTGAAGTTCGTAGTGCTTGACGAAGCGGATAGGATGCTAGACATGGGCTTCATCGAGGATGTTGAGTATATCATGGAGAATGCTCCAGTTGATATTCAGACAGCATTGTTCTCTGCTACGATGCCCCGAGAGATACTTTCTCTGTCAGACAGGTACATGAGGAACCCGGTGCAGATTCTTCTCAGCAAGGATGAGGTCGGGCTTGAAGCCATAGATCAACTGTATCTAATGGTAGATGAACAGTACAAGTTCGACGCTCTGTGCAAGATCCTAACCAAGCAAGCAGTCAACCAAGCTCTAATATTCTGCGACACAAAGTGGAAGACCGGGACACTTGCAGAGGAGCTCCAGAAAGTAGGTTATCAGGCTCTGCCCATACATGGAGACCTTACGCAGAGACAAAGAGATAATGCTATGATGCTATTTAGGAACGGCAAGATCGACATACTCGTAGCCACGGATGTAGCTTCTAGAGGATTAGACATTAGGGGAGTTAGCCATGTCATAAACTTCGATGTCCCAAGAGAGCCTCTTTCATACTTCCACAGAATCGGAAGGACTGCAAGGGCGGGAAAGGACGGCATAGCAATAACTCTCATCTCGCAAAAAGAGTACGACGACTTTGCAAGGATTAGAGGCATGACCAAAATACCCATGAGGAAGATGCAGGGCTTCGTATCGTACGAAATGCAACCAAAGATTCTGCAGAGAAACTTCAGAAGGCGTATTAGGGACAGGCCCTCTAACTTCAGAAGGCGTTGGTAAATGGGCAAAACAACATGCTATGTCTGCAAGGCTGGCAAAGCTCAAGTATGCAAGAACTGCCAACAGCTAGTCTGCAAGTCTCATAGGGATTTGTACTTTAACGAATCCGCTCGAAGTTTCACGATGCTGTGCCAGAACTGCGGCAAGAAGATAGCCCCATTCATACCGAGAGCAAGATACAGGTAGAGCCTAAAGTATTAATACAGATGCATGTCTTCGGTGCATCCTTATGCCTGCAGAGCTGCTAGAACAACAGGAGAACAAATTCCTGTCAAGGAGAGAGGTTACTGCGAAGTTCACTGCCATCAAAGGAAATTTGAAAAGAGATGACGCTTCCAACATGGTTGCACAGCAGCTCAACGTCGACAAGGCCAGTGTATTCCCCATAAAGATAAAGTTTGACGCAGGAAGAGATTCTGCGAAGGGTGTCTTCTACGTTTACAGTAATGCCGAGCTAGCAAAGAAGCACCTTCCAAGATATCTAATGATTAGGTCTCTTCCAAAAGAAGAAAGGAAGAAGGTGAGGGAAGAGATGAAGAAGCCCAAACAGGCTGCGCCAGCATCCGCCCCAGCCTCAGCTACAGCTGCACCAGCAGAGAAGAAGTAGGTTTTTAGATGTCAAAGACTCCAGCTCCAGCACCCGCACCGCCTCCAGCTGCACCAGCGACAGAAGCTGCAGCTCCAGCACCTGCTCCGAGAGGGAAGAAGAAGAGAAAGCCGAAGGTCAGCCCTCAGGTGTATAAGTTCTACGAGGTTCAGGGAGACTCGCTGAAGAGGCTGAAGCAGGAGTGCCCGAGGTGTGGCAAGGGAAGGTTTCTTGCAGAGCACAAGAACAGGTTATCTTGCGGAAACTGTGGCTATACGTCGTTCAAGAAGCCCTAACAATTTTTGCTATTTCATCTCTTGCAGCAAGAACTACGTTAGGTGCTAATATAGGGAAGAAGGGCTCGTAGTATTTCACCTTCAGCGACTCTTGAATTATTTCTCTGTTGCCCTCAGCTAGGTAACCCTTGAGGAATGCTTTGACAAAGTCTCTCACGTGTTTTCCATTTGTGTTTAACCTAAGCGAATAGTAGATGAAGACAGAGATGTCCCAGGCTCTATCACCATCCTTCTTTACCTGCTCGAGGTCGGTAATGAAAATCTTGGAATCGGTCTTTAGTGCATTGTTAGGCTTTGCGTCGCCAAGAGCATAACCCAGAGAATGTATCTTTGCCAGAATCTCCCCGTATGTTTTGATCGGCGAATAATCATCTGTTTTACCTGCAAGAACTTCTTTTGCGATTATGCCGAGGTCTGTGCCCTCTATGAATTCTGTTATGAGGATTCTTGAGGGGGCTACAACTCCAATAATGTTTGGAACGTTAATCCCTGCATCGCGAAAGCCCTTCAACGCTACATATTCACGTGTAAGCCTCGCTAGAGGCGTAATCTCAAACTTCCTACTGTTTGCAGTCCAGAAATTGAGCAGGAACCACTTTACCGACCTCAGATCACGATATGCTTTGACCGCAAATTTTTCCACTCTACTCCCTTCCTTGATTGTGTATTCTCTGAGGAGTGTATAGGGGCCTCCGACCTTTCTTATTGATACAGATGTTTTTTCGCTGAAAGAAAGCTTTGCTAGTAAGTGCTTTAGCCATTGCGTTCCATCCATTATCAGATGCCCTTCATCAAGCAGGAGCAGGCTCTTGGGGTTCTTCAGAAATTGTGGAATTCTTTCTATACTCCTCGAGCGTGAGATTTTTGATAGTAATTCCTTCCTTATTACGCCCACTTTCACTCTCCCCGCATAGCCATGCACGGCATACTGCCTCAAGCCCCTCTCTGCGACCGCAAGCAACGACTGAAGTTTTGCCAGCTGCTTCTTTGTCGCTGCGCCAGTTATCCTGAAATTGTTGCCATCGAGGGTTATCAGGGAATCTTCGCTGAATTCCTGCAGAGGTTTCATGAACCCCATACACGACAATGTTAGATTCTTCTTCCCCCCATCTCCAGAATAAGTTTTGACGTAGCTGTACAATGCTGGAGGGTAGATTGCAGCCCTCTTCTTCAACTTCTGAAAGAGTATGTATTCTACGGGAACGACCAAGTTCCTTGAAAGGTCGCCGTAATCTGCTGCTAACTCTGCAATCGCCTCTAATGCGACCCTTCTCTTGTACGCAGTTTCTACCTTATCGAAATACTCTGCACCTGAAATTGATTCGTAAACGTTGAGGAACCTTCCAACTGCAAATTCCCCGAGAAATGCCTTTTGGGCATCCTTGAGCAAAAGGTCGCTATCTATGACCAATACCGAGACTTCTGCATGGCCCTTAAGGTAGTTGTAGCGTACTCTTTGCTTGTAGCCTTTTATCGCTATTATCAAATCGTAGTCGCTGTCTGGTCTTGCATACCCAGCAATTTGAGAGCCATAGACACATATGCCTGCAATTTGCTGACATTCTATTATCTTGGTTATCGTACGGTGCAGGGCGTCCTTCTCGCCTGCAGTAAGCTTGCGTGCTCCTCTAAACTCTCTGGGCGCGTTCAATTACCATCCTGTCCAGCTCCTCGATACGCATTTTGACCATGATGTCAAAATTGGATTTCAGCGCTGCTGAAACTGGGATTCTCATCGTGTTGCTCTCTGGAGTGATGCGCAAAATTGGTAATCCTTTTCCTACCCAGTTCTTCGTCGTCTTTTCATGCAGTTTAGGATCGTTCAAACCACCTGCAAACTTCTTTTCGAGCAAATTTATCAGACGCTTGTCCTTGTAGAGCAATTTTGGATCGTACAATCTTTCAGCGTCAGCATAGACTGACTCGTAAATTGTCGTTGAAATTTCTTCAGCCAAAGAATCCATATTGGTGAACTTCCTTACGAACTCTACATAGTGCAAGAATTCGTGGGCCAAAACCGCATTGATCGTTGACGTGGCCGCATAGGCAACAAGCGCCGCAGACAATTGGACAACGATCTCTACTCCAGCAGGGCCGACCACAGGTATCGTCCTTGCGTATAAAACACCAAGCTGGCCCATCTCATGGATAGTTTCGGTTACTGGCAATACGGGTTCGACATAATATTTTGGATAAAGGAGGTTAGCGGCTATCTGAACCCTCTTGATACCTTTTTCAACATACTTCATCCTCTTGAGTACTGAAGACTTCAGTCTAGCAGGTAAGATATTCTCGCTTTCAGGCTGGCTGAACCTTACCAGAGGATCCAAACGTTACCCTGTAGTGATGGAATGCTAAAAAGCTATTCGCTAGTTAACCTTCATTACTCTTTTGGAAGTTCCTTATATTCGGGGTCCTTCCTTGTCCTTTTCATTTCTATGAAGGTTTCAGTATGCTGCACTCCGTTTATCTTTCCTATCTTCGCTGAGATCATGTTGTGTAGGTCGTCCAGCGATCTCGCCTTCACGTTGACCAGAAGGTCGAACCTGCCTGTAACTTCGGAAATGTCCCTAACCTGATCGAGGTCAAGTATCTCTCTAACGATGTTCTCCCTTAACCTTGAGTCGATGTTGCAGCCTATAACTGCATCGACTGTATAGCCAAGGAGCCTTTCATTAACTAAAACTGTGAACTTCTCAACGAGGTTCTTTTTTGATAGTCTCTTTATTCTGCTGTACGCTACGGACGAATTGACGTTTATCTTCTTGCTGAGCTTGGGAACGGAGATGCCTGCGTCTTTTACTAATTCGGTCAGAATCTTTAGGTCTAGTTCATCAATCTTTGCCATTTTTGATGTCGTCTCGTATTTGCGTAAGAAATCTACAGGGAATTTAAGTGTTGTTTTAGAGCAGTTCCGACTTCGCTAATATCTCTGCTGTTAATACTGCACCCTTTGCGGCCCCCATCTTGGTATTGTGAGATACAAGGACATACTTTATTCCATTCTCAAATGCTACATCTTTCCTTATCCTCCCCACCGTAGTAGTCATGCCGCCTTCGTTGTCCCTGTCCAGCCTTGGTTGAGGCCTAAATTGATCGTCGGAAATTGTTATCATCTCCTTTGGTGCGGAGGGGAGGCCTCTGCTGGCAAACTTCTTCGAGTATTTCTTCATCGATTTTACGATGTCCTCTGGCTCTGCCTTTCTTGCAGTCTCTGCAAAGACAGTTTCAGTATGACCCTCTCTGACGTTTACTCTTGTACATGTGCAGCTCACCCTGAAGTTGGCAGGAATTATTGAATTTGAGTTGAGCTTGCCAAGAATCTTCTTTGTTTCGATCTGGACTTTCTCCTCTTCCTTCGGGATGTATGGAATCACGTTATCCGTAATGTCTAGAGCAAGAACTCCCGGGCTCCTTCCAGCTCCCGAAACTGCCTGCATTGATGTCATTATGACAGTCTTTATTCCATAATCATCGAATATGGGCTTCAGAGTTATCGCCATTCCTGTAGTCGTACAGTTTGGCTGTGGCGAGATGAAACCCTCCCATCCTCTTTTCTTCTTCTGGTATTCTAGCAGTCCTAAATGTTCCTCATTGACTCCCGGAATTATTATCGGGACGTCATCGTCATATCTGAAAGCTGCAGCAGTACTAACTACGGGAGTTGTCTTTGCATACTTTGCGTCTAATTGTCTTGAAGAGTCGCTCTCCAATGAGGAGAAGATTACGTCGTATTTTGAAGCATCAAGCGTGTCTCCCAGCAAAACTTCCTGCTCCAATACACCTGGTTCTGGAGCCTCATTGCAGAACCAGTACATAGCGCCACTCTTCTCATCTTTTATAGCATTGCCGTACCTCTTGCCTGCCGAGCGCTCCGAGGCTGCAAGCCCAACTATCTCAAACCATGGATGGTTCTGAAGGGCAACTATGAACTGTTGCCCGACTACTCCAGTTGCTCCTACTATGGCTGCTTTTAGCATACTATCTCCTCTGAAATTTCAAGTACTGCTCTGGTAGTGGTTAAATAATAAATGTTGAGCTTTAATGTGTGAGTGATATGAACAAGAAATTAAAGAGCGTAATTTTGTTTGCTGTAGCAGGTGTTCTTGGACTGGTGGCTTCTAACTTTCTTATCGTGCAAGTTGTCGATGCTACGATAGTTAATCTGGTAGTTGGTTTCTTTTCGGCAGCAGCCTCGCTATCAGTTCTATCTGTTGGCATAGCTAACTTGATAGAGTAAATTCTGGGACATCGGTATTCGATGCTGTTAGCATTATTGCTACCAAGTTGTGAAAATACTTGCAGAGAATTTCGAACAATTAGAAAAAATGCTAAAGAGTGGCTCGTAGAGGAATGACGAGCACTAATCACAGAAGCTTACTACGCAACATGAGATAATTAAAACAGAGAAAATTGATCCCATAACCCCCCGTCGTTGCGCAGGGGCGCGTGCAAGATGTTCTATTCTCTACTTAGAGCCTGAACGGGCGTAAGCTTAGATGCCTTCCATGCGGGTATCATGCCTGCAAGGATTGCTACGACAACAGCAAGCACAACAGCCCCAGCAAAGAGCTCTGGCGTTATGGCAGGAGTAATAGCAACTGCAGGAGCAGCGGCTCCTCCACCTTGTCCAGGTGGACGTGCACCAAGACGAACCGGACCTCCAATTCCAAGACCCCCGCTGAAGAGCGAAGATGCTACCCAGAACGATAGCGATGAGCCCATTGCAGCTCCGATCAAGCCTCCTATGAAACCTGCAAGGACAGCCTCGGAGAGAAATATGAGCATGATTCCGCGTCTAGTGGTTCCAAGAGCCTTTAGCATCCCTATCTCCCTCACCCTTTCATTTACAGATGTGAGCATGGTCGTCATTATACCAGTGAAAGCCACAACTACGGAAACCGCAGCTATCGACCCGAGGAGGTTACTTATGTTAGATGTTATAGTCTGAACGGTTGAAAGTATGGAGGAAACTGTTGTTGCTCGCATTTCGCTGCTGTATCTGTCGTTTATCTGCCCAACTATGTCAGTCACATCGTCTGCAGATTTTGCAACGACATAGAACCCTGAATAAGTGTTTGATTTAGTCAAGAGTCTTCCAGTGCCCATATTGACGAATATCGTATCGTCAGGGTTAAGGAAGAGTCCTTGGCCGAACTGATTAAGGACACCTTTTACGACAAACGACCTACTTTCAGTGGTGCTCTGCCTCTGATTCCTTACAGAGTATGAAACTGAAACCACTTGGTTGAGTGTTAAATCTGAAGATGCTCCACCCGGGTGGGCAACGTTATACCCTACTAGTGCGGATGTAAATTCGCTGCTCCCGGGCTCTGAACCCTCGCTTATCTGGATTCCCGGGAATAGAGAACGAAGCTGTACTGTATCCAAAGCTATTATGGAAACTTGGGAATTTTGTGTCCCGGTCCTCATAGTTGCGCTGACGCGATAGTACGGAAGAACCGTCTTAACCCCGTCTAAACCTGCCAGTGCTTTCTGATTATCCGCATCAAGAGAAGCCCCTCCTCCATTGTTCCCTCCAAAAGGCGACTGTCCTGCACCTGCCACGGCAATCCTCCCAACGGGTGATACCAGAATAGTTTCAGCACCGAGTTTTTGGAACTGTGCAGTCGCTTGATTGGCGAAACCGCCTGTAGCCGCAATAAGAGCGACGATGGTAGCAGGCCCTATAGCTATTCCAATAATTGTCAGCGCTGCCCTAAGCTTTCTGTTCCTTAACGCATTATAACTGAATTTGATTATGTCTTGCGGTTTCATGCTACAGTACCTCCTGTTTTGACTTTAACTTTCCCCGAGCCCTCATTATCACTGCCAACCCAAGCACTATTATTACTGCAAATCCTGCTATAAATAATATTCGCGCATTTTGAGCAGGGAAGCCTTCCTGCACCTCCCTGACCTGTTGAATCTGCTGTCTCTGTTGCGCAATAGTAATCTGAAGTCTTGCTTCGTTCGTAAACTTGCTTCCATATTCATCCTCATAGACGAACTGCACCGTGACTGGATACCTGCCCTGCTGTGCCGTTCTATTGAGCTGGAAGGTTATGCTGAATGGTACCGGTGTGTTTGGATCTATATCTCCAAGGTATTGATTACTACCTTGGTTCGGCCTAATTGGGCCATCGGCTCTTACCCTTGCTTCGGTATAGCGTGACGCTACATTCCCCTTGTTCAGTACGTTACCCACGATCGTGACGTTTCCACCTGCGGTCACAATTTCGGGTACTACTGAAAGCGACTGCGTTTCAAGGACTATCTTGCCTCTGACCGAAAGGCCGAAGCTCTTTGTATCTGTGTGCTGGTATCCTCCAGCATCAGTGTATATTACCTGAACTTGGAGCAGATAGGACGTGTCTGCCGCGGCTAATGTTGCGAATATGCTCGGCTTAATTTCTGTTTCACCCCCCGCCGCTATCTGGTTAAACGAATAGGTCGGAGAGCCAGATGCAAGTGTGAGTGGAGTGCTTCCAGCGGATGATGGAAATATTAGAGTCGCTTGAACGGCACTCATGGGTTGGCTTCCCGTATTCTTGATCTTGATGGACATTGCATTGACCGAACCCGACAATAGTATCAGTTGCTGAGTTTCAACGACTATTGGAGAAACCCATCCTTTAACGGCGAAACTTACTGTCTTTGTTTCCGAGTGAGGATACCCGTTGGCGTCAAGGTAAGATATCTGCACCTGTACTGGGTAAGATGCATCAGCAGAAGCTACAGTAGCGAAAAGCTGTGTATCAATAGTCGATTCACCTTTGGCCGCGATTTGATCAAAGTTCCATTGGCTGCTTCCGGATGTAAGGGAAAGCGGGGCTGCACCGCTACCCGAAACCGATAGTGTTGCAGTTATAGAAGAAATTGCTTGGTTTCCAGTATTCCTAACTTTTATCGCAACTTTGTTTATAGAGCCTGCTGCAAGAATCGTGTTGGCAGATTCTGCCGTTATTTGCGATGTCCAAGACTTTACGACAAAGCCCAGACTCTTCGTTTCGCTTCCAGACTGACCGTTGGTGTCTCTATACGCTATTGAAAGCGATGCAGAGTACAATCCTTCAACAGCAGAAGGTGACGTGTATACCCTGTAAGGCACCGCGACACGCCCTCCCGCATCGATTACATCAACCAGCCTCTGTACCTCTCCTCCAACAACGCTTAGCGGGGACGATGCTCCAAATGTCAATGCAATGTTTGCCAGATACACTGGAGCTGTGCCAGAATTGACGATCTCAACCGATACGTCATTAGCGGTGCCACCCAGCAGAACATTTGCAGGAACACTTACTCGTATGTTGCTCCTTCCTACTAGTGTTACAGGTACAGAAACCTCAACGGTTTGCGAAAGCGACCTTTGATCCAAATATGCGACTGTCATACTTAGAGAGTATGTCCGGATCTGAGCGTCGTTTGCAATATTCAGCAGAAAGCTCGTGCTTGCAGGGCCACCACTTGAAACTGCGTTAGGATAGAATGTCTTTATCGTATTTCCTCCAGTAGAATTCGCAAATGGAGGAGCTAAGCGCAGTGTTTGCGTTATGCCAGTTATCTGCCCATTGTCTAAGTTCTGAATTGTTACGGTCAGCGTCGCTCTTTTGTCTCCAGGTGCAACAAGAATCTCTACATTGTTGCTACCCCAATATGTACTTGCAACGGAAATTACTCCTCTACCAACTGCTTGCACGACAAGGCTGACGACTCTTATCTCTGTCCTTGAGCTGCCGACAGCAGTTTTGTAAGTCGCAGTCCCAGTGAGCTGGAACGCCTGACCCTTGCTCGCTGATGGTGCAAATATTTTGGAGGATATTGCAACTTCCTGACTTGGCTGTAAAGATGGCAGAGTCCATTTGTTGTCAGAGCCGACGAGCGTTAGAGGAGAAGGAACAGACAGTGAAAAGTCGATTATCCCTGTAGCAGATGTCCCCTCGTTCTTCAGTTTAAGGGTAACATCATTCGTAGTTTCGGGCAAAAGGAACTGATTCTCGGTTACAAGTCGAATCAAACTCTTTCCTGTTACGCTTATCTGAACTGGAACGTTTACGGAGCTGCCTTTTACAAGACCACTTGACATCAAATAATCAATTCTGAGAATCAGATTATACGATCCTATTGATGCGGTGGGCGCAATATTGACAAGGAATGAAAACGTAGCTGATTGTCCAACGGCAATCGTGCTTGTAAGAGTCTGCCTTAGTACCCTTCCAGAGGTGCTGTTGCTAAACTGTGGAGGAAGGTCTATTGTTGCTATAAAGTCCGTGATTGCAAAGTCTGCTCCGTTTCTCACGACAAGGGAAAGAGTTGTCCCCAAGTCGCCAGGAGCAACTTCAGTTAGTGAATCTTGAGTACCGAACCCTGCAAAAAGCACCCTGAAATTAGTGACGAAAAATGCAACGGTGTATGTGCCAGTTCCAACATGTTTCACTCCTGAAACTTTGACATAATGGAAGCCTGTCTTGGTAGTTTGGAATTCTATGAATTCCCTAGCTCCGTCACCTAAACTCTTGGATTCAGATATCTGCTTTGGGTCATCGTTCGTGCTATCAGGATCATACAATGTAAGGTCAAGATCTGATCCTGGTGGGACATCCATCTGGATGCTCAAAAGCGCGCCCGTTTGCACGTTTACCTTGTAATATTGCGGTGCGTCCGCAAAAGTTGCATTCACCCTTCCTGAAGAAACAGCAAGAGCGTTTGCAATGGAAATGCCCGGAGTAACGGCCTCGGAGCGAGGGACGTATTGAAGAACTTGTGCCAATAACAGCAGGATCAAGAACGCCGTTGCGCTCTTTCTTATTTTGTTTGCCATCTTACCACAACAGAATTAGGAAACTTCGGCCTTTTTTGCAGGAAGCAAAGCACCAATAAGGATGCTCATTATTGCAGCCGTACTTATCAAATAGCTGGAAAAGCGAATGTATGAATCAGTTGAGAGTCCAAAGCCTCCAGTTAGTGCTATTCTTTGTTGAATAGCTGCAGCGTTAGCGGCGTTAGCAGGAATCTGCTGAACATTTCCTGCAGAAGCTCCGAGCATTAGTGTCTTGAACTGGTTGTCAGAGTTGATCTGAATTGCTAGTACAGCTATGATTAACAAAACGCCTAGCAAAACCGGACGCCTACGCATTATATATCGTGATAGAGGTTTAACATTACCTAGATATGCCTTTTCGTCTCTATTCAAAGTCTGAATAGAAAACTTGCCTAGCCGCAGTCCTTCCTAAAATTCAGGCAGTAATGATGAACAGTGTTACTCACCCAGCATCTCCCGTAACCGTAAGGAGCGAGTTTCACGTTGTCTTGGCACCATATCTTTTCGTCTTTGAGGATGAAAAAATTGCTGAGCCTTCTGGAAAGATCCCAAGCAAGAGGGTATATTCTGCCACCCTTTTTGACGTTTTTCACAATTACTGTAAGATAGCCGCCTGGCTTTAAAACGTCATGCACCTTGGCATAAATCCCCGTCAGCGCATCAAGGAATCCTTCGTAATTTGATATGTTACCGACATCTCTTGAATCGTCAGAATAATGCACGTCGAAACCTTTCTCCTTCCTACCCTTCTGTGTTTCAAATCCCTTCGCGTGCAGCATGTCCCAGTATGGAGGAGAGGTTATGCAGTAATCTACTTGGGAGATATCCATTTTCTTCATCTGCCTTGCATCCCCTTGCACCAGCTTTGCTGCAACATTGATTGAATGTTCTCCCTCTTCTTGTTCGATTGCATCTTTGGCCATTATCACTCTCTGCCTTGTTATCTGGAAGTACTTGTCTAGTAGTTCTATTCCTACTGCATTTCTCCCATTTTGAAGTGATGCTATTACCGTGCTACCAGTGCCAGTCATGGGATCAAGAACCGTTTGACCTTTTTTGGTGAAAAATTTGACAAAGTTCTCTACGAGCTCTTCTGGGAACTTTGCTGGGTGCAGCAGAACTTCTTTTGTCCTTGCCTTTGGGTTAAGCACGAACCAGCTCTTCTGAAACTTTAGCCATTCTTTGTTTGGAAGATCGTTAAGCGAATTGAAATTGTGGAAGAGTCCCTGCTCCGTAACGATAGCATTGTTAGTCTTCGAAATTACTCTTGGGTTACTGAAACTGTAGTTTATGTTTGTATTGAAGGTTTGGAATTCCTGCTGCAGTGGTGAGCGAAGCGTCTGCCATGCACCCAATTTCATCAATTGTTAAATTGTGCTTAATGCACAAGGTCTAACATCTTAGCTGCTTTGGAGAGATTAGCTAAACAAACTTTATTTGAGAAGCGGAAGTTTCTGCTTCTTCTTTCTGCAGAGTTTTTTCAATAATTCTAGCGAATCTTGGGCATCTACTAGGGTGCGAGTTTCAAGGTATCCGTCTTTGATTGCATCGTCAACGAATTTCTGATCGGCGGCAGTTCGTGTTACGGTCATTCTCCAGCCCTATCCCTCCGAGTCCAACATCAGCAAGCTCTGCAGAATAGTCCTTGCAGAATTCGCATGCTGGCCTTGCATACTTCCTGAAATCTTTTAGCGGGAACTCGTACTCCTTGTCCTCTGTTCTTATGATGACCCTACCCTTTATGTTAAAGTACTTTATGGCGTCTATCCCTATTCCGAGCTGTTTGGTGAGATCAACTATCCCTTCGTAAACGAAGGCTTCTGAGCAGAATAATCTGATGGTTAGAGCGACATTGTTTCTGTACCATTTTGCAATCGGGCCATAGACTCCGCCGTGCTGAATAGATCGTAAACCGTCAACTTGCCAGAGAACTTTTTTAGAGGACAATTGCCACTTTTTTTGAAATTTGAATTATTTTGGTCTCATTTGAAGACTGCAATTCTGGATTATTTATCGAGTATTGCACTCTATTAGTAAAGATGCTTTTGCACGCGCCCTGCACAACAACGGGGGTATAGGTGGAGTATGGAATAGAAACTAATGGGTTTTTTTCCAGCAGATTGTCTTTGATCGATTAAGTATAGCCGCTGGACTCCAATTCTACGTATATCTTTTGATCAAGCGTATGAACCTTGTACACTGGCAGAGCATCCACAGCAGGAGGGTTTAGTGCAACTCCGCTCTTCAGATCGAACTGCGAAAGGTGTAGCGGGCAAGTCACTACATCGTCTTTGAAAAAACCCCTATCGAGTTCTGCATATTCATGCGAGCATATTCCCCCAACAGCGTGGAACTTACCTCCGATTTTTGAAATCAGAATCTTCTTGCCTTCAACCTCAATACCCTTCGTTGCATCATCTGCAAAGTCCGCAATTCGGCCGAGCTGGAACAGTCTCCCTCTACTTTCTTGTGGAATTATAGTTACTAAGGGAGCAGAAACCTCTCTAGCCTTTTGGTAGCGTTCTGCAATAAGCTTCATGAAAGCCTCTTTTGTGTCTTCTAGTGGTATCTGCGATGTCACAGGGTCGAGGAAGCCAGTGATTATCACCCAGACAGCTTCTTTTAGTGTCAGGCCCCTTGTCATTAAATAGAAAATCTGGTTTTCGTCCAACTGTGCAACAGAAGCAGAATGTTTTGCTGTGACCTCATTGGTAACTATTTCCAATGCGGGTACCGTATCGGCTCTCGCTTCCTTGCTCAGCAGAATTGCATGGTTTCCGACGAATGAGTGTGCATTGCGGGCAACATTTTCTATCTTTATAACGCCTTTGAGAGTAGAGCGGGCTTTATCCCTCAGGACTCCTCTTGACTCTGTTTCACCGTCAGTGCTTTCTCCAATATGAATCATGTCCGTAGTTATGTCAGACCTGCTGTTGCCATCTCCATACACAAATTCGTAATCCCGTGCGAATGAGCCTCTCCCTTCCAGCAGAGTTTCTGTTCTGCTCCTCGTTATGCTCCCTCCCGTGTAGCCTCCTGCCCACTTTACCCTGCTATCCCTTCCACATCTAACCTGACGATTGGCAAGGCTGACTACGTTGCTCGCATGCGCCTGAATGTTAGAAAAGGCAAGATTTGCATTGTCCTTGAGGTAGACTTCTACAAGGCTGCTGTAAATTGATGGTTCGTCAGCATCAGAATGCGTATAGTCTTCTGCAAGTATCGAAATACTTGCACTTTCTTCGAGAACTACTATGGAGCGGGAAAAGAGCGAGAACCTGTCTGAATCTGATGTGAATACTTGCCTGATAGGCTTCTCTATTGAGACGTTCTTTGGAACATGAAGGAAGAAGCCGCCGTTGAATATTGCTCTATTCAGGTATGCAAGTTTGTCCTTGCCTAGAGGAGGGATTATTCCCGCGGCATAATCTTTTAGCAAAGAATCGTGTTTTGCAAACGCTTCTTCTATTGGTAATAGTATGACATTTCTCTCAACTAATTCTTTTGACGGTGCGATTCGGATGGCGCCAGAATCGTTCTGAACTATTTTGGCTGAGACGCTTGCATCTAAAACTGCTTCTGCCGGAGCCTCACGCTCAGTTTTTGACTTTAAGCCAGAAAAGTCGACAGCGGTTAGCAGGTCTGCATATTTTGCATAGAGACCAGATCGCTCTACAGGGAGGCTGCTGAACTCTTTAAAGGCCTGAGCCCTAAACTCTCTGAGCCACTCTGGCTCGGACTTGAAGCCAGAGCTGATTGCCAGCTCTTCAGTAATTTCTGCAAGTTTCATCCGGTATCATTTTGGAGTTAATGGCGTTATTTAGGGACCTTTGCTAGCCTACCGCACCAGTCATCTCGAGCTGCATTAATCTATTCAGCTCCACGGCATATTCCATTGGGAGCTCCTTCGTGAAGGGCTCCATGAAGCCCATTACAACTGTGCGTATAGCTTCAGCCTCGCTCAAACCCCTTGACATAAGGTAGAAGACCTGATCATCGCTGATCTTCCCAACGCTAGCTTCGTGGCTTGTCGTCGCATCCTCCTCGAGAATCTCGTTGTATGGATAAGTGTCGGTCCTAGACTTGTCGTCAAGCAGAAGAGCATCGCAGACAACCTTCGACTTTACGCCAGTAGCGCCCTTTGCAACATAAATCAGCCCTCTGTAAGTCGTTCTCCCTCCATCCCTTGAGATAGACTTTGAAGTTATCCTCGATGAAGTATTCGGGGCTAGATGTATAATCTTCCCTCCAGCGTCCTGATGCATCCCCCTTCCAGCATACGCAACGGAAAGAATCTCCGCCTTCGCACCTTGGCCTAAAAGGTATACCGAAGGATACTTTTGAGTAATCTTGCTTCCTATATTGCCGTCAATCCACTCTACAGTTGCATTTTCGTACGCATGAGCCCTCTTCGTGACAAGGTTGTAGACATCAGTTGACCAGTTCTGTATTGTAGTGTATCTGATGTGGGCTCCTTTATCTGCAATCAGTTCAACGACAGCAGAGTGTAACGAATCTTTCGTATATACTGGTGCAGTGCAGCCTTCAATATAATGAACGTATGAGTCTGGCTCTGCAATGATGAGAGTTCTCTCGAACTGTCCCATGTTCTCCGCATTGATCCTGAAATACGCCTGCAATGGAAGGTTCACTCTCACACCTCTGGGCACGTAGACAAAACTGCCTCCGCTCCAAACAGCACTATTTAGAGCTGCAAACTTGTTGTCCTCTGGAGGTATTACAGTACCAAAGTGCTTCTTTACGATCTCAGGGTATTCCTTTAGGCCCTGATCCATGCCGAGGAATACAACGCCCTGCTGCTCGAGCTCCTTCTGTATTTTATGATAGACAACTTCTGAATCGTATTGAGCTCCAACGCCTGCAAGGAACTTTCTCTCCGCCTCAGGTATGCCAAGCCTGTCAAAGGTCTTCTTGATATTTTCAGGAACGTCGTCCCAGCTCTGGCTCTCGTTGTCAGTGGGTTTAAGGTAATAGTAAATATCGTCAAATTTTATCTGGGAAAGGTCGGCACCCCAAGTAGGCATCGGTCTGCTTACAAAATGCCTATATGATCTAACTCTAAACTCCGTCATCCATTCAGGCTCGCCCTTCTGTTTGGAAATTCTTCTTACGATATCTTCCGATAGGCCCTTTGGGAACTTCGTTGCATATGATTCAGTAGAGTCGTGAAAGTTGTACCTGCTGTAGTCTATTGGTGCTACTTCTGTCTTGGTGGCCATTTTACAATATAACAATAGTTATAATTACCTATTTAAATGATTTGCTAACGGGTTCTGATAACACTTCGGGAGGTCTTATGGTTGACCTTAATAGACCAAAAGAGTCGCCAAGTATAGCATGTCTGGGGGCCCCTATCGTTCTATCTAGGGCCTAGGGGGGAGGGGGTATAAAAAGTGGAGAAGCCAATATCGAAGAGTTATTAGAACCTGCTAACGTTTGCTTCTGTGAGGAGTAAACTACCTCTTCTTCCGCTTTGCTTTGGCTTTCTTGACTATACGTTTAGCCTTCAAGGGTTTCTTTCTGGCCTTTGCTTTCTTGCTCTTTTTACTAGGTTTCTTCGCCTTTCTGCTTGCTGAAACTTTTACTTTAGCAGGTTTAGACTTGAGTTTCCTTACTGCCTTTACAGGTTTCTTTTTCGCTTTGGGCTTTTTGCTAAGGGCTTTCCTTGCTGGAGCCTTCACTGCGGCTTTCTTGGCTGGAGGCTTAGTTTCAGCTTTCTCCACTTTCGGAGTCTCTTTCACTGCAGGTTCGGCGAGCTCTTCCTGCACTTCTAGCTCCGCAATATCAATAGGCTGCCTCTTGTTCGTATCTTCCTTCTCTATCTGCTCTATCTTCCACCTAAAAGCTTGGACTAGCTGAGAATTGTCGATAAGGTTCAAAGGCTTGCCACAGACTTGGCACTTGAAAAATACCTCGACGGCTTGCTCGAAAATGTACTTCCTGCAGTTCGGAGTCCCGCAGTGATAAAATTCGTGCGACTCTTCGTATTCCAATCTGTTCTTTAATCTCTCCAAAGCCTTCCTCTTCTGGTTCTCGATGAAGCCATCAACTTGATCCCTCTGAGCCTTCCACCTATATACGAACCAGCCCATCTTCATGTCCCTGACCCTGATGCCTGAAATCAAAGACTTGCCAAACAAATCATAGAGGGCTTTCCTTACAGCATTAATCTTCAAACCAGTTGCGCTTGCAATTTCTTCGTCAGTAGCGTTTTCATTGTTCAATAACGCTCTGGCTACTCGTACATATTCTTCCCCGCCTAGCAATCCAGCAATTTTGACAAAGGAGTCTTCGTACTCTACCTTCATGAAACCTACTTTGTTTATCTGAAAGAGTTGTGAATTAAACTTTGCTAGCTAACGTATGATACCTACACTTCAGACTCTTCTATTCTAGGCTCTCTACCCATGATTTGAAACACAATTATAGCAACGAAGAATATTACAGCAGTAGCAAAAAAGGGAGTATTAGTACCAATATAATCATACAAGGCAAAGCCAACGATCGGGCCGAGGACGGAACCTATGTTTCCAGCAGTATCCATGACTCCCGTGAGTTTTCCTCTAGCAGACCTTGGCATAATATCCTCCTGCAGCGAAGAAAGTGCAGGCACATAAGAAGCTGAAAGTGCAGCACGGGCAGTCATCATGACTATAACGATGAGCACGGTAGGCGAGAAGGCTATTGCAATTGTGGCTAATTGTGAGGAAAGTGCTCCGAAGAGTAAGAGTCTCTTCCTCCCCCATTTGTCGGCAACTCTTCCCATGAAAAATTGGGATATTGTATTGGCAAGGCCAGAAAAAAAGAATGCGATGGCCATGGTGGATGTTGTTATATCAACTGAAAGATTGAACTGATGTTGAACATAGAATACAACAATAGGGCCTATGAAGCTCAACGAGAAGCCATGGGCAAATGACAATCCAAGAAGCGAGTAGAATGTTGCTTTGAACTTTGGGGCTACATTTGAAATAGAGATGCCATTTGGTTGTATAGGTAATTTCATTGGATGCTCTGCAATTAATTTTAACGCCAATACTGCAGACAATATTCCCAGCAAGCCTCCAGCGTAGAAAGGCACCCTGAAACTGTCTACAATATCAAATTGGAGAGTGTTCCTAGCAAAGAGTTGCAGAGCTCCACCGAGGGCAGGGCCTCCTAAAAGGCCAGCAGTAGCAGCCGCATTAAAAGTACCCAAAGCCTTTCCCCTTGACCCAGGAGGAACTTCGTCCGCAATTAGAGCAGTCGCAGAAGGCCAGAGCATGCCCGCGCTGATACCCTGAACGGCCCTCAATCCAACAAGATGCACCCAGTCAGATGCTAAAGCGTAAGCAAAAGTTGCTATACCATAGGTAAATAGACCAACTACGATCATCTTCTTCCTGCCCATTCTGTCTGATAAACCTCCAAGGGGTATCGATAATGCTGCTCTGCTCATAGTAAATGCGGATGTCATGAAACCTACTTGCAGCCCTAAGGTTGCACCAAGTAATTCCGCATAAAGAGGCAAGAACGGGCCAAATAATCCAAAGCCAAGCATGACGCTAGCGACTGCAACTGAAAGAGAGAAGACCATTCTGGTTGGGAATATGCTCAAGCGACTTGCCTCTGCTAACCTTAAGCGAAAATCAGCTGTTTTCTAATTCCTTCACGTACGAAACTACCATCGGCAGAAAGACTCCGATGTCTGAAACTACTCCAACAGCCTGGCCTGTTCCCCTGTCGAGTAATTTTGTTACTGTTGCAGGGTTGATGTCTATAGCGACCACTTTTACTGATGAAGGAAGCATATTCCCGACTGCTACGGAATGAAGCATCGTTGAAAGCATTAAAACCATCTTCGCATCCTCGAGCTGCTCCTTGTAAAGCCTCTGTGCCTCAGCCATCTCTGTAACAACATCTGGTATTGGGCCATCATCTCTTATCGATGCGGCTAAAACGAAGGGAATCTTGTTCTTAATGCATTCGTACATTATTCCCTTTTTCAGTTTTCCGTTTTTTACCAATTGAGCAATGGAGCCTGCCTTGAAGACTTCGTTGATAGCAACCATGTGGTTTCTATGACCTTTGTGCCTTGAAGTTCCGTTATCGACGTCTATACCTAGAGAAGTTCCCAATATGGCGTATTCAATATCGTGCGCTGCAAGAGCGTTTCCAGCTAACAGAGCATCAACATAGCCCATTCTAATCAAGTCTGCAAGGGATTTGGATGCACCAGTATGCACTACTGCAGGCCCTCCTACAACGATGATCTTACCTCTTTTCTTCTTGGTTTCAAACACGTCGTCTGCGATCCTCTTCGCTAGTGCCTGTATGGGCTTCTCCGTCGATGTATGGCTGCTCATAAATTGGAAGACATCCATACCCTCTCTCGGCCTTTCTGGAGGGACTATCCTCACTCCTGCATCTCCGACAACTATCATGTCACCCTTTCTGATCTCTCTGATTGGTCTGCACCACGCCCTTTTCTTTGTAAGATCAACTGCAATGGCCTTGTCCATCATCTGGTTTTCAACTTCTATCCAATCGCTATCTACGAGGACGGACGTTTGATGGTTCGTAGTTGAGTAGAAATCGTCAGGCATGACCATGTCCTTAGGTGCTGCCTTGAAGTTTGCAGACTGCAGTTTAACAGGTATGGCTCCCTCTCTGTAAACCTCTTCCAGTATTGTTTGCAAATGCTTGGAGTTTTTACCCTTGACTAAAAGTTTGGCATAACTGTAGTCGGTTTTTTGCTTCCCTATCTTGAACTCTAAGACCTCAAACTCTCCGTTCAAATCCATAATCCTGTCGAATATTCTAGTCAGGATCATGGAGTCAATGAGGTGCCCTCTAACCTCTACCTCTCTCTGCGTTTCATTGTGTGTCAAGGCCCTTACCGTTGATTACAAATTGCGACATCAATAATCTATTAAGAGTTTCTTGCACAAAGGTACAAGCTATTAGCATTATCCTAATGTGTCAGTGTCTACTTTAGCAACACTTATCCGCTTGAAATTTTCACCTTATAACACTAAATGGAAGTCACAGCTCTCGGAGCTGCAAGGCAAGTCGGACGGTCTGCATTCTTGCTCCACGGTCAAAGCACAAAGGTTCTGCTGGATTTTGGTGTCCAAATGGAAAGGGAGCCAGTATTTCCCATTCACGTCCAGCCCAAAGACATAGATGGAATTCTGCTCAGCCATGCACATTTAGATCATTCAGGAGCCGCACCAGTATTCTACCTTTCAGAAGGAGTCGATCTATATACAACTCCTCCAACTGCAGAATTCACGAGGTTATTGATCGAAGATTTCATCAAGGTTTCTGGCTTCTACCTTCCTTTCGAATACATTGATCTGTTAAGTATGTTCAAGAGGACTCATTATGCCGATCTCTATGAAGTCTTCAAAATTGGAGAATTTACTGTACAATTCCTCGATGCTGGGCACATACCGGGAAGCGCATCAATGATTGTAGAAGCAGATGGAAAGAGGTTGCTCTATACTGGGGACATAAACGGAGCAGGAACTATGCTTCTTAATGGTGCTGACTATAATTTTGGGGAATTGGATGCGATAATTACCGAAAGCACATATGCATTGTCGGATCATAAGCCGAGGCATGAA
The DNA here is from genome assembly GCA_024860875.1 of Nitrososphaerota archaeon. GTDB lineage: Archaea > Thermoproteota > Nitrososphaeria > Nitrososphaerales > UBA57 > VHBL01. The sequence continues at coordinate 101,632 of JACPSZ010000007.1, read as the reverse complement.
GTAGAGAAGGAGTTCGTCGATTATGCAAGGGAGATTGTTGAAGGAGGAGGAACGTTATTGGTTCCAGCATTTTCCGTCGGCAGGGCTCAGGAGATTGCTTGTGTATTGAGGGCTGCGAAATTTCCCTATCCCGTAGCAATGGACGGCATGGCGCTAAAGGCCAATGAAATCCTCATGCGATATCAGGAATATCTTAAGGATCCAAAAGAATTCAGGAGGACATTGGAGAATATCGATATCATGGAGAACTGGCCCCAAAGGAAGAGGATGGCAAAGACTCCTTCTGTAATAATAGCCCCTGCAGGTATGCTAGTTGGAGGGTTAGCCGTATTCTACAACGAGGAGATAGCAACTAAAGACAGAAATGGCATCGCAATAGTCGCATTTCAAATTCCAGGTACTCCCGGGAGAACGCTGCTCGAAAAGGGGATAGCTCTCATCAGAGGAAAGCCGAAGAAGGTTAAAGCTCAGGTTAAGAGGTTTGACTTTTCATCTCATAGCGGAAGGAAGGAGCTCTTTGAAATGCTGAAAGCGGTCAGGGGAAGCCCGAAGGTAATGACGGTGCATGGGGAAGAGGAGTATTGTACAAAATTTGCCGCAGACATAAAGGAGCAGTTTGGCTTCGATGCGGTTGCCCCTGTCGCAGGCGACGTGATTAAAATTTAGTATTCGTCGACTTCTAGTTTCGAGTCTTTTATCAGAGCCTCGGCTTCGTCCTTGCTCGCAATGTACGTATATAGAATCTTTCTTGTTCTCAATTTCAGTTTTACCTTATCGTCCATCCTGACGACCTTGAGGAAACTTGCACTCGGAATTAGCTTCTTGAATTCGTCTGCTGAACTTATCTGTCTTGGCACGTTTTACCATCCAAAAAGCCGATAAATCTACTTTGCGCTTGGAAAGTGGACTAATAATAACATCCCGCCTATAGGAGGCGTGTTATGATGCCTCCGTCTCATCTCTCCTCCCCTGACCAATAAACTCTTAATTTCGATTAACTATGGGAAGCTAATGTCCGCTACTTTTACCAGTTATTTAGAGACGTTACCCAACATAATCAACATCTGCGAGAATTTCGAAAAGGACGTAAAAGAAAGTTTCTTTAAGGTGGTGCCTCCATTCCTGAATCCCTATTACGTGGATCGAATATATGATAACCAAAGAGAATATTGGTTCTCTCTTACACCAAAGTTTCTGTCTTACTATGTACCTTTGACAAGAATAATAGAGATCACAGAAATGTTCGGAATAAGAGAACTTGAGATCCAGAAAACACGACTCAACAAGATAGTCCAAGAGTTACAAACAGTCCAAGTAGTAAGTATTTTCTCAGAGTTCAGTTATAGACTTCAACTAATCAAAAACAGCTTCGCCCCCTTTCTGGATCGGCTTAGAACGAGCATTTCATTGCTTGATGCACAAGAGAGAAAGCGCCTTAATGAGGGTATTCATTGTTATCTGGAAAGCTGCAATCTAAGTTCAGCTGCAATGTCAGTCTCTGCGATAGAAAATCGGCTCTTCAGATTGATGGCAAAAGCACGCCCTAACGAGTCAAGAAACCTCGGACGCCAAACTCTGGGTCAGCTTGTTCAGGAATATCTGAAGGATCAAGAAAAATATCTGAAAATCGTGCCCGAAAGGCATCACGCATTGCTTAATCTATGCAATAGATATAGAATCTATGCCGTTCACCCAAAAGGCCTCGAGGTGAGCAGAAATATTGCAGGCTCAATTCTTAGATTGACGTTCGAGTTCCTAATGGATAAAGAAACGCTAGTTTGACGAAATACATCAGGTATTGTCTCGTTCGTGTATGTGATCAGGACTCAGGAAGAATTAGCGGTTTACTTCATCCCAAGATGCCCGTTCCGTGGCAGGTAGGGCATTCTATATGTCGGTCACGTGTCACATATGGTGCTCCCAACAGGCGAATCTCCTCGGTTACAACTATTTGCCGTCGCACCACACCTTCACCATATTGGGCCTGTCATTATGCTTTATTGATACGAACGTTCAAATAAATGTTTATGTGATGCAAAAGAGTTTTGCCAAGCTAAGAAAACTTTGCGCTTTTCCCGTGCTTGAGATAGTCTCGGTTCACTAGATGCAGAGGCTTCTTGCCCAGCAAAATATTTGCTAAGTTCTTTGCAGCAACTTCTCCCATTTTGTACCTTGTCCCTTCTGCTGCGCTCCCTATATGGGGAGTAAGCAGTATGTTGTTAAGGCTCAGCAACGGGCTGTCTGCAGGTAAGGGTTCCTTTTCAAATACGTCAAGCGCTGCACCTGCAATCCTTTTCTTCTTCAACGCTTCAAAAAGTGCACCTTCATCGATAATTGGCCCTCTTGCCGTGCTTATCAAAAAAGAGCTCTTCTTCATTTTAGCGATTGTATTTGCATTTATCAGGTGGTAGGTTTCTTCGGTAAGTGGTATGTGAATAGAAACAAAATCAGATTCTTTCAGCAGTTGATCAAATGACCTATAATTAGCACTGAATGACCTCTCTTCTTTCTTGGAGAGTCTAGTCCTATTATGATACAGAATTTTCATGCCGAAGCCCAGAGCCCTTTTCGCAACGGCTTTGCCTATCCTTCCCATTCCGAGAATTCCTAGCTTCTTACCTGCAAGATCACTTCCAAGCATAAATTTTGGAGACCAAGCATCCTTCCATCTTTTTTGTATCACCAGATTATGCCCTTCAGCAACTCTCCTTGCAATCCCCAACAACAAGGCAAATGTAAGATCAGCAGTTGCATCAGTAAGTACATCAGGCGTATTAGTTACTGCTATGCCTCTTTTAGTTGCTTCCTCAACATTAATATGATCGTAGCCTACACTGTACGTGCTCACAACCTGTAGGTTTTTAGCTGCAGCAAGAATTCCTGTGTCTATTCTGTCTGGAATTGAGCATAGTATTCCGTGTTTGTCCTTGACAAGAGCTTTTAATTCACTGTAAGAAAGGTTCTCGTCATTTTCCCTGTAGTTAAGATCGAATTGGCTCAGAGTTTCCTTTATCGGCCCGGGAAAGGTTCTTGTAACCAGAACCTTCTTAGCTGAGCTGCTTCTTGTCAAGGAAGACTCCGGGCTTGCCCACTACCCTGCCTATGATTGAGGAATGCAATTTTTTGTCGTGTAATGCTTTCGCAATTTTGCTAGCCTCTGTTTTGGGAGCGATGATGCAGAAGCCGATGCCCATGTTGAATGTCTTGTACATTTCCTCTTTTGCTATCTTCCCTTCTTTTTGTATGAAGGAGAATATCTCCTGAGGTTCGGGCATCTTTTCGAGGCTGAAACCAATAGAATTATTGGGCGATATCCTCTGCAGTTTGGTAAATGCCCCTCCAGTTATATGGGCAAGGCCTGTAATCTTGAACCCCTCTTCAATAAGCGAGACTATATCCCTGCAGTAGATTCTAGTCGGTTTAAGCAGCTCATCCCCAATCCTCAACTTTGTGTCCGGTATCTTTTCGTTTAGCGAATGCTTCTTCAATACCTTCCTTGCAAGGGTGACCCCGTTGGAATGTATGCCAGAGCTCTCTACTCCTATTATCGAATCCCCCTCTCTGATCTTCTCGCCTAGAATCAGTTTCTCCTCTTCGACAAAGCCTACGCACGTTGCTGCTAGGTCAAAGGCATTTTTATCTCCAATTAAGAGGTCGGGAAGGATTGCAGTTTCCCCTCCGACTATCGCAACCTTTGATATCTTTGCCCCTTCAGCCAATCCTCTCGAAATTTCTGCGACAAGGTTTTCATTAGCACTCTTCAGTGCTATGTAGTCAACCAGTGCAAACGGCTCTGCTCCGACGCAAACGATATCGTTTACATTCATTGCAACGCAGTCGATTCCTACAGTATCAAATTTCTTCATCTTCTGTGCAACAAGAACTTTCGTGCCTACTCCATCTGTATGGATAGCAAGGAGTTTCTTTGCATCAATTCTGAGCAGCCCTGCGTAATGCCCAGTGCCCTTGAATACAGAGCCGAAGCCCTTCCTAAAAGCTAATGTTGATGCGAAAAAATCTGCGGCAGTTCTATGAGCCTGCTTGACTTTTGAGATGTCTACGCCTGCTTCACTGTAAGTCCACTTCTTCAAGGCGGCTTCAGAGCTTTCTCCCTGTTATCCTCTCGTAAGACTCAACATAGCGCTTTGAAACCTGAGCAACAAGATCATTTGGAAGCTCTGGAGGCTTTGGAGCTGGTCTGTCATTCTTGGCAGCCTCGTCCACCTTGTCTTTGTAGCCAACGCCGATCAGCCAGTCTCTTACCAATTGCTTGTCAAAGGCTTCCTGCGTCTTCCCCGGTGAATACTTCTCCTTTGGCCAGAGCCTGAACTCATCTGGACCAATAGAATCAGCAAGTATGATTTTATTTCCGTCCATTCCGAATTCGAACTTTATGTCTGCAATTATGAAGCCAGCTTTTGATGCAATGTTAACCATCTGCAGATATAGGTCGATGGATTTCTTGGAAAGGAAATCGTAGGTTTGATTGTTTACAAGACCTGCGGAAACTGCTTCCTGTTTTGTTATAGGCAAGTCATGGGTTTCTGATTTCGTTGTTGGATCGAAAATCGGCTTCGGTAGCTTTGCAGCGAGAATTTTTTCGCCCTCATACTTTACAATTCCCTTCTTCACCCTTTCGAATAGGCTACCGTACAAATACCCTCTGACAATACATTCAACAGGAATCATCTTTAGCTTCTTTACGACCATCTTGTTTGCATCGACAACATCGACCATGTGGTTTGGGCAGTCAAGGACATCGAACCAGAACTTTGCGAACTTGCAGAGGACCTCGCCCTTTTTGGGAATTGGTGTAGGCAGAACTACATCGAAGGCTGAAACCCTGTCCGAGAATTCGAAGAGCAGTTTATCATCAGGAAGGGTATAGATGTCCTTAACCTTGCCTTTCCTCAGCAGTCTAGCTTGTTTAACTACACTCATTTAGACCACGATTTTCTGTAATTTTCAAGCTTCTGGTTTATCGATGGCTCTTTCAATGCGAGTATCTCCATTGCCAATATCGCAGCATTTTTCCCGTTGTCTATTCCGACACAAGCCACTGGTACACCGGGGGGCATCTGCGCAGTCGAGAGAAGCGAATCCAATCCTCCAAGCTGCACGTTCAACGGAACTCCGATGACTGGCTTTGTCGTCAATGATGCTATTGCTCCCGGTAAAGCTGCAGAGAGCCCAGCGATCCCTATGAAGACATCTGCATCAGAGTTCATCACGTAATCTTCAAGCTTCTTCCTGTTTCTGTGCGCCGAAATTACTTGCGCATCGAAATTGACTCCGTTTTCCTTCAGGAAAGAGGTTACATCGTCGATCGTCTTTTGATCCGACTTGCTCCCCGCTAATATAGCAACTTTGGCCATGTGCTCACCCTGACAAAAGTTCCTTTTTTAAATTCTGCACTGGATCTACTCTTCCAACCCCGGGAAGCCAATCAGTCCTTTTGCCAAGTGTACCATTCTGTTTTCTCTGCAGGTATAAAGATCTTGCTCGCTCAGCAAGGTCCTGCCTTTTCGCAATAAGCTCTTTAGTGCCAATGTCGCTTCTATGGTACATCTGCCAACCATCTGTCAATTTTACATAATCGATGCAGCTTTCAACTATCCTGCTCGCTGTTGGCAAATCGTCAGCAACTGCTGCAATCTCAACCGCCCGTGAGCCCATCGTAATTGTCTTCTTACCGTCATTATCAACAGATGCCCAGTAGAGTTTTGCACCTTTCTTCTGGATTGCCTTTTCATCCGCTTCGATAGGATGGTTCTTAGCCAATTCACGATAATCGGGGTAGCCCTTTGGAGAAAGTGCTTTTACGACTACTGCTTTGTTGTTGAACTTTACGTCTGAATTCTTTAACTTACCATCGAGTATTGCAAGTGCTATATCGACTAAATCCGACTCTAACATGCCCATAACATTCAACGCCTCAGGATCCCCAAGTCTCGAATACATCTCAATTACAGTCGGCCCTTCAATCTCAGTCAGCATCATCTGCCCAGCGACTATTCCATGGTAGGTTTCGCCTGTCATGTCCTGAATGGCCATGACCATGCTCTTGACTATCTCTAAAGACTCTTTGTATTCATCCTCTGTAAGAAATGGTAGAACATTTCCTGGTCCAGAAATAGAGCCCATGCCCCCAGTTTCAGTTCCAATATCGAATTCGTGAGCGTTTTTATTATCCTGCACCATAGGCATGCCTACAACGTTCTTACCGTCGGTAAAGCAGTGCAGAGTGTATTCGGGCCCCCATACGTTCTCCTCAACGAGTATCTTGTCCTCAACATCCGCATAAGGCTTCATGTATCCTTCAAGCCAGTCGAAGTGCCTCGACTTGAACTTCTGCTTTTCATCGTGGAGGTAGATTTGCCTATCTTCAATCACCTTGACTCCTTTGCCTCCAGCCTGCCTTGCTGGTTTTAATGCGACATTCTGCAACCATGTAAGAGTCTTTGAATACTTGTCTAGTGTTGAATACGCTTCTTCAGAAGAGCGGAAAGTCTTGAACAACAGCTTGCCTTTTATGTCATACTTCCATTGCAATCTACGCATCTCCGCCTTCGACATTTCTATCACTGCAACAGCTTTCTTGGCTCCAATACACTGAATTCCTTCTTTCTCAAGTGCGTCAGCTACACCGTGGAAGTTCGGTTCTTCGGGTCCAACAAAAGTAAAATCGGGCTTGACCTTCTTTGCAAATTCTACAACTTTTTCTGGATCAATCGTGCTTCCGCGAATATGTTCGCCCTTCGTGCTTCGGCAGATCGCGTTTACACCGGGATTCGTATATTCGCTTATCCAGTAAATCTTTGGAGAATATTCGCTCATGCATAGCTTCTCAGCTATCGCATGCTCTCTTCCGCCTCCGCCGACCCCGAGTATCTTCATTCTATCTTCTCCGGGTACTGTCCTGTGAAGCAGCCCATGCACAGCTCTTTCCTAGGCAATCCGATCGCCTTTGCGAGCCCTTCAGTTGACAGGTAAGCGAAACTGTCAGCCCCAATTATTTGGGCAACTTCTTTGTCAGAAACGCTTCTCCCGATCAATTCGTCTTTCGGAGGGACATCTACTCCATACGGACATTCTGCAATTAGAGCTGGACTTCCAACCCTGACGTGAACTTTTTTTGCACCCTTCCTTTTCATATTTAATACTGTGTTTTTGAGAGTGTTCCCTCGTACTATGCTGTCGTCAATGAGGATGATTTCTTTTCTGTCAATTGCCGACCTTATCGGATTCAATTTTAGCTGAACTCCAGAAATCCTTTCGAACTGTGTAGGCTTTAGAGCGGTTCTCATATGCCTGCCGGTTCTTGTGAAGCCGAGCTTGTTGGGAATCTTTGCCGCTCTCGAATATGCTACTGCAAACGGAAGTGCAGTTTCTGGAACACCTATGACGACATCGCCATTTGTTGGAGATTCCTCCGCAAGTATTTCTCCTATCCTCTCTCTTGCCTCATACACAGATGTATTCCCTATGTAAGAGTCTGGCCTTGCAAGGTACACATATTCGAATGAGCAGTGAGCCTTCTTGCTGCTTGGAATTGCCTTCCTCCTAATGCTGAGAGGGTCAAAGATCACAACTTCAGCAGGTTTTATCGAACCAGTGTGACTTGCACCTATAACATCCAAGGCGCATGTTTCTGACGCTACTGCCCCAAGGTCGAAACCTACAGCACCGACTTCGAGAGGCTTCAAACCCATCTTGTCGCGGGCGCATATCATTTCTTGGTTTTCTGTAATAGCGATGAAAGAAAACCCTCCCCTGACTTCAGACAGTAGTTCTGCAACGGCCTCGATCGAATCTTTAGCCGCAACTAACTTTTTGGAAACCATCTCGGCAAGAATTCTGAAAGCTTTGGCCTTCTCTTTGTGCAGCAGAGGCTTACCATCGCCTGCAAGAACAAGTTTCTTGGGCGATTTTATTTCTATTATTCCATCGTCTTCAAAAGCGGAAACCAGACCCAGTCCAAGAAAACTTGTAGGGAACTTTCTACCATCTCTAAAAAGGTCGTCAACCAACCCTTTTTCAGTTATGATATTGAAAACTTTCTTTTCTGCATCGAATAAAGCAACTGAAGCGATCTCCTGCCCTCTTCCCTGAAGTGCCGAGAGACCGAAATACAGGAACCGTGAAGCGCTCCAGTTCTCTCTGCCTTCACCGAATGGATACACTCCAAATATTCCCGGCACTGCAACACCCTCAAACTAGTCTGATGTCCTCTTAAGACATCTGTAGTCGCCAGTATTGCATGACAGACACAGTTCTGTCTCTTTCAAACCTATGCCCTTGCAGAGCTGCTTTATCCCATTGTAGCCCACTGCATCTGCGCCTATTGCTTTAGCAACTTCCTTGTTGGCCTTCTCTACAGTCGCATTAGCACCGCATGTTCTGTAAGCCACAAGTTCCTGATGCGTAGGGAAGTCTATTCCAGCATAGCATGGATTTGTAATGGGAGGGAATGTAACAGCCATTTTGACGCTCTTTGCGCCCGCATTTCTCAGAGTTTTTATTATGTTCGGAGAACTGGTACCTCTTACGATGCTATCATCTACAACGATGACATCTTTGTTATTGACGATCTCTTTTACAGCGACCATCCACCTGTTGATTCGTTCTCTGTCGACCATCTTTGGCTCGATAAAACTTCTAATTCCTCCTCTCTTCGCGTATCTATCTTTCATCAGGCCCTCTTCAAACGCGATACCGCTCTCCATCGCATATCCAAGCGCTGCAGGCCTTGCTGAGTCTGGAACGGGCACTACAACATCTGCCTCTCCATTGTAAAGCATAGCCAATTGTTTTCCAAGCTCCTTCCTCGCGTGATACACGCTACGACCATCAATTATCGAGCTTGGATGGGCGAAATACGAATACTCGAAGGCGCAGTGTGCAGCCCTCTCTCCCTTGTAGAAACTAAAACTGTCCATGCCATTTTTGTCAAGCCTTACAACTTCTCCCTGCTTGACATCCCTGACGAGGCTCGCACCCATGACGTATAGGCCGCAGCTTTCTGAGGCGAATATGTAAGATTCTGTTTGTTTGTGATAGCCTATGCAGAGAGGCCTGAACCCTCTTGTGTCCCTTATTGCAAAGACCTTGCCATCGTTAGTAATTATCAGGAAGCAGTAAGCGCCAACAAGCTCCTCTGCAAGTTTTTCGATTGCACTGTACCAATCCCAGTTGTTCTCCTTTAGCAGAGTCTGCAGCCTATAACCTGCTAGAGTAGTGTCGTTGCATCCGTTTGGAGAAATGCCGCGCTCTTTAAGGTTCTTTTCTAATGTTTTCGTATCCGAAATAGTTCCGTTATGGGCAATTGCGAATTTGTTACCTACGGCCATCGGCTGTGCGTGTCTCAAAGATGATCCTCCGACAGTGGAATAGCGCAGATGTCCTATGGCAGCGTTAGAAGTCATTTTTTCGAGAATGGGCACCGACTTGTCAAGGTTTTCCGTAAGTAGACCTTTCTGCTTGTACGGGTTTATTGTTGATGTGGATATCCCCCATGCCTCCTGCCCCCTGTGCTGCAGAGCCCTCAAACCTGTAATCATGAGCGGGATTACGTCTGAACCGCTGTAAGAATAAGCTCCGAATATGCCGCACTTTTCCTTTATCTCTGTCATTTTGCATCTCCCATAAGCCTCGGTATTGCAGTCTCCCATTCGTGCTTCATCTTTTCGACGGATAGTGAGGCGAGCTTCTTGTTTGCATAAACAACATCGAAAATTTTGCCCTTGAAAGTTCCAATTTCTGTACATTTAGCACCATTCTTACTTGCAAGTTCAGCAATCCTTGGAGAATTAGCTTTTGATGTTGTTATGACAAACCTTGAGTGGCTTTCTGAAAATGCGATTTCATCCCACCTCTTGGCAGACGAGGGGCACTTTGCGATGTCTATTGTGGAGCCTAACCCTGAAAGCATGCACATCTCTGCAACCGCTATCAGCAATCCTCCAGAAGAACAATCGTTGACAGAGCTGATTAAGCCAATTCTTATGCCTTCGGAAACCGTCCTCTGGCTAGCCTTTTCTGCTGCAAAGTCAAGTTTCGGAACTCTTCCTCCTACCGTCCCAAAGATTTGATTCTGATATTCGGAGCATCCTAACTCGCTCTTGGTTTCGCCTATCTGCAGTATTACGTTATCTTCTGAAGGAATTGCATTTCTGACGTAATCCGCTTTTTCAATCAAGCCAAGAACAGCTGCTAGCGGAGTAGGTTTTATGGCTGCATGGGTCTGCACATCTTCGTTATAGAAACTTACCTTGCCTCCGACGCACGGTAGCTTGAATTTATTACAATAATCAGCAAAACCTCTAACGCTCTCGCTGAAAGTCCAGTACACTTCTGGATTGCCCGGGTTGCCAAATTGTAAATGATCAACCATGGCTATCGGCTCTGCTCCAACTGCTATGATATTCCTGCAGGCTTCAGCCAAAATTCCTGCAGTGCCGTTGTAAGGGTCAAGATAACAGTGCTTTGGATTTCCATCGACTTTTGTCGCAAGGAACTTTTCGTCAGTAATTCTTAGCACTGACGCCCCTGCATGGCCGGGCTTTACTGCCGTGCGTGCACCCACCTCATGATCATACTGCTGATAGACCCACCTTTTTGATGCTAGATTCGGAGATGATAGCATCTTCATCATTATCAGATCGAGGCTCTCCTTCGGCTCTGGAGTTTCTACTTTGCCAAGTTCATCGATGTATTTCGGCTTCTTCACATCTCTGGGTGCTGGTTCCGCCCTGACAAGAACTTCAACTGGGAGGTCTGCGACGACCTTGCCGTTCTGCCTAACTATCATTCTCTTTGTGTCCGTAACCTTCCCGATTATCGAATAGAGCAATCCATATTTCTTGAAAATCTTGCCTATTGCTTCTTCGCGTCCTTTCTTTATGACAAAGACCATCCTTTCCTGAGACTCTGAAATCATTATCTCATGTGACTGCATGTTTGTTTCTCTGAGGTGCACGTTGGAGAGTTCTATATCGACGCCGGTATTTCCAGCGTAAGCCATTTCTGACACACCGCATGCTATACCTCCAGCTCCGAGGTCTTTCAAACCAGCCACATAACCAGTCTTTACGGCTTCAATAGTAGCCTCGATAATCTGCTTCTTAGTGAACGGATCGGGTATCTGGACTGCTGAACGGTCTTCCGAATCCTTTCCCGAAAGATCTCTTGATGCGAATGTTGTCCCATGGATACCGTCCCTGCCAGTGCTTCCTCCGACGAGAACTACGGAATCGCCCGGATTCTTTGCCACTGCAAGCACAATATCCTCTTTCTTCCCTATTCCCAAGCATACAACATCGACAAGGCAGTTTCGCTCGAACGAAGAATCGAAATCTACCTCCCCTCCAACAGTAGGCACACCTGTACAGTTCCCATAATCTGCTATCCCTCTGATTACGTGCTGGAAGAGCCACTTTGAATTCGGGCTCCTGTCCATTCTTCCAAACCGCAATGAATCAAGCAGCGCAATAGGCCTTGTGCCGAGACTAAGAATGTCCCTGAGTATCCCTCCTACTCCTGTAGCCGCTCCTCCATATGGGTCTATAGCTGAAGGATGGTTGTGGCTCTCGATATGAAGTGTTACAATATCGCCATCGCCGATGTCGAGAACCCCAGCATCGTATCCTGGTCCAAGGAGAACTCTCTCGCCCTTAGTCGGCAGCAATTTGAGCAGATGTTTTGAGGATTTGTAGCTGCAGTGCTCAGACCATTCAACATCTATCATCGATAATTCAAGAGCGTTAGCTTCCCTTCCAAGCCTTCTCCTTATCGCTGCTCTTTCGCTTTCTGTTAACGACAGTCCGAGCATTTCGAGCTGGCTCATTTCCTTGCCATTACCTCCACAGTTTTTGCAAATGCTCCCAGAACTGCTAAACCATCAGAACTCCCGAACGGGCTGAGAATCTTTTCAGATGCTCTTTCGGGATGAGGCATCAAACCGACAACATTCCCCTTTTCATTGGAAACTCCAGCAATATTGAAGAGAGAGCCATTCGGGTTAGAATTTTCAGTCGTGTTGCCCTTCTCATCAACATACCTGAATACAATCTGGCCTTTTCTTTCAAGGTTCTTTATCTCGCTCTCGCCAAGGAAATAACGTCCTTCACCGTGCGCTATCGGCATTCTGAGCAATGTTCCTTTTTTCAGCCCAGAAGTGAAAAACGTGCTTGTGCTGTCGACCCTCAAATTAACCCACTTGCAGACGAACCTTAGCCCAGCATTCCTCAATAGAGCTCCAGGCAACAGCTCTGATTCAGCAAGTATCTGAAAGCCGTTGCAGATTCCCAGTATTGGTTTTCCCTCTTCTGCAGCCTTCTTAACTTGTGTCATCGCTGGGCTATGCGCAGCTATGATACCTGCACGTAAGTGATCTCCGTATGAAAACCCGCCAGGAAGTATAACTCCGTCGTACTTTCGCAGATCAACTTCTTCATGCCATATCAAATCAGAAGGAAGATGTAGAACATTCTTCAAGACATGGTACGCATCGAAGTCGCAATTGGTGCCCGGGAACCGGATTATTGCGACCTTCATACTAATTACCTGAAATTCTTATTTGGCAAATGCTCACTACGGGGTTATATATTCGTAAATCGTCACACATCTTCATAACTAGCTTCTCCGCGCTCTCTTTGTTCGGAGCGGAAACCTCCAACTGCAAAAGCTTGGCAGTCCTTATACCCTTCACGTTTTCATACCCTCTTCTCATAACAAGGTCGCGGAGTATGGTCTCACCCTCTGGGTCTCGAATGGATGACTTGTTCGAGATTATACACTCAACCTTGTAATTTGATGTTCCCAAGGCAAGCCCCTATGTCAAAAACGGTTTTTGATTATATTTAACTTCTGCGATGACCGGAAGTTTCATCATTTCTATACTCTATTAGGAGCAGATTTGCTTTAGTTTCTTTATGTTTCCAACATCGTCCCTTCTTCCGTCGATGGGGGTTTCCAGCACCATCGGCAAATCTTTGAAATGCTTGTGAGAAAACAGTTCTCTGAAGCCTTTCTCCCCAATATACCCTAATCCGATATGCTCGTGCCTGTCAAGGCCAGAGCCTAGCGGCCCTTTAGAATCGTTTGCATGCACCGCATTCACCCTCTCAAGTCCAATAATTTCATCCAACAGCTTTATCGTCCTCTGTACGCCTTCCTTCCTGCTGATGTCGTAGCCAGCTGCAAATGCGTGGCACGTGTCAAAGCATACCCCGACTCTGCTATTTGCCCTTATCCCATCAATAATTTGACGAAGGTGTTCGAAAGTTGAGCCGACGCTATTCTTAGTTCCTGCAGTTATCTCCAATAATATCATAGAATTGTTGTCCGCTTCCTTCAGAGCCATGTTGCAGGCATCTGTAACCCTCTTTATTCCGTAGGCTATGCCTTTGCCTTTGTGGCTCCCAACATGTGCGACAACGTAAGGTATGCCCAGAGCTGCAGAACGCTTTAGCTCCGCAGTCAGTATATGGACTGATTGCTTGTAAATCTGCCCTTCTGGCGTTGCAAGGTTTGGGAGATAGGGCATATGATCTAAAGGAGAAACAAGGTCTGACGATGCAAGTTTCTTTCTGAAATTCTTGGTATCTTCCTCCTTCAAATCCGAAAACTTCCAGCCGCGTGGGTTTCTGGTGAATATCTGGAATGTTGTGCATCCGAGCTCTTTAGCCCTGTCAACTGCTTTGTCTATTGAGCCAGAAATCGAAACGTGTATGCCTATTGGCAAGATGCTTTCAGCAACGTAATGACATAGATAAGCGTTGAATCCTACTAATTCTGTATCATTTGTAGAGTATTATACTCTATCAGTAAAGCTGCTTGGCATGTGCCCCTACACAAAAGAGGGGGTTACAATATGAAGAAACAATGGTGATAGAGTAGATTAATAGAAGATGCTGCCCCTTGTCTGTGTGTATATCCCCCTACCCCCTTGCAGCATAAACTCAAAAAGTTACTAAGAAAACAGGCCCTGTGTGCAAAACTATGACGGGGGGATCACAGCATGAAGCAAGCTGTTAATGTTGTTAATGATAAAGCGGTGTTAATTTCCCAGTTAACCTCCTTACGTCATTAATAATCTGTGCAACGAATCAGGATAACCTTTATCACCATCTCAAACGCCATGGTACAACACGCAGAAAGGTGAGCGAAGATTAAGAAGAATTTGATAGCCGTTCTTCTGATAATTGTAACAGTCGCGGTTGGAGCCTTCTTTATACTTTCTGGACAAATGGCGAAACTTAATACCATATCTGAGCAGTCAAGTACTCCGATCGCCCCTCTGCTACCCAACGCGGCAGTCTACCAGTGTCCGCCATGGATGGACGAAAAGACTTGCGCACTAATGAAGAAGTCGTGTGGGAACGGCGTCTGCGACCCTCATGAACAGTGCAATACGTGTGTTATTGACTGTGGGTGTGGAGGAGCCTTGCTGTGCAACCCAGAAATTGGTAAGTGTTATTCACCTGCAGTAGAAGATGTTGATATGATAGCAGGGGTGTGTCCTGCCCCTTTGGGCAATAATTAATCTTAAAAAGAAAATGTAGGTTGCCTTACCCCTATGGTAAGGCATCTTTATGCTATGCCTTCTTCTTTCTGCTGAATAGTACTCCTGATATGACTACGAGCACTACTCCTATGCCGATAGCAGCATAGGATATCGGGCTGATAGTTTCAACGGTGACGGTACTGGTCACTTCCTTACCTGGTACTTCCTTGATGACTTCTTTGATCACTTCCTTACCTGGTACTTCCTTGATGACTTCTTTGATCACTTCCTTAGGTACTTCTTTAATGACTTCTTTCGTTATTACTTGTGCTTGTGGTAGTTGGTCAGGTAGTCCCAGTGCGACTAGAGTCCCGTCGCTAGCCGGTAACCAAGCAGCCCTAGATGCTGTACTGCCAACATATAGGAAGATCTTCATCTTGCCATCCTTTGAAGCACCGACTGTAGGCATCATTCTTACTGGGAATCCATAGAACTTCTCCGCGAGAACTTTGCCATTATCTGTGTCGAGGAATTTGAGATTACCATCGCCATCATAGTATATGACCATGCCACCTGATATCGAAAGGCCTCCCCTGAACGAAGTATCTTCCTGTCTGAATGTCCATACCTGGCGTCCTGTATTGACATCTACAGCGTAGATGTTGGTATTGGTCACGCTCCTGATGTTAGTATTGTTGGTGAACGCTGGATTCAGCTGTGCATTCGCCTCACCACCCAATGCACCTACACCTTGGTTGCCGAAAGGTCTAACGTTTGTTACTGTGTGCATTACACCAGCATTGAACGAACCTATGTAGACATTCTTTCCATCATATGCTATGTCAGACTCTAGGCATGTTGTGTAGCATGTAAGTAGTATCTGCTCCTTGCTAGGATAGTGCATCCACGGCTTGCTCATGTGTTCCTTTATCAATCTGCAGCATGCGTCAGCATCTGTTGGCCTGTTGTTAGATCCGACACCATAGTTCTGTCCTTTTGCATTTCTTAGAATCGTTGGAGGATCAAATGTCCATAGTGGTTGACCTGTTGCTGCATCCATTGCACGCACTATTCCATCTTTGCAGCCCTTGATGTAGGCTTTCTTTCCTTGCACCTGTCCCAGTATTCCTGACCATGCACAGTCATAGTCCCATAAGTCATGAATGACAGACTGGAACCACCATACCATCTTTCCTGTCCTGACATCGTGTACCGTAAGTCCGCTACCATGTATGTTAGGTCCGTATCTGTGCGTGAGGTTCGTGTATGGTCCCTGATCTCCCCATCCTATGTATACAAGACCTGTTTCAGGATCCATTGGGTAGTTACCCCATACGGCTGAACCAAAGTTGGTAGCTGTGTGCATCTTTCCAAACGTTGGCGATCCTGGTACTAGATCAATCCCGTCGTTTCTTACAACATCAGCAGGCACATCTGTGCACTTCGTTGCCTGATATGTTGGTGCTCTGTCTCTAGCTGGGTAGTTAACGCTCTCTAAATATCTTGGATACTCAAAGTACCAGCCATTACCATTGACTTTGGCGCACTCCTTTATGGCCCATTCTGGATCTCCGCTCGGCGGAGGCTGCAGGAATTCTCTATAGAGCCTCTGGGGGTTCTGGGGATTACTCATGTCGAAGGCTGTTACGAAAGGCCTGCCACCATTACCACTTCCTCCTCCTATCGGGACGAACATTATGTTACCTAGGAATTGCGGAGGATGCGCATGGCCTGTTGTTGTTCCCTGGAACCCTCCAGCTATTGTCCCTTGTGCAGCCCCCACGACGTTTCCACCGCCGAACTCCGCTGCAGTTCCGCACAATACCCATGGCTCAATATTCCAAACTGTCTTTCCAGTCTTAGCATCAACGGCATATACCATACAATTCCTAACCTGAGGGATCAGCCATCCTTTATCTCGGTAGTAGTTCATTGCATGTATATCACCTGATATAAGGGCGGTCGCTCCTACTATTGCCGGCCCAGCAAGGATCCTAGCCTGGGTCAGATTCCAAGAAGTGCGAGGGTAGTCATTCGACCATAACAGCCTACCATTTCCGGCGTCTATTGCAAATATCCTTCTATCCTGCGCCGCTACATATGCTATACCGTCCACTATGAGTGTTGGTGCCTTCGCTCCATACGCTTCGTTTATTCTTCCTGTAATGGCTGGTGCGTGGGGAAATGGGAAGACCCATTTTGTTTCAAGGAATTGAACATTACCCTTATTGATTTGGTTTTGGGGACTGTAGCTGCCTCCTGTTGGCTGGTAATTGATCCATTCCCAGTTTCCTGTTACTACACTTGGAGCTGCTCCTCCAACCGGAGGACCTCCAGGATCGAATGCGCTTACCCGAGGTGTTAGTGCCACTACTAGCGCTGAAGCTAATAGTACTGCCGCCACAATCAGACTCAAGACTATATGTCTGGTCATAAGCCATCTCTCTTCTGGGTCAGTATAAAAACCCTTTTAGATTCTGAAAATATTCGACAACTGTCGAAGTTATTTTAATAGTGCATCTTGTTTAGAACTCTGACTTCTTGCCTTTTTCGATTATTTCCCTATTTACACTGAGTATGGATGTCCGGAGTACTCCGGCTAGCCTTGGCAATCCTAAAGTTACAGCGCCAGAAACAAATCTGTCCTGAGCATATCCATATCGCATGAGAGGATTGATTCCAACTTCTATGAAACTCACCTGCCTTTTGTCAGCAGGAATTTTTTCCATTAGCTCATCTAATAACTTGGCATTTCGCTTGGCGCTATAAGACTGCAGAACTCCCTCCTTGAACTCAAGCATGATACCTTCAACGATTCCACTGTAGATTTCAGCAGATGAAACTTCCACCTTTCCGTTCACCGATTTTGGATCGATGCGCTTTCTAACTCTGCCAGGCGGTATGTAGACGATGTTTTTACCTTCTGATATGTCAGTTTCATCAACTATCCCATCTTCTATTACAAGATCTCCTTTGAGAGTGAAATCTAATGCTCCCGCTTTGCTCGTTATCGAAACATTTTTTCCATCGGCAAGGTTTGCTGCTATTCTGTTGCACTGCTCTTTGATTTTGCTGTGATCTACTAAACTCGCCTTTAGCTGATGATTCACCATTTCTTTCCGGCTTTTGCCATAAAGCTTTGCAATGTCATTGCCTATGTATCCGAAGGAAAGTCTGGCACCTCTTAATCCAGCCTTTTCTGCAGCCTCGTACCAGGACTGGTTGTAAGCTGTGGTAGCAGACCTTTCGTCCTGCGTTATGACCTTCGTATAACCTGCAATCGGAGGGCCAGGGATGAAAATGTATGCATTAGTTTGGGCGAGCAAGCTAAATTCGTGCCTGCCCATTGTACCCAGATGTTCTTTTGGAACTGTCTTAGCCGATTCTACGAAAGTATCTTCATCTTCAAACAAGAGCAGCGTTGATGCGCCGATCTTTCTGGCTTCGATAATGACCCTTTTGGCAAGCTCTAAGCCCGCGTTCCAAGTCTCTACGGTTACAGTCTCTCCCTTCTGCACATGGAGGGATTCGTGAAGGATCTTCTTTGCCAAGAGATCAAAGACGCTCATTAGCTACAGCATGCTGTTTTGTGGATATAAAACAATGCGCCCCCCCTGTGCAAAAAAAATTTCCCCTCCCCCGTATTTGAAACACAGGATGATCATAGAGGAGGTAATATAAGGCTCAAGGCTGTTCTTAATGTAAATGGTTTCGCGTTTCACCATTGCAGGCATATTGATAGTTATTGTAAGCGGGCTGGCCTTGATATTCAGTGCAATAAGGTATTTGACGGCTCAGAATTCTATTGATCGTTTGGTCGGTGCTGAAGGTTTCTCTTACGCTTTGCCTATGCTATTTTATGCGTTTGGCCTGTTAATTATGGGTGCATTTGGAGCAACATTTCTGAGCAAATACAAGAAAGAATGAAACTATAGCTTCTCTATGAAAGATGAATATTCTTTTGCGCTCATGAGTTTTGCCTTTTCAACATCCAAATTCTTGGCGTCAATTTCAACCAGCCACCCTTTATCGTAAGGGGAATTGTTCACAAGTTCTGGGTGCATTGCTAACTTTTCGTTAATTTTTGAAATGGTACCAGATATTGGAGAGAAGATGTCAGAAACTGCTTTTACAGATTCAACCGTGCCTAAACTTTGCATATGCTTAACTTCTGAATTGACTTGAGCAAGGCTAACGTACACTACTTCGTGGAGCAGCTTAGCAGCATAATCCGTAACTCCAACTAATACTCTGTTCCCGTTTATAGTAAATTGTCGCGAACTTCGTACTTCAAGGTTTAGCCACGCCCTTTTTCTGGAGAGTTATTAATTCTTCTTGGTTCGTTTCCATCCGTACAGAGTTTGATCGTAGAACGGTGTTTTCACTATCTTTGCAGAGACTCTCTGTCCTCTTATGTCGATCTCGACCTCTGTGCCTATACTTGAATATTCACTTGAAACATAACCCATTGCAATGCCCTTTTTCAATAAAGGTGAAAAAGTTCCTGACGTTATCTCGCCTATCCTGCTCCCTTTGAAAATTTGATGGTCCTTCCGAGGTATCCCTTGCCCGATCATTTCTATTCCGACTCTGGAAATTCTTGCCTTGCCTTGCATTTGATTTTCAATGATCTGCTTTCCAACGTATTTGCCTTTGGCCTTGGAAACTACCCAAGAGAGACTTGCTTCAACAGGAGTTGTCTTATCATTCAAATCTTGACCGTACAGACACAGACCAGCCTCAAGGCGAAGAGTGTCTCTGGCGCCAAGGCCGCAGGGAAGCGAACCTGCAGAGATTATTTTGTTCCATACTGCTAGAGCTCTTTCTGGTTTGTCAGAATTTATGATGATTTCGAAACCGTCCTCTCCAGTATACCCTGTTCTTGCTATGAATAAATTTCCGATTGGCAGAATATGCTCTGCGATGCCGAACCTTGTCATCCCTGAAAGGTCTATTCCCAAAGCCTTGCGCAAAACTTCTACGGCTTGAGGGCCCTGTACTGCTAACATGGAACTTTTCATGGTAATATCGGATATTATTGCACCAAAATTGTTCTTGGAGTTCATCCATTGCAGGTCTTTCTCCAAATTTGCAGCGTTGACTACTACGAGAAACTTATCCGCAAGTCTATAAATGATGATGTCGTCGATTATTCCTGCAGATTCGTTGCAGAGAACTGTATATAGCCCCTTCCCAGCAGAAAGATTCGGCACGCTTGAAGGAACCAAATAATCAAGAAATTCTGCAGAACCATCTCCCTCAACTATCAGCCTCCCCATGTGCGAAATATCGAATATACCACACGAATTCCTGACCGCCAGATGCTCTGCAGATATCCCGGAATACCATAGGGGCATTTCGTAGCCTGCAAACTCGACTACATTGGCGTGCTCTTTGTGGTAGTTGTAAAGCTGCGTACGCTTCAAACTACTTCACGAGCTTGTTCCAGTTCAATGTCAATGTTAGAGGATGGTTTGCCTTGACTTCATCGAGCCTTCCAACAGCAGTATTTTTCGGAGAGGCGAATATCTGCGAGGCGTCTTTTCTTGCTGTCTCCGCAATTTTTTTCAGAACTTCAGCATAGCGATCCAAGGATGATAACGGCTCGGAATCCGTAGGCTCTATCATCAGGTCTTCCTCGACTGTCAGAGGGAAATACGTTGTCGGTGCGTGCAGCCCTTCGTCAAGGAGTGCTTTGGCAACATCCCCGGCCCTTACGCCTGTTGATGCCGTAAGGTTCTTCACGCTTACTACGAATTCGTGCTTTACTGGTGCTTTTGTTTTGTGCGAAGGAATATAATCCTCTCCTTTGATCTTGGCTAGTAGATAGTTAGCAGCTAAAACAGACTGCTCCGCAATTTTAGGGAGGCCTTCTTTCCCAAACATTCTGATGTAAACATAGGCTCTTAGCAGAAGACCTGAATTGCCGTAAAAGTTCTTGATCCTGCCTATGCTCTTCGGTCTATTATAGTCAAAGGAATACTTCTTGCCCTTCTTTATCAAGGGGATTGGAAGGTAGTCTGCAAGATGCTCCTTCACACCCACAGGCCCTGCTCCCGGTCCTCCTCCTCCGTGCGGAGTCGCAAAAGTTTTGTGCAAATTCAAGTGTACTATGTCGAAGCTCATATCACCGGGCCTAGCTTTGCCGAGTATCGCATTGAGGTTAGCTCCATCATAATATGTGAACCCTCCAGCCTCCTTTACTGTAGAGCAGATTTCTCTGATGTTCTTCTCGAAAAAGCCGTGAGTGTTTGGGACAGTCAGCATAATTCCTGCAGTTTTTTTCGATACTACTTTTTTCAGGGCTTCAACATCGACGAGCCCTTCTTTGTCAGATGGTATTCTCACAACTCTAAAACCTGCCATTGATGCTGTTGCAGGGTTTGTCCCATGTGCAGAGTCTGGTATCAGCATCTCGTTCCTTTCTTTTAACTGCCCCAATTCCTGCAGCCTTTTCCTGATAATCAAGGCTCCCACAAATTCTCCATGTGCGCCAGCTGCAGGTGCTAGTGAAACTCTGCTGGTCCCTGTAATTTCGGCTAGCATCTCGGACAATTCGTAGAAAATCTGCAGAATCCCCTGTATGGAGTCTTCATCCTGATACGGATGCAGTTCGGAGAAGTTTTGATTTGAAGCTATGCGTTCAGAGACCTTCGGGTTATGCTTCATAGTGCAGCTTCCAAGAAAGTAAGGCCCGAGATCGACTCCAAAGTTCATCTGCGAAAGTTTTGTGAAATGTCTGACAACTTCTGGCTGCGAAAGCGAGGGAAGTTTCACATCCTTCCTCAACAGCTTCTTGGGCACTAGAGATTCAGCACGAGAATCGTCGATCTGCTTGTACGATGGGAGTGTGATGCCTATCTTGCCCTTCGAATGCAGCTCAGCAAGCAGAGGTTCGTCCCAGACGGCTTGATGGTATACCATTAGGATTTCACCTTCTTCAGAGCATCTGCAAGTTTCTGTATGTCTTCGGGGGAATGTATTTCGGAGAACGAGTAGAGATACACTTCCTTCAATTCTGGGAAGAACCTGCTAAGATCAAGACCTCCGACTATCTCGCTCTGCAAAAGTTTTTTCGAAATATTGCTTCTCTTAATCTTGGCAGTGAATTCTCTGAAGAAAGAGCCCTCGAAATACGGAGCCTCCACGCTTGAAACTTCTGAAAGAACTTTGCTTGCATAGTGTGATGTTGCTATGATCCTTTTCGAGATGTTCTTTATCCCCTCTTCGCCGAGAAGTGCCAGATAGACGCATACTGCCAAGGCGCAGAGCGATTGGTTTGTGCAGATGTTTGAAGTCGCATTTTCCCTCCTGATGTGCTGCTCCCTAGTCTGGAGGACTTGCGAGAAACCTCTCCTGTTTCCGTCTTTGGTAGTTGTCATGCCTATGATTCTTCCCGGCATCTGCCTGATGATTTCCTGCCCTCCTTTTACTGCGAAAATTCCTACGTAAGGCCCTCCGAAGTTGACGTGCATGCCCATCGACTGCCCTTCACCAACTGCAATGTCAGCTCCGTATTCGCCCGGAGGCTTTGCTATACCTAGAGAGATAGGGTCAATACCCGCAATTAGAAGTGCTCCCTTCGCATGTGCTATCGATGCAATGTCTTCGATGTCATCTTCGAAGACGCCGAAGAAGTTCGGATTTTCAACGTATATAGCGGAAACATCGTCTGTCATTCTGCTCTTGACGGCATTCAGATCAGCCCTGCCAGTCTTCTTGTCGTAAGGAATTACTTCAATTTGCACATCAAAAGGCCAAAGGTAGGTCTTCATAATTTCGAACCTTTCAGGGCCGACATTGCCAGAAACCAGAATCCTCTTTCTTCCTTTGAGCCTGAAGGCCATCCTTGCGGCTTCCCCTACCGCCGTACCCCAGTCGTACATCGAGCTGTTAGCAACGTCCATATGAGTAAGATTACAAATTAGGCTCTGGTATTCGAAGAGCGACTGCAGCATCCCTTGGCTTATTTCAGGCTGATACGGAGTGTAAGACGTGTAAAATTCTGACCTTGAGATTATCTGCTCAACTACTGCAGGGACATAATGCGAATATGCTCCAGCGCCGAGGAAGCTCAGAGTTGGCTTAACGTAATTCTTTGCCAAAAGCTCCTGCACATGTCTTTCAATTTCCATCTCGCTCATATTCGAAGGGATGTTAAGCTCCCTAGTCAGTTTCAAATCTTTCGGAATGTCTGAAAACAAATCGTCAATACTCTTTGCACCTATAACGGAGAGCATCTTTGCAATGGTTTCATCATTTAGGTTGGGAAGGAGTTGCTTAGCCTTCATTTCTGCACCTGCAGTAAAAATGGGCATTTAAGGGAATTACTATGCAAAGAGCTTTTTTATCACCTGCACTACGATCTTTTTGGTTGCTCCCCTCTTACACAAAAGCCGCTATTTGCATTAATCTTATTGTTTCATACTGCCAAGGTCTGTCAATCTGCGGAGTGAGCTAACTGTCCCAAGATAGAGCCTATAGGCAGCTAATATGGTACCTCTTTGCAGGTAGCAGAGGGGGTATATCGAGAGCGAAGATGGTGAAACTGCTCAAAGACGGTATGTACAATGCCAATAAGATTGCGGAGATGCTTTCGTTAGACTACAAGACCGTCCAGCACCATCTGAAAGTTCTGAGGGAGAACAATATTATCAAATCGGATTCTGATGGCTACGGTGCTGCGTACAGACTCACAGACTATTTCATGGCGAATTTCACAATCTTTGCAGAAATATGGTCCAAGTTGGAGGCTGGAGAGAAGGTCTTCAAGCCCCGTTAGACTAAGGGCCTCTGTTAGGCCTTTCCTGCACGGGTCTGCTGATAGGAATGATCTCTCTCTTTATATTATTCAGGAGCTCTTGAATCTTGCCGATGTCCTTCAGCGCTCCGTTTCTGTCTCCGTCAATAACTTTCTTCTTTGCTCCCTCTACAAGCTGTTGCAGCTCTGCAAGATGCTTCTGTAGTGATTCAACATTAGCTCCCCTCTTTGCAGCAGTCTCAATGTCACCTGCAATCTTCTGGATTTGAGCGTCTACTCCTCTTAGGTATTCGTTGATCCTCTGTGTCATCTGCATGTCCTCACGCTCAAGTTTTCTTACAAGATCTAACGCTTCAGCAGTCTTTGAATTCATTGGTCTGGCTTCTGGCCTGTTTGGAGGCTGATTCTTCATCAAACCTTCGGCTTCAACGAGGCGGTCGTTGATCTCTTTTACAAGTTCTGGCCGAGCATTAGGCACAGCCTTTACTGATACGCGTATCCTCTCAATCCTGTCAGCTTCCCTTTTTTCAATCTCTGCCTTCTGCCGTTCACTTTCTTGTGCTTGAGGCTTCAGAGTTCCGCCGAGCGACTTTATCGCGTCTGTATATTTCCGCATCGCAGCGGTGGCCTTTGCAAGAGCGTCGGAAAGTTTGTTATCTGCTAAAAATGTCTTTGCCTCTTTTAGCAGGGAATCGGCTTCCACAATCAAAGCGTCCATCTTGGAAGTGCTTACTCCCTTTGAGGCAGCCATGTCCCGTATTGAAATAACATGTTCTCTTGACCGGTCTGCTATCTGGACAAACTGCTCAGCCCTAGTCTTATCCTGCTGAGCGTTCGCCTGAAGAATCGGAACAAACCCTAAACATAGCAAAAGAGCTACCAAACCAGCCACAATTATTTTGTTGCGCATCATTGTTGACACCAATATCTAAGGTATATGAGATAAGGGACGCTTTGGAACAGGCGTTCCAAGCACATGTCTTTTAACAAAGCCAAATCTGAATGTTATAGGCGATATTTGAACCTTCACTGCTTTGCGTGAAACCAGACCTTTCCAACTATGTGATTTTTGCTGATTACTCCGAAGTGCCTGCTGTCAGTGCTGAATTCCCTATTATCTCCTAATACAAAATATTCTGAATCTTTGACTTCTGCTATGCGTTTTATCAAAAATTTTTTAGTGCTATGCTTGAAGACTACAATGTCGCCCTTCGAGGGTCTCCTGAAAAGATAAGACAATTTGTTAATTATAATGTAATCCCCTGCGTTCAGGGTCGGCTCCATGCTGACATCTTCGACTCTGAAGCGCATGAGGGGAAAGAACACCACGAAAATTTTCTGAGGAGGTGTCTATTTGACCTTTGGGTAGACTATCTCCCTCTCCGTAGGATAGAACGATTTCGTCCTCACAGTCTCAACGTTTTTGGTCTTCCAGAATATCTCAGCAATCTCCTCTACAGCCTTGAGAAGGTCTTCCGATGCCTGCATGTTGACTTCCTGCTTCGCCTTCGATGCAGCTTTCATCGCTTTCCATACGAGGTCATGCAATTGAGGAAACTTCTGAGTATGCTCTGGCTTGAAGTAGTCTCCCCACAGAATCCTTATCTCATGCTTGCATAACTCTGCATGCTGCTCCTTTACCTGAGTATATCTTGCATACTTGTTGTGGTATTCCTGCATCTGTGGTGTTGTGGCATCAGGGGGAAGTTTTGGAAGGTCATTGATGAAATGAACCATTCTGATTACTGTGTGTGCTGAGAGCTGAGCCAGATGGGGGTCATATATTCCGCACGGGATATCGCAATGCGCGTACACTTTCCTTGCTGGAGCTATCTTGTCGGCAACCTTCAATACAGAATAGAGTATCGACATGGAATAGCGTTATTTTTTCTGGGATATATGTTTGTCTTGTGACTGATGTCTCATGTGCCTATTCTGACATCGGGGGAGCAGAGCTGCTGAAGCGTGACAATTGCAGAATACACTGCCAGAGCGCTCGTCTTCGGGTTGTCTGGATGGGGGAGATTGTAAAGTGTTAACGTCATCCTGCCAAATTTGCCGCTGACTTCTAGCCTATGGATGATATGTTTTATCGTTGGATCAGAGATGACCTTGACCTTCGTCTTCTTGCCACCTATTCCCGCCAATGAAAGTGTAGCAGCTATGTTGATGTTTCTTGGTAGAAGCCTCACGGCTTCTTCTGCAGAACCTTCGAACACTGTTTTAACGCGCTTACTTTTGCCGCCTAGCGAATCTGGAGGCTTTCTCGTGACAAGTTTAACGTTGGTCAATCCCGATCTAGCGGCAGCCTTCATGACATCCAATCCTCCAATAGCCCCAGAAGGTAGGTGCATCTTCTTGCCTGTCTCAGAAACCACCTTCATTATCCTCTTGCTGAACTCGTTGTCCAAGAATGCACCTTCGCTCATGACCTGCATGTCCCTCCCAGATTTCAGCACTCTTTCAGCAAACTGCTTGAGCGCCTGTTGAGAAGCGCATTCAGCGATCAAATCTGAATCGATCTTAAGGAACTCTTCAAAGGTCTTGGCAACTTTGGGCCTTGCAGAGAGTTTTGACAGCAACTTATCGGCCTGCTTTTTATCGATGTCAAAGACAGAAACAAGCTGGCAGTTCTTTACTTCTCCTCTGTCAACTGCAGTCGCTATCGATGTCCCAATGGCCCCGCAGCCTATTATGCCAAGTTTTATCATGCTTTGCCTGCTCTGCTATTTAGAATTTCTTTTGGTTTTTAACGTTGTGCAAGAAATTGTTCATTGTAATTGGGCACAAATTGGTTTTTGGTAATTCTGCAGGAGGTTCTCTGAACTCCACTTTTGAATAGTTCTTGACGATGGAGCACTAAGTAGAGAGGAGCCAGATGGCACTAAAAGAGTCACTGTAGCTCCTTCGATAGTGTTTTACACTGGACAAATAGTATTACCCAATTTTTCACTTAAGAACCGATTCTCATTTGTATCAACTGGTACATCGATGATCCAAATGGAGCTTGATTTGCTGGCCTCCTTGAGTACCCCTTGAAGATCGTCAGCCTTCTCTATCCTTATCCCATTTACGCCGAAACTGTCAGCTAGTTTTACGAAGTCTGGATTTGTGAACTCTACATTGAACGATTTTCCATATCTATTCAACTGATTCCATTCAACTTGTGAATATCTGCCATCGTCGAAGACAAGAACTATGAACGCTAGGCCGAGTCTCTTTGCCGTCTCTAATTCATGCAGATTCATAAGGAATCCTCCATCGCCACAAGCTGCGATTATCTTCCTCTCAGGATGGACAAGTTTGGCTGCTACTGCTCCAGGTAAGGCAATTCCCATAGAGGCCAAGCCATTCGAGATAAGAACCGTATTTGGTCGATAAGCAGGGTAGAGCCGAGATATCCATATTTTATGCATCCCTACATCTGAGATGAGTATATCATTTTCATCTAACGTTTCCCTAATGTCGTAGACTATCTTCTGAGGCTTGAGAGGATAGGAATTATCATCCTTATGCTCGTCAAGATCGCTTGCTATGTACCTTTTCAGCTTGGTCGAATATGCCGAATCACTTCTGAATTTGGAAAAACTAGCTAGCAATTTTAGGGTCTCCTTAATGTCGCCTATTAGATCTATCGTAGTTAGAAAATGCATGTCAGTTTCAGAATGAGTTGAGTCGATATGGATTATCCTCTTGTCCATCCTTGGATTCCAGAATCTGGGAGAATATTCCACCAGATCATAACCAATGCTGATCACTAGGTCGGCTCTTTCAAATCCACATGTTAGATAGTCCTTGGACTGCAGTCCAATAGTCCCGAGTGATAGATCATCATTGGCTGATATGACACCTTTGCCCATGAAAGTGTTTACTATAGGTATGTTTGTGGCCTTCGCAAACTCTACCAGCTCATCACTCGCGTTCGCTCTTACCACACCATTTCCAGCTAGAATTAATGGGCTCATCGCCCTGCTGATCATCTGGGCGGCAGAGCTAACTGCAACCTTGTCAGCAACAATTGTACTATGAATATGTTCTCCAGATAACGGTCGTGCTGAAGTCCCTTCCTCGCAGACATTCTCAGGGAGCTCGATATGCGTAGCACCCTTCTTCTCCTCTTTAGCCAGCCTGAATGCCTTCCAAACAATCTCTGGTATGAAGTCGGCTCTCGTAACCGTTCTGTTCCACTTTGTAATGAACTTGAACGTGCTTACTATATCGATATACTGGTGGGACTCTTTGTGGGTCTTCTCAAGACTACCCTGACCCGTAATAGCCACTACTGGTGATCTATCGAGGTTGGCATCTGCAACCCCGGTAATAAGGTTCGTAGCACCGGGACCCAGCGTGGCGAGACAGACTCCTGCCTTGCCGGTTAGTCTTCCATAAATGTCAGCCATGAATGCTGCGGCTTGCTCGTGCCTTGTCAGAATGAACTTTATCTTTTCACTTGACGAGAGGGCATTGAGCAGCGGAAGTATCTCCTCCCCCGGTAGGCCGAAGATATACTCCACCCTCTCATTCTCAAGACATTCCACAAAGAGTTCTGCGCCTTTCTTCAACTGCTCCACCATTCGTAGCCGTGGGATTTAGTCCTTAGCTATTCTGGCAAGTATCGTCTGCCCTCGATATACATAGCGTTCTATCAAGAACCGTCCGAAAGCGGAGCTCAGAAAACCTTCGCCAAAGTTAACAGAATTGGACACAAACTGTAAGGTATATATGGATGAGTATTGGCACGAACCACGTTAAGACTTGAGCTTAACGATAATTGGTGAATTTAGAATTGCCAGATACGGCTATAGTAAAGTATCATGTGAAACTAAAGTTCGAAGTAGATGGTGTCGTAGAGAAGGCTGACCTAGTCGGAGCGATATTCGGGCAAACTGAAGGCCTGTTCGGCCCAAAGATGAACCTGAACGAACTCCAGAAGACTTGGAAAGTCGGCAGAATAGAGATCAACCTAGACTCCAAGAACGGCAAAACGCACGGCGAAGTTATCATTCCGATGTCGACAGACATACAGACAGCATCGCTGATAGCTGCAGCAGTTGAAAGCGTGGATAAAGTTGGGCCATGCACAGCACATTTCCAGCTCGTAGAAGTTGAAGATGTTAGATCGTCGAGAAGAAAGACAATAGTTGACAGGGCAAAGTTGATAATGAAAGATTGGGCCACGAAGTCCGAGAGCAGCACGGAGGAGGAGCTCAAAGACGTTGCAGATTCTGCAAGGGCAGCAAAGATAATTTCGTACGGCAGGGAAGAGCTCCCCGCGGGGCCAGGCATCTATACCTCTGACAACATAATAATCGTTGAAGGCAGGGCAGACGTACTTAACCTCCTCAGAGCAGGGATAGAAAATTCCGTTGCAGTCGAAGGGACTAACGTACCAGAATCTATTGCAAGGCTTTCGCGAGAGAAGAAGGCAGTGGCTTTCTTGGATGGGGATAGAGGCGGAGATTTGATTCTGAAAGAGCTTCAGCAGGTTGCCAGAATAGAGAAGGTCTACAGAGCACCTCCAGGCAGAGAAGTTGAAGAACTAACCCCAGTAGAAATTCTTGATATTCTGAAAAGAGAACCTGCTCCAATGCAGCGCCATGAAAGGGAAAGGAGGGAGGAGAGGCGCTATGAAGATAGAAGACGTGATGAGCGCAGATACGAGGAGCCCAAGTATGAGGAGAAAAGGCCCCCGCCAGTACAGCTTCCAGACGATTTAGCAGCCAAGACCAAAGAAGTATTTGCGGCAATTAATGGAACTCTTGAAGGTGTCATACTCGATGAAGGAATGAATGAAAAGGCTAAGGTTCCAGTCAGCGAACTCGTCAAGAACCTGCAGTCTTTGGAGGGAGCAAAATACGTGATATTCGATGGCATCATCACTCAGAGGCTTGTGGACACTGCGGAGAAGGCTGGAGTAAAGTTCATTGTAGGTCACAGGGCTGGAGACATTGGCAGAAGGTCTGAAATGATAACCCTTGGAACATTTCGCGACGTGGGTCTAGAATAAGTTTCGATGATTATCAGCAGGTTTCAGAGGAACATAGGGCTCGCAGTAGTGCAGCCCGAAGACCTTCAAGACCTATGGACGTTAAGGAGGATAATAGCTTCAGGGGACGAGATTTCTGGGGAAACTACCAGAGTGATAAAGGCGCAGGGAGAATTTACCAGGCCAGACAAGGGCCAGAGGATAAGCGTAAGGCTTAGCTTGGAGGTTGATTCAGTAAAGCTTGAAGGCATGCTTGAAAGGCTCAGGATTTCTGGCACTATACTTGAAGTGTCGGAAGAGTTTCTCAGCAAGGGCTCGCACCATTCGATGAACGTTTCCATAGGCTTCCCTCTGGTCATCAAGAAAAGAACGTGGCAAGATTTCGAAGCTAAACTCCTACACGAGTCATCAAAATCGAGCGAAAGGTTCTTGCTTGTTGCAATAGATACCCGCGATGCAGCCGTTGGGGCGTTATCCGGAACTCATCTGAAGATTCTGCCTCAGATAGAATCGGGAATTTCGGGAAAGATGTACGAAAGCTCGCAGGGCTCGCTGGCTCAATACATGGCAAAGATCAAGGATGCTCTCCAAGCAGTGCACAAAGAAGGAAACAAGATAATTGTATTCGGCCCTGGCCAGACAAAGAATGCGTTTGCAAACTTCCTTTCAAAAGACAGCAAGCTTGCCTCTTTGGTACAAATAGTTGAAGGGATAGACCTTTCGGGAGAAGACGGACTTTTTGTTGCTCTAAAATCTCCATCATTGAAAAGGGTTTTTGCAGATGCCACTATAGTGAGAGTTCAGGCTATTGCAGAAGAAGCTGTAAAGAGAATTGCAAGGAACGATGGCAGAGTGGTTGTTTCATTGAGGGAAACTCTTGAAGCTGCAAAAGCTGGTGCAGTTGAATCTGTATTGGTTTCGAGCAAGTTATTCGAAAAGGGCGACGAAAGCAGCATAGTAGAGCTGCTAAATGCAACGGAGAAGTTCGGAGGCAAGACTTACCTTGTAGACTCTTCTACCGATACAGGAAATCAGGTCGATGTTATGGGTGGCGTTTTAGGATTGCTGAGATATTCTATGTATAAAGGATAGCGTATTGTCACGGGTTCTGTTGCATTAGTTCTGGATGCCTTGCTAATGGCATCTCTGTTGCAAAAATTAGGGATGAAGATTCATATCTGCCTCTGACCACAGCAAGCATTATGGGAAGCCTACCGATAACATTCAAAGACGTTTCTGATCTAATCAGATTTGCGAAGGAGTATCTAGTCGAAAACAGGCTTAACTCGCTTGATAATGATGTAAAACGCTGCCTGACTAAAAATCATAAAAAAGAACAATTAGCTCCATTTCCAGCAATACTTTACTGCTTTTCGGTTCTAGACTTGCTTGGATCTCTCTATGGAGGGCATGCCAGACGTGGTAGTACTGTGGAAAATACTCGGATTTATATGCAAAAATTTATGTCGACAAGCGGAAGGAAATATGAAGACTGGCAAATTTCCCTGCTCCAAAAGATATTCAGACACAAATTAGTTCACCTATCGGAGCCGAAAGCGGTCTTCCTTTATGACAACAAGATCATAGGTTGGCGACATGACGAAGAAGATATTGATGGCAAGCATCACCTGCAGATAAGAGAAGTTGGAGAAGAGGAGCTCTCAGCTGATATCTTTGGTAGAGTCATCATTAAAGTTGACGGAGAATTTGTTGTCTCTATATCGAAGTTCAAGGATGAAATCATTGATTCAGTCAAACTGGACAAAAACGGCTATTTGGCAGAGTTAGAAAAAAATTCGCCCACTAGTAATAAGTTTGTAGTCGCCATAAATCAGATTTTTGACCCCATGATTATTGATTAGCTTCTGATACTGATCTAATTGATGTTTGCTTGATGGGCTCTATCCAGCTTCTTCTCTCTAGCCCATGACAGCTTCCTATGCTGGTGTTTGTCCCTTTATGGTTCAGTGAGGTGCAATGCGATTGCACTATTTTGTGCCTTCTACCAGCCAATCCATGTACTTCTTGGATACGCCGTTAGCGTCCAAAGTGATAATTTCAGGAACTTCATAGGAATGTCTGCTTTCGATAAACTTTCTTAGGTTTGCAGCCTTTGCATTAGTAGTCTTGTAAATAGCAAGAAACTCTTCAGCCTCTTCGATCTTGCCCTTCCAAGTGTATATCGACGCAATTTGAACGATGTTTACACACGCTGCAAGCCTCCCGGAGACAGCACCTTTTGCAGCCTCCTTGGCCTCTTCCATGCTGGGATATGTTGAAAGGATTATTTTAGCTACCACGGCTACAGAACTGTTATAATCATGCCATATTAAAAGCGATGCAGATGGCGGCTACATTAGACACTCTGACGATAGCGCTTGCATTTGTTGCCTTTTGGGCTGTTGTTTACGCGATAGGCAAAGTTGCCAAGCTTGACCAGAAAGGCTTCAGCATTAAGCCGTTCTACCTAGTGTACAAAAGCCAGAGAATTGATGGAATACTTGGACGGATAGCCAAGGCAGAAAAGCTTTGGAAGTTATTTGCAAACATTAGCGTAATTCTGGGATTGATCTTTATGGTTGCAGCTTTTGGCTTCCTCGCTTCTAACCTTTACAGTTTCTTCTTCGCCCAGCAAAGTTTCTCTGAAATTACTGTACTTGTCCCATTTATCACAATAAGGAATACAGAAGTTCTGCTATACTTTTTCCTCTCATTACCTATAATACTGGTAGTGCATGAGGGAGGGCACGGCGTAATAGCCAAGCTTGAAAAGATCAAGGTGAAGTCTGGAGGCTTTGCAATTATAGCCGCTTTGTTCGCAGGCTTCGTTGAGCCTGACGAAGAAGAATTTACCAAGGCCAAGCCGATTTCGAGACTTCGAGTGGTCGGTGCAGGTTCGGGTGCAAACATCGCCTGTGCTATATTAGTTGCAGCGTTGCTTGTAACTACGCCAACCTTTGCCTTTGTCCTAGACGCCCTGCCGGTTCTCAACACTACAAAGCCGTTATTCTATGGCGATTCTATGGGAGTTCCCATCGTCGATTTATTGCCTAACGGGGGAGCAGAAAAAGCAGGTCTCAAACCGAATGACATCATTACTAGCGTGAACGGAGTCGAAATAAAAACTCTGGCAGATTTCCGCAAGTTTTCACTAGCAATAGGGGAAAGCATAGAAGTTAAAGTGTTCAGGAACGGGCAGCTGCTTGCGTTCCCTCTTGTGACAGGGCCCTCCCCTACAAACGCTTCAAGAGGAGCCTTGGGGGTAAATCTAAGCCAGCCGTACTATCCTCCTAGAATCTCGCTAGGCTTTCAGATGCCTAGAGAAGTTGCAGCGTTCCTGTTCTGGCTCTTCTTCCTATCGTTTAACATTGCGATATTCAACATGTTGCCATTCTACCCTCTTGATGGAGATGGGTTCCTGAATGCGCTAATCAGCGCAAAGGTACCTGAAAACAGGAGAAAGTTTGTTAGAACATTCATCAGTACTCTTGCACTCGGATTATTGATTGCAAATATTGTTGGAACGTTCATCAGGTCGGGCTTCATCACTATATAATCAGGGCTTTTTCAGAAGTTCCAATTCATTTTGAGAGCCATACCTGTTGATTTTAACGTAGCCTAACCTTTCGAGCCTTTTTGACATGCGCCACATGCTCGTTTTTGGTATGACGAACTTCTTCCTCAAGTCCGATTCAAGTGCTTTCTTTCCGCTCTCCGCCAAGAAGTTAAGCAACGCTTCCTCTTCTGGCCTTAATTTCACATCTGTGTCTATTTGCGGAAACCTCCTCATTCTGTAAAAAAGAAATGCTCCTACTGCAGCTGCGACGCCCACTGCAGGAATCCATAGTGTTGAAAGATTGACGCCTGTCTGAGGACTTGGGGCGGGCTGAGGCTGTGCTTGTGGATCAGGTTGTAGCTGCACTGTTACTGGCAACGTGTAACTGATTTCCCAAGAGCCTGGCCCTAGAAGGAGGACTGGCTTGCCGCCACCGAGTGATATGGTTTCGGGAATAGCGTTAAGAAACGTTATCGTAGCTTGCTCTGGCAGAGTGAGGTTTGCTTTAGTCAGGAGGTTTATCTTCAACGTCCATACAGCACCTTCCTTGCTGGTTATGTCCGCAACCTGATATTCGACTGTGGCTACAGTCGCCCCAAGTGTGTGAACTGTAATGTTTCTGCCAGCAAGGTCAAAAGCCATAGGAGCCTTTGACTGATCTGTTGCAAATGTGGAGCTGGCAGAGGGAGAAAGCAGAGGCACGTTAATCTGTGCAATGGACTGGTTGATCTTGAACTGCTGCACAACTAGTACTATACCATCCCTGTAGACAATAATATCGTGTTTTGCAGACTCGTAGTCTGCAAGCTGAGCGGATGTAGGGCTCAGACTCAGCAACAATAATAGAACAAACACAAACTTGCGCAGAGTGTTCACCGGGGACGCTGAACTTCTTCTAGGCCCTCTCTGATAAACCTAACCGCAATGGCTCCAATTATCAGACCCATTATTCTTGACACGACGGATGAGCCGTGCCTTCCCATCACTTTAAGCACGCCAGTTCCCACGTACAGAGCCAGCCAAGCTATTGCGACTACAACAACGATGACGACCAATTTTAGCACCATATCCTCCATCAACAAGACTACGCTGATGCTTCCTGGCCCAGCGAGAAGTGGCGTTGCTAGAGGGAAGACAGCTATATCCTCCTGTGCCATCTTTTGATATTGCTTTTCACTCCTTCCCAATACGTATTCGATAGAAAATATCAGCAGTATTATCCCTCCAACTATCTTGAAGTCCGTTAATGCAATTGCCAAGGCACTGAAGAGCAAGTTTCCAGCTAAAGCAAACGTAAGAAGTATCCCTGCTGATACAAGACACGACTTGTTGATTATATCCCTTCTTTCCCCTACTGACATATTTTGAGTCAGAGCAGAAAATATCGGTATGGCGCCTATGGGATCAAAGATTGCAAAGAGCGTGATAATGGACTGCCCAAGCAGAAGTGCATCTATGCTAAACCCTTCGATCATTCCCCGCTCCCTTCCACAACATATTTAGCAAGACCCTGCATTTTTAAGGTACGTGAACCAGTGCAGCAAGTGCCGGAGGAAAGCGGTATACAAGCGCAAGTACTCTGGAGAAGTGCTCTGCAAGTCCTGCTTTTCAGACTCCATTGTAGAAAAGACCAGAAAGACAATCTCCCAATATAAGATGTTGAAGTATGGAGACAAGATTGCTCTTGGCGTTTCTGGAGGCAAGGACAGCCTCTCGCTTTTGCACATACTCTCAAAAATCTCTGAGCCGTATGGCACTAAAGTATATGCTATTACCGTCGATGAGGGAATAGATGGTTACAGGGAAGAGGCTGTAGGCAATGCCAAAGAATTTGCTTCTAAACTTGGCGTTCAGCAACTAGTTCTTTCGTACAAAGAGCTTTACGGCCTCAAACTTGATGAAAGCTTGGAGAGGAGAAATGGGAAGAAGGTTGCTGCGTGTACTATTTGCGGGATTTTGCGGAGGAGGGCTCTGGACATGGGAGCAAAGAAGGTAGCCGCTAACGTTGTTGCAACTGCCCATAACCTTGATGATGCACTCCAAACCTTCATGATAAACCTGCTCAGCGGAGATGTTGAAAGGATAAAGTGGCTTGACCCTGCCAGCGAGCCCAAGCGGATTTTTGGGTTAAAGAGAATAAAGCCGCTGATGGAGGTTTATGAAGAAGAAATAGCATACTATGCTTTTCTCAATGATATTCCGTTCCAAACTGTGTCGTGTCCACACATGTCCGAAAGCATAAGGTCAGACATAAGGGTCATCCTGAACCGCTTTGAAGATGCACATCCAGGGATGAAGTACAATATGTTCAGGTCTATGATGAATATCGCAAAGAATCTAAAGATTGAAACTTCTCGCGATGCCAAGCCGTGCTTGAACTGCGGCTTCCCGTGTTCAGGCGATATATGCTCTGTATGCAGTCTGTTACTAAGCCCTTTACTGCAGCTCACTCAGAAGGGCTGAAATCGTGAATCTAGTTCGCATCTAAAGAGTGCCTCTGCACTTCCCTAAAATGCAAGCCCGGAAACTTGGACACTGTTTCGAGTATCCTCTTCCTTGCAGGAAGGTGCATGGCAAGGACACGTCTAATACACTCATTGCTGAGTCCAATACTCCACAATTATCTTATAGTCTTGAACAACCTAATGATGACATCGGTAAGGCTTTTTACGCTACATGGTTTTGCAATGGCGGAGCATTCTTGGGAAACATTCGCTATACTCTTTCTATGAATAATCCTTCAGCACATTATTTCGACATCGAAATCTTTGCAGATAATCTGAAAAACAGTCCGATTAAGGTTGTCATGCCCGTTTGGGCTCCGGGCTCTTATCTGGTTAGAGAGTTTTCAAGAAATGTCCAGAACTTCAGAGCATTTGGCAGAGATAGGAAACCCCTTTTTGTATCGAAAATTGCGAAAAATGTCTGGGAAGTTAAAACCAAAGGGGAAAGGAGCTGCAGGATTACCTACGAAGTCTATGCCTTTGAGATGGGTGTTCAGACGAGCTATCTCGACGAAGAAAGGGCAACGGTAAATGGAGCAGGCGTATTCTGCTATGTCCAAGGCAGGAAAGATGAAAATGTGGAACTGGAAATCAGGCCGTATAGAAAGTTCAAGAGAATCTCAACTGGTCTTGAAAGAAGGAACAATGTGTTCTTTGCAGAGAACTACGACCATCTTGTAGATTCCCCCATTGAAATTGGAAACCAGCAGGTTTACAGTTTTACAGTAAATAGAAAGCTATACGAAGTTTCAATCTATGGTTCGGGAAACCTCGACACAAGGAGTTTCATTGCAGACATAAAGAAGATCGTCGAAGCTGCTGGAACAGTTTTCGGAGAGCATCCTTATGAAAAGTATGTCTTCATAATGCATCTGCTGTCGGAGAGGGGTGGAGGATTAGAGCATCGCAATTCGAGCATGATAAGGTTGCAGAGGTGGAGCTTCAAGTCAAGGGTTGATTACTTGCGGCAGCTTTCAGTGATTGCACATGAATTATTCCATCTTTGGAATGTGAAAAGGCTAAGGCCGAAACAACTGATGCGGTATGATTATGAGAAAGAAAATTACACAAACTTGCTCTGGGTTTCAGAGGGCATAACGAGTTATTATGAAAACGAGATACTTAAGAGAGCGGGAATATACTCTGCAGAGGAATTCTTAGATGCTTTGCTTGATGACATAGAGTTCGTCGAAGGGATGCCGGGTAAAAGTGTGCAGAGCCTTGAAGAAGCGAGCTATGACGCTTGGATTAAGCACTACAGGCAGGACGAGAATACTCCGAATTCTTCTGTTTCGTACTATGCAAAAGGAGCCGTAGTTGGCTTGATGCTGGACATGGAGATAAAAAGAAGGACAAACCATAGAAAATCTCTTGACAATGTTATGCGACTGCTCTACAGGGAAACTTACAAGCAAAACAAAGGCTTTGGTTTCGAAGATTTTCAGGAGGCATGCGAGAAGATATGCGGAAGTCTGGAGGGTTTCTTTGCAGATTATGTCAGAGGTTTGAAGGATATTGACTATAACAAATGGTTCGATTATGCAGGCCTCTCGGTAAGGCCTTCCACAAGTGAGGGCGGTTTCCTTGGCGTAAAGCTTAGGAGCCAAGAAAGCAAAGCATACATTGCAAGTGTAATGCAAAATGGCCCGGCGCAGAAAGCGGGAATTTATGCAAACGACGAAATAATCTCCTTTAACAGTTTCCGTATCAACGAAAAAAACCTTCAGGAAAGGCTTGCTGAAACAAAGCCCAATTCAACAATCGCAATAATCGTCAGCAGGGACGAGAGGGTAATCCCTTTGGATGTTAAAGTCGGGGAACAGTCAGGTCTGCAGTTTGCATTTGAGAAAATAAAGAACCCTACAAAACAGCAGAAGGAGTTCTTTGGGAAATGGTTGGGCAAGAAATGGGAAGACCCTATGAAGTTCGAGAAAAGAGAAGTGCCTCAGGAAAGGCGCTGGGTTTAGCCTTGGAAGTTCAACAGAAAAGACCCTATTTTCGATTAATCAATATCTTCGCCATCAGTCGTACCAGTCATGTTATCTGTTTTTCAACCGAAAAGTACAAACATATTGCTTATATTCAGACAATATATCGTGATGTTAAGTGCTATCTAATAGCAAGGCGCAATCGCAGAATGTCATTTTGGCTCAACTAGATAATAAGACCCAGTTTGTTTATGAGGTAGCATTTGCTCGTCGTGAGTTGGATGGGTTGAAGGTAAACGCAGACACCAAACTGAACGATACTATCGAGTTTGAAATTAGACCGCCCTATGACATTGACTTGCTTGCAAAAAGACTGGCTCATTTCGGAAAGGTGGGTGACCGTATCACTGAATACTCAAGAATTGTCTCGCGTAACCAGAAGAGATCTGACAACCAATTCCTAACACACTGGTATTACCCATACAAAGGCAAATATCATCCCAGACTGGTCAGGTCAATATTCAACATACTTGGCTTGGAATACGGTCAGACAGTTCTTGATCCATTTGTAGGTAGTGGTACGACTTCGCTTGAAGCTCACCTATTTGGACTTAACGCCATCGGTGTGGACATTTCGCCGGTATGTCAGATTATTGCTAGAGTCAAAGTCACCGCCGGCCAAATAGCACAAAAATTACCACTCCTAAGGGAGAAAGCAGTTGACGCGATGAAAAAGGATTTTTCAGAGTATACAAAAATAGAACCAACTAGAAAGGCCGAAGCCTTCAACTCTGAAAAAGATGGGTCGTCCTACCAGCAATTCCTTGACTCATTGAAGGACGATAAAGTGAAAGACTTTTTTGTATTGGCACAACTGATTTTTGCCAGTGATTTAGGTAGGAGAAGACGAGACTTCGCATCCTTTGAGAAAAATATTCAAACGATGATTGCATCGGCCCTAGATCTTGCAAAGACTCAGAAGGAGTTGAAAACAGATAGGCCCTTAGGAGAGGTCTCCATCCATGAGGGAGATGCCCGCAACTTGAAGGACCTAATTAGAGACGATAGTGTTGACGCAGTAATAACATCTCCACCATATTCTATCGCTCTAAACTACGTGTATAACGACAGGTACGCTCTCGAAGAATTAGGCATAGACCTTGCGGAGCTCGGTGAACAGTGCATCGGAGTTAAAGGGAAGGGCAGACAAAAGGTAGATCTTTACGATGAGGACATGAGAAGGTGTTACGACGAGTTGTATCGTGTCCTGAGACACGGATCTTACTGCGTCGCGGTGATTGGAGAAGCCACAGTCGATGGAGAACATACTAGAAATGTGCACAACGCGATTGAGTATTGTGAACGAATAGGGTTTACATTAAAGGAAGATCTGCCAAAGAAGATTTTTGGACTCTATAATACGATCAACGACGAGAGAGTACTCTTCTTCGAGAAGGACTAATTAATTCGCTATATGGTTGAACCTATACTCTAGTAAAATCTTGGAAATAATGGGTACCAATTATTCGTGTTTTGTTTCAGAATAGGTATGACGTTGTTTGGAGCGCGATCCTGAAAAACAACTAGGGATTGTGTGTTATTATGGCCGTACCTATGCTTATCGCTACTTGAGATCCTTTTGCAGTATTCTTTCAGAATTTCCTTTTCTTTATCTGTAAATATCTTGCTCTTTTTGTGGAATGCTCTATTCCTGTTGGTTAGCTCTCTGGATGTAATAATTTCAAAATGCTCGAATGTCTGTTTCCGTATCTCATCTATCGCTTCCTTATAAGCAACCATGACCGCAAAATAATAGGTGTGATTATCTCTGTCTTCGTAATGTTGAATTGTACCCCAATGTTCGATCACGCTCTGCCCTGAGCCTATGAAGTCATCTACAAAGAATACCGTATACGGTTTGCCATTGAGATCTTCCAAGTCATTCATATGAATAAATTTTTTATTATAATTTCTACAGTTCTTAGCCCTGCCCTTCATGACATTACGGAATATTCTATGAATTTGATCGGAGCTGTCAGCAGAGAAGGGGTTTAAGGGACAAAATACAACATTTTCTAAAGAAGTGTTTGACACAGCAAGCACCATGCCACACAAATCTTTTAGAAGACTTAATCGCCTTGTGCCATCATAATAATCAACATTGTCCAATAATTTCAATGCAACCTGCAAATGTTCGATCTCGAACTGTGTTAGGAAACGATTGATGTTATTCTTGTCTACCCTCGTGACATAAGATCCAAATCTAGTTGCTAGCTCCTCGATCTTCTCTTGATTGTCAATGAGAAATTTGTATTTCTCGTCTTTCAATCTGAGCTGCCCTACCCTAATATCTCAGAGCTTCATTGATAAGTGCGGCAAGGTATGACAGTGCGTCTCTTACCTTTTCATCTTTTATTTTGCTGCCCTTAACCTGATCTAATAGCTCACTCAGCTTATCACTCTCCTTGATAATATCTTGTTCCACATAGGTAGACCTTGATGTACTTTCGTAAAGCTCGGCAATCGATATGGCGGGCTTTACAATTGTGCCTGCTGTGTCCCGTACAGGCTGGGAATGTAGAAATTCCTTCATCCGTTTTACGATAAGATCTTTCTTTACACCTTTACTTTCGGAGATCAGCACCTTCTTTAGCATTCTAAATTCCATGAAGGTCTTGATTGTACCTTCTTGCCTTTTCTTTATGATGAGGTCTACAATCTTGTCACGGGAAAACTCCTTTGTAATCTCTGGGTAAGCGTCAAGTTTCTCAAGTGCCAGATCTAGTTGAGAGAAGAAGTCACCCCCAATACGCTGCGAAGGATCCTTATGAAGCGTCAATTCATGATACTTCTTGTATTTTAGTACACGCTTGCAGTCTGCAATTCTGATTGTGGACAATCCTGTTAATTTTGATAGCTCTCTATTGGTAGGCTCTTCGCCATTCTTTTTGGTTAGTAGTCTCACTAGTAATTCTAGTTTTAATGCTGTAGGTACTAACTCCCAATCCTTTCTTACGTTGTGGATATTGAACATTAAGAGGATATTTTCACTTCTATCAGGAGCGGCAATCACGTTGGCTGGCACACTGCGTAGACTTAGGGCTTGGGCACATCGAAGACGCCTTTCGCCATCTAGTAGAATATACTGTTCATCCTTTTCATTGTTCTTGTACACGATGAGCGGGACTAGTATTCCTCTACCCTTGATGGATTGTTTAAGATATTCAAGATCTTCCTCGTCGAAGAGCCTTCTAGGATTATCTCGGTTAGGCTCTATTTTCCATGGATCTATCGAGATCAGGGTACTCTCCCCAGAATTTTCGCTCATATTCTACTTTTATTCTGAAGAAGAATATATAGAATTGGTCGAGAGGGTTCTGTACGGTTGTCGGTTGACGACGAATGAATCTCACGTTCCCTCAACCAAAGACTACAGTTCCAAGACTGGCAATATTATAATAGACAGGCTTGCAATAGGGATGCCGGATCCGGACAAGTCCACCGTTGGAAGGTGAAGCTCTAAAGAGAATAGGAGTAGAGGGAACACTTGGTTCATCCCCTCGAAACAATACGCGAAAGGAAACAGAGGCCCCATCCTTCTACGTTTCCAGTCAAACTACCAGAAATGTGCATTAAACTGCATGGAATTAAAAATGCTAAACTTATTTTGGATCCCTTGATGGGCATAGGCTCAACTGCAATAGCCTGTGCCAAGCTTGGAGTGGCGTGTGTAGGATTCGAGGTAGATGAAGAGTATTTGCGGTTCGCTGCACAGAGAATACGCTCTTTGGGCTAATTCGGTCAGATTATGATTTCCTTGCAAATTTCAAAGGCGTTAAATATGCAGAAGTATTTTTTGATAAGAGCCATGAAGGTCGTCGTGCAGCAAAACGCCAAGCTGGTTGCGGCATTCTCGGTAGTCATAGCGTCCTTCCTTACTTGGGTCT
Organism: Nitrososphaerota archaeon; assembly: GCA_024860875.1. Classification (GTDB taxonomy): domain Archaea; phylum Thermoproteota; class Nitrososphaeria; order Nitrososphaerales; family UBA57; genus VHBL01. The sequence goes on along the minus strand of JACPSZ010000007.1, from coordinate 60,444 downwards.
ATGTAGATAGGGTCGTAGTCGAGGCTGCCTTCAGGCCGATATCAGCATGGGATGCTATCTACATTTACCATTACGCTTTAGGGATTGGCTTCTCTGCAACATTCGTTTCTATCGGATTAATCTTCTTCATATCTTCGGGGATGAAACTTGCTTCGATAGCGCTGGCGGGGACGGGTATAGGCTTGATGAAACTCGGCCCTGCAGACCTGCTGTATTACTGGCTGTTTTATCAGGAAGCTCCAAAACAATTGGAATGGCTTGACGACAACAAAGTTGCAGTAGAGGCGCAGGTTGCAGTGGACAGAGCTCAAAGAGCAGGCGTTGACCTTTCTCCTTATGTTACAAATACTGGCTTGGGGATATCTGTATTATTGACAGTTGCTGTGATAACAGTTGCTTGGCTTGCACTCCTCACTTATTACGGCAGAAGGACTAAGCCCTCTTGATCTTCGGCTCTTCCAAATAATTAACAACATCCTTCAAACCGTTAATCTCGAACGCCTTCCTCCTCATGTAGCAGGGGCCGCATTTTCCGCAATGCGCTTCTCCTCCCTCGTAGCAGCTCCAAGTAAGGTGCAACGGAGCTCCAATCTGCAGGCCGAGTTTCACGATTTCGTGCTTCATCAGGTTTCCAACGGGCATCTCTATACTTACACGCCTCTGCAGGTTTGTCGCATAGGGTAGCACTTCGTTTAGCTTGTTGATGAAAATCATCTCGTTATCTGGATATGCACCGCTCTCCTCAAGGTTTGTGCCTGGCACTATGACATCGTAGCCGTGAGCTTCTGCTATACCAGTTGCGATTGACAGGAAAATTAGATTTCTTGCAGGAACCCATTCGTGCGCGAATTCAGCTCCGGCCTCTCCATCCCTCTCTTTCGCTATCTCGCTCCAAGTTTCCGTGAGACGTGAATGGCCTATGACATCTTTGAAGAGAGTCGTATCTACAAACATCAACTCGCATTTAAGATGCTCTGCGATCATCCCGATTGATTCCTGTTCCCTCGCCTCTGCCCTGTGCCTGTACTTGAAATGCAGTAATGTAACTTCGTATCCCTTGACTATCATAGATTTTGCAGCAGTAGTGCTGTCTAGTCCTGCACTTGCAACGACCAGCGCCTTGTTTCTCTTTGAATCAACAAGGAGCGATTTTTCGTCGAACTGCTTAGATGTAGTTATCCTTGCAATGGAATAGGGCTTGAGCTGCATCGTGGGGTTTGCATCCCATATCTTCCTTGCATCTTGATGCAGGTAAGATTCTAACGATGTGAAATATAATACGTCGAGCTCAGCATCGTATTCAAGGAATATCGGCTTATAGTTGCACGCAAGGTATAGAGTATTTGGCTGATCCTTCCTGACTATTGCCAGTGCGAAACTTCCAAGAATAGTATCTCTCAAAATTTTCTGCAGACCATCGAGGGAAGAGTCCCAGATTTTTTCAAGAAGCGGAGGCAGTATGGCGCTGTCTATCTTTGTTTTTCTTGTTAATTTGAACTGCTTTTCAAGATCGAAATCATTTGCGATTATGCCATTATGACTGACAAATACCGAATTGCCGAAGGGCTGAATATCCTCTGCAATTTTGTCGCGAACGTATTCTGTAGTCGGTTCCGCCCTATTGTTTACAATCACAACAGATGTTTTGGAATCTATGAATCGGGGCTTTTTGGCTAAGGACTCACTGGCTTTCCCAATTTCTTTGGCTTCGATATACTTGCCATCATTTTGGAATGCGACTATGCCGTACGAATCTCTGCCTCTATCTTCAGCCATAACAACTATCTGCCTGAGCCTCCGCTCTACCCTCTCAATCTCCTCTTGGTTCCTGCTCTTCTGAAAAATTACGCATCCGCTTATGCTGCAGCCCATTTTTAGACAGCCCTCTTGTGGCCCCAAACAAGCCTGTGCAGTTGTGGAAGAACTCTCAATTGTAGCCCTTCTTTTGCAAAATCCATTAATTCTTTCACAGCATTGACGTAGTCTTCACGCGTACCATCTGGTTGGAGGATTACTTTTGAAGTGTTTATGTTTCTTTCCTGCAGGAAAGCAAGAATCTCTTTGGTGTCTTTTCTAGGATTTACTACCACAAACTTCAGATAATAGTCTTTAACATTCTGCAGCCATTCCAATTCGCCGTACTCTATCGAAAAACCAGCATTGGAGGTTTTAGGTGAAACTGACCATATATTGACAAGTTCTTGCAGCTCTTCTGATGGCTTGATGGTGCCATTGGTTTCGATAAGAACTTCGTACCCTTTCTCTACTAGACTTTTGACTAGTTGTTCAAGGGGTTGCAGAAGTGGCTCTCCTCCAGTTATCGTCACAAGAGAAGCGTCAACTTCTGAAATTTCATGAAGGATTTGCTTTGGAGTCATCCTTACATAATCTATTCCCTCTTTCGCCTTTTCCGGCCCCATCCAAGAGTATTTTGTATCGCACCAAGTGCATGTAAGATTACAGCCATACATTCTTACGAATATCGAGGGTCTTCCAATTACATTCCCCTCTCCCTGTATACTCTTGAATATCTCGCAGACTCTATAGCTTTGTTCTTTTATCGCTTCCAACTTCCTCCCACTCCGGGGTTTGTTTTGCGGAACGGGGGGAGGTCCCCTCACCCGCTGTCACTTAGATTAACAGTACTATGATATATCGTTGTCTAAGTAGGTTCCTTCTCTCTTTGAACTTCGAAATCAAACGAATTTGTCTGCTTTGAGAGCGTTGCCAAAGCTTCTGCGAGGATATTGCCTAGATATATCTGGTCTACCCATCTAGCCTTGGGCTTGAACTTGACGCGGAAAGTAATCTCCTGCTCCATTTATGGATTCGGACTATCTGGAGGATATTTAACGATATTTGATGTGGTTCGCATGTTTTCAGTAAGATACTCTGCTCATTCACATTGTTACTTTATCTGATAGCCTCTCCAACGTTGTGCAGGAGCACGCACTCCCTCATACGGAAGGAGTTATGCAAGGGAGTACACTTTCCGCCTTGTGTCGTTAGGATCCCTAGTCTCCCTTATGGCGTTCTGACTGACCAGAGAATCAAGCGATGACTGTATTGTTCTTCTGGGTAGTCCAGACATCTGTATTATTGCAGTCTGATCCAGAGACTTATTGCTCTGTATAAGATAGTAGACAAATTTTGTTGCTGGAGAGCCTGCAATGTTCCCGCTGGCCTTTATCATCCCGAACGTGTCCCCTCTTAGCTGCTGCCTCTGCGTCTCCAATGCACCTATGCTCCTGAATGCTATGTTACCAAGATTTACATTTGAGCCGAAATGGACTATCAACGCAGCCTGTTGCTCCTCCAGAGGGGCTTCGAACATCAGCTGGTCTGGAGAAAACCTGCCAGAAATGGCCTCTACCCAGTTCCACTTAATGGCTCCACCTTCGTCGTAAATCCCTACCGACTTGCCAGATTCTCTTCCTTCAACAATCACGTATTTACTTCCGAGCGATATAGCCTTCTGAATACCAGAAACAGTTTCCTCCATGCTGAGCTGGTTTTTGGGATCCTTCTTCCCAACCTCTATGACATATTCCAAGCCGTTAGATGTAATTTCTGCAATAAGGCTCTGCTTCCTTTCTCCTATCTCCGTGATCCCCTCGCTTACCTCTATGATGTCAAAGCCAACCTTGCGAGCCATCTTTATCATCTGGCTGCTCTTCCCTTTTGCAAGCGCTATTTCGAGGAGAGTGCCTCCTGTAGAAACCTTTACCGAATTCTTGTGGTAGAACTCTATCCTTGATACAAGTTTATTCTCGCTTAACAGCGTCGAAAGACCCCAGCCTATCTTTACGATGTCAACATAATCTGCCAAGGCTTCAAATTCTTCTTTGTCAATGCCCTGCAGTCTATCCAAAACCATCGTAACCCCCTTATCTCTGGGCTTGCTATCTCTCGCAGGAAAGATGTCCATTAGGAACCTTGATAGCCCTATTTGTATGCCAATATTGCTCATTTCTAGCGTATTTAGACGTGTTTCCATCAGTTTATTAATATAACGCCGTTATTGCCACGCGACAGGTAATGCAAGCATCGTCTAAACATATCATTCATGGAAAGACCGCAATGCTCTACTGTTAAACCTGCAAAAGGGTGCTTAATTTGCGTTCATCAGTGAAAATACTAATCGCATCTGTAATCATTGCTGCAGTCCTAGCCGATGCTACTCTACTAGGACAACCAGTAAAGGTAGTTGATAATATGCAGAATTCTAAAGCTGACGCGATAAGGGTCGGATACTTCCCCAACATTAATCATGCTATTCCGATAATAGGCATAGCAAGGAATTCGTTCAAAGATGCCTTTCCTGACATTGAAATCAAGACTACGATATTCAACGCTGGGCCATCTGCAATAGAATCCCTCTTTGCAGATCAAATCGACCTTACATATGTTGGCCCTAACCCAGCAATAAACGGCTACGTAAAATCTGGCGGAGCTCTAAAGGTTATTGCGGGAGCGGCTAGCGGTGGTGCAGTATTTGTCATAAGAAACGATTCTGGCATCATTTCGGAAGCAGATTTTGCTGGAAAGACATTTGCCTCGCCCCAACTAGGAAATACGCAGGACGTTTCACTCAGAGCGTACATTTTGGGCAACGGGTATAGGTTCGCAGAGCAAGGAGGCAATGTTAGAATAATTCCAGTGCAAAACCCCGACATACTCACTCTGTTTCTGAAGAAAGAGCTCGACGGAGCGTGGGTGCCAGAGCCTTGGGGTGCAAGGCTGGTAAGGGAAGCCAACGGAAGAATATTCCTCGATGAAAGGCAACTTTGGCCAGAAGGAAAGTTCGTCACTACGCTGCTGATTGTTAGGACAAAGTTTCTTGAAGAACATTCAGACCTTGTAGAAAAATGGCTCAAGGTTCATGTGGACACAGTGCAATGGATAAACGATAACAAGGCAGAAGCCTCCAAAATCTTAAACGGCGAAATAAAGAAGATGACAGGCCAGTCTCTCAATGAAGACGTGCTGAAAGACGCCATGGCAAGAATAGAAATTACCTACGATCCTGTTAAGCAGTCGCTCTTAAAGTCTGCAGACGATGCTTACAAGCTCGGATATCTTGGAGATAAAAAACCTGATCTGGCAAATATTTACGACCTGCGAATGCTGAATAAGGTCTTGGCGGAGAAGAAACTCCAGCAGATTCAGGAGTAGAAAAATGTCTAAGCTTGAGCTAAGAGGCATAACGAAATACTATGAAACTGGGAACGGGAGGCTCCTTGCCCTTAACAACATCAGCTTGACTGTAAAGGACGGAGAGTTTGTCTGCATCGTCGGGCCTTCCGGCTGCGGAAAGACTACTCTGCTAAACATAATCGCTGGGCTTGAAAAGCCTCAAGAGGGGGAAGTACTGCTGGATGGGCGGCAGGTCAATGACACCTCACCTGACAGGTTAATGGTGTTTCAGGAGGGGGCACTTTTTCCATGGTTGACAGTGCTGCAGAATGTTGAATTCGGGTTAAGGACTGCAGGTGTTGAGAAAGGCAAGAGACAGGAGATAACAAGGCGGTATCTCGAAATGATGCACCTGTCAAAATTCGAGAATTCTTATGTTCATCAACTGTCAACGGGAATGAAACAGAGGGTTGCTATTGCAAGGGGACTTGCCATGGATCCTCAAGTGCTTTTGATGGACGAGCCATTTGCTGCCCTTGACGCGCAGACAAGGGACATGCTGCATGCCGAACTTCAGAACATACATTCAAGGACCAGAAAGACTATAGTATTTGTCACGCACAATGTTAGAGAATCAGCTTGCTTGGCAGACAGAGTGCTGGCACTTACCTACAGACCTGCGAGGATAAAGAAAGAATTTCCGATAAACTTCCCCAGACCGAGGCAGATAGAAGACCACTTTGTAGTGGATACTGCTAAGATGATTTTTGCAGAGATAAAGGATGAAGTTCAGAGGGCGGTGAGCGAGCAAAATGTCAGGTAAAAGTCGGACAAACGAAATACCAGACGCAGTGTTATTCTTAGCAGTTCTGCTAGGAATCTGGGAGCTGGTTTACAGGTTTGCCATTTACCCAACTTACCTTTTCCCTTCACCAGCGATGGTAGCTTCTTCGCTTTTTGCAAGCATAAACAACGGCCTCCTGCAAATAGGGATATTGACGAGTCTGACAAGGCTAGCGATAGGCTACATACTATCAATAGTCTTTGGAGCTGCAATAGGGCTTGCGATGGTAAAGTCTGCCTACCTGGGAAGGACTTTAAGGCCGTTTGGAGTCGGAATACAATCATTTCCGAGCATAGCTTGGGTTTCGCCTGCAATACTGTGGTTCGGGTTCAACGACTATGCCATGATCTTTGTTACAGTTATGGGCGCATTATTCTCTATAACTCTGGGCACTTACGATGGAATAAGGAATACTTCCCCAACTTACATCAACGCGGCAAGAAACATGGGAGCCAGAGGCGCTAGGCTCTTCTTCTTCGTTATGCTGCCAGCAGCCTCTCCCAAAATTGTTAGCGAATTAAGGCACGGGTGGTCTTTTGCGTGGCGTTCTCTAATCGGTGCGGAGATGATCATGGCTACTCTCGGCCTTGGCCATCTTCTGATGTACGGAAGGGAATTGAACGATCTATCACTGGTATTTGCAGTGATGATAGCTATCTTTGCAGTAGGACAAGTATTCGATAGGTTGTTGTTTGAAAAACTTCAGAACAAGATATCGCAGAGATGGGGCCTGTCGACAGAACCGATAGGACTATAGAAATGCGTGACCCTGCGCAACAGAGAGTACAATGTGACGGGACTATATAGTAATAGAGTAGATTAGTAAAAGATCCTGTTTCTTGCGTGTGTATATCCTTCTGCCCCTTTGCAATATAAACTCAAAAAGTTACTGACAAAACAGGCCCATGTTAAACTATGAGGTGAAGCATAAATAAAGTGCAAGATAGAAAATCATGCTGATGAAGTGACGCTGATTTTTTGCAGTAAATTGCCTCTCAAGTGCAAAGGTTTATCGAGTCTTCAGAATTATTTGATCTTATGAGAAAGGTAAGGCTGTTCATCGCTTCAAGCCTTGATGGCTATATTGCTCGTGAAGATGGAAGTGTAGATTGGCTATTCTCGGATGCGGATTATGGTTATTCCGAATTCTATGGTTCTATAGATACTGTAGTCATGGGAAGGAAGACCTATGAAAAGTCCCTTGAGTTTGAAGAGCGTCCTTTTCGAGGGAAGAAGGTTCACGTCTTCAGCAGAAGTGCAAAGAAAAAAGGTGTGGAGTTCGTTTCTGATGTTGTTGGTTTTATGAAGAAACTTGTTAGATCTAAAGGTAAGGATATTTGGCTGGTTGGAGGATCGGAGATAGTTTCGATATTTCTCAATGAAGGTCTGATTGATGAAATAATACTTTCAATACACCCTGTAATTCTTGGTAGAGGGATTACGCTATTTAAGAAAGTGCAGAAGGATGTTTGGCTAAAAATGCAAAAATCTGTTTCGTTTGATAGTGGGTTGGTTCAGATACATTATGTATTGTAAGTCTAAAATCTGACCCTCGCATCGCTGCTAGACATGTGGGGCTGGTTGAGCGAAGTTTCTGTTGGTGTTGTTCCTAAAAAATCCAGATATTTAGCAAGAAATCTAAAAATATAGGAAATACGTTGCATGATCTAAGAGTCTAGAATATGGGCAGGGGAAGGATGCAAAATTGAGTTACTCGCCAGTATAAACATATGAACCCGCTTTATGCTCGTCACAAACGGGCAGCATCTTCTCATCTTCATCATCGTACCTATATTGCACAACCGCAAGCAGTTTCCCGCACTTGAAGCACCTAAGATCAGCCATCTTCAAAACGATGCTAACCAATTTCATTTATTTCATTGTATCGGAAACAATCCATAGAATGATCATTAACCATCCCAGCAGCCTGCATGAACGCATAACATATCGTCGGGCCAACAAACTTGAAGCCTCTCCTCTGCAAATCCTTGCTCATAGCATCTGATTCTCTCGTCTTTGCAGGCAACTCTGAAAGTTTCTTGAATTTGTGAACTATGGGCTTGTAATCCACAGATTGCCAAATGTACTTGTCAAACGAGCCAAAATGTTTCTGCACCTCCAAAAGTCTTTGCGCATTAGTTATAGCGGCATTGATTTTCAATCTGTTTCTTATGATACCATCATCGCTGAGCAGTCTGCTAATATCTTTGTCCGTAAATCTTGCAATTGTTCTGGGCTCAAAATTCCTAAAGGCTCTGCGCATGTTCTCTCTCTTCTTCAGAACAATCTCCCAACTCAGACCAGCCTGCATGCCATCAAGCACGATAAACTCGAATAACTTCCTATCATCATGAAGAGGGACTCCCCACTCTTTATCGTGGTAATCCAGCATGAGCGGATTGCTATTTGGCCAAGAGCATCTTTTTTCTGCCAATTAGTTCACTAGCTAGCCTGCTGGGTTATCTTAAATGGTTCAATTGCAGTAGGCGATTTTCTTGGAGGCAGAGGGCTCTTTGTTGGCTTCATCAAATGCACCGTCTTCGGATTGCTCTTAAAGTATTCAATAATCTTCTTTATGCCAACCCTTCTAAAGAAGTAGCCCATTCCTCCGCTCCCATCCTCTTCAGGAAGTCTGTTAGCAAGATAGAATTCAAATAGAGCATTGGTAACTTTTGCAACCTCGCTCTTCGGAACATTCCTCAAGTACATCTCCATTGTCCCAGGATCAACGAGAGGCTCGCCCTGATTCCTAGCATCCTCAGTCCCTCCAATCTTCAAAGTGTACAAATTAAAACCGGAGCCTACCCAGCCAATGGTCTTCGTTGCCGGTCTGAAGCACTGCCTCTCACAACCAGTTATCCCTATGGACTCTGCCATACTGCCCCATTTAGTCTCTAACTCATCAATAAGAAAAGGCTCAAACTTTTCAGAATCGGTATACGTCAACCTGCATGTATCTCTCCCAACACACGCACCAGACAATATCCTCAATTTCGAATACGGCTTGCCATTTCTCAGCCCGTGGCCAAATTTCTTGATATCATTTTCAAACCTATGCTTGTCCTCTTCGGGTATATTGGCAAAGATCAAATCCTGATTTGGAGTTGTGAATAGAGTTATGGGATAATTTTCCATAAGGTATCGCACCATACTCTTCAACTGTCCATTATGACCATCAATTACCCTACCATTTTCAATAAAGGCGCCATAAGCCCATAGCCCAGTGGATTGCTGCTTAATCCATCCATGATGTAATTTCCTATCTCCATAATCAAAATTCTCTATTGGAGGATCAAAGTCTATGTTGTTAATTTGACGAACCTGCTCTCTGTACCATTTGATACCCATCTTGTAAATTACATACTTCATCCTCGCCCAGTACCTGTTCTGCCTGTCTCCCCACTCCTTGTGCACTTTTACTATCGCATCTAGTCCCTCCATCAAATTAGATTCATCAAATATTCCAAATGGAACTCCAAGAGCTGCAAAGGTTGGCTGACCGTTCTTCTCGCCTTGACTCCCGCCGATGTAAACCTGAAACCTTTTCGCACTGCCATTCTCCAAAATTGGGGCGATTCCAATATCATCAGTTCTCAATTCAACGCAGTTATCAGGAACGTACTTCTTTGCTTGCTCATCATAATGAATTGCAGAAAAACCAATCTTGAACTTTCTATTCAGCAAATTAGTTCCATAATCGAACCTCTCTTCGGGCTTCCTCTCATTCAATTCGCGCATGTATTTTGGATCAATTTCAAAAATCTCTATGTACGAAGCGGTTGGGAGTGCAAAGTACTTACCTAATTTCTGAGCCCAGGCATTTGCATTGTAAATCCCAGAGAATTGAGAAAGTGGGCAAGCCATGACATTCCTAGTGTTGTCCCCGCATCCGTTAATCGAATAAAAGCCTGATTTTGCTATTGCCTGCACAGCATCAACAACATTCTGCTTCTTGACCCAGTGCAGCTGAATGTTCTGCCTTGTGGTTATCCTCAGCGACGGTTTGTTTACTCCCGTATACCTATCAGAAATGCAATATTTGTTTGTGACATCATCGAGAATCTCCCACTGCTTCCTTGTAATTGGCCCTCCTCCGGGTATGCAGATTCTTAGCATGTATCTCCAGTCTTTTTCTTCGCCAGTCTTTGCTCTATCAAACTCAAGGTAAATCCCGCAGGATTTGGCCAGACTCTCCGCAACATCGGAAATGTCCTCGAAACTAGGATCTCTTAATTGATGGTGCAAGTTTGCAGGGTGTTCAATAGACTTTATCGTCAGTGTAAGGCCTTGAGTGCTTAGTTTGGCCTTCTCTGGCCCGGAAAAGTCTTCAAACTTTGTCTTAAGGTTGGGCTTGATTTCGGCCAAGTTCTCTAACATCTATTATAACGCCGTTATATTTAGGCTCACCGTTAAGGCGCGAAGAAGAAGATTTCTGCTTAATCTCAGGTTCTGGTAACTCTGCGGGAGGTTTCTTTGTGCAGGTTGTTCATACAGTTTCTACAGACAGGTACTGCGAACGCATACCCCCTCCCCTCCGTTTTGACTAGGGCCTAGGGGGGAGGGTATAAAAAGCGGATAAACGGATCTCTCAAAGAGATACCAGAACATAATTCCAAAAACCCTATCTTATTTTGATTGAGATCTTGTAAACGCCATCGTCTATGCGCTCTGTTCCTAAAACCTTATGTCCCTCTTTTGCAGCAGCCGCTGGAACATTCAAAGTAGAAGGCATGTGATCTGTAATTACTTCTAAAACCTCCCCAGAGTGCATCTTCTTCATCTCCCTTGTCGAGAATATTACTGGCCAGGGGCAGATTTCACCAGTGACATCGAGTTTCTTAACTATCTGCTGCTCGGTCATTTCCTCTCTATCACCAATTCATTCAGTTGAGGCTGCGACGCTATCATCTGTGTAACCTCCTCGCCAACCCTAAGAACTCCCTCTCCTTTACCCAACACCATGCCTATAACCTTTGGTTCATATCCCTCTTTCCTTAGTTTTGCTTGAACTTCATTAATTATGCTGTCCCTTGCAATTATTGCTACAGCGCCATTTGTGCCTGCTGTGGCGTTGTCCATAAGGAAGTGCTCCGTGACGAACTTGACGAATTTTGGAAAGCCTAGAGGGATCTCATTAAGAGCAATATCGACCTTAGCCTTCTCTGCAAGCTCTTGGAATATCAGAATCCCCGGGCCTGAAACATCGCCTGTAGAAACAATATGCTCCGAAGGGTCGAAGGCTTCCCAATATTCTGGCAAATATTCGTTGATTATCTTTCCGATCTTTAGATTGGGCAGGCGCATCGTGGCTATGACCTGATTCTTCGCCTTTTGGACTTCTTCCAAGCTGCTACCCTGCTCCTCCAGAGCCTTCATGAAAGCTTCATCTGCAAGTGCTGAAAGGTAGGTATTGATAGGTGCTAAATCGCCTAATGGCCTGCTGACAAGTACCTTCATCCCCTCTTCGAGGTTCTCTTCGTGTATTGGAGGCTCCTTCCTCATGTCTCCTAAGAAAGTCGCGCCGATCAGCAATTTCCTTTTGTTTGGAGATTCAGCATCAACCATCTTGATCCCATTTTTTGCGGCGAAAGCCTTCATGTGACCATATACTTTCTTTGCAAGCTCTTCGTTTGGAGCATCTATTACGGGCAATAACCGCAAATTCTCGTAGCAGCCAAGGGTTATCAGATCGTTCAAAGAGTTGCACACTCCTACTTCCGTCTGCTCTGCAGAACCAGGATCCAATGTAGGATCGATCACTTGTATTGTATCGTTGTTGGCAAGAGTCCATCCTTCTGCACCTCCCTCTTTGTGCGAAATAAAATCAAACAGGGTAAATTCAGCATCTGGATAAGCAGTAATAATTGAATGGCCTTTCCCCACAAAGAAGTTAATACCTGACTTTCCAATTTCGTTATAGACAGAGAGTAAAAAGTCTCCAAACGTCTTCTCGTTCTCTGCACCTCTTTGATGCACCTGAACCAAAGAAATGGCCCTCTTCGGGTTTATCCTCTTTAGATCTTTTGAATCAACAGAAGGCTTCTTTGGGTCGTATATTCTCCTAGTAACTACGGGCTCTTCCTTTCCTAGAGGGAAAATGTCCGCATCCTCCCTATGCCCTACCGTAACTCCCAAACCCTTTAGAGTCGGTCTAAGCCTTCTCAATGCTGGATACACTACAGTTGTAAGATCAACTTTTACGGCACAGCCAGCGACCCAGCGTAGAGGATCCATGCCCATCTCTCGATATCTAGCAACTCGATCCCAGAACTCTTCTATTGCGACTGTGTCAGAAGGCAACGTTTCATGAAAAAATAACAATAAGTATTTAGATATAACGGCGTTTTAATGTACCATAGATGAGCGCAACAGCTAAGACTCTCGATGTCAAGGGAATGCTATGCCCCATGCCAGTAATAAAAGCAAAGCAAGCCATATCGCAGGTTCCCGTGGGAGGAGTTTTAGAGGTAATAGCGACTGATCCAGCTGCAAAGGAGGACATACCTGCTTGGGTTAGGAGGGCTGGACATGATCTAATCTCAATGCAGCAGGAAAATGAAACGTTCAAATTCTACGTCAAGAGGAAAGTCTAATGCCAGAGATTCTGGTTCCTGCGGAATGGGTCCTGCAACATCTCAACGATAATAATGTCAGAATATTCGACATGAGGAGTCCAGTAGAGTATTCAACGGGGCATATTCCAAATGCAGTCTTGATACATTACGAAAAAATAGTCGACTTTGACCCTTCAAAGCCCTTCTTTGACATCGCTCCGAAAGAAAGAATTGAGGCTTTACTCTCCGAAAAAGGTGTCAGCAATAATTCAAAGATCATAATTTATGGGGACAGAGGTGGAACTTCCGCATCGAAACTGTTCTGGGTGCTCGAATTTTATGGTGCCAATGTCGCTTTGCTCGAAATTTCTTTTAGCGCATGGAGGATGAAGGGCTATCTCGTTACAAGAGATGTTGCAAAGCCGCAGCCAGCAAAATTCACTGCAAAGACAAACGATGACTATAGGGTTTCTGCAGAGTACATATCTTCTAATCTTGGAAAGCCTAATGTAATTCTTGTAGATACGAGAAATCCTGAAGAGTACGAAGGGCTGATAGCTTCTTCCCCTCGCCCGGGAAGGATTCCTAACAGCGTTAACCTGCCTTGGTTCGAGGGTGCAAGCATGGAGAAACTCTTCAAAGACAAGAATGAATTAGAAAAATTATTCAGCAGTAAAGGGATAACAAAAGACAAAGAGGTTATCGCTTATTGTCAGGTAGGAGAGAGAGCATCGCACACCTTTCTGGCATTGAGACTTGCAGGCTATCCAAATGTCAAAATCTACGATAGATCGTTTTCAGAGTGGAGTGCTAGGGAAGACTTGCCCGTAGAACAATGAAGCATATTTTAGGCACATTTCCAACAAAGGTGCCAGATGTCTTCAGGTGCAGAAATTATCATCCCTCTTGACAAGAAGGGGCAATTCCAGAAAACTCCTCTGTACATAGCAATATCTCCAACAGATGTGGCTACGGTCTGGAAATTTCCAAATTCGCATGCTTACTTTGTTGCTGGAAAGTATCTCGGCTTAGCAAAAGACGGCGAGAATGTAAAAGGGCAGCGTTACAGGAAACTTACGGAGCATGAGAAGAACATTGTATCAGACGCTGTGAAGCTACAGGACAAAGAAGCAGTACTAAAGTTCGAGCTAGAGTGATCTTTCGTTATCCTTCTTGTATTCTTGCAATAACCTCCGCAATTTTTCAACGTCAAAGACCTGCATCTCCGAAATGCTCCTTGCAATATTCTTGATCTCCATGTCTCCGTACTTGCTCTTCATCCACAGGAAGAAGTGGGCAGTAGGTTCATAGCCCTCAAAGAGCCTCTCTGGATCGTAGTCTGGTGAAAGTCCTGTTAAGGTGGGATAGCCCAGAGCAACTCTTGCATAGTCTGCAAGCCCCTCGATCAGCCAACTCTCAAGTTCAAGAGCTACGTTGATGTCCATTACTGCATGGGCAATTTCATGCACTATTGTCCCGTGATCGTTTGGATGCCTGCCAAACCATTCTGTATTAAGAAATATTGTCCTCCCACTCGTAACCCCGAGAACTGGATACTCTACTGTGCTTGCAAATATTATTTTGATCTTGCGATTCTTTACGCCTAAAAGCTCTGCAACTTGAGGAGAAACCTTCCTTACAAAATCCTCGTACTGCTTGGCAATCTCAAGCGACATCTAGGAATCTTCAACTCTTTTCAGCACTTTCAGGGCTATCAAAGTAATCCACCTGCTTGGCCTGCCCGCTCTCTCTAACGCTAATCTGTAAAAAGGAGGTGTTAATTGATATGGATCGTTCGGAGATATGTCTGGGTGTATTGCATCCAGAATCCATTTTCCTTCCTTACGTCTCTTGCGGAGATGTTTTAACGCAAATGCTAACCTTTTGTCATCTGTATAGCCCAAGGCAGTTATTGTGTCGAGCCCAACGAGTATATCATAATAATAATGTATGGGATAATGGAAGCGGAACCACGGCTCGTATCTTTTGCCTTCCTTGTGCAGCTCTCTCTGCAGGAAAAATTCCGCTCCATGCTCAACAGAATTTTTGATGCTCTTCGTCCATTTTTGTTTTGGCAGTGCAGCAAACGCGCTTAGGGCTTCCCAGCAGTCAAGAGTTCCCTTTTTAGAGTTAAAGCAGTGCCACCCTCCATCTTCCTTTTGATGCTCGACAAGCCAGTTCAGTGCATTTTTGACATGCCTGTTTTCTGAATAGCCTAATTTGATCAATACTCTACCAAGGTTGCCGGTTATGCAAAAGTGTCCTCCTTCCGCCTTTGGGCCTCCAAAGCCTCCATCTGGTTTAGGATATGTCTTGAGGAAGAACTCACATGTCTTTCTTACTCTTGGGTCTTTTGATGTTAATCCTAAATCTGAAAGAACTATCAGCTTCCAATTGGTTCCAGAATATTTCGGGCGGTAAAGGCTCTGATTCGATGCCCAGTACCCATCAGGGAGTTGCTCCTTCAGTATGGAAGCAGCCCAGCCCTTTTTTGGGATCATGTTATATGCTTCTTTGACATCGGGGTCGTTGTCTGGTCTATCAAGCAGATCTTTTAGCGCATAGTATCTAACTGAGGGCTGTTTCTCGTCGAGGAGCCAAGTAATTGCTTTGTCCAATATGCGATGAAGAAAATCAGTACCTCATATAGATAGTCCTAAACCAAGTCTGGAGGTAAATCGCTTGCCAACATAGAAAGAAACCTTCCGTACTCTTCATCGTCTATCTCAATTTTGACAAATTTTGAAGCCTGCTTAGCCTTCTTAACGGCTGACAGATGGTAGCAGGTTTCGTCCCTACCTCCGAGGACTGCAAAATGGAAGTGCTTGCACGTGCAATACGGCTGAGACTCTATGACTAATTGATCTCCTCTGCTCCCGACGACAGTCCATATCTCTCTCCCGCTCGGATTGAATCTATGAAGCTTAACCCTCCCTTCATTGACAATCTCCTCGACCATCTCTTTTGCAGGCCTGCGCAACGATTATTGAAAGTTTCCGTTCATTAATATACCCGATGAACGTCTAGAAACAAAAAGTTGCTAAAGATACTGTACCCTCATCCAGCACTGCTCGTCGAAGAAAAGGGCAAAAGAACCATCATAATAAGCGACCTGCACATAGGCTTTGAAGAGAGATTCATAAAGTCAGGCGTCAGAATTCCAAGCTCAACGTACAAACTTGTCGCTGAACTGATGCAGATGGTAGAGAAGGAGAAGCCAAATTCCCTTGTCATACTCGGCGACGTAAAGTATAGCGTCAATGAAGTTACCAACACTGAATGGAAGGAGGTCCCTCCGTTCTTTGAAAAAGTAGTTTCAGAGATTCCAACGACGATTATACCTGGAAACCATGACGGAGGCTTGGAGCCTTTGGTACCTTCTGATTTGATTCTTGAGCAGCCTCAGGGCATCAAAATTGGAAATATCGGAATGTTTCACGGACACATGAAGCCTCCAACATCTTTCAGCAGGATCGACAAGTTGATCATGGGACACTTGCATCCGACTTACAGTAGGAAAGGAAGTCCGTTGAGCGGGAGTCAGACATGGCTTATGTTAAAGGTCAAAAAGTCTTCGATGTTTGAAAACAGGGCTACAGGATACGTGGATTTGATAGTTTTGCCATCGTTCAATAGGGAACTCAGCGCTCTTGGCTTTACTTCCAATAGGGGAAGGATAATTTCCCCAGCGATTAGGAGAGTATCTGAATATGTCCAAGAGGCTATGATAATGACGCTAAACGGTGACATAATTGGAACCAAGGATGCTCTGCCGTACATACTGTAAGATTCAAGGTTAAGTAATTCCTCAAATCAGCGAGTTTGGATGTCGGCTCTAGAAGATTTTACGCACAGAGGAGAATACTCACTTGTAATCTGCGAGAAGCCAGATACAGCAAGGAGGGTCGCTGACGCTCTGAAAATGCAGAAATTGGAGAGCAAAAGGGTTGGAAATTCCGAAGTCTTCTTGGTCGAGAGAGAAACGAAAAGGTACATCATCTGCTCTGCCGCAGGACATCTTTACACAGTTGCGGATACGGCAAAGAAGAGGACCGTATACCCTGTATATGACGTTGAATGGGTACCGTTGCACCAAGCACAGAAGGGGAAATCATACGTTGCGGAGAGGATAAGGGTAATTTCTGAATTATCGAAAAACGCATCTAAATTCATCAACTCGTGTGACTTCGACATCGAAGGAGAAACGATAGGCTACAACATACTCAAGTATGCATGCAACGGCAAGGAATCTTGGGCGCTAAGGGCAAAATTCTCTACGCTCACTGCCGATGAATTAAGATATGCGATAGCAACTGCAAAAGTCGGATTGGGAGGGAACCTTGCTGAAGCTGGAAGGACGAGGCACGTTATAGACTTCATCTATGGAATTAATCTTTCAAGGGCGCTGCAGCAGTCAATCTACGCTGCAAGCAAGGGCTTTCGTTCTATGTCTATAGGGAGAGTTCAGGGGCCTACACTTTCCTTTGTAGTTGGGAGGGAGGTAGAAATCAGAACCTTTGTACCCCTGCCATACTGGAGCATAGATGCATTAGTCGAAAAGGACGGTCAAAAATTAACTGCAAATTATGAAAAAGAGAAGGTTTTCGAACTAAAACTAGCAGAGAAGATCGTCGATGACTGCATAGGCAAGGACGGAGTTGTTGACGAAGTTAAGAGAAGCCGCTTCAAAGAATCCCCTCCAACACCTTTCAATTTGGGCGACCTGCAGAGAGAGGCGTACAGGTGCATAGGATTAACCCCGAGCCAAACGCTTGCCCTTGCCGAGCGCTTATACCTTGACGCATTAATTTCATATCCAAGAACTTCGTCACAAAAACTCCCTCCATCGATAAACTACAAGAAGATTCTACAGGACCTCGCAGAGATTTCTGCATTCAGGCAGCATGCTATGTTAACATTGGCTGGGAAATTAGTGCCGCATGAAGGGCCAAAAGACGACCCAGCTCATCCTGCAATATACCCAACTGGAGAGCATCCGAAGAGGCAGCTCGAAGCAAAAGAGTTCAAACTTTATGCTTTGATCGTAAATAGGTTTTTAGCTGTATTTGCCGAAGCAGCACTTAGAGAAAGAATTTCCGTAATAATCGACATTGCAGGATACAAGTTCAAGCTGAACGGACGAACGACGATCAGCCTTGGATGGCTAGAATTCTATTCAGATTACATAATGCATGAGGATAGAGCTCTGCCAGATTTCACTGAAGGCGAGAGGGTAAAGGTTCTCAAAGTGAGCATGCACGACAAACTTGAACAACCTCCTCCAAGGTACAATCAAAGCAGCCTTCTGGCAAAGATGGAAGAAGAGTCAATCGGGACAAAGGCTACGCGCTCGGAGATAATCCGAACGCTATACGACAGAGGGTACATAACCGATTCTTCCATTATGGCTACGCCGATAGGCTTTGCAGTCGTCGAGACCATGCAGGCATACAGCTCAGCAATTCTGTCCGTGGAAATGACAAGAGAGATCGAAGGCTCTTTGGAGAATATCGAAGCAGGCAAGATTCACGGGGAGCAGGTCATAGAAAAGGCGATTGCAGATCTTGATGAATCGCTATCCTCCATGAAGAGCTCAGAGAAAGAAATCGGGAAGCGTCTAAGCTATGCAGTAAAGACTGCTATTGCTGCAGAATATGTACTCGGAAACTGCCCCGTCTGCAAAAAAGGAAAGTTGAGAATCATAAAGTCGAAGTCTACTGGGAAGCGGTTTGCGGGATGCACTAATTATTCAAACGGTTGCAGAGCCTCGGCGCCACTCCCTCAAAAAGGAATAATCAAACCTTTAAAGAAAGAATGTAATACTTGCAAATGGCCCATAATCGTAGCAAGGTTTGGTAGATACCGGATGAAGTTCTGCATCAATGTTTCGTGTCCGACAAAGAAAGGTGCAAAAAATGTCTGAAGAAACCTGTCAATTTTGCGGAAGGCCAGCAATAAAGACTAGCAAAGGATATTCGTTGTGTCGTTATCATATTTTGGCGTACGAAAGCTTAGAAACAGGCTTCAAAACTTGGAGGGAGCGCATGGGCGAAATGGTATGGACAAACTACTTAAGAAGGGTCTCAGAGTTGCCTGATACTGGAGAATGGGTTAAAGACATAGCCCGTGCAGAGCTGCAAAAATTAGAATCGTGATGTATTTGGGAATCAAAAGTAGCGCTGACAGAATAATGAACAGGCTTACGCAGAGGATAAAGTACATCAAAATTGGAGGCAGGAGCCTTGGAGACTTCGTTGTAGTCTTCGTTTCGGGCATAATTCCCGCATTGTACCTATTGGTTATATTCCTCTACTCTGGCGGCGTGGTAAATGGACTGCTCGAGGGTTCGAGGGCCAATCTGGGAGGCATACCTGTAATTCCTAATAGATCGGCGCAGAGCACAACGGAGGTTGTTTTGAACGCTTTCGTGCTTACTATGGGCACGGCTGCTGTTTACTTAATGTACAGGGGCGGGAGGCAGACGATGGGGAGAAGGCTTGGCAATTCGTATATTATAGGAGGCATAGTTCTCCTGCTGCTCAGTTTCATCGTAGGCATAACGCTTTTGCGATTAAAAGGCTTTCAGTAGTTTTTCAGGGCCAGTTCTAAGTTTTTGACGCTCTTACCTTCAAGAATTTTAAGTTTCATGGTTGCCTGTGCAATCGAGGCTCTTATCATCAAAGAGCTGTGATAGTTAAGAACTCTCCCTCCAGAATATACAGCAGTCCAATCAGCATCTACCTTCCTAAATATTTGGTGACTAATTATCAATACCGGAGCATCTGCCTTCTTGGCAAATTCCCTGAGCATGGCAAGGTAGAAGCCAAGTTTTCTGTTCTTTGACGAAAATTTTGCTATAGGGCTAACATGGTAGAAAGTCGTCAGAGAATCGACTACGAGAATATCAAACTTCGGCTTTGTCCATGACAATAGAGTGACAAATGCATCATCAATTTCTTCGCCCTTCGGATAGATGAGGGAGAGGTTTTCAGGCATCGTTCCCTTCTTCATAGTTGAAGCCGTAAAGTACGAGTCAATGTCGAAATATATGACAGATTTTCCCCTTTTTAGCAAATGCGAAACTACAGAATCTACGAAGTAGTTTCTGACGGAGGGTTCGCTGCACAATAGCGAATTAATCGAGCCCTTCTGCAGGATCGAATAGAGATCTTCAGGCGCTGTAAGCTTGGGCAATCTGATGGAGCGACCTTCGCTGATTTCAGGCGTCTAGTATTTAAGAAGGGAATTGAAACTTGTTCGTATTTCAGCGGTGATAGAGATAAGATCTAACAAGGATGTCCTCCTCCCTGTTGCAGTAGCGACTCTTGATGGGAGGGCATATTACAAGATCACTTCGATTTTGAGGAGGATCAAGGTTCCGTTTACAAGTATGGCTCCAGGTACCGAAATTCCCGAGGGAGTCAAACTAGCAATTACCACTTCTAAAGAAAAAGACCTGATTGTTGGGATTGATGTTGTTTTGCTGGAGGATATTGAAAACGATGAAGACGTTGCAAAGCAGAAGATTCTGAAGCAGTTGCAGGTTGACAGGGATGAGCCTCTGGTAGTTGGCGTCGATCCAGGAAGAAGGATTGGGGTCGTAGGTTATTATGGCAACTCTGAACTCTACGGAGAGGTTCTCGGCTCTTCCGAAGAGGCTATTCAAAGAATTTTGAAATTGCTGAAATCGGGGCAAAGAAGGAGCAAAATTGTAAGAATTGGGAATGGCAATCCAAAACTTGCTGCTGAACTTGCCGAAACATTGAGGATTAGAGCTGGAAATGATGTTCACATTGAGATAGTTGATGAGAGCGGAACTTCTGCAGCGATAAAGCCGAACATACGTTCAGTCAGAGATGTGAGGTCAGCAAGGCTGATAGCGTTCAGGCATGGCATGAAGTACTAATCATGACTTTTCCACCCTTTTGATCTCTATAGTACATTTTGTAACTGTACCTGTAACGAAGTAGGTCACAAGTTTGAATCGAACTATTGTAGGATTGAAAGTACTTTAAATACCATCCCCCCATACGGGCCCCTTTGTGCAGGGGCGGGAATTGAATAGATGGCCATAAGGTTTGGATACTTAGACTCAACCTCTAAACCTAGAACTGGCACTTTCAGAATTTCAATGTTAGGCGAAAAAATTTGAAGAATGGGTGAATTGGGCAAATCAACCTAACCCTTTCAAATAATCCAAATCTAATTTCTGGTTAAGGGTTAATAAGAGGTCATAATAGACCGCTCAAACGTACATGGCTAGCGAAACTGAAGCTAAGAAGGCAGAAGTTACAGCAAAAGGGTTGTTCAGGCGCCCAGAAATTTCACGGAAGAACATCCTCATAGCTCTAGCACTCGTGGCAATATTCGCCTCAGCACTCATAATGAGAGTTTACCCTGCCAGATACGGCTATTATCTAAACGAATTTGACCCATTCTTCGACTATTACGCAACAGACCATGTTGTAAAGAGTTTCGACCAAAAAGGCCTTGCAGGCTTTGCAGATTATTTTACTTGGAACGACAACAAGACATGGTACCCTGAAGGGAGGCCCGTAGCAAGAACATCGCAGGTAGGATTGCACTTTGGAGGAGCGTTGAGCTATCTAGTACTTAGAAACTTATTCGCCTCTTCAGTTAGTTTATACGACTACCTTGTCATGTTCCCCGCAGTCTTCGGTGCTCTCACAACGATGACGATGTTCCTTCTCGTCAGGAGGGTTGCAGGTGCTGGAGGAGGACTCTTGGCGGCTCTCGTGATAGCAGTTTCAACGCCGATAATATCAAGAGGGAACCTGGGCTGGTTCAAGTCTGAGCCTTTCGCCCTCTTCCTGGCAACTGCAGGAGCCTATCTATTCCTGACAATTTACGATTCTAAAATAAACCTCAGAAGCTTCTTAATTAGGGCAGTCCTTTCTGGCTTCCTGCTCGGCTACGCAAACACGGCGTGGGGTGGCTCTCTCTACTTTGGAGCTGTATTCGGACTACTGTTATTGCTATCTCCGTTCTTGGGCGTAGACCAGAGGAGAACGGTTATTGGAGGGACGATATTCGTAGCAATTAACCTTCTTTCAAGTGCCATGTTCCCTCGACCGGGGCCTAGCATAGTTACCAATCCATCTGGTCTGGCACTCCTTGCTGGGCTAGGGTTTTCAATACTAGCCTATATTGTAAAAGGCGTGACTGACCCAAAGGAGTACAGAAAGGCTCTGACCAGAACTGTTTTGGCAGTAGTTCTTGGAGCTGTAGCGTTCATGAGTTTCGGTTTAGTATCTGGCATAAGCGGAAGGTATCAGACTGTATTATTCCCATTCCAGAGGACCGGGAACCCGCTAGTAGAATCCGTCGCAGAGCACTTCATTCCAACGGGGGCAGAGTACTTTGACGCTTACTATGCCATTCTGTTCCTTGGGGGCTTTGGTGTAATTACCTTGTTCAGAAGGAGAAACCTGAACTCCGTATTCGCCCTTGTACTAGGAATCTCGTCGATCTACATAGCATCATCATTCTCAAGGCTCTTGGTATTCTCGTCGCTTGCTTACGCAATGCTGGCAGGCGTAGGCTTCGCAGAGGTCACCTCGGCAATATTCAGGCCTGCAGTAGGAGGGGCTGGAAAGAAAAAGTCTGTCGTATTCTCGGTTAGATCTGAAATGAAGGTCCTCTACGTAATATTCATGATAGCCATACTAGCATTCCCTGTTGTAGCACCTGCATCTGCAAACGATACAAGGGGAACTTGGGTAAAGGCTGCCGACACACCTGTTAGCATAGTGAACGCCGGCACGGGATACAGATCGCAGAGGCCTGACTGGTTCGAGGCACTTTCATGGATGAAAGAAAACACCGTTCAAAATGCCGTAATGGCTGCTTGGTGGGACTATGGGTACTGGATCACGGTTATGGGCAACAGGACAAGCCTTGCCGATAACGCAACGATAAACTCAACGAGGATTGCCACTCTTGCACAGATGTTTATGTCGCCTGAGCAGGAAGGAGTGAGAATTGCTAAGGATCTCCAAGCTGATTACATACTGATATTCATTGCAGGGCAGAAGGTCGAAGATCAGAACCTCGGCAAAGTGCACGTCCTTGGAGGCGGAGGGGAGGAGAGCAAGAAGCAGTGGTTCATAAGGATCGGAGGGTTCGACCAAAACACCTTCTTATATGAAGACGAATTCACGCCAAAGACAGCCTTCTGGGACAATACACTGCTGGGAAAGATGATGCCCTTTAAGCTGAACAATTACATCGATGCAGAGGGGAGGCTGGTCGGCGCGAACTGGGAGAGGGGTAGGAACGCCCTGTACACTTATCAGATGAATTACCCTGCAGACGGTAACGGTCCTCTAGCATTAGCATTCGAGTCGTCAAGCATTAAGCAGGACGCTCCGGCTGGAATATTCACAGGCGTACTGGTATACAAGATCAACAAGGACTACAAGTTCCCATAAACCAGAATTTAGTGGGCCGGGGCGGATTTGAACCACCGACCTTCGCCGTCTTCTGGAAGAACTGTCAGAGCGATGTCCTAACCAAGCTAGACGACCGGCCCTCAAAAGCCACTTCAGCGTATATCTAATATACGTTTGCAGACTTCATTCCCGTATCTGTTTTATTGTACCTATTGCACCGCATTTTAGATGTCAAAAGCTATAGCCGTCACAAACTTGGTGAAACAATACAACAGCCTGAAGGCCGTCGACAGCATTTCGTTCGATGTTGAAGAAAATGAAATTTTTGGATGTCTAGGACCAAATGGTGCTGGTAAGACTACGGCCATAAGGTGCATGACGACCTTGACAAGGCCAACAGCAGGGAGGTTAGAGATTTTTGGTACAAGCGTCATTGAAAATCCTGATGATGTAAGGAAGAGCATAGGCTATGTTCCCCAAAGCCTCTCGCTCACCAGCGAGCTCAGCGGATACGAAAACCTGCTCATAGCGGCTAAGATACACGGCGTTTCGAGCGATAAGCGCAGGGAAAAAATTGAACAGATGCTGAATCTTCTGGGGATCGGCGAAAGGGCTAACGATGTTGTACGCCATTACTCTGGAGGCATGATGCGCAGGCTGGAGATAGGCACTGCTCTGATACATTCTCCGAAGCTCCTGATCTTGGACGAACCGACGATAGGGCTCGACCCTCAAGGAAGAAGGGTCATCTGGGAGCTCCTGCGGATGCTGGTAAAAGAGCATGGAATTACGATATTCATGACAACGCACGACATGGCAGAAGCCGACGCTCTATGCCAAAGAATAGCTATTATGAACCGTGGAAAGATCGTTGCTGTAGGGACCCCAGCAGAGCTAAAACGCGGCCTTGGAGGTGACATCGTGACGATAGAGGTTAAAGATAATGCAAAGAGGGCTGCTGCTCTGCTTGAAAAGCAGGGAGTGAAGGTTAACATGATAAATGAAAAGTCGATTAGCATGGTCGTTGAAAGTGCAGAAAGGCGCTTGGCAGGTTTTGTCGAAAGTCTTGCGGATGGCGGAGTTCAGATAGAATCAATCTCGGCGCAGAGGCCGACATTGGACGATGTATTTCTAAAGTACGTAGGCTCGCGCATGGGAGAGGTCGAGTCTGGAGGGGAATGGCAGCAGGTAAGACAGGTGCGGCGAACCATCAGGCGGATGGGGTGATCTATTGCTACCAATCGTAGAGAAGTCTGGCATAGTGCTTGAGCTGGAACTTCGCAAGATGATGCGAGATCAAAGCGACATCGTAATACGGGCTATAACTCCAATTCTATGGCTTACAATATTCGGTTCGGTATTCAGCCAGATTCGACAGATTCCGCTTGCAGGGGTTTCTTATCTTGCGTATATCACTCCCGGTGTCTTAGCTCAGTCTGTTCTTTTCATGTCAATATTTACGGGAGTTAGCTTGGTCTGGGAGAGGGATTTTGGGCAGCTCGATAGATTGCTATCTGCGCCGATACCAAGAACGTCCATAGTACTGGGAAAGGCTCTAGCAGGAGGTGTCAAGAGCTTGTTTCAGGCAGGCATAATACTGGCTATAGCGTTCTTGCTTGGAGTCAGCATAATTTCCAACCCTGCTTACATGGTTGCGGTCATTGTCCTCGTCGTGATATTCGGCATCTGCTTCTCAAGCCTTTCAATTCTTGTCACGGTGCTACTCAAGACCAGAGAGAGGGTAATGGGCATAGTCCAGCTGATTTCGATGCCGCTTTTCTTCGCAAGTAATGCCCTTTATCCTGTAGACCTGATGCCTGTCTGGCTTCAGGTCGTCTCTCTTGTGAATCCGATGACATATTTTGTTGCTGCGTTAAGGGCGCTCATGATCACGGGAAACCTTTCTGCGCTCCCGATGGATATACTCGGCATAGGAGTTGCAACGGCATTCTTTGTGGCAGCTGCATCATTAGCTTTCAGGAAACTGGGCGTATAGGATTAGCGTCTGGTCAGCTTCTCCCATAGCATTAGCGAAAATACACTAAGGAATGAGCCTGCCATGCCCGAAACTATTGCCATAACAGATTCCGTATTGACTAATATTTTTGCAGCGTAGAATGCCAAGCCATCAACTAAGAAATAGCATCCGAACCCTACAAGGAAGCCCAACATGGACAGCCCTGCAATTATGGCGAATCTCCCCATGTTTGCATAAGAGATCATTCCACAATATAGTTGAAAGTGTACTTAACTGCTGACCTGCATGTTAAGAAACCTTACATTGTCGTCATTTGAGATAATAATCTCATTAACCGTGTAAGTAGTAATCAATCCCAATTATTCGCGAATTCCATAAATACGCACCATTAGAAGAAAACATGCCAAATGCTACTACCAAGCGAGATCGAGGCCAAAGCAGTAATCCCGTACTTGAGGGCCATAGTGGCTAAAAGGCTCATGGAAGTTTACGACATGAACCAGCAGCAGGTAGCAGCAAAGTTAGGGGTAACGCAGGCAGCCATAAGCAATTACATGCGTCAGACTAGAGGCAAGAGGGAGAAATGGCAGAGGGAGAGGGAGATAGAAATGCATTGCGACGTCATAGCCTCGATGATAGCAAATGGGGCTGACGAAATTGACGTTATGGACAGGTTCAACAGGGCCACCGACTTTATCAGGAAGAACAGGCTATTGTGCGACATTCATAGAGAGATGGAGCCGGATTATGACGTGGATTCTTGTCATATTTGCGATAAGCCAAGCTCCTAAGATTAGTAGGCTTTTATTAGCAGATTTTTGATTGTAGTGCAGATGGCAAAGCAGAAGGTAGCCACGGTAAGGCTGATCTTAACCAAAAAACCGAAGGGTAAGAAGAGCCCAAAGACGAATTCAGAGTGGGAAGTTAAGCTCTGGGAGCAGCTGCACAAAACACAGATACATGATGCGTGGGGCATAGACAGCATCGCTGTAAAGGACGAAGAAGAAATCGAAGAATGATTCAGGAAAGTTGTTAAACTTCTTGAATATCATACTGAATAATGGCAAAAGGCGCGGAGAAGAGGTTCTCGCTTATTCTTAGAATACAGGTAATAATAGCTGGGGCGGCAGTAATGGTACTTGAGCTCCTCAGCAGCAGATTGCTTGCACCTTACTATGGAAGTACGTTATTCGTCTGGGGCAGTCTTATCGGAGTAGTGTTATTCGGCCTTGCCTGTGGATATTACTATGGAGGGAAGAAGGCTGACGTAAACCCCAGTTACAGCCAGTTTTCATTGTTTATTTTCTTTACAGGGGTTTATACTCTGTTCATAACCTATGCAACACCTTTACTCTTTCAGTTCGTGCTTTCACTCCGTCTTGGAGAGCGATATGGTCCTCTTGCGGCAGCACTCTTGATTCTAGTGCTCCCTTCGTTTATGCTTGGAGGTGTCGCTCCGTACGCAATAAAGCTGAGCACGAGGTCTCTTGACAGAGTAGGCAGGACTTCGGGCAACCTCTATTCGCTTTCAACAATTGGCAGCATAGCTGGAACATTCTTGACAACTTTTGTCCTCATACCTGAACTCGGAGTCAATACAATACTCTACATTCTAAGTTCGATTTTGATTCTCGCTTCACTCTTTGGCCTTGCTTCCCGACTGAAGGTGCTCGCAGTTCTTCTCATTGCACTTTCGGTAGGCTTTGCAGTTGCTCCCCAGATACCGAGCGGAGGAGTGATATTCAGTAAGGATACGTTGTACCATAAGCTCGTCGTTCAGGACGATGTCATAACGGGCATAAGGACGCTCCTACTCGATAACAATTTTCATAGCGCCATAGACTTGAGGGACAGGGACAGGGTTGTATACCCTTACACGGGATTCTTCCATATGGCAATGGCATACAGCCCTAACATAGAAAACGTGCTTTTCGTTGGAGGAGGAGGGTTCTCAACTCCAAAGAGGTTCCTGAACGATTATCCGAATGTCAAAGTCGATGCAGTCGAAATAGACCCTGATGTAGTAAAAGCTGCAGAGCAGTACTTCTTTGTAGAAGAAAGCTCACGGTTGAATATATTCACCGAAGATGGCAGAACATATTTGGCAAATACTGACAAGAATTACGATCTAGTTGTCCTTGATGCGTATGCAAAGACCTACATACCGTTTCACCTAATGACCAAGGAATTTTTCGAGCTAGTCAGCAACAGGCTCAGCGACGATGGGATAATAGTCTCAAATGTCATAGCCTCTATAGACGGGGATTCTTCTGCAATATTTCATTCGATGCTGAAGACTATGCAATCCGTCTTCCCAAACGCCGATGTCTACCCCGTTTCTGGGGAAACTCCATTAATTCAGAACATCATAGTCGTAGCAACAAAGTCGCCTGAAAGATTTTCCATAAGCGTTCTGCAGGAAAAAGCAGCAACGATTGTCAAACTCCCAAGGATAAACGAGTATCTGGCTAGCAGGCTTTCGAAAAACCCTTCCACTGATGATGCACCTCTCTTCACAGACAACTACGCACCCGCAGAAAACCTGCTGAACCCTCTAACGGGAAGAACTTACGTCAAGGAAATCGAATTTGCAAACAAGACATTAGCATCGGTGCCTCAGACGATAAACCCTCCTCCAGAATCGCTACGTTTTGATTCTTCTACAGCATTAGTCACTACGATAATAGCAACTACGGGCTTCATCATCCTTGCTGTAAGATCGCAGCAGAGTCGGAAGCAAATAAACCGTTATTAGCAGTTCGGAATTAGGCTGGTTATGCCTCGACATGCAGACGCAGTAGTCATAGGGGCGGGACCCGGGGGATACGTAGCAGCTATAAGGCTTGCGCAGCTGGGCAAGAAAGTAGTGCTTGTCGAGAAACATAAGCTTGGAGGCGAGTGTTTGAACTATGGCTGCATACCTTCAAAGGCTTTGATAAATGCTAGCAAGTTTCTGGATAAGGCGAAGCATGCTTCGCAGATGGGACTGCAATTTGATAATGTCAGCATAGATTTCAAGAAGCTCCAACAGTGGAAGCAGGGCGTTGTTGATAAGCTCGTTTCTGGGATTGGGTTTCTGCTAAAGGCAAACTCTGTAGAGATAGCCTACGGCCATGTAAAGTTTCTGAGCAGGAAACAGATCGAGGTTAAAGGCGATAAGACCGAAGTTCTTGAAGCTGATAACTTCGTAATTGCTACTGGCTCCTACCCCCTGTCTATCCCAAACTTCCCCATAGACGGAAAGGATGTGATCTCCTCAAAGGAGGTCATGGAGCTTGAAAACCCTCCGAACAGGCTTCTGGTAATTGGAGGAGGGGCCATAGGGCTCGAGCTCGGGACGATGTTTGCAAAGCTCGGGAGCAAGGTTACAGTCGTGGAAGTCACTCCATCTCTATTGGCCGGCACAGACAGGGACATCGTTGCAGTAGTGCAAAGAGGACTTGAGAAGTTGGGCGTCAAAGTATATCTCAAAGCCTCGTGTCAGAGTTTCAGCAGAAGCTCTGAAGGCCTGAAAGTTTCGATAAAGGCGGAAGAGGGAACTACTAATGAAATTGCGGACAAGATTCTTGTTGCTGTAGGCAGAAAGGCTAATGTTTCAGGTTTGAATATTGAAGGAATAGGAATTCAACTTGACCAAAGGGGCTTCGTCAAGGTAGATGAAAAGATGACGACTAACATTAAAGGAATCTATGCAGTTGGCGATATTACAGGCCCTCCGTACCTTGCACACAGAGCATCCAAGCAAGGCATAGTCGCTGGAGAAGTTATTGGAGGGTTGGCAAGTGTATACGAACCTCAAGCACTACCTTCGACTATATTCAGTGAGCCAGAAGTTGCCAGCGTTGGTTTGACCGAAGAGGAAGCAAAGAAGCAGGGATTTGATGCAGTTTCTGCAAGGTTCCCCTTTGCAGCATTAGGAAGAGCATTGGCAGTGATGGAGACTGAAGGTTTCGTCAAAATGGTAATTGACAAAAGCAGCAAACAGGTTCTGGGCGTTCAGATAGTTGGCCCTAATGCATCGGATTTGATAAGCGAATGTGCTCTTGCGATAGAAATGGGTGCAACTGCTGAAGACATTGCTCTTACCATACATCCGCATCCAACACTTCCAGAATCGTTAATGGAGGTTGCCGAGGCTATTCTCGGGAAGGCAATACACACGGTCAACAAGAAGCAGTCTTAATTCCTCTTCGAGAGAATCTCCTCTACAATTTTGAGGCCATCTTTGAGCTGTTTTATCGGCGAAAGAGGATTATAGCCGGGTTTGTTCTTGTCAAGGCTTTCGAGAACCATCGGAGGTACATTGTTAAGATACTCTTTGCCGTAGTCGAAAAGCGCCATCAGGTCTTTTGTTTCCGCTTTCTCCAAATCTACTCTTCTCCCGTGGTAAAATTCTCCTTTGCTATCGACCAAGGTGATTTTTTCATTACCTCTAGCTTCCTGCATAACATCCTCCCAGAACTTTTTGTCGAATTCCGATTGAATGATCTGCCTGCTCTTCAACTTCTTCGCAAATGCCTTACACTTTTTCCTGACATCGTCCTCGCTGATTTCAAATAGCTTGCTAATCTCTCCAACATTCATACCTAACTCCCGCAAATAGTAGCAACCATCTTCTACTGCTAACTCCGTATCCTCCACCGTTATTCCTCCATGTACTTCCTTGCAGCCTGCAATATGCTATTGTGGTCTAAATTCAGCAACCCGTGACTCAAGCCCATGACATAGAACCTTACGGCCTTCTTCGGCTCAACATTTAGCTCTTTTGCGATCTTCTCCAAGCTCTCGAGGATTTCCTGCGGAGTCTTGTATTTCATCGACATCGTTTCTTGACAATATGGAGTGGCTAATAGGATTAGTGGAATTTTGGAAGGACTCCCTCTCCAAAGAGCTTGACAGTTTCAAGGTTATGCGAGTCCGGGAAGTTCACGACGACATAATCTAATCCTGTCGCAAATATCTTCCTGAATGTTTCTGCGCACTGCTCTGGCGTTCCGATTACAAATCTTTTCAGCCTGTCCTCAAGAGTTGTTACACCAGTTGCACCTGCAGTTGGCTTTTGGGGAACCCACTTCTTGATCTTTTCTTTGACACTAGATTCATTCTTCCCTATGATGACTCTTGCCAAGCCTGTCTTGAATATGGAATTGTAATCCCTCCCTACGTCTTTGCAATGCTGTTTCAGTGCGGAAAGTTTCGTGCTTACCCTCTCCAAATCTGCCCCTCCAAAGACATTGCATGCGTTGGCATATTGAGCAACAATCTTTAGGGTTACTTTCTCTCCGTCTCCGCCGACCATTATCATTGGATGCGGCTTTTGTATGGGTTTGGGGTTGCAGATCGCATTCTTGATGCGATAATACTTCCCTTCAAAAGTGGCTTTGTCCTCAGTCCACATCTTTTTCACAATCTGCAGGGTTTCCATGAGGCGCTGGAACCTTTCCCTCATTGTACCCAGATGGATTCCGTAGGCTTTGTGCTCCAACTCATACCACCCGGCTCCAATCGCGAGGATCAGCCTTCCGTTGCTGATGTTGTCAACGCTTGCAGCCATCTTTGCCAATAATGCCGGGTTTCTAAAAGTGTTGCATGTAACCATTGTTGATAGTTTCATCTTTTGGGTCACAACTGCCAATGCAGCGATGGTCATCCAGCCTTCGAGTATGGGGTCCTCCGGGGGATTGACGCTTGAAATCTGCATCAGATGATCCATGACGTAGAATGAATCGAAGCCGTAATGCTCCGCCTCTAACGCTATCTTTTCGACTACATTGTAAACCTGATCGTTGGGAACTCCGAACGTATGATTGGGTTGCTGAAATCCAAATCTTTCCAATTGTTTCTATATTTACTGTTAAGTTAGTAAATCTTACTGGCATTTTCAGAGCCAATAAACCTAGAATGTCAGGTTAGCTTTGTATAGAAACCTACTAGCATAAATCCGGTATTTGGCAATAATGCCGATGCTCTAAAGAATCATAACAAGTGCCTCGACAGAGAGAAGAAGATCTTCGGAATACCTTAAAGGATGGCATTCAGATTCAGGAGGAATAGCATGGAAATCACTTCGGCGGCGATCGAGTTCGCTGGCGGAAGCAGAGGCAGAAATAGCAACGCATTCGTCTCAAGACCCATCAAGAAAGGAAGGTATCCCGGCGTTCTAGTCATTCAGGGAATTTGGGGACTTGCTGACCAGCTTAAAGGTGTCACTGCTAGGCTTGCAAGGGAAGGATACGTGGTAGCTGCACCAGACCTCTTTGATGGGAAGATAGTTTCCAGTATTGAAGAGGGCATAAAAATTAAGAAGAATTTCACAGAACAAAAGTTCCTCGGAGATCTTAAGGGACTGATAAGGTATCTCAAGGGCCTGAATTACATAAAGTCAGACAGAATAGGCTCGGTGGGTTTCTGCATGGGCGGATACCTTTCCCTTCTTATTGCATGTCATGAGAAGATCTCTGCCTGCATATCGTTCTACGGAGATAACCCGAAACCAGTTGATATAGTGAGGAGCCTTTCCTGCCCTCTTCTCGGACTATATGGAGGCAAGGACCCGAGGATACCGGGAAGCGATATCAAAACATTGAAAGAGGCTCTGATAGAATACCGCAAGACCTTTGACATAAAGATCTACACAGAAGCGGCACATGCATTTTTCGACGAAACAAAGCCAAACTATAGGGCCGGAGATGCGATGGATGCTTGGAAAAGAACTCTTGCGTTCTTTTCTGAACACCTCAAAGAATAGAAACTTAATTCTGTATTACTACGCAATGATTCGGCGAAAGTTCAACGTACAATTCTACCCCCATCAAATTCTATAAGGCATGTAATTGCTAGGAAGACGTATGAAACTACTGATCTTTTGGGTAAGATCAAGACGCCTACGCTGATCTTGGTAGGAGGAAATGACCACTTTGCAGAGGGAACGAGAGATTTCGTTAAGCAATGTCAATCCATGGCAAATAAAATCCCTGATTCCAAACTTGTCATGATAAAGGGAGCAAGGCACGGGATATTCTGGGAGAGACCCGATGAAACCAACGAAGCGATTCTAAGCTGGCTAAAGGAACACGATTAAGCGTAAAAGTGCTTAAAATAAGTCAGTTTTAGGAATTCTTGCAAGGATAAGCTTAAACTCGATTGCTGAATTGGCTTGAGCTTATGGGCACGTAGCGCAGCATGGACAGCGCGGCAGCCTCCTAAGCATTGAAGAGAGCTGTAGGTCGTGGGTTCAAATCCCACCGTGCCCGTTCTGATATCAAATAGGCAACTACAAAATAACATCTTTAAAGGCCAAACATACCCTAAACAAATGGGTGTGCTTAATGAAATATTACGACGAAGAACAGATGGGAAAGATTAGGCAGAGACTTGAAAAAGAAATTCTAACTTGGAAGGATGCAACTGCCAGAAAGATGTTCGGCTCACCAACTTTCTTTCACAAGAAATCATTCTTCGCCTTTCTGGTAACTAAAGGAATTGTGATAACCAAACTTTCTGAGGTTGAACGTGCAGAACTTTCAAAGAATGGAAAGGGAAGATCTTTCGAAATGACTGGGGCCAAGGTTCCAAAGAGCTGGATAATGATGTCATTGGAGAAACCAGAAGATATTCAGAAGGTCATAACTTTCGTGAAAAAGAGCTACGAGGGACTAGTAAAAGCATAGTAAAGTACTCAAGTACTAGAGCACTCTACTCCTCGGCGCTATTACAGTAGAATCATGTGGGCAAAACCGACATGCTCATGCACCATCAGTAATTTAAACAAATACCCAATCCTTCCATCGATAAACTATTGCTGATACAACAAATGCACAACTACCCCCGGGGAGTCTGAACACATGCAGAGGTACAGGCTAACAAATCAGGCTGGCATCGTTTTAGCAGTTTTAGATCTAATAGTTCTGAGCATGTTGAGTATCCCAAGAACCTGACCAAGAACCACAAGCGCGACAAAGGCTCCCGTCGGAAGTATTAACCATTCAATTAGAAAGCCTACAGCAGCGACTGCCAAGCCCTGCCTTAGTGCCTGACCTCCTACCCAGCCAGCCGCGCTCATGAGCGCAGCAAAGCCGTATACAGAAACTTCCACAATGACAAGGTGCATGATGGCAAATATTTTCGAGGTCTTCTTCTTCTCCAAAAGGTGGGAAGCAAGATAGTACATGGCGGCCCAGCCGACCATACCCATAACCCCAACAGCAAGGAAGGCAAGATATGCTATGAGCATCCATGTGCCCGGGAATATCCCCGCGATTAAGGGAATGCCAAATGTGGGAACGAGTATGGGCGTCGTAAAGATAGCAGCTGCAAAAGCATTTACAAGCGCAATGTACATGAAATAGCGTGCCATGCGCTCGGTCTCTATGGTCTCCATTTGTGGAGCACTCCGTAATAGCCTGTATTATCGTTTCCTGATATTAGGGCTTAAGCAGCCTTAGACCTTGCAGTCTTGAATACGTTGATTACTCCTATCAGGTTTCCTATTATTGCAAGCGCAATAGAAAGCATTCTGGGCATTACGGTCCAAGTTATCAGTACCATAGCATCCTCAACTGTCTTTACAACTCCAGTAAGCCTAGCATAGCCTCCAGTATATCCTCCTACAAAGAATAGCGTTGCAGCGCCGTAGATTCCTATCGTTGCCAAGAGAAGGTGCGTTATCGCCAATCCCTTGCTCGTCTGATTTTTGCCCGCTGCGCTGCCCAAAATATAGTAGGCTGCTCCCCAAGCTACCGAGCCTGCAACTCCTACAACAAGGAAGCCAAGATAGCCCATAATGATGTACAGGCCAGGGAAGTTGGCTACGGCAAAGGCTATCCTCAAGATATCTTCGCTTGCAGTATTGTCTGGTATTATCATTGGGATCGTGATAAAAACTGCAAAAAGTGCATTAAAGACGCCTACATAGAGGAACCATTTTGCGACGCTTGTTGTCTCCACCATATTACAAACCCCGAACTTTCGGCTCTTAAATCCTTTAGGTTTTCAGGCTAGATGGAGACCTGTTTGCCGAAGAACGTCATTATATTGTTAATGACTCCAAGAAGGTTTCCAAGCACGCCCAAAACCATGCCAATTGCAGTTGGAATGACAGTCCAAGATATCAGGGTATTTATGATTGCTGCACCCTGAATCCCGCTGAGCCTAGCAGCCCCTCCGAAAAAGCCCGCAGTGAACAAGAATATTACTGTAGCGTAAACTCCAGCAAATCCTAATATGAAATGTAGTGCTGACAGAACTCTGCTGGTGTGAGTCTTGCCCAAGAGTGCCGATTGCATGTAATATACTGCCGCCCAGAAGAAGAACCCCAAACAACCTACAATCAAGAAGAGCGTGTAGCTCAAAAAGAGCCATGTACCCGGGAAATCTGCAGCAGCTACTGGGAATGGCATTACAGGCCATGTCTGCAGAACATACACTATGGATTGATCTATAGGTTCTATGACAGAAGAATCGCTAGCTATTGCCAATGGTATTGCAAAAATACAGGCGACGAGGGCATTGAACAAGCCTCCGTAGACGAAGCGTTTTGCTACCTTAGTCGTCTCTACGGTTATTCGCATGCCCAAGCTACACGCAGACTATGTATTTTAGACTTGCCTAATTGCCGCCGAACAGTGACTTCAACCTGTCGGTCCAGCTGCTAAAGTCTCCGATCTTTCTCCAGTTTATTGGGAACACTGTACCTTCCGCAGCGAGTTCGGTCTTGAACAGCTTAAAATTCCACCTGTCATCCTGTAAGAGCCATTTTCCGCCTTGATAGACCCACTTTTGAGTGGCATCAACTTCCATGTTGAAAGCACCGATTAGTTTTCCACGCCCCTCCCCAAGTACCTTCATTGTAACTGTCGCTGTATCTCCAGATACCTCAGCCTTGTAGTCTTGGAAGCTAACCTTCATGTCTTGAATGTTTCCTGCTATCGTAGCATAAAGAATCCGAATTCTTGGATAACCATTATACTTACCGGCGAACGCGCCGGCCTGGCCCGACCATTCAGCGTACGTACCTGTCTGTGTATAGTCTGCCATAAGAGCTATGACATCCTTCGCTGCAAATTTGCTAAAGTGTCCCTCTACGGCTGCTTTAAGTGCATCAGCTTTTGCAGGGTCAACGCCTCCAGCTGGAGGCTGAACTGGTTGTTGTGGCTGTATTGGAGGCTGTGCTGGCGGTTGTGCTGGCTGTGCAGGTTGTATAGGCTGTTGAGCTGGAGGCTGAACTGGTTGTTGTGGCTGTATTGGAGGCTGTGCTGGCGGTTGTGCTGGCTGTAGTCCTGGTGAAACCTGCTGTTGAGCAGGTGCTCCAGACTGGAATACAAAGAAATATGCAGATGCAGTGCCGACAACTATGACGACAGCTGCCACGACCGCTATAATCTTGGAGACGCCGCTACTATCTAAACGCATCATTACACTTATTCTCATATGCAATATCTATAAAGTTTCTGTCTGGACAACGGCAATTTCCTATGATCTAGAGTTAGAACACCGCCCAGATTAGAAAGAGTTTTTACTGCATCGTTCTGCCAAACCTGTAATTCATGAAGAGCGCCATTTTGCTGCTTTTGCTAATCCTACCTTTCGTTCAGGCTCAGCCACCTCCTGAAGGAGCTAACTGGTCAAGGCTTTATGGTGACTCTTTTGGATCCAATTTCAGCCCTCAGAATTCGATAACAAAGGATACGGTTGCACCGCTAGACATAAAGTGGATATTTCCTCTTTTCAAGAACCCTAGTATTGCAGATGCGATAAGGGTTGCAGAGGGCGTAGAGCACCCACCTCTGGTAATAGACGGGATAGTGTACTTTGTAAAGGGAAGCGAGCAGATAGTCGCTCTTAATGCTGAAGATGGAAGGTTCATCTGGGGCTTCGGTCCTCCCTTTAACCCTAAAAATAGGGCAATAGCGACCGGATTGATACACACGCATGGCATAGAAGTCATTGATGGTATTTTGTACCATCTTTCAAAAGACTGCACCATCTACGGCCTTGATGCCTTGACTGGCCAGGTAAAGTTAGCAATAGGGGACATGTGTGATAAATCTGAAGGAAGTGAGGGCTATTACAGTTCGTCATACCCTCCAACAGTGTACAGGAAGAAGGGAATCCTAATAGCTGCTCCCGCAGGTAGTGCATACGCAGCCAGAGGTTTTGTTGCAGGCTACGATCTTAAAACGGAGGAGGAGCTTTGGCGATGGTACGTTGTGCCTCCTGCTGGATACGAAGGGAATTGGGCTGCCGAGGCTGCGGGAAGGGGGAACATTGCTGCGAGCGAAGACTGGGGAAAGAGCAGTCTGATTGGAGGAGGGGGTGTGTGGAGCAGGTTTTCCGTAGATGAAGAGTCTGGAATTATATATTTTGGAACTGGGAACCCCGCACCAGTCTTCAACGCTACAAACCGTTCAGGTCCGAACCTCTTTACAGATTCTATTGTTGCATTAAATGCCAATGATGGGAGCCTTGTATGGTATTACCAGACAACCCCACACGACACTTCGGACTATGATTGTGGTTGGAATACTATACTTGCGAAAGTAAGCATAAACAATGCTGAAAGGAAGGTCGTAATACAGGGGTGCAAGAATGGATATCTCTATGCCCTTGACGCTTTTACCGGGAAGCCGGTATGGGAGCCTTTGAACCTACCAGGCGTTGCAAGAGTGAATGACCGAAATGCAAATGCGGGGAATGCTGCTGATGTTAAGACTGCATACTCTGCAGACAAGTCAAAATGGGACAGTTCGGGATCGTTTACCCTGTGCCCAGGTCATACTGGAGCGATAGAGACGCCAAACGCTTTCGCCTACAATACAATTTTTGTTGCCATAAAGAACGAGTGCGTTAGAGTGAAGCCCCAGCCAGTTTCTGTAAGACCTCCTCCCAATCAGACATTTGCAGGCTCCGACCAAATCACAATGGCTCCTGCAGCTATCAACACGACTGTCTATGCAGTAGATGCAAGCACTGGCAAAATAAAGTGGAAGTACTTTATCGATAATACTGCAATTGCAGGAGGGTGCTGCATGGTCTCTGGAAGAGTAGTATACTTTGGAGATCGCGACGGCAGGCTTTATGCGCTGGATGCTGATAGCGGAATATTGCTCTGGGAGCGTAGGTTCAACGCAATATTTTCGTCGCCTCCTTCTATCGGTGCAAGCCTAAAGGGAGAGATGCTACTCTTCGTACCTGTAAGCGGAGGCCCCTCTGCTGAAATTCCCGGCGCAATTATAGCCTTGGGGTTGCCTTCACAAGAACAGGCAACTGTTAATAGCTACCTTACCCTTGGCCTACTGTTCATAGCTGCAATTGCAAGTGCAGTAGCAATAATCCAAAGAGTCATATACAGAAGAGAAAGTGGGAAATCAAGAGACGCGACAAGCTAAAAAATTCCGGGATTGCCAAAAATCAGTGCCCTTGGCAGATATGTTTTAATCTCCGGTATCTGGCACTAGGGAGGATTGCAGAAAATAGGCACAGTCTTGCACATTGCAAAGAGTGGGAGGCTAATAATCAAAGCCGATCATGATGTGCGCGCTGGCCAGTTCATCGTGGATCAGACTGGGCACAAAATTGCAAAAGTTGCAGAAACTATAGGGCCAGTAAAATCTCCGTACATTTCCGCCGTGCCAATTTCTGACAGGGTGAAAAGAGCAGTCTCCAAAGAAGTTTACATTAGTGATAGCAATGTGGAGAAGAAATAGCGAAGACTCTCCTTTTAGGTGCCCGAACTGCAGAAGACCTCTTATTGGAGATTACGACAAGGGAGAGGTTCTATGCCCAAAATGTGGGCTTGTCATTGTTGACCATGTACAAGACATGTCGCCAGAATGGAAGGCACTCGATCCAGAGGACAAGCTAAAGAGAGTTAGAGTCGGCGCACCAAGGACTTTGGCACTGCACGATTTTGGATTGACTACAGAAATTGGAGAATCGGCGCATGGTAATGGGAGATCGATGAGTCCGTACATGAAGGCAAGTTTGGAAACTATGCGGAAGTGGCAGAGGCGCATCAGAACATCGAGCTCACAGGAAAGAGGTTTGTCGGATGTTCTGTCAAGAATTTCGGAAATCTCTGAAAATTTGAGTTTACCTGACAGCATTACTGAAACGGCGGCGCATATTTACAGAACCTCTGCTAAAATGAAATTCGCTAAGAGCAAGTCGATCATAGGAATGGCTGCTGCATCTGTGTACCTGGCGTGCAGGAAGTGCGGGATAGGCAGAACCATCAAGGAGGTTGCCAAAGCTGCAAGTATAGACAAAGGTGCAGTTGCAAAATATTACCGTCTGATCATCAGAGAAACTGAAAATGATTATGTTCCTCCGCATCCTGTGCAGAAGTACATCTCCAAACTTGTGAATACTGCAAAGATTGATCCTAAGGTGGAAAGGCTTGCACTTAACTTGGCAACGGAGATGAAGGATACGAAGATCTCCAGCGGCAAGGCACCGGCGGGTTTAGCTGCAGCTTACATCTACATATCGGCAGTGATGGAGGGGCAACACCTTCCTCAAAGAGAGATTGCGGAGATTGCAGAAGTTACAGAAGTAACAGTCCGAAATAGATGCAGGGAAATTCTTGACAACTTTACGATAAAGCAGAGGCTCAAAAAAGACAAATCAAACCAACAAAAGCAGTAATATCAGCGGTGCTAAAACCAGCCTGTAATATCCGAAGACTTTCATTGTATTTTTCCCAAGGAACCGAAGGAAGAACTTTACAGACAACGATGCAGAAACAAACGAAACTGTGAAACCCAAAGCCAGTATCAGCATGTCAGAACTGCTAAGGAATTGGATGCTCTTGTACAAATCATAGAGTGCTGCCGAAAGCATTATGGGCACTGCAGCAAGGAAAGAGTATTCTGCTGCCGTCTTTCTTTCCATCCCTGCGTACATCCCTCCGATTATTGTTGCTGCAGACCTCGAAATTCCTGGCCACAGAGAAAATATTTGAAATATTCCTACAATTAATGCGTCTCTCCGATCAAGAAGATCTACCTGCGATTTCTTAATTTTGGGGAGGGATCTTTCGACCAACAAAATTCCTATCCCTCCAACAACAAGACCTATGCTAACAGAAACTGAATTGAACAAATACTGTATTATTAAATCGTGAAAGATGAACCCAGCTATACCTGCTGGAGTTGTTGTTATCAGAAGAAGTGTTAATGCTTTTGGCCCTGCAAACCCAGTTTTGTTTGTAGAAAGTATGCTGATAAATCTTTGCCTGTATAGAGCAACAACGGCTAGTATTGCTCCAAGTTGAATAAAGATGTCGAACGTCGATGCAGCTTGGCCTTTGAACCCTATCAGGTTCCCTATCACAACAAGATGTCCAGTGGATGAAACTGGGATGAACTCTGTCAAGCCCTCTATTATGCCAAGAATTGCAGCTTGAACAAACTCTATTATCATGCTTTGACAGCTCCTGCATTATCTTGATTTATTATACTATGTAGGGTTTTACACTGTTGCCCGCCACCGCAACGATGGGGGAGGGGTTACCATAATAAAGCCAGAATACGAAGTTGAGTACTCTAGTACTAGGGTAATTGAGTAAGGGTTACTAACAAAACAGATCCCATTCTAAACCATAAACCGGGGAGGACGCGCTAAAGTGATGTTGGTTGTGTGCTAAATTGTTTTAAGATTAATTCCTGCACCTCTCAAGTCAACTTTTGTTAAGTTTGAGACGGTTTTAACTTAATTAGGGTAGGTTGACTTGTCCAACCTACCCTTCCCACCTTTTTTGACAAGTTGGCGGGCCCGGTGGGGCCTGAACCCTAGGAGGGTGCGAGTCCGCCTGTGGAGGGGGTAATGATGCCTCTTCTCCCCATTTTTATCTCGGGCAAGGAATAGGTTGAAGATCCTGTTGGACCTATCAGCATGGTTTATTTAGATATTTTGAAACTAACGTATCACTCCTCAGGAGAGAATAAATGAATGGTTCAAGTTATTTTACACCCTAATCTCCATAATTGCGCTAAGCATCAAACCTTCATGACATATATACATCCCATATTCTTAGTGGTAATAAGTGGAGGTGTGTTGGTATATCGACCTTGCAGTTTGGCCCACTTAAGGGCCAGGTGGCCACTTTCTTATTCCTCAACATAGCCGAGTCCGTACAAAAAACTATTCTAAAGACACACGGCTTCCCTACGACAGACTCTCAGCAACCAACAGTTGTAAGCCCTTCCGAGATCTCTATTGGCCCTCCAACCGTTATCTTATCAAGATCAGAAACCACAGAAATCGACTATGTACCAGAACGATATCTGATGAGACTGAATACGAATCTGGCAGATCTCAGAGATTCATTTCAGAAAGTTTGTAAGGCATTTGAGGCGTTCCATTACAGTTTCAGCGATGTTGCCCGCTATTTTGAGGTCAATATACCGAACCATCCAATTGAGATACCCAATTTGGTGAAGACCGTAAGGAAGGAGGTTTCACTCGGGAAGTTCGGTGAAATCAAGAGAGTTTTCGGAGAGGAATTGGGTGTGTACAATTTTGGAATTAGCAACCTTGAAACGCCGCTTAATGATAAATGGCTTAGCCTTCAATTTACTCCAGATCACAATAGCCCTAACAACAGATTACTCTTCAGGCTAACAAAGAGATTAGGTTCGGTTGACGAGGTAGACACATTTTTAACCTCCCTCGAAGAAAGAATAGACCAAGTAATTCGGCTATTCATGAGTTGATCAGATATGAGTGAAGAGGAGTTGACCGGACAAACACTGTTGATTCATGGTCGACGTTCGATTGAGAACAATAGGGCAATTTCGGGTGACATGACGGCAGAGTCTACTAGAATAATCGAGCCATCTGTGACTCCACCCTCCGGCCCCACATCACCCCTAGAACAATTCATAGAGTCGAGAGGACTAAAACTTGACGAAATGCGTGAGCTTGCACTTAGAGAATCCATTGTATCGAGGTTGTCTTCCTATCTGAGCCAGAATTATAACGACCAGGTCGTTGCAATTACATATGATGGTAAGATTGTCGCGTCAGCAGAGTCCGATTTCGAGCTAATTGAGAGGGTTGAGGTATTATCTATTCCGAGCTCTCAGATATTTATGCATCGAGTTGGACGACCACCTGAAGGCTGGATATGAGTCGGCAACAGAGGTTCAGGAACAGATATAGCTCGAGATCGGGAAGACCGGTTCCAACAATTAGGATTACTTTTCGTCCAGTTTCATCAACGGGATTCTCCCAACCCGTAACCGAGGAATTCGATGTAGATACAGGGTTCCACGGGGCCTTGAAGATGCCGAGCGGGATGACTATTGTATTCGCTCAGGAGGGACTTAAGGGTATACAAGATACCTGGATCTTGGCGAATGGAACCGGGGCAACCGTGTGGAAGTTCCGAGTAGAGATTCTCAGGATAGAGGGTGAGGTTGAATTTAATTTCCCAAGCCCCATACCGAGCGTTGTTGGGTGTATGGGATCGGGCGGCAATCTCATAGGGTTGGAATTATTGAATCGATGGATAGCCGAACTTCACGGTCCCCAAAGAATTCTTTCTATATATGAAGAGACTTAGGGTACGTTGGTCAACACCGGGGATCCTTGCAACCTATCTGCGCCTCCCTCAGTAAGGATGTGTCCACTAGCCCTTATGGCTTAAGTACCAAAACTGCGGCTATTAGGCATGGTCAGATCCCC
Source organism: Nitrososphaerota archaeon (assembly GCA_024860875.1). Lineage (GTDB taxonomy): Archaea > Thermoproteota > Nitrososphaeria > Nitrososphaerales > UBA57 > VHBL01. The sequence continues at coordinate 18,834 of JACPSZ010000007.1, read as the reverse complement.
AAGTAAGAAGCCACAAACCAGGGCTTGGATGACGTTGATTATAGCTTCGGTAGTTGTGGTTGCATTCGTAGCTGTCATTCTAACCCAATCACAGCCAGGTTCGCAACCTGAACAGCGTGGACCTAGCGCTGGATCTAATCCTGTTTCGAGAGACGAGCGGCGAGATCATCCTGAAGAACACGGTCTTCAGACATCGGTTAATTCTTCTAAACTCAGTTTCATGGGAAACAAGTGGTATTTCGAGGGCGCGTTCTACGTTTTGAATACTAACAAAAACCCAGTGAGGATCCCACGCGTAACCTTTCTTGTAGCCAACCTGACTATGGTTGATAATGGTAGAGCTCAAGCTAATGCGTCCGAACCTAGTTCTTACTTTTTGGGAGAGGTCCTACCAAATAGTAGCAGATCGGTTATAGTGAGACTTCCGATACAGGAGTCACTAGAGAAACCAAAGAAAATCGGGATAATAGCTTTCATGCGAGTAGAAGGAATAGAAAGAGAGATATTTTCTGCATTTAGCGTTGACCTGAGTAACGTCGCAGGACCCATTGATCTTGTAGTCGCTATGAACCTTTATGACTCCAAGTACATCATCTAAGCTTGATTCTGAAGATTTCTGCAACTTTCTACCTATACCACTCTTATTCTTTGCTATATATGCACAAAAGCGTTGGGTCAGTTGTATCAAACAAGACTAGCCCCGGAGACAGAGCGGGAGTTAAATACGGAATACAACAAACTCAAGAACGAGGCTCATCAGAAGGCCAGAGAGGTCATCATACGTTGCGCCTTCATACTTGAGGAACTTGGTCATCCCGCGATTGGTATAGCAGCTAAGCTTACCGAAGATTTGCCATATCATCGGGCTACGGTTTACAAAGTTCTACCAGAGAAGTACAAGCGCGAATATCAATTGTCGCTTAGGCGACAATTGGAGCCCGCAACCTTGGAAAGTCCACTATTGGCTGCAATTCATTCAGTTGTGAAGACTGCAGATTTGCTGAAGGAAGTCTGCAATAACTTGCTCAGAAAACTCATGGCTGACAAGGAGAAGCTCACCGGCTTGCAGCAAAAAGTAAGTGCGAACCTCATAAAGGAGGTTCAAGAGACTGATGCGGAAATACAAAAAGGATTGGCAGAAATTGCTGAACTCGAAGACGACAGATTAGTCATCAATGCACTAGAACGTACTCAGGTGAAGATGTTGGCACAGACGCATAGTTTGAGGCAGATTGCTAACCATTATCATGACCTAAAGCAAGAACTGCACGGGCCTGTTTCTACGAAGATTATCAGTAAGATTGTGAAAGCGGAATAGTTCTCTAAACGGAACTCTTCGTTACTTCCGTGGGATGGAGCTAGAACATGCGACATGGAAAAGGATCACCTTCACCCGTGAATTGGTCCAAAAGATACTCGATGGTAAGGTTAACTGCACATATCGGAAGACTCCAAAACTTGGAAAGTTCCTAGTCCTTGATTCAAGGTTCAAACCTTCAAAGGATGCTTCCTGCAAGATACATTGCTACAGGTCTGAGGAAGTAGATCCTACGAGCCTAACGAACAAGGATGCAAAACTAGCAGGTGTAGAATCAGCCCAGAAGCTGAGGGAACTATTCACAAACTGGTACGGCTCACTCCCTCCGATAATGTACAGGAATTGGTTCAAGGTTTTGGGCATTAGTGAATCAGCGTGAAATTTGTCTTGGACAAGTCGTATACCACTCTATCGAAACAGAGTGAAAGAACAGTTCTTGTTGCGGAAGCCTTCGGTCTTGGATTAGATGCAGAAAGGAGATTTCAGGTTCTTAATAACTTGCAGGTCGATTTAAGGCCTGGTGATGTATGCTATGTCGTTGGTGATTCTGGTGGTGGCAAAAGCACTCTTCTCAGACTACTTCAGGAGCAGATCCGCAAGGCAGGAATATTCGGAGAAGTCATCGATGAAAAATCGCTAGCAATCTCTGAAGAAGAAATACTGATTGAGGGTGCTGGAGACACTTTCGAAGAAGCTCTCTCAAATCTTTGTCAGGCAGGACTTGGCGATGCCTACCTTTTCATCAGGAAATTCAGCGAGCTGAGCGACGGTCAGAGGTACAGATACCGCATAGCCAAGATGTTTCATTCGGGAGCCAAAGTCATGGTCTTCGATGAATTCCTAAGTACATTGGATAGAGATACTGCAAAAGCAGTAGCATACTGCCTTCAAAAGATTGCAAGGCGTGAACGGAAGACCCTCCTTGTTGCTACTACTCATGAAGATCTGCTTGAAGATCTTAATCCCAGCATAGCAATCAGGAAGGAATTCGGCTCAGCTGCTAGGATAGAGTACAGAAATCCTACACCGGCACTCAAACATCGCTGCAGCCTAACTGAAGGGATAACGATTACAGAATCAGGAAGAGAAGCTTATGAGCAGTTATCCGAGTTTCATTATCGAGCTGGGCTTCCTTCAACTACCAGAAAGATCTTTGCCATGCAAAGAAACGGGAGAATCATAGGCATCATAGCGTACAGTGCAAGTCCGCTCGCATCTTCAGGGAGATCAAAGTTTCTAGGATATGCCCCATCATCAGTAGAAGTGAACAGAGATTTTCTTAGGATATCGAGGGTCGTAATTCATCCAAAGTATCGGAGCTTGGGACTAGGGGCAAGGCTTGTCAGAGAAACTCTTCCCCTCTGCAGATCAAGACATGTGGAGACCTTTGCCGTCATGGCAAGGTTCAACCCGTTCTTCGAGCATGGAGGAATGACCAGAGTAGAATACGAAAGCGACTCGGTGCAGCAGGCACGGGCTATCCTGCAAAGAGTAGGTGTAGATTTCAGAAGTGTTAATCAGCTGAGCGATAAGGAATATGGAAGAGTTGTGGAAGAATTAGCCAAAGCGCGTCCACATTTTGCTCTAGCCTCTGTCTATGGGCATGAGCATAAGCTCTCCAAGGAGGGACTGCTGAAGGATCTGCAAGATAGGTCGTTCACCAAGAGGGTTCTTGCCGAGCTGGCAATAGAATCTGAGGAGAAGGCGTATTTCATTTGGAGGAATTCAGCATTATGAAGAAAGTAACAGCTCTGACAGCAGTATCAATCGAGAGAATTCATCCTAATACATGGAACCCTAACTCGATGAAGCCAGAGATCTTTGACGCTCTGGTTCAGGACATAAAGCAGAATGGGTTTCTTGGAGCGATACTGGTTAGAACGTGCTTATGCAAGAATGTTGATGGTCATCACTACGAAATAATCGACGGGGAGCACAGATGGTTAGCTTGTCAGGATAGAAGGCTAGACATGAAGGAGATTCAATGCTATGTTGTAGAGAGAGATGATATTTCTGCCAGAATTGAAACTGTAACAAGGAATAGGGAGCATGGAGAGCTCGTAAAAGAAAAGTTTGCTAAACTTGTCACGGAACTGAAGGATAGCTTCAAGCTACCTCTTGAGAGTATAAAAAACCGTATGATGATACCGGACAAAGAGTTCTCACTCATTCTAAATCCAGTCAGTGCTAAGGCAGAGCCAATCAAAAAGGTAGAATTTCAGGGCAGAAGACAATCCTTCACAGTATCGGCGTCAATCCCATCAAAGCAGCAGTACGACATGATTATGCAGACTCTGGAGGATGTCATGAAGAAGGAGCAGTGCGACAAGGGGTATGCAATGGTCAAAATCTTTTCTGAATACGGCTCTGTCAAGCCTTAGCTGGTCATAAATGCGAATATTTCTGGGCATGCCTATTATCATCTCAATGATGGAGCTGTTTGGAGCTGTCTGACGATTCTAAACTGAGCGATCAGCCTAGAAGAAGGCTAGGTGTAAGCGAGGCAGCAAAGCTACGAAGGCAGCGCATACGTGAAAATCTCTATCTGCTATACAGGCCCGCTGAGATTAGACAGCAGTTGAACATTCCTAGAACCACATTCGCCAGGGACATGGCGGCAATAACTAAAGAAGATCAGAAGTGGCTCGATGAGCAGGCAAAGGGAGCCCTAGTTTCAGCGATTAGAAATGCGATCGACATCCTGCAAGAACAGCAGCGAGAAGCTGAGAAATTATCCCTCAACCAGGAAGTTTCGCCAGAAGCACGCCTTAAGGCATTTGAACTGATCAAGGAAATCGAGCTCGATAAGGTCGATGTTCTGACTTCTGTTCCTACTCTCTGGAACTACTCATTGAAGAATAGACTTCAAAATAGGATGAAAGCGAGAGAGTTTGAATCGACGGTTTAAAGGATTTCAGAGACTCGCAGAGGTTTACGGCAATACTTTTGAATCGCCTGCGACACTGCCAGATGACCCACGCTTATTCAATGAAACCATAGGACTGCCAAAGCATCCTCTTACGAACCAACCATCCCAACTCACACAATATCAGTTCGGCATCATTTCGTATCCAGGCAAGGAGATCATAGTCAACAAATCCAACAAGATAGGAATTACAGAAGCTATTCTGCGAAGGATGATAACGAAAGCTGTTGTTGGAGATTGCAGAGGCTATCAACTCATGCTAGGAGCACAGGCCCTCGAATTGGCAATGGAGAACATGCGGAGGCTTCAGCAGATCTTTACCAACTCAGATATACTTAGCAGACTGATTCGTGGAGAGCCTACCGCAAAACGTCTGATGCTGATCGATGGAACAACATTCTTTGTAATGCCAAGGAGAGCAGCAATGATTAGAGGATGGCCAAGATTGAAATACGCTTTTCTTGATGAAGCGGCTCATTACGGTTTATTGGACGATGAAGAATTCCTTGCAGCGACTTATTCTAGACTTGCGAACACTCAGGGCTACCTTGATGTTGTCAGCACTCCTAGAGGGCAAAGGGGATATTTCTGGAGAGTTTACAAGGCTGCTATCGCTGGGGAAATTTCGATGAAGGCTTTCACATATGACTATAATGCAGGGCTTGCAGCTGGTCTGATGACGCAAGGGTTTATCGATGATGCAAAGAGCAGGCTTGGGCCTTTATTCCCTCAAGAATTCGAATGCATGTTCATATCTTCACAGCAGGCAGCAGTTCCTGAAAGCATCATAGATTCTTCGCTAAGAGATTATGAAATGGATGAATTGTAAATGGTAATGCACTATGCAGGTTTGGATCTAGCAAGGTATAGAGACCATTCAGCATTCATACTGCTCAGGATTTTAGAAGGATCGGTACAAAGGGCTGAGCTCCGAGCCCTGAAGCTCTGGCCCCATGTGCAGTACAGCGTTATTGAGCAGGACCTCCTTCAGTACATGAATCGCTATGGGATGATGGAATTGGCAGTCGATGCTACCAACGAAATAAGCTTCTCAGAAAGGTTGAAGGCTCTTGGCTTTCCCATTAACTCATTAAGATTCTCAGCAGCATCAAAACATGAGATGGTCAGCGATGTTGTTTTGTTCTTGACCAACGGGAAAGTGCTCCTGCCAAGAAAGGGAGCCGAAGAGCTGTTAACACAAACAAGAGAGCAGGAGCGAACCATCTCACAAGCTGGTACGATTCGGTATGAACATCCTCAGGGAAGGCACGATGATTTGTTCTGGGCCTTTGCCATGGCCGTGCATGCAGCCAGACCTCAACTATTAGGGATCGATAACAGGATCTATCCCATCAATGACTAGCCTCAAACGAATTGGATACCTTGGAACCCGAAATTCCTCACATGAGTTATGCACCAGTAAGGATTAAGTAAAGTAAACCGATGCGCAGTGGGAGGATCCCGAATAACTTGGCTTGGTCAGGCAACTCTCCAAGAGAACTTGGTCATCAAGAATTCTTCAGGAGGTATCTCGGTCTTGCAAGAGAGAGATTCGACAAGTATTATCCTGGACAGTGGAGCCTTACGCAACGACTAGAAGCGCTTGGGAGGAGCATAGCATTAAGGGAAATCACCGATGATGTGACCCTACTGCTTTTTCTTGTAGACGTAGCGGTTTGGAAAGAACCATACGAACTCCAGGCCAAGGACATGATAGCGCAAGTGATCACGAACAACTACGATGGGATAAAGTCCGCGTTTAGTCGTGTTTGGAGTGCACTCGATAAGGGTTCAGATATGGAAGCAATCGATGCAATCGGTTCGCTCAGAGGTTTTGGAATAGGGGGCAGTAGGAAGATTGCGTCAGCAGTCTTGCGATTCCTCGACCCTAACAAATACGCCGTCGTAGACTATAGAAATTGGGCTATTCTCTCGAACACCGGCGGTCGTTATTTCGAGTTAAAAATGTTGGAACCCCTGGCTGAAACCTTTGAAGGAACCAGAGACAAACCCGTCGATACCGCGATGTATTTGCAATACCTTAAGGTCGTTAGGACTATGGCAGATCAAAATCTCCTACGCCCAGCCGATATTGATATGGCGTTATTTGCGTTCTCCGATGAGATCAAGCCTCTGTCCGCTACCATGTTCGTAAAGGATAATGAAGTTCTAAGTCAATCAAAGGATAGCTACGAAGATGTTAAACGCCAGAAGATGACTGAAATAGTAATGCGCGTCGTCATTGACAACAGAAGGGTTAGGCAATCGTGGTTGCAGCATTCTGTGGATAAATTAGAGCTCGGATTGAAAAAATGCAAAACGCCCGGCGATATCATGCAGATGGTTTACAATATGACCACGAAGGCTTCCCCAATGGATATCAAAATAAGAGCGCTAGGTAGATTGAGTCTACTGGATGTCAAGGAAGAGTTGGAACGAATATACTCGGAGCCTCGCAAGTAGGAACCACAGAGGCTAAGTGCATCCCGGTGAACCAGATGACGCATTCGTGCTCCAACCTACGCGCTAATCGCAACAGACATCATCTATTTGACAACTTGATAAGTTGGGTCGGTTGCTGTACGCTTGCCAACCAACTTTACGACATCAGGGTGACGATCTACAAAGTCGGCTAATTTTCGGGCACCGTAATTAGCTGGTGAGAATGTAGGATCCAACCTCTTTAGAATGACACCAAGTTTTGCACCTTTCACAAAACCGTTTTCATCTTTTGCTTGCTCAACTGCCCTAATCAGCAATTCCTTCCCGTCATTCTTAATTGGTATGTTCTTGGGTACTGCTACGGGTGTGACCGCTGCTTTTGCAGACGCCCCCTCGCTTCCAGCTCCAACGGGCGTTCCAGTCAGGTTTTCAATTAGAAGGAACTGATCACAACCCTTGACGAACGAGGCGGGGGTAGTCATTCTGCCTATACCGATAACCGTAAGGCCCTCTTCTCTAATCCGTGTTGCTAGTCCCGTAAAATCACTGTCACTTGTGACAAGAATGAATGTATCAACGCTTTTTTGATGCAGTATGTCCATTGCATCTATGATCAGTGCAGAATCAGATACATTCTTGCCTGTGGTATACTGAAATTGTTGCATGGGTTTGATGGCGTATTCCTTGAAAACCTCATTCCAACTTTGGAGATATGATGTTGTCCAATCTCCATATGCCCTCTTGATTATGGCTCGGCCGAATCTTGCGCAAGCGTCAAGAATCTGCTTAATCGACCCGTATGGGGTATTATCTGCATCAATCAGAATTGCTAGTTTGGAATCGAGCTCTTCTTTATTATCCGCAGGCCTATTTCCCGACAAACTACTTCCGTACAACGTATTTACTAAATAAACGATGCCATCAAGCTTTTCACTTCTTACGATTTCTTAGATGGCGCTGTTAGCTCTTCGGTTGATATGCGCGAAACTCCTTCCATGTCCCCTACGACTTAACATCGACTACGCTAAACAGTTCTCTTAACGCCGTCAGAAAAATCTCATATTGAATGCGTCTTTTCCCGTGGTCAAAATCAGGTTCAAAGGAAGGCAATCAAAGGGGTATGATATACCCCATCAGGGAACAGGCAAGCAGAAAGATCTCCAAGACGGATTTTGATCTATTCTTTGAAGCCCATCTCTTGGAGAAGCCGCTGACTGATTCTGCTCAATGGAGCAGCCCAAAGATACCCTTGTCGAAGATGGTAGAGGCGTATGAAACTGTTGTCAGCATTTCGTTTGGGATAGACTTTTTGACAGAAGCTATCGTAGGGCCTGGTTTCTACGTCTCTGCGTCAAACGAAAACATCAAGGACTACATCTCCAGCTATGTGGAAGAGATTCGATTAGATTCCTTCAACGCAATAGTTACTCAGGAAAAACTTGCCTATGGTAATTCAATATTTGAAAAGGGCGATGGCTTCGATCTAAAATGGCTGCCTATTAGCACTTTGAGGAAGATCTACTGGGATGCGAACAAAGAGCCAAGATCATACGAATTCCTTGGTGCTGCAGGTTATAGACAGATTAACGCATCCGACCTTATTCATTTCACCTTCAGGAGAAGCAATGCTTCGCCCTTTGGACTAGGTTTGATTCATCAGCTATTGGTAGAGCGCACTTACAATGTCAAGGAGAATGGGGAGCTGAAGACAAAGAAGATGCCCAGCATTGTCGATATTGATAGCCAAGCGATCGATGACATTCGAAAGATCCTCCACCGCTATCTGCGGAGGACAATATACAACTTTCCAGGAGCTTCTTCAGACGTAATCAATCAGAACAAGTCAACACTGAAGGTTCTAAACCCAGAGGAAGATTTTGTTGGCACAAACGCACAAGCTCAGGAAATCGGAGGTCAAAGATCTTACGACATTGATGGCTACATCGATGTTGTCCAAAGCTTGATCATTCAAGGAATACAGAATCCAGTTGGAAGATTATTCTCTACCCCGGGCTTTACCTACGCAAGCGTTGACGCCATTCTGGAAGCTGCCGAACGCAAGATAATGATGTTCCAGAGGGATCTCAAAAGGGATGTTGAGAATCTTTTGTTGCGTCCTTGGTATTCTGCCCATCCATGGATCAATGCCAATGGTGTACCTGTTCCTTGGTCTGAAGCAAGAGTTAGAGTGAATTGGGGAATCCCAGAAGTTCCAGAATTAGATCCTATGGTGGTTCTGCAAGCTGCGAGCACAATCATAAGCGGGCAGCCTCTGATGCGAATTGACGAAGCAAGAGAGAATCTCAAGAATCTGGGCTACAAGGTCTGGGAACTCGGAACAGAGGGCGGACAAGTAGAATCTAGCAGGAAGGCAAAGCTCGCAAAGGCTTCCAATTGGGACAGGTTCGGGTTCGACCTTCGAAGGATGATGGTTTCCGAGGCTAACGATGAAGAAGCTAATAGGATCAGAGAACTCGAACAGAGCATAAGGCAGAGCAAATTAAGCGTCCTCAGGAAGATGGAAAGAAGGCTTTCTTGATCACAAATGCAGTCAAAGCTAAGATTCTACTCTGACGAGAATTTTACTCTGCCTGTAGAGCCACAAGTAGATTTTGGAAGGGCAAGAGCTGGCGACCTAGCGAGAAAGGAGCTCTTCGTAAGGAATGAGAATGTCTTCCCCGTTGAGTTATTCATAAGCGCACAGAGCAAAGCATTGGAGATATCGTATCCTGGCAGATTAGAGCCCGGAGAGTCTGGCAAAATTGTCTTCGCTTGGAATGTTCCTATCGATAGAGAGGAGCCTTTGGAATCAAAGTGGCTTCTCGAAATTACATGGCTACCGAGGTCTATTGAATGAGCGAAGATTTTGTCAAGGTAGACGAAGGGAATCAGAAGGCTGTCAGGGCAATTTTAGAGAGCATAAGCGGCCAGAACAGATACACTCCTGTTGTCAAGATAGCTAAAGGCTCTGCATCTTCATTATTAGATCTTCTTGAAAAGGCAGATTTCGATGCCAAATTCGATATTGCTCATTCAGCTCTAAGGGATGCTATTCTAGGGACGCCTGCGAAGACTCTAGCTGATCTCTGGAATAAACTCGAAAGTGGTCTGGCAACTGAAACAACTCTTGGGCTTATCAAGGCCAAGACAGATAACCTCGATGCTGCACTTTCTACAAGAGCAACGGAGATCACTCTTGCAGCGATAAAGGCTCAGACTGACAAGCTTGCCTTTGACGCATCGAATAACCTAAAGACAGTTTCAGCAGGCGGATCTACAGAGCTGGCAACCTACGTTGTAATGAACACTGCAGCACAGGCTTCTGCAGCAAACAAGCACTTCATCTCATTATTCAATGCAACTGGCTCAGGGAAGATAATGAAGATACATGAAATATGGGCTCGATATACGCAAGCAGCTGCAGTTACAGGCGTGGGCTTTAATATGAACGTCAAGAGGACGACAGCTCAAGGGTCAGGTGGGACAACACTGACCCCAAGACTCTACGATGAAAATGATCCTGCCATTCCAGCACAGGTAACGGCCCTGCAAGTTCCAACGACGGCTCCGACGGAACAGGATATCATAAGGGATTTCTTCACTGCGACAGAAGGTCTTATGGAAACTACAGGCCATGCAGGAGCCTTTACGACAATGTTCCCCATTTTTCAAAAGAGAGATGGCTTGAGGCCTTTGGTGTGCAGGGAAGGAAAGGGAATTACGGTAAAGCAGATAACTTCTTCAACGGTAGGAACTTGGAGCATCGAAATTCTTTTCACGCTAGAGTAAAATGGTCTTTGTTCCTGTTTTCTGGAATGTAAAGAGAAAGAAAGCTCAAGACATCCAACAGCTACCAGCAGGACGCAAGCCCAGAATAGCTCCGAAGCAGATAGTTCCTAAGCCAGAGTCTTACATCTTCGTAGCGATAGGAGATCTTGTCAGAGCATTTCAGCTCAGTGCTGTTGGATATCCAGTATGGCATGAATCGCCATTGGTTAGAGTTCCAGTCAAAAGAGTTCGAGAGATTGAAGTCGGCGGAGTTCTTTCTCGATCTGCTTTGACGGTAATATTTGGCTCCCAAGTTTTGAAAGCAGAGTATGGTATAATGGGATCCGACAATGAGTTAATCGAATTTGTTTTGCACGGTCAGCCATTGAGGGCTATCATGGAGTATGCAAAGGGCAAGGCTATTCTGACAATTCAGGAAGCATTCTATATTCTCATCCTGATCGATGAACTTGATTCAGAAGCGTCTTATTAACAAAAGCTGTGGTCAAACTTCAGGGTCAACTTGAACTGCATAAGCCCAATGAGCAGATAAGTTGACCCAACCCCAGCTAGCAAAGAAAATAAAGGCTTGAGGAAAAGGGCAAACCAGAGCGAAACTATTGGTTACTGTGAACTCAAGTGTTGGTCTTCCGTTTCGGATAATTTTGACCTCTTCCGCTCTGTTTCAGATTTATGTATATGTCTTTGTAGTTCTTTATTCCCTATATATTGGAGGGATAGACCTAGTTCTGCCGATCAAATCTTCATATCTCTCCACTCTGATCATATTGATCGTTCTAGCAGTCGGAGATGTTAGAACCGAATGGCGTAATCACTCCATTGATTTGTCTAGGTTAGGTCTGAGCATCTATCGCCTAATAAGTGAAGTTGTTGCGTCAATCGGGCTCTTTGCGTTAGGATACTTTCTCCTGCTCGAACCTCTTTCCAGTATTAACCTGACACACTTGAGTTTTGAAGTGAAGTCTTTGGCATCAGTCGGCGTACTTTCAATGGTTGCGTTTAGCGTCACAGTAATCATCGACCTCCTTGGATTCAAACGAAAAGGTGAGCTACCACAAATAGCAGATAAGGTGTAGATTATGAGTACTACTTATGGAACCCCAAGATTTAGAAACCTTGGAGACTGGCTCATTTGGAGGTCTGAGGGAATATTAGGAGATTTTCGTATGCCTGCTTGTATGGCTATTATTTCAAATGAGGGTGTACGTGATGGTTGGATCTATCGCCTGACCGATGATGACATAACTAGGATTTTAGCTAGGTATAAAGAGCATGTAAACTTCTGGAATATAGCGATCGAAATCATCCGAAGTGAATTGAACGTATTTGCCAATGCAATACACAAGGACTATTATACAATTGCCTCCAAGTTTGATAACCTTCAACCCAAACGCATCCCTAGAGAGCCTACCCAACCAGATTTTAGAAGAAGAGGCGCTAGGTAATTAGCTGATCGCTTTAACTATCATTGGCCCGAGTTAACACCCTATCAGCCGAGGTTGAAAACATAGAAAATAGGCCTAAGAATTACTGGTGTCAGAAACCGAACTCTTTTTACTTGCATGCCCGGTAATTGGTCGACATCCTCATCCTGGCAGATGAGCTGGATCAGCGACCGAAGGTTCTCTTAATGGAATTCGCAAGGATCTCAATTTATGCCCGAGGGTGCTGGGAGAAATCTTGCAGAGATTAGGCTGTTAGCTTCCGAGAAGGAGATCAAGGAAGCCTTTGAATGGGTTCCAAACATGGAGAGAATCAAGCAGCTCAACAAAGAGGGCAAGACGGGCAAATTCTACGCTGTCAAGGCTCTCCATGAAGGAATAACCGATCCTAACAACGTCGGGCATGGACGAAGGCAGTATACCGAAGAGGAGCTGAAGATGGCAGCTCGCACCCTCATAGGCAGATACCTGAACATCAACCACAAGGACTCTCTGAAATCTGGCAATAATGTTGTTGTGGATGCTGAATGGGATGCAAAGGAGAAGGTCATCGAAGCAATCGTTTACATCGAGGATCCTTGGGCTCAGCAGGAGATTTCTAATGGTGACATTCAGCATGTTTCTGTGCAAGGTCCTCCGCCAAGAGCGGCCCAAATATTGAATGATGGCACTCTAGTACCTGCTGGAATATTCTTCGATGGATTGGCATTAGTCACCAAAGAAAACCTGCCAGGAGATCCCAAATCTTCTATTCGCCTAATAGAGATTAACAAGAAAAGTTCTCTTAATCAAGAACATCGATCAACTTCAAGGATGCCGATAGATCAGAATTCGATAAAGGTCTTTGAAAATCTGGATGCCTTCCTTGCCGCTCTGGAGACTATTGGAGACATGCCTCCCGAGATCAAGATGCAGTTAGCATCCTTGGCAAAGCAGCTTTATGGTCAGGTAGGGGAGATCAAGAAACTTGCAGAATCGTTAAGAAGGGTTCCATCTAACCTGAATGAGCAGATGCAGCAGATTGGCAAGATCTTGGAGGATATCAAGAACTTGGGCTCTGGGCAGCAAGATCTCCTAAAGCAAATTAACGAGCTAAGGACGAGCGCAAAATCAGCACAGCTGCCTGTTACTCAGGAAACTCTCTCCGAAGGGGCAAAGAAGGTAGCCCTCCAGATAGCTGTCAGGAACACTCCCCTGAAAGACATCGTGGAAATGACTGGAACTTCTCCAGAATAGTTCTCTTATCCAAATCCAAGTCAAACTAAACAGAAATGGCTGAAGACTTTCCTGAAATTCTTGAAGGTCCACTAGATACGTTAGGAGAGGACTTCTATGCCATAGCAAACGGAGCAATTCCTCAATGGTCTCCCGTAGTCATCGTGGCACCTGCTACTGGTGAAACTTTTCCAAGAGTTGGAACGACCACTGTGGCCGAAGACAGAGCAAAGGCTGGAATGAAGATAGGACCTAACAAGACGCTCGTGGCTGGCGACATATGCCTAATCCGCAAGAAAGGAAGGGCAAAGTGCAAAGTAAATGGTGCAGTTTCGAGAGGGGACAGTCTAGCTACATCTACATCTGCGGGGAAGGCAAAGAAGTTAGCCCATACTGCATGGCCTGGGACATATGCGTCTGCAACCGCTGAAACTATTCAGGACGAAAATGCTGCTGTTTTAGCTAAAGTTCTAACAAATACGGGAGCTGCAGATGGAGACATCGTTGCCGTTGAGGTGAATCCCTCTTCTCTGGATACTTAGGTGAATGAGAAATGAGTTCTTTAGAAGTCAAGACTGGAAGGCCGCCCAAGGCACTTACACAGAAGATAGGAAGGGAGCTTTACTATGACCCTCATGTAGTTGAGATCAGGGAGAAGCTCGGCATCAACATCAGAGATCTCCGATTGGCGCAACTTGTCGACGGAGAGCAAGGCAAGCCTGCTGCGCACATCAAGGGGATCAAGGAAACTGTCTCCGTCAGCGCGAGCCTTCTGAAGGTCAAGGTTTGGGATACGGTTATGAGAGGTGCGGAATACTCTGGAGCCGACGTTTGGAGGCAATTCGCGAACATTGTGGATATGACCGACACAGAAAAGGTGGAATGGCCAACGATAACGCCCAATGACTTTGTGGTGAAGGAAGGTTACCATGATGGAGCTGGACGAGAATATTCTGGAGGGCAGTTTGGCACTGTCAGCTTAGACGTTAGCAAGGAGAATACCATAAGATACATGCACTGCGGGATAAAGTATCAGGATATCAAGTTCAAGAGATGGGGAGTAATTGAAGAGGTGCTTAGAGCAGCTGGAGATGCCTTCAGCTACTACATGCTGAAGACCATAGTCAAGCAAATTCAAACAGATGCTGGAACTACTCAAGCGTTTGATACAGATCTTTACAAAACTGTTCTCTATCTGAGGAGGAATGCTCAGAGGAATGGGTTCGACTTTGACAAGTTCATCGTCGGTCCAGGCCCAAATGCAGATCTGATGAACATTCAGAAGTTCATCGATGCTAACCAATTGGACAGGCAGGGAAGGAATGTTGCCAAGGGTCAGATCGGAGAGCTCTTTGCTCCTGTCTTCTTGGTCAAGTGGAATGGAGTCGATACTGACATTACGAACATTCTAGCAGTAGAAACTGCGAAGGCACAGGTCTTAGGTTTGGCAGAAGATATGACTATCAGAGAAGTCGATGATACCGTTTTGAATGGATTGCATCATGCCGTAATTACGATGCAGTTCGACCTCAAGAAGGGCTTTGCTAATGCAAACGGTAAAGGTGCGCTAGTGTAAGGTGAATAAGTAGAATTGCCATACGTAGCAAGATGCAAATGCGGAGCTCAGAACAAGGCCGAAACAGAGAGCCAGGCAGTAACTTACATAATTCATAACAATGGTTGCAATAACGATCTATCGCACTGGCAGGATTGGATCACCGTAACTAAAGCAAAGTAGGGAGCTTCTGAATGGAGCTCCTCCCTGAACTCGTTCCTCTGGCATCGGCAAGTAGCAACTTTCTCCTAGTGATTTTACTTTGGAGGGTTCACAGGATAGAAAAGAGGCAGGCACGAGCTCGGGAGACAACAGCAGTAATAATTAGAGCACTTTTCAAGCACGGCGTTCTCAATGCCGACGACCTTGGTGATAACATTCAGCTAATTAGAGATGGAGGCAAGGGCGAAACCGATGTGCTGGATGCATTCTTGAATGGTGACTGATAAGCATCTTAGCTGTAAGAAGTTCTCTTAAGGCCTGTAAATGCAGAAACTATCATGTCAACAGTTCAAGAGGATAACCATCACTATGTTGTCATTACTCTCTTCGCACTCATAGCTCTATCTGCAGGTCTCATAACGGCAATTACAATGACAGCTTTCGGAAAGATCTCGGAAGTCCTAGCCGCTGCCCTAATTCCTAACCTTGTCATCTTCATCGCTGGCATTGCTGCATATTACCTGAGTGATTGAGTCATTATAGGCGTAGGCAAGCATGGCTTATGGGCAAACTGCCGACGTTCGCAAGCTGTCTGGCAATCCTCCATCCAGCGAAGTCAATGACACTACGATAAACGATGAGATTGCAAATGCTGATGCTTTGATCAACGTGGAGACTGGGAAGAGCAATTGGGCAAGTTCCGACGTGGATTTCAATGCAATAAGGAGAGCGAGCAACTTCTACGCTGCTGCGGCAATTCTGAATATCTTTGACCAGACAAAGACAGAGGTAGCAAACTCATATCGGGAAGAATTCTGGAAGATCATAAAGAGCCTCAAGACTTCATCCAAGCAGGCAGCGCCGCCAGAAAATATCATGCTGAAAACCGCTGGGAGTGAAGAGTAATGCCTACAACTCTGAAGGTGGCTGGAGAGTCCTCCGATTTTACGGTTGATCCAAATATTAGCTTGCTCAATTTGTTAAAGAATAACTGGCCTGCAGGCGGAGCTTCTGGCGATTCAGATCTTGTTGTAATGGCGCAAGCTGGTGATGGAACTCTTTCAGGCGTTAAATTCGGAACCGCTTGGTTTTCGGGGAATCCCTATTACCAGATCCACGTAAAACCTTCAACGGTTAGCCAGAAGCCCAGGACGCTTGGCGGGACGAGATTCGCATATTCAGATTTTCACCAGATCCACGTCTTTGCGAAGGGTAGCAATGCGAAGGATAAGAAATGGAAGATGGAGAAGGAAATTGAAAATATTCTCAATACTAGGGTGGGGAATCCTATAACTGGCGTAAGCTTCAGCGTGGTGGATGGTCCCGTAAATCTGCCAGAAGAGGATCCTATGAGCAAGGTTGAGCATTCTAGGTACAATGTTCTGCTCTATTATCACAAGGTAGTATCATAGGTGGATTTCTATCTAAGCTAATCTGAATCACGGGCCGGTTCCGCCTCCGGCAATCCATTCGTATATAGCGCGCGCGTACGTTTTAGTTTTGGGAGAAACTTTCCGAGAAAAACTTCGGGAATCGTCTGTCAACTGCTCTGGGGCTTGGGTTACAGGTACGTAGTCTCCCGGAGAAGAGTCAATATTTTGTCCGAAGGGCCTGGAAGAGCTCGCTACGGCTACGGAGATGCTACTTTGCTCTCGAGTACTTGACGAAGACTTTGAAAGCGTCAATTAGGCCGATGTGATTCAGTGAAGATGCAAGGCTGACTATTTCGCCCTTCCAGAATTCGACGTCTGCTTCTTGTGAAGGTTGGAACGCAAGGTGGTATGAGATCCCGTCGGCTGTGCGCTGATAGTTCAGACCCACAATCGCTCTGCCCTCCTCAACCTTGAGTTCCATGCCGTCCTTGGGCCCCGTGTGGGCTCTGAACCCAGTCTTTGGTGAGAGCCAAGAGGCCATTCGTGGAAATACTGTGCTATGGATCAATGTAGAGACTGGATCGCCGAACACTCGAATGCCATTGAACTCGGGACTTATTCCGAGTTCTAGATTTACGTCTTCATAATCCCAGCCGTATGTGAAGTATGCCTTGATCCATTGGTCTTCTATCTCGTACAAAGACATCCCTGTCAGACGAGTTGTAACCACGGACAGCTGATGGCTCTCCCCTTTCGTGGAGAGGGAATCAAGAATGTTCTTTGTCTGTAACCTGAAGTTCGGTGAAACCCTAATGCGGTCCGTCACCTTCTCCATCGGAAGCTGTTGAAGCCTCTTGTCGAATTCATTCAGCTTAAGCAATGTGCTTAACTCGTCAACATTCGCCCCTCGCTGGCACCTTGAAAGGATCCGTAGCAGAGCAGATTCCTCCGGTTTGAGCTCAGAAAGGAATTGGTCGTATTCTCCTGAACCCCTCAGCTGGTTAATCACCTCGTCCATCAGTTCTCTGTCTATCCGCAAATAGAGAATGTATCGTCCGTTCTCCACTTTTGGACGCTTGGTGGCAAGCTCGTAGGCGTAATGGCAAAGTACGTTTATTGCCATGGGCTCCTTACTACTCACAACTCTCAACAAGGAATCGAAACTTCTGTGTACTACATCCATCTCAACTCCTTGAGCTTTCAATTCCTCCCTTACAAGTTCCAGAGGAACTCCTATCGCTTGGTCGACATCTGAGTTTGTGGAGTAGGGCCCTAACAATACTTTCCTAAACCCTCGAGCCCAAGGTGAGTAGACGTCGCTAACTTGGGTAAGCAACTTGACGGATCCAGCAACCACTAGACCAACTCGGGTGAAGTCCTGGAAAACATTTCTGATTATCTGAAGCAAGTCCTTGTTAGTTGTGAGAGCATCCCCTTCATCAATTGTGAGGATCACTCCAGGCTTTGTACCTTTCTTCCCCTCTTTGTCGAGCATCTTCACAAAGTCATCTAGACCGTCCCGCAGTACGACGAAAGGTGCACGGGTCAGCTTCCCCATCTCGGAGGCTTTTGCGACGAAGCTGATCCCGGGAATATCTATTCCGATCTCGCCAATCTTGATCCCCCCCAAGAGGTCCCTCACGCTTCTCAGAAGGCCTTTGTCCATTAACCCTGCCTCGTCGGTTGCCTTTAGCAACTCTGAAAGCACAGTACTGATGAATTGGAGCTCATTCCCTGGTTGAACTAAACCAATGTTGAGAGGAATTTTACAGCTTGCTATTTGCCGGTCAGTCAGCTGTTTACGAAGCTCATCCAAGAAACTGGTCTTGCCACTAGCCCTTCCTCCCAAGACTAGCACGCCACCCTTCTTTCCTCTGATGATTTGTTCGCAAACGATTAGCGCCTGTTCCATCTCTAGCTTCCGATCAATGAAAAGTTTGCTGCTGCTCAACGGGTCAAGATACTCGTACGGATTTGCGTAAGTAATCTCTTTGATTACTTTATCTGACTCCAGATCTCTCGCCCGCCCAATAGGGGCACGGGTCTGATATGAACCTGTTCGATAGGTCTTGAGCCACTTCAGGTACCCTCCTCCGCAGTGGGCAAAGATGGCTCTGTAAAGTTATCGTCGGATTCGTGCTCTCGGATCAGGTTCCACCCGCCGAAGACTTGACAATGTCCCAAATTGGACGCAATCATGGTAATGGTACATTTACAATTTGTCTATCCCAGATAGTTCTCTTAACGCCAAATCGATTCTTCCCTTGCTGGCGAGGAGCCAGATATGCCGAAAAAAGGCGAGGAGCCTAAAGTTAGCCATAATACTCCAGCAGGGGAATCTTGCGAAGGAATTCCTGTCATAGAGTATTCTGATTCTGCAGGAAAGCACGAGCACTGTGCTGCATGCGGATATTGGGGGCTTAAGAAATGAGTTCTACCCATGCAAGTCTAATCGTTAATCAGCTCGAGTACATGGAGGAAACTACTCCGGGCACGATGCCAACAAATCCCGCTTTGGCATTTCTTGCTGAAAGTGCTAAACTGAGCTATGAGATCGACGTTGGTGGTAGGATGTTCAGAAGGCACGGATCCGAGGACGGCTACAAGTATCT
>JACPSZ010000005.1 GCA_024860875.1 Nitrososphaerota archaeon | reverse complement strand
CTGTAGGGTACGCATTCAGTGTTCAGGAAGCCTTCGGCCTTCTTCTCATTGGATAACCCTGAAAGGTCTTTAGAGTTTACTCCTTATTCCTAATAATATTAGTGACTCTTATGACTCTTGTGACCCAATGCTAGAACGTTATGATAGAGGGTGAAGCCTCGATTTTTAATAGATGAGATAATGGATACTAAGCCTCCACTATCCACCAAAGTATCCGGCTTCCTCTCAAAGTTTAAGGGTGGATAGTCTGGAGGCCTTTCCCCCGTCTGATGCGCATAGAACCTGAACCATAAAAGATCTGCAGCGGGGCCTAAAAAGAATTCGAATGATCTTCCGCCTGCTCGATCAACCATTCAAGATTATGTTTAGACATGTTGCTCCCCTGCGTCTATCCCCCCTATACTAGGGGATCGTGTGCGCGGGGCACCGCTTTCTCCAATCCTTCATCATTGAAGCATAGGGAAGGTAAAAGTTAGCGTAGTTAGCGAAGTTAGCCAGAATATGGAGGGTCTAAAGGTAGGTAAAAGTTAACTGCAATTCTCCGAGATAGAATCGGTGTCAGGGTTAAGGTCGGTACAGGGAATAAGCGCCTTGTTTACATCGATGGAGATCTCCTTAGGGCTTTAAAACACGCTAACTACGCTAACGTCGCTAACTTTTACGGTGTTGGTAGTCTATTAGACTTCCTAATTTCTCCAATGATCTTTAACATCCGCTTCGCAGTCTTCGCAGGCAACTTTTCGAAGAGTTCGGCAAGGGATTCTCCAGACTCTTCTACACCCTTTGACTTCATGTAATCGTGTAAGCTCTTCAGAACTTTTTGATAACCATCAAGAACTTTTAAACATGGTGCGTCATCCTGAGTCAAAATTTCAAGTTTCTTTGAAAGCCATACAAATATTCTGTGCAGATCATTGATTACTTCATCAATGTCAACGTTTTTTATCAGTTTCAGGCTTTATATATTATCCCCTCAAAAATAATTTTATGCAGGTGAGTGCTTCCCCTTCGTTCCGAAATACCATCCAGTAGCCCAACCTGCAAGAGTGCCCATGACGGGTATAGAAGTCTCTTACTTCCTCCTAGATCTACTAGGCTCTTCTCATTAGTAGGAAAGTATGATAAGTAAGAAATCTGGGGAATGGAAGAAACTTATTCTTTAGCAACGGTTCCCCCGACAAATCCTACTTTTCTTCCCCTCTTACTAATGAGAAGGACGTAGTAAGATCTAGGAGGAAGTAAGAGACTTCATGCCAAACGTCTTCTTGCATCAATCTGCACCTTAGGAGTTAGTCAAGTTAGTCAAGTTAGCGTGTTATAGGGGACTGTCGTTCAGGAATACAGGCCTGTCAATAGAATTTTTCAAATAGAGCTGTTATTCTGTTACTGCTCCTTTCGTCGTTCGTTCTCCATTTCTTGCATAACTTCTAGCATACTCTATCGCTCTAGTACTCCACTTCTCATAACTCTACAGTCGCTTTATATCGTAACTCCCTCTCAGTCGTTGTGCAGGGGAAGGCACAGTACCCTCATTATAGTAGAGCCACGCAGTCGTGTTAGCAAGAATGCTTTTGAACCAGCAGAATGCCCAATTTGAGGATGGTAAAAATAGAGCTGATACCTGACATTGATTTCAAGGGCAAGAAACTCATTACGGGCTTCCACGGCATCGGCGCAACGGGATATTGGACGATAAAGTTCCTTGTGCAGCAGCTAAAGCCTGAGCGAATAGCATTCATCGACACCGACGCTACAGCACCAATATCATCGACTTCTGGAGGGAAAGTTGTCACTCCTTATGAGCTATATCAGAAAGACGATCTAGTCTTCATGAAGGCGGAAGTCGTTCCTGCAAGAGGTTTGGAAACAAAGTTCTTCAGAGAGCTCTGCAATCTGATAATGAGCAAGAAATTCTCCGAAGTTGCCCTCATTGGAGGTT
The DNA here is from genome assembly GCA_024860875.1 of Nitrososphaerota archaeon. Lineage (GTDB taxonomy): Archaea > Thermoproteota > Nitrososphaeria > Nitrososphaerales > UBA57 > VHBL01. The sequence continues at coordinate 28,018 of JACPSZ010000005.1, read as the reverse complement.
TAGATTCTTCCCTTCGAACAGATCCGAGGATAACTTTCAAGTACGTACGAACAAGCGCGTACAAGCCCAAAGGTATCATTGCAGAGGGGAAGTTTCTCGAAGATGATAAGATAATTGTTGGCCCTGTTGCTTTGATGCTGAACCAATTTGAAATCAGGAACTTCCCAGCATTCGCAATACTCCCTTACGCTTCTATAGAAAGAATTGACCCAAGAGCAGCAGCGGAAGCAGCAAGGGTTCTCGGAAGTTATTTCAAGTTTGACATTACAATTGAGTCCTTGATAAAGGGTGCAGAGGTCATTGAATCGGAGATGGCAGCTATGGAAACTAAGGTCAAGGGTACAACAAAGGAATCGATATACACCTAACCACAACATCTATATTATATGACAAAAATCTGGGAAAAAGTCCAGTGATAGCAGGTGCCAGTCAGTAAAGGCTATAGAAGAAAGACAAGGAGATTGTTCAGAAAGCGCGAGTCTCTAAAAGGTCTCTCCGCATACCTTAGAGTGTACAACGTTGGAGACAGAGTAACGATAGTAATCGATTCTGCTCAGCCGAAGGGGATGCCACACAGGCGCTTTCAGGGCTTGGTTGGAAATATCACTAAAGTACTCAGAAGGTCCTTGGAGATCAAGGTTAAAGTCGGAAACAAGGACAGGACTGTAATAGCAAGGGTAGAGCACGTAAAGCATCTGGTGGGTTAGTCTTGAAGGAAATCAAATCTAAAAGGACAGTTTCGGTGGCAGAAGTCAGGGAGATACTTGCCAGCCTAGATCCTGAAAAGATCGATCAATTGCAGAAGAGGACTCAAGATTACGCAGAGAAATTTGCGAAGTCAGATTCGAAGGATGCACAGTCTGCAATCAATAAACTTGTCAAAGAGTGCAAGCTGACTGAAGAGGAGGCTGCAGAGCTCATAAATATTCTTCCAAAGACCGCTGCAGAGATAAGGGTGTTTACCGCAGGGTGGAAGAAACTTCTCCCGGCGGATACAATGCAGAAGATTCACGGGATACTAAAAGAGGCAAGTTAGTCTTCTGCAAATGCACATGACATAGCACTAACCGTAAGGTTTAAACTTCAGAAGTGCTCCGATTACAAATTGAGAATCGGGCACATGTACACCATTGACTCTCTTTCCTGCCATCTTCTGGCAATAATCCCGGAATTCTGATCTTAGCGAAGCGAAGGCGTAAGAAATGAGCAGTATATCAGTGCCCAAGAAGTACGAAGAGTTCGCCTACGTCCTTGATTTTATCCCGCACGGACGCTCTACGATAATAAAGGGTAGAGAGGGCCCTATAGTTCAAGCCATAGGAGAAGAGCGTCTGACATTGCTGGAAATTCTAGCAACAGAGGATTCATCATTTCAGGGAGGAGAGCGCATAGCGATAGGGAAAGAAGGACGATCGAAGATAATCAGCGTGCTAGGCAAGCTCGGCTATGAAGAACTGACGCAGGAAGCGAAGAACGAACTTGCAGACGTAATTGAAACTATAGTAAAATCGAACGAAGCTAAATATGTCGCATATTTCAACGAACTGCAGGCAGTCACTCCAAGACTGCACGCTTTGGAGCTCATCCCGGGAATAGGAAAGACGTTCATGCTGGAAATAGTCAGGCAAAGGGATAAGCAGCCTTTCACGAGCTTCGACGACTTGCAGAAGAGAGTAGGAATAAGAGAGCCAGCTAAAGCCGTTGCTAAGAGGATACTTGAGGAGATCGCTGGAGGCTCCAGGATCAACCTCTTCGTCAGAAGATAGCTAGGTAGTTTCTCCGAATATTCTCTTGCCGCAGTTCGGGCATACAGGCTCTGTGCGCTTTACATCCTTCCCGCAGTGAGGGCATTCTGACCAACTTCTTGAGTACATGTATATTCCGACTGCGCCTAGAAGGAACAGTATGCCTATTGTTTCCATGATTGGAGCTCCAGAACCAACGCCTCTTGGAGTTGCAAACATGGCAAGACCAATGATTAAGACTCCTATTGTCATTCCAAGCAGTCCTTTCCTTCCAATTGGAGGGGGCCTGTAGGGGCCAGTGCGGGACATCACTTCACCAGATAAAGCTATGGTAGATAAGCAATTCGAATATTGCCATGGAAGTTAGAAGGCGTAGGGCGCGAGCTGTCCTCTACCGTCTACGTCCGCTTTGGCACCCTTCAGCGCTTGCCGTGGTGTCATTTCGCCTGTAACCGCATTGTTGAGATTGGTCATGAGTATGCCTTCAGCAGCATCCCAGTTCGGAAAGCCCGGCTTGAAGTTGATTGTGCCTTGGTCAAGAATCTCTCTGGCAACGTTGAAATGTCTTATCGTTCCCTCGCTGATCAGCTGCTGCACTTGGGGATGCGAAAATACGCTTCTCCTAGTGGGGACTGCTAGTGCCAGAGGGTCAAGGGAAGTGACGATTTGTGTTGCTGCGACGGTAGCCCATTGGACAAAAAGCCAAGCCGCCGCTGGATTTCTCGAATACTTTGGAACTCCCAGCCCTGCACCCGAGTAATGGTGCGATTGTCCAGCTGGACCCTTGGGGTTTTTGTCAAAGCCTATCTTTCTGACCACTATGGATTCTCCTTGAACATCCATGTCAGCGGCGAATTCCGTGAAGTTTATCATATTTGCAGCCCGCCCAAGTTTCATGGAATCTGCAGCTGGTGCCCAACCATAGAACTTTGACGTAGGTTCAGCATACTCATGCAGCTTTACGTAATATTCCAAAGATGCAATGGCCTGATCGCTATCAACATCGGTTGTGATAGAGCCATCGTCGTTGAAGTTCCATAGTTTGCCGCCAAACGAATAGAGTATGTTGTGCCACTCCATGACTATGGACGGGAACCTTGCTGACATGTGGACAGTTCCAAACTGCGCTCTTTCGGGTTTGTTGAAGAATTTTGCATCCTCAAGATATTCGTCCCATGTAATTGGTAGCGACCTTTTCTCAGCTTGATAGAGGTCTTTTCTGTAGAAACGTATCATAATTGGGGTTTCTTGAGGCAGGTGAACAGGCGTACCTGGAAACGTCTTGTTATAGGGTGCGAAGTTAAGGTCAGGCGGGTATTTTGCAGTGGAATTCCACATGGCCCGCTCAAAATCGTCAAGGTTAAGCTTTGGATAGGTGATGTCTGGGAATTGTTTAGTGAGCTCCTCTATCGAAAGAAGATGCTCCTTGAACCTCCCAACATAAGCTATATCGATGTTCATCACATCAAAGGTTGGAGATTTAGTTGTAACTGCAAGAAGGGTCTTTGCTAGGTTGTTCTGATAGATATCGAATTCGAACAGCGAATTTACTCCTGTTGCGGTATCGAAATCAACCTTGTTCCTAAACAGAGCTCTTGGCCCCACTTCAGCTTCTAGTGCGACCCGTATCTGCTTCCCTGCAACCTTGTCTGACACGGATTGCAACCATTTGATAAATTCGTAGTATTCATCTGGAGTATAGTTCTGTGGGTTCTTTGGTTCTGCGATGATAAGGGGTCTTCTTGGTTGGGTCTGATTTCCTCCTGGAATAGTCGGTGAAGAGGGTTGTGCCATGCTTAGATATGCCGCTCCTCCCACTGCAGCCGCCGCCCCTGCAATTCCCAAATACGTCATGAACTTTCTGCGCGAGACTCTTGGAGTATTATTAGCCATCTTTACTCCTTTTATTCTATCTTCCTCGCCTTCTGGCTTCGGTGAATCGCTTGATGACAAAGGCTACACCATCAGCTATACATGGGTTGTCAATAAGCATTTTTCTATTTTCAGCTTTGTCATGCACTAACCATCCCTAAATACCAGCACAATGCGACATTGATAGCCTTGGCAGCAAAAGACCTTATACCACTTCTTAAAGACGCTTTCAAACTGAGCCTTTACGAAGCAAGAGCTTATGTTGCCCTGCTACAAGGCGCGTCAGACCCGAAGAGTATTTCCCGATTGGGCAGAATACCGCTACCAAGGATATATGACACGCTCAGCAGTTTGGAGACTAAAGGCTTCGTTGCTAGAAATGGAGAACAGCACGTTCCTCTAAGCCCGAATATTGCCCTTGAAGGAAGGCTGCAGCAGTTTGAATCTGAATTCCAGCAGGAGAGGACGACGAGGATGGATGTCATGGAGCAGCTTTTGCAGAAACTGAAGGTTCAGCCCAGAGAAGAGCCTGCTGGAGATATTGCTATGCTAAGGGGGATAAACAGCATCGCAAACAAGTTTTCCGAGGTCTTTGTTAAATCAAATTCTGTAATCCTGACCGTGAAGAAGGCTTTCGAAGCTAGGGAGATCTTTATGAGATACATCTACTCAGCATCTAAGGATAAGAAAAAGATCAGAATTATTGTCCCTGCAGAGCTTAAGATACCAGACGGTGAATTTTCTACGCTTGCAAAGATGGGAATCGAAATAAAGAAACATGACGACATTCTTCTTGACCTTATGGTTTCCGATACGGACGATGTCATGATAGGGGTGCCTGACCCTCTTTCTGATGAACCGCTCCACGCAATAGCCATGTGGACCAGAAATTCTTCGTTTGCACAGTCGTTGCGGAGTTCGCTTGAAGAGCTGTGGAGGAAGGCTAAGAAGATTTCATAGGGGCAATTGGATATGGATAAGGAACTACAATCGCCCGAGCCCCTTGTAAAACTGAGGAACCATTTCAAATCTCCTACTAAAGATGCCATCTCAGCAGCAAAGACCTGCTATTCTCCGGGCGTGATTTCAATAGAAGGATTGAAGGAGTCTGATATTGCAGAGGTCGGGCAGACTACCTATGAGGGCGGCCATCACACAGTGTATCAGCATGAAATGTTCGAATTCGAACTCAGCAACGTTTCAAGGGCATTTACACATGATTTTCTGCATACACACCCATTTTACAATACTTCGCAGGGTAGCCAGAGATATGTGCGATTGAAAGAACCTAAAGCAACACTTCCTCCTCTCCGAAACAAAATAGCAGAATCCATTTTCAAAAAGGCTATTCTGCGTTCATACGAAGTTTACGATGCAATAACGAATCTCTTAATCGAATACATAACGAGCCAGTATCGCACAAGAGTCTCTGCAGAGAAGTTGGCGGTCAAAGCCGAGCGCGAGATACGGGAGAAGGCTATGGAAGCTGCAAGGTATGCGTTGAGCATAGCAGCTCATACTCATCTTATACATACGATTGACGGTGTAACACTCTGGCGCTACTTCAAGATGAAAAACCTCACGTGGGAAGCGAATATTGTAGTTTCAAAGATGATCGAAGAGGTCAGAGCAGTTGATCCTAAATTTCCAGCATTTGCAGAAAAAGAGGGGGCATATTCGAAAGAACGCGCCCCAGAAACATCGTTCAAGGGTGCAAGAGATAGCGACAAATTCGTAGAAGAGTTTGATACATCGCTCGAAGGTAAAAGATCTAAGCTTGTTGGATGGTCTGCAGATGCAGAAGAAGTTATTGCAGATGCTGTAAGGGAGGTTTTTGGCCTGCCCAGATCACAGCTCTCTGATGAAGATGCTATAGATTTGGTGCTAAACCCTGCAAAGAACCCCTACCTGATCGATACTGTTAACCTCTCCATAGTTTCACCTTTGACAAGGGTTTTGAACCATGCTCAATACACTTTCAAAAAGAAGATCTCCCATACGGCTGATTCCCAGGATCAGAGGCACCGGACGATCCCAGGATCAAGGCCGCTTACGTTTGCGGTCAACACTACCAAGCCAGATTACATCACGCCCGAGATAATAAGAAGGTGCACGGAAGCCTATGATTTGTACAAAGAATGGATGGACGAGCTCTGGAATGCGAAGAATAGACTACTTGATGAGGTTCCTTACGAATATGCTTCCTACATCCTGCCGAACAGTTTGGCCGTTCGCTTCCCAGCCACAGGTCCCCTGCTGCATCTATGGTACAAATTCACCAACAGGTCGTGCTTGAGGGCGGAAGAAGAAATCTGGCAGGTTACTATGGAAGAGATAGGTCAAATCAATTCTGTGCATCCAAATCTCGGTAAATATCTTGGGCCTCCGTGCTTTGTCAGGAAGATGGCGCATAACAACAGGGAGGTTTCTGAAGACATTGGAAAAATAAAGTATTGCAATCAGGGTAAGCTATATTGCAGGCAGCCAGTGTGGACTTTCTACCCTGACGTTGACATAGAAAATATACTTAGAGTCTAGCCAAATTTGTAGTGCTTCTTAACGTTCTTGAGTATCTTCCACGTGCAAGATATGCCCTCTGGGAAAACGACAAGGTCGCCCTTGCCTATTTGTACTTGTGAAGCGTTATCGGGTCTGATGATAACATCGCCTTCAAGGAAATAGCACGTTTCCTTTTCATCATAGTTCCAAGGGAATTCTGAAACTTCTTTCGTCCAAATTGGCCATTTTGAAATTCCGAGCTCCTTCAGGCGTTCCTTGGACGGGTTATGCTCAACGGTAATCTTGCTCAACAAGCTATACAGATGCACAATTCTATATATGAATTTAGATTTTTTCATGTTTGCCACAATCTCTGGCTAAATACATAACTACTGGCGTATTACAATTTTCGACAAATCTGGATTATTGGAAGTCAAGGATTTGCTACATGTTTTGAGGGTAAATAGCAAGGGAGGGTATACACGCAGACAAAGAACAACATCTTCTACTAATCTACTCTATTACTCTAGCACTATTTCTTTACATTGTGACCCTCCTTCCTAGCTTTTGTGCAGGGGCGGTCACAGCTATGACAAATCATTAAAATAAGGGGTAACGCGACAGGGTCACAAATATGTCGCAGACACAAACACTGCCAGTATGTTCATCATGTAACAAGCCTGTATTACCAGGAGAAAAGGCTGTAAAGTTCTACTGCCCAGAGTGCGGAGAGTCTCTGATGTGGAGATGCGAAAAGTGTAGAAAGTTCTCCAGAGAGTACAAATGCGTCAACTGCGGCTTTCAGGGACCTTGATCTAAATGGGAATGCTGATCGCTAAGATTAAAGTATTACCGAAGGAAGTCGGTACCGATCTAAAGAAGATGGCCTCTTCTATAGAAAAAGTCCTCCCTAAGGGCGCAGCAATCAAAAGAACAGGACAGGAGCCGATAGCCTTTGGATTAGTTGCACTTTTACTCGATGTTCAAGTAGAAGAGAAAGAGGGAGCAGTTGATAGGCTTGAAGAGGCCGTCAAGACTTCCAACCTTGTCTCCGAAGTAGAGGTAAAAGGGATTAGCAAGCTTTCTACAAGAATAGGCTAATTTCTTCTTCAAAAGCTCTAAAGTTAATACCTGTTCTATTTCATAATGAACCAACTTGAAAGAGTTTGATGCAATAGTCGTTGGAGCTGGCCCTGCGGGTAGTGCCTGTGCCTACTCACTTGCAAGTTCTGGTTTGGAGGTTCTAATGCTCGAAAGGGGGAAGTACCCAGGATCTAAGAATGTATTTGGAGGGAGGATATACCCGTATTCCCTGAAGGAGCTCATACCTGATTACGACAAGGACGCTCCTATTGAAAGAAATGTTGCCAAGGAAGGAATAACCTTCATGACGGAAAAATCCTCCGCATCGATAACTTTTGCCAGTGACCAACCGCGCAGTTTCACAGCAATTAGATCAAAATTTGACAGATGGCTAGCAGACAAAGCAGTCGAAAAAGGTGCAATGCTCTTCCCAGAAACCAAAGTCGATGAGCTGATAATTGAAGGGAACATGGTAAAAGGAGTCAAAACTGGTCAAGATGATGTTCTTGCAGATGTTGTGATAGACTGCGAGGGAACAACGGCAACGTTAGCTAAGAAAGCTGGCTTGAGTAGCAACATCAATCCAAAACACGTTTCTGTAGGCATAAAGGATGTCATCGAGCTTCCGCAGAATGTAATAGAAGAGAGGTTCGGCTTGAGTGAAAACGAGGGTTTTGCTGGAGTCTATGTCGGCTATGCGAGCAGCTGGCTAAGAGGAGGAGCCTTCATTTATACAAACAAAGATAGCGTTTCAGTCGGTGTAGTCGTAAAAACTGTTGACCTTGTGGAAGCGAAGGTGGAAGTTCCATCGATATTCGAAAATTTTAAACAGCATCGAGCAATAATGAAACTCTTGAAGGGAGGGAAGACGTTAGAGTACAGCGCTCACACAATACCAGAAGCTGGCCTTGCGATGGTTCCAAAATTGTACAGAGGGGGCTTTTTAATATGCGGCGATGCTGCAGGTTTTATCATCAACAATGGCTATACCTTCAGAGGAGTTGACCTTGCTATTTCGTCGGGCATGGCTGCTGCTGATACTATCAAAAAGGCTAAAGAAAGCAATAACTTTGACGAGTCTGCTCTTTCTTATTACGGCAAGGCGCTTGAGCAGAGGAAAGTTCTCCCAGATATGAGGACATTCAGCAAGGGGCCGAAATACATGGAGAATAGGAGGCTTTACACTGCCTATCCGAAGGTGATTTGCGAAATACTGGAGGAAATGTACGGAATAAGAGGAGGAACAAAGATTGTCAGGAAGATTGCGATAGAGAAGGTGAAGAGCAACGTTTCCATGCTTGCACTGATCAAAGATATGCTTGCTGGGGCAAATGCGATGTAGTTAATTGGATAGCATTCTGTTAGTCAGCCATGTGCCCGCCCCTGCACAGGGGGATGTCAGTCACTCTGAAGAAAGCATGTCGTCAAGTTCTTCTCGGAGATTGTCAGGAACATCGGCATAGACGTCCTGTATCAGCGTCTCCTTGCTCGGAAGCTCGGCTTTTTCCATATAGTCTACAGCATCGTCAATAAGAGCTACCGACTCTTCCTTAAGCTTCTCTTCCATTTCGTTGCTCCACAAATTCTTGCTTATCAGAAATACCTTGAACTTCTCCACAGGATCCTGACGCATCCATTCAGAAACTTCTGCACTGCTTCTATACCGTGTAGGATCATCCGACGTACTATGCCCTGCTAATCTGTATGTTAGAGCTTCAATCAGCGTAGGTCTTCCCGCATTCCTAGCATGCTCGACAGCGGCCTTTGTGACATTGTAGACCTGCAGGACATTATTACCATCAATCCTAACTCCGTCAATTCCATATGCTTTTGCCTTTATGGCTATACTCTCCGATGCTGTCTGCCTTTCAAATGGAAGTGAGATTGCATATTGGTTGTTAAGGCAGAAGAATATTGTCGGAGTTTGAAAGACTCCAGCAAAGTTCAAGCCCGTATGGAAGTCTGCAGTAGAAGTCGTCCCGTCTCCAAAATAAACTAACGAAACGATCTTGTCGCCCTTCAACTTTGCAGCTAGCGCCACCCCAACCGCATGTATGATCCTATTTCCTACGGGTGCAGATGTGCTTACCCACCTTATCGACCTATCGCTAAAGAATACAGGCATCTGCCTTCCCTTTTGTGCATCATTTACAGTTCCTCTAAATTGAGAGAATAGATCTCTTAGCGAATAGCCTCTTACAAGAGCACCTGCAATCTCCCTGTAGCCTGGGAATACCCAGTCCTCGTTCTCTAATGTAAATGCGCTACCAACAGAACAGGCTTCATGTCCTATCTGAGGGAGATAGAAGGCTATTTTGCCTTGCCTTTGAAGATTAACGCATTTCTCATCGACGCACCTTGCCAGCCGCATGAAACGATACATCTGCTGAAGTTTTGACGAAGACTCGGATTCGTAATAGGCCTCGAAACCCCTCATCTCGACAGTAGCCATGGTAAATCTAAATTCTCCTTCTATCTTTCCTTTTTTAGTCTTTTGCTCCAAGGGTTAAAAAGTTCGTCAATTGTCGATGTTCTTATATTGATTTTGCGAAGGCAAACCAATATACAGCACTGGGTTATAAAGATAGCAGTTTCATAGAAAGTGTCTTAGCTTGAGGTTCTCTCTAGTAGGCTCCAAAGTTGACAAAGCTAGTTTATTGATGGCACAGGTTCTGGTAAAGGATTATGGTTTTAGAGACTCCGGTAAGAATTTTAAGAGCAATCCGATTTTAATAAGAAATGATGATGCATTATTATTCTCTGAGAAGGATGTTCTATACATAGATGATTTGGATGTTTTTTCGCCAAAGGCGCACATATTCCTTTCAAGGCATGCCTCGCAGAGCGCAACCCCGACTATAACTTCCCACTTTCCAGGCAATATTGGTGAAGATGCTTCCCATGGAGGCAAGGTTAGAGAGCTTGCCTGCACGTACCCAAGCCTGCAGAAATGCTTTATGCAGAATTTATGGAAACTTAAGGACGAAGCCAAGCCCTACGATATTGTAATCGAATCGACTCATCATGGTCCTACATCATTGAAGAAGCCTGTCCTTTTTGTAGAATTGGGTTCTACGGAGAAAGAATGGACTGATTTGCACGGAGCATCTATAATATGCAAAACACTTGCGGCAACTCTTGATAATTTCAGCAAGGCAAGGAGGATAGGGATTGGAGTTGGAGGTTTGCATTATTCGGAGAAGTTCACCAAGCTACTTACAGAGACTGATGTTGCGCTTGCAGGTTTCATCTCAAAGCACAATCTCCAGGATGTCACGGAAGACACTATTGATTCTTTGATTAGCAAGAGTTGCGAAAAAATTACAGATGTATATCTTGACTGGAAGGGTCTGGGGCAGGACAAGCAGAGGATCCTTCAAATATTAGAAGCTAAGAATCTCAATATAATCAAACTTTGAAGCCCAAGATCACTGCCTCGCAGGTCTATTCTCTTACATCGATGATCCCAAAGGGCAAGGTGGGAACTTATGGAGACATCGCAAGGACTCTGGGTAATCCTCGCTCTTCAAGGCAGGTGGGAAGGTTTCTGCACCTGAACCCACATGCTCCAAAGGTTCCATGCCATAGGGTAGTGCACTCTGATGGAAGGCTGGGAGGCTATGCTAAAGGGGTAAGGAGGAAGGTAGAGATGTTGCAGGAAGAGGGCATTGCAATAGAAGATGACAGAATTGCTGATTTCGAAATGGTAAGGTTCAGAGGGTATTCAAAGACTCTTCGTAAGGTATAGCTGAAGCAGGGCCTTATGCGTGTGAAGTTTGTTTTCGGCTTCTTCCCATACAACTGACCTTGCTCCATCTATCACCTTTGCTTCTACTTCCTGACCCCTCTTTGCTGGGAGGCAGTGCATGAATATCGCATCTTTCTTGGCCTTGGAGAATAGCTTTGCAGTAACTTGGTATTTCGGGATGAAAGTTTGGAGCCTCTCCTTTGCTTCTGCTTCGGAGCCCATAGAAACGAAACTGTCCGTTATGATTATGTCTGCACCATTAACTGCTTCTAATGGATCATCTGTTACCTCTATTACTGCTCCGCTTGATCTGGCAGCGTCTTTGGCAACTTTTAGCGCAAAGGATGATGGCCTGTATTTCTTCGGAGATGCAACCATCATGTTAATACCGACTTTGCCAGAAGCTATGAGCAATGAATTGCAGACGTTGTCGCCGTCTCCTACCCATGCCATTTTTAGCTTCTTGAAATTGCCCTTCTTTTCTCTGATCGTTTGGATATCGGATAATGCCTGACACGGATGGTAGTCGTTTGAAAGTGCGTTTATGACGGGTATGCTAGCATATTTTGAGAGTCCTTCAATGTCTTTATGGTCGTAGACCCTTACCGCAAGTGCATGCGAAAATAGTGAGAGTGTTCTCGCCGTGTCTGCTATGGTCTCCCCTCTCGAAAGCTGTATATCGGAAGAATTCAGGAAGATGGAAAAGCCTCCAAGCTCTGCCATGGCAACTTCAAAGCTCACCCTCGTCCTCGTCGATGCCTTTTGAAATAATAGCACAAGTGTCTTGCCGGCTAAGCTATTTCTCGTGATTCCTCTCTTTCTTTCAACTTTCAGCTTGTTTGCAAGGTCGAGAATTGCAGTTATCTGATTCAGGGAGAGTTCTTCGAGGGTGAGAATGTTTGGCAATGATAGTTTCGGCATAAGGAAACACGCTTAGTTTGCAGCGACAGCTTGTCTGTTGAAAAGGTTCTTCGTGAAGAATGAGGGTTCGAAAGGTATCAAATCGTCATACTCCTGGCCTACTCCAAGGTATAGAATTGGCCTTCCTGTAACGCTTGCTATTGAAAGTGCCGCTCCACCTCTTGCGTCAGCGTCTATCTTTGTTAGGATTACACCGTCAAAGTCCGTGGCGCTGAGAAATTCTTTAGCTTGGGAAATTGCATCGTTGCCTGCAAGGGCATCTCCTACGAATATCTTGAGGTCAGGTTTTACGACTCTGACTATTTTGGTCATCTCGTCCATAAGATTCTTGCTTGTCTGTATTCTCCCCGCTGTGTCAACTATTACAATGTTGATATGATGGGTCTTTGCATATATGACAGCATCCCTTGCCACTGCTGCTGGGTCAGATCCATATCTCTGCGAAACTACCTTTATTCCTAATCTGTCTGCATGCTCGGAAACCTGCTCAATTGCTCCTGCTCTATGAGTATCGCCTGCAGCTATTACTACTGAGAGACCTTTCTTCTTCAGCATATTTGCGAATTTTGCTATTGTAGTAGTTTTCCCTGTCCCGTTTATCCCCAAGAAAGTTATGACATATGGTTGTCCTGTTGAATTCTTTTCCGCTATTTTTGAGAATACATCTATGGTCGCTGCCTTTGCAAATACATCTTCGATAGACTGCTTGAACTTTCCTATGATGATGTCTGATGTATCAGTTGCCCTCTTGACCTTTTCATTGGCCAATTGCTGTCTTAAATCAGATAGAATGTTCTGTGCTACTTCGTAGGCAACATCGCTTTCTAGCATATCAATTTCTAATTTTCCTAACAATTCGTTGATTTCGTTTTCCGATAAGGTGCGCTCGGTAAACGCGTTTACAACCGATGAAAATGCAGATTTTAGCTTATCAAACATTATGTTTCCTTTCTGGCCTTCTCTACAATGTCATTTACAGCTGCCCTGTACGATGCGAGCTGGTTTTCGACTTGGGCTTTTTGCCGCTGAAGGTTTTCTAATGCTGTTTCTAGTTCTTTGATTCTTTGTTCTACAAGTGCTATAGTTTCTTCTGGAGTCTTCGCAACTACTGCTCCAGCCCCAATATCGATGAAGAGCTTGTCCGGCTTCGCTATTGCTGAACTGAGTAGTACTCCTGCTCCTATTGGTAATAGTACATCGTTGCTTGGTGCGCTTGTAAGAGTCTTTACCGCTTCCAAAGAGGCTCTGCTTTCAATTATCGCTCTTCCCGTCAGGTTTTCCCTTGTGGAGATTTCGTTCAGGTAAGCCTCTAGAATTCTAACTTGAGATACCAAAGATTGTAATCGTTGCTCTTCTTGGTCTGCTGCCAAAGCTATCACATAAAGCTTGGAACGACGATTTAAAATACTTGCTATAGCTTTAGAGCTCTTGACAATATCATCAGCTCAGGGCCACTTGTCAAGCTTCCAACCACTGCGGCTTTGCTGTTGATTATTATCCCCGATGAAACATACGGAACTCCATTATTGACTGTGCACGCTTCAACATCTACCTTCAGAGTTTCACTAACTTGCTTCATCTCCCACTCCGTTCCTGCAGGATGCATGATGGCGCCAGAATTCGAAGCCGCAACCATAGAACCTGCCTGAATGTACTGTGCAACGCTAAGGTGTCTCACAGGGACGCCAAGAGTTTCAGAAATCATGGCCGCAGTTTCCCTCGAAAACGCACTCGAAATCACTGCACCGTTATCATTTGCCGCGATCATATTACCTAGAGAGGTAAATTTAGATTCTAGCCTCTCAACACGGAGCCCAGTTTCCTTGCGGAGAGCATCAATCTCGAAATCATCTGCAAGTTTCGAAACAAGAATTCCCTTGCCGTTCATGGCAATTAGAGGGCCTAGCAACCTCGAACCTCCGATTGAAATGCTAATAGCTTTAGCGCCAAGGAAGTTAGAAAGCTGCTCGGTCTTCGTAGAAGCCAGACCTAGAGGTACGAGAACAAAGTTGTCGTTTGCCTTTGTGAAAATTCCTATGTTGCAGCTCCGATAAATATCTAGTCTATGTATTCCCAAAACTTCAAGGTCACCGAGATAGCATCCTATCAAAGAGAAAAGCAGTAGGTATCTTAATTTTTCCCCTCCTCTAAAGCGCAAGGGAAGATATTGCGCGGGCACATGATGGAACTTCCAAGAAGGGTGCTGGTAGGGCAAGGAGTGATTGCAGAGTTAGGCCGGTTCGTGAGGGAATTAGCCTCTGCAAACAGGGTCATAGTAGTTACAGGGCCTCATGTCAAGCAGAAACTGGGGAAGAGGGTAGAGGATTCGCTAAAGTCTGCAGGAATAGCAATTACATGGTTTGTTTCTGAAAGTGCCACTAAAGACATTGCAGAGCAAATCGCAAAGCAGGCAACAAAAGAAAAGGTTTCACACATAATCGGGCTAGGAGGGGGCAAATCTGTTGATCTATCAAAATTAGCAGCGTTCTACTCAAACATTGCATTCGTAAGCGTGCCTACGAGCGCATCCCACGACGGAATGTCTAGTCCGTTTGCTTCGATGAAAGGCTTGGACAAACCATATTCAATAGTTGCAAAGCCACCTGCAGGGATACTTGCGGATATTGATGTTATTGCAGATGCACCCCGAAGATTAATTCTTAGCGGCTGTGGAGACCTCGTAGCCAAAATTACCGCAGTAAAAGACTGGGAACTTGCAAGGGACGATGTTGGCGAGTATTACGGAAGGTACGCAGCAAGTTTAGCAATGCTGGGAGCAGAGATGTTCATTGAAAACGCCTCAAGGTGGAAAGACTGCAGCGTTGATAGTGTGAGAGAGATTGTAGAAGCATTAATCAGTGGAGGTGTAGCGGCAGGGATTGCAGGAAGTAGCAGGCCGTGCAGCGGCTCTGAGCATTTAATCAGCCACGCCCTCGATCTAATTGCACCGGGAAAAGGACTTCACGGAGAAAAGTGTGGGATAGGCACTATATTGATGGCAAAACTGCACGGGCTAGAATGGGACAAGATTTCAAAGGCTCTGAAGAGCATAGGCTCCCCGACGACTGCTGAAGCAATTGGAATTGATGCTGAAACTATGGCGAAGGCTGTCGTCATGGCTGCAACAGTAAGACCTGAACGTTACACTATTTTGAGCAAGAAGAAATTGAATAATGCTGAAGCTATGAAATTGATCACGTCTGCAGGAGTAGCCTAGCTGGAAGCCTTTGCCTCGACTTCCTTAACCTCTTCTTTAGTTTCTGCTTTAGTCTCTTCCTTCGGCTTTTGCGAAAGGTATTCTTCTACAAAAAGAACCTTCTCTAAATTTTTGTTGTACTTGAAGATATCATTTGTAATGGCCCTCTTGATTATCTGCAGCCCTTCGAGAAGGTACGTATCATTTGGAAGCTTTATGCTAACAGAATTGGCCTCAATTGTAAGGTCGACTTTATCCATCTCAATAGGCATCCTCCTGTGAACCAAGGCTTTGATCTTCTCGTCATCAGTACTCAGAGCCTTTACAACTTCAATATCATACAGCAGAACCTTTCCAGCATACCTATGGTTGAAATCCAATTGAACCCTTCCAGAGCTCATAAGTTTCACGATGCCAACCCTTCCATCAACTTCAATTTCAGCACCGATGCTCAATTGATCTGCTTTATCGCCAAACCTCCTAATTGGAATCAGGCGAACTTTTGCATGATCCCTCATCCCAAAACCCTTCTCCGGAGAAACTTCAATCGAAACTTTCTGGCCAACATCAGCTTTGGTAAGAGCTTCATCTACCCCTTGAAGCACCCACGAATCCCCAACAGCAACCAATCTTGGTTCGTATTTCCTCGTAGGGTCGTGAATCCCGAGTTTCTTAGCATCTTCCTCTATAGTAGAGTCTACGCCTTCACCGGTGTCCTTGATCTTAGCGGTGAAGTTTGCAAGTATCAGCGATCCTTTATCGAACGGCATTAATCTTAGTCTTTACGGCTCAACTTTCATGGCTTACAAATACTTTATGCTTACTTTGCCTTCAAGTGTACATGACTAAATCACTCTAGTACTCTACTCCTCAGAACAATACTATTGTTTCTTCATATTAGGCCCCTCTTTTGTGCAGGGGCGGGCACTAACGCTTGGATTTTCTTCCCTTCACAACAGCATAGACAATCGAAACTGCAGCAACCGCAAGTGCAGCGACGGTAATTTGGTCAGCATAATTTATGCTCGGAATCTTTTCAGAGGGAAGTCCAAAGGCAACCATAATGCCAGGCCTCTCCTCCACAAGCTCTGCACCTCCAGTAGCGACGAATAACATCATCTCCCCTCTTGCATCGGCACCTATTCCAACTCCTGCAGCGCCAAAAGAATTGAACGGCACTTTATTCAAAAGCTTCCCAGTTTCAGCATCCAAAGCGTAAAATATTCCAACTCTATCGATAGCATAGACGACCTTGCCGCTCACCGTCAATGCAGCACTCTGGAACCTATTTCCAATAAAGAACGACCATTTTAGCTTCCCGGTAGAAGCATCAATTGCATATATTGTCGAATTCTGTGGAAGGTCTGCAGGAAGAAGGAAGTCGTATCCATCAATGACTTTGTCCTTGTAGGGTATCTTTGCCTTTCGGACAGTTCCGCATTCGTTCTGCGAGCTTACGAAGATAGTATTATAGGCAAAGGCAGGGTGAGCAAAGGGTCCTCCAAGGTTGCCTGGGCAGTGTATCTTACCCAAAAGGACGCTAGTCGACAAAGTCAAATTTGCAGAATTTCCAGCATTGTCATTTGGAGAGTTTATGCTTGGGGGGCCGATCTTTACAGGGTCATAGACGGGCCTTCCAGTTAGGGCGTCAAGGACGTAGACATAGTTGCTCTTCGATGCACTAATTGTAACTTTCCTCTCTACACCGTTTATTGGAACTTTGGCAAGTATCACACTCCACACTGGATCGTGATTGTTTATGTCGTGCGGAGCCGTCTGATAGTACCATGCCAATTCGCCTGTCTTTGCATTTAGAGCAACTACAGATGTTGTAAAGAGGTTAGGACCAGGCCTTAGAGCAGCATCGTATCCTACCGATGAAGGGTCTCCAGTGTGCGTATAAACTAGCCCAGTTTCCTCATCTACAGCCATATAACCCCATGGGGTCCCACCGCCAATTAGCTCAGAGTTCCCCCAGTCTCCCTTGTACGGTAAGATGTTTCCCTTCGCTGCATCCTTCAGACCCCAATCTGGCTCTCCTCCTGCAGGAGGCACAGAGTACCATTTCCACAACAGCTGTTTACTATTTAGATCATAGGCTGCAACAAAACCTCTTGCTCCATAGAAGCCTCCATTCGCCCTTGTAATCAGGATGTCCTTATAGAATACTGGCGACATGACTCCGAAGTATTGTCCAGTATTGCCAGGTATGTCTTTGCACGTATCAGGTAGAGAAAATTTCAATTCTCCTGTTGTAGGTTCAAGGCCGTAGATGCTGCAGTCGTTGCCCTGCATGTACAGAATTCCATTATGTAGAGTAAGCGATCTGGTTGCAAATCTTCCCGACCACCAGGACTTTCCAAAATATGACGTTGTGTTGGGCTGAAACGACCAGACTTCCCTTCCTGTAGAACCTTCTAAAGCAATTAGTCGATTGTAGCCAGTTGCAAAATATACAATCCCGTTGATAGCCATGGGAGTTGTCTGAATTCCTTCAGGTGCTACACCTTTCTCAACGCCTTTCGGCTTTGCTGGGACTTGGTAAATCCATTTTACTTGCAAGTCTCCAACATTTTGGTTTGTAATCTGGGATTGAGGATTGAAATTCGTGTTGAAAGGATCAAAGCCCGGGAGCTCCCAATTAGCACCAATCAAAGAGTTTTGAGCTTCAGCAAAGCCAAGGCTGGGCAGGGTAAGGATGAGGACAAGGAGATAGGCTTTCACAAGTAGTGCATTAAAGAGGTTAGAATAAAAGATTCTGCTACATTATAAGAGGGGTTTCTCTTATCATGATAGATTGAAGAGGTACACAATTATTAGCCTTTCACTGGCAGGTTCTCTTATGGCTATGACGAGCCTTTTCGCAGCCTTCATGGTCAGTTTTGGAGCAGGCGATAGAGATTTTGGTTTTACCATACTGCTGATGATTTACCTCTTCGGCGCTCTTTCTATTTTGTTTGCTATCTACCTTGAGAGTTTAGAGAAGAATCGTAGCAAGATTCTGCGGGGATCTTCGAAAGGAGATAACTAATAGATATGAATCCTCTTCTGAAGGCTAATTAATCTAAACGGTTGGGTTGAGTTGCCTAACCTACCCTTTCCTCAGTTCCTGATCAAACCTCTTGAGTCAACCATCTACTACAATCCCGTCATCGCCAATGAGCCTTGCCTCCGCTTCATAGCTCAAGGCAAAACTTCCCCCTTTCTTCCTATGAAACCTGTCGAGTCGAAGCTAAGTTCTATTACTCAGTTTCCCACAACTATTATATTGTGGGCGATTTTACTAAGATGTGGTAACATTGAGTGAAATTGCCACCATAGACAAGAAAGGAAGGCTTCTCATCCCCAAGAGGGTTCGCGATATCGCCAAGATCTCTCCTCCCATTCAGGCAGTGGTGACAGTCAGAGGGCTTGGGAGGATAGAGCTGATAGCGGTGGATGCAGGTATGAAGAAAGGTAGAGAGATTGCACGCAAAAAGTTGGCTGGGTGGAGGGAGGAGGATCATGAGGCAGATAAGATAGCCTCCCAGTTGGTGCCAAAGGAAGAATGAAGCTCCTTGACACCCTAGTCATTGTTGGCGCATTGAACCCTGATGACGCTCATCATAAGAAGGCCTCCGTCTATCTCGATAGACTTGGAAAGTCAGCTGAAATCGCCATCCCCGATTCCACTTTGATTGAATTCGACCTACTCATGAAGGCAAGAAATTATACAGAAGCTGAGCGTGAGATCACGTGGCTCGAACTTTCACCGAAGATGCCACTTGGGAAAGTCGTGCCTATGTCTTCAACTGCCTTAACCACAGCTTCAGCATTACAGGCCGAGGGTATGGGCTACTTCGATTCACTGGTAACTGCTCTTGCCGTTGAACTAAGAGCCATTGTGATAACAGATGATAAAGCCATTGCCGCCAAGGCTGAAACGACCAGACTTCCCTTCCTGTAGAACCTTCTAAAGCAATTAGTCGATTGTAGCCAGTTGCAAAATATACAATCCCGTTGATAGCCATGGGAGTTGTCTGAATTCCTTCAGGAGGAATCCCTCCAATTCCCTTCGGCTTTGCTGGGACTTTAGATCCACTTTACTTGCAAGTCTGCAATATTTTGGTTTGTAATCTGTGTTTGAGAATTGAAATTTGTAAGTATCGTAGGAACATCTTTATATTACGTAATACAATCGCGTTACTAATATGGAGATCCTCAACGTAAAGGTCAGGAAGGAAACAAAGGAAAAGATTGAGAGGTTAGTCAAGGCCAGAGGTTACAAGAGCAAGAGTGAAGCCTTAAGGAAGATGATAGAGGAGCACTTCGAAGAGCACCCCGAATTATTTGCTGATGATGATGTGGAAGAGATCATTAAGGAAGCAGGCAAGATGTCTGACATGGAGTTTGACCGCCTAGCCGCAGAAATCTTCAGAGGGTCGAAGACTGCCGCTGAGCTCGTTGGGGAAGGAAGGGAGAGATGAAGCAATTTTATATGGATACAAACGTCTTCGTATCAAGGCTCAAATCCGATGATCCGTACCATGTAGAGGCGAAGGCCATAGTCAGGAGCCTAGAAGACGATGAGATACAAGCCGAGACTTCAGTGCTGGCACTCCTAGAGGTAGCATCGGTGTCAGGAAGGCTTTACGAAGCCAAAAAAGGAGAGAAAGGCGAGAAGGGAAGGAAGGTCTTTGTTGTCAGAATTCTCAGTTGGCTTGCAGGAATCAAGCCTAAGTTCATCAACATATCAGGAGACACACCGGTATCAATTAGGGGAGTTCAGGCAAGTCTACCGAGCATCTTCAACGAAGCAATCCTTCTAAGTCTGCAAAGCACGCTCAGAACGCTCGACCTTATTCGCCTTGCAGCGGCCAGACACGCAAAACGAATGAACAACGAACTTGGGGCCTTTGTAACAGGAGACAAGGAATTCTTATCCAATAAGAAGGAGCTGTCCAGGATCATCGGAATGCCAATACTTTCTCCCAAAGAATATGCCGAGGGTTTAGGATTACAGTAATCTCTCGAATTCGTTCATTACTAAGAGAAACTATTTTTCGGATATTGGATTTCGAAGGACACTGATTCACAACATGGCTGAGAAGAGCGAGCATGTCTAAAGACTCGAGTCTTAAAGGGGACAAGAGGATGGATACCTTGCTCTGATTCATTTCGAACAATAACTTCGACCATAACCTATGGGTCTTGTGTGATAGGCGATTTGAATATTTGGTTAATTTTTGATATATCCTCGGAACCCTACGATAGCTCACTACCAGTCTTTTTGAAAGAATAGTTCAGCCTCAATTCCTCTCCATAAACAGCCAATCGCAGTCGAAAAACTTCGGATATATTTTCCAAACCTGATTCCGAAGCGATGAAGAGCTTAAGGGAGGAGTAGGAGCGGGTGATAGAAGTATTGCTTTCATTATGCTGCTGACGATT
This sequence comes from Nitrososphaerota archaeon, assembly GCA_024860875.1. GTDB lineage: Archaea > Thermoproteota > Nitrososphaeria > Nitrososphaerales > UBA57 > VHBL01. Next base: position 7,524 of record JACPSZ010000005.1, on the reverse strand, counting down.
TGCCTGTTTGGGGAGATCTCGATCCTACGTGCAATTTACCTCAAGAGGCTCGATACGGCATAGGTATGAAGTTGAGTGATAGATCAAAGGGGACGACAAACAGAACTTTTTATGGCAATGAGTATTGGGGGGCGAACTATAGGATAGGACTCCCATCCTCTTATCGATTGAGTCTTACTAGTTAGAAAAGATTTATAAGTTGTAAAAGGAAACAAGTAATGTGAGTATTAGCATCAAAGATGTAGATGAGAACTCTTTCAGAAATCTCAAGGCGGAGGCAGTTAGGCGTGGCATCAGGGTCGGTCATGCAGCCTCAGAGGCTTTCAGGATGTGGGTTGCCTCAACTAGGCAACACAAAATGCGTGATATGGAAATGATGCGAAGAGCGGCCCAGGACATGGATATGCTTCGCACGGAGTCAAAAGTGCAATGGTCGGGGATGGCGGAGATTAGGAAATGGCGGGACAAGAGGAAGTAGTAGTCGATGCGTCTGTAATCGTCAAATGGTTCTCGGAGGAGGAAGGTACTGAGCAGGCCCTTAAAGTTAGAGAAGATCATATCGTTGGTACGAAGTTCATAATCGCTCCGGACCTGATGATTTATGAACTATCGAACGCTCTAAGGTTTAAGCCTGGATTTAATAACACCAAGGTTGGGAGGGCAATAGCAGATATATTCTCTATGCAGATCGACCTAATTACGCCCTCCGAAGATCTGGCTAAGAGATGTTCGAACCTAGCATTCCAGTTTGGCATCACCGTTTATGATGCTTGCTATATAGCTCTAGGAGAACTTATGGGGATTAGAGTTTTGACTTCTGACAAGAAGTTCTATGGGCTAGCCAAGAGATGTGGGTTTCTCGCTCTGATTTAGCCAAACAAAGCTATACCTTCGAAGGCTCATCAAGTCTCTCCTTAAGAAATGATAGATTTACCTTATAAGTGCAACCTTGTTTCTTAAAGCTGAACTGCTCTAGGCATTAGGAGATCTTTCATGAAAATTGTTATGCTAGCTGCGGGGCGCGGAGAGAGACTCGGACCATTAACAGATAAGGTACCCAAACCTCTGATTGAGGTTGCAGGCAGACCAATCATAGAGCATATTCTTGATTCGCTAGTTAAGGTACCTGACGTAAAAATTGGAATTGTGGTCGGGCATTTGGGCGATCAAATAACAAAAATGCTCGGCTCGCAATACAGAGGTGTTGGGATATCGTATATTTTTCAGAAGCAGATACTCGGTACTGGGCATGCTACCCTTCTAGCGCGCGAGTTCATCGGTTCAGATCCATTTGTTCTATACTTGGCAGATACTTACATCGTGGACGATTTGAGAAAGATAGTCGAAAGACTGGTCAAAGGAAAAAACAATGGGATAGTGGTTTCAAGAGTGAGCAAAGAAAAGGCCCTCCGCAGCGGCCAGGTTCTTCTTTCTAATGATAAAGTTGTGGATATGATTGAAAAACCATCTAAGCTAATCTCAGATGTTGTGGCTGCTGGCATGTACTACTTTTATCCGCAGATTCTTGAGTATCTGCAGCGCCTTTTTGACGGGAAGACGCTTGAGCTAACAAGCGGCATCAGGGAGCTTTTGAAATATGGAAAGGTAGGGGCTGTTTGGGCTAAGGCGTTCCTTGATATAGGAACTCAAGCAGGGCTGAAGGCCGCTGATGATTTTCTCAGAGGGAAAATGATTGCAGAATAAAACCATAAGGGGATATGCACCTCATAGAATAAGCTACTGCGGAGGCGGTACCGATTTTCCATCATTTTACGACGAATACGATGGCGCTGTCATAAATTGCGCTATTAGTAGGTTTTCAAAAATTTACGCTCGGGAGGAGAGCAATGGACGGGTATTTCTTGAAGCTAAGAAAGTGAACGAAGTCTTCCGAGGAACTGTGTTAGATCTAAAGGGCAGGAAAGAGCTCTCCATGCCGCTAAAGGCGATCTTTGACTGGAAGCAACCTGTGCATATGGTAATCAAAAGCGACGTTCCTCCGGGAAGCGGTCTTGGCTCTTCTGGAACATTAGCAGTAAACCTGATCAATACGCTTAACTTTCTGAAAAGAAGCAAAACGATTAGCCCCAGCAATCTTGCTGAGCAGGCTTACCATTTCGAGGCTAAGACATTAGGGAAAGCTGTTGGTAAACAGGATCACTATGCAGCAGCATTGGGAGGCATGAACTTCATAGAATTTGGTACTGGAGGAGTTAAAGTTAGCCCTTTTACAATTGAAACTACGATGGAGCTGCAGAAAAGATGCATACTTTTCTATCTTGGAAAAACGAGAATGGCAGACAGGATTCTGAAAAGGCAGGAAAGAAACGTGCTTCAAAGAAACGAGGGTACAATAGAAGCTTTGAAGGGAATGTTAGAGCTTACGCGCAAAATGAAAAGATCGATAGATAGAGGGAATTTTGGAGAAAGTGGTTCAATACTTGAAGATGCTTGGTTGCTCAAGAAAAAGTACACTACAGGTATATCGAACAGGTTCATCGAAAAGGTGCACAGTAAAGCGCTACAGTCTGGAGCCACGGGGGCGAAGGTGACAGGAGCCGGCGGTGGAGGCCATTTTTTCGTCTATGCAGAAGCAGATAGACACAGAAAGATCATAAGGAACCTTAAGGATATAGGATGCAAACATATACCATTCAAGGTGTGCGAGAGTGGAGCTTGGATTGAAAGCTGAAACCAAAAAGTTTCTGATAGATTCGAAGAATGCCATAGATTCTTTCTTAAACGACCCTGCAGTTGAACGATTCATTTCAATTCTAAAAGATGCACGGCAGAACAAGAAGAATGTGTTTGTATTCGGCAATGGAGGGAGTTCAGCTACAGCATCACATTTCGTCTGCGATCTTCTAAAGACATCTATTGTAAAAGGCAAGCAGAGGTTCAGGGCATACTCGCTTACTGATAACGTGCCTGTCATGACCGCTTGGTCAAACGACGTTTCGTACAACGACATCTTTGCAGAGCAATTGAAAAACTTCCTTGAAGCAGGTGACATAGCAGTAGCCATCAGCGGGAGCGGAAACTCTCCAAATGTGCTAAAAGGTGTGGAATTTGCAAAAGAAAATCGGGCAGTTACAGTTGGGTTGACTGGCAACTCTGGCAAATTGGCTGGAATGGTCGATACATGTGTCAGAGTTCCTTCTAGCAACATCCTCCTGATAGAGGGTGCACATTCTATCCTTTTGCACTATGTTACAGAAGTTCTAAGAGAAGCATGATGCCTGCTGTATTCGTGGATAGAGATGGAACTCTAATAGAGCAGAAGGACGGAAGTTATATTTCATCGGTAGATGAAGTCAAGTTCAAAAATCAGAGCATCTATCCAATGCTAAATTGGTTCCAGAGGGAAGGCTTCCTCATAATAATAGTCACCAACCAAGCAGGGATAAACAAGGGCTTGGTGACTTGGGAGCAAGTAGACAGAGTAAACAAACATGTTGTGATGGAACTCAGCAAACATAGGATAAAGGTAACAGATGTTTATACATGCCCCCACAGAATAGAGGAAAACTGCGACTGCAGGAAGCCTCAGCCTGGCTTGATACTCAAAGCAAGCAAAGAGCACAAAATTGATCTTGCTAGCAGCATAATCATAGGCGACAGGGACATGGACGTGGAGGCGGGATTCCGTGCAGGTTTGAAGAGAGCCATCAAGATATGAGTGTCAGCGTGATTACGCCTGTTCATGGCAAGCAAGATGCTTACGCTTCACTGATAGAGGAAATTGGCCAGCATCTTGCAAAACAGTCAGTGCAACCAACGGAATGGCTGTTGGTCTGCGACACAAGCTCAACATGGCTTAAAGGTGTTTCTCTCCCTTCATTTGCCAGAGTTCTTGTTGCCCCTCAAAACAACATATCGTTAAAGAGGAATATAGCTTTGGACGAAGCTAAAGAGGAGTTTGTATTATTCCTTGATTCTGATCAAAGGCCTGAAACTCCTGAGCTCATTGCCGATTGCTTCACAAAGGCAAGGGAAGGTTACGACATACTACTGATCCCGGAGAAGTTTTCCTACAGAGGCTCGTATCTTAAGAGGTGTTACCACCATCTGCGCGGCCTCTACTGGAAGTACTCAGGTGAGGGTGTTCCAAGATTTTTCAGAAGAAGAACAATAGGGAATGCTAGGTACGATACGGTTCATCTGCATTTCGAGGATCTGAAGTTTTATGAGTCTGTCAGAAAGGGCGCAAAGGAGGGTAATGCCTCAAGCTATATAATCCACGACGAGGCATTTCAGATATACGGAAATCTGAGGAAGGCGAGGATAGCACAGAAGCAAAAAACCAGGCATGAAATAAAATCATCATTTCGTCTCAGCACTAGCACTATATTGAAGGAGACGCCGTTGAGTATGTTGCCCGGAGTAATGCTAATTCTGTTTCTGCGGACACTGGCTAAAAGACTGCTCCCTGTGAAGGGTAATACGTCTCGTTAGCTAATTCTCTAAAAGAACCAGATTTTGAGTAACGTAAAACCGAATGCTGTATATAATGCTGCAAGCAATAGAAGAGCCTTTCCCCTGAGTAGCAGTGATGGTATTTTGTAGAGCGATGGAGCCAGCAAGATAAATCTGAAGTAAGCTGAGAAATTCCCAAGCCAACCCGCTGGAAAGCATGGTTGGTTCTGAACTGCATATTCATAGGCTGGGAATGAACGATTTTCACTCCCCAACGTCCCAAAACTTGATGTTTCTACATTCGTAAACCTTATAACACTATTGCTATAGCATTATAGACATGAGTACAACCGTGCAAATAAGAAATGTAACTCGCAGGCTCTTAGATAGGTTGAAGAAAGAGACAGGACTGTCCAGCTATGATGAGGTCATTAGGAGGCTTGTAACGACAAGGACTGGCATGCCTGAATCACTCTTTGGTGTCTGCAGGGGCTCACTTCCCTTCTCGAGGGAACTAGAAGCAGAGCATGCCCTCTAGCGTCGTCGTAGATACTTTTACATGGGTAGAGTATCTCATTGGCTCGCAGGCTGGCATCAAGGCCAAGAAGTTCATAGACGAAGGACGGAGCTTGACCCCTTCCATAGTGGTGGCAGAGCTGCGTAAGTGGTATCTTAGGGAGATAGAAGCGGGCCGCAGATCCGGGCGGGAGATGCAGGGCCATTTTGCCTTCATAGAACTTGCTACTCAGATAATTCCTCTGGACACTTCTTTAGCATTGAAAGCTGGCGAGCTCGATTTCCTGATGAAGAAGAGGATCAAAGGCTGGCCTCTAGCTGATTCCATAGTCTACGCGACCGCAAAGTCACGTGCCGCCCAGGTGATAAGCGGGGACCCACATTTTGAGGGCCTGGAGGATGTGATCTTTATTGGAAATAAAGAATGAATAAATTACCAATCAACACCTAAATCTCGAACGCCTAAATCTCAAACTATCGAATAGCCCGCTTATCAATACACTATGATATATGTGGGAGGGAGCCCGTGTTCTTTTTTCTTCCTGGCTTCTAGAATACTTGAAAACTTACAAAGCCGGCCGCTGTATTTGTCTCACAATTTTTGCGTATATTTTGTCGTAGCTGATAAGGCATCTAATAAGGCTGTTTCAACTAGTACCAATCTTTGCAACTTCTTCCAGGATTTGTTTCTCGGTCCTCCGCCTCAACCTTCTTATTCCTTCTCAACATCCCTTGTGCCTCTAACGACGTATTTCGTCACGGATACTGCAGGGTTCGCTACGGGTGTAAGATTGAGATTATCTCTCCCAACTCTCATCCTAACCAAGCTCTTGATCTAAGTCTCTCCTTACCTTTGAGGGTAGTAAAACTCTCCCTTTCTTATCCACTTTTGCAGCATCTCCTCAGACATGTATCTTACTGTCTACTGTCCCACATGGGACAATATCCTACGAATCTGAAAATCTGTGTAACCTCTTTATTTGTGATGTCGAGTGCGTGGATTTGGTAAAGGTTCTTTTAGCCGATTGATTTGGTCTGGTTTTACTGCGGATGGATCGGGGTTTGATTAGAAAGCGTCGGATTGTGTTGTTTAATTCGGTGTTGCCGGCGGTGTCTTTTGTTGTTGCTGTCTGGGGGTCGACTTGGGGTTGGGATGTTGATGGGAGGCTTTGGCTTTCGGCTTTGACATATGTTGTGTCGGCTTACGTTGTCTTTCTTTTGCCGTATGTGGTGTTAAGGTTACGTGTCGTTAAGGGTCTTGTGAATGGGTTTTGGGGGCGGTTTGGGCGTGATGGGTCCTTCATGTTGCTGTGGGGGTTGCATTTGGTGGTTGGGTCGATTGGGCTTATTCATGTTTTTGATTCGAATGCTTTTTGGCTTGGGAGTATGGCGACGTTTTACATTGGCTTCATCATGGCTGTGCTTGGTGTGATTCGGCTTTTGGTTTGATATTTTGCGGCTTGTCCGCTCTTGCGTGCTGGCCTGAGGAAAGAATTCTGGTGGGCCTTTTGTCGGTAGCATGGTATTCCCAATTCATTGGAGAAAGCTAGGGGATTTTAGTACCTGGAAGGGCAGATGGAAGATCTTTCCCTAGGTGCATCAATGATTTTTTGTCGCATTTTGTCGTATTTTGAGGGGAGGGTGCATATCATTGCAATTGTAGGATTATCTTCATAGGGATTTGGTTTGCTAGTTTTACAGAGAAGATGTCTCAAATGGGTCTAACATACACCAGTTTTTGTCAATGACATTTTTTCTCCAAAGAAAAGGCCATTTGCAAAGCATAACCACCAGCATATTAGGCTCTTGGGATTCACACTCGTACGCCCTAACAGCAGCAGGTACGCATGGAAGTGCATAAATAATACCCATTGTATTACCACTAGTAATATATGGGCAAACTAGTAACAGTCTCAGCCAAGGTGCCTGCAGAACTGAAGAAGAAGGTCGATGAGTTAGGGATAAACATCAGCGAAACCGTCAGGGAAGCCCTCGGCCACGAAGTCGAGAGGAAGGTAAGAAGGAAGGTCATAAAGAAATTTGAGGCTTCAAAGGCCAAAGCCTTGCCAAAAGGGAGTATAACAAGCATAATCAGAGAGATAAGAGAAGAGAGCTGATGGTCGTCCTCGACGCATCGGTCATTCTGCAAATACCCTTTGAAGAAGAGTTCACGAGACACGCGAGGCTCCTCGTAAAAGAAGCCGACTCGATCGAAGCTCCACACATACTGTGGTATGAAGTAGGTAACGGGATAGTAAAGCTCCACAGAAGGAAGCTCATAGACGAGTATGGAGCTGTGGAATCGTTGGGCAGGCTCATGCAGATTCCGATAAGGCTGGTCGAGACAGATATACCCAGCACCTTAAGCTTAGCAGTTGAACTTCAAATAACCTTCTATGATGCTGCGTACGTAGACGCGGCGCTACAGCTCGGAACCGAACTTTACACAGCAGATAACTTGCTATATGAGCGCGCATTAAGAAGGATCGAAGCGAACCACATAGGTAGGATCTAGTTGCGTTCTAAAATAACCAATAGCACCCAAAGCAATCAGAACTTTTTAGGACGATCAAAGAGTAATCTCCTCCATCT
>JACPSZ010000004.1 GCA_024860875.1 Nitrososphaerota archaeon | reverse complement strand
CTCTACTGGAGAAGTCGGCATCATCGCAGGTATCCAAATTCTCGCCTATCTTGCATCTACAGTTGCCAACTTCTCCCTCCCTCAACCCATAATGACCAGTCTCCCAATTCCCCATGCACTTTCAAAGTTCATGCCCGAATACTACGGCTCTGGCCAGAAAGGGAAGGTGGTAGGAGTGTTCAGGGTTGCTCTTGCTCTGGTCCTTTTGATTATAATCCCAATAACATTGCTCATATTTTGGCAGGCGGAGCCCATTGCAAAGCTTGTATTCTACGGAGAAGCAGAAACACCTTGGATTCAACTAGCAGCATTTGAAATTCTTTTTTTCACTCTGAACCAGTTTTTCTTCGCTGCCGTTGTAGGGATCGGGAGGTCTGGCAGGGCAGGGCTATTGTACAGCATATCTCTAATGCTCAGGTTTGGTCTTGCAGCCCTCTTTGTAGTCTTCGGATTCAAAGTTGCTGGTGCAGTTATTGGATACATAATTGGAGACGCTGCATTGATACTACTGGTTGCACCTTTATTGTTCTTGAAACTAAAGGGAAAGTCTGAGCATATAGAGATAGGGACAGTGGCAAAGTTCTCCCTCCCTCTACTAGTTTCGTCGCTGATAGTCTTCGGAGTCTCGCAGATTGACAGAGTCTTTGCACTGTTCCAGCTCGGCCTCCGAGAGCTTGGCATATACACGGTTTCCGTCGCAGCGGCTACGATAGGGGCTTATGCACCGAATGCGTTCAACACCGCACTGGTACCCGTATTATCATCCATGCTCGCCAAAAACGACAATAGTTCGTTCAGAGCTATATCAAAAATTTACACAAGGTACGTTTCCCTCCTGGGAGTACCAACGGCAGTCATGATAGCAGCGCTAGCCCTCCCATTGACAAGGCTCTTTGGTCCAGAGTATTCGAGCAGCGCTTTGCCTGCAGCGATAATCTCTACTGCAGTGGCACTTACTTCATTCACTTCTGTTTACAATGCACAGCTTGTGGCAGCCAACAGGGTCAGATGGGTAATGATAGCGAACGTTATTGGACTGCTAGTCTTCACTACAGTTTTAGCTGCGCTAGTACCGATTTCCAACTTTGTCGGTGCCGCTCTTGCTAGGGCGATAATGTTATTCGTCGTCGCTGGCGTAATTGTGTATTCTTCGCATAAGCTCGGATATTTTGTTCTTGATGCAAGAGCTCTGCTATCTTCAGTTTCCGCCAGCCTAATAATGGCCATCGTGCTTGGAGTTCTGTCAGCTATAATTGGCGGATATGTCAGGCAATTGGTTGCGCTGGTAATACTCATTCAGGGGCAGTGATCTATATAGCTCTTCTGCGGCTACTGAAGACTTTTACTGCTGATGACCTTACATTTTTGCACAGACTGTTACCCAACAGGCTAAAACCCATGACAGGTATCGTAGCCAAAATTGCTGGAGTCTCGAGGGATTGGAGAAAGTTTACTGAACAGACATCTTGAATGTTTTGCCGTCAAGTTCTGCTTCCGACCATTTTATCCCCCTTCCATTTTCAGCAACGACTTCAACTTTCTTTACGCGTACCAAAAAAGCGAGCTCATCTTTCTTTTCAGCAACGACATCTGCAAGTTCTGCCTCCAACCCTGCAAGGTAAGCCGCATCAAGAATTTCGGTGGGACTATAACCCCTCTCCTTCCTTAATGACTGTAGCCTTCTTGCTATGTCGCGCATCGTCCCTTCTGCAACTAACTCCGCATCACGTTCAACTGACAAAGCAACTACATACCCTTCCCTCTCTGCAACTGCATGTTTTTCGTCAGAGATGAACTCAAACTCTATCTCCGCGCGTGAAATTTTAAACTCCTGCGAATCTATCGTTATTGTGAACAGTTCCTTGCTGTCCAGCTCTTTCTTGACCTGCATCGGTTTTAGCATTTCAAACTGCTTTCTGGCCTTGCCAAGAGCGGCTTTGAATATTGGTCCAAGCAAGTCCCATCTGGGCTTCAGTTTCAGCTTTATTGGAGTGTTCTCTACAGAATCAGTCAATACAATCTGCTTGACATTTGTCATATCCTTCAACAACTCTATGTGCTCACTAACTGCTCTTTTGATGCTTGTTGGCACCAGAGCGGTTGCAGTCTTCATAGGCCATCTCCGTTTCGCCTTGGCCTTCATTCTGGCAGCATTTGTCAGAGAAATTACCGTATCGATGGTAGCAAAAGTTTCTTCAAGCTTTTCATTTCTTAATTCTTGTTTCATAAAAGGCCACTCGGCAAGCATTATAGACCTCTTTTCGGGCGAAAAGGTTTGCAGGTAAAGCGCTTCCGTAATATATGGCGAAATCGGATGAGTAAGAATATCCACTTTCATCAATGTGTGTCCAAGTAGAGCGTAGATTGCAAGTCTCCTCTCTAACGTTTCTTCTCTATCATCCCAGAGCTCCCCCCTTATCATGGGCAAGTAAGACTGACTCAGGGTGCCTATGACGAATGCATCTATTGCAGCCGCAGATTCTTGGAACCTACATCTTTCATGTCCTTTGGTTACTGCATCCTTCAGCTGCTCCAGCTTTGAAAGTAGGTAGTATTCGGAGGGTTTGAACAGTTTCTTTTTTTCAGCCCATTCCATCGCGTGCTTCTTAACATCAAAGCCATCGTATTTGCTGTTTTGCTGGAAGTATTTGTGTAAATGGTAAAGAGTGCTGATTACTTGGAAAGCTCTGGTCTTCATCTCACTATGGCTGAAGCTCAAACCGTCGAGAGGGGAAGCCTTCCACGTTATGTAGAAGCGCAGTATATCTACTGGATTGTCTTGCAATGTTGGTATCCCTTCGATAACATTGCCGAGGCTCTTACTCATCTTGTTACCGTTTTCATCCAGTACATGCCCTTGAAACAGGAATGATTTGTATGGTGCTTCTGACCTGCCAGTCAGTATTACGTTCTCAATCAATAATGTATAGGCCCAGCCTCTTGTCTGATCAATCCCTTCCGTCAGGAACAATGCAGGCACCAATTGATCATATTCCTTATCAGTAAACGATGCATATGGAGCGGCTCCACTGTTGTGCCAAGTATCAAGCACAAAGGGCTCCCTCTTCTGCTTCCCTCCGCACTTCTGGCATCTTAGAATGACCTTGTCTATCCAAGGCCTGTGCAGTTCAAAGTTATCTCCGTCAGGGAGCTCGACTGCTCTTTTCACAATCTCCTTCCTGCTGAACACCGCAGTCTTTTCCCCGCACTGCATACAGACCCAGACTGGTAGCGGAGTACCCCAGACCCTCTCCCTAGAGATGCACCAAGGAACCTTCTCCTTTATTATTTCGATGAACCTATTCTTTGGAGGTTCGTAGAAGTACTCTACCTTCTGTGCCGCTTCCACTGCTAAATCACCTAATCTATCAACCCAGTAAAAGTATTCTCTCCTTGCAAGCCATACAAGTTTATGATGCGACCTCCAGCATAGAGGGTACTCGTGTTTTATAGTTGAATATCTAAGCGACATTCCTTCCTCCTCCAACATCTCCGCAACTTTGCTGTCAGCGTCCCTGACAAACTGACCCGCAAAACTGCCAGCCTCCTTAGTAAATTTGGCTTGGTCATCTATGGGGGAGAATACAGGTACATTCCTCCGAAGAGCTACCTGATAGTCTTCCTCACCGTTTGCAGGCGACAAATGTACTAATCCTGTTCCCGTTGATATGTCAACCCATTCCTCTGCGACTACAAAGTGTACTCTGCCTTCTTCTGCAAGTCTAGCCAATGATGGTATATGCTTCTTTGCTAGAGGATGGACGTAGCGTTTCCCCTCCAGCTCTTCTCCCTTTACCATCTTTACAACTCTATAGTCTTCTATGTGGAGCATCCGCATCATATCGTCAATTCTATCCTTAGCAATTATCCAAGTTTCTCCATCGACATTGACGTAAGAATATTCGGAGTCGGGCCTTACCCCTACCATTTCATCAGTTACAACGGTAAAGGGCATAGTTGTCCATACAAGAAGGAATGCATCTTCATCAACAAGTTTTGCCTTGTAGTACAATGAGGGGTCTTCTACAGTTTCATACCCTAAACCAACTTCTTTATGGCTTAGCGAAGTCTGGCAGCTCGGGCAATAGGCAACAACCCTGAACCCTTCTGCCAATAGACCTCTCTCCCAAGCTCTCTGCAGATATTTCCATTCCCGTTCTATGTATTCGTCTTTGTAAGTCCAATACGCTTTTTCGTAGTCCATCAGCATGCCCAGAAGCTCATCGGAATACTCCCAGCTCTTGTAGTACCTTTTGATCAAAGCCTTACAGGCATTGACTATTGCTCCCTCTCCCACCTTTTTTATGTTCTCTGCCTTGCTTCCTGTTAGCCCTAATTCTTTCTCCGCCTGCAATTCGACTGGCAGACCTTGTGTGTCCCAGCCAGCCCTGTATACAATATTCATTTTTTTGAGGGTGGAGAACCTATACCATACGTCCTTCATTATCCTGCCGCGAATATGTCCAATGTGAGGCTCCCCGTTGAGTGTCGGAGGGCCTTCCACATAACCTATCGGTCTGTTGTTGGAGACCTCTTTTTTTATTAGAGCCTTTATGTCGATAGACTTCCAGTATTCCCTTACCTTGCCCTCTATCTTCTTGGGCTCGAATGCAGGCTCTAGTTCACCCTCAAACAAAGACGTTCTTCAAGGCGTATTCCTTTCGGGTAGAAAAGCTCTCCTAACATGTGCCCCTGCACAACGGGGGGGTACGCGATGAACTGTGAAATAGAAACAATGGTAAAGGAGTAGAGTACTAGAGTGTGCTAGTACTCCGATTTCCTATCGATTACACCAAGCCGTTTGGCCCTCTTTTCTGCAGCCGCAAAGACGATTGAACCAACAATAGTTGTCAAAATTGCCATAAGGAGTAACATTTGCAGGTTTGGAATAACGACATCCCATGCACCATCGATTATTGAAGCTCTAACAGCCCTAGTGTAATATGTTACTGGAAGTACGTATGATATCAGATACAAGGGATATGGCAGAGTTGTCGGAGGGAATATCACGTCTCCGAGCAGAAAAAATATCCCGCTGACGTATTCGCTCAGGTTCATTTGCAGCCTTGTCGAAACTAAGTTTATTCCTGACAGTATGAACCCTGTAGAAATTAAACTGACAATTCCAAGTGTTAGGCTCATTACCAGAGCGGCATAGTTAATCCTGAAGAGATCGATTTCTAAATTCAAGCCCAGCAGCCCTGAGAAGACAATTGTGCCAAAGACTATTGTGAGGAGTAAAGAGACCGTGGAGGCGAAGGCCGCAGAAAGCGCCCTTCCAAGAAGATATGGCCGTATTGATGTTGGAGTTACGTATACGCTTCTGAGCGTTTCATATTTTGCCCTTTCTTCATGTATGAAATATCCTGTCGTAACAGTGATTTGGAGGACATAGACATATGCGATTTGTCCTAGAAAGAGGTATGTGAAATACTGCGTATTGGTATTTCCACCTGCAAAGCTCCCTATAACGAAGATGAAGCCTACTATCAGCAAACTAGCGAACGGCCTCAGCAGATAGTAGCCAGCAAAGGTCAGAGGATCGGCCCAATTGGTTTCGAGCTTCCAGCCAAGCCAAGCAGAATACCATGCAGAGCGGATGAACGACTTTACTGCCATCTCAATGTAAGCCTTCCTTCTTTCTTTGCAAGGTTCTCCATGTATCCCAATACATAATGTGCAGCAACGAAAAGTGCTATACTGAACGCTATAAGTACAGAAACTTCGAGCAAAACAGATTGAAGGCCCTGCCCAAGAATCAGAACCTTCCTTAAACCATCAAGGCCGAAGGTCATAGGGATCAGGGAAGAAGCAAACTGCAAGACAAGAGGGACTACGACATTCCCCCTAATCTGGAAGAAGAAGCCAGAAAGGAAGTATATAGGTTCAACCAAGAGCTCATTCAGCTTCCATGCTTCCCTGCCCCAAAGCAAGTATAGCGAGGAGAATACCATGCCCAGTGAATATAACGACGCTAAAGTCAGTGTGAATATTATTGCAACGGCTATCGGGTCCACAATATTCAGGGAAACGTTGAATAGCAGAATTCCAAAGAGGACAATTCCGAAAACTCTGAGCACCATTGTCACAATGGAACCCAATGCCATTCCGAGCAGTATTGCCATTCTTGAAATTGGAGCTACGAAATAAATCTCCAAGTTGCCGACTTCTTTCTCCCAGTAGAACTGGGCAGCCATGCCCCACAGCACGTTAGTCCAGAATGCTATCATCGTCCCTCCAACTATTACAAAGCCAGAGTACGATGCTGGAGCTCCGAGAGCCCTGTATAGCAGTATGAAGCCTCCGATGGAAAACATGGGGATTATCATCTCGGCGATCATCCAGGCGGGGTCTTGTATTGTACCTTTGATTCTTACACGCGCCCTTGCTATGGCAGCTCTAACATTTACCTGAAATTCATGCAAACTACTCAAAGCCCTTTCCCACCAGCGCAATGTACACGTCTTCGAGAGTCGGCTCCGACTTCGCTATCTCGAATATCCTTCCTCTGGCGGAAACTGCGTGAATAACGTTCTGCAGAGCTCCTTCCTCATTCAGTACTACCTTAAGTTTGATTCTTCCTGTAGACGGCTCGTCAGTCTGTGAATATCCATTAACTCCTGCAATAGAAGACATGAAGTCCATGCCGCCATCAATCGGTTGTGTCTCAATTGATACAATGGTCTGTTTAGAAACCATTTTCTTGAGCTCCGCAGGGGTGCCAAGAGCGATCATTCTCCCTCTGTCGATTATAGCAATCCTGTCACATATTTGGTCGGCCTCGACCATATAGTGCGTCGTTATGAGAATTGAATTGCCAGAGCCATTTTTTACCCTGTTGCGCACAATTTCCCTTATCCGCTTTGCAGTTATGACGTCAAGGCCGAGAGTAGGCTCGTCAAGGAACAGAACTTTTGGATCGTTGATCAGACCTCTGGCAAGGTTGAGTCTCTGCCTGTAGCCCGTGGAGAGTTTATGCGTCCTTGTGTTTAGGTACTCTTGGAGGGCGAGGTCTTCTGAAAGTTTTGCTATCCTCTTCATCGATTCTCCTTTAGGAAGTCCATAGAGCTGTGAAAAGAACCACAGGTTTTCTCTGGTCGTTATACTTCCGTAGCCCGGGGTTTCTCCGCCAGAAACAAGGTTGATCACTCTCCTAACTTTCGCTGGCTCTTTTACTACATCATGTCCAGCAACAAATGCTCTGCCTTTGCTTGGAAGCAACAGCGTCGCAAGGATTTTGATCAAGGTGGTTTTGCCAGCGCCGTTCGGCCCAAGAAGACCGAAGACTTCTCCCTCTTTGACATGGAGGCTTACATCGTCAAGTGCCAGAATCTCTTTCTCCGAAGAGATTCGGAATATTCTGCTTACGTTTTCTACCTCTATGGTTTTCAAGTCAAAGACCTTGCGCTTTTGCTGCTCTACTGAATTGGACAAAAGCCTGATAAAAAAGTCCGCTGTTCCTAAAGGTGTATTATGTTTGAAATAAAGTGTGCAGATTGCAACTGTAAACCTCAGGAATGCAAAATTAGTCTATCACCAAAAGAGTGTCCTAACTGTAATCTTTCAGAATGCTGTTGTTGGAGTGCTGCGAACGTTATCTGAAGAGGTTCTTTGAAAACGGCCTGATGAGCTCTTTCGAACCTTCATCCCCTCTTTGATACTTGTATCCTCTGATAATAGATACTGGCACTCGATCAAGTTTCCCCGTTGCAAGCTCTGCTGCTGAAGCAATCTCGTCTGCAACTGCTATGATGGTGACCTTGAGAATATTACCATAACCGTCCCTCATACCCCGATAGTCCTTCATAGGCTTCAGTCCAGCAACCCCTATTGCAACATTCACATGGCCTTCCCTGAACGGCCTCCCAAAAGTGTCCGATATTATGACAGCAACGCTAACTCCCGTTTTCTTTTTGACGCTGTTTCTAATATTCCTTGCAGAGGCGTCTGGGTCTTCGGGGAGCAAAGAAATCATATTAGGTTTAACGTTAGACTGGTCTATCCCTGCATTTGCACATATCAGGCCATGCTTGGTTTCTGCAATTATTATGCCCTGCTCAGCCCTTAGAATCCTCCTGCTCTCCTCCAAAATAGCTTGCACATGTTTGGAGTCTTTTCCCAGTTCAGCAGCTAGCTCTATAGCTCGCTTGGACGGCTTATAAAAATCTAAGGCTCGAACTCTGCCTTCAGCCTTGGAAACTATCTTTTGTGTTACTGCTACAATGTCATCTTCCTTCAAAACACCGACTTGTTGTTCTAAAGCGTCAGCAATTATTGCTCCTATGTCATCCCCTTTGGAGATCTCGGGAATCCCTCTAATACCGACGATCCTGATTTCCCCATTTTTCAAAGCAGGGCAGCTTGCATTTTGAATGTTATAACAGTTAGTAGACCATTACTGTATTATTTTCGTCGATCAAATGTGCAACATTCTTCCTTGGTAACAGCTCGATCTGTGAAACTATGCGTTTTGCAGGTATGCCTCTTTGTTCAATGTCCTCCTTGACAGCGTAGATATGCCCCCTGAACAACGATTCCATCGACTTCCACGCTTCACCAGCCGTCATTCTATCAGCTCCAGATCCTATCTTCTTCGCCCTATCGGCATACATCACTCCATCTTTCCTCAGAAGTATCGTAAGTTCAAGTTCCGGGTTAATCCCCAGAGCAGAAACGACTTCTAGGGTCGTGCATTCCAGTATGAAGACTGTTGGAGCTTCAAATATTGCCAGAACTTTTCTCTGCATTGTCTACTTCTTTACGCCCAACGCTCTGTTCTTGAGCCTGAGGTCGTCGCTATGGCATTCTCTGCACCGCAAAGCCTCAATAGAGTTCTTCCTTCCGCAGCGCATGCAAACCTTGAAGAAGAGCCTCCTCTTCTGCGCTATCTGTTTCTTGGCTGCATCGGCAATTGGCATAATTCAACAGAGCTTTTTAGCTCTGGTTTTTCAACTTTGCTATGCTTGATTAGGTTGTAAGGGTTCTTGTAACTCTTCTGGAGATGAAGCCTCTCCATTGGGTTTTTGTAAAAAGGAGAAGACACGATTAAGATTGAAGGACAGTAAGAGAAAATGGTTTAAATTTCTTTCACTTCGAAATTCTTCGTTAATGGGTTCAATGAGTATTCCATTCGGAAAGCTCAGAGGGTCTTCAATCCTCAAGAGCTGAAGAATTACCAGCACCTGTCTGAAACCCAAAAATTAAAGGAAAACTTTCTGGAAAAACGAAAGAAACCATATGCATACCATCTGCACCTCTATAGGGTATGAACACAGTTAAAAAACTGCAGAACCGGAAGACATTAGGTTTCAGTGGCGGCATGGTGGGGATTCTTGCCACTGTTCTAGTCGTCAAACTCCTCCTTGGTGCATAATCTGCCTTAGCTAAGGGCAATAATAGTCTCATAGTTCCTTCTAGTGTGATGCGAATAGGAAGTCTCTTACCGGTCTAGCAAGGTAGAAGTAAGAATTGTGAGGAAGATTTTTTAATTAGATTTGCAAATGCTAGAGTAGCAGTGATAGGAAGCAGGCAAATTTCAAGCGCATTTTCTATGGTAACTATTCAGTCTGCTCCAGAAGCGGTGAATTAATGGCAGAAGTTTGCAAAAAGTGCGGTCTGCCTCTTGATTTATGTGTCTGCGAGGAGCTTGAAAAGGAAGAAACAAGGATAGTTGTCAGGCTTGAGATGAGGAGGTTCAGGAAGCCTACAACAATGATAGAAGGATTGAACCCCAAGCGCACAGACCTCGAAAAGATCGCTTACCAGTTGAAGAGCAGGCTTGCATGCGGAGGGACCGCGAAGGATGGTTACGTCCTTCTGCAAGGAGACCATAGGGACTCTGTGAAGGGTCACCTTATAGGGCTGGGGTTCAACGAATCCTCGATAGAGGTCCAATAAGGCTTGAGCGATTCTGATGCTAAAGTTTCGATAGGGTATTCACTCGGTGGCTCCATCAAATACTGCCCGTACTGCTTAGGCAAGCTCAGAATTGCAGATTCCATTGGAGGATGGCTCATACCTGCGGATTATGAATGCTCTAATTGTGGATACAGAGGCTCTGTAGCGCTCGAGCGGAATGACTCAGAAAGCATAAGTTAGACGAGTTTCAATTCAACATAGTTGAGCGGATTCGGCGGATCCAGAAACGGTGCAGGCCTGCAGAGAACTCTTGGTGCAATACTTGTGGTGCTAGTTATAATATTCGCTGGGTTCATGCTTTTTTCCTTCCCTCTTGGTGCCTACGCTTTCTACAATGGAAACCTAAGCACAGCCTCTTCAGAGCCAGTAATTGCCAACATCCCTGTATTCGTGGTAGGTCTTCCTATCGATTTCCCCGTGCGGATGACCTTTGCCGATTTGTTCGCCACATTGTGGGTGATCTATCTGGCCCTGTTTGTAATAGCGCTTAACGGTCCCAGCACTTCGCTTTGGAGAACTCTCAAAGGGCTCAGTCATAGCTCCCTCAAGATTTCGGGTAACGGCATCTTAATAGCCACAGTTGCTTTCACTTCGGTAACCCTCCTAACAAGTGTCATCGAAATGCTGCAGAGTACTGTTGGAGTAGGTTCTGGTGCTTTGCCAGAAACTGACCCCATGCAGACCTTTGTTGGAATAGCGTTAGCACCAATTACAGAAGAGATTGGCTTCAGAGTAAGCACGATTGGACTAGTGGCAGTCACAGTGCTGCTGGGAAGGGCTAACTTTGCCTATGCGCTCAAAGCTCTATGGCATCCAGAAAGGTATCTCGGTATTCCGTCACCAAGGAGAAATGCAGTTTTGACGATGATTTACGCCGTAGCTATAATTTCTGGGCTTATGTTTGGCTTGGCGCACATACTGTTTGGAGCAGGATGGCAGATTGGAAAGTTCACTACAAGCTCTATTGCAGGGATAGCTCTCGGTTTGGTTTACATCAAGGCTGGCTTGCCTGCTGCCGTACTTATGCACTGGTCTTTCAACTATTACCGAAGCTCCTACTATTATTTCGAACAGGCGATAGGGGGTACATACATTCAGGACGGGATGGAATATCTGCTCGTCATCATAGGAGCTATGAGCATGGCGTACCTTGTATTGTCACGAGTGACCAAATCTAGTACTTCTCTTTGAGAATCTGCAGCTCTACTTTGGCTTCTTTGAGGAGTTTCCTTCCTAAATCGTCTGGATAATCCCCTCCAACAACGACCTTTTTTATCCCAGCATTGATTATCATCTTGGCGCATATTGTACATGGGACATTTGTAGTGTACAAAGTTGCTTTTTCGGATCTCATGCCATGCAGTGCAGCTTGAGTGATGGTGTTTTCTTCAGCGTGACAGCAGGCACATTTGTCGAGGTCTCTGCCCCTGGGATACTTCTCCTCGCTTGCGTTGCACCTTTCGCACCCTCCCTCGTCGCAGTTCTTTATCCCTCTAGGAGTTCCGTTATAGCCTGTAGAGACTATTTGCTTGTCCCTGACCATTATTGCTCCTACCCGCCTTCTTATGCAGTTCGACCTAGCTTTCACCGCATGTGCAACACCCATAAAGTACTCGTCCCACGACGGACGCTGTGTCTTCTTGCTCAATCTCTAACCTCTCGAAAAAGGCTGATATATATTCCGATAGAGTTCAAGAATAGTATTATATGAAGGGTGTCAGGGGAAAAAGCCCGAGCAAGATGACAAGGCGCGTCCCGCACACAATGTCTTCACAGCACCCAGACAATGCGAACATACCCTCTTGGGCTAAAGGAGGGGTCATCGCAGGCGATGACGAGGTCATCGAAGCATACCAAGCATTTAGCGAGCTCGGATGCGAAGAAGTAATGTGGGATGCGGAGGGCAAGGATGTTGACTCGCACGTAGTCAGGAAGTTAGTCTCATCGTACGAATCGTTCTTTAGGGAACACGAGATAGGCAAGGATATTTTCATAACGTACAGGGTTCCAAATCCAGCAATAGAGCTTGCCGAGAGGAAGGTTCTCGTAGAGACCTTATGGTCTATACCCCAAGCCTTTGACATCGCCAAGACCTTCTACAAGAAAGAGTCAGTAACTCCGATCTTTGAAGTTATACTCCCATTTACCACGAGCGCAGAACAGCTCACGCAGATAGTTGACTTCTACAGAACATATGTGGCTGGAGTAGGCTCTTCGGCTGGCAAAACCAATTCCAGAAGCGACTGGTTAGGGGAATTTGAGCCTAAATCTATCGAACTCATCCCTCTCGTTGAAGACTTTCCAAGCATGACCGCCCTTGGCAGCATAGTTGAGGGTTACGCCAAGCACGTAAAACCCAACTATGTTAGAGCTTTCATAGCTAGGTCCGACCCTGCACTGAACTACGGTCTTATACCATCAGTCCTGCTGGTCAAAATCGCGCTTTCAGATATACAAAAGTCCTCGGAAAACCTTGACATTCCAATATACCCAATAATTGGAGTTGGTTCTCTTCCATTTAGAGGGCACCTCTCGCCTGAAAACGTAGAAAACTTTGTTGAAGAGTACGAAGGAGTAAGCACGGCAACCATACAGTCTGCCCTACGCTATGACTATCCAGCAAATGAAGTGAAGAAGGTCGTAAGCTACCTTAACAAGAACCTCGGCAAGAAGAGCCCGAAGAAGCTCACTAAAGAAGATAGGCAGGTAATACAAAACATAATACGGAAGTTCTCTGACGCGTACCTTCATTCAATTGAAACGCTTTCTCCGATTATAGAAAGGATTGCAAAATACGTACCGTCAAGGAGAGCAAGGAAGCTCCACATTGGATTGTTTGGGTATTCAAGGAAGATAGGCTCGATATCTCTCCCCAGAGCTATACCTTTTACTGCTGCATTATACACGCTTGGCGCTCCTCCCGAACTACTTGGGCTTGAGGCTGCTGCAGATCTTACAGAAGATGAATGGAATGTTCTAAAAGATAATTATCTGTACTTGAAGGCCAACCTGCAGAAGGCTGCTGGTTATGTTTCGTGGCAGAACATCAACCTGCTGCTCTCGAGCGATGAGATTGCCAGACCGCTTGGACAGGAAGACGTGAAGAAAGCGCTACCAGACGTGATGAGGGGCTTATCGGCAGCGCAAGAGTATTTCGATGTAAGGGCTGGGCCTCGCTCTTTGAACGAAAGGAAACATGAGAATACAATTAACAACTTCCTCATATCTCTTGCAGAGGGCAATGAGCAAGAAACCAGAAGGTACCTCATAGAGGCTGCTCAATTGAGAAGGTCGATGGGATAAGGCGTGATCAGTGTCAAGGCAAGCCCAATAAGAGATGGATGGACATTTACGGTTCAGGTGCAGGAAAACAATGGCACGACAGAGCACAGGGTAAAGATGAGCCATGCAGACTATGATAGACTCACCACGAAAGCCGTATCACCAGAAGAGTGCATCAGGAAATCATTCGAATTCTTGCTGGAGCGGGAGTCCAAAGAATCCATACTGAGAGAGTTCGACGTAATGAAAATTGCATACTACTTCCCGGAATACCCCAAGGAACTTGAACGCAGAATCAGAAAATAGGCATTTATTTTCTGTAAATATATATTGAAGCTTCCTGTCATGCACGGCCTATGTCGAACACCGAAGCAGAATCCGCATCAAGGACAACGGTCTTTGTAGGCAGGCAGAAACCCGTCATGAACTACGTACTTGCAGCACTAACGGTGCTGAACAACGCAAAGACAGTCACACTGAAGGCAAGGGGAGCTGCAATCAGTCTCGCAGTCGACGTGGCAGAAGTGACAAGAAAGAGATTCAGCACTGATATCAAAGTCTCCAACATAAAACTCGACACGGAGCAGATGCCTGCTGAAGACGGCTCGTCTCGAAACGTCTCAACCATTGAGATAGAACTCACGGCATAACAAATCTCCTTTGAAAGATTGAGGTTTTGATTGTCCTATCGTAAGATGGTTTGTAAACTCTCAAAGTATAAATCTCGTTATAGGTGCTCCATAGGCAATGCCCAGTAAGATCAGAGTAGCCATTGCAGGCGTAGGCAACGCTGCCAGTGCACTGGTACAAGGAATCCAGTATTATAGCGATGGCCCCAGCAGGGCAGGGCTGTGGCACACTAAGGTTGGAGGCTATTCAATTTCAGATATTGGAATTGTCTCAGCTTACGACGTTGATGCAAGAAAGATAGGCTCAGACCTCTCGAAGGCAATTTTTGCAAAGCCTAACGTCATGCCAAAGCAAGTAAATGTAAAACCGTTAGGTGTTGATATAGAGGCGGGGATGCTTGGTAATAGCAAGCAAGTTCCAGCAGGCATGAAAATAATAACGCGGAATGGCTCTATTGCAGACTCTCTCAAGAAAAAGAAAACAGATGTGCTACTGAACCTAGTTTCATCTGGCAACGATGCTGCATCGAAAGAGTATGCTGAAGCTGCAGCCTCAGCTGATTGCTCTTTCGTGAATGCGACGCCAACAAAACTTGCCAACGATGCTAAATTGGTTTCAAAATACTCTGGCGCTGGAGCAATTATAGTTGGAGACGACTTGATGAGCCAGTTCGGGGGCACGGCATTTCATCGGGGGATTCTAGACATTATGAACAGCAGAGGCATTAGAGTGAAGAAGAGCTATCAGCTCGACGTTGGAGGAGGAACGGAGACGCTTAACACGCTCGGAGAAGATTTGAGAGCTGTCAAAAGAAAGGTCAAGACTGAAGCAATAGCCCTTGAAGTGCCGTATGAGATAGAATCAGTTGCGGGAACGACAGACTATGTGGACTTTATGGGCAATTCGAGGACAAGCTATTATTGGATAGAGGGCGAGCAGTTTCTCGGCTCAAGCGTAAGGTTCGACATATACCTTAGAACGATGGATGGCCCTAACGCCGCGGGTGTTCTTGTCGATATAATTAGAGCGATAAAAGCAGCTAGAGATAAAGGCCAAAAGGGCTCTGAGAATACCATATCTGCCTTCGGATTCAAGAGCCCTCCAAAGCGCCAGAAACTTAGCCAAGCGTACGAAGAGTTCAGGCAGAAGTATCTACGTTAATGGACAAAGGTTAAAGAACCCTGTAATTTGGGAGTGGTGAAAGCATGGAGTCAAAGAGTAGCGGCGTAGAGGATGCATCGTTCATACTTTTCCTTCTACCCATAGCGGTAAGCGGAATATACGCAATCTACTCTGCGATAACTTCCTCAGCCTTCAAGGTCGATAATTACATAGCGGTTACTGGCAATCCAATAATCTTCATCATAGCAATCGTTTCGATCTGCGCTGCCCTGCTGCTTGAAATCTACTATAGCCCCGCAGATATGCGGAGCAAGAAGGTCAGTGAAAATGCTAGGAGGATGCAGCGATTGGCTATTGCTACTTTGGTACTCACTGTTCTTGCAACATTGGTTGCCTTGGGTGCAGCACCCCTGCCTATTATATTGGGAACTTTTCTTGCAGGGAGGTTTCCGATTCTTTTCGCTGCGCTTCTTGTCTTCCTGTCTTTCCTTATCGTCGTGCCTTTCAAGTTTCAGATGGACAAAAATGCAGCCACTAATGCATTGTCCATAATCTTGCTCATACTCTCTCCGATAGCATACTTTGTCGGAAGTGGAGGTTCGATACCATTTGAGCCTAGAGCGGCAGCTGCAGTAGCACTGCTGATTATTGGAATCCTTCTAATAGCGCGTAGCAACAGAGCTATATTCGAGAATAAAACTGCCTGATCATCCGAACATAACGTCATTTAGTTCTTTCAAGTCTCTAGCGATGAAAGTTGGTCTCTCTTCTTTGGGGATTTTCATCGACTCGAATTTAACGCTCTTTGTGATGAATATGCTTTCTAGCCCTGCCGCATTTGCACCTTTAATGTCTGATGACAAGTTATCCCCAAGCATTATTACATCTTTTAGTCTTGCACCAAAGCTTGCTATCGTCTGAAGAAAGATTTCTGGATAAGGCTTTCCGATATATGTTATTGGGGCTTTTGTTGCCATGGAGATTGCATTTGCAAATGGTGCTTCACCCAGAAACATCCCAGATTCGCCTAGAAAAGTTCCCCTGAACATCATCGTTGTGCCTACGCAGATTAGTTTGGCGCCGTTCATGACGAGCCTAGCCGCATGATTTAATTCGGAATAGCTTACACGCCTGTCCACACCTATCAATACAACATCAGCGTTGTCTTCATTGACGAGTGCCAGACCCTGTCTTTCTAGGTCTGTGCGCAAACCCCATTCGCTTATCACAAAACATTTCGCGTTAGGATGCTTTCTTTTCACGTACAATGCCGTAGCAGCACCAGCCGTAAAGACCTCGTTCTCTGAAAAGTGGAACCCCATCTTCTTCAACCTTGAAAACACTATTGCTCGTGGCTTCCTTGAAATGTTAGAAAGGACTGCAACTTTTTTGCCCGCTATCTTCAGATTCTTTACAAACTCTGCTGCAGAGGGAAACGCTCTTCCATTATCAATTTCGTCGCATAGCACTCCTTCGACATCAAGCAGGAAAGCTTTCTTCCGCAACAGTTTTTTCGAATCGACTATATTCAAATCCACACGTCAAGCCCCTTCTTTGAGGGCGGTCTTTCTTCCTTGGCCATTAATTTCAGTTTTCCATAGACGCCGTCATAGCCTGGTATAATTTCTGCCGTGTTATTCCTTACCGACGCTATTAGTTGAGCGATCTCCTTGCCAAGAACCTCTGCTACTGAAGCGGTTGGAGCAAAGAGAGTTATGTTAAATTCGTTCTTCAAAGCTGCTATGGCTTTGTCATAGAGTTGCTGGACATTTTTTGAAAGTGGGCTGCTCTCTCCCATCGTTTCTGCTATGAGCTCCTGCAGGGGATAGGCGTAGATGTAGCCAGCGACGCCATCTGCCTTGAACCCTTTGGGCCTATCAGCAAGTTCAGAAACTCTTTCTTCAACACCTCTCGTGAGCTTTTTTCCGCATTTGGGACATTTAGCTCCAATCCTTTTCGACTCATCGCCAGATAAAGAAACTGTGCAGTCTCTGTGCCCTGTCCAATGGTACTTTCCGTATTCGGGCTTTGTTTCTATAGTAGAAACGACTTTGTTCCTGCCTTTTCTTCTGATCGCATTTACGAGGCTTGAGTAGGTTAGGTTTTCAAGGTCGAGTATATTGGCCTCCCTACCAAGTCTAAACGGGTATGCCGAATGGCAGTCGCTGTTTGAAAGCAGTGTTAATCTGTCTAATTCGCTTATACGCCAGTTCATTGGAGGATCGCTTGATAGCCCAGTTTCCAAGGCATGTATCTCCGAATGATACTCCTGATAGCATTCTTTCAGAGAGTCAAAGCCAAAGTTTGCTCCGAATAGGCTCCACCAAGGCGTCCACGCATGTGCAGGGTAGATTTCCGCATCGCTGCTAACTCCCTTAAGAATCTCAACCAGCTCAGCAGCAGTCATGTTCAGAATCGGTCTTCCGTCTTCTTCCAAGTTCCCTTTTTGTTCAATCTTGGCAGACAGTTGTTTCGCGCTTTCCAGGTCAGGAAGCAGCAGACAATGGTGAATCTTTCTTGATTTGTCGTCGTGCTGAAACACCGTTGCGACTTCTGATGTAATAACGAATTTTGGTCTTTTTTCTTTGCCTCCTTTGAGGTAGAATATACCATCATTATCTTCCAACTGTTCAGAAACTTCTGCAAGCCACTTTGCGTGCGTTATGTCGCCAGTGCCCAAAAGATCGAGCCCCTTTATTCTAGCGTTTTCTGCAAGGCTCTGTACGGTAAGAGCAGGGCTTGTCGCTCTGCTGAACCTTGAATGTATGTGAAAGTCTCCAATAATTCTCAATGGTAAACACCATTCGATGAGATCCATCTTCCCAAGATCTTCTCCCAGTTAAGTTTCATTATCGCTAAAATGATGATTGTGGATGCAGCTATCAGACCGACGGTCACCAAAAGTGCAGAAGTTGGCTCCCTTACCTGGTCTATGAACAGCTCTACATACGACGCTGATGCCCTAGAACCCCATGCCATAATCAGAGCAAGTAGGAACTTGCCTGCAAACAGTGATATTCCAAACTTGTAGATATTATATCGGACAAAGCCAAGAGGGATATAGATCAAGTCGTCTGGCAGTGGTGTTGCAGCGGCCAAAAATGATGCCAGCCATCCATACCTTGAAACTAAGATTTCAAACGGTCTCATCCTCTTCCTGGTCTGCTCATTGACGAGTTTTCCTCCATAGTAACTCAATCTGAAGATTATTATCTTGGCTATCGTTGCACCTACTGAGGACAGCAGTGCAACGAGTGTTGGATCTAGCTTGAGTGCCGCTATTATCAGAGGAACAAAATACGGTACTGGTACGAATACGATAAGGCTTGCTAGCAGGCTGATTATGAAAATCCCGGAATAGCCATATTGGTCAATAAGGCTGTTTGCTAGTTGTAGTAGGAACTCTAAATTTATTATGTTCAAGATCAGACCTTTCTAGTAAGCCCTTGCAAAATAAGCCGTGTGCTTTGCATCCTGCCCGCATACTAGGCATTTTGCTGAGAGTTTCTCCTCCTCAAGAGGAATAAGACGTATATCAGCACCAGTTTCTTCCTTAACCTGCGCCTCGCATTCCCTCCTCCCGCACCACGGAGACTTCACGAAACCAGCGTCTACTTCGACATAACTTTTGAGCTCTCCGTAGGACTTTGCAGTCTTGGTCTTTGATTCACTAAGTTTCAAAGCTCTTCCGTGCAAATTATTCTGTATCTGCACCAAGATCTTCTTAATTTCTGAAGCAGCGGAATCTATCTTGACAGCAAATTTTTCTGATGTGTCCCTTCTAACTACGGTGATCTGACCCTTTTCGACATCTCTTGGGCCAATTTCTATTCTCAACGGTACTCCCTTCATCTCCCATTCGTTGAACTTCCAGCCTGGCGTGTACTGCTCTCTATCGTCAATGAATGCTCTGATTTTTTTAGCCGATAAAACAGCAAAAACCTCCTTCGCTTTGGAGAGAATTCTGTCTCTATCAGCCTCTTTGTAAAATATTGTAACTATAACGCATTGTATAGGTGCTATTCGTGGAGGCAGAACTAGGCCTTTGTCGTCGCCATGAGCCATTACTGTAGCTCCTATGAGCCTCCAAGATATCCCCCAAGAGGCCTGCCACGCAAAATGCTCCTGGCTATCTTTACCGAGGAACTTTATTTCAAACGGCTTCGAAAAATTCTGCCCCAAGTTGTGGGACGTCCCCATTTGCAGAGCCTTCCCGTCTGGCATCATCCCCTCCAACGTTATAGTATAAACTGCACCGACAAACTTCTCCTTGTCACTCTTGTACCCAACTTGAACGGGTATTGCAAGCACTTCCTCCATTAACTTCCTGTACATCTTTGCTATCATCATGACTTCGGCGTCGGTTTCTTCTTTAGTTGCGTGAACCGTATGGCCCTCCTGCCAGAGAAATTCTGAAGTTCTTATGAACGGCCTTGTAGCTTTGATCTCCGCTCTTAGTACAGAATTCCAGAAGTTTAACAGCAATGGCAAATCTCTCCAACTTCTTATCCATTTTCCGAATGAAGCATAAGCTATGGTTTCGGACGTTGGCCTTGTAGCTAACCTATCTCCTAATTTGTTGTTGCCAGCATGTGTAACCCAGAAGACCTCGGGAACAAAACCTGCAAAATGCTCGGCCTCCTTGCTCAGTAAGCTTTCAGGAATCAAAACGGGAAAATATGCGTTTTCATGTCCAGTCTTTTTCAAATGATAATTGACATACTTCTGAATTCTCTCCCAAATTGCATAACCATAGGGTCTTAAAATTATGAAGCCTTTTACCGCTGAATAGTCTGCCAAGCCAGCTTTAATAACCACTTGGACGTACCAGTCAGAGAAATTATCTGAACGCTTCGCAGTTATCCCGATTTCCTTGCTCAATTAATGCACCATGAGTATGGAGTGTAAGGCACTTACTTTTCAGCACTTAAGACTTTTGAATTGTTCCTGTGTAACATCGGCGTGCATAAACCATCTATCGCAGCTGCGCAAAGCAACGTCTCTCTCACTTTTGTTCATATACGCTCCCCTCCTAGACGGGGGTCGTGCAGGCGGGCGGGCATGCCTAGGACGTAGGAGAACCCGAATTATGAATTACTTCTGTTCGGGTCTTGTATTTCAAAAAATTTATCTAAATCTTATACATTCTAGCAGTGTTGCAACGATATATGGCCAAAAACGGTTAAAGCTTAAGTTAGAGCGTCCTCTACCTGTAAAGGTTTATATATAACTTCCAACACTTATTCTATTGCCTAATAAAAGGTTTGTGGTAAAGAAATGTCAACTGAAAGAAACTTGAGCAAACTCTTTGAGCTGCACAGATCAGTAGATCGATGTCCCAGATGCGGAAGAGGGCCGATGGTTGTAGACACTGCTGGAGGAGAACTCTTCTGCAGCAACTGCGGGTACGTCGTCAGAGAGAAGATAGAAGAAATCGGTCCAGAATGGAGAGCATTTTCTAAAGAAGAGAAGGACGACAGGAGCAGGACTGGCATACCAGCATCATTGGCAATGCACGACATGGGATTGGCAACTGTCATAGGAGTTGAAGATAGGGATGCTTCTGGAAAGTCTCTGCCATCTTCAATCAAGGCAACAATTGAAAGGCTTAGGACATGGGACGGAAGGAGCCAAGTTCATGAACCCGTTGATCGAAACCTTAGAACCGCTTTCAGCGAGCTTGACAGATTGGCTGACAAACTAAATGTAAGCGATGCGGTCATTGAAAAGGCTGCTTATATCTACAGAAAAGCTCTTGAGAGGGGTTTAGTTAGAGGGAGATCTATTTCTGCGCTGATTTCAGCATCGCTATATGCTGCCTGTAGAGATACAATGACGCCAAGGACATTGAAGGATGTCGCTGCTGCGAGTAACGTCAAGAAGAAGGACATTGCAAGATGCTATAGATTACTACTAAGGGAGATGGACCTTAGGATGCCCGTCGTCGACCCTACAAAATGTGTTTCAAGGATTGCGAGCAAAGCTGGATTGTCGGAGAAGACCAAGAGGAGAGCCCTTCTGATACTGAAGAAGGCTGAAGAAACAAGGACTTCTGCAGGAAAGGACCCTATGGGCTTGGCAGCTGCAGCACTCTATGTTGCCTGCGTGCTTGAGGGAGAAAATAAAACGCAGAAGGACGTTGCCGAGGCTGCTGGAGTCACGGAAGTTACAATCCGAAATAGATACAAGGGCCTTAAAGCAGCTCTGAAACTATAGAATGGAGTATTTCCATTCTACCCTTTTTTCTTTGCTATACTTTCTCTAGCTCTGACGCTATCCTGCAGTAAATCGACCATTTCTCCGAGTGCTGTTAGATCGCTATCTGCGATTATCCCTATCGCCCTCCGCTTTGACAGGAATGTAGACATGCGGAAGAGAGTTCCCGTCAGTTCAGAGTCTACCTCTATAAGCTCTGCCAGAGCTTCTGCGTCTATTGCTCCTTTGGAGGCTAAGCTAGAATAGGAATTCTCCATCGCCTTTAGAGACTTGAAACTGCCCATAAGGTTCAGGTAGAGTTTTCCTAGCTTCTCCTTAGTTTCCAGCTTTACGATCCTTGCAGTCAAGTCATCTAGATATTGCAGAGACTGACCTATTTGCGATGTAAGTAATCCTCCGATGTACCTGTCTGCATCCTTTAGTGTATTCTGCGCTGCCCTTCTTCTGCTGACTGCTTTTTGGAGTTTGGAGGCGAGCTTCTGGACTCCCTTATTCTCTTGCGATAAATTCTCGGGACTGCTTTCTCCGTCGGGCTCGCTTGCCATCAAGACAGCTCTTAATTTTGATGCTCTTAAAACTTGTTGTCAGCTTTTGGTAAGCTCGTGTTGTACACACGTACAGCTCGAATAGGGGATATAGTTCCTATGAGGGTTTACAATATAAAGAAACGGTTCTGATAAATCTTCGGGGGGGATCCGAAAGTCAACTTCTGATCAGCCGAACGACCCACCAATTATCATGTCTATAGGGGCCCCTATCGTTATCTAGGGCCTAGAGGGGGTATAAATAGTGAATGTACGGGATAACCCGGAGAGTTATCAGAACCAAAGAAACAATAGTATAATAGATTAGTAAAAGATACTGTTTCTTGTCTGTGTATATCCCCCTACCCCTTGCAACATAAACTCAAAAAAGTTACTAACACGCCCCTGTGTGCAAAAGATGACGGGGGGATCGCAGTATGAAGCAAGCTGTTAGTGTTGATGAAGTGATGGCAATTTTGCCTTTCATTCTAGCTGTCCAATGAAATTGTTCTGAGGAGTAGAGTACTAGAGTATGTTAGTACTATAGTGATTGTTGCAGGTTAGTCCTTTTCTACTGCATGTGAATGAATGTTCTTTACTGCTGACTTGTACACATCTATTGCAGTAAGATATTCCGATATTTCGACACATTCTTTACTCGTATGGGAAAGGTGCGGATTGCCGGGACCGTATGTTACTACTGGTATCTTCAGAGTTGAGCCGAGTATGTTCATGTCCCCTGTCCCTGTCTTCTTGACTAGCATTGGATGTTTTCCTGTGACGTTGAAGATTGCTCTCATGAACGATTTGACTAGAGGAGAAGATTTATCTGCTTCGAAGGGTTCCGTCCTATCTCCAACTTCTATCTTCAATTTGGGAAATGCTACATCGGCTTGAAACTTCTCCAGAATATCTTTTGTTTCTTGATGGACTTGCTCGCAGGTTAAAGTTGGAGGGATTCTTACATCTATTACCAGTTCGCAGACTCCCGGCATGACGTTGTCTGCAGAGCCTCCTTTAATTCTGGTTAAGCATGCGCTCAATGTTCCGTATCTGTTTTTCTCTTGGCTGTCTTTATTGAGATAGTTGGATAATGCTGTCCATACTTCGAGCCCTTTTTCTATTGCGTTCTGGGACATCCAAGGTGCGCTTGCGTGCACTGCTGGAGTTTCGCAGAGTATTCTTAGCGATAATCTTCCCTTGTAGCCTATCGTTATGTTTTCTACTCCGCTCGGCTCTCCAAATATGGCATAATCTGCTTTGATTCCTCCTTTGAGTAGTTCTCTTATTCCTTGTGCATCTCCTTCTTCATCTGCAACTCCCGCAACTATCAACTTTCCAAAGCCGTTTCCTTTTGCCAAACTTGATGCGGCCATAATCATCGCTGCTAGAGGTGATTTTGCATCTACTGCACCTCTTCCGCAGACTAATTCTTTGGTAACTTTGACTGGCTGTGATCCTGGCACCGTGTCCGTATGACCGCAGAGAAGTATTGTTGGATTACCCTCTCCGACCTCTCCAATTACATTGTTCACTGCGTCTGTTCTGACATTCTTGAAGTCTAATTCGTTGGCCATTTTCTCTTTTAGGAATTCTGCTAAGGTTTCCTCTTTTCCTGAGGGAGAATAAGTTCTGAGAATGTCTGCTAGAAGGCTTACTGCAAGGTCTCTTATCGAGTTCACTCTGGCAACCTCTGCTCTGATTTCAGTTTCAACGCAGAGTTCTGAGGATTATTAGAGTGTTTGTATTTGCTACGCCATCAATTCTTCTAACGTCGTCTATGCATGCGTTGATCTCTGGTATGCTGGGTGCTGATAGTATTACGGCAATGTCATATTGGCCTGTAATTTCGTAGACTACGTCTACTCCTTTCATGTTTCTTAACTGCTCTGTCATCTTTTGGGTTGGAATTTGAGGGTTTGTTGTTATGAGGGTTATTGCGCTTGCTCCCTGCTGTTCGCTGACTTCTATGGTGAATTTTCTAATCGCGTTCTTCTCTATTAAATTCTGGACTCTTCTTCTTACTGCTGCTTCTGATAATCCTATGGTCTTTCCAATATCGACAAAAGAGGTTCTGGAGTCCTTCTTTAGAATCTCTATGATCTTTTGATCTAAATCGTCCATCTGCTAGTGCTTTCGTTGTGGAGGTGAAAAAGATATTGGAAAAAAGGTTCACAAATAAGATGCCGCCTATAACATTATTCAAAGGACATATGCGTCATTTCTTTTCTAGATCTGCAAGGTTCTTTCTAAATCTAGGATTCGCTAAAGGTTGCAGGGTATCCATAAAATCATCAATAGGTTCGATATCCATAGGTTCTATACAATTAAGTTATTTACTTAAATACGTAGCAGTAAAAGTATAGGACAGAATATGGCAGTAGACTCCAAAATCCTCGTGTCCTTTGCAAAAGATCTAGAGGCTTTAGTTGAAGATTTCCGAGAAGAGATGGAGATATTGAGCAACAAGACCATGATGGAGCAGATAAAAAAGACAAAGCAGGCCAAGAAGAAAAAGCAACTGCTAAGTTTTGCATCAGCAGAAGACTTCCTGCGTGAAGTCAAAGCCCAATAGAGATTTACTGGTACGCCTTTTCTCTTCTAAGAATATCTTGAACCACGATTATCTTGGTTTGCGATTGATATGCGTAAATTATTCTCCAGTCTCCTCTTCTAATTCTATAGGTATCTTTCAGACCCTTTAGCTTCTTAACGTCAAACGAAACAAATAGTACAGGAATCTGGCTTAAGATACCTAAAACTACAGAAACTTGCTGTCTTACTTCTTGCGGCAGATTTCGAAAGCTCTTACTTGCCCGCCCGGTTAAAACTACCTCGTAGGGCATTTGTTATGATCGCTTTTTGATTTTGTTCCATTCCACGTAATTCCCTGCTCGGAATTCTTTCATACTCTCCCTATACGCTTCTATTTCATCCGGTTCTGGCTCAACTTCTGGGACAAGAGCTTTCCTTAGATCATGTACATCCTTCCTTAGCATTTTGATCTCCTTGTATATCCTGTTTAACGTTGCTTTTTCCACAGTGCTCACCAGTTTAATCGTTGAACGAACCTAAAAATGTACCTCTAAAGCGGCTTCGCATTTTGCCTTCCCACTAATATGGCCTGACGCTTCAACATAAAGCATAACTATCGTCATGATATCGTGCAATGATGGTCATAAAAAAGCAGCTTCCGTTTGTGAAATTTGAAACTACGGGTACAGGAGAACCTGTGGTATTGGTTCCGGGAGGTCTGACAGGTTGGTTAAGTTGGAAGCCACATGCCGAACAGCTCTCTTCCCGCTACCGTGTAATTCGGACACAACTTCTTTCAGTTGATTTGGGATTACGAAATGAACCAATGCCCTCTAACTATTCCGTTGACTTCGAAACCAATGCCTTGCACAGAACCCTAGATCAAATCAACATATCAAAAGCAGACTTTGTTGCTTGGTCCTACGGTACTGAAATTACGCTTAACTTCGCCTTAAACAACCCAGATAGAATCCGCACGCTAACACTCATCGAACCTCCAGCCGTCTGGGTATTGAGAAGCAGAGGACCTTTATCGGAGGAACTGCTCAAACAGCAAAAGCAAATTCAATCGCTTGGGCCTGGTGACATAAGCGAAGCACAGCTTGTATGGTTTAGCCATTTTGCAGGCTTTGTGCCAGAAGGAACAGATCCAAGAAGGTCACCGCAATGGTCTGTATGGTTTCAGCATATACAGTCGCTACGCACTAGAGATGTAGTTTTCCGCCATCAGGACAATATCAAAAGGGTTAGAAACTCTAAACCTCCTGTATTGCTGTTTAAGGGAGAAGGCTCAGCCAGATTTCTTCATCAGATAATAGATATTCTAGGAGAAGAGTTTCCAAATGCGCAGACTGAAATGCTACCAGGAGGCCATGCACCACAACTGGTTTCGATGCAGCAGTTTATGAAAATATTAACGAATTTTTGGGCTAGTACAGCCTAATAGCTTCCTCAACATCAGGCATTAGAGTAGGGATCCTGAACATACGAGAAACAACATTAGCCAGATTCTCGACCTTCCTCCTCTCTCCATGATTTATGATCACTTGCTGCAATTTTGGCCTCAATTTCCCAATGAACCTGATCAACTGATTATAATCAGAATGGCCAGAAAAGCCGTCGATCTTCTCAACCTTGCAGCCAATATTGACAATCTTCATCTTTCCATCATCAGACATTATAGAAACTTCCCTAGCACCATCAAGAATTCTCCTTCCCATCGTCCCTGCAATCTGGTAAGAAACAAAGATCAGCCTATTCTTATCAGAAGGAGCCAACTGCTCAAAATAATTGATGATAGGTCCTCCCTCTAACATGCCAGAAGTTGCCATTATTATCGCGGGGCCCTCACGCAAAGCCTCATCCCTGTTGCTAGGATGATCTATCATGGTAAAGTATGGTGATAAGAACGGATTCTGCCCTCCACTAGCAACTTGCATCCTCAATTCTTTAGCAAGAAACTCTGGATACGCAACATGGATGGCAGTAGCCTCCGAGATCATCCCCTCCATGAAGATCGGAGCCTCCGTCAACTGCTTATTCTTCATGTATTGATCCAATACCAGCATTATTTCTTGTGCCCTGCCAACAGCAGGAACAGGGATCATGGCCTTTCCTCCCTGCGAGAGAGTTTCATTGATCGACTTGACAAGGTTCATCTCTACCTCTTCCCTTGGAGGCATAAGGTCCTCCTTCGCTCCGTACGTGCTTTCTGTGATAAGAGTCTCTACTCTGGGATAATTCCATGTCGTTCCATCAAATAGCATAGTTTTAGCGAATTTGTAATCGCCGGTGTAAACGATATTGTGAACTCCCTCTCCAATGTGCAAATGGATGGTTGCAGAGCCGAGGATATGTCCAGCGTTATTCAGAACTAGCTTAACGTCTGGAGAAATGTCTGTTACAGAAGAGTAGGGAATTGGAAGGGTATGCTGAATCATCTGCCTAACGTCTCTCATTTCGTAAAGAACATTCTTGCCTTCTTGCGCAGCAATTTTTACATAGTCCATA
Source organism: Nitrososphaerota archaeon (assembly GCA_024860875.1). Lineage (GTDB taxonomy): Archaea > Thermoproteota > Nitrososphaeria > Nitrososphaerales > UBA57 > VHBL01. Next base: position 14,879 of record JACPSZ010000004.1, on the reverse strand, counting down.
TGGAGTAATGTCATCAATGCCAGAGTAGGTTCTGTGCAGTAAATCGGCCCTCTATAACCATACTTGAACAGTACAGGCAGATAACCAGAATGATCTAAATGGGCATGTGAGATGACTACAGCATCGAGATCATTAAGATCAATGTCGGCCCAGTCAAATCGAGGATAAGAGTCCCAAGGGTTCTTCGCATTAGGATGAATGCCGCAGTCAAGCAGTATCTTGCTCTCCTTCGTAGTAACCAATATTGATGACCTTCCAACTTGCCTGAAACCTCCAAGTGTCAATATGGAGATTTGCGAATCCTGCGATAATTTTGGTCGAAAGATCGTTTCGCCTAGATCCTTGTAAAATTCTTCCCTTTCTTCCGATGCCGTCTTCAGAACGTGCTGAATGTTCTGCAGGCTTTGCGACTGAATATGAGGAGCCTTCTTTATCCTGACCCTCCAGCCTATTTTATCTACTAAATCAGTAGTGTTGAACCCGGCCTCAGGAGCAAGTATGGAAGGGTTTTTAGCTTCAACTGTAACCTCCCCAGTAGCGTCATCAAAAAATACCGTAGCAACTTCAGCTTCCTTGGGTATTGAAGAACTTATGATCTGGTTGGCCTCATCCTCAGCCTTCCTTATCGATTTATCAGTTCTTACAACTACTCTTCTTTTGACGGAATTTACGATGTTAGAAATTATGTCGGCATGCTCCTGAATGTAGCGGAAGTTTTTTGTATATAATGCTATGCGAGGCCCTTCGTATTCAACCCTCGTTATGGAAGCCTCTGGAGGGATGATGCTCAGAATCGTGCCCATTATAGTCTGCGTAGGTGTTACCTGCGCCTCAGTCAACTCGGCTACCGCCGGAAAGACCTGCTACGATTTTCTGCTTTTCTGCCGCGCCAATTTCGCGCAGACCAGATTCATTAATTGAGATAACGTCTATTCCATCTCCAGTACCTGCATTTCTTTTGATCGCAGCATGCACAGCTTTTACAGCCATCGGCACTGCCTCCTTTATCGTTAGATTCTCTGAAAATTCCGACTCCAATATACCATAAGCTACTGGAGAGCCGCTGCCCGTGGAGATGAACTTCTCCTGCGTCAATGAGCCGAAAAGATCAACATTGAAGAGACTTGCACCTTCCCTATCGAATCCTCCAACCAGAACATCTGCAAACAGAGGAAACATCCTTGCCGAGAAGAAAATGTTTGACGCTAGCCTTGCGGCACTTTTTACTGGCATTGGTTCTTTTCTTTCAAGTTTGAAAAGGTTCGCATTGAACCTGATGGTATCGATGACCCCCTGCGCATCTGCAACTCCTCCTGCAATAGTCATTGCAAGATGTTGATCAATAACTGCGATCTTCCTTACGTGTTGATGAGCAATAAAATACGTTCCAAGAACTGCCCTCGTGTCCGTTCCTAAAACTACACCGTCAGAGCATACGAGCCCCACGGTAGTTGTTCCGTGTAGTTTCCCTACTGATTGGTTGTCAGAATTTTGCATATCTAGTCTCCTTTTAATGGTGAAATTGCTGCAGAAGAGACAGCAAAAGAGGGATTTGGAGAGCTAAATAAGTCTTTCAGGCTACCTTTGCCCCAGCAGCGATGTCCCTGTCTGGTTTCAATAATGTCAGAATGTCCCCTTCGACAGCAGCTAAGAGCATAACTTCTGATTCTAGTCCGAAAAGCTTCTTAGGTGCTAGATTAATTACAACTGCTACTGATTTGTTGAGCAAATCCTCTGCCGTATAATTAAGACCTATCCCTGCAATGCACTGCTTGTTCTCTCCTCCAACGTCTATAATCAATTTTAGAAGCTTCTTTGCCCCAGGTACAGGCTCTGCTGAAACCACTCTTCCGATTCGGATATCAAGCTTAATGAAATCGTCGTACGTGGCTGTCAAGTCTACAGCGGTGATAACGCTGATGTATTAATCTGTTCCATTGTAAGCATCGTAGTCTTCAGGAGAGATGATGATGCCAGTAGTTTCTTTAATCTTTGCCATGAAAAAATAATCTAGGTTTTGCAAGTTTGAGGGATATATGGAAATGAACTTGATGTTGTTTTTATAATATTGTTCCATCTTCCAGCGCATCTGACGTATATATTCGGATCTTACTTTTTCATTATCTACATCTATCTTGCCCCAATATTCAACATATACATTATGGTCAGGTAGATAGAAATCTGGCCTGCTTATCTTTGGGCTGAATATCCAAGCGTCAGTCTTGGCAATTTGTTCGTATTCGTACCGAATGCCATTTCGATAGAAGTAATCCGCTATAATCTTCTCGCCCTTGCTTTTTACCCTCTCGCCTCGAAGAGTCGTACTATCCGTGCCGTAGTCGTTATCGGTATGAAAGAGAGAAGTTAGGGAATTGAGCAGTCGCATTTGTTAACTGCACCGCTGTTAGGACTATTTATCAAAAATGGATTACCGGTTCAGATCACAAAACAACTGTCATCTGTAATTAGCTTTTGAGCTTAGCCTTCTGCTCCTGAATCTGCTCCTTCTCTATCTTCTTGAAGAGTATCTCGGGCTTGCCTATTTCATACTTCGGTTTTATCGTAAGTTCGCCTGCTGAATCCCATTTCCCAAGTTCGACATTTAGCTGCTTGGCAAGTTTCTGAGTTGAGAACGGTATGTAAGGCGATAGCAGTATCCCTAAAGTCCTTGCAGCATTGATAGCAAGGTAGAGGCAGTTTTCATTTCCAACATTCTGCTTCCAAGGCGCCTTGTGCTGGAAGTATTCGTTGCATGAAGATGAAAACTCGAGTATAGACTTCAATGCCTTGTCGAGTTCGTTCTGCTCTATCTGCCGCCCTACTATTGAAGCAATCGACTTGATCTTTTCTGCAAATTTTGTATCTGCATCATCGAACTTTGTCGGCTCGGGAACGATCCCTCCAGCCTTCGATTGCAGTAAACTCAATGCTCTATAGAGAAAATTGCCGATGTTAGCGACTAATTCGTTGTTGATCTTTGCATCGAAATCGTCCCAGTCGAAGTTTATGTCGGATTGGTCATAGGGAGTAATCCTGGTCAAATAGAAACGCAGGTAATCTGGAGGGAACTTTGCAAGAAACTCTTTGAGTCCTATGTACCATCCTCTGCTCTTCGAGAACTTCTTTCCCTGCAGAAGTAAATGCCCTCTTGTAGGAATGTAGTCTGGCAGCTTGTACTCTTCTTGTAATCCTAATCTCATCGCGGGCAGGAAAAGATAGTGATGATATATGATGTCCTTCCCTATGTAATGGTAAATTTCGGAAGAGTTCCAGAACTCCTTCCCATTTCTCCCCGTATTGTCAAGATGGAATATTGTAGTTGATATATAGCAGAGGTGATTGTCGAACCAGCCGTAGAAGACTTTACCTTTGGCCTCTTCAAGAGGTATAGGAACTCCCCAAGAAATGTCCCTCGTGATGTCCCAGTCTCTTAACCCATCTTCTATCCATTTCAGAACGTAGTTCTTGACCTCTGACTGCAATCTTTCGTTCGAGGTTAGCCAATTTTTGAGTTTTGAAGCAAGACTTGATAGCTTAAAGAAATAATGCAAACTTGTTTTTTGAACAGGAGTTCTTCCACATATTGCGCATTTTGGATTTTTGATTTCTCCTTGCGTGAATGCTCTCCCACAGTTTTCACAGCCGTCAGAATATTGCTTTTCAGCTCCGCAGTACGGGCATGTCCCAATAATGTACCTGTCAGGGAGAAACTTTCTGTCGAACTCGCAATACTGCTGAATGATATTTTGCTTATAGATATGGCCCTTCTCGTATAGCTTGGTAAAGAAATACTGCACTAGCTTTATGTTTTCCTTTGAGCTCGTCTTATAGAAAAAGTCGAACGAAATGCCCAGAGCGGTAAAATCCTCGTAGTCTCTCTTATTCCAAAATGCTACATGCTCTTCTGGGGTTTTCTTAGCTTTTTCCGCTTCAATTAGAATTGGAGTACCAAAATCGTCGCTGGCACAGGTAAATGCCACATCGTAGCCCTTCGATCTGCTATATCTTGCAAAAATGTCTGGAGGAAGGTATGTCGATGTTATGTGCCCAAGGTGGATTTCGCCGTTTGCGTAAGGAAGGGCCGCTGTAATTGTTATCTTCTTGTTGAGTTTCCCGTTCACCTGCAGAATTTGAATACTCTATATCTAATAAGCGTTTGAGAGTTGAAACACTTCTCTGCCCCTTGTGAACCTGTCGCCAAATATCTCTGGATGTATAATTGACGCAAGAATCTCAAGCCCGTCAATGAACCTCGGGCCATTTCTGCTGAAATATCCCTCATCTGATACAAAGACTCTGCTATTCTTGACTGCGGGAATTGAACTCCAACCTTCTTTTGCTTGCAAGAGAGGAATCTCTTGCAAAGTCTTCTGCATTTTGTAGCTGCAGGGGCAGATTACAAGAACTTCTGGTGCCGCTTCAACTATTTGTTCCCACAGTCTTGGAACTGATGGCTTCCACTTCTGCTGTATTAGCTGGAAGCCGCCTGCAACCTCTATCATCTCTGGAACCCAGTGCCCTCCTAGGTATATCGGGTCTATCCACTCGACAAAACAGGTTGAAACCTTCTTTGCATTTTTAGTTGCACTGCTTATGAATTCAATCCTCATCCTTATCCTGCCCACGAGTTCCTTGGCCTTTGCTTTAGCACCTACAATACCACCAAGGTGCATTATGTTGTCCAGAATGTCTTCTATTCCGTTAGCCTCTATTGCAACGACCTTTGTGCTGGACGAAATATCCTCAATCGTCTGCTGAACCTCATCGTAGTATACGGCACATACCCTGCACTGCGTCTGAGTGATCACCAAATCAGGTGCAAGAGAGCGAAACAAGTTGCCATCAATTTTGTAGATACTCTGGCCGTTAGAAACCAGAGAGGCTACCTGTGTATCTATCTCCTTGCTGCTTTTCCTTGAATCAACCAGAGTGTCAAGAATCTTGGTTTTTGTATTAGCTTCCGCAGGATAATCGCATTCGTGCGTCACGGCGACCACCCTCTCACCTACACCTAAAGCAAATAGAATTTCAGTAGCAGTTGGCAGAAGCGATGCGATCCTGCTAAAAGCCATAATGCCTAATCAAAAATTTGAAAATATAAGCACATTAGTCTTTCGGTTTAGGCCTAGCCACTGTCTAGTGGGCGAAAAAGTGCAGGAAAAGGTTAAGTTATCCTTCTTTGATGGTATGATATGCCGACGAATACGGTTTTGCAGAAGCCAAAATACATCTTCGTAACTGGCGGCGTTATGTCAGGTCTTGGCAAGGGCATAGTTTCTGGTTCTGTGGCTAAACTCCTACAGCTTTATGGTTTAAGGGTAACATGTGCCAAAATGGATCCTTACATCAATGTTGATGCTGGCACCATGAATCCAATAATGCACGGCGAAGTTTTCGTCACTGATGACGGCGGGGAAACTGACATGGATTTAGGTACTTATGAGAGATTTCTCGATGTTAATCTCACAAAGGATCACAACATTACGACTGGGCAGGTCTACCTTGACGTAATACAGGGAGAGAGAAGGGGAGACTTCCTTGGCAGATGTGTCCAAATAATACCTCACGTTACTGATGCGATAAAGGAGCGGATAAGAAACGTTGCGTTGAAGAATGATGTTGATGTGTTGATCGTAGAGTGCGGAGGTACAGTAGGAGACATTGAAGGCCTCCCATTCCTTGAAGCTTTAAGGCAGATTAGGCTTGAAGAAGGATCCTCTAACAGTATTTTCGTCCATGTAACCTTGGCACCGGTTTTGGATACAGTCGGAGAAGAGAAGACCAAGCCTACGCAGCACAGCGTTCAGGAGTTGAGGAGGATAGGAATTCAGCCAGATATTCTTGTAGTTAGAAGCAAGAAGCATCTCTCCGACGATTCGAAGAGAAAGATCGCACTGTTCTCCAGCGTTGATATTGGCAGTGTAGTTTCAGACCCTGATGCTGAGTCAATATACAAGGTCCCCGAAACTCTGCATACGGAAGGAATTCTAAATGCGATCTCTGAGAAGTTCAATCTCCAGCAAAATCAGATCGAATGGGGTGACTGGAGAAAAGTTTCTGACTCATTTGTCGAATCAGAAGAGCAGATTCAGATAGCCATGGTGGGAAAGTACGCCACGTTGGCAGACAGTTATGTAAGCGTGAACGAAGCGCTAAGACACGCTGCAGCAGCTCATAATGCAAAGGCAAAGATGACTTGGATCGAAAGCGAGGAATTTGAAAAGAACCCCAGCGTGCTGAAAAATCTTGACGAATACCATGGCATAATCATACCGGGAGGGTTTGGCAAGAGAGGTAGTGAAGGAAAAATACTTGCAGCGAATCATGCAAGAGAAAGGAATATTCCATATTTGGGCTTGTGCTTCGGCTTCCAGCTTGCAATAGTCTCATTTGCAAGGTACGCATGCGGACTTGTAGGGGCAAATTCTACTGAATTAGACCCTTCAACGAAAAATCCTGTCATTGACATTCTCCCGTCGCAGAAAGCAGTTTCAAGCATGGGAGCAACTATGAGGCTTGGTGGACATGACATAAATGTTGCAGAGGGTAGCATAGCGTATTCGCTATATGGGTCAAAGAAGATCAGGCAGAGACATCGACATAGATACGAGTTAAACCAGAATTACCTTAAAGTATTCCAGAAGAACGGTTTGAGATTGAGCGGCTTCAGCGACAATATGTTAAGGGCAGAGATTCTTGAGATACCAGCACATCCATTCTACATTGCTACGCAATACCATCCAGAATTCCTGAGCAGACCTGGAAAGCCAGAACCAGTCTTCAAGGCTTTCGCTGCAGCAGCGATACGCAGGAAGCAGCCCATAGTTTCGACTATAGGTTCATAGGCTATTAGTCAAAGTTAAACCATGTCGGCCTATATCTTGTAGGCCCCCTGTTCATCTTTTGCGCAGGGGCGGGCACTAAAATTTGGATAGTATATTGCCGAAAGACTCTTCGTCATTTAACGTTGAAAGTCCAAGAACTATCCTGTCCCTCTGCGCAAGCTGTATCGCTAAAGGATCGACGACTTTCGGACCGTGAAGAACTACCATCCTCGGTTTCAGCTGAGAAACCCTTATAGCTACCAGAGGAGACCTTCCCATCCCCACCTTCGTAAATATCAGCACTCTTTCCGTTGTAGCCCCAAAAATCCTGTAAAAGTCTAGCCCAGAAAGCGTGTAAATAGTATTTATGCTGTCTAGAACAGTATAGCCATAAAGGTTTGCGTTGATGCCTTCGACATCAGTAAGTGCCTTGCCCGATATAGCCTCCAATATTGCGGAAGCCTTCACGGGTGTCTTGAACTCTCCCATGGCAAGAATCTCCTTCCTGTCAGCAGTGAAGATCAATTTTTCCAAAAGCTTGCCCTTCTCCTGATCCAGTTTGACCAAACTCTCTATGTACCTTCTGACGAAGACTATACCCGGGGAGGCTCTCCTTCCGCTCTCGTAATCACTCAATACGGATGGAGATACTGACATGTTCTTTGCAAGCGAGCTCTGCTTTATCCCCAACCTTTCCCTCCAAGACCTTAGCATAAGACCGGGATTGGCGCTGAGAAGGACGTTGCCTCCTATCTTGGCGACGATCTCGTCGACGGAGGGATTCATGTCATAAGCTAATAAGCTAACTCTTTTTAATATTTCATCGAACTTTTAGTTCTCTCTAGCAAAGAATAACCTTGTTTCGCCTTTTGTAAACAGCTCAGACTCTCTCACCTCGACAACCACTGGCAGGTCTGAAACAACTTTCCCTAGCGCCATGCAGCTTCTCGGAGGGAGCATCCTGACAATAGCCTTTATCGTTTCAGCATCTGCGGTAGTAGCTTTGGAGATCAATTCCAGATCGGCATCGTTGGTGAAATTGAAGAGGAAGACGTTATCCGCTTGTCTATAGACTCCGCTGCCAAGAGCGTCTGGTTGATTCGTTATGAATGTCGTAAATATCCCGAAATGGCGCATTCTAGTAACAATATCGTCCCAGTGAGTTTCGCGGAGGTACAAATGAGCTTCTTCTGCAAAGAGGAATATGGGAGGTATCTTCCTGTGCTCCAAAAGGTCAACGAGTTTGGAGAGCATGAGCTCTACAGCGATTCTCCTAGCGTGAGGAGGAATATGGGCAAGTGAGATTACGATCAGTGCGCCTTTGGGAGACTTTGCAATAACATCTTCAAAACGTATTGATCGCTCTCCTCCTCTTGTAAACAGTTTCGATGAAAGAAGAGTATGATATCTGGCAAATAGGGCATCCTTGACAAAATCATTAGCCCTCCACATGGAGATCGCTTGTCCAAGCTCTTCCATCGTAAGTTGATCTTCCTTGCTTAGATGCTCCCAGATCCTGATGAATTCCCTTAGCGACGCTCCAGGCAGATCGAGTGTATGCTGCAGAATAGACGTCATAGAACGCAGGCCAACATATTCCAGATCGAATTTCATCGACTCTCCAGGCACCAGCCTTACCATTCTTGAAGAGATGCTGCTCTGCTCCCCGTTTTTCTTAGTATCCAATGAAGCATATTCGTCGTTAATGTCAAACACAAAGACAAAGCATCCGAGCTCTACAAGGCTCGAAGAAAGCATCTTTGCAAGGTGCGACTTGCCAGATTCCTTCTTCCCCGTTATGATGTTTAGCCTTCCGTCTATGGTCTCTGCAAGAATTTCAAAATCTTCGCCAGACTTGCCTTTTCCCAGCTCTATTGCCCTTCTTCCTTGTCTACCTACCGTGTCAAAAAGCTCCTTCAGGGAAATCTTGGAAACCTTCGAATTGACTCTTGAAGGTAGCCAGTCATGAGAAGTTCTGAACTTCCCATTTTTTATTATCCCTCTGGCCTTGCAGTGCAACAGCCTTGAATCTCTTATTAGCGAGGAAACGCTCTTGATTTCGTATGGGTCGTGCTCTGCCCCTCTAATAGATGCCTGCATCACTTGGTCTCTGACAATTTCTTCTGCAAGGCCAGGCACATCAAGATACGTTTCGTTGAAGACCTGCACTACCATCTTGCTCCTGCTCGAACCATCCTCAATTAGCAGGTATTCTCCCTGGCTGACAACTTCGCCGGGAAGTGCGAGAACAAGTATTTCATTACCTGTTTTGCCAAAGACCCTCATTTGGACCCTCTTCCCGCAGACCACATCCAGCCGAGAATTGCCTGCCTCTGATCGTCAGAGGGAACCTCTACCAGACCGAGCTCGTTTCCGAGTCTACCTTTCAAACAAGTGTCTTCATGCTGTGTGAAGACGCAAAAATGGTGTGCTAATCTCAAGGAATCTGGGTAGCCTCTATCAAAATGATCGTTTGCACTTAATTTCTCCAGAACGTTAATCTCTGTTTCCTTAGGTATGTCGAGCCTGAAGACAAAACCGTCATCGCGGAACTTTGCAAGTATTATTTCAGTTTCTGATGAATGCTTTGCATCTACTTTCGGGGGCTTGATGTAAAATGGAGCGCCTTTGATGGAAAATAATGACGATGCTGCATCCCACAGTTCTCTTATTCGGGAAACCTTCGTGAAACCTAGAATTGAATTGCTTTTTTGCCTTGCAAGCCCAAGCAGCCTCTTCTCTTCGAGTTTCTCTAAACTAGAGAAGCCGTACCCAAACGTCCCATCTATCAGAATAATCGATTTGCTTAGATGACTCAATAACGTTGCAAGAATGGAACGCTCGAACGTTTTTCGGAGAAGCGACTGCGAAAGAGCTTTGTCCTGAGCTATTGAACTTGCCAGCGATTCTTTGTTGATACCAAGCTTTGACATTACGAATTCAGAAGTTACATGATATGGATACGGCCCAAGCCTGAGATACGCCATGGGCTCTCCATTATTCGAGAACACTGCTGATGCTCTTGCAGCTATTATGCTGCCGTCTTCAAGGTCGCATACAGGAAGTGATGAAGAATCTATTCCAACTACCAGTGTTGATGTAACATCGTTGCTGAAGAAATTTGGTTCACCAAGATTCTTTCCAGATAACGACGATATGGGCTGCCTTGACCTTCCTCCAGAACAGTAGACAGCTCTCCTCCCGCGAAGGTTGCTCAGATCTTGAGGCACAAACTTGCTAATCTCGGTAATCAACTCTTCGAATAATTGCTCTTGGTTCAAGTTTATTCTGGAGAAAGGAAGGTTTAACTGTATGCCCATGTTGCCCAACAACATAGAAGTAGGTGTGGATATAAATGTTGTGCATGTTGCCCAACAATATAATGCAAGAGGGTATGTACGACGTCTAGCCCTGCGAACGTAACAGTTCGCCTGAAGAGGGGTTCGTGGGAAGTCGAGATTACATGCCCAGAAGACAGAGTGAAACAGGTGGTTGAGAACGTCCTCTCTGGCCTTGACACGAAACTCCAAGAAGAGCCCGCTGAAACAGCACCTACTCCAATAGCACTATTCGAATCTGCAGAAAAAAGAAAGGATCAGCACGTGATATGCAGAGATCTGCTGCAGGTGCTTTGGCAGGAAGGCTGGTTTGCATCGGAAAGAAACCTTGCTGAGGTTTATGAAGAACTTGCAAGAAAAGGCTACCATTACGACAAAACGAGCATATCACACTCACTTGCTGATCTAGTTAGAGAAAATATTCTGACAAGAGTCGGCTCGATGAGGAATTACAGGTATGTGCAGAAGAGGCCGGCGAAGAACTAGCGTGCCTTCTTGGAGAGGGCGCCGCTTAACCAGTTTATCCCTGCAGTAGTTATCCTGTATTTTACAATGTTGTCAGAGTTCTGCCTTTCTACGTGGCCAACTTTGAGAACTTCGCTTAGCCTTGAGCTTATCGATTTTGGATTTATGCCCGTGGAAGAGGCTATTTCTGCCAGAGTTAAGGAATCGCCCTGCGCCTTGCCAGTTTCTCCTGCTATCCTCGTTCCTATCAATTGCAGCAGAACCATTTCCTTGTCGCTGAACCTCCTTTCGCTGCTCCACACCCTTGGCCCTTCTGGAGTTATTTTTACATAATCTCCAAATAATTTTACCAGCTCTGCAACGGAATAGTTGACTGAGATTTTCTTAGCAAGGTCTAAAGTTGGTATTATTTTTGCCAAGTACTCGGTCACAGAATGCAGAACAGATTCTGCACTGCCTTTGAATTCCACTGTAGTTCCTTCGAAGGTTATTGAAACCTTTAGATCAGAAGTTTCGTGGCTCATTCCTATGCACCGAGCGGGATTTCAAGGCTTGACTGCTCTGTTTGCGGAGTTGATAGCGATGTTGATGCTGTATACACAAATTCTCCACCTTCGTCCTTAAAGCGCCTTAGCTTGCCAGACTGTGCCAAGCGTAAAAGAGTGACTGCTACTGACTGTTTTGGATATATCAATCCGTAGGATTCTAAAACTTCCCTCACTTGGTTAAGCTTTCTGGGTTTCCTTCCCCAAGCTTCTTTGAATATCTTGGCTATGATTTCTGATAGCGAATCTGATTTTTCAAGAGTGATTGTTGGTATAGCTTCCCGATCTCCCTGCTTAACTTTAAGCTGCTCAACTTGCTCTTTTGCTGCTGTCTGTATTATGCTAGATGATGTCTTTTCTGGAAGATGGGCCAATAATTCGGGTAAAAGCGCTATTACATCTTTTAACTGCTCTATCGGAGCTTCAATTTCAACTTCCGCTGAAGGAAGGCGGACACGGATCTTTGCAGGAGAGGACAACGCCAAAGATTCGATTCAGAGAATTAGATATATCTTGCTACAGTTACTAACAAACCCGCCCCTGCGTGGAAAATAAAGACAAGGGATCGTATTTAAAGCCAAAACATGAAGCAAACCGTTGATTTGTTGAGTATAACGCCGTTATACTTGCCGTTAGGAGTAGAGTACTATAGCGGTAGTATGCTAGCAGTAGAGTATCGCGTGAGTGAACCCCAAAAGTATTTCTATGTCGCTAACGTCAATTTGCTTCGAATCGGTTGCCTTTTTCAACAATGGAGGTTGCTCTGTTCCTCCCGACATTAATAGTACTTACGCTCTTGGCGTATAGGATTCGTTTCCTTGACGCATCCGGAGCTGTTTCTGCAAGCCTCGTTGGTCTTCTTATCTACTATGGTGGAGGCTTGAGGTGGTTTGGAACTCTGGTATTCTTCTTCGCCATTTCATCTCTGCTGACAAAGTATAGGTATTCTGAGAAGCGAAATATGGGCATAGTGCAGGAGAAGGGAGGTGCGAGAGGATGGACGAATGTCCTTGCCAATGGAGGCTTTGCTTCTTTCTTTGCACTTAACGAACTTGCGTATGGCGGAGATTACTATACTGTTGCATTTCTTGGCGCTATTTCCACTGCTTTTGCAGACACTCTGGGAACTGAAGTGGGGCTTTTGAGTAAAAACGAACCCCGCTCAATAATCCCTCCGTTTAGGAGGCTCGTTAGGGGGCAGTCTGGGGCTGTAAGCGGTCTTGGCCTGCTAGCAGGTTTTCTTGGCGCTCTCTCTTTCGGCATTATTGCGGTATTTTTGGGGCTTTTGAACCAAAATTATCTACTCGTGATTTTGATAGTCCTTGCTGGAGGCGTTGCTGGTAGCACATTTGACAGTTTCCTCGGCTCAACTATTCAGGGCTCCGGAGAGTGCGTAGTATGTGGCAAGGGGACGGAAATGCTAGTACATCATGAAAAGCCTACCAAACACATAAGGGGTATAAGATTCGTCGAAAATAACATCGTGAATCTGATTTCTACGGGCTTTGGCGCCGCAGTCTCACTTGCTTTGTTTTTAGCTCTCTGAGTAGATTTGCAGCAATGAAGAGAGGTATGACCTTATTTCTTCAACCTTGATTCTCTTCTGGCTCATCGAGTCCCTGTCCCTTACGGTTACTGTATTGTCCTTCATGGTGTCGAAGTCTACCGTTACGCCTACTGGAGTCCCTATTTCATCCTGCCTCCTGTACCTTCTGCCTATGGAGCCTGATTCGTCGTAAAATACTGCAAATTCCTTCTTGAGCGAATCGAAAATCTGCTGGGCCTTTTCTGGTAATCCTTCTTTGCTTACAAGCGGGAAGATTCCTGCCATTATCGGTGCAAGGTAGGGCTTTATCCTCAAAACCTCTCTCTCGTTCTCCTTAGCATATGAGTGTTCCAGAACGCAATAAATGCTCCTGTCGATGCCCATCGAAATTTCAAATATGTGGGGGATGACCTTCTCCTCCCCGTCGAGAATAGTCAGATCGTGGTTGCTGATCTTTGCGTGCCTTCCCATATCATAATCCGATCTATAATTACAGGCAACTAGTTCCATCCATCCCAGCGATGTTTGAACCTCAAAGTCAAACGCTGCTAAAGCGTAGAATGCCCTGTCCTCTGCATTAAGCTCCCTGAACCTTACCTTCTTGATGTCTATGCCCGTTTTTGCATAAAATTCTATCAGTATTGCAAGATAATACGCTACCAGTTGATTGGGAACGATCTTCCGATTGGCGGCTTCTTCCGCCGTAATTTCGGCAAAGTTTCCGTCAGCCTTCTGAATTGGAAGTTTAACATGCTTTATCTCTTGGAATTTTGCCAGATTGTTTGCTGTCTTGGGGTTGAAGAAGACCTCGATCTCTGCCTGATAGAACTCTCTTAATCTTATGAGGCTCTGCCTTGGGGCTATTTCGTTCCTGAAACTCTTGCCAAATTGAGCAAACCCAATAGGAAGTTTTAGACGCATAGTTTTGAATAATCTTGGTGCATCTACGAATATGCTCTGGCAAGTTTCAGGTCGAAGGTAGGCATCATCATCTTTAGGCCCGATTCCTACTCTGAACATCATGTTGAATTTTCTGACCTTTCCATAGTCGCCCTTGCAGTTTGTACATTTTAGATCATGTTTGGCAATTAATGCATCATACTCTTCGGTTGGAAGCCCTTCTGGCAATGAGCCTCCGACTCTCTCTGAAATCATCCTGTCTGCTCTGACTGTTGTGCCGCATTGTGTGCATACTACTATTGGATCAGCAAAGCTACCTAAATGGCCAGAAGCGACGAATACGTTCTTGGACATTATTTGAGTGCCATCGATTTCTGTCATGCCGTCCCTTCTGACTAATTCTCTCCTCCAGAGATTCACGTAGTTGTTTCTCAGAGAGACTCCTATTGGGCCGTATTCCCAGAACCCAGCTTGGAAGTCGGAGTAAATCTCGCAGCTCGGCGAAAAGAAGCCTCGCTCTAATGCTAACTTGTAGATTTCGTCGTAACCCATATGCCTAAGATTCGGCCTTCGGATTATTCTTAAGCATATCTAACAGTGCTAAATCTTTATTCCCTTACTAGTGGGGATGCGACTGATGGAGCGGAATCGGCTATTTGGTACTAACGGCATCCGAGGCATACCGGGTAAGGATTTGACTTTAGATTTTGTAGCGGAGATGGGCTTAGCGATTGGAACATTCTTCAATAAAGGCACAATATTAATCGCACACGATGTAAGGAATTCATCCCCAATATTAGCAAGGGGAATGATGGCTGGGCTAGAAGAAGCGGGAATAGATGTTGCTCTAGCAGGATTGTTGCCAACGCCGGCAGCACAGTTTGGAATTAGAAAATTAGGCTACGATGGAGGAGTCATCATAACTGCATCGCATAACCCTCCAGAGTACAACGGCATCAAGGTCTGTAGTGCTAACGGAGTCGAGGTCACTAGAGAAGACGAAAGAACAATAGAGAAAATTTACTACGAAAAAAAATTCAAAAAAGCTGACTGGAAGACTATCGGAAAATCATTAGATGAGCCAAGAGGGATAAGGAACTACATTCAAGGCGTAATATCAAAGGTCGATGCCGACGCAATAAAGAAGAGGAAACTGACAGTAGTCATGGACACTGGAAATGGAGCTCAAAGCATCGCTGCACCATACATTGGAGAAGAGTTAGGATGTAGAGTCATAAGTCTAAACGGACACCCTGACGGA
>JACPSZ010000016.1 GCA_024860875.1 Nitrososphaerota archaeon | reverse complement strand
CTCGGATTTGTAGGCTCATCAGTTGCAGCTGTCTGGTTGCGCGTTGGAGCACACGTAGTTGGGGTTGACAAGAATCCGGAGATCATTGAAAGGATAAGGAAGAAAAAGCCGATTGGAGGAGAGAAGGATGTAATAGAAGCCTTCGAGAAGGCTTATTCAAGAAATCTTGTAGACGGAACTGATGATGCGGTAAAGGCATCAAGAGCTACATTTGTCAAGTTCATCACCGTGCCTGTAGGGCTGACCGGAAGCAAAGCAGACCTGAAGAACCTGAAGGATGTCACAACATCGGTTGGTAAGGGCTTAAAGAAGGGCAACATCGTTGTCGTAAAGCCTACAATACCCATCGGCACTTCCGAAGAAACAGTAATTCCAATTCTGGAAAAGGAGAGCAGGCTCAAAGTTGAACGGGATTTTTACTACATTTACAGCCCCGAAAGAACTTCCGTAGGTCAGGCCGTGAAGGATATTGAGGAAAATTATCCCGCTATATTGGCTGGGGCAGGAGAAAAGAGTGCATTTTACGGGAAGCAGTTGTACAGCATCATCAGTCCCGTCTACAAGATTTCTTGAATAAGCCTTCTTGAAGGCTTCTATTACATCCTTCTCTCCTCCAATCGGTTCCTTCTTCCCTATCCTCTCAATAATCTCCGGATTCTTGTCAACCCCTACTACGTGTGCTCCAACGCGCAACCAGACAGCTGCAACTGATGAGCCTACAAATCCGAGCCCGAATATACCGATCTTGGCTTTTCCTTGCACTATTGCATCAGCGATGTTCGCATTGTGACTCATTAAATCTCTCCTTAAGAGCAGATAAATTTACCTTATAAGTACAACCTTGTTTAGGGATGAACTGCTCTAAGCATTTCAGATCTACGGAAATCTGAGAAAGGCAAGGATAGCCAGAAGCAAAAGGCCAGGCATGAAATAAAATGATCATTCCGTCTCAGCACTAGCACTATATTCAAGGAGACACCGTTGAGCATGTTGCCCGGAGTAATGCTAATTCTGGTTCTACGCACATTGGCTAAAAGGCTGCTCCCTGTAAAGGGCAATACCTCCCGTTAGCTGAAAATCTAAAAGAACCAGACTGCGAGCAATGCAAGACCGAATACTGCGTATAATGCTGCAAGCAGTTTAAGCGTCTTTCCCTTGAGTAGCAGGGAGGGTATTTTGTAGAGCGATGGGGCCAGCGAAATAAATCTGAAGTAACCTGAGAAATACGAATATGCAGGTTGTATTGTTGAACCAAGTACTATCAAACATAGACTGAACATATCTACATGTCTCTTCCTAACTGCGAAGTATATCGACAGAATTATCGCAAGGAATATCGTCCAGACGACTATTTCATTAAGAATTAGATTCGTTCCCCTTATTTGGAATGTGCCTGTAGCTCCAAAGAACCTGTTGTAGAGAAACGTTGCAAAGGGAATTCCAAGCTGAGGAGGCAGGTCGCTGCCCCTTGCAAACTCGACAAAATGTTGCAGCGTAAACCTTGATACTAGATAATAGCCGAAACCTGCAATTGTAATTAGAATTATTGATAAGTAGGGTAAGAACCTTTTTCCTTTTGCAAATGCAAAATACGGCAGAGCGAAAATAAAAAAGTCAGGCCTGGCAATTACTGCCAATGAAAGAACAAGAGATGCTGGAAGGAACTTGTCTTTGCGAAATAATAGCAGACCTGCAAACATGAGCATGTAGTACAAAGGCTCGTTCATTCCTCCATGCATGGAAATCAGCAGAATTGGATTGAAAGCGTAGAAGATCGTTGCAATTGGGAAGCTTTCAGTCTTTGCGATTTCATAGAATATGGCAACGCTCAAAGAGAATGTGATTATGTTAATGACTTCCATGGTAACTGCAGTTGCAAACGTATTTCCTGCGGCTATCAACCAAACTAAAAGAGGGTACAGAAATGTCGAGTATCGAAAGCCTGAGTCTACGGGAGGTTCTTTGAATGGTGCAAGTGCGATCGTGTAATAAGCTGTGCCATCTGTATTAGCCTCATTTGCAAAGTTAAAGACAGTTTTTCCGCTCAATAACCCTATGACATAAAATGCGAAGTTCAGGGCTAAAAAGGCAGCAAAGATTGTGAAACTGCTGATTCTAAATGAAGACAACTTTATTTCAACCAAGGCTATGTGGTATTAGCCTTTGCCTTTATTTGATCGATGGCCTTTGCCATGCTCTTCTGGAAAGCGGCCCAAGTGTAGTTTTCTTCGACCCTCTTCCTCCCTTTTCTGCCCATCTTCTTTCTCAAACTCGTATTATCCATCAGCAAGGAAATCTTTGCAGACCACGCTTTTGGGTCATCCTCAAGGATGAAACCCGTTTCTCCATCAAGTACAGTTTCTGAAGGACCTCCAAACTTCGATGCGATAACGGGCTTACCAGACGCCATAGCCTCGACAGGGCCGAAGCCATAATGCTCTCCAGTTGGCGTATACAAAAATACGGAGCAGTTGCGGTAAAGATCCAATAATTCTCTGTCTGGAACATTTGTCAAGATTTTAACGTCCTTGCCCAGTCCCTTACTACGAACCTTTTCTTTGAATGTGTCAACATAAGATTCGAAGCCTTGTTGAACCGTCCCAGCGATTACCAATGATACAGTTTTACCTGATTTCTTGATATGTGTGAGTGCATCAAGAGCAAGCTCGAGATTCTTGTCCTGCATTATCCTATTAACGCTGAGCAGAAACCCTTCATCACTTTCGCTATACGCAAACCTTGCTACGTCGACACCGGGGTAGGCAATTATCCCGTTTCTCGAATATGCCCTTTTTATAGCGTCGAGTGTAAAGCCCGAATTACAAGTTATAACGTCAGCACCCTCAAAGCCTCTCTTCTCTGCCCTGTCTATGAATAGGTGCAAGATTCGCCTCAAACTGTCCCCTTTCTTGACGAGGTACCTTTCGGGATGGTGGCAGTAGATTATTGATGGTTTGTAAATATTCGCAAGATAATAGCTGGAACTGAAGACGAAAAGATCGGGCTTGTATTTTAATAAACAGTACCGCATCATCTTCTTGGAGGTTCGGTAGGCTGTCATCGCTCTAAACATGCCGAAGAATGTCTTTCTGCCACCTGACGCGAGTACTTTTTCGCTCTTGAACTCTTCAAACGAGGTTTCTGGATTGTAAAATGCTGTAAAATAGGCGACTTCATGCCCAAGGTTCTTCAGGGCATTTCCAAGGCCGAGGACAAGCCTCTGTGCCCCAGTCTTCATCGAGATGTCATAGTGTATTATTGCTATTTTCATGCAAAGCACTTATTCGACCGTCTGTCTGTATATGTCGATCAATTTCTTGCCGACCCTCCATTTGTCGTGAGTTTCAAGTACGAACTGCCTGCTTCTAATCTGCTCGGCTTTTAGTTTCTTTCTGTCTGCAAGCTCAGCAACCCTTTCTTCAATGTTATTCCTGTGTCTGTAGTCTATCGTTGCCAAGCCGCAGGACATCGACTCCAAGCACGCCTTGCTCAATGAAAATACTGTCTGCCTGTCAATGTAAACGTCATATTTCTTGAGAACTTGGTGCATATCTGAATACTTGAAGGGTCTGCCTGTGAACACCTCGACCTCAAAGCCATTTTTCCGTAAACCCTCAACTATACTATCTGGAACCTTGTCGTACCAGAGGTTGAACCCTATCGCTTTCGGCTTCTCGTTTTCGTAGTTCTTTGGCGAAAACCTGTCTGTATCGATTGGATTTGGCAGATATTCAGCATCTTCGCGAACTTGTCTTGCCAATGGTAGCAGATCTGGGGTAGAAACTATGACTTTTCTTGCAGCCTTAAGGTTTCCTCGAATCATCCAGCCCCACATGCTCAAGTCCCTACTGCGTTTCATGAACTCCTTGTCCAGCAATCCGAAAAGGTCTGTGCCGTGGCAGTGCAAAAGATGGATGGTCTTTCCAAAAACCCTGAATGCAAAAGCATCTTGCAGGGCATAGTTCACATGTTTGATGCCAGTGCTTCCCAATGCGTTCCAGAAAACTCCAACCGTTTTGCCAACAACAGATCTTCTCCTTGGCAGATACCTTACCTTTATTCCGTAGGCTTTCAGGACCAACGAGAGCTCGTACCCCACCCATGCAGCGTCATTTACAATAGAAACTTCATAGTTGAATGGCTTATCGAGCTGCGTTCTCTGTTGGGTTTCCACGCTTTGCAGAAAAATTAACTCTCTATTGTCTCTTTCCGACTGCGGTTTGCAGCTGAGGCAGAACCTTTCTGTACCAAGCAATAGCCGTCTCCAGACCCTGCTCAAGGGTGAACTTTGGAGCCCAGCCAAGAACTTCTGTAGTCAGCTTGATATCCGCAACTAACCTCGGCAGGTCTGCAGGTCTGCCCTTTTCAAAGATAATTTTAGATTTTGAGTTCGTAAGTTTCTTTATTTTCTCAGCTAGTTCTTTGATAGATGTGTCAATACCTGTGCCTATGTTCAATGTCATGCCATTTACGCTATTCTTTCTATGTATAGCCTCTGCGTAAGCCCGGACAGCATCTTTAACATATGTCAGATCCCTCGTCTGCTTGCCGTCATTGTGAACAACTATTGGCTCGTTAAGCAGGGCTCTGGTTATGAACGCTGGTACGACTGCTGGGTAGCCTCTGTACGTGCTACTCTGGTTTTCTCCGTAAGTGTTGAAGTTCCTGATGACGCATATAGGATATTTGTACCAAAGGTACATTACTTTGATGTGGCTCTCGCCGGCAAGCTTTGTCACAGCATAAGTGCTCTTAGGCCTTGTTGAATGGTTGACATCCATGGGAACGTAAACTGGGTCCCCATAAACTTCTGGTGACGACGCAAAGACAAGGAATGGTTGAGTCTTACTCTTCAGAAGTTCCTGTGTTAGTTTGAATACGCCGTATTCGTTGACATCAAAATACTCCAAAGGTTTGTCCATTGATTCTGGTATTGAAACTAAGGCGGCATAGTGCACTATAGCATCAACATTAAGATTGTCTATTGTTTTTGCGGTAAGATTCCTGTAATCCTGCTTCAGAAGAGTGAATTTTTTTGCAAATGCATTTTTGTCCTCAATAATGTTAAAAGGGTCTATTGGGAAGTCCTCCGCGTGCATATAACTGTCCAAACCTACAATGCTCTCGACCTTGTCGTCACCAAGTAGAACATTAACGAAGTTCGAGCCGTAAAACCCTGCTGCACCAGTAACCAAGACGCGCATCACAAAATCTTTCCTTTTGACCCTTGAGCCAACTATTCATATGTATTAATTCTTGTCATAGCACGAGCCTGTGGCATTCGAAGGCCTCAGCAGCTTTGACCCCGACTTGTTGCCCTCTGCTCTCGGCCATACGCATCAGGTTTTCCGCGCTCCTCGGATGTGGCTCTGCTCTTATCTGCGATGAGTAAAGTTTCAGTGCATCGACCTTTGTCTTGATCTCAGAGCTTATGTCAACAAAAAAGTTCGGACTGAAGGTCACCCTGCTCCACGCTACTTCTGGCTGCTCGTACGATAACACTATTTTGGGAATCGGCTTCGACTTCCCTTGAACAGGTCTGCACGCAGTGAATGCCGCTTCGGCAACGGCAACATGATCTTGGTTGGTAGAATATAGATATGGGATACAGATCATGGTAGGTTTGGTTGCAGATATAGAAACCTTCTCCCCAGACTCTATAATGTCAACGAGTTGTTTCTTGGGAACTTGATCTAAATGCAAATGGTTTTTGTCTCCCGGTAATGCCATATGGTAGCTGTCAAATTTCAGAAACTTTGCTACTTTTTCAAGTTCCTTGATTCTGACTTTGGTATCGCTCTTGCCGCCGTACTGTGCAATGGAACCCACTGTCATTACAAGAACATGGACTTCTCCCCCAGCTTTCTTGACTTTTGGAATTAGTCCTCCGCATCCAAGAACCTCATCGTCAGGATGAGGAGCAACCACCAGAAGCCTCTGCCAAGCAAAGTCTAGCGACATGATCTCCTACTTCTTCGCCAGTATTCCGAGAACTATTTTATGGGTCACGAATGTAGATTTCTTGGCAAAATAGTCATCCAGCAAGGACTCGAATCTGTCCTTCGCCATTTCGTTGAACAGTGTATAGGAGCTCCAATAATCTAGGACGGCCTTTTTATTTGGAAACGTTATCGGGTTCTTGAATATGGAAGTCTTTACATTCTTAAAGTACTTTTCGAAGGTCGGCAATGCTGTTTTGGCCATAAATTGAGTATTCTCGATAAACTTGCTCGGCAGGGGGGCAACTTTGACATGTAAATCTGCAAGTTCTTTGTTGTTCCCTTCTGTTGGACCGCAGATGAACGCCCTCCCTCCCCCCTTCAATAGCGAGTGTATGTCAGAAACTGTCTTGTCTATGTCTTTTGAATAATAAATTGCAAATGATGATGCGGCTGCATCAAATCTCTCTTTGCCCAAACCTTCAGCTAATTCCTCCATACCACACCTTTTGACCTTGATCGAAACTTTAGACTTCTTTGCAGCTTCCTTTAACTCTTCTAACAGTTCCTCCGAAAGGTCTACTCCAAATGCCAGACCTTTGTCTCCAACAATCTTAGCATATGGGATAAGCTGCTTCCCGTTGCCGCATCCAATATCAAGAATCCTTTCTCCCTTCTTGAGATTGAGGTTCTTCAATATCCAGTCATTGACTTCGTACTTGGCGAACTGACCATGTGTTGCTATTCTAATGCTCAGGGCTTGTTCTTCGGTAACTGGCTTCAATTTGCTCTATCGCTTTCCGCTGCTTATTTATAATTTGTTTATATGAGGTATCCCCATTGCAAGACTGCTACTATGGTTTCATCGCGTATTGTCTTTGGTAATTGCACCAACATGAAAGAGGTGCCTGACGGTTCTGTACAACTTATAGTAACATCTCCTCCTTACTATAATGCACCGTTCGACTATCCTAACCTGTTCAAGAATTACAAGGAATTCACTTATATAATTAAAGGCGTTGCAAAGGAACTGTTCAGGGTTCTGGAGCAAGGCAGAATTGCCTGTTTTGTAACGGACGACATGCTTGTTGATGGACAAAAGTTCCCCATCGTTGCAGATATCACAAGAATAATGATAGAAACGGGTTTCAGGTATAGGGACAGAATAGTCTGGGTGAAGCCCAAAGGCTATACAAGGATTAGCAGGAGAAGTGGCTTAGTGTTGCAGCACCCTTATCCAATGTATTTCTATCCAGACAACATACAAGAAAGCGTACTGATTTTTCAGAAGGGTAAATTCGATTATGATTATGTGAAGCACCTTCCAAAGAAGGTGAAGGACGCATCAAGAATAGACACTGAAGAGTACAACGGAAAAGAATGGAACCTTAGTGTGTGGAATATTACAAATGTTCTTCCAAAAGAGGACAGGCTCGAAAAAGGCATTGCAGCTTTTCCTGAAGAAATGTCTTCTAGGCTCATCAAGCTCTTTACCTTTACTGGTGAAACTGTGCTCGACCCGTTTGCAGGCTCCGCTACCACGCTCAAAACTGCAATGCAACTAGGACGACTTGGAGTAGGTTATGAATTGGACTTAGGGTTACAGAAAGTGATGGTGGAGAAACTTAAAGGGTATAAAGTCAAACTCGTGCGGAGAAAAGATGCAAAGAACCTTAGAAATCTCCTCTTTGCAGGCTTAAAGAAAAAGTCGATTGTAAAAAGGTAAACCACTATTATCTCTGCAGGTTTAGTATAACGTACTAAATATTAGAACTGCTTAAGTAGTGCCAAGATATAGCCACATTGATCCCCAATGGATCTAAAAGATTCATTACGACTAAAAGGGGCCGTTGCATTTGCGGTTGTAACAGTCCTAACACTGTCAATGTTAGCCGCAGTAATAACGCCTATAAAGCCAGCAGAAGCTCAAGCAGTGCAACTACCAAGAGATCAAAGGAACTGGGAGTATCTCAATGGTAACGAATTCGGATGGAACTATAATCCGCAGAACCGGCTTAACAAGGACAATGTCCAGTTCTTAGAGCTGAAGTGGATCTATCCGATGCCCACAGTTACCCAGCAGAACTTGAAGATAGCTGGACTTGCAGGCATAGCCGAGGGAAGCATGGCTCCCCCACTAGTAGTTGATGGAACTGCGTTTGTATCACTGAACAGCAGGAACATCGTAGCCCTCGATGCAAAGACTGGGAAGGTTCTCTGGACATTTGTACAAGAGTTTAACAACACGGCACTCGACAAGAGGTTCCCCATCCTCACAGAAAGAACTCATCAACATGGAATTAACTATGTTGACGGATTCTTATGGCAGAATGACTACGGGTGCAAGTTAACGGCCATAGATGCAAAGACAGGAAAGGTTGCAAAACAGCTTACCAATCTGTGTTTGGACCTTCCACTCGACAGTCCTCAAGGAATGGGTATTCCGACGAACTCTGGCTTCTACGCAGGTGCCGCAGCTCACCCGCCTGCCTACTACAAGGCTGGCAATATACTGACATGGGCTATGGGAGGCGCTGCTGAAGGAACGCAGGGAGGAAGATCGTTCGTAGCCGGCATAGATGCTAATACTGGCAAGACTGCATGGCGGTTCTTCTACATCCCTCCATGTGGAGATCCAGCAACGTGCAAACCATTATTCCAGAGGGAGAAGCAGGAATGGGGTAATTGGCTAGTACAAAACTGCAACAAGATATGGATACAACAAATCAAGGCATGTACACTCGATCAGGATCT
Source organism: Nitrososphaerota archaeon (assembly GCA_024860875.1). Taxonomy (GTDB): domain Archaea; phylum Thermoproteota; class Nitrososphaeria; order Nitrososphaerales; family UBA57; genus VHBL01. Next base: position 21,077 of record JACPSZ010000016.1, on the reverse strand, counting down.
GCTAAGAAACGACTTTGGTAGCATGAGGTTCAATTCTGGTGTCAGCAATGTATGGGGTACGATGGTAGTTGATCAGGAAACTGGGATACTATACTTTGGAACTGCACAAGCAGGTCCTGACTGGAATGCAACACATGCGCCGGGCTTTAGGCTTTTTGGTGCATCGATAATAGCAATCAATGCAAAGAACGGAGAGCTTGTCTGGGCGCATCAGACAACCGCAAGAGACCTCTGGGATTATGACTGTTCATGGAATACAATGTTGTCCACAGCAAAAGTTAAGGGCCAAAATAGGAAGGTCGTCATGAAAGGCTGCAAGAATGGAATTGTCTATGTGCTTGATGCTGCTACAGGAGAAGCCCTGCACTTGCTGGAATCACCAGACATAAAGCGGACAACACTAGCAAGACTCTATGACCCAAGAAGCAAGGCTGACATGACAAAGCCATGGACAAACTATCCAAGCACGGACGCATTCTGGATGAACTGCCAAGCGGCTGGTTGTTTAGAATCTGACATCGCCTATGATCCAACAAGAAATATGCTATTTGCAGCAAGTTACAACGCACCTGCATGGGCCAAGGTTGGCCCTGCTGACGCAAGAGGAGTAAGCCTCGCATCGGTACCAGCAGGAACCCCACCGTTTACGCCCAAGAATAACGCAACTATCAATGCATGGGACCTTGATACTGGGCAGCTCAAATGGAAATATTTCATTGGTGACAAAGGATTCAGAGGGGGGCTCATGGTCAGCGGAGGACTTATATGGGGTTCTGCAGTTGACGGATTCAATAGGGCCTGGGATGCTGATAATGGGAAGGTGCTCTATGAAGCGAACTTGGGGATCTCCACCGTTACTCAACCAACAATCGCCGCAGACGCTGACGGCAAGATCAAGGTCTTCAGAATTGTTGGAGGTTGGAACTGGTTCGGAATAGCCAATACCGGTTCTTCAGTACCAGGTGCCCTGATGGTCTTCGGACTGCCAGACAGTATACCTCAACCAAAGGAAGTCATAAAGGAAGTTCCTAAAGAAATAATCAAGGAAGTTCCAAAGGAAGTTGTCAAAGAAGTAACGGTAGAAACAGTGAGTCCAGTATCCTATGCAATAGTAGGAATAGGCATCATCATAGCTGTAGTCGGCATAGTAATGTCACGAAGGAAGAAGGCATAAGCCAAAAGCCCCAAAAGGGGCAACTACTTTTTTATTTCGCTCTCGGATAAGAGCCCAGAACTTTCACGAACGGGCAATTTTTAGAAACAACGTTAAGAACTTCTGCACATAATTTGTCGTTTCGATGTCCCTCAAAGTCAAGGTAGAAATAATATTCCCACGCCTTCTGTCTCGTCGGTCTTGACTCTATCTTTGTCAGGTTTATCCTTCTATCGGCAAACTCCTTCAGGACGTTATGCAACGATCCCGGCACATCTGGTGTGGAGAATATGATAGATGTTTTGTCAGAGCCCGTAGGCTTTGCATCTTTTTCTGCTAGCAAGAAGAAGCGAGTGTAGTTGTTCTTGTTGTCCTCGATTCCCTTTTCCAAAATCTTCATGCCATAAAATTCTGCTGCATATTCGCTTGCTACTGCAGCCGCTTCCCTCAGGTTCTGCTCCTTCAGCAATTTTACACTTCCAGCAGTATCATATGTCGCAAGCGTCCTGTAATTGTTCTTTTGAAGATAAGTTCTGCATTGACCTAACGCCTGAGGGTGCGAATAGACAACCTTCACATCTTCTTTGGAGACTGTAGGTAATGATATCAAGCAATGTACTATCCGCAGGTTAAGCTCTCCGCAGACTTTGACATTGGTCTTTAGCATAAGGTCATAAGTTTCATTGACGCTGCCTTCTGTCGAATTCTCTATAGGCACAGCTGCATAGTCAACCTTGCCTTTCTCTATAGCGTCGAAGACTTCGGGCAGTATCCTGTATGGCTTTGCTTCAGTTTTGCCATCAAAGAACTTATGCACGGCAACTTCGCTGAACGCTCCCCTTTCGCCTTGAAATGCGACTGTAATACTCTTTTCTGGCAATTTTCGACCTTTAGTACACCGGCGTTACCCAGTCTTTATGCCTTGAATCTTCACCTAATACGGCCTTCAAGTACGAGTCCCTGATTCTCTTCGTGACCTTGCCCATAGAGCCATTTCCTATGGCCCTCCTGTCAACCTCTATAATTGCCGTGACCTCTGCAGCCGTGCCAGTGAAGAAAACTTCGTCAGCGATGTATAATTCTGTCCTTGCAACGTCCCTCTCTGTTACTTGGACTTCTAACTCCTTGGAAAGATGCATTACAGAGTCTCGCGTTATTCCTTCGAGTATTGATGATGCTGGGGAAGGAGTGTACATTCTGCCATTCTTCACCACGAAGATGTTTTCGCCAGTGCCTTCACTTACATACCCTCTTTGATCAAGCAGAACAGCATCGTCATATCCATTCCTTAAAGCGTCAAGTTTTGAAAGCACCGAGTTGATGTAATTGCCAGTAGCCTTTGCCTGCGGAGGAGTGGATTGGTCGCTAATCCTCCTCCATGAAGATATGCACACCTTAAGCTCCGGCTTGTCGAAATACTTCCCATACGGGAAGGCCGCAATAGCATATTGCAAAGGAAATCCCGTCCAATTCAGGCCTATCCCTCCATATCCGACGAAGATTATCGGTCTTATGTAAGCGGATGTCTTGATCTTGTTTATTCTTAATGTTTCTAATACTGCATTTGTAAGCTCTTTTGCTGAGTACTTAGGCTCCATAAAGTAAATTTTGGCTGAATTCATGAGCCTCCTAATGTGATCTTCGAGCCTGAACACGAGCAGGTTTCCGTCAGAGGGGTAGGCCCTCAAGCCCTCGAATACGCCCGTGCCGTAATGCAAAGCATGCGTCAAAACAGGAACCTTTGCCTCGCTCCATTTTACGAACTTTCCATCTAACCAAATATATTCAGGTTCTTCTATAGGCATGGAGCTCTATCCTTGAAGAGTAGAGAAAAGCGTAATGGGTTTATAAGAATATTTCACTATTTTTCAAGAAATGTTAAACTGTGATGAAATCTGGTGAGAGCGCTCTCTCCTCAACGTACCCGCACTCTTTACACTTTACCCTGTCATTTATTTTCACGACTGCTCCTCCGCAGATGCTACACACAGATGTTAGAACTCCGTCCTTTTCATTCTCTAATGACAATTGGATTATGGTGTTTTTGGTGCTTATCACGGTGGCTCTGATCAAATCTCCTGGCTTTGCGATTATTGATCTTCTCTGCCTTCGCTGATGCATGTCTTGCCTTACCATCAGCATAGCTGTAAAGTTAGCGTTGCTCGGCTCTCCATTTATGCTCGTAATCCTAATGTTAGCTACGCTCGGCTGTGCCGTTTCGACCACTCCCTCAACAGTGTTGCCCTTTAAAGGAAGGATTTGCTTCTTTACGGGGCTTTTTACAATGACTTTTCTCTGTTTTAGATCGAACTCTGCTATTCCTAATGAGGAAGCCCTGATCGATTCTCCGACGCTATATGTTCCTTCTCCGGGTTCAAACTCCTCAACTACTGCAAGTGCTTCCCCGGGAAGTGCTTTACGTTCTTTCTTTGAACTCATTCAGTGTGGCATTGGTTTTGGTGGCTAATAAGCAGTACTTGTTAATTTATAGGTGACGCGCTACCATTCGCACTACCTGTATCTCCTCCTCTTGTACTTCATCAACGTTGACCTGTTTCAGGTTATCTCTTTTCCTTTTGAAATTTGGATTGTAGGTGCCATAGAGTTTTTTGCAGCTGACGCATCGAACTCCGCTGTCATCATGATACATTACCATGCCGCCACAGGAGCACACTCCAAACTCCGGTTTCTCCAAGACCTTCACCTCTTGAGCATAGCGCGGTCTCAAATTTTCACCTGCTATAGACTATTGTGATTATGCTTGATAAGGAACCCCTATGGAGAGCCCGATCCTAGCTGGTGGAACGATGTACATGAATTAGCTCTAAACGAATTGCAGGTCCTTTACACATTTACTGATATAATGCGGGGGGGCGGGAATTGAAACCACGAACCCTTTGCTGACCACAGGCTGACGAGCGTGGAGGTCTGTAGACCCGCGCTCTAACAAGCTAGGCGACGCCACCACTCACAATCAATCGTCTAAAAGTTGTCAGCTGGGACTGATTGATTTGTTGTCGTGAATACGACATCCATGGCTTAGGGCGTTAGTGGTTATCGGGGAGACCTCCCAAAATCCCTGACTCGTGCGCAGTTGTTTGTGCAGGAGAACCAAGCATCTAGGCTCGATCCTACCGTTGCTGCCCGTGGCCTTACGGCGTTGCCATCTCCCCAGTATTGAAACACTACATCGTGCATCGAGCCATGACAGCTGTTGCAATCAGTCGGGTACACATAGTATGTGGCGTTCAGATTGAACCGGAGAATGTGTATCCATTCTCGTCGGCGTATCCAGTCTGGACGAGATTCCCAGAGGAATCATATAATTCGAAGTACATCGTCGTCCCGGGCCCCGATCCCGCGCTGCACGTCGTGGCAAAGCAGGGGTCCCAGTAAAAAGCCGGAATCCTGTGCGCGTATACCGTTATTCCTGCAGATTGAGCATTTGTAGTAGCAGATGCAGTATTTGATGGAGGGCTTGTTACTACGAGGGTTATTGCAGATACTCTATACGTGTAAGTAGTACTAGGTGCAAGGCCTGTATCTGAATATGTAGTCGCGGTGCTTCCAGTGTTTGCGACTATAACAGACCATGTAGAACCTCCATCAATTGATCTCTCAACCTCGTATCCAGTGACTGCAGAAACACCAACAACCGAAGGTGCAGTCCAGCTTAGGTCGATTCCTGATGGTGAAACGGCAGTAGCTGTAAGATTCGTTGGAGGATCTTGTGGAACAAGAGCATTTCCGTATTGAACAAGAGATGATGACATCAAAAAAACCATAACAATAGCTATGACACGCAGTGAGAAGTGGTTCTTGTTCATCAGATTATCTATGTGTACCTGAGTATATCTGACCATGTGTAGAATTTGCTATGACTAGAATCCCGAACTTTTTTTAGGAACAAAGTTAGATAATTCTACGTCTCAATGGTTTTCAGAAACTTAGGCATGGATTGCTTTTTCTTGGCAAATATACTTTTGCAGGTATTTGCCTCTTATGGGAATCGAAACGATCAAAATGGATATTCTATGATCAATTGCAATAAACTTCTATCGGTAATCATGGAGAATACTAATGGTGTCCAAAGGGCATTAGATGCCGATACGGGCAAAGTACTCTATGAGCAGATGCTAGGGAATCCTGCCACTGTTCTCCCCACATTTGGAGCTGACTCGGATGGTAAGATGAAAGTGTTCAGAGTTATTGGTAGTAGTGGTGCACCTAGTGGCATAGTTGCCTATGGCCTCCCGGACAAAGTTCCAGAACCACAAGTTGTAACTAAGGAATTAATCAAAGAGGTTCCCAAAGAGGTCATAAAGGAAGTACCAAAGGAGGTCACAAAGACAGTTACAGTAGAAACTATCAGCCCAATATCATATGCAGCTATTGGTATTGGAGTCGTAATGATAGTGATAGGCGGAGTACTATTCAGTAGAAGAAAGAAGGTCTAGCCCTCTAATGGAGGGCTTAATCCATTATTTTTTTATGGACAAATCGTCCATTCAGCTTATTTACAAGAATTTCCGCGGTTATGTTAGACGGAGGTAGGTGCATGGTGCCATGGGAGATCCATGGACACAGAGTCGAGTCATGAAACACATCTACCCTCCATCTGCCAATCCTATAAGGACCTTCTATCGGCAATAACTAAAGGAGCAGTCATTCCAACCGCTGCTTACTGGTAAACCGATGCGGCGGTTATTTTACAACCTTCTAATCATGAATTAGGACAAGGGAATGGTGCGGGGGGTGGGATTTGAACCCACGAACTCCTAAGAGACGGGATTACCCAAACGCCTGCCAATAGTTGCCATAAGGCGATCTTAAGTCCCGCGCATCCAACGGCGCAGCCCGACTTTGGCCAGGCTTGGCTACCCCCGCAACACTATTTCTCCAGATATGAATTGATTTAAGCCTAGTGAAATTACCTGTATCTAAGAAGTGCTGTTATGCCGTTAAAGCTCTTCAGCATCTGCCCCTCTTCCGTCTTCCCAGAAATAACCTCCAATTTGGCACCAGTTTCCAATGCTAACTCATCAAGAATGTCTACGATGTCCCTTTCCACAACTTCGTAATCCGTAGAGCCGCATTTACTTGGCTCAGTAATCAGCCTCTGCTTCTCCGCAACGTAATTCTCCCTCTTCACTATGCGACTTTTCTCTTCCCCACACTTCTTGCAGGTAACTTTGATCTCCGTAAGGTCTAGATCCTCTGATGCAAGAATGGTATGGGCCTTCGACTGCTGAACCGTCTTTATGACTTCGTTTATTCCGTACACTGCAAGAGGATTATCAGAATTGACTTCTCGAAGGAATTTTTGAACCAACTTTCTTTCTTCTACGACTCTGAGGTTGCTCATGGCATCTGCAGCCTTTTCAAAGGCCTCTCGAACTCCTTCAGCACCGGAATAAGCCCCATCTATGACAGCAATGACATTCTTCTGGAGCCTGTAATCAAGAAATTCGCCTTTCAGAAAATCGTCTTTAGTTTGTCCCGGGCCTGCAACTATCATGCCCTTCACACTATTTGAATCGATGAAAACTCTAGTAGAATGAGCGGAAACCCTGTTAAAATAATCAGTAAGTTCCATTTCTCGAAGCCTTTCGTATCTCCTCGCCGATTGACCTCCCTTTGACGACTTTCCCGGTACTCCTGATGTCAGGACATCAACAATCTCAACCTTCTCGCCTGTAACTATACCGAGACCAGCCTCCGTAGTATCTATGGACAAAATTCCTATTACATTTTCCTCCCTAAGCATATCTCTCAAATGTTCAAGGTGGAAGTGGTCGTCGCATCTGTACAGATATGTCTGAACAGGCTTTGGAGGCATCACTTCATAGACAAAAATCTGCTCGCTTCCGGGACCGTTTGTCGGCAGAGCGCCGACGAAGAGCACTATTCCGTTTTCAGGCGTCCTGTTGTACAATTTCAATCTCTGCTGGCTCTTTACCAGAGCGTCTTGTACATGGTTTCTTGTTGTATCGGACTTTATGTTCGATGCTGTGCCATATTCTTCTCTCAAATTGTTTATGACTTCGTGCAGAGCCTTCTTAGGAGGAATGAAGATCGTTACCAATTCTGTCCCTCTGCCCTTTTTGTCCGATAACTCTCTGAGAATTTTCTTCGTTCGATAAAGTGCTACAGAATCTAGCTTGCTACTCATAACTCTAGACGCTCCGCTATCTTACTGCGACTGCAACGGCCCTATATGGAGTCATGATAGCATCCTAGCTGAACAACTCATGAATTATAAAAATTTGGTCATTTCATCCAAGCAAGCAGCCTTTTTTGTGCACCTTCTACCTTGCGGAGAGCAGAGACCTTCACTCCCAACAGCCTGATTTTTTTCCTCTTTTCAAATTCCTTCAGCATTGTAAGAGCGTTACCTATGATAATTTGCTTTGAATCCGTGTAGCTGGTCAGGCTCTTTGCCCTAGTATGAGTTTCAAATCCTTCAAACCTCACCTTAAGGCCTATTGTCTTGAAGAGGTAGTTGTCTGCAGTAGCTCTTCTATGAACCTCTTCTGCAAGCTCTTCTATGGTTCTTTTCAATTCATTTACGTCATCAGTATCCTTCTCGAAGGTGCTTTCGCTGCTTATTGATTTGGGCTCCCAGAAGCCTATTACTTCGCTGTCGTCTATTCCGTTAGCTGCACTGTGCAGCCATAAAGCATGCTTGCCCAATTTTTCAGTAAGAGCCTGCAGAGATGTCTTGGCCAAATCTTCTATCTTCGTTATCCTTGTGTTCTGCAATATTGTTTGAGTCTTCTTGCCGACCCCGGGAATTTTTGAAACCGACAATGGTGTAAGGAAGCGTCTTACGTCCCCAACTTCGACAACAATAAGCCCGTTTGGTTTCCCCATGTCGGTAGCGATCTTGGCAACAACTTTAGTTGGAGCTACTCCAATCGAGCAAATGATTCTTTCACGCTCATAGACTTCCTGTTTTATCTTCTGGGCAAGTGCTTCGGAATCCGGAAACTCCTTGACTTTCTCACTAACATCCAGAAACGCTTCATCGATACTTACTTGCTCGAACCTATCGGCATACTTTTTCAAAACTTTCATTACATCTCTTGAAACCCTTTCGTAGAGAAAGAACCTCGGTCTCAAGTATATCCCATCGGGACATAACTTGTAAGCCTGAGAGATCGGCATAGCAGAATGCAGGCCATACTTCCTTGCTTCATACGAACATGATGCAACGACTCCTCTACCAGAGCCTCCCTTCGGGTCTGCACCCACTATGACGGGCAAACCTCTAATCTTTGGATCCTCCCTCTGCTCGACCGAAGAGTAGAAGGCATCCATGTCTACGTGAATTATGACTCTGGCCAAGAACTATGCAGAATAGAGAAACGGTTATGATAACTCTTCGGGTTATCAGATTTTCCGCTTTTTATACCCCCTCTAGGGCCCCTAGAACGATAGGGGCCCCTACAGACATGCTTAATACTGGTAGTCTTTCGGTCTATTAGGAGTCAACTATAGGATTTCCCAAAGAGTTATCAGAACCAGAGAAATGGATTTTTATGTTATAGTATAGCGTACTGGGCGACTAGTTTGAAGGGCAAGATTGTCGTAAAGCTGAGCGGAAGCCTGTTCGAGCCTGCAAAAGGAGAGCCTGCAAGAATTAAGAAAATAGCAAAAGCTCTGCAGAAGTTGAGCGATGAGGGCTATACTATAGTTGCTGTGGCTGGAGGGGGCAAGGTTGCCAGACAGTACATAGAGGTGGGTAGAGCTTTGGGCACGGACGAATCAAGTTTGGATCAAATGGGCATAGAAGTGTCAAGGTTGAATGCAAGGCTTCTCATATTTGCACTAAAGGGGGCATACCCAGACGTACCAATATCCCTTGAGGAGGTTGCAAAAATAGCAGAATCGAGGAGGATTATTGTCACAGGAGGACTACATCCCGGACATAGTACAAACGCAGTTTCAGCTCTTATAGCAGAAAAGATCAGGGCTGATGTCTTCATCAACGCAACCGATGTCGATGGTGTTTATTCAGCAGACCCAAGGAAGGACAAAAAGGCAAAACTGCTCAAGGAAATTAGTGTAAAGAAACTTACGGAGATGCTGATGAGCGATCCTATGCAGGCTGGAACATACGATCTCATGGATCTTGTAGCACTGAAGATAATACAGCGCTCGAAGGTCAAGACAAGGATTGTAAAATGTTCCCCTGAAGGCATAACCTCAGGAGCTAAAGGAAAGTCCGTAGGAACTCTCGTAAGAGGCTAATTTCGTCTTGATAATCCGTTAAAGGTATACGTTTATGTGTATTATACGTCGTATACCAACACTTCTTAGTTCGATTTTCTTAAATCGACGTTCTTTAGTGTCAGCGTGTCGACGTTGTGTCACATGATTAGGTGTAATTTGAACTTGGTTTCGTCGTGGTGTGTTATGGCGTTGTGCGTTATCGCCGTATCCAAAGATGTCCCATGACATCTTTTGATGAATTCAAGAGGTCTAAGCGTTGTTATATGCCGATCATTTGGTATCCGACTAGGAGAAGTGCTTGAAGCCTAGGCATCCGCGAGGAAACCTAACCTAGTTATGCAAATACGCCCGCGAATTGAACTTTGGCACCGTCAAATAGTGTAATGGATCCGACGAACTGTCCGCCTGCAGTTGCTGAGACACCTGGTGCTACCGAAATCCTCGTTAGGTACATCGTGAGTGTTCCTGAGGAAGCGATAGTGCAACCTGTCTGCGGGTAGGTTCCTGAGAATGAAGCGAAGTACGTGACTCCTCCGAAGGTAAGAGCTACAACCATTATCCTCGAATTTGCCACTCCTATGTTTGAGAACCGCAGTTGAGCTACGGTGCCGTTTTGAGTAGCTGGGTGGGAAAAGGTGTTATCGCAGTAGATAGATAAGCCTGCAGTCCCCGCTGATGGATTTGTGCCGTTATAGGCCCATCCCTTTGCAGCAACGACGCCAGAAGGTATTGCTACATTAAGTACCCGAACCTGTGCAGCTCCTCCAGTTCCCTTCAGATTTTCTATCTCCTGCTTTGTTTCAGCTATGGATTTCTTTATATCAATCAATTCGGAATTCACGGCTTGCAAGCTCTTTGTCAAGTTGGCTATGGTTTGGGCTTGATTGGTGAGATCAGCTTTTAATTGAACTACAGATGTCTTGGTAGAGCTGAGGGATTCTTGCGTTGCAGAGATATCTTTCTGCAAGTTTGCATTTTGAGCCTGATTTGTGACATCTTTTAACTCGGCTATCGATGTCTTCACAGAATTGAGTGATTCCTGCGTTGCCAGGAGATCCTTTTGAAAGTTTGCAGTTTGTGAATAACCACTTTGGTACAAGCCAAAATTCGCAAGACCGAAAAACAATCCTGCTCCAAGGAGCAACCCTACTAGGAGGAAGCCAGTTGCCCTTGTCGATGAACTCATAAAGAATTGTGAAATGTCAATTAGTATGTAGCCTTTATGAATCCTAAGTCTAGTTTCTTACTCCACTATAAAGCCTAACTCGATGAAGTTGTGATACATTTATCTTGATGGGAAGCAAATTACGGCAGAAATTACCATATCTCATCAGCATTAGTTCCTATTTCCCGCTTCATCGAGCCCCGCCGTCAATTTTGCGCAGGGGGTGTGAACGAGTATTGCAGCTGCTAGCTTTTGACAGTTATTCAGTAAATAATGCTAATAGCGCTGTTAACGGCTCTTCTTCCTGCCTATCAGGTTCTCCAGCTCGTCTTCGTCCGCAACTTCGTCTGCCAAGATGTCGCTTACCAGCTTGTATGATGTGTGGTCTTTGCCGAAGTATTTCTTGGCCAATTTGTTATAATATTCTACGGCTTTTGCCTCAAACTCTAGTGCTTTCTTTACGAATCCTACCGCATCGCCGGGGTCTTTTGGAATTGGCAGTCTGCCAAACATGGACATCGAATCCACTTTACCTATCATGTCAACGGGCTGTCCTCCTAATTCGACGATTCTTTTGGATAGCATGCTCGCATGGTTAAGCTCTCCCTGCACCTGCTTTGCGAAATACTCTGCAACTTCCTCACCAAGAAAGCCCTCCTGAACAACGGAGCCTACCCAGAAGAAATACGCGGCAGCCCATTCACTTGCGACAGCTTTGTTTAGATCGTCGATAACCCCTTTAACGTCTATTTCAGCCTGAACTATTTCCCGTCCTTTGCGACCCATGCCCTTCCGCTCTACTGCTGAAATATAAATCTAATTTATACGCGACTTGCAGACCAATAAACAAATTAATCCTCTTATAACAGTGCACCCGGAATGAACTCCGGCGTAGGCACAGAAATTAGGAAGAACAAGCTCTTCAATAAGAAGAGCGGACGAACATTTGTAGTAGCCATAGACCACGGAATACTGATGGGCCCGTTGCAAGGCATAGAGGATATTGCAGATACAGTCTCTAAAGTTGCAAAGGGAGGTGCAGATGCAATTCAAGTCGTCCCCCCAGTCGTCAAAGTGATTAAGGAGAACTTTTTCGGGAGGGGCAGCCCAGCACTGATAACAAGGTTAGACCATTCTAACTATTGGCGATCAATTCCAGAGCCAAAGCCGGGGTATTACACAAAAGTTTTCACCGTCAAGGATGCAGTCAGAGTAAATGCTGATGCTGTAGTTACGTATTTGTTAACGGGTTTCGAGGACGACAGGCAGGAAGCCGATAATATTCATCATCTATCTGAAATGGTTCACGAAGCTCAGGACTATGGCATGCCAATAATAATAGAGCCTTTAGGACTTGAAAAGGGCAGCCAAGCAGTAAGGAACGAATCTTTGATCAAGCTAGTAGTTAGGATGGCATCGGAAATTGGTGCAGATTTATTAAAAGTAGATTATACTGGCAATAAAAAATCCTTCACGACGATAGTAAATTCGACGTTCTCTCCAATCCTAGTAAGAGGAGGGCCAAAGACAAAGACTCTTGAAGAATCGTTCCAGATGGTCAAGGATTCTTTAGACTGCGGTGCAAAGGGAATTGTATTCGGAAGGAACGTATGGCAGGCTAAAGACACAGCGAAGATGACAAAAGCGCTGGCAGGGCTTGTTCATGGGGAAGTAGACGTAAAGAGAGCAGCAAAGATGGTTTAGCGTTTTAGAGAAAGCGTGTATCTCCTCAACAATTGAATTCCCTGAGCAGGGTCTATCCCTTTAGGGCAGACAGAGCTGCATGTGCCCGCAAAATGGCATCTTGCTATTCCGTGAGCAGTATCTATAACATCGATTCTTTTTTGAATGCCCTCGTCCCTGCTATCTGCAATGTACCTATATGCTTGGGCTAAGGCTTGGGGACCGGGGAATTCTTTGTCAGCAGCAACAGTAGGGCATGCTGAATAACACAAACCACACTTTATGCAGTAAGAATACTGCAGATACTTTTCGACTTCTTCTGGCTTCTGCAGAAACTCCTTGACAGGATTATCCTGCTCCTTAACATCATTTCTTATCAAATAGGGATGAACGCTTTTGTGGTGTGAAAAGAACTCTGCAAAATCAGTTACAAGGTCTCTGATAATAGCACAATTGTCAAGCGGCTCAACTTTGATTCTATTGCTCTTTAATTCGCTAATTTGAGTATAGCATGCTAGCATCGGTCTACCATTAACTTTCATCCCGCAGGAGCCACATACAGCCATCCTGCAAGAATATCTCATGGCTATGGAATGGTCAAGGTTTTCTTTAGCGTAAATCAAAGCGTCTAAAACCGTCATGCCTTTCTGTAATGGAATTGTGAACTCCTCAAAGTGTCTTTTTGGTGTAGACCTTGATACTGAAAGAGAGATCTCCATTCTGATCACTCAAATTAGCCTTGCGAGCAAGACGGTTCTTGTTCCGTAAATTACCAAAAATGCAGCAATAGCAGTAAGAACCCAATTCACACTCATTTCCCATTTCTTCCCCTGATAGAGCTCTATCAAAATTACTCTTAAGCCATTAAAAGCGTGGAAAGCCACGAAAATCAATAACAACTCAAGCGTAAAAGCAAATGCAAAGTTTCTGTACACTGCAATAACAGAAAAGATACCGCCATCAAAAGAAAGGTTTTCCTCATAGGAACCAACAAAAAATACCAATACCAGATGGATAGCTCCACTAACAAGGATTCCTACCCCACTAAAATAATGCAATAGCATGATTCTGCTTTCTCTCAAATAATCACCCAAAAAGAACATTCAATGCATACACTGCAGCCAGAGCAGCCAAGATGGCGCTAAGCCATATTATCAAATCTTGCAGAGTATTTTGTGATTTAGGTTTGTAGGGATAGTCAGGCCTTGCAGGCTTTCCAATCCCATAGCCAAATTCGCTGAAAAACAATCTCAAACCGTTAAACGTATGGAAGGTTAGCAGGAAGCCAATTATTACCAATCCGAGATCAAAAAGTGGATTCTTCAGAAAATCAACCGTATTATTCCAATTGTTCTTTGCAATGTCATAAGCAGGGACACTCCACATTGATAACCCTCCAACCACGTTTCCAGTTTCAATTATGTGGGCAAGGAAGTAGAGCGAAACTCCAACACCAGAAACCCTCTGCATCGTATAGGCCCATCTTCCGAGATTGCTTCTTGCTGGCCATAGCCAAGATCGAAGTAGACTTGCTCTTCGCGCTTTATATACGGGGGGAGGGGGGGTTCTTTTTGCAGAGGAGCTCATCTAATACTTCCTCTCCGCAGGTTTGTATTTCGTTATAACAACAGCAGTATAGTCTAGTTTTGGGCCGTCAGAGGAATAATAAGCCAAGGTATGCTTGAGCCATTTAGCATCATCCCTTTTCGGATAATCAACCCTTGCATGCGCCCCTCTTGATTCAGTCCTTGCCAGCGCCCCTGCAACTACGGCCTCTGAAACTTCAAGGTTAGCATCCAATTCGAGAACATTAGTGAAATTGGTATTATACTCGCTTGATCGATCGTCAACATGCCTGTAGGCTCTTTTCTTTAGCCCTCTGATCAATTTTAAAGCCTGTGAAAGCCCTTCTCCATCTCTATACACGTACACATACCTGTCCATAATCCGCTGCATCTCCTTTTTGATTTCGTATGGGTTTTCTCCTCCTTTGCCGTGAAATATTCCGTCATGGATTCTCTTCTGCTCCTGCTCCACAGCTTGTTTGGAAATTTCTCCAGAAGATTTAGCAGCGTATTTTGCAGCTTCTGATCCCGTAATCTTGCCCCATACAAGGCATTCAGCAGTAGAATTTGCACCCATCCTATTGGCTCCATTTACAGATACGCAGGCGCATTCCCCAGCAGCCCACAAACCAGAGAGTTTAGTTGCACCATCAATATTCGTATCTATCCCTCCCATAAAATAGTGGCAGACAGGCCTTACGGGAATCAAAGTGTTAACAGGATCAATGTTGTTGAATTTTATCGCAATTTCTCTTATAGTTGATAATCTTTCTTTAATCTTTTCAGCCCCCAGATGTCTTAGGTCAATGTAGACATGCTCCAGGCCTTCAGATTTGACTCCTCTTCCCTGATTTATTTCGTCCATGATAGCCCTTGAAACGACGTCTCTGGCAGCCAAATCCTTCTTTTCTGGGGCATACCTTGCCATGAACCTTTCACCGTCTTTATTTATCAAAACTCCTCCGTCCCCTCTTGCACCCTCGGTAATTAGAATGCCAGATGGAACAAGGCCTGTCGGATGGAACTGCACGAACTCCATGTCCTTTAATGGAATGCCAGCTCTGTAGACCATTGCCAGGCCCTCAGCGGTAGAAGAATGGCCGTAGGTTGCAAAGCTGTATAGCCTTCCAGGCCCTCCCGTTGCTATTATTCCCGCCTTTGCCTTTATAGCATAAAAGTCGCCGCTTTTCATCTCTATGGCAGTTAGGCCCTGAAATCTACTATCGTCATAGACGATAGAAGTTACAAACCACTCTTGCAGAAATTCTATGTTGGCATATTTCAATGCAGTATCGTACAGAGTTTGCATCTCGAAAAAGCCGACCTTGTCGCTTGCGAATACAGCTCTTGGGAAGCTGTATCCCCCAAAAGGTCTCTGAGCTAGCCTTCCGTCTTCGTTCCTCGACCAAGGCATCCCCCAATGCTCAAGTTGGTACACTTCTGTAGGCATCATAGAGCATAATCGCTCAACCGCATCCTGATCTGCAAGGAAATCACTTCCTTTAACGGTGTCATAAACATGCGATTCTACTGAATCTCCTTTCTCTGGATAGAGAGCTGCTGCTGTGCCTCCCTCTGCGGAGACCGAGTGTGACCTCATTGCCTGAACTTTCGTAATGACAGCAATTCTGAGCTTTCTGTTTGCTCTCGATGCTTCTATCGCAGCCCTTAACCCAGCTATGCCAGAGCCTACTATTACAATATCATAGGAAAGAAAATCCAAACGACGCTACTTTACCATAATAGTATATGGGCTTTGATCTGCGGAAAAGATTATACACACTCCTGTTGTAGCCTAAAATGATGTTTGAACTCAACGAAATATCGAGGCTAAGGAAGCAGCTCGGTCTAACGCAGGCTGAACTTGCCAAACTTTCAGGAGTCAGTCAATCGTTGATAGCAAAGTTGGAGGCCGGTAAGATAGAGCCCTCGTATTCTAAAGCTAAAGCCCTATTTGAAACATTGCAGAAACTGCAAAGGAGGGATTCCAAGAGAGCGAAAGATATTCTGAGCAAGTCAGTTGAAGGTATAGAGTCTGACAAGACATTGCAGGAGGTTGCCGACCTTATGCACAAGAAAGCTATTTCTCAAGTTCCTGTCTACGAGAATGGGAAGATAGTTGGGAGCATAACGGAAAAGACAATTCTGAAACTGCTTTCGGAGAGCAGGTCGCCTGCAGACGCATTCAGGAAGAGAATCTCGCAGGTTATGGAAGAGCCCTTTCCCACGGTGCATGAGGATACACCTCTAGAGCTCGTTTACCCTCTGTTCGACTACTTCCAAGCCGTCATTGTGACAAAAAGGGATAAGGTTCAGGGCATAATCACGAAGGGCGACCTGCTAAAGCTTGGATGATGCGAAACGCCTTTTTAGTACCTAAAACGGAGTTGGAGACCTTGCAGCTAAAAGTCACAAGCATAAAAGAGCGCGAAGTCTCGATAGAGGTCGAAGACGAGGATATTGCCATAGCGCAGATTGTGCACAAGGAGCTTTTGACCAACGATAATGTTGTATTTGCAGGAGTAGCTCCATATCATCCTCTAATCAAGAAATCAATTATTAAATTGCGGACAGAGAAGGGAGATCCGATAAAGGTCTTCATCGAGGGTGCGGAGCAGGCAGCGGTAACTGCCAAGAAGATTTCAAGCGAGATAAGCAAAGCGGTTAAGGCTTAAGTCTTATAACCCAACGTTTAGAGCCGTTTGTTAATAGTGCAGCATACGTGATAGTATGAAGTTTTGCGAAAACTGCGGCTCAAAGCTTAGAGCTAAAACACAGGTGGAAGGAGGGAAGACTTTGGTAGTCCTAGCATGCGATAACTGTGGCTTTGTACTCAAGGACAAAAAATCAGTTTCAAAGGCTATGAAGCAGGAAACCGAAACCTCAAAACAGTCCATCAAGATAGTTTCTAAAGAAGATGAAAAGATCAAGACGATGCCAACGTTAAAAATCGATTGTCCAAAATGTGGCAACAAGGAAGCCTTCTGGTGGTTTTTGCAGACAAGGTCTGGCGATGAGCCTCCTACCCAGTTTTACAGATGTACAGTCTGCAGTCATACGTGGCGGCAGTATTCATAGTATTAGGATAATTGGAAAACTTAAAATCATAACATAGTGCTGGTGCAGTCGGGTTCCGCTTTGGTATTCATAGCAAAGACAAAAACTCCGAGCGAATGGAAGATTATCGCGCAGACTATACAGACTTTAGTTGAAGAAGCAAGTTTTGAAGGCACTACAGAGGGCTTAAGTTTCAGGGCAATGGATCCTTCACACGTAGCCCTTATCGATTTGAACTGGCCAAATGCTGGCTTCGAGAAATACGACTGTGACAAGCAACATAAACTTACAGTGAGAGTGGAGGAGTTTGCTAAGCTGTTGAGGAGGGCAAACCCGAAGGATGCTGTTACAATACAGGCTGAAGACGATGACATGTTAGCCCTCAAGTTCCAGAACGGCTACAAGAGGGAGTTCAAGATTCACCTTATCGAGAGCACTTATTCCCCTACACCTCTTCCAAAACTATCATTCAATTCAAAGATGGTGCTCAAAGAAAGTGCCTTTGAAGACATCCTGAGTGATGTATCAACAATATCTGATCATATAATTCTTGAAAGTTCCAAGGAGAAGGTTACCTTCATGGGCAAGAGCGACTCTGGCTCTGCATCGATACCGATCGAGAAGAACAACGACGCTTTGGAGTCCCTGGAAGTTAAGGAGGAGAGCAAGGCAACTTACAGCCTGCAATACCTGCTGAACATAGTAAAGGCTGCAGGTGCAGCATCGGAGAAGGTTACCTGCGAATATTCAAACAAGATGCCTCTCAAGCTGGAGTTCGCGCTAGGCGACACAGGCGGCAGGATAAGCTTCTACCTAGCTCCAAGAATTGAGGAAAGGTAGTAATCCCGCAGACTTGAGGCTGTTTCTGCACTTCTCTTTTCACGAACTTCGCTGAACAAAACAATCTGTATAGTTGTTCTATTATTTTGAACAGATGTTTCAAAGCATATTCTATTAACCCTTCATGTGCAATAATACGATAGATATGAAACATATTCAGATAGCATTCGGCATAATAATTGCAGCAACCGTAGTCATAGGCCTAGCCTACTACATGTCTGGCACACAAACTCCTCTTCAGCCTCCAGTTTCACATGGAGGGCCGGTAAAGGACTACGTCAGTCTTATCGATGCGTTAAGGGCAAAAGGGCTTGTCGTTGAGCCTGCAGGTAAACTAATACAACCATTCTTCACAGTTGAGGCACAAATAATCACCGTTGATGGGAAGCAAGTGCAAGTTTTCGAATACTCCAACGAAGCATCTATGAACACTGAAGTGTCGAAGGTATCTCCTGATGGAGGCACAATTGGCAATTCAAAGGTGACGTGGATAGAGCCACCACACTTCTACAAAACTGGCAGGATAATCGTGCTCTACGTAGGCAGTAACTCTACAATAATAGGAGCATTGAACGACGTCATCGACCCTCAATTTGCAGGCGGGAAGGATACAGTGTCAAATGACAGAATAGAGGAGATCGCGAAGAACTTCATCATCGACGCGCCAACATTCAAATTCGATGGAATGCCTGAAAGCCTTAACATCACATCAATAATAGTTCTTGAGAGTTACCCTCCTCAATACGTTGTGACGATAACTTTCGACTCTAGACATGCGGGTTACGGAGACAGGGTTGGACAGGCACTGGCACAAGTGATAACAAAACACACTGCAGTAGTCAGGATAGTTCAGGGAAAGGTCACATCAGCAGTACTGGACAACCAGTGGGACGAAATTAATCAGAGGCCGCTTCCCTAGCCTCCCTTACAATACCTAAATATGTCTACGTGTTAAGTTATTGTCTGCACTCTTTCTGCTAGAGACTTCTGGAGTCTGTTCAGAATTTTTGATTCAACGATATCATTATGGTTTGAATAATAAGGAAAAGAAAACAATTATTACCGTAGGCCATTCAGCAGATGGAAGGTGCTATAATGGACAAAGGAGATTTAGCTAAGATTCTCGTACCTATTGATGGGTCTCCAACATCTGCTAAAGCTGAAAAAATGGCAATCAAAATAGCCAGAGCGTTTGATAGCGAGTTAGTTTTTGTACACGTCATTCCTACCAGTTTACATCTAATGCCGAATCATGACTACAATGTAGCCTTTGAGATAAAGAATTGGGGAAATACGTCTGTAGAGGATGAGAAGATCGCTAAGACATATTTACTTAATGCCCTCGAAGGTGCTAAAAGGGCTGAGACAAAAGCTTCTGCACGACTTTATCGCACTACTTTTTCGGTTCGTGCGGCAATCTCCAAGGTCGCTAAGGATATTGGGGTCGATCTTATAGTAATAGGAACGAGGGGGACTAGCGTAGGACGTGTCATAATGGGCAGTGTTACTACGGGTGTCGTGACATCCGCGGAATGTCCTGTCTTGGTTGTGAGATAATACAAATTTTGGTGTAGTCGGTGCTTGGCATCGATCTATTAATACAGTCTCTAATCCTTGCATTTTCCCTGCTACTCTTAGCACTGTGTGCACAAGGACTTGTCAACACATCAGCACGAATTGCCTCTAGGCTCGGAATAAACCACTTCGCTATAGGTTTCCTACTGTTATCGGTTTTAACATCGCTTCCTGAGATGTTTGTTGCTATATTTTCAACAAGTGAAGGAGCAGTTGGGTTAACTCTCGGCGACATCTTCGGATCCAATGTGGTAAACATAGCTTTTGTTACAGGTTTAGCTTTGTTCATTGGTCGTGATCGTGTGAAGATGCCAGTAAGAGACCTAGCTGGAATACTATATTTTTCGTCACTCATCCCGATTATTCTATCAGTCTTCGAAGTACTCAGTAAATTAGCTGGTGCGGTTCTCATGATCTTCTTCCTGACATTTTCATATCTGTCAATCAAGAAGCGAGATTTTGCCGATAGAGAGAAGGCACAGCCTGCAAAACTTCGTGATGTAGCCATCTTAATTATCGGTGCAATAGGCACAATAGTGGGAGCAAAATTTGCTGTCGATTCCGCAATCTCCGTAGCCAATATTCTGACCGTAGTGCCATTGGTTATAGGAGCAAAGATAGTAGCGATAGGAACGTCGTTCCCCGAACTGATGGTTACATTGCAGGCTGCCCGAAAGGGGTATTATTCTATGGCGCTGGGCAATTCTATAGGCTCTAATCTTACAAATATGACACTGGTTCTGGGTACTGTCCTGCTGCTTGCACCGTTAGAAGTGGATATCGGCGCATTACGGATTGCCACAACCTTTGTCCTGATAGCAACAGGTACTTTTTGGTACTTCCTCTCACGAGGAAATCTGGGGCGCATTCAAGGTGCTATACTCCTTGCGCAGTATACCCTCTTCCTGCTTATTCTTTAGAATCCCGTATGTTCTTTATACTTTGATTGCTTCTTAGCGAGCGGTTGCAAAGTATCAGGCTCAGGAAAAGGCTCTACGGCCAATTTTACACCCCTCCACCGATAGTGAAACTCATCACAAGACTTGCCATAAAAAACAGAAACGGCAGAATATTAGACCCTGCTGCAGGTAATGGCATCTTTGTACAAGGTGCATACGAAAGGCTATTGGAACTCGGAGCCTCTCCTATTAATGCTCGGAAGCAGATTGTTGCCATAGAAGTTGATCCTGAAGCTTACTCGAGGGCCAAAGACAAGATGTCTGGAGTAAAAATTCTCAATACAGATTTCTTTGAAGTTTCTTTGAGTAAATTTGATGCAATAGTGGGAAACCCTCCGTACGTAGAGCAGAGGGAAATAGGCAGAAAATCTGCCATAAGAAATGCGGTGTTATCGAACAAAAAGCGGACAAAAATGAATGCTCGTGCGGGAATCTACGCATATTTCATAGTGCATAGTGCAAAACTGCTCAATGAAGACGGCCTCCTCTGCTTTGTAGTTTCAAGCTCTTGGCTCGACTCCATCTGGGGCATTGATTTGCAGAACTTTATACTTGACAATTTTATGGTTCGAAGCATAATAGCATTCTGCAAAGACATTTTTAGCGAAGCCATTGTAGAGACCGTCATACTTTTACTGCAGAAATGTTCGTCAGAGTCAAAACGGGCAAGAAATACAGCTAAATTCGTCCTCCTGAAGAAAGAACTCGACTCTGACAGAATTGCAGAGCATGTTGAGAATTCAGATTCGTACCAGAGCGATTCTGTAAGGGTCATTGTCAAGCGGCAGACAGATTTGTACAAGATAAGACATTGGGGCGAAGTCTTCAGGGAGGGTTTTGTGCAT
>JACPSZ010000020.1 GCA_024860875.1 Nitrososphaerota archaeon | reverse complement strand
CATCTTTCCCTTCGAATCGCTAGCGATGACAGCGTTTTCAAGGAAAGCAGCTCCAAAGAACTTCTGCCATACTATACTTCCGGTCATGGCATCCAGAGCGTAGAGAACTCCGTTTGGAGCTGTAAGTATGGCCATCCCTCCAGACACAATAAGCGAAACCCTATACCCTACAGAAGGAATCAAGAAACTCCACCTAGGCTTCCCAGTTGCAGCGTTAAGTGCATAGACTGTAGTATTGGCACTCAAGTACGGGTCGGGCAAACCTGCATATCCAGCAGTAAAAGGCCCCTTCTGCTCTACAGGCACTATCTGTACAACATCCCAGAAGTTGTAAGTTGAAACGTAAATCATCCCATATGCCATAGCAATGTCGTTCTCAAGGCCGAAGCCGCTCGGTGGGTTTCTGAATATACTGTCTCTGCTGGGATATGTTGCCCAAGGCTTTGTCATTTCGTCAGGGTTCCTTGGGTCTTTGGTCAGGCATGCTGGACATTTCTTTGTGCTCGGAGGATCAAAAGACCACAGCATTCGGCCATCAGCAGCGTCGAAGGCATACATTGTCTCGTTTTCGCAGAATTTGTAAACAGCTTTCTTCTCCCGCCCATTTTCTACGAACTTGCCGAGTATTGTGTTCCAGTTGCAGTCCCAGCCCACAAGATCGTGCGGGAATGCTTGATGCCACCAGACAAGCTCGCCAGTGCGGGCCTTTAGAGCTACAACTGAAGCTGAAAAGACGTTTGGTCCCGGTCTGAATGTTGCGTTGCCTGCGGGAGATGGCTGCGCAGTTCCTATGTAGACGATACCAGTTTCTTCATCGATTGCCCACTGCCCCCTTGCAGCTCCAGACTGACTACCTTTAGCACCAGCTTCGCCCCAGTCATTCAGCAAAACTTCTCTTGGTAATGTACTTGCTTTGATACCAGCTATCCAGCCTTTTTCTGCAACTTTCAATGTCCATTCTGGGTCGCCTCCAGCAGGAGGAACAATAAAGAACTTCCAAAGCCGTTCCAAAGTGTCAATATCGTAGCCTGCTACAAACCCCCTCCCCCCTGTATTCTGCTCTATGACGCTGCCTGCAGCAACTACCAGAACCCTCTCTTTTGTATGTACTGATGGGCCGTAAGAAGGAGGACCTCTGTAGAGGCCTCCATTGCCGTCATTCTGCCTGACATCGCAAATATTTGGAATTGTGCTGATCAGATGTTCGTCAGACGCGCTGACTATATGGATGTCGCATGGAGGTGCAGGGAAGAAGAGCTTCCCTTCAAAATATGTTATACTGTGAATGTGGTTTATCGGAGGATCAGGAATTATTGGAAGCCTTTTGCGTGCATCCTCCGTCCTGTTGATCTTCATTGTGTAAACCCATTTCGTCTTCCCGTTTTCAGTGTCAAGAGCTAAAATCTGTCCATAGCTCGTGCCAAGATACATTATGCCATCGATAACTAGCGGAGCTGAAAGTTCAGAACCTGCGACTGTGTAACCTCCAACGGTTCTTGGGGCTAGGGGGAATGACTTCACCCACTTTAGCTCAAGAGCATGCGCATTGTCTTTTGTAAGCACTTGCTGAGGGTTGAAATTTGTAGCATGGCTGTCAAAGTTCTCTACAGCCCAGTTATTCCCTTCCTGCTGAGGAGAGACGTTCTGAATTAAAGAGGGCGAGATTAGCAGTGCGGCTAAAGTAAAATACAGAGCAATAGTTCTGAGCTCTCCCATACTCAAATGCGACTTTTTGGGTGCATGGTATTTTATACTTTTCATCTAATGCAGGTCCTAAGTTACTAACAAAAACGCTCCGCATGGCAAAGTACCCTCCTCAGTATATAGAGGTCCGAATGAATGGTTCTGATAACTCTACGGGTTATCCAATTATTCGCTTTTTATACCCCCCTCTAGGGCCCTAGATAACGATAGGGGCCCCTATAGACATGGTAATGGTGGGTCTTTCGGTTTATCAGAAATTGACTTTCGGATCTCCCGAAGAGTTATCAGAACCCTAAACACTGACCAAAAAGTTACAGCCAATAACGACAGTGTGCAGTTAAGATCGTGAAAGAATAAAGGTATATCATATGGGGAGTACTTACAGGGCTTGCATGGCAGAGCCCTCATGCCGCATCTTCATCCTGGCGGTTTTATTGTCGATTCTTGTATTTCCTTCGAGCTTTGTAGCAGGCCAAAATTCTGACAAAGGCTTCAACTCGTTAGCGCCTAACTACGATTATCATGCTACCAACTTTAATCCTCAAACAGAGATTACAAAGGACAATGTTAGATATTTAGAGCTCAAGTGGGTTTTTCCTTGGCCAGAACCTCAGGGAATACCGGGTGTGAGGCCAAGAGTAGGCTCGATTGCCCAGCCTCTAATACTCGATGGCACTGTTTTTGGAAGAACTGAAGACCTCAGAGTTTATGCTATTGATGCTAAGACAGGGCGATTAAAATGGTCATATCAGCCATCCAGCTCACTTGTCAATATTGCAGAGATTAATAGGACGTTGCCTGTGAATATAGATTACTGGCCCTACCTTTCGAGCCATGCGCACAGTTTCGCATATTTTGAAGGCAGAATTTACGCCCCCTATCCAAACTGCCAAGTCTTCGGGATTAACGCAAAGACTGGTGAATTAGAGTATAGGCTGCAGACTCCGACATGTGCAGGGCTCGAGGGAAATGTGGGAGTCTTCAAAGGTCTGCAGGCTGTCGGCCCTGTCTTTGATGGCAAAAAGAAAGTTCTCATTTATGGAACCGGAGGCAGGGAAGCTGTAGAGGGAGGAAGAGGCGCGTTCAGAGGGTACAGCTTAGATGACGGCAGATTGCTCTGGACGTTTTACTTGATGCCACCGCAGGACAAAGGCGATCCAGAATGGACGTTAAGAGTTGCTGATAAGGGCTGGATTCAGGGCATCAAGGCAAGCACGTTACCAAGAGAAGTCTTATTGAATGACTGGGGCGTATGTCCTGAGCAGTGTGGCTTTGGCAAGGGAAGCATAGGAATAGGTTGGGGCCAATGGGCTGTAGATGAGGAAACTGGCATAGCTTATCTGGCAACTGGTAACCCCGGGCCTCTCTACAACGCAACATACAGCCCCGGACCTAACGTCTTTGCAGCGTCAGTAATTGCACTAAAAACGGACACTGGGGAGCTCGTCTGGTGGCACCAAATTTCTGCACACGACTTTGCGGATTTGGACTGTGCTTGGAACACGGCATTGGCAACTGTTAATGGAAGAAAAATGGTCTTCAAGCAGTGCAAAGGTGCCCAGCTCTACGCACTCGACGCTTTAACGGGAGAAGCCATCTGGAAGACTGACTATTCACCTGGAGTCAAGAGGGGTTCTTTGGGCCCTCAGCCTAACTTTGACGGCCTCCTCGATCCTACAAAGGTCTCCGATATGCGCAAGCCTTGGGCCTCCTATCCAAGCACTGTAAGCTGGAGAAACCATGCAGGAGGGGCGGAATCTGATGTTGCAGTAGCATATGGCAAGGTTTATTCTACGACGTATCACTTCTGGCTGTACCAGAGCATTTTACCTGTGGAGCCTACGATGAGGAGCTCTTATGGCAGAGAATTGATTCCTGCTCCGGCGATTCTGCCTTCTAACGCAACGGTATGGGCACATGACGCTGCTACAGGGAAGGTTGTTTGGAAATTCGATATTGACGCCGTTGGTATCAGAGGCGGGACGTCAGTTTCGGGGGGGCTTGTGTGGTTTACAACTTCGGATGGAACTATTAGAGCTCTTGATGCTGACAATGGGAAGTTGATCTGGGAGAGATACCAAGGTTCAGTGTCCCCTGTACAGCCGGTTTTGGGTGCAGACTCGCAGGGAAGGATGATGGTCTTCTCAACTATTGGTTCGGGAGGGGCAAGCAGCAGGGGAGCCCAGCCTACTCCCGGTGCTCTGCTAGCTTATGGACTGCCAGAGAAGCTTCCAGATCCTCAAATCGTGACGAAAGAGATACCCAAAGAAATAATAAGAGAAGTCATAAAGGAAGTTCCTAAAGAGGTCATCAAGGAAGTTCCCAAAGAGGTGGTCAGGCAAGTGGAGGGCTTCGGCACTCTAACTTTAATGGCTGTAAGTGCTGCTGTTATTATTGGCCTGCTGGCAGGTATAATTCTAACAAGACGCAAGTCTGCTTAATTGGAATCTTCTCATCATTTATATAGCGAAAGTTGGTTTTCTAAATCGTGCAGGGATTCAAACAGTTCATTTCTCTGCTGGTTCTGGCAATTCTCACAGCGTCCTCGTTTTCGGGTGCACTGCAGATAGCTGACGCTCAGATACCGTCAGGTTCGCGGGCTGCAAGCAACTGGGAGTACATTAACCATGACAGTTGGGGGAGCAATTATAGTCCGCAGGACGAAATTAACAAGGACAACGTAAAAGACCTTGAGGTAAAGTGGATATTCCCCTTCCCTGAAGCATCCACATTTGCAAAATACCAGCCCGGAGTAGTTCCATTTGAGGGTGCAATAACTCCACCATTGATCGTCAATGGAACTGTTTACCTCGCCTCTAACATGAGGAATGTGTACTCCTTTGACCTCAAAACTGGTCAGCTGAACTGGGTCAACATTTACAATTACGACTGGAACGAGGGGAAAGTAAGGCTTCCAGAATCAGGCGTGTCAACTCCACATATTCACGGCTTGGAATACGTCGATGGAAAACTCTACAGCAGCAACCTGAACTGCTCCATAAGAGCAGTAGACGCTTCGAAGGGCTCTCTAGCGTTTGATGTCAACGACATATGCCGTGATGTAGAGGGGAACTTCTATTCTTGGCCTTTGTACCAAGGACCGGGGAAGTTCGGCTCTCCCTCTCACCCGGGTGGAATTTACAGAAAGGAGAATGTCATCGTCGCAGGTTTCACTGGTGCCGGTGCCGGATGGGGAGGAGGAAGGACATTTGTTGACGGCTACGATCTAAATCAGAACCCTCCTAAGCAGCTTTGGCGAACTTTTCTCCAGCCTCCAGCTGAAGGTGACCCAGAATGGGCCATAAAGGCATGTGACACTGCTGTAGCAGGATGGTACTTCTCGTACAAAGCGTGGAAGCAAGATGGAAAATTGGGGATAAACTGCAAAGATGTGCCAAGGGAGAATGTCATCAACGACTGGGGAGTTCCTAAGCATTATGCATCAGCAGTCTCTGCCATCTGGGGCCAGATGGCAGTTGATGAAGAAACTGGGATAGTTTATCTTGCAACGGGCAATCAAGGAGGATGGCCGAATCAAACTTACACCGTAGGGCCAAACCTTTATGCTGCTACGATAATCGCGATAAAAGCCAAGACAGGCCAAATTCTGTGGTGGTATCAGACAGTTGTCAGGGATATGGTTGAAGGAGACGCTTCATGGAATACCATATTGACAAAGATGAAGATCAATGGCGTCGAAAAGAAGGTCATCATAAAAACGTCTACAACGGGTTTGATATGGGCTTTGGACGCTGCTAACGGAGAGCCAATATGGATATTCGAACCTCCCGTCTTGAAGAGTAGAAAAGATCCCGACGGAGCCATTAGAGGGAGGAGTGCAGGAATTCCGTGTACAGGTTGCGACCCACTAACTCAAGACGGCTACTGGAACGACATAAGAAGCCGTTTTGACATGCAAGAGAAGAAATGGCTGAACTATCCAAATGCGGACTGGTTCTACTGGATCCCTAGCAGAGCTGGGGAATCTGACATCTCTCTCAACCCAGAAACCAATACGATCTACGTCCCTGTAGCTAGTGGGGTCGATCTGGCTGTCAAAGCAGGCATATTTACTGGAGGAGCTGGGCTTCATGGAACGCCTGGTACGTCAAGAGGCCTAGCTCAAGCTAAGAACGTTACAATTTATGCAGTTGATGCTCTCACTGGGAATGTAAAGTGGACTAACTTCATCAGTGGAGTGGCTTACAGAGGAGGCTTAATGAGCAGTGCAGGAGTGTTGTATATACCTGCGGCAGACGGGAACCTATACATGTTCGATGCCGATACTGGGCAGCTCGTTTACAAGAGGTTTTTTGGAACATCATTGGTTGTACTTCCTACGATAGGGAAGACTGCCGATGGCAAGTCAAGGTTGATGGTAATTACTGGGGGCAGAGAAGCTGCCATCATTGGCGGTATAACTCCTCAAAACGTCCCCGGCGCTTTAATGTCATTCGGCTTGCCAGACAACTATGTTCAGCCAAAGCAGGTACAAAAAGATGTCTCGGAGGGGCCTAAAGAGGCAAAAGATGCGCCCAAAGAGGCAGCAAAAGAGGAACCCAGAGAAATCCCTAGTCAGGCTAGTTCGATACCCTACATGGTAGCAGGCATTTCTGTGGTTATAATCGCAGTAGCTCTAGTAATTAGAGCAAGAACTTCCAAAAAGTGATTCTAAAAAAAGGATAGATTTCCGGCAAGTGCCGGAATTTCCGCTTATACTGCCTTTGGAGCCCGTCTTGTAAATAGCACTGCTGAAATTACTAGGAAAATTATGCCTACCGCAAGGCCGACAGTCCCATATGGCACTCCTACTTCAATGTTCGCCGCCGGTACTTCCTTGACCACTTCTTTCGTAACTTCCTTTATGACTTCCTTTGGTACTTGTACTTCTTTGATTACCTCTTTCACTACCTCCACACCCTTTGGAAGTTCATCGGGCAATCCGTATACCATCATAGCTCCTGGTATTCCTGTCAGACCCCAAGACGATATTGTCATTCCGCCAGTCTGCACGAAGACCTTCATCTTACCGTTGGGATCTGCAGCTATGCTGACTTGCGTCCATAGGCCAGTTCCAAAGTTCTTCTTTGTGACAACTTTTCCAGTATCGGCATCAAGGATGTAAAGGTTACCATCTCCAGAAGGCACCCAGACGAGTCCTCCAGACACTGTCACTCCTCCTCTATAACCTACACCATCTATGAAGAACTGCCAGACTATTTTGCCAGTCTTTGCATCTACCGCATATATCGTTGCGTTGACTGGATGCGGGGCAGGTACCATGTGTAACCTATTGCCAAACGGGATTAGACCTTGCTCGATATTCAGAAATACTGGTATGTTGTAAGTAGTCACGTATACATTCTTCCCGTCGTATGCTAGGTCTGCTTCAATTCCTCCAGCATAGTTCATTGCTAGAACTCCTGAAGTAGCTGGTTCTCCAGGCCACTTCTTACTCATATCGGCCTTGCTCTTTGGATCTAGTCCTTGGCTTGCTGGTGGTATCCAGAGGCCAGGGGGCTTGAAGACCCACTTTGGTTCACCTGTAGCTGCGTCAAGAGCGTACAGGAAGCCATTCTTGCATGCCTTGAAGACTACCTTTGTATTGTCAATTCTGCCTAGGACTGTATTCCATGCGCAGTCCATATCCCACAGATCGTGAGGAACAGCTTGGAACCACCACTTGAATCTGCCAGTCGTCGCATCGAGTGCGACTATGCCGCTGCCGTAGAGGTTGGGCCCTGGCCTGCCTTCAGCGTTAGGATATGGTCCACTCTCTCCCATCCCTAGGTAGACTGTGCCTGTCTCTGGATCAATCATGTAATGACCCCATATAGTTGCTATAGTGCTTGCACTGTGAACCTTGCGAGAGAGTGGGTGCATCCAGTCATTCATCAAGACGTCGCGAGGAACTTCCCTGCAGGGAACTGCCATTCTTCCATTGCTTGCCCATTCTGGATATGAGAAGAACCACCCCTTGTCGCACTCGTGAAGTGCCCATTCTGGATCTCCATCAGCAGGAGGCATCAGGAAAGTCTGCCACACCCTCCGAGGAGGGGTCTGGCTAACGTCATAGCCCGCAATGAACGATCTGCCTCCATTTCCAGACGAACCCATTACTGGGACCACCATTATGTTCTTGTAAAATTGAGGCGGATGAGTTCCGATACTTGCATAGAAACCTTGGTTACCCCAAGCCTGAGCTTCCTGGAACTTTCCACATATCTCGAAGACCTGGAAGACCACGTCTCCTGAAAGTGCGTCATGTGCATCGATCTGGCAAGACTGGTAGCTTGGTATTATGAAGCCGTATTGCTGGTAGTAGTTCACTGCGTGCGTATGCGGAAGTAAGCCTTTTACGTGAGGATATGCTGCTGTTAACTTTGTATTATCGTAGGGAACGTTTTTGTTCCAAAGAAGCTTTCCAGTACCTGCGTCGAGAGCTATAAGAGCCCTCTGGTTGGTTGCTGCATAAGCAATGCCATCCACTACAATCACCGGAGCGCCGGAACCCTCGTATTTCACGAAGGCGCCGGGTATATTTGGACCGGGAGGATACGGATACATCCACTGTAATTCAAGGTATTGGACATTGTTCTTATTGATCCCATTCTGCGGATTGTAGCTTGTTCCAAGAGCATTGTGGTTGATCATCTCCCAGTTCCTCTCCTCCAACTTGAGTTGTCCAGGTGCTGGTGGGCCAGGCGGAGGTTTAGCCTGTAGTCCTGGTCCTGCAGGTGCTGGAGCTGGAGCTGGTCCGGGTGCTGGAGCAGGGCCTGCAACCGGAGGGCCACCAGGATCAAATGCCACGCCTATACCAGTCAGCGATGACGCTAGCAGAAATGTTCCCAAAAGGAGACTTAATACCGCGGTTTTACGAATCATTGCGAAATAGTAAGATTCTGCGTGGAATATAAGTTTGTCTTAAAAAAAGCTCAAAAGAAAAATACGGGAGGGAGAGGTTTTGGGCTCTACTCCACTACAGTGATTTTTCCGGTCATGA
Source organism: Nitrososphaerota archaeon (assembly GCA_024860875.1). Classification (GTDB taxonomy): domain Archaea; phylum Thermoproteota; class Nitrososphaeria; order Nitrososphaerales; family UBA57; genus VHBL01. Next base: position 21,015 of record JACPSZ010000020.1, on the reverse strand, counting down.
ATGGATGCGGTTCACAGAAGTATTCGAATACTCCGACCACATCGAATGTGTATACCCATTCCTGACCAAAGCCCATATCAACCGACTTGAATTTACCAGTCTTCTCCACTACATTGTGGATACCTGGGTCGCCTCCGCCTAGGCTAGTATCCATATGCTTGAAGATGATTTTGGTTCCCTTCTTGACGGTCATGGTACCTCCTTGGAATTCTTGGTCTTTTATTGTAACTTCGACTGTGCCTGATTTGATCTCTGGAGCTGGTGCTGGAGCTGGTGCTGGAGCTGGTGCTGGAGCTGGTGCTGGAGCTGGTGCTGGAGCTGGTGCTGGAGCTGGTGCTGGAGCTGGTGCTGGAGCTGGTTGGGGTTCAGGCGCGGGTTGCTGTACCTGTGGTGCCGGCGCTGGTTGCTGAGGTTGTGGTGCTGGAGCTGGTTGTTCAGGTTTAGGTGATGGTGCTGGGCTTACTTGCTGAGGTGTAGTTGGTTGCATCATCAATAGGGCGGCAGCAGCTACGACTACTACCAATACTGCCACTATCGCTAGTGTCTTTGAAATCCCATTACGGTTCATTTTATCTTCAGATAAATCCGCGTACTTATCCTATTTAGGCTTTTCATATTTTGATTTCACAACATTGTGCCAATGATGTGCAGTTCTATAGCAAATGCCGGATTCACGCGCGCTCATGCGGCCTAATGTAATTGTGAAATATTTGATAGCCTTTCATAATTGAAGTGTCTTTCTTCTTTAATCCTCTCAAAAAGTATCAACCTAAGTTAACAGCCATGGTGAAATATGCCCAGGAATCACGTGCCATTACTAAATAGCTCTATATCACGATTTATCTTTTTTCAATCATTTGCGGATCTTAGGAAGCGGACGGAATTCTTTTGGACTTTCAAGATTTCAACGCTATTTGAAAAATTTGGTGTTAATTGGCAATGGATATCCAGATACCAAGCAACGTGTGAAGAATCTACGATTGGTGGACTCATTAACGGCGAAGTCAGGGCAGTAATCACCGAGTTACTTTTGGCGTGAGGAAGTGAAGAGTCTTGCGAGAAGGTTGATACTGTTAAAAGGAAACACGGCCCTGAAAATAAAATGGTCCTTTCTAACTTGCATGAAAGTGGCCTAGGACAAAAGCAATCACTAGGATCGTTGGATGTAGGCCTCTTTGGGCGCCATCTCTTCCTTATTTTCAGATCTTACTCGATCTTCGTAACTACTATTGCGTAGCACACGTTGTATCTGCTAAGACTTTGTTTGATTAGGTTTGACCTTTGACTTGTTCCTCCGCAACAGAGTAGCTATGAACAGAACTACCACTATGCCCACTACTATCGGTATTAACAGGTCGAATGATATGCCTCCAAGCTGTCCAAGCTGAGACTCTGGCGGGTTTGTCTGTCCTCCTGTTGGGGCAGTGGTATCTGGCCTAAGCTTATATGCAAAGACCAAACCTGAAACAGTTTCTGCAAACCTAGTAGGCACTCCACCTACATTTACGAAGATAAACTGCTCACTCAATGCAGAAGCTGAGATGATTGGAGAAGTGCCCAAAGGTGACGCGAAGTACTTTTCGAAGACAACTGTTCCGTCATTTACGTCAAGGCCATAGAGGTTTCCGTCCAAGCTCGCTGCCATGACCATCTCTCCTGTAGCAATCAAACCCCCTCTGTGTGAAACGTCAGGAATGGAATAGCTCCATGCAGCCGTTCCTGTAGACGCATCAAGTGCGTATATAGTCGTGTTCTTGGCCATGTCAAAGGGTTTGTCTGGGAATGTTGCTCCAGTCGAATTCAGCATACTCGGTTCTACGGCAGTATATCGCATATAATCACAGAAGTTCGTAGTCACATAGAATACCTTCCCATAAGCAACTGCTATGTCTCCTCCTGATGCCCCAGTTATGCCTGGGCACCGCCAGTGCGGCTGGTTTGATGGTATAGCTGTAGCCTTGTTATAATCTGGTTGCTTGCCAAAGTTATCTTCAGCATTCAGGTATTTTACGCTAGGGGGGAGGAAACTCCATATGAGTTTTCCTGTGGCAGCGTCAAGTGCATATACCCTTCCATTGTCGCACGCCTTGAAAAGCGTCTTCTGGTCTCCGATCTTGCCCAATGCTGTGTTCCCTTGGCAGCCAAAGCCTGAAAGGTCATGAGAAGACGTTTGGTAATACCACTTCAGCTCTCCAGTCTTTGCATCGAGTGCGAGTATTGATGATGAAAAAAGATTAGGTCCTGGTCTCCTCGTAGCATTATAATATGGTGCAGGTGCAGAAGTACCAACATATACAATTCCAGTTTCTCCATCTATAGCCCATTCGCCCCATCCTACTCCAACACCTACTCCTCTGACATCTCCCCAGTCTCCAGCTACAGGATCAACATTGCCCTTTCCCTTGAACTGTGCAGCCCAGTTAGGATCTCCTCCTGCTGGAGGCATAAGGAAGAACCTCCACAACTGCTTGCCTGTATCAGCATCATAACCAGCTACGAATCCTCTGCCAGACTCAACCCTTCCGCTTACCCCAGTTCCGGTGATCAGAATCCTTCCCTCTTCATAGACTATTGGGGCATAGAGCATCTGGCCAGTGTAGTAGCCAGCATTCCCTTGAACATTGTGGCACATCTGCCCCTTCGTAAGCTCGCCAATGAACGCTGGAATACCACCCAAAGTGGTGAGCTTGACGATTCCACAGTCGGGTGTGGGTACGATTACAGAATCTTCGAATATCCCGATACCCTCAACTACACCTGAATTGAACGGGCTTATTTCAGGAACTTCAAGTGTGACCTGCGTCATGTTTACGGGGAATGAATAGCCCCAAGTGATGAAACCGCTATCTCCTTTGTATGCTATTGTAGTCAGAGTATTTGTCTGGAAATACAACACTCCTCCCAAAGACAGAGGACGGGCACGGATCCCCAAATCAAGCTCAATCCCTGGCACAATTGGGGGGACCGGGTTTGCACTTGCCCATGCATCCTGCAATCTTGTTATGGTGTTCTTAGTAATGGTAGTCTGAGGGCTGAAGCTGGTTGAAAGTTTGTCATAATTTGTGTTAACCCAGTTGAGCCCCTTATCTGGAGACCTTTGCTGTCCTGAGGCATAATTCATGGTAATCGACATCGTTAGGAATAGTCCAATCAGAAGAAGGGAAATGAGGGGATTTTTGTATCTCAAGTACGTGGATATATCTGATTTTTAAAGGATAAAAGTCTTTGCTTAAAAAGAAAGGGAATGGTTGCCCTTTTGAGGCAACCTGTGTGCTTATGCCTTCTTCTTTCTGCTGAACAGTACTCCTGATATTACTACAAGCACTACTCCAATGCCTATAGCAGCATATGAGATAGGACTGACAGTTTCTACGGTGACTTCCTTTATGACTTCTTTAGGTACCTCTTTGATCACTTCTTTTGGTACTTCCTTTACCACTTCTTTCACTACTTCCTTTATGACCTCTTTAATGACTTCCTTGGGTACTTCTTTGATCACTTCTTTGGTGACTACTTGTGCCTGTGGTATCACGTCAGGCAGACCGAATGCCATGAGAGCGCCCTGCGACTGCAAGTTGTTCCCCAGCACAATGCCTCCTCCACCACCTACATGTATGAATATCTTGTACTTGCCGTTCTTGTCAGCTCCGATTGTGGGCATTACGTTGACTGGTATGCCGAAGAACTTCTCGTGTAGCACCTTCCCGGTGTCTGCATCGAAGAACTTCAGGTTTCCATCATTCGAGTAGATGATTGCCATGCCACCAGTTGCCATTACACCTCCCCTGAATCCAACATTATTGAACTGGCTTGTCCATACCAATCTTCCCGTATTCACATCAACGGCATTAAGGTTGTAGTTTGTGATGAACGTTTGGTCTGGAAATTGTGACGCTGGCGGTGACCCTCCTCCATTATTACCAAAGGGTATTACGTTTCCTATCCTATGCCTCCCCATGATGTTATGCGTTACAACATAGATGCGTTTTCCATCATAGGCGAATTCGGATTCTAGGCAATGAGTGTAGCAGCTTATTACAATAGGATCCTTTGATGGGTACTGCATCCATGGCTTGCCCATGTCTGCCTTTGTCATTCTGCAGCATGCTTCTGGGTCAGTAGGTCTGTTGTTTGCTCCTACGCCGTAATACGTCTTGATGTTGTTTCCACCTCTGAATGTTGAGGGGGCATCGAATACCCAGAACGGCTTTCCTGTTAACAAGTCAAGCGCATATACCATCCCGTTCTTACAGCCTTTGATGTACGCCTTCTGCCCATTTACTTGTCCTAATATTCCAGCCCATGAGCAGTCATAGTCCCATAAGTCGTGAGGGATAGCGTTGAACCACCACATGAGTTTTCCTGTTCTTATATCGTGTGCGGTGAAGCCGCTACCATGCAGCCCAGGTCCATATCTGTGGGTCAGGTTGGTGTAAGGCCCTTGATCGCCCCAGCCTAGTACAACGATGCCGGTTTCTGGATCTACAGGATAGTGTCCCCAGACAGCTGAACCATGGTTAGTAGCTGTATGCATCTTTCCGAATGAAGGCGATCCTGGAACCATATCTATTCCATCGTTCCTTACAACATCTGCTGCAACATCAGTGCATTTTGTGGCAAGGTATGCTGGTGTTCTGTCGCGAGCGGGATAGTTTATACCTTCAAGGAACCTTGGAAACTCGAAGTACCAGCCATTGCCATTTGCCTCCGTGCACTGTTTGATTGCCCAGTCAGGGTCCCCTTGAGCTGGAGGCTGGGTCCATGTTCTGTATAATTTCCTTGGATTTGCAGGATCGGTCATGTCGAAGGCTGTAACAGATGACCTGCCGCCTTGGCCGCTAGCTCCTGCTACGGGGAAGAACAGTATATTGCCGAGGATGGCGGGGGGATGAGTACCCTGGCCAGATATGAATCCTTGGTTGCCTGTGGATCCGATAACTCTGTTTATAGGATCACCAAGTTCCGCATTTGTGCCGCATATCTGTTGTGTTCCTATTGTCCAAGCAGTTTTGCCTGTCTTTGCATCTACCGCATATAGGTTGCAGGAACCTACTGAACTACTGATAAGCCATCCCTTGTCCCTATAATAGCTCATTGCGTGGACATGGGCGTTCGGTCTTTGCACTGCTGGAAAGTCAGCACGCACCTTGTCTCCATCGAACGTATTTCCATACGTGTTATTCCAAACGAGTTTTCCAGTTGCAGCGTCAATGGCAAGTATTCTCCTGTCGTTCATGACAACGTAAGCAATACCATCTACGACGAGAACTGAAGCCCCTGATCCCGGAGCGCCAGATGGATTGAGCTTTAGTGCTGGGAGGGCAATATACGGAAATACCCATTTTGTTTCCAGATATTGAACATTATCCTTGGTTATCTGGGTTTGAGGACTGAAACTGCCAGCGGTTGGTCCATAATTGACCATCTCCCAGTTGCCCGTTGGCACACTTGGAGCTGCTCCTCCAACCGGAGGACCTCCTGGATCGAAAGCGCTCACTCTTGGAGATGTTAGGACAAATATCGCTGATGCGAGTAGGATTGCCGCCGTTAGTAGACTCAATAGCCCATTTACTCTAGTCATGAGTCGTGTTACCTAGTTTGGGTATATAAGCATTGTAGATATTGTTGTTGCATACTGTTCACTTGAGCGTGCCAAGAGAGAACCCTCTAGCGAGGTACTTTTTGATCATTAGTGCTAGTATGGCTGCAGGAATAAGAGCCATAGTTCCTCCTGCGTTCAGTTCATCAAAATCAAGAATCCCAAAGCCCTCTATGGATTCTCCAAATCCTGCCCATACACCCCTACTCACTGTTTTTGCCCTGATGCCCGAAAGAATTAACGCATAGAGGTATTCGTTCCATGTAGCAACAAATGCAAATATTATAGTAGCAATAAGACCTGGAAGTACCAATGGTAGTGCAATTCTTCGTAGGATTGTAATTTCTGACGCGCCGCTAGTGGAAGCAGCATCATAAATCTCTTTTGGGATATCAGAAAAGAAGCCTCTCATCATTAGAACCACGATGGGAATGTTGATGATTAAATAGATGATAGACATGCCTTGATATGTGTCGTAAAGGTTCAGCTGTGTATATAGCAAATAGAAAGGGACTATAACTGCGAAGGGGGAAATAGTACGTAAACTCAGAAGCAGGAGTGTAAAGAGATTCTTGCCAGCAAATTTATGTCTGGCCATAGAATATGCTGCAGGTACCCCTACTGACACAGCCAAACCTATGCTTATCAGAGCGATAGATGTGCTATTCAAAACAAGTCTTGGAAATGCCTCTTGCTGCAATAATCTCAGCCATACCGCAAAGTTCGGTGTTATCCCTCCCGTACCTTGAAAGAATCTCCCAAAGTATGAAACTCCTCTTCCCGACATCAGTGGGCCTAAATCAATACGTATTCCCTCAAGAACTGATATCAATAGGGGATATGAAATTGCGAGTACTGTAAGTACTAACAACAGTAATCTAATCCGTTGCCATGGGTGTTTTGACCGCATGTTATTGCCCTCTCCAGTCTTTTGTAAGCAATCGAAGTATTACCCACGACGACACCAAACTTACAACAAGCAGCATTAGGGCAATTGCAGCAATTTGCGCGAGAGGGAATTCAAATGATGAGTAGGTGAACATCTTGAACATTAAGACGCTAAAGGTGTCAATTGGGGTACCCACTCTTTCATACCCCAACCAGAAGGACCACGCATAAGGTATCTCAAATGAGCGAAAGCTATCCACTACTCTTAATGTAATCATGACTCCTAGTGCAGGGGATCCGATTAAGCTGGGCAGAGTTAGGTAGCGAAACTTGTGCAAATCCGAGGCGCCATCAACATCAGCGGCCTCGAAGAGCTCCTTTGGAACTCCTCTAAGTATAGCGAGCATCACCATCATAAATAGAGGACCCCAGATGAAAGCATCAGAAGCTATTATCATAGTGTAATATACTTGGGGCTGACTGACGTCGAAAAAGATGCCTGTATTACCACTGCACAAAGGAGCGATACACATACCGTAATAGAAAAGAGTGTTCAGGTCATCAAGAATGACGTTTGGTGAAAATAGTATGCCAACTACGATAGGTGAGATTGCAATGGGAACTGAAACATAGGACTCGAAGAATCTTTTACCACGCACATCTCCAAATAGTAATAGCGTTAGGAACAGTCCAAAAAGTAGCTCTGCGGCAACTGTTGCACCGACATAGAATAACGTTACTCTAGCTGAATTCCAAAAGTTTGGGTCCCCCAAAATTATTGCATAGTTTTCGAACCCGATAAATTCGCCTTGGTTCTCCGCAGAAAGATTTGTTGTGCTCAGGTAAACCGAATATGCTATGGGGTAAGCTCCGACTAGAAGCATTACAATTAAGCATGGTAATATGAATACTATTGGTTTGAGGCTAGGCATTGAGCCAGCCATATACTGCGTGCATTTGCTTTAACTATTAACCTTTGTGAGTGCATCTACTTTTCAACAAATGGATGCGTCAGAGGCCGTGGGGACAAGTTTAAGTTAATCAGGTGTGTTCCTGCAATCGAAAAGGCGATTAGATGTCTCCAAGCATAAAGCTAGGGCTGGTTCTCGGTGTCATAATTGCAGCCTCAGCTGTGTCTTACTTGTTCTTCCTTCCTGGTTCGAATACCGGGAATGTGGAGAAAATCTCCAAAGTTCCAGAAGGCCAGCAGGTAGCACCTGCTCCACAACCTGTAGAGGAAGTAAAGGGCGACTTCTCTTTAGAATTTGAACGGCTCAACATTATGGCCCAAAAGTCATATGCTGATTCACTAAATATCAGGGTAACGGTTACTCCTGATTTTAACTCGAAGGTATCTTTCTTTGCGGAGGGTCTTCCAGAAGGTGTAACTATAAAGTTCAGCCCACAGGAGGTATCCTCCTCTACTTTGGTAGTCGCAAAGATTGAAACAGGTGATAATCTTAGGGAGGGCATTTACAAATTCTCAATAGGGGCGAGGGCAGGCAAGATTGTCAAGATGGATATGCTCTCAGTGGAGATTACTGAGCACCTGATCGTTATACTGGGCTACCAGTTCCCACCAACGTATACTGTAAAAGTCGGAGCAAAGGTTACTTGGTTAAACAAGGATATTGGATTTCAAGAAGATCCTGGATCCCACACAATGACTGATACAAAGGGGCGATTCGACTCCGGGCTGGTAGCCACCGGTCAGACTTGGAGTTATACGTTCAAGGAGCCAGGCACGTACAAGTATTGGTGCAGACCTCATCCTGCAATGGTTGGAGAGATTCTTGTACTACCATAACAAAATATGGTTAACTTAAACTGTCAACATTCTGTCCATTAGCAAAAAGACTTATTGAAGGGCTAAGATAAAGTAGCATATTGTCCCCTAGAAGGGTTACAAGGAGAAAGTTTCTCACCTATCTTGGCATTGCGGGGGGTGGATTAGCGATAGGTGGAGCTGCTTACCTTGGCTCTGCATCAAATCCAGCAGGTACGAATTCTAACATTGGTCCGGCGTCGCAAAACATAACACAGCGAAAACCTCTGACTATCGCACAGCCCAAGAATCCCTACAACTACATTCCTGACGAATATATCGATTTCATCAAGTGGCTTCAATCAGTTTCAAATAAGTTAGCTGGCAAGGAGATACGAATAGCGTTAGAGGCTGAAGTAGGCCCGAGGGCACTTTTTAGAAACAAAATCGACTTCGAAACTGCGACTGGAATTAACACGCTAATGGAGTTCGAGGTTTACCAAGCCAATCTTGCAAAAACTCTTCTGGCTGTTACAACTCGATCACCTACTTACGACATCATAAATATCGATATCTCTCAGGTTGGAAGGTTCAAGGAGCATCTTATTCCTATTGAGGAATTGATAAATCGCTACCCTGAATTAACATATCCAAAACTCAATCTAGATGACTTTGAGCGTGCCATATGGAATACCACGTGCAAGTACCCACCTGACCTAGATTTCGCACCATACAACAAAAAAATAGCGGGAACGCAGGTGCAGATGCCACAAGAAACTCCTCTAATGATTAGATACTTCAGAAGAGATTTGTACCAGCAAGAAAAAAGATCGCCTGCGCTTACATGGGACGAGTACTACGACGATGTAAAGCATTTCCACAAACCGGAAAAGGCCCAGTTTGGCACTGTTCTGATGGGTGCTCGGTTCACCTCGGTGATTATGGAATGGCACAACCACCTCTATTCTTTCGGAGGAAAGCTTTGGGACATCAGTGAGGAAGCCATCACTAGCTCGATAAATAGCGATGAAGCTATAGCCTCACTTGAAAACTATGCAAGACTCTTTGAGTATGCAGAACCGGCTTCGGCTAGCTATGGCTGGTTACCAGTTGCAGACTCCATACGTGTAGGGAGAAGTGTAACAGCGATTAACTTCACAGAATTTGCAGCAGGCATGGATATTCTTGGGGAATCTAATGTCATAGGAAAGATTGGTTTTGATAAGAACCCGAAGGGTCCTGCTGGGCAGTCTCACCACTACTCTGGAGCAGGATTGTCTGTTCCTAAGTACTCTAAGAACCCTGAAGCTGCTTGGCTCTGGATTCAGTGGGCAACCATAGCTGGAATGCAAGTCATTGTAGCACTGGATATAGATGCCTTGTCCGTGCCTACAAGGAAAAGTGTTTTCTCCCATCCAGAAGTACAACGTGTAAGCGGAGGAGGCCTTCGCCATATCAGGGTAGCGAGGGATGTTTTAGACGGGGGCCTAATCAACTTCAAGCCAGGATTTCCAAATTGGCATGTTGCTGAAGGAGTGCTCATGGAAAATTTGAATCAAGCGGTTTCTGGCAAGATATCACCAAGGCAGGCACTTAAAGAGGCAAAAGATTATATTGATACCCAGGGCAAGTTTTCATTCTAGAGCTTTGTTAAAGTATTCTCAGCAGCTTTTATGCAATAAGGTTGAATGGGGAGGAACTGAACCTAAGAATTAACCTCAGCTCATGGATAAATAAAAAAGGAAAGGGTTACCCTGCATCAAGCAGGGCAGTTTTCTCTAGACCTTCTTTCTTCTGGTGAATAGAACTCCGGATATTACTATGAGTACTATCCCGACGCCTATTACGCCATATGAGATAGGGCTTATTCCTTCCGCAGATGGAACTACTTCAGGAAGCACATCCTTTGGTACGTCCTTGAGCACTTCTTTCAGTTGCTCTTTTGGTAGTTCTTTGATGATGTCCTGAGGAGTGGGTATTTTGTCAGGTAACCCGTAGACCATGACAGCTCCAGGTACTTGTGGGCGACCAGGAATAATGAGGCCAGTCAAGCTTCTGCCACCGAAGATCTGAAGAATTTTCATTTTCCCGTTTTTGTCCGCTCCCATAACTGGCTGAACGTCGAGTCCTTGCCCTAAGTTCTTTGTAGCGAGCACCTTCCCAGTATCAGCGTCGACCATGTAGAGATTGCCATCCCAGCCAGCAAAGTAGACAACTCCACCGCTGGTAAAGACTCCTCCTCTAAAGGGAAAGCCCTCAAGGAAGAAACTCCACTTCTTCTGTCCAGTCTTAGCGTCTATAGCGGTGAGTGAGCTGTTCTCCTTGAAGCCCGTTCTTGGTAGGTTTATGAGCCAGCCTGCATTGCAATCCCACTGACCTTGAGCGTCCTTCCCAGGTCCAGCGAAGAGTGGTTGCCTGCACTCGATTCCTCTAAGATTCATCTGGAAGTGGGCAGGGTTGTTCTTACTTCCTACGAAGATGGTCTTTCCATCGAACGCCATGTCAGATTCTATCGCACCATCTCCAGTTGGATTCTGCTTAATTGGGTCAGTCGACGGGTAGTTCTGCCAAGGCTTCCTCATGTCCTCTTTGACTCGGGGATCGAGCGGCCACGAATATTGTTCTGGCTTCAGGAGACCCAGTCCATTTTGCTTCTGATTGTCACATTTTGCATTGCAGACGTAGGTGCTAAATGCCACGTCTTGAAGCTCATGAATCCAGATAGGCTTTCCGGTAGCACGGTCAAGAACATGTATACGCCCATTCTTGCACCCTTTGATAACGACCTTCTTACCATCGATCTCTCCGAGTATTGTGTTCCATGCACAGTCATAGTCCCATAGGTCTTTCGAGGTACTTTGATAGAACCACTTCAATTCGCCATTATTTGCATCCAAGGCGATAATGGAACTGCCAAAGAGGCGTGGACCATGGGCAAAGGTGGTGTTGAAATCTGGACCTGGCTGAGCGGTTCCGAAGAATAACATTCCAGCTTCCTCATCAACGGCCATCTGTCCCCATATGTTGCTAATGCCGGAGTTGTACCACATGCAGCCTCCATCCCAACACCAGTCTCTTGCAAGTTCGTCTTTGAGATCGCATGCTGGGACGCCTTGTAACATACCCTTTCCACAGTTTGCAACTAGCCAGTCAGTCCATTGCTTGTATTCTGCTGGGAAGACTTTCTGTTCTGGCGGTTGATAGAAGAATCTCCACTTCAGTTGCCCTGTGGTCATGTCATATCCAGCAGTAAATGCCCGGCCTCCCCAAGTTCCTTCAGTGGCTCCACCGAGTGACACTATCATTAGGTTACCTTTCTTGTAGAACACGGGAGGGTGAGAGCCGAATGAGCCTCCGGAATAGATGCCATTATTTGTGGGTACATCCTTGCAGTAATCTTTGAGCTCAAATGCCACTTTGCCGGTGGCTGCGTCCAGCGCTCTTACTGTACAACCAAAGGAGTTGAGCCATAGTTTCCCATCATAGTAGTACATTGCATGGGTATGACCAGATGGCGCCCTAATCGGCAGCCTCTGCAAGGCATCCGCTGCATCGAATGTGGTTTCGAACTCCCAAAGTTTCTTCCCAGTCGCCATGTCGAGGGCGAAGACTGCCTGCATGTTAGTTGTGAGGTACGCAACACCATCAACTACCAACGGCGGTGCTATAGATCCTTCAGCCACGGCTGCAAGTCCCTTTATCTGCCTCGCACCGAATGTTTGAGCAGCTGGTATTGGGAACATCCACTTTAATTCGAGCAACTGCACGTTATCCTTCGTTATTTGCTTCTGAGGGTTAAAGTTCGTTCCTTGACTGTTATGATTGATGAATTCCCAGTTTCTCTCCTCACGAGATAACTGGATTTGTTGCTGTGCTTCAACTGGTTTTACAGGGGGGATTAATGTTGTCAATGTAGACAACAACATAACTGTTGCAACTGCTATTGCAACAACACCTTTTATCCGTGAATCGGATAGACTCATTGGTATCGGAGCGAGATGGCAGAGCCTAGTACTTAACACTTTCGCACGGGAAGAACTTCTTCGCTTTTTGAAATCCTATCCGAAATTTCTTGCATCTGAGATACTGTTCGTATTTCAGCCCAATCATGGCAAAATGGAAAATGGTTTGCGGATTCTACGGTCTATTGTATTCCGGCTGGAAGAACGGTTCAGGACATCTAAACTCCCTTTGGTGTAATTCGTCTACCGCATTAGCTAGAATGCTCTGAATTTCTTTGTCCTTCTGTTCCCTTGTCATTGTTCTATTCGCTGCCACGGCATTAATTCTGTCTTGAGCGACTCTACAATACTGCAAATTGGTCTCCCGAATTCCTCCAAAGTAAAGGCTTATGGCTGCTGCGACTACCCCTATAACAGCAACAGCAATAATCATTCCTACCAGAACTTTAGAAGCCAATGATTTTACTGTCAGACGATCCAGATTTAAGCCTTGCACCATTTGCGAGAAATCTTCTGCGTACAATCTTCTTCATGAGTCTGTTTCTACAAGAGCATTATCTTGCGAGCGAAAGTGAAAACATTAAAACATGCTCCATTTAGGAAGAGCGTTCAACATTTGGAGGCCGCGAAGTGTTCAACATCAGGATAAACCGTGATGTAAAGGTAATGACGTACCATTTCAAGGAGGTCTTCCAAGGCTTTGAAAACTGCCAAGCTGTCAGGGATACCTTCGGCGAAGAAACTGACAAGGTACTGGATGGTTTGGGAGTCGAATTATATTCGCGTAAAGGGTACATGGGAGTGAGCGAAACTACTGGCAATCTCATTGTCAGCACACATTATCTGAAGACTGGCGATGAGCTTTCAATTTACCTCGATGTTATACATGAGCTTGTCCATGTCAGGCAGTTTAGGGAGGGCAAGGATCTCTTCGATCCAAACTATCAATATGTCGACAGACCTACCGAAATAGAAGCATATGCGCACAGCGTAAAGGAAGCTAAGAGGCTGGGGATGACTGATGACGATATCATGGACTACCTTCGTATGGAGTGGGTTACGGAAGAGGAGGTTAAGAGGTTGGCCAAGAGTATAGGTGTAGTGTCAAATACTAAGCCGAAAAGGAATCTTGTAAAGCCGACTGCGAGAAGGCCTTCTAGATAGTTATACTAATCATACTTGCACCGCTCAGAAGTTAAGCTGATTTCTTTCTCCTAGCTATTGCTACTACTCCAACCGCTACGACTACTATAGCGGCCCCTGCAGCCAGCATTAGGGTAGTATTGTCAACACCAGCACCTTGTGTTGTCGTTTCCTTCGCAGGAGTAGGTTTCTGCTCTACGGGTGCAACGCTTGCAACCTTGAGAGTAATCACTCTCTCGCCTCCGGTAATGTATAGGTCCTTCCCATCTACTATGGCATGTATTACATAATGCATAGCCGTCCCCTGAGGCGCTTCGACGGTAACCGAATAGCCATGAGGTGCATCATGTGGAGGGTCTATAGCTACATAGTCAGGAGTGGCCTTGGCATAGCTCTTGAAGTCTGCAGGATTTCCTAGCTTTGTGTCCCAGTGCACTGCTGTATGTGATATCTTACCGCTTCCAGTTATCTCCCATCCAAATGTGAGTTTCTCTCCCGGTGAAGCAGTTGCAGGCACCGATCTGGGTACTATTGCTGCGTTTGGCGTGCCAACGGGTATTATTCCCTGGCCTTCCATGTTGTATGTGTCAAACCCATCGAGGATTGCATGTACGATCCAAAAAATCGAACCCGATTGCGGTGCTTCAATAGTTGCTGTATATCGCTTAGGCGCCAAATCAGGCGGATTGATGGATGCGAAATCTGGTGTGGCGTTAGCGTAACTTTTGTAATCTGCAGGGTTTCCTGGCTTTGTGTCCCAATGTACTGCGGTATGTGAAATTCTGCCGAAACCATCAATCTCCCATGTGAAGGTCAATTTCTGGCCTGGGTTGGCCTTGGTGGGAGCCGAGATGACTGCTATTGTAGGCTCTCCCGATCTTGAGGCTGATACTGTGGGGAAGGTTGCAAAGCTGAGCGAGGAAAGAGCGAGCACGGCTATTATTACTGGTATGAAAACGCGAAAGCTGTTGCGAGTCTTCATGATCGCTGGAACCAATCCCTGCTATATAAGATATCGGAGTGCGTTTTTCTTAAACGGGTTCTATTCCAATGCCGGGCTCTGAGTCAAGGAAGAGTTCACGGCAGTAATCGCACAGATGCTTCTTATGGTTAAAATGGGCAAACCTCCCACTATCTATATGTTTCTTTCCGCATTTCTGATGAATGATGATCTTTCGGTTTAACTTCATCCTGCTGATTTTCATGCTTTGGCTACATAATAAAACACATGATCTAACAATTGTGAACGCGTGTCGGCCGTACATCTTTCTGGGGTGGAGAAAGTTGAGACTACTGGAGAGGTTATTAATTCCATTTTGGGCTTACATCATAAAATGCGTAATGTTAGTGTGTGGAATTTCTGTTACTTCTGCAGATAGTAGTGCTGTTATGCTCATTGCAAAGACAACGTTAATTGATATTTTTTGGTAGAACATTTATGATAAGGGGCTTGTCGGATGGCTGTTTTAAGGAGCTTGATGGAGGGTCTCGCGCGCGCCAAGATATTGAGGGAAGACCGATTAGGTTTTCTAGGAGTTCCCCAAAGACTATTGGAGGGTCTGTGCAGCAACGTGTTCGTGGGACGTGGACCAGGAGCAGGCTCGGCGTCATCCTCCTAGTTGCATTCGTCTACGGGACTTGGTTCAACCTGCTTGATTCAGTAATATATTGCATAAACGCGTCGACGTGCAAATCCATAGGAGAGATTTTCGGCGGCAATCAGCTTTATCAGCCTTGGAATGTCTTTGGACATATGATTCCCAGTATGCTCATGTTTTTCTTCAGGCCGTTAAAATCAGAACTTTTCGTGGCTGGATTCTTGATTTCTACTGCGGTAATGGATTCCCCGTTGTGGGGAGTTGCGAGGTTATTGCGGGGTTCACCCTTGTGGCATGGAGATCAAACAGGTAACCACGTCCCGACTTCTGATCTTAGCGAATGGGTTACCTACTATTACAACCCTTTCGGCACTTATCTTGTCTGGGATTCCTACTGGCTGCTTCCTGGCTTTCCAACCTCCGCAGCAATTTTTTGGAGTCTCGTGTTGAGAGTTGTCCTGGCAGCTCTCTTGATCTGGTGGCAGAACAGGCAGGAAATGCTGGGAAGAGAATTTTCGATAACACGGTTGCTTGTGAGAAGAAGTTCAGGAGCATCCTTGGTGAATTAATTCTTTTTCGTTTAACAGTTCGACAAAAGCCTCTTTTTTTTTATAACATGTCCCCTTAAATACTCGTGTCGAAGGATGCAATCCGAACGTTATGCCTGATTATGTCATAAAAGGCAGTCTGAAGGATGCCAAAGGACAACCAATAACAAACGTAAAGGTTCAGGCAAATGACTCCGACCAGCAGTGGTTTGAAGACCGTAATGACGATTTTCTTGGGAATGTTTGGGTCAAATCTGATGGAACTTTCGAAATACCTTTTGATTCAAAACAATTTCAAGAGGGATGGCTAGAAGGCAATCCAGACATTTACTTGCTGATTAGGAATTCCTCAGGTGAAATCGTACACCAGACTGAAATAAGAATAGGTGTCAAGCCTTCTGACACTAGGAACTTGACTTTTGACATTGTATTGGACTCTTTGGAGAAGAGGATTGAACCTTCGGCAGACCCTTATGCTCAGAACAACGCCAGGGTATTGGCGGCGTTTGCGAGACTCGGGGATGTATTCGATATTCGAGTGAGTGATACGGAGAGAGTATTGAAACTCTTAACAAGCGCTGTAAACGCTTGGTCGCTTTACACTAGAGAGGAGATGTGGAAGGTGATCAAATACGACGGCCCTCAGGTTCCAAGATACCCATGGAAGGAGCCAAAACACTCGCATAAACTAGGATGGGATAGACAATGACAAATTACGTATATGGTGTGGAGAGTTTTGAGAAGCGCGCTGAGAAGTATAAGGTAGTAACCCATGACCTCGTCCGAAATGTGGATGCCTGCGTGATTGGTTCCGGAGCTGCAGGAGCGATCATTGCAACGAAACTTGCAGAGGCTGGCAAGTCTGTAGTTCTTCTTGAGAGAGGAGGCTACTACGATGGAGAATCGATGAACCAAAGGGAGGAAGATATGATACCCCTGTTATGGAAGAATGCTGCTGCCAACTTTACCTCAAACTTGAGACTGGCAATTGCCCAAGGCTCTTGTCTTGGAGGTTCTACCGTAATCAATGATGCGGTATGCTTCAGGATGCCCGATTTAGTGATTGAACAATGGCGTGCGACGGGCGTTTCAATAACCAAGAAGGAGTGGGATCAGGCCAATGATGAAGTTTCAAAGAGAATCAATGTTAAAGAGGTGACTGAAGATGAGCTCAATGCAAACGCTAGGAAACTCAGAGAAGCCTGTGAAAAATTTCGGATTGATGGAAAGCCCATAAAACACTGGAACAACCGTAGAAATTGTGGTCCTTCATTCACCGACCCCAATTTGACCAAATGTGTAAAATGCGGATTCTGTCATCTGGGGTGCCATTACGATACCAAACAAAGCATGCTCGTGACTTACATACATGATGCATTGAACAACCCTGCTGCCAACTATACTGCCTACTGCAACTGTGAAGTCGAAAGAATTACTTACGAGGATGGTGTGGCTACAGGAGTGGATGGAATTTTCAGGGACGCGTCAGGGAACGAAAAGTTTAGAATACGTGTCAATGCGAAACTTGTTGTAGTTTCTGCAGGAGCTATTGCATCATCCAATCTGCTACACAAATCTAAGATAGGTGGAGAAAAAGTCGGAAAAGGCCTGGCTGTACATCCTGCACCATTTGTCATGGGTCATTTTAAAGGGGAAATACGTGGAAATCAAGGTATTCCGATGTCTTATACATGCCATGAATTTGGCGTGACTAACGGTATTAAGAAAGGCGGCTTTCTAATTGAAAGCATCTTCCTTCCAATATTCCAAATGGCGATAGCAATACCGACCTTTGGAGCTGATCATTTTAGGATGATGAAGGAGTTCAACAATTACACTATGGCAGGCATAATGGTCAGAGATGAACCTGTTGGAGAAGTTTCTATGTCTTATGGGGGAAGCCCTAAAGTAAGATACGAACTTTCAGCTCAAACAATCAATGATATGGCCAGGGGGATGGGCATCCTCGCAAGGATGTGGTTTGATGTTGGCGCAACTTCTATCATCACATCTCACAGAGATGTACCTGAAATAAGAACAAGAGCCGATATCCCGAAGCTAAAGGACGCTGTAAGGAATAGCCCAGATGGATTGATGTTGGGTTCTGCCCACCCTCAAGGTGGAAATAAGATGGGTGGCGATGAAAACGAAAGCACTGTTGACTCAGATTGCAGGGTCTTCGGTTTCAAGAACCTCTACGTCTGCGACGCCAGTGTTTTCCCGACCGCTCTGGGCGTGAATCCACAATTGACTGTAATGGCCTTAGCGACCATTACGGCAAATAGAATGGTCAAGAACTGGAACTCATTTCCAAAGGTCAAGGAATCATTAGGAAGCACATGTCATATTTCACAGCCTAGGTTCTGTAACGCAGAAACTATCGGGGAGATATTCGCAGTTATGGACCATGATGCTAAGCTCTTCCCCAAACTCGCCAACTCTGCCGAGAAAAAGCCTGCAATTGGAAAGAACTGGTCATTCGACTCAAAGACGCTGAGGATTTACAATGACCTGTATTGGAGGGGTTTCTATGCAAGGGATACGGACGCTCTGACAAACCTGCTCCGCTATTTCGGAGGATTCTATAAGAAATTCTGGAAGGTTGATGATACAACACATAAAGGAATTACTCATCCGTTCGAAACTCAAATCGTAGATGCAAAAAGCATCGCTAAAGAAAAAGAGGTTACAGGATTCGGCAAAGTAATACACCTAGAATACGAGGACTTTCCATTTTCTACCGCATATGACTTGCTAAAGATGGTAGATGAGAACACAATAATTGGAAAGGCCTTTGTTGGGCCTTTTGGAAAAGGGCGTGAGCTTTTCAACTTTAGCATGTCAAGAGCTTACGATGTAGACTTCGTGAGTGAAGAAGATCTCATAACAATATTCAACAGCAATGAACTTAGTCATGCACCTACAGCTAGGGAAATTGCTGGAAGATGGGAAGGGATGCTTGTCTCAGATTCTGCGGTTACTCCTAGGGCACAAATATTCTATTTCGATTATGAAGATGGTGAGATAGACATGAGATACTCCTTTGCGAACATGCTGCACGGGAGATCTGACGTTAGAATCACTGACAAACTCTTTAGGTTTGACGACCCGACTCCATTCCATGACGAGTTACGGATGGTTACGCCTGACCTAGTCGTGGGTCGCTGGGTCACTGAATGGTCCTCGGAAGATGCCCTTCAACCCTTTATCGAAGACTTTAGAAGAATTCTTCCAATTCCCTTTTCGTCTGCTGCAGAACCATTTCTTGATAGGATAACTAGGACTTTGAATGTCAGGGGAGCTAGACTCCCTAAGGAAGCAGGGGTTAGTTTTCTTGGTGTTGAGGAGGACAAGATCAAAGGAACGAGGATTGGTCTATCTTACGTATTGAAGAGGATTGCGTAGTGGATACGATGTTCATGTTACGACTTGCTAGTCGGCTTTTCTGCAGTGTCCAAATTCTGCAGCTCGTGCATTCTGAGTGAGGGTGTAATGTACACAGATAAGTACCTAAAAGAAAAATGTGACGGTTCCCTCAAGCAACTGGCGATTAATTGGGGACCAATAAATTACCAATACATTTCTCTGAGTCAGAAGGATTACAATACAAAGAGGGATCTGCTATGCCCGGTTAACTTTGGTTGCTATGCGGGATCTTTCGGAGTAGAGGATAGACCATCAGCGGGGGATTCGCAATGTTGGGATACTAGAATAGTCAGACAAAGGTTGGCAAAAGTAAAATTTGGGGACTTGGTACCCGTTGCATATTATTCGATTGCTATTACCGATAGCCATTACTTCGTTCTGTATGCCTACTACCATGCAGACGACAGTACTCATCCCAATGACCTAGAGGGATGCATGTTGATCCTTGAAAAGGACGATGTTAGACCTCTCTTGCTTGGAATGATTACGGTGGCACATCTAGATTTCGTTCCATTCGTATATGAACAGAGGATGAAAGTTCTGAGTCACCCCCCGTGGCAACGTGATTTTGAGATGGAGGTAGAGGAAGAGCTCGATGGTGATTGTGCGCTTATTCAACAAGAAAAAGGGAAGCACGGGATGTATGCTCTGGGACACAGAAAGATCAATCCTTTGGAAAGGGCGAAGAGAAGATTCATGGAATTGGTGGGAAGGCCAGATGATATGATCGCCACATAATCCAACATTCTATTACGAGCTGATCGATATCACCAATAGAGGAAATGGGTTATTGGATAGGTACGTGGATGCGCAAAAATCCGATGGTGGGAACCAGACATTTACAAAAGAGGGTGCCTTCCACAGTGAGGGGTCACTTGGTCGTGCAAACGGGCCTTGGCAATGGGAACCACAGGGGCAGATAATTGACACTACTGAAAAAGGTCTGATGTGGAACGACCCCGCAAGATTGGCTAAACAAATGTTCAAGCCGAGTGGTAAGGAGTTTAGCACGATCTACCTAAAGAAAATGACTGACAAGGCCTAGTTCACAAGCAATATGTAAAGTGGAGTCACTTCTCTTACCAAAGGAGGACATAAGATTGTCTAACTCAGACCCTATATTTGCGGAGCTCGTGCATCTTGAGCCGAAAGATGGGCGCGCGCGAAATATATTTGATAGCTACTTCCATAGCCTGATGACAACAATAGATTTGAGCATGCGTATGTGTGTCTAAATCTGGCCTTTAACATAGAAAAAAGGGAAGAACGCGTGTCGGCCGTAACCCTCTTTCTGTTCTAGGCGAGATTCAGCTAAGCGGCCTACCCAGGTCTCTGGCATGACTCACAGACCCTTGTTTGGCCTTGCTCCGCGCGGGACAGCCGTTTCAGTCCTTGCTGGGAACCTCAGGCTTACGCCATCATAGTACTCCAACTCGGATATCGTTTCTGTTCTGTTGCCATCGATCTCTCAATGTGCTTCGCAGCACCACGCCCATGCCCGGAGAGAGGAGTTTCCACAGGAGTTCCCCGTGACCCGCCCACCGACTCGCGTTCTTTTTGAAATTTGAAAAGGTTCTAGTTATCCCTTTTCTGTCTGCTGGAATATCTTCTGTATGCTATGTAGCCTACGCCCAGTATCGGATATAAAGGCAACATTCCTACAATCAGTATGAGAAGGCCCCTCATGAGAATCTCCGCAACTGCAAGTGCTACCATGAATGGTTGAACAAATAATCTGCTTAGAACGTCTTGTTCTTCTTGGATCTTAGGTTTCTCAATCACCTGAGGCTCGATTAAGCCGACAGCAATTGTTGCATATGTTACTTGGTTTTGAATTCTATTAATTTGGCCAGTAAGGGTTTCTATCTGCTCCTGCACCATATCTATTCTCTGCTGCACAGCAAGTATGTCCTGCGTAGTTCTTGCAGTCCTAAGTATCTCCTTGTACTGCTCTAGAACCGTCTGTGCGTTCTTGAGCCTTGCATTGAGGTCTGTATATTGATCAGTAACGTCTCTTGAGTTGGTATTGTATGACACTAGTTCCCCAAGTGAGGTTATCTGTGAAAGTGTCTTATCGAGCTCCTCG
>JACPSZ010000014.1 GCA_024860875.1 Nitrososphaerota archaeon | reverse complement strand
ATCCTGCGCGGAAACAATGCCCACAAGCCTGAATTCTGCATCTGTAACGGGGATGTGCCTGAAACCCCTTCTGACCATCAGCTTGACAGCATTGAGGATCTGCTGATCCTTGTCTATAGTAACAGTTTGCCTTGTAAATAGCCACCACATGTCTGCAGTCTTGGACATCAACTATGGGAGGGTATACAATTGATTTATCCCTTATTGCCCAAATCATTGAATATGGTTAAATAACAAAGCAATTTTGCGCATATTGTGGTAGGATCACTGATTAATGCTGCACTAGCTTGGATGCATATAGTTTCGGCAATTGTCTGGATGGGCTCTATCGTCTTCTTTACCATGGTACTTGCTCCGGTAATGAGGAACCTTTCTCCCCAAGCACGTGCAGAGCTTTCAATAAAAATGACACCCAAGTTTGCAAACTTTGTCAGATTATTTGCGATACTCACTATCGTCTTTGGGCTCTCTCTGGTTCTCAGCCTTACTAAGGGTGATCTGGCAGCTTTAGCGCCGACTACTATCTGGGGTATCGGAATATCAGGCGGAATGACATTAACAATTATCGCTATTGTACTGGGTTTCGGAATATCCATTCCTACAAGCCAAAAAATAGTAAGATTAACGCAGGAGATGCAGAGCAACCCGCAATCAAACGCAATGGCTCAGATACCCAGACTGCAGAAGCGCATGGCTATGATGTCGATAACAATACTTGCACTTCAATTCTGTATAGTTGCCCTCATGGTCATAGCGGCTAGAGTTTAGTAAGAATTCTTCCAGTTAAAATGCGGTCGCCGGTTCTTAAACGCAATTAAGTTCAAATTCAGAGAAAGGATACACACAAACAAAAATCCCTCAGAAACTTCTGTCTTTTTGACATATCGTTAGCAGGCCTTATATGATATAGCTATATTAGCATATGCTAATATGACCAAGGAGCTCTACAGATTGCATGCTGAGCTTTGCAAGGTGCTTTCGAGTCCTGCAAGGCTAGAGATACTCAACATGTTGAGGGACGGAAGAAAATCCGTCGGTGAACTGACAAAGATCACAGGGTATGGTCAAGCCAATATTTCTCAACACCTAACTGTAATGAAACGCAATGGAGTTGTCAATTTTGAGCGGGAGGGCAATAACGTCTATTACTCCCTTGCTGATGCAAAGATTATCAGAGCGTTCGACATAATCAGAGAGATGCTTGGAGAGAGGCTCAAGAAGGAGCTTAAAGAGGTTACTATCGGTAGGCGGTAGCGAAATGAAATATGCTATAGTGATAAACACAAATGATGCGGAGACTGTATGGAATGCACTTCGGTTCGGCTCTGCGGCACTAGCTAGAGATCATAGAGTTTCTATCTTTCTTTTGGGGCCTGCGGTTGAGATGGACTCCATAGGGGACGAACGGTTCAACGTGAAAAAGCTTCTCCAGCGCTATGAGGAATTGGGAGGAGAGGCTTTGAGCTGCGGGACATGCCTCCGCATCAGAAGCATGGATGCTAGCAGTGTATGCCCGACATCGAGCATGGATGAACTGGTAAGACTTACCGAGGAAGCAGATAGGACTGTGGTCTTTGGATGACAGGAAAGACTATAGTGATTCTTGGAGGCGGTTTCGGTGGCCTCTCTGCCGCCAATGAATTGCGAAAAAAGTTTTCATCCGAACACAAAATCATCTTGATTGAACGCAAGAAATCTTTCTCCATGGGCCTCTCTAACCTCTGGCTCATAACCGGCGAGCGTCAACATCCCAGCCAAGGAGAGCATGCTCTGGCTTCACTTAAGAAGAAGGGCATTGAATACTTGAATGAGGAGATAGTTTCGATTAGTCCTTCTGAAAGGCGTGTCGAGACGTCCTCTTCATCATTGCATGCTGATTATCTGGTCATCGCTCTTGGAGCTGAATTGGCACCACAGGACATAAAGGGTTTACAAGAAGCGGCTTACAATTTCTATGATTCTAATGAGGCATATAAGGTTCAAAACGCTTTGCAACAATTCTCCAAAGGCACTATTGCCATCTTAATTACTAGGACACCGTTCAAATGTCCTGCAGCACCGTATGAAGCCGCCTTTCTCATTGATTCATTTCTCCGCAATAAGAAAGTAAGACAGAGGGTCAACATAAAACTGTACACTCCCGAGCCACAACCCATGCCAGTGGCTGGCATTGATGTTGGAAATGCTGTTGTCAAGATGTTGCAGGAAAGAAACATAGACTACTTTCCTGAGCATAATGTTCTGAAGATTGATGCCTCTTCAAAGAGAGTTCTCTTTGAGGTTGATGAAGCAGAATTTGACATGCTTTTGGGAGTACCGCCACATGTTGCTCCTCCTGTTGTCCGTAAGGCTGATTTGCTAGGCCCAACTGGCTGGATTCCTGTTGATCCTAAAACTCTGCAGACGCGCTTCCTCAATGTTTATGCTATAGGGGATGTCACAACCATTAAGCTTGCTAATGGGATGTTCTTGCCCAAGGCAGGAGTCTTTGCTGAGAATCAGGCGAAGGTCGTTGCCGAAAAAATTTTTGCGGATGTTGGAGGGGAAAGTAGCCCCACGATGTTTACAGGTGAAGGCTACTGCTATTTAGAAGTTGGGAATGGAATGGCAGCTTACGGAGTGGGGAACTTTTTTTCCACTCCTCCAGCTGTAAGACTCGAAAACCCTTCTATGCAATATCGCAAAGAGAAGGAGGATTTTGAGAGGTCAAGAATTACAGAATGGTTATAATAGTTGCCAAGAACATGCGATAAATGCGGTCGCCGGGATTTGAACCCGGGTTACCAGCGATCTGCACTTGTTGGCAGGCTGACGTCCTAGACCAGTCTAGACGACGACCGCAGTTAGACGGAGTCAGATTACAGATGCGTTTTAAGGATTAGCTATTAGCATTATTCAAAAATATGCCATTCTATTGGTAAGAAGAGCGGAAAAAAGATGGCGAAGCAGATAGTGCTCGGCCTGGTGCAGATGCGGTGCAAAGATGATGTAGAAGCTAACCTGAGCAACGCACTTGAAAAGATCAACTCAGCAGTCAGTAAAGGGGCTCAGATTATTTGTTTGCCAGAGCTCTTCAGATCGTTCTACTTCCCTCAGAGTGAGGATATTGAGCAGTTCAGTTTGGCAGAGAGCATACCGGGTGAAACTACAGAGAAGCTTAGTAAGGTTGCAAAAGCCAAGAAAATTGTAATTATAGCTCCGATATTTGAGAAAAGGGCTTCTGGCGTTTATCATAATTCTGTAGTAATTATCGACGGAGATGGTAAGATCGTTGGAAAATACAGAAAGATGCATATTCCCGACGATCCATGCTTTTACGAAAAGTTCTATTTTGCTCCTGGCGATCTAGGCTTTCAGAATTTCAACACTAAATATGGAAAAATTGGGTTGTTGATCTGCTGGGATCAGTGGTTTCCCGAAGCAGCCAGACTAACTGCTTTGCAGGGAGCACAGATAATCTTCTATCCAACTGCAATAGGATGGCACGATAGCGAAAAGAAGAGCGTTGCAGAAGCTCAGCTGCAGGCCTGGGAGACTGTGCAGAGAGGACATGCGATAGCGAATGGAGTATTTGTAGCCGCGGTAAACAGAGTTGGGAGAGAGGGAAGCTTAACATTCTGGGGCTCCTCTTTTGTTTCATCTCCATTCGGAGAAGTTCTGGCAAGAGCTAATAGAAACGAGGAAGAAGTTCTGATAGTAAAGTGCGACCTTGACAAGATCGATCAGATAAGGCAGAGCTGGCCCTTCCTCAGAGACAGGCGTATAGACGCCTATTCAGCAATTACTAGCAGGTTCGTAGACAGTCAGAAATGAAAAGCACTGCTCAGGAAGAGGCTCTTCCAAAGTCTCTTGGATATAGAATGCCTGCAGAGTGGGAATTCCATTCTGGAACATGGATAACATGGCCCCATAATATAGAAACATGGCCTAACAGCTTACCCGAAGTTGAAGAAATCTATGCAAAGATGGTAGAGGCTCTGTCAAGGAACGAGCAGGTCAACATCCTTGTTGATAATATTGAAATGAAGAACTATGTCATTGAAAAACTGAAGCCTATATCTGAAAATGTCTTTACGCATATTGTAACTACTTTCGATTCTTGGATAAGAGATTATGGTCCTATGTTCATAGTCAACAGCGGTGCAAAGAAACTTGGCCTAGTAGATTGGAGGTTCAATGCGTGGGGAGGAAAGTACGAGCCATGGCCTTATGATGATGACATTCCCAGCAAAATAGCATTGATGCTTGATATTCCAATCTTCAAGCCAGAAATAATACTCGAAGGAGGCTCAATAGAAGTCAACGGATTCGGAAGCTGCATAACTACAGAGTCTTGCCTTTTGAATCCCAATAGAAACCCAAGTTTGAGCAAGATACAGATTGAAGAATATTTGAAAAATTATCTTGGCCTGAGTAACATAATCTGGCTGAAAGGAGGAATTGCTGGCGACGATACCGATGGCCATATTGATGACACAGTACGTTTCGTGAATGCAAATACTATCGTCTGTTGCCTTGAAGAGGACCAAAACGATGAAAATTATTCTGTATTAATGGAAAACTACAGTAGGCTGCTTAATGCATCAGATCAGGACGGGAAGAAACTCTCTGTGATTCCTCTGCCTATGCCAGGGAGAATTGATCATAATAGATTGCCTGCAAGCTATGCAAATTTCTATATTGGCAATGACGTTGTTCTGGTGCCCACATTTGACCATCCAAACGACAAGAGGGCTCTGAGGATTCTTCAAGGATTGTTTCCCAAGAGAGAAGTTGTTGGTATATACAGCAAGGCTCTGGTAGAAGGTTTCGGTGCCTTCCACTGCCTGACCCAGCAACAGCCCAATCCCTAGCGTAATCGATGACGGAGGTCCCTGTTTAAAGAACAGTAAGAGTTACTAACAAAACATATCCTCTGTATGCAAAAACCCTTTTTTTTGTATATAGACTCAAAAGATGAAGTAAGTCATTGTTTGTCAGGTTCTAGTATTTGAACTCTTTCTTGATATACTGATATTGATCTTGTACTAAGACGTATACGCTGTAATATTTAGAGTATTGTTCTGAGGGTTCTGATAACTCTCCGGGTTATCCAATTATTCGCTTTTTATACCCCCTCTAGGGCCTAGATAACGATAGGGGCCCCTTAAGCTTGATACTTGGTGGGTCTTTCGGTTTATCAGAACCGTTCTGAGGAGTAGAGTACTAGAGTGATTTCTCGCAAAGACAAATAATATTCAGAAACCTTGGCTTGCCTTGAAGCGCTACGGCCAAACTTGCAATAATCATAGACCAGCAGAAGCAGGACTTTAGTTTCATCAAGAATGTTGCTGTAGAAGCTGATCGACTAGGTTTCCATAGTATATGGTTGAACGATCATTTCTTCTTCACAGAGGCTCCATACCTTGAGTGCTTCACAACTATGTCTGGGATTGCAAGGATTACTAACAAAATTCGCTTGGGTTCTCTGGTTGCCTGCAACTCTTACAGAAATCCCGCTCATCTGGCAAAAATGATTAGCACTATCGATGATATCAGCAATGGTAGAGTAGAATTTGGGATCGGTGCTGGCTGGCATGATGAAGAGTACTATGCCTATGGCTATGAGTTCCCTCCTGCAAAGATAAGGATAAGGCGATTAGCTGAAGCTGTTCAGATAATCAAAGCCATGTGGACCAATGAAAAAGCCAGCTTTTCTGGCAAGTATTATTCGATCAATGATGCTGTATGCAATCCTTCTCCAGTTCAGAAGCCGTATCCTCCAATATGGATAGGCGGTAGCGGGAACATGCTGATCAATGTTGTTGCCAAATATGGTGATGGATGTAATTTTGGAATTGGGCCTCGATTGGCCTTGACGCCTGAAAAATACAAGGAGAGGGTCTCTTACCTTGAAAGTAGATGCAGAGCAATAGGAAGGGATCCTAAAAGCGTCAGAAAGTCGTTCTCTGCAGTTATGGTCATTGGGAAAGACAAGGAAGATGTGAAAAGAGGGGTTAGAGAGGCTATAGCAGAAATATCTACTCACGCTTCTGCAAGGCGAAAGATCATTACGGCCTTGAGCCATCCTAGTTATCTTGTTTCAGGCTTTCTCTCTATCGTTGGATTAGGAAGACCAAAGTTCATGATTACTGGAACTCCCGAAGAATGTGCAAACTTGCTGAAACAGTTTTCTGATATTGGCGTTGAGCTCTTCATGTTTCATATTCCAAATTTGAGGAAGAAGATGTATTCTCTTGAATTGTTAATCGATAAAGTTGCACCAATGGTGAAGTAAATCCTGCCGTTAGATGAAATTGTAATACTCAACGCTTAAGTATTACAATAAGTTATGATATTACTGTAATTGAAAGAAACTGTTGTCACTGTGACGAAAAAGGGTCAGGCAACCATACCAAAGGGACTCAGGGAGAAGCATAAAATACGTAAGAAAGTACTTGTCATTGACAGCGATGAAGGAGTACTCATAAAGCCTCTTCCAGACCCATTCGCTGAAAAAGGTTCGTTAAAAGAACTCTTCAAAGGAGAGACATCTAAAAAGCTGATCAAGGAAGCGAGATCTGAAGAGAAAGAGAAGGAAAAGAGGCTCTTGCGAGATGTCTCAAAGTGAATGTCGTATTTGATACCCAAGCAGTGCTAATTTTTTATTTGGGCGAGAAAGGTGCAGAACAGGTAGCCAACCTACTTCAGCAGGTTCTTGAGCAAAAAACATATGGATATATGAACATAGTGAACCTTGCAGAATTGTATTATATCCTAAGCAGAAAGAGCAGAAATGTAGCAGATGAAAAGGAGAGGAACTTACGAAGTTTTGGCGTAAAAATAGTCTCAGTGCAGGATAATGCTCTGTGGAAGGAAGCTGCCCTTTTGAAGGCAAAACATTCTTTGTCGTTAGCTGATGCTTTTGCAGCTGCAACGGCCAAGACTCTAAATGCGAAATTAATTACGGGTAGCGATCCGGAGTTTGACAATCTTGGTATGCAGGTTAAGAGAATAGGCACGTTAGGATAAGTCTTAACCCAAATATTTGCCCTGAACCAACATCAATCTGAGTTTCTTCAGCTTATCATTCATGAACTCGCTAAAGGAAGGTATTCTCTCGTTCTTCTGATTAGCTTTCGCAACTTCCTCTCTCCACATACTCTCAAAATAGTCAGCAATCTCTTGGTCAACATTGATCTGCATTCTAGTCTTTACTGGGGGCATCATGCAGTCCTCCTTACCCTGAATATGCTTCTAGCCAAAATCTGCATTGAAGAGTGTGTCCCAGACCATTCTGCAACCTTAGTAGCTGTGCCCTCCGTCGCAGAAAAAGAATAATCAAAATAGCATTCACCTAGGGAACTAACAACACTCCTTCCCTCGAATCTTAATGCCAAATTCCTGAAACGCTTCTCCGGCATTGTAAGGGCCATGGTATTGCGGCAGTAATAAATATTGCGGTAATATTGCGGTAGAAAGGCGGTAAGATTATATTATATTACTTTCAATCCAACAGGGATGCCGGCAAAGGGCTTCAAGACTGTCACATTAAGAGAAAAGGTCATCGAAGAGATCAGGGACTATTACGAAAAGAACAAGGAGGACCTTGAGGATGAATATAGAGTTAGGAGCTTCTCAGACTTTCTGAATTTTATTCTCGATCAGTATCTTGAGAAAGAAAAGAAGAGATAGCCTTGTCCATGAATTCATCAACCGACATCTTCCTCTTTGATGCTTCCGCCTCAATTCTTAATTTGAATAGTCTACTTTCCATCTTCTGAATCCTTTCTTCAACATTAGATTCGAACTGCAAATACCTTTTTTCTACTTCTTTAGCCTCAAGCGTAACGTCCTGCCTTAATTCTCTCTCTAAATCCTGCAGTTTCTGCCTAACTTCTACCTTCAGGTTCTCCATTTCCTCTCGGACATAATTCCATACGGTGTCAATATCGGATACAGAACTATAGGACAAGTGCTGATAATGCGATAGCAGGGTGATTTTAGGATTTTGTTTACCGATTGTCCAAGCATCCGACTAATCAACGCATATAGCCATGTTCAACAAAACCCCATACAATGTCCCGCAGGTCTGCAGGTTTGAAACTAAAAAGCAAAGACGTTACAGAAGGCACAGAGCGATCTCCAAACAGAGCGATGTTAAGAGCAATGGGCCTCTCAAGTGAAGATCTTGCCAGGCCTTTAGTTGGTGTTGCAAGCACATGGAACGAGGCAACTCCATGCAACGTTCATCTTGACAGATTGGCAGAGAAGGCAAAACAGGGCGTAAAGGCTGCAGGAGGAACCCCAAGAGAATTTGTTTCAATAGCTGTAAGCGACGGGATAGCCATGGGGCATGAAGGCATGAAGTCCTCTTTAGTTAGCAGGGAGATAATTGCAGATTCTATTGAATTGATGATGAGGGCACATGCTTACGACGCATGTGTAACTATTGCAGGATGCGACAAAAGTCTGCCAGGCTCTATAATGGCACTTGCACGGTTAAATTTGCCGGGAATATTCGTTTATGGTGGGACAATTCTACCGGGAATGCTAGACAGCAGGGCATTGACGATTCAGGATGTCTTTGAAGCAGTAGGCTCTTACGATGCAGGAAAGATTACCCTTCAGCAGCTGCAGGAGATTGAACTTAATGCTTGTCCCGGTCCAGGATCGTGTGCAGGAATGTACACGGCAAATACGATGGCTTCTATAAGCGAAGCTCTGGGAATTGCTCTACCCGGAAGTGGCTCCCCGCCTGCAGTCTACGAAACTAGGGACAACATATGCTTTGAAACTGGTAAAACCGTAATGAATCTCCTTGAAAACAATATTCGCCCCAGAGACATTCTGACTTTTGAAGCGATCGAGAATGCAATATCTATGATGCAGGCGATTGGAGGATCGACGAATGGAGTTCTGCACCTGTTAGCAATAGCACATGAAGCTGGAGTGAAACTTACTCTTGACGACTTCGAGAGGGTCAGGAAGAAGACTCCACAAATTGCAGACATGCGCCCGGGAGGAAGGTACGTTATGCTCGATTTGGACAAGGTTGGAGGATTGCCGTTGGTAATGAAAAAACTGCTCGATGCTAAACTGCTGAATGGAAACGCCTTGACGGTTACAGGAAAAACGGTGAAGCAGAACTTGCAGAACTTGAACTTTCCAAGCACCAAGCAGGATGTTGTAGCTGATGTCAAAAATCCGATCAGTTCAGACGGCAAAGTGTACATACTGAGGGGAAACCTTGCACCGGAAGGAGCAGTGCTGAAGATGACTGGCGTCAAAGCACCAAGCATGACTGGTAAAGCAAAAGTCTTCAACAGAGAGGAAGATGCGTTTGATGCAGTTTCAAAGAGGGAGATAGTTGCTGGGGATATCGTTGTAATCCGCTATGAAGGACCGAAGGGAGGACCGGGGATGAGGGAGATGCTCGCAGTTACTGCTGCTATTGCAGGGCAAGGCTTGGGAGAAAAAGTCGGCATGGTTACTGATGGAAGGTTTTCAGGAGCTACAAGGGGGCTGATGGTGGGCCATGTTGCACCAGAGGCGATGGTCGGAGGCCCGATAGCAGCTGTAAAAGAGGGCGATAGGATAACGATAGATTCGTCAAAAAGAAGTTTGACAGTTGATTTGTCAAAGGCGGAGATTGAAAAGAGGTTAAGGCAGTGGAAGCCTCCTGCACCGCACTATACATGGGGAGCATTGGCAAAGTATGCAAGTTTAGTATCATCTTCTGCAAAGGGCGCCGTCTGTTATCCTGCAAAAATGGTCTAGCTCGAACCATTTTTTTAACGCCCAGCAAACACCCTGATCTAAAATCATGACAATCGAGGTCGCAAAAAGAAGCTACAGCAGGGAAGAAATTTCCTGCTCTGAGGATGTTCTAACCGAAGAAACTAAACTTGTTCTGAGTATTCACCTCGTGCTGGAACTCCAAATGCAGGTCAAGCTGTGCGCTGTCCGTATAATATAGCTCGCAATAGGGGCAATGTTCTATTTCTGCATTTGAAATATTTCTTTCCAGTTTTATCGAAACTGTATAACATTAATTGGATTAAAGTTCCCCATGTCAAAAAAATTAATTGTTTTGTAAGATTTTGTTGCACAAATCGTCCAGCATTTCATTTACAGCATATATTGCTCAAAATGAGGGCCTATAGTGATGAAGGCGGTAATTCTGGCTGGAGGATTGGGGGAGCGAATGAATCCTCTTTCACTTACGAGGCCAAAATCCATGCTTTACATAGGGAGGGAGCCTCTTATCCATCATATTGTAAGGCATCTTGCGAGCCAAGGATTTGATGAGATTATAACGACGGTAGGGTACAAGCAGGAGCAGATAACTTCCTACCTTGGCTCTGGGCAGAGATACGGAGTAAGGATAACTCATGTTTCTGAGGGTAAAAAAGCCCTTGGCACTGCAGGGAGCGTAAAACTTGCAAAGAAACTTCTGGACGAACCGTTCTTGGTAATGCAGGGAGATGCTGTAACAAACGCGAACCTCGTTAGTTTCGTTGAGCGACATCGAGAAGTGGGTGCGATGGCATCGATCGGTGCAAAGGAGGTCGAAAACACATCATTGTATGGAGTATTGGTTCTTAGAAGCGATGGCAGCGTAAAAGAGTTTGTTGAAAAGCCAAAGGGCGAAGTCCCAAGCAAGCTTATCAGCACGGGCATCTATTTTCTTGATCCCAGCAGCCTCGACTACATTCCAGATGGCAAGCCTTACGATTTCGCAAAGGATCTATTTCCTACGCTTCTTAGCAAGACCGCAGCAGTATTCGGATTTCCTCTTGATGGGTTCTGGATTGACGGCGGGGAAAAAGAGGGCTATCTTCAAGCAAACAGCTGGTATCTACAAAACATGCACAGGAACATATCGCCAGAGTCTACTGTCAAGGGCGAAGTCCGGGGAAACGTGTACGTTGGGAGAAACGTTATGATTGACAGCGGCTCTTCTGTTGCCAACCCTTCGATCATCGATGAGGGGGTAAATGTTGGCAAAGGCTCAAGGATAGGGCCAAATACGGTTCTAATGAAAAATACTAAAGCTGGCAGAAATGCGAGGATCCTCGCTTCTTCTGTTTACGAGAACTGCGACATAGAAGATGATGTCTTGATAGAATCTTCCGTAATAGCGGAAGACTGTGGAATCGGAAAAGGGGCAGAGATCAGGGATGCAATGATAGGAGCGTCATGCAAGATTGGAAAGGGCGCAAAGATAATGCCCGGGAGCATAATCTATCCACGGATAACTATTAAGGCAGGCCAAACAATCAATGAAATAATCCAATCTTAAGCGTGATATGCTTGAAATTTCTGGCTCTGCTAATTTTAGTGCTGATGCTATTAGTCCCTGCTGAAGCCCAGCAGAGTTCAAAAATCTTTGTGAAGGAGTACAAACTTCCAGATAGCTCAAACGCTTTTGCGATAGTAAGCGACGATTCAGGTAACATCTGGGTCGCCTTAAGAAACAGGTCGAGCCTTGCAAAGTTGGATCCGAAGACGGGTTCTTTGCAGGAGTTCAAAATTCCCAGCAGTTCAAGCATTCTGCAGATCTGGGACATTGTTGTTGATGGTCATGGCAATTTGTGGTTTGGCGATGCAACGGACAACAAGATAAGAAAGTTCGATCCTTCAAACTTGAAGTTCTCGGAATACATTATACCTACTGTGGATGCAGAGCCTTGGGGTATCGCTATAGATTCAAAAGGCGACATATGGTATGGAGGGTTCAATTCTGGTGCGTTGGGGAAGCTCGAGATTTCGAAGGCGAGGGAAGGAACTTCTAATGGGTTCCTCGAGTACAAAACACCCACAAACATCTCCCGCCCCAGCTACCTGCTCTTTGATAAAAACGGTATATTGTGGATGATGGAGTCCGGTCCTGCAAGACTTGCAAGGTTTGATGTTATTATAGAAAAGTTCACCGAGGTCCCTCTTCCGAGGACCGGCAATGCCAGCACGAACCCTATAGGCATGGCAATAGATTCTCAGGGCATGATATGGTATACGCAGTTCAGAACCAGCAACATAGGGAGGTTTGACCCGAAGACAAATTCTGTTGAACAATTTTCTACAGGCCTGTTAACTGGAGCAAGCTATGGAATAGTTTCTGACAACCAAGGAAACATATGGACCTCACAGCAGAGAGTTGACAGGATAGTCAAGATATCAACTAAAGATTTGAGCATAAGCGAGTTCCGCATACCAACTAACAGTTCTTTCACCGAAAACGTTGCAGCAGACCCTTCAGGGAACGTGTGGTTCGTAGAAACTGCAGGCAACAAAATCGGGATGATCGAAGTTTCGGCTCAGATCCCCATCAAAACTTCCCTTTCTACAACGAAGCTCAAGATATCCCGCAACGGAATGGTAAGCATACCCGTGTCGCTGGAAAGTTCTGAAGGAGGGGATTTCTTCCCGCATCTGCGCTCGAGCATGAGCGTTACGGGGAACATAGCCAATTCTAGCTTTTCCGCTTCTCCAGACTTGATTCAGATGAAATCTGCAGGAAGTGCAACGACTACAATAACATTGAGTGGAAACAACATAGAACCGGGAAATTACAAGATGGTTGCAGGTTTCACCGACAGAGGTCTGAATTACTATCAAGGGCAGTTCTTCGATCTTACCGTTGAAGATGACAGAGGCCAGACAATTTTGGTAATCGCAATAATAGCTGTCATTGTAATTATTACAATGATTGCCATCTTCAGAGTTCGCTCGAAAAATAAAGAAAAGGAGCGGTAAAGTTTCCTTTACCTGATAGCCTCTGGAAAACTATCAAGCATATAGCCTTGAACATTGAACTTTGCTGCAGGAGGTAACCTAGACGAACCTGGATCATGCTGACATATCTTTTGAAGGATACCTTAGCGGCAGGGATGCAGAAATTCTGCGGAGCATCAATGAAGGGGGAGAATCGGTCGTTGCATTTCAAGGCCTGAAGAGGAAGCTCGGGATGCATCAGGAAACTCTTGCGAGAAGTTTAGCAAGACTGCAGAGAGACGGCTTTATCGAAAAAAGCGCCGAAGGATATAGAGTCAGCAGCAAGGCTGGATTAATGCGTACAGATGCTCAGCCGAGTGTGGTAATGCCGGTAATTCGATCGTATTTGCCATTTTCAATTGACCTGCAAAATTTCATTAACGAATTAAGAGGCACATGGTTTGGAAAGCTCCGCTGGCTAGGACATTCAAGCAACGCTTCAGAGAACGTTCTGACATGGATAACCGATGACGGTTCTATTCAAGTGGAACTGAAGATTACCAATGCGTCAATAGCTGTGCAGGCACGTGTAAGGGAGTCTGCAGATGCCAGAGAAGCTACAATTGCGGCACACGAACTCTATGCACATGTTTCCGAAACGTACACAAAGCAGCTGAAAAAGAGCGGAGTACTACTAATAAGCGCTCAAGTGTCGTAGTGTGACTGGATTATTTTATTGCTAGTCAACATTAACCTGTCATAATACAACAATGTTATGACTACAATAGTGGCCATCAAAAGCAATGACGGAGTGGTTCTTGCCTCGGACAAAAGGGCCAGCAAGGGCTTCTTCGTAGGTTCAAAAGACGTGCAGAAGATCTACCAGCTCGATGATTCCCTCGCAGCTGCAATAGCAGGATTGCTATCTGATGCGGAATATCTAGTCAATCTTGCAAAGGCAGAGCGGAGATTGGTGTCTATAAGCAGAGGGTTTTCAATGAACGTAAGGGAAAGTGCTAAGCTGATCGCGAACATAGCATACAGAGGGTTGAAGGCGTACCAGCCGTTCTATGCCGAACTTCTAGTTGCAGGCATCGACGGCCAAGGAGCGCATATCTACTCTACAGATGCAAGCG
This sequence comes from Nitrososphaerota archaeon, assembly GCA_024860875.1. Lineage (GTDB taxonomy): Archaea > Thermoproteota > Nitrososphaeria > Nitrososphaerales > UBA57 > VHBL01. Next base: position 14,015 of record JACPSZ010000014.1, on the reverse strand, counting down.
GCTCGTTGATCGAGGAGGAATTTGCATCTTCGGGCTCTGGCTCACCAATAGCTTATGGTGTATTAGAGGGAGGGTACATGAAGGATCTCAGTATGGACACTGCCAAGCAGCTAGCGGAGAGGGCTGTCAGGGCAGCTATGGAGCGCGACCCGGGATCGGGAAATGGTGTTGACATACTTGCGATACACCTCAACGGTAGCGCCTCCAAAGTTTCAAAGCGGGTGAACTAAAAATGGCGACAGACAATCCCTACAGGACGCCCTTCTTCTATGGCCCAGAAGGAAGATTGATACAGGTAGACGCAGCACTGGAAGCTGTTAGAAGAGGATCAACGACAGTGGGCATAAAGACCAACGATTACGTATTGCTTGCCAGTCAGGTAAGACCTGCAAGGCCATTGATGCAGGCTCCCGAGAAGGTGTTCGCAATAGATGAGCACGTTGGAGCTTCTGGATCAGGGTACGTGGGAGACCTTCTGCACCTGATTGATGAAGCTAGGGTGCAGGCACAGCGCTACAGGCTAGTCTATGATACTCCGATAGACATAATCTCCCTTGCCAAGCATCTAGGCAACTACTTCCACAGTTTCACTCTGTACGCTGTAAGGCCTCCAGGGGCATCGGTGATACTTGCAGGAGCAGACCAGCAAGGCGTGCAATTGTACCAAATTGAGCCGGGGGGTTCGTACTTCAACGGCAAGGCTGCAACGATAGGGCAGAGCTCGGAGACGGCCCTTGAGATCATAGCCAAGAGCTATTCGGAAAATCTCTCTCTTGATGATGGTATAGAGCTGGCAACGAAGGCTATTACGGAAGCTGCAGGGGAGAAGGTCAGCATAGACCTCGGAGTCGTCAGGAAGAGCGTAGGCAAGTTCGAAAAGGTTCAGCACGAAATTCCCGCATCGTAGAACTGGAACTGCGGGGTTCCTCTCCTTTTTTAGTGTGAAGTTTCTCGTGATCAATAATGGCTGCGTTTTTCAATGACGCTTATCTTGGCACCCCTCCTTGGGATATTGAAAAACCGCAACAAGAGTTTGTGCGCATAGCAGGAGAGATTGGAGATAAGGTTCTTGATGTTGGTTGCGGAACAGGAGAACACGTCATGTATTTTGCAGAAAACGGTCATGAGGTATGGGGGATTGATGCTTCTCCAAGAGCGATACTGAAAGCGAAGAAAAAGGCTAAAGAGAGGGATGTCAAAGTAGATCTTCTTGTCTGGGATGCCCTTGATCTTTCTAGCCTTGGCAAAAAGTTCGATTCAATAACTGATTGTGGTTTATTTCATACATTTTCTGACGAAGATAGGCCAGTATTTGCAAAGAGTTTAGCTTCAGCACTAAAGAACGGAGGAACATATCATATGCTCTGCTTTAGCGAAAAAGAGCCTAAAGAATGGGGCGGACCAAGGCGTGTATCTCAAAAAGAAATCAGGGAAACATTCAGCAGAGACTGGAAGGTAAATTATATTCGAGAGGCCAAGTTCGAAGCTCGTCTTGACGAAATAGAAGGCAGAGCGTGGCTGTCATCTATTACAAAACTTTAGGGGTGATAGATCTTTGGACATACAGAAGGTTCTACGATAAATGCTGAATGCAAAATGATATCTCAGAAAGATTTTGGTGATAGTCTGATTATAGGTGAGGTTATTGCAGCATCATTCGATGCAAGAGCCCGATCATCTATCACGATGGTGAGTACTTGAGTCGGAGAATGTGTAAAGAAGCCGATCACCATCAGTAATCACTTGAAGTTCTTCTCTCCTGCCTTTATTTCAACGCTTAGCCAGTTTTCTCTTGGTGGGATAGGGCAGGAATAATTTTCATTGTAGACGCAGAACGGGTTGTAGGCCATGTTGAAATCGATGACATACTGTTTGCTTTCCTCAATGTCTATGTACCTTCCTGCACCGTAGGTTTCCTTGCCGGAAGTCGCATCTCTGAAAGGTATGAACAAGTGAGGATCATTTTCGTGAACCCATGCTCTCTTGTAAGCTGCTAATTTGTACTGCTTTCCATCAAGAGTAAATTCAAGGTAGCCGAACTTTCTATATGGCTGGTTAGCGTCTTTGCTCGTGACCATCTGAATTATTTCATCACTCTTCACCATCTTAATTGTTGCTTTTGCTCTGAACTTAGGATCATAAGGATAATACAATAGACCTTTGAATTCATGCCTTGTTTCGTGGGGAATTGGCGAATCAAAATCGTACATAAAGTACTTGTCCTTCTCCTTCCTCCACTCTTCCACAGCTTTTTGCTCTTCGGCCATCAAGATCGCAATAAATTGTAAATTGATTAGCTTATTGGAACTTTGAAGACTTTGGAACATCCCAAAGATAGTTTGACGCTCCTCTGATGACTCTTAGAAGCGAAAACGGGAATAGCATATACGCTAGAACTGTTGCTAGCGCGTGAACGGGGTAACGCCTTGCAATGTGAATAGCCTTGATTATCAAATCCATAAACGGAACCTTCTGCAGAGTTCTTTTGGAATAATCGTTAAGCTGTCTGTGACCTAGAAATGCTCTGATAACTTGCGACGCAAAATCTCTTGCTGATGTAGTTGGCTTGAAGTAAACTACTGCGTCTTCCGCATATTGAATTTCGTAACCTAGCTCTTTTACTCTGCATGACACGTACAGATCAGGTGAAAGCAGATTCGTAGGCAGGACTATCTTCTTTGCAACTTCTCTTTTTATTGCCAAACCTCTTCCTATAACAGTGAAAGGATTCGCTCCAAATGACCTTCTAACCTCTTGGAGCCATAGCCCTACAAAGAACGACGCTCTTGCAAAGAAACTCTTTGGAGCCAGTGGAGATGAATTTGCCGCTACAAGCCCAGCACCAGATTCGATTGTTTTGGAAGAAATTTCGGCAAGGAATTCATCTGAAGGTATTGTGTCTGCATCGATTAGAACTATAAGATCGCCTTTTGATTCTGCAAGAATTTCGTTCCACGCTGCTGAAACTCCTCTCCTCCCCTCATGGTGGAAAAGCTTTAGAATTTTATTGCCAGCAAACCTAGCCAACATCTTCGGCGTTCCGTCGTCGCTGTCATCGGAAACTATCACTTCGAGCAATTCCATGTCAGATGGTAATTTTTCGGAGAGTATCTTTTCTATTAGATTCACTAGGGATGTTCCTTCGTTGTAAGACGGAATTCCTACGCTTATCTGCAAAGCCACCTACTCGTTTAACACCTTATGTATAAGCCTCCCTCCGAAGCTACGAGCGAACCTTGAAGCTACGGACTGCAGTGTATGTTGGAATCTTTGCCAGCATAGTTTCTATTATAGCATATACGCTCTTCTTCGGAGTTTCAGTTTCAGATATAATCGCTGTCGGCCCTGCAGCATTCCTTCTTGCTTCGATTGTCAGTATTGCAAGGCTATTGGTTCAGGGAGTAAGGTTTTACGAATTGTCAAAAGGGATCAATAGCAATGCTAGCATCAAAGTAAGCAATACTACAGTTGCCAGAATGGCTTCAGAATTCACCGATCTGGTAGTGCCTTCCTATGCTGGCGGAGAACTCGTGAAAATCCCTTGGCTAGTCAAAAAAGGCTTCAACCTCGGGCAGGCAATTTTGATAGCTTATCTTGAGGTTCTCTTCGACGTTATCATTGGAGGATTAATCTCAATAATAGCGGCTCTATACCTTCTTACAAGAGGGGCTTACGTTCCAGCATTGATCCTACTGATGCTCTCGTTTCTGTGGATAGGCTTCTTTACCATTGTGCCTTGGCTAGTTTCAAGAGGCAAAGGTGCTATGCCCAAACCAATTGTCAGAATAATCTCCCTGATCGTTGGAGCTAAGAGGACGGAATCGTTTGCCAGCAAACTTAATGAAATCGCAGTTCAGAGCTCGCATGCTGCAGGAACATTTTTCAAAAGCTCAAAGGGCGTAATCGCGAAGGTTCTACTTCTGACTATTATTATGGTAGTCCTTGCAGGGATGATCTTCTGGATAATCGCTCTTGGGAGCGGGCTCCAAATTGATTTGTTTGCTTCCATACTCGGAGTTTATGTCTCGTATACTTTTGGGGCCATCCCTTTGACTCCCGGGGGCTCTGGGCTGAGCGAGGGCGGATTAGGGTTGTTTACCTCAAGCCTCTATGGAGGGCAGCTCTGGGCTTCGATAGTAGCATGGAGAATAATTTCGTATCATGTGCCGCTTCTGGTTACGGGCATTGCACTGCTGTATCTTAGCAGGAAAGAGCTTTCAAAATAGCTAGGCAAGTTTTGCAATTCTTTGATTGACTAGAGGGAACCTTCCGTCCCATACAAGAGGATCGTGGCTTGGGAACAACAGTTTTTCGTCGCTGGCTATCTGTTTAACTTTATGCAGGCCTTCGCATGCCTGATGCAGGTCCCAGAATGAGCCGACGGGAGTTTCCTCAGTTATGTTTCTGAATAAATATGCTAAATCGCTACAGATTACAGCTATGCCATTTTCAGTCTCTACAGAAACTACCTGCATTCCCGGAGTGTGCCCTCCAACCAGATGGCACGTCACCCCATTAATGATCTTCTCCTCACCAGCGACATAGCGAACCCTCTGCATGCACGAAATGTCCTTTAGGTCTTCCTGCAACATAGGAGGCAATAGAGCTCTTTCCCGCATGAACCTCCTCTCGGCAATCCGCTTCGCTTGAGAGCGAAAATCCTCCTCCTGAATATAGAAATCCGCATTTTGATACAGATAGATGCCCGAGAAGTGGTTTTGATGTAGATGCGTTATGATAACCTTCTCGATCTTCTTCGCATTTACCCCAATCTGCTCCAGAAGCGTTACGGGAGATTCGTAATCAATTATGCCGTCTTTATGTTCTGGATCTATGCCAGTATCGACTATGATGGATTCTTTATCTCCCTTAATGCACCAGAAATGGTAGAATAGGGGTTTATCCCTTTCTTCGTCGCTCATATGCAATGGTTGGATGCCTTTTTTTCGATAATAGTCTGTAGAGCTCTCACCAACTTTTAGAGCATATACACTAAACTTGGCCACTATTCTATCATCCAGCTAGAGCTTTAAGACTTTAGGTATTTTTCTAGGAATGCCAGGTTTCTTTCCCATGAGAGCTTTGCAGCTACCTCGTTGTATGATGGTCTTGTGTCATTGAAGAATGCATGTCCTGCACCCTCGTAAATGTGAATCTCAAAGGTCTTGTTGTTGTCCTGTAGTGCTTGCCTGAATTGCGCTACTACAGTGTCTGTGGGTATTGACCTGTCGGTTACTCCAAAGTGTGATAGTAGTGGAGTTGTAGAATCGGTAACAAGACTGATTGGATTTATCGTTTGAGTTTCACTTTGTCTGGCAAGTACTGGATTCCCATAGTATGGGATTCCGGCGGCTAATTCTTTGCTTCTTAACGCAGCTATCATTGACTGCCTTCCTCCCCAGCAGAATCCTGTAATACCTATCTTGTTGCCTTTGACATACGATCTGCTCTTCAGGTGCTTTATTGTTGAGTCTATGTCGCTCTGAACCATCGCGTCTGTCATTCTCGCCTGTTTCATCTGATTCTCTCTGGCCATGTCCTCCCCCAGAGAGCCACCTTCGCGGGAAACAAAGTCCACTGCCACGGCAACGAAGCCCTCCATTGCGTACCTTCTTGCAACATCTTTGAAGTGTTCAAGCAGACCGGTGTTTTCATGCACTATTATCATGGCAGGGAACTGTGCATCAAATTGCGGCCTTGCCTCGTATGCTAGAATGTCGCCGGCTTCGCCGGGATACTTTATTGCCTCTCCAACAATTTGATCAAGAGCGAACTTCTTTGGCACTTCAGGCTTTGGAGGTGGAGCTGGTTGTTGTGGGGCTGGTGCAGGGGCCGGTTGTGGTTGAGGAGCCTCTTGCTGAGGAGGCGGAGGAGCCTGCTGAGCCTGCTGTTGTGGAGGTGAAATGTAATCCCTTCCTAGTACGAGGCCTGCAACTGCTGCACCAAGTGCCAGTATACCTGCTACGATAAAGTTCCTTCTTGACTTCTTAGCTGGAGGTTGCTTTTCGCTTTCCCCCATTTATAACACGGTCTGCAAAAATAATTATGTTAGTTATTTACTTTTTGTATGAACCTGTCAGTCTTTGATTAACACATGCCCGTAACGGACTGATTGCTAACGTAAATTGTCTGTATAGGAATATGTACCTATACCCGCCCTAATATCTGACTCGTATTCTGGAGCAATGCTTGCAAGCCTGTTGAGGCGCTGATAATAATCCACGAATTCAAAACCTTTTTGTGTAGTCCTGAAAATCTTCTGACCCTCATCATCATAGTCGAGTTCGATTAAGGCGGCCTGTTCTAGCATTTCCAGATACTCGCAAAGCTGCTTGTAGGAAAGGTTTACTTTGTACATTATGTGAGTTCTTTTCAGGCCTCCCGTGCATTTAGAAAGCAGGTCTCCCATGATTTCTATTCGGCTTCTGTTTTTCCAAGTATCGCGACCCAACGCAAATATCGACACAATATAGCATTGTGCCATAGATTAGGAACCCTCTTCTAACAAATTGGAACGGGAGTTCGAATTTTCTCGAACTCCTTCCCCAGCAGCTTATGGGGCTGTTATCAGGGTTGACTTTTGGTCCGATTCCTGTGGGAATTCTATGTCGTTAACATTCCTGTAGGTCGCGATTGCCGTATTGGTTATGGTTCCCGACGTTACTGTGCTTACCTTTACCAAGATAGTTATCGTGACCTTTCCTCCGGGCGCCAAGGTCAACGTGTTCCAGATGTACGATGTACCCGAAATTATATTCGGCGCCATTGATGTGGAATTCACTGTAACTCCGGCGGGAAGCGTGTCGTTGAGTGTTATGATGGCATCTGCGTGTCCATTATTGATTATCGTTATGTTGTAGAAAAGATGATGCCCAGCGTTTGCCGTCGTGGCATTAACACTCTTCATTATCACTAGCACAGGCGCGTTGATGGTTGTTGACGCTGTAGCATTGACCATGGCAACTGAACCACTGGGATTCTTCCACCGCAGAGTCACATTGTTTCTCAATATGGTCTGATCGGGAGTCGTGCCGTTGACCTTAACTATTATTGCAATCTTTCCTCCCGAAGAGGTGCTGATATTGCCAAGCATGAAGGTTATCGTATGACCTGATATTGAAACTCCCGTCCCATTTGTTGAAACGAACGTTGTATAGCTTGGTAGCGTATCGGTAATATTCACTTTGGTCGCGGTTCCGTTGCCTGTGTTTGCAAACGATAGTATGTACCTAAGCCCGCTTCCTCCTAGTGCCGATGTCGCATTGACGCTCTTCTGGAGGTTCATCATTGCTATTGATAAGATGCTGGTTGATGTCTGCGATGAAATAGCTAGGAAGACTACTCCTTTGTCGTTTTGATATAGAGCTCTTGCCGTGTTGGTAAGTGTTTGAGGACCTATGCTGGAATTGACTCTGACCAATACGGTTATCGTTATGGTACCATTTGGTACAAGCACAAATGACCACATCAGCGTATTGCCTATTGTCGAATTAGGCGCTAGCGATGTTGAAAGCAAAGTCACATTGGCAGGTAGCGTATCGTTGAGGTTTATTGTTGCAATAGCACTGCCTGTATTATTGGTCCTGATTGTATAAAGTAGAGCGTTTCCTGGGATTGCTGAGCTCGCGTTGACTCTCTTTACTATCTGCAGAGAAGGTGCTTGAACCGTTGTTACTGCCATTGTATTTACCGGTCCTCCAATAGATCCGTCAACATTCTTCCACGCGACGCTGGCATTGTTCTTCAATAATGTCTTGTCTGGCGTTGTCCCAGTCACGTTAACGATCAGGATTATGCTCTTGCTCACGCCCTTGCTCAGATTTCCTGCTGCGAACTTTATCATCGAACTGGATAGCGAAACTATGCTTCCGTTAGCGGAAACTAATGCCACAGACGCCGGCAATGTATCAGTCACATTGATGTTTCTAGCGGGCGGGTTCCCAGCGTTTGTGAACGTTATTAGGTAGCGCAGCGTTCCTTTTCCAAGAACCGTGCTCGCGTTTACAGATTTTGTGATTGTTAATACCGTTCTATTGGGCGCCGGATGAGGCGGTGGAGGCGGAGATACGCTCCCAATCGATATCTTTCCTGATAAGTCCAAGAACCACTTGCTGGCAAGTTTGCTTTGGGGACTCGTAAATTCAACAGTGGCTGGAGCATTCCCTAGATTTAATGGAATGGTCCCATCGCGCTCTCCTTTGAGAATCAATTCAAGATCTTTTCCCTGCGAGGATGCCTTAGCCTTGAAATCTATATGATCATTTTTCTTGTTGATCTTACCTTTTCCCTTCTCGATATCATATCTGGTATCCCCGATTTCTACGGTACCAGACAAAATCTTGAGTTTTATCCTACCTTTGGAGCTCTTCTCAACTTCGGCCCTTAAGTTCAAACTTGCGTCCTCAACCTCGGAATTTTTCCCCTTACCCTTGTCTTTACCCTTGCCTTCGTTATCCTTATCCTTCTTATCCGCGTTGCCATGGCCCTTGGGCTTTGTCGTAGCCTCACCTGTTGCATTCACACTGTAGATACTTCCCGGAGGAGGCGAGCGGTTATCGTCATCTTCATCATCGTCATCATCGTCACGATCATTCGACTTAACACTGCTATCCTTATGATCCCTCTTCGAAAGCGTCTCAAGAGAAACGTCATCATGTGACTTTACAATCTGAAAACTTAACCCATGCGCATCTGCTACGGCAATCGGAGACAATGCGAGCAGTGAAACTAGCAGCACGGAAAGTAACTTGGTATACATGCGGCTTAAAGATCATGATTCTATCTTAATACTCTCTGCACAACTTGTATAGAAGATTATTCTATTTTTATTATTATAGGGGTGCCTTTCTACGAACTGTCAATTTTGAAGGATGAGCAACAGAGCGATCAAAAGACTGGTAGCAAGAAGAGCGACGATGAGCGAATCTACGGCATCTTCGCCCATCCTCTTCGCTCTAAAATCATAGAATTGCTGGGAACCAAAGGTCCTTTAGGCTTTACAGCCCTCAAAGGTGAAACAAAGATCGGGGTGGGAACGCTGTATTACCACATCTCAGTCCTTGGAGATTTGGTAGTTCAAGCTAGAGACAAAAGGTATATGCTTAGCGAAACTGGTAAGGCTGCATATCAAGTCTTGGTTAAAGGCCCAAAACTCTCTCTCAATAAGCCAGTGGGCCAGACTTGGGGCATTTCGCCTTTTTTGTCCGGGACTTTGGTATTGCGCGTTATTGATCAATCTTCGATATACCATATCCCTTGGGCTATTGCGCTCTTGTTTCTTGGAGCGTGGGCTTCATCGGAAGCCGGCTTGAGACCAAGTATTTTATTCCTCCTAGAGTCTACAGGCTCTGCACAAATTCCTCCAATGCTTGCATTCATGCTTGGCTGGCTGATCGTATTTGCGATTTTAGCAGCAATTTCTACGATGGTATTTGGGAGAAGAGAAGGAAATTTGAGTCTGGTTGTGACTTCTGCCATTTCGTATCTCCCTATAGTAGCGTTCGCGGTAATATGGCTAGCAAGCAAATCCTTCTTTTTGGGGTTGACCCAAGTATTCGACGGCTGGTTTATGAGAATACTATTCTTCGTACTGCAGGGGTGGAGTTTAGTTCTCCTTGCATCTTCTTTGCGCATATCCAAGGCACTTTCAACAACGGAATCTGCTATAACGGTTCTAATCTTGGTATATCTTAACGCTGCATTTGTGATTGTTGGAGGGGGGTTGTAGATGGGCTCCGGAGTTGAATTCTACTATTCGAGGTTTCTAGAAGCGGGTTCCTTAACTAAACTCCATTTGCAATTAATGGGCATGCTATCAATGCTGGACTATGCGGCCATAGCAAGCGTGCGAGTGCAGAGCCTATCTGAACAGGTATCGGAGATGACGAGGCGAAGTTGGACTTTAAGCGTTAAACCTCTATTCGGGCATATTTTAAGCCCGATCAATGGCCCAAGTCTCGAAGTTTCAGAGAGGTTGATTAGCCTTTGAAATCGAATAAAATTAAGTCACTTGCGATGTTTGCGCTGATCGTACTGCTCTTCTCAGCAATTCAGCCTGCTCTGATGGCATATGGCAAGGAAGGCGAGGGGAAGCAGGAACAAAACAAAGCGAAAGACGCGGACAACAAGGGAAACGAAAAGAAACAAGAGGACAAAAAAGCTGAAGAAAAGAAGAATGAAGAGCAAAAGGGAAACGAGGGCAAAAACGAGAAAAAGCAAGCAAATTCAACGATTACTGCTGAGCAGGCAAAGGCAAACGCTACAAAATATTTGATTCAAAGATTCGGCAATGCTAAGTACAACATAACTGAATCCAAGCTGGAGAAAGGCGATTATGAAGTAAGAGCAAGCAATGGGACTGCTACATTCAATGTTGGAGTTAGCGGCAAGAATGGAAAGATTCTGTTCGTGGAAATAAGACAGCTGGAAAAGAAGGAGCAAGAGAAGCAAGCGCAGAAGAAGGAACAGGAAGGCGCTAAAGAGGCAAACAAGGAAGAGAAGAAGGAAGTGAAAGAGGAAGCAAAGGAAGATAAGAAGGAGGCTAAAGATGAGAAAAAGGAAGATAGAGAAGTTCAGAAAGAGGTAAAGGAGGAGAAGAAGGACGATAACCAAGGAAGAAAGGAGGATAAAGGAGAAAGGAAAGAAGATCGCAAGGAGGAGAGAGTCACAGCTGTCATCAAGATCAATGCTTCGCAGGCTATCGCAATAGCATTGGACTTTCTAACAAAGGCCGTTGGCTCAGGAAACTATAGTGTAGTTAGGGTTGAACCAGACGATAAGGAATTCAAGATCGAAATAGTTCGCGAAAATAGCGGATTTAAAGTGAAAGTTGATGCTATAACTGGTAAGGTTGTGGAGTTTGAGCAAGAAGAAAAGAAGGAGGTAAAGCTCAAGGTGGAGAAAGAGGATGAGAAACACATTAAAATTGACATCAAGAAGGAAGATGTTAAACAAAAGCTCAATGTTGAAGTGCAAAAGAGCGATTCATCGCTGAAGCTTCAATTTCAGGGTAAGGAAAATACGACAAAGTCTGAACTGGAGCTAAGGGTTCTCTTCGAGCGGCTCATCGAATTCAGAGACAATGGCAGTAAGCCAGGTAAGTTTGATAGTAATGATACAGCAGTTTCCTCGATAGATCTGCGCAGGCTGAAATGGAATGTCGGCAGGATCGAGAGCAAGGACGCGAATGGCACGATAACAATGATTACAATTACACAAAATGCGTCATCAAGTGCTCTAGAAGCAATAGCATTCATCTACCACTTGACTCCTACGACAAAGACGATAGTTTTCGGGAACGCGACAGAGGCTAAGATAAGGATATGGCAGGTAAAGTTTGATGTTCATATTAGAGGGTTTGAGTGGAAGAGCAATGACACCATGCTAGCATTGTCAGCAGCGTTCAACGCGGAGTTTGAGGCGCACATTCCTGGAGAAGATACTGTAAAGTTCAAGAGGGCGGACGGAATTACTCCATTCTTCAACTGGGGAGGGAATGCGACTGCTGACGGCGCGAATATCGTTGTTGGCGCGACTCTTGGAAACAAATCGATAGTGCTAACATATCCGCATTTCAATAATGCTCTGCTTCACGATCCCCTAATAGGCTACATAGTCTCGGAAGAGATAGTACAAATTCTTGTGCCTTCGTTGATGGTAGTTGGAGCAATAATCATAGCAACTGTCCTACTTGGATTCAGCGCGCTGAGGTCTAGAAGACTGGCTTTGAGCCTTAGAAGATACTCTGGCCAATGAAATTTGTGCCATGCTGTATAGAAAATTGCCCTCTTGCTCCAACCCCACAAAACTGCTTTTGGAATTGTAGAAAGTATCGCATGCTCGTTGCGACATTTTACCTTCTTTTCAGGCTTTGGCCAAATGGAATCATTTTGATAAATTGGAGCGGTTTTCTAAGGTTCAATGATATCTTTGCGGTTAGACAGAAGAGAAATTATCCGCACTCAAAAGACATGAGCTGTAGCTGAAAGACTCATGAAAATCCTGTACCCTGCTCCTGGTCTACTGAAGTCCACTGAAGTAAGCACAAATAGAGAAATACCTCAGCCCTTGCAAACTGAGGGAAATCCAAATCTAGCTAAGCAATAGTGCGTGCGTAGAAAGTTTCCTGCCTGGGTTCCTCTGCTACAATACTGAATGCATTCTCTACTTCAGAGAATTGTCGGAGTGTCTCAAACCCTTGTTCTGTGAGGGAAATGTATATTTCATGACCCTTGCTTTCGGTTCTTAGAATTCCTCTTTCCTCTAAGACTTGAAGTGCCTCCTTCAACACTGTCCACGCTAGATTTGCCCTATACATTATGTGAGTTCACCTAATCTTTCCAGCCGCCGCCACCTTCATGATATCCATGAAGACTTCCATCCTTGACCTACGCATCATAGTCTGCTCTAGAATTCTGCTCTATACTTATCCTTCATAAGAAAGTTTCAAGAAAATAGGGTCGGAGTGTTTTGGATTACGGCAAGCTATACCTGCTTTCTGACCCTCAAACGCACGCCAATAGATTTTCTTCCCAATATACACAATATTCACAGTTTCGACAGACAAACGACGGGCTTATCAAGCCAGAATAACTTGCCTGTGATGCGAAATTAGAACATGGAAAAGGGTCGTAAGGAAGCTAGGATAGGTTTAGATAGCGAGAACGATATAATCTTCATGGTAAACAATGATGAAGATTTCAGGGTAAGGCTGGAAAAATACCTTATGTCCCTTGGCTATACTTTTGGGGAGAAAATTAGAGCGTCCAAAGACGGTATATCGGATAGAAAAAAACTGATGTATTGTTAAGGGCAGACACAGAGATCGGTGTAAGCAAAGTCAAGTACTAAGACAAGCTTTCACCAACTTGACAGGAGAAGACTAGAAGTTTGGAGACAGTTTTTGAAAATGCCAGATGACATCTTTGAAACAATAAAACAGGCCGTCTTACGAGTTGCCAAGGATCCCAAGAGTTCTTTGCCCAACATCTCAAGCTTATGCTAGATGAGGGTATTGGTAAGGGGTGATCAAAACTTAATGGTATTCATGATAAATGACAAAATAACGAATAAGATTTACGTATATAGAATGCGAGATGTACTTGATTTTCTATTCGAAAATGCTAAAAACAATATATGGTTTACAGACAAAGGTATCATAAAACTCGGTGATTTTGTTTCTGTACAAAGGAAGGGCGGCAACGGCAAGCGTGTTAAGATCAACAAACATGAATGGACGCATCCCGGGAATGAGTTGCAACTTAAGTTTTCTCCATTGGAATTTGCAAGGAGCACCGAAAGAACTGGAGCAATCAAGTTTTGTGCGATCGACGGTTAAATTTGTTGTGCAACACTTTGTGGAATTCCCCAACAACCTTTTCTGGATTTGGTAGCCTAAGCGCTCTGGTAAGAGACAAGTCGAGATCGTATCTATAGTCCTTGCCTAATTGTTCCCATAACGGAGGCAAAGTCTTACATAATATTGTATCCACTTTCCTGCACACTTCTAAGGCTTCTTCTCGATCAATCCTGACAGTATTAATCATAGGTAACTCAAGATAGTCGTTTTCTAGGAACCGTGTCCATGTATCAGAAATTTTCCTTCCCATCTCGACAAGCGTTGAAAGGAACAACGTACTATTAAACCAGCCTATGAGAAGTCTTGCAGTAATTTCATCCATGTCCTTGACTATATAGAAGTTTTTGGAGGCCGCTGTGTTTTCCCTAGCATAATTAGCAAAGACGCCTCTATTCTTAAACTGCAAATCTACCTTGTCTGGAATGAATACGTGGCCGACAGGCTTCTTAGTCTCGATCTGCTTGCGTATTTGACTATACCAATATTTACCATATGAATTTATAGCCGGTGCGGCGGTGTGAAATTCCTGTCCCCAGCGAATGTAATGTCGAAGTTCTTCTGGTAAATCCTGTAGATCCAACGGAGGGACAGAAAGCATGTATCTGTCTGAATTTGCTTCAATAATACGACTGTAAAGACTCGGCTTTCGCAGAGTCCT
>JACPSZ010000013.1 GCA_024860875.1 Nitrososphaerota archaeon | reverse complement strand
TAGTGGAGCTGCAAGGAATTCCATGCTATCAATCTCTGCCATGTGCTTATCTTACCCTTTTACAGTTATGGTTATAGGATTTGACGTACTAAATCTTAACCTTGATCGAGTATCGATCCATTAACATTTTGCTTTATATTGCAATCTCTCGCAGTCAATTTTTGCGCAGGGACGTGTTTTAGCAACCACAAGTAATATTGCGACAGCCACGCAGCAGAACTTGCGGCTTTGGACTTCATAGGGTGCTTTGAGCGACTTTTGGACTTTGCGAGTTATATGGATGCTTTGCGAGAAGCTCCTGATAGCACACGAATCTCTTGTTTCTTACTCTCGCTCAGAGCCAATGTCTACTTCCTAAATTTCTTTTTAGAACTTTTAACCTTGTTTTAGGTTGTTAACTATTACCCTCAAAAGTAATGCGATAAGCTAAGCTTTTCAAACTACCATAACCCAAAGACAGTAATTTGAATGCGGACGAGCAAATAAGGGCTAGAGCCGTATGGCTTATCCTCAACTCCCAGCCAGAAGAGGCCATCGAATCGCTCTGCAATTATTATAGAGTTGACGTACCAGAATTAAGGGTAGGGCTGCCAAAGAAGCATTCAAAGGTTGCAGGCTGCTACGTTCTGCATAAAAAGACAATTTACGTAAAGGACAGAGAAACTTTGTACAACCCGTTCGTCATACTTCACGAGTTCTACCACCATTTGAGATCGATCTCGGGGAGCCATAGAGGGACAGACAAGCTTGCAGATTCGTTTGCCATAGACTCAATACGGGCCTATAACCAGATCATGCTAAACCAGTAAAGCACTATAATACTCTACTCAAAACAATCTTTCCTGCTCATCAATAACAGACAAAATTAACAGACAATTAACACCACTTCATCGTCAACAACATTAACAGCTTGCTTCATGCTTATGATCCCCCGTCATAGTTCTGCACACAGGGGCGGCTCAATTCTTCCTTCTATCTACGGTGCTACTGACTTCTGCCCCCGTCCCTATTAGCACAACTGGGACGCCAACCTCCCCTTCTACCTCTTCGACGAACTTCTTCGCCCTGATGGTAAGTTTGGCATAATTCGTCATATTTGCAGTTTCAGGGAACAAAACATCGAACTTTGTAATCGCAATTCCAGTGGCACTGTTCAGCATGGCAGCCCTCTTGGCAAGTTTCATGCTAAAGGGAGCAGCCCTCCTTAACCTTCCAGTTACAGTCCCGAATTCCTGCCAGCCCCTCTTCTGCACCTCTTCAGCGGAGAGTTCGCCGTCAAGCTCGCCAGCACCGACTCTAGTAACATAAGCCTTGCAGACCATTATTACATCATCAACCTTCTTCGGCCCAAGGCCGACATCAGAGCATATCGCAGAGGCAGTGACATCCTTGGAAGTTACATAGGGATAAGTGCCATGGTAGAGGGACAGAAAGGTTCCCTGAGTACCTTCCACTATCAGGTTCTTCCCCACATCTACAACGCCATTGACATGCTCTGCAACATCCCCGACCAAGCCCTTCAGTTTCGGCTCATCCCTCGCGATCTTTGCAACTCTCAGCACTCTGTCTGAATTTGCAGGCCCGGTACCAGTTCCCGTAGTACCTATCTTCTCCTTCAAATGTCCA
Source organism: Nitrososphaerota archaeon (assembly GCA_024860875.1). Taxonomy (GTDB): domain Archaea; phylum Thermoproteota; class Nitrososphaeria; order Nitrososphaerales; family UBA57; genus VHBL01. Next base: position 101,101 of record JACPSZ010000013.1, on the reverse strand, counting down.
ACTCTGTCTGCATCCAAATGTTTCTCCTCAATGATGGAAGCTCCATAATCCACAAGGACTCTAGATTTTACATCATACCTTTTAGCTTCGTCGAGCAGAACATCTGGGTTCACGAGCACTCCTGCACCTACCATGAGTTTGGCCCTCGACACTATTGCACTGGGAAGCATCCTGAGCTTGTACGTCTTCCCTTGATGGATGACAGTATGACCAGCGTTGGGCCCTACGCCTCCTCTAACAGCGGTATCAGCTTTATCATTCAAGGCCAGGTACGCGACTATCTTACCCTTCCCCTCGTCGCCGAAGAACCCTCCAACAATCACGTATGCAGGCAAGACTAATCACAAAACTCCAACCTTTAAGCCTATTTATCACTTGAGTTGAACTTTACACGGGGGTAAGTGCAGACTTAAATCCTCCGTGTTATTACAATGACGAAGTGGCAAGGCAAGTCTTCCCCAAGGTTGTAGGCGGTATAGCAATAGCATGCTCCTTTATAGTACTGTTCTATCTATTGCTAAATCTGCAGGTTGCGGCATCTGGTCAGCAAGGAGACCAGTCTAATTCCAACTCCAGCCCGAGGGTAGGAGGAGGGGTCTCGCAACAGGCACTTTTGCAGCTATCCGTCAGAGTCACGCTTATTTCAGATGAGGCTCCTTACCTTAGGGTCCTTTCTGGGCTGCCAGTCCAAGTTTCTTGGCAGAGTTTCAACCCCAACAGCCAGAAGATGGAGACCTTTTCCGTTGCAGGTACAACTGATGACAGAGGGAGGGCGCTCTTCAGGATATCACCAGGCAACTACTCCCTGCAGGTTACTTGGAACAATATCAAGGGAAACAGATCAATATATGTTGACCCGTCGCAGAGGATTCATCAGGTGGACTGGAATATACAGAGCAAAACGATTTCATCTTACACGCTAGAGTTCAAGGATTCGCGCGGAGACGGTAGAGTTCTGGCAGGGGAGAAGGTATGGCTCTCATACAAAAGCGACGCCCTAATCAGAAACCCAGCACTTGTGGAGATGCGTATTGATAATCCTAACGCGCCGAGGATTGCAGGAAGCAGGCCGTCGCAAAAGGTTTCAAGTCTGGCGGTGGTAGGAGTGGCCGTTGCAGGAGATCAGTCGTTGCTAGAATTAACTCCAATAGACCCTCTAGTGGCATTTGATTTAGACCCCGATGCACTGCCCAGAGCGGCAGTTTACAGCATTAGCGTCGAAGGTCAACCTGTAATTCCAATCAGAGAAACTGTCATACCTGCTGCAAAGCCCAAAGTAGCTGTAGCCGAGGCTGAGGAACTTCCATGATATTGAACCCCTTTACCGAGTCACCATTGCTACAGATGATGTTAGCTGGAATCGTGTCTCTGGCTGCTGTGAGCGTTGCAGGGCTGGTCTACCCGATGGTTAGAGGAAGAGGCTATGAACAGAGGGAAAGCAGCGGCATCTTGGGCAGGGGCTACCAGTACTTCTACGGTGCGAAGGAAACCTTGGAGAAGCTCAAAAAGATCAAAGAAAGCGGAGAGTTTTCTGAAGGAATTATCGTAGGATACAAAGCGTTGAGGAACTTATTGCCTAAAGTTAATCTGCTCTCCGAGAATAAGGCAAACACAGAACTTGACATAATAAACGAAATGATCAGATCATCGCCAGAACTGCGTGAGATTGCGCAACCAATACTGCAAGCCTATGCATACTACGAAAGGGCAAGGTTCTCACAGCCGTTAAGTTCTGAGGATTTCGACAATGCAATAGCAGCCTTCGACAAAGTACATTCAAACTCTACAATAAAACGGAAGAGGATTTAGTTGGTAAATTATCTTTTTTTCACGATGTTGGGAATAGCTGTGGTAATCGGCCTCTACACAAGGCGGTTGCTCAAGAAGATGTCGATTGTCATTCAGGAAGGTTATGCATATGAAAAAAGTGAAACTGCAAAAGGTTTGACAAAACTAGGGGCCAAAGTTCCAGACTATTTTGGCGCCGTAAGTATTATTAGAGATGAAGCCAAAGCGGAGCTGCCAAGGCACAGTGCCTATGGTGCGCAGCACATAGCGTTGAATTCTCTTGTAGCAGACTGCACAGCAGTTCTGAACAAAGGTCGTGTCAGCAAGGAGAAGTTCGTAGAGCTGCAGGGCACACTTCTTAAGATAAATACGAGTCATAAGAGGTAGTTGTTCACATGGCAGACCTCCTTGCGGTCAAAATCTACGAAAAACTGCAGAATGAAATGTCCAAAGTCATAGTTGGCAAGACAGACATTGTGAAGCTTCTGGTCATGGCACTGATTTCAGATGGACACGTGCTTCTTGAGGGGGTACCTGGAGTTGCAAAAACTCTGATTGCGAAATCATTCTCAAAGTGTCTTGGGCTTGAATTTAGGAGAATCCAACTAACCCCAGATATGCTCCCCGCAGATATTACTGGAACATTCACCTACAACGTTAGAGAGCAAGTATTCGTCTTCAGAGAGGGTCCCGTATTTGCCAATGTAGTCCTTGCTGACGAGATTAACAGGGCGATTCCCAAGACTCAATCAGCACTACTAGAGGCCATGCAAGAGAAACAGGTTACCGTTGAGGGAGTAACAAAGAAGCTTCCTGACCCGTTCATTGTTCTAGCCACGCAAAATCCCGTTGAGATGCATGGAACATACCCTCTGCCAGAAGCACAGCTGGATAGATTCATGTTCAGGCTCATCATATCAACTCCAGAAGCTGACGACGAGATTGAGATACTGAGAAAGTCCTCAACTGTTGATCCTGAAGACCTACAGAGCGTTGTAGGTGCAAAGGATATAATCCAAACAAGGGAGAATACAAGAAAAGAGGTTACTGCCTCGAAGGAAGTGCTGAGCTACATAGTTTCTCTGGTCGGGGCGACAAGAAGGGATACAGAGAGGGTAATGCTTGGGGCAAGCCCAAGAGCATCGGTGCAGCTGCTGGCAGCATCGAAGGCACTGGCAGCTATTAACGGGAGAAAATACGTCACTCCAGATGATGTCAAGAGACTGGTATTCCCAGCCTTGAATCACAGGATACTTCTTAATCCAGAATACGTACTTAGAACTGGGAGCGTAGGTCGCCCGTACGACTATGATGCTCTAAACACTATAATCTCGAGTGCCCTATCTGTAGTAGAGCCACCCAGATGATTTAGTTGCTTACAAAAAGAGGCATCGCGTTTCTTAACTCAACATTCGCTCTTGTAGTAATAGCGAGTTTCGGCTTCGACCCGCTATTCACTCCCATAGCACTGATCGTGCTGACTGTGCTTGGCGTAGAAACCATGCTTTATGCAAAGAGCCTCAGAGCTCTTCGCCTGACAACAGCAACCAGAAAGCTTTCCGCTGGGAGCGCCTTTATTGGAGATACTATTTCTGTAGACCTTGGAATAGAAAACAAGAGCAGAGGCTCTCTGGGGCCTATAGTCATCAGGGATCAAACTCCAAGAGGCTTCAAGATAACGACACGAGCAGAGGATTGGATTCTTTCCATTGACGGTCGCTCCAACCAGCTGATTTACTACGAGATAGAGCCATTGCAGATGGGAGATTGGACATTTAAGAGTGTTGAGATTACTCTTACTGACAGATTTGGGATATTCAAGACTGTAAAGAACATTCCCTGCGAGTCGAGCATCAAAGTCTACCCTGACATGAGAAAGGGTGAGGAACTCCTAAAGGGAAGAATCCACTTAGGCATAAGGCCAATAAGGCGTTCAGCTATCACGACTCCTCAGGGCTCCGAATTTAGCGGAATCAGAGAATACTATCCCAGCGATGATGTTAGAATGATAGCATGGAAGGCCATGGCAAAATCTGCGATTCAAGAGCCAAAGACAAAACAGCACGAAAACGAACAGGCAATAAACACGATTCTTGTGATATGCAATTCCGAAACTTCGGGAGAGGGGAAAATCGGCATCAGGAAACTGGACAAGATTGTGGAAACTGCGATAATCTTCTCCTATCTAGCTTTGAAGACTGGGGGGATGTTTCATGTGGTCTTCTCCCGCAACGCCAGGATAGAACGGGTCTCAGGCAGGCCTCTTGAAATGGCAACCAAGCTCTACAATATAGAGCCAGATCCGCAAGTCGATATTGAAGCTCTGGTACGCTACGCATCAAAGATAACGCAGTCGCGCTCACTATTGTTAGTAGTGGTAGATTCGCCGTATCCTCATAAAATCAAGAGTTCTTCATTCAAAGTGGCGATGGTTTCAAATCACTTCCTGCACGGCTTGCTGATCGACACTTCAAGCTTCTTCCCCATAGAGAGCTCCGACAAAGTCCTTACTATGGCCAGAGACGTTCTAATTTCAAGAGAGCTTGCACATTTGAGGCGATTACTTTCCGACTGGGCGGAGGAAGGCATAACGGGGCAGCTCTGCGGCAAAGATGACCTTATGACCAAAGCCATGGAAGTATTCGCTAATGCAGGAGTGATTATAGAAGCTTGAAACCTCGTTTAGTTCTAATCGGGCTGTTTGCTGCGATGGCTCTGCCTTACCTTTCGCTCATCGTCGTCTCTGATTACTTTTCATATGTCTGGCTAGTTGTGAAGATGCTGGCCGAAGTTCGGCTCCACTCCATATCAGCACTGATGGCACTCGCATCCGTGGCAGCATACATATTCAGAGTTTCAAGAGGTTCTGGTGCAGTGCAGGATTCTTCGATAATAGCAACATTAACTATACCAGTAGTGCTTCCATCTTTGCTCATGGTCGGCCTGCTCTTGACTCCTATGCAGGAACAGCTTCCCGCATACTTTTCATCTGCTGCTGATTTGTACTTAGTAGGAATTGCAAGTCTGTCAATAGTCCTTCCGCTTTTATGCATTGTCAATCAGGCATCAATAATGTTTCTGAACAAGGGAAGCGCCGCAAGTGCCGTACTTATGACAATGGTTTGCTATGGTCTGGTTGCTTTTGTAGGTGTAGTAGGTTCTGGACAGCTGCCGCCAGAAGGTTCAAGCAAGGGCTTGCAGGTTATGGGCGCAAGGATACTTGTAGATTTTTACGCCTTTATTCAATTAATGTTGTCGAACATACTCGGATTTGAGCAACTGACTGCTTCTCCTGTAGGAAGTGTACCTTGGCTGGCATCTCCCGACAGGATACTAACTGCAACAATCTTCGCTTTAGCATCTGCAATTTACTTCTATTATAGGCTGTACCAGCAGAGAGCTGAAGAGGAAGGAGCTTTGACTCTTGTAAAAAGCGGAGGGCCAATGGCAGCAAGCCTGCACAGCATAGGCTTCGCAATATTTGCTGCAGTGCTCATAGACGCAGGGTTAATATTGGCGATTTTGCTCACTACGCAGCAGTTGCAACTGGCTGTAGAGCTGTCGATAGTATTGATGATGGCAATGATAATGATATTTGGGTTTGCGGATAGGCTGATGCCGAGGTGGTTTAGAGGATGAAAAAGGCGCTATTAGTAGTGACGCTCTTGCTAATTCCTTTGCTTCCTCTGCAATTGGCTGAGGGTGCCAACCCGCCTTTCAAGTTCAAAATTGGGTACTCTGCTGAAAAGATGTTCGATGCTACCACAGGCGTGCCTGTTTTCGTCGCAGGAGAAACAGTCTGGGTTTATCCCGGGGAGCCGATAATAGTAAGCATCTCTAGGCCCGATGGGAGACCTGTAGCCGCTGTACCGTTGGGTGAGCACCCATACCCTCTATACACATTCAGAGATGCAGACACGCTTGGAACATGGCTTTTAAGGATAGAATCCAGAGGCGGGCAATTCACCTTCCCAGTAGAGTTTGCTCAGCAGTCCATAAGGCCTGATGCCCACGAGGCAAAGTTTTCGCTTGAAGGAGACTCGCTCGGAATAAAGGGCACCGTGAATTTCGTTCCACCAGAAATTCCCTCTTCTACAGAAGTTATACTAGTCAGAAAGGTCAGAAATGAGTCCCTAACTAATATCGCTACCAACGTGACGCTGGGAGGCTCGCAGATAGTTCTCCAGATAACCAAGGGAGAAGGAGCTGTTACTACACTAAGAGTCTCTCCTTATGCCCCTTTGGCAGGAGCTGATTACGAAGCAGACGCTGGAGCTGGCCCCGTGTTTACTTCTTGGGCCGACATAACCATGGAGATTCCTCTTACAAAGAGGAAAGGCCAGTTCTTGATAGTGACCTACATAGATGACGCGATAGCAAGAACTCCGAAGGTCGCTACCCAGCTGTCCAGTCAGCCTGAGAACACTTTAACTTTGAGAATCCCTCCAAGAGGGACAACTGAAGATCCTTCAACCGTGCCTCCAAAGTATGGAAGGGCTATAATGAATGTGTACATGCAGCAGGGAAATACGATAAACATCGTAAAGATTCCTCTGGTATTGTTACCAGGAAGGGTCGTAATACAGCCTGCAGCAACATCTTCTGCAGCACCCTTTGCACAGCCCTTACCCTATGAATTTCTTGACCCTCTGGGGGACCTTTCTACTTATGACGTAATACTTGCCACGAAGATAAACGGCCTTGACAATGTTTGGAGCACCAGCATAACTCCTCCTCTGGCTTCCCTCAAAGTTACAAACACAATAGGAGGAGGAGCAGTTTCAAATTATGACATAAACTTTACGGCTGGAGTTATTCAGAAGACAAAGGTGGGGGATAGGATATTCGTTCTACTACGGGAAAGAAGGGTTACAACATCTTACAGCCTTGCAATTGATGGAATTCTTCAGAAAGAAGGCGACTATCAACCTGCGACGGTAACTCTCTCCCAGCTCTCGGAAGTTTCAGTGTTTGCCAGCCAAGGAAAAGTTGCATTTACTGTCATGGGAGGCATAGGCATACCTGCACCAGAGGGTAACATTACGGTATACAAGGTAACGGGAGACTCACTGACAGTGATAAAGGAGCTTAGTTGGCCTGGAGGAGGTTCGGTCAATACGACTCTTCCTCAAGGAGTCTACAGGGTAACTGCAAACGTTCTGGGAATCGAGCAGTCGAAAAACTTTGAAGTCAAACAGCCAATCACTTTGGTAGACATACAGATGCAAAATCTATTGACTAGAGACGACTTCAACCTAGTAGGCGCCACTTCAGTAATAATTATTGCAGAGCTTGCATTTGCAATACTGGTCTGGAGAAGGGCTCTAAAGTCTAAGTAGTAAGAATCTCTTCTTCTTTTATCGCAACTTGCTGCTTTGAGCGCAGGTATAGCACGGCCGTAAAACCAAGCACCCAAACTATACCGAAGAATATACTCGTAAGGTTAAGGAAATGGTACCCTGCAGCCTCACCCATCTGCTCCCCAAGAGTCCTTATTTTACCTCTTAAAGTGTCCATGCCTACCTGATAAGCCTCCTGCTCCCTTGACAACCCTCCAATCGCTCTGGCTAGGTCTATCAAGCCCGCCATGTCATTTTGTATAAGCCCAAAATCCGTCCTTGAAGTTGGGAACCACCAGACAGGGTTACCTGATTTTGGTACCAACATTTTGGATTTTTGAATAGCGTCGGCCATCAAATCTGGCGTTGGTGCAGTTTCAGCTCTGCTAAGAAATGCCTTTGCGCTGTCAATGGACTGTCAATGGAATAGTATGATTCCAGATAATGATTATACACTAGCACGGCTCCAACCATAATGAATAGGAGTAGTATTACATTGTATGTTTTTTGGCCCAAGGTTTGATTGGCAGTCCGTGACACTTATGCCTTATATGTAATTCCTGTCTTGGTCGAATGCGTTATCGTCAGAACCGCGACGTAGGTAAAGCCAAGAGTCAGCAGGACAATGTACGGAATGATGAAGAAGTTTCCCGTGATTATCGCTACCATGAAGGTATAGACGCCATAGAGGGCTAGCGCCAGTTCTACCACTGTAGTTTTGGTAAACGGGAGGACGTATTTTTTGTCCTTCCAAGTATCAGTTCTTTTGACTATTCCGAACTTTGGGGTTCGCAGGAATTCGCTCGGCCTTTTGATCAGCCCTTCTATCACCGCCCTCGAATTGTTGACAGATATTCCTGCACCAAATAATAGAAGATAGAAATAGTTGGATAATTTTAGAGGCCATTTGTTGCCGTAGAGCTTCCAAAGCGAGTACGTGAATATTGGAGGGCTTATCACCAGCATTGCAACTAGGCCGGTCTGTGCAGCAATTTCATAGCGTCCCAGCATAAGAACAGGAAGAATTAGCAGCTGCGCAATTACCAGAGGATGAACAATATGTCTAGTCAACTGTACAAAAGCTTGAAACTTCGTTACATAGGGAACTCTTGCTGTTAATATTTGCTTCAGCAACCTTCTTGCACACTGAATAGAGCCCTTCGCCCACCTGAACTGCTGCCTTTTTGAAGCGTTTATCTGAACAGGTAATTCTGCAGGACACGAAACATTGTGCAGGAAGATGAACCTCCAGCCATTTAACTGTGCCCTAAAACTCAAGTCCAAGTCCTCTGCTAAGGAGTCTCTCCACCCTCCAGCATCCACGATACATTCTTTCCTCCATATCCCTGCAGTGCCGTTAAAGTTCATGAAGAGTGTTGAATTACTCTTTCCCTTCTGCTCAACAAGAAAGTGCGTATCGAGATTTATCGATTGAGCCTTTGTAAGTGTCGAATAGCCTTCGTTAAGGTGCCCCCATTTGACCTGAACCATCCCTATCGATTCAGAGGAAAAGTGCGGGAGAATGTCTATCAAGAAATTCTGATGCGGGATAAAATCAGCATCGAATATAGCGATAAAATCTCCTCTCGCGCTCTTCAGGCCGTGCTGAAGGGCTCCAGCCTTGTAAGCTACCCTCTTCTCCCTGTTCAGAACCTTGATGTCAAAACCCTGTTTTACGAACTGTTCAGCTATTGATTTCGTAATTTCTTTTGTCGAATCTGTAGAATCGTCAAGAACCTGAATCTCCATCCTGTTCTTCGGGTAGTTAAGCCTGCAGACTGCATGAACAAGTCTGTTTATGACGTACTGTTCGTTGTATATGGGAAGCTGAACTGTAACAAAAGGAAGCTTATCAAGAGGAATCTTCTTTGGAGGGTTGCCGTTTTTGACGGAGCGATAAAGGAGATAGTACACGTTTGCTCCATAGAATAGCAATATCCACGAAATCGCTATGTAAGCGTAATACAGATAATCACTAGGAACCATTTGCCAACTACCTTCAAGACTTTACCACCAGAGCATAATTGACTGCAAATTAAACTGTCCCCCTCGCCATCTGCTTGTTGTATATTGCCGATTCGACTTTGCCGACGATGAAAAGAAAAGCCAGAACCCAAGGCAGAAACAGTATCTCTCCTGCAACTGCATGGAACTCCTCAAACCTTGCCCTGTCAGCACTTACAAGAAGTACATAGGAAGCAAGGGAGAATATTCTTAAAATGTTAACCAGAAAGGTGCCGACCGCGCCAATAGCAAAATAGACAGTCCTTCTTTTGTTCGTGGTTTTTATCTTGATGAGGAAGAGGAACATTATCAGAGAGTAAATCATTATGCTGTGAACCCCTGCTGAAGGCCAGAACACAGAAATCGAGAATGTGCCGTGAACCCCATCTAGCACCATGGTGTTGTTCGAAACTGCTACAGAACCAAGATTGAATGCAACTATCATTGCGGAAACGCTCTGCAGTATTATCGGGACGATAGCCTGCAGAGGACCGAGTGTGTCGAACGGGAAGAACGCATCTAATGTCAGTATTAGAGCCATTCCAAGAAGGTAGACGTTTGCCGAGGGAAGAAGTCTGATGGCCTTCAGCCCAAATACTGTTGGAATTAGCAAAATTAGAAACACGAAAAAGACGATGTAATCCCACAGCCATATCCAGCTGAACACTAATGGCACATTCAGGGCTCTTCCAAAATTTTCAATTGCTGTATGTAGTGAAAATTCTGCCCCAATAAAATATGTCGATATAGCAAGGCTCAGTACAATTGATGCGATTATTTTAGAACTACTTGTTTGATTAACGAACCATCCTTTAGAGTCGAGAAATTCCAGTATCAAGAAAAATATTGCAAACAAAAATCCTCCTCTACCCTGATTCCAAGCCGCTAAGAGCGAATTGTAATCGAGTATCGCTATTACAGAAAGTGGGATTGCAAGGGAAAGGAAGAAGAGCCGGGCGCTTGAATTTAGGACTCGCCTTTTTGGTGCAGTTTGTCCAGACATGTCAAGTCTTCTGCGATCTTACAGGGATATACAATAGTGAAGAGTTTCCTGAATCATATTCTTTGTATGCCTTCAGGAGATTTTTTGTATATGATTCTACGTCAGCGTTATGAATTTCTTTTTTGTCGAACCATCTATATTCGTTCAATTCTCTATTGTCTAGTTTTACGTTATCATTTTTGGCCTTGCAGAGGAAATCAAAGAACAGGTAGTGCATCGGCTTGTAATATTCCTCCGAAAATACGGCTTCCTGTACTAAGAGCAGTTTGATCGGAATCACGTCCAATCCAGTTTCCTCCTTGGCTTCTCTAACAATAGCCTGCTCGGCACTCTCCCCGACTTCTATATGCCCTCCTGGTACCGTCCATTTCTGATATTTCCACTTTGGAGACTTTACCAGCAAGAGCTTATCCTTATTGATAATCAATGCACCGACGGTAGGCTCTGGAAACTTCTGCACCATTTACCGTCCATGTAAACTGTGGATATATGAATAGAGGTTTGTACTCCTCCCGTTATACGATGCGTGCCCCTGCACAAAATAAGGGGGGACAATATAAAGAAAGTTTGTCGCCTACCATACTAATGTAATTGAGTAAGAGTTACTAAGAAACAGGCCAATGTAGACTATGACGGGGGGAGTATAGATGAAATGCAAGATAGAAACGGTTCTGATAACCCTTCGGAAGATCCGAAAGTCGACTTCTGATAAACCGAACGACCCACCAATTATCTGTCTATAGGGGCCCCTATCGTTATCTAGGCCCTAGAGGGGGTATATATAGCGAATAATGGGGTAACCCGGAGAGTTAGCAGAACCATAGAAACTAATGTTGATAAAGTGGTGTTAATTGTGTGCTAACAATCTCCCATCAGTTTATTGTAGAAATATGTACTGCCTGAAAGGGTTAATACTACCAAACGAGAAGAATCGTTGAACAGAAAAATTGCCCGACTTCAAGAAGCTCCTACAGGACATGCTAGCACAGAGATCAGACATGACAGAGAAAAAGATACTTTCGCTTGTGGAGCAGAAGAAAAAGAAGGTTGGAGGAGGCTATCTGACCGATCAAGGGGCTCTATTCCTCGTAGCTTCTGATCTTGGAATATCGCTTGATTATTCTTCGTCGCAGGATCTTCCTCTGAAGGAAGTCTTTATTGGTGCTAACAACATAGCAGTGAAGGCAAGGCTCTTTGCAATCTATCCTGCCAAGGGATATGAAAAGAAAGATGGTACGAAGGGTGAGTTCAGGAGGATCGTGCTTTTTGATGGCGAAAGCTTTGCAAAGCTTACGCTATGGGATGACAAGGTCAAGCTAATAGATGAGCTTGCACTAAAGGTCAACGACATTGTAAGGATTTCAAGCATCTATGTACGCTCCGGGCTTGACGGCTCTCCAGCACTGAACCTTGGGCAAAAAGGCACGATTGAAGTTGTGACTGATGAAAGCATTCCATCAATAATGTCAAGGGTAAAGAAACCCTCACAGATCAAGGATATCGAGCAGCAGGTAGTTCTTGACTGCATCGTCAAAACACAGCCGAGAAAGTCCGAATATACTACTCAGGATGGGAGGCAAGGCATGCTTGTGCAATTTAATGCGGGCAGCGAAGACGGAGGGGACATCAGAATTGTACTCTGGAACAATCCCACAGAAGGCCTCCTCGATCTAGGGGCAGGCTCAAAACTAATTCTGTCAAACGTCAGGTCGAAGGCAGCATCATCAGGAGGCTTAGAGGTTCATGGGGACGAGGGAACCTTCGTGCAGGTGATCTCCCAGACCACGGCAAAGCAACCAACTCCACAGAGCACGGCAATAGAGGTTGAAGGAACTGTATTATCAATGGGCGACAAGAGGTTCACGAAGAACGGCCTGCCTTCGGTGCAGGCTCTTATGATAGGAATAGATTACAAAATCTACACTGTGATTGCAATAGGCAATGTCAGCCAAGTGCTGCTTGACAAGCGCGATCTGAAGAAAGTGAAACTAAAAGGAAGGCTTGTCGATGAAAAGAGGATAATATGTGACGAAGAGAACTCTATCGAGCCTCTAAAGGCTTCTGCTAAGGATGTTAAGGAGGCAGTCCTCACCAAACTCAACAAACTTGAAGAGAATTCGATGCCGATATTCTGCGATGTCATAGCGCTTTCAAAAGCCAATTCAGACGAAATAGTAACCAAAGAAGGTGAAACTGTCAGAAGGACGGAGCTGATCGTTGGCGACGAAACTGGCGAAACGAAACTTGCAGCGTGGAGAGAAGACGTGAAAATAATCTCTGGGTTACAGCCCGGGGAGAGGCTTAGGCTGAAGGGCTTTCAGGTGCAGAAGGGGAAAGATGGCACTCTTTCGCTTTTGGCCAAGCCTTATTCTTCTATAGAGCGCAATTAGTTATCCCAGAAGCCCCTTGTAGTTACATAGGTCTTTTCTGCTATGTAGATGTTCTTCAGAAAATCCTCTTGGCTCAAACTCTTCCTCAAAACCCTTGCACCAGTATCAGGTCCTATTCCGAACCCAGACAGCGCGAAGACCGCTTTGATGCCGAAATTCTGCAGAAGCGATGATGTCTTCCAGCATCTTTTGAAATGGTGCTCCTCTTCAGGCGTAAGTTTCTTCCCTTTCTTCTTCTTGTTCACGATCTTGGCTAAAACCAGATCGCCTACGTATGTGCACGCCATAAGGCGAGACCTGCAAATAGGACACATGATCGGCTCTTTCAGCTCTTTTGTTTTGACAACCGACTCCCACCTCCCGCAGCTCATGCAAACAAGTCTATTCCTTGTGTTCTGCAGCCTTTCTTCAACCAGATCGAGTATACTCTTCTCAACATTTACAGGAAGTGCGGCAAAGCCCGAAGCGTATTCTAGTATAGGTTTCGCCAAGGGAGAAAACTGTTGAACATCTTTTTCAATAACTCTGATGTCGCCGCTCTTGAACTTCTCTATGATCTTCATGGCACGCTTAAGATCATATTTTTCGAGCAATAATTCTCGGAGCACCTCTCTATAGAGGGGAGTCTTAGCATACCTTTCTTGAATCAATCTTGCAGCCCTTTTGTCATATTGAGAATCCTTGTCTATCACGCCGAACCTCTTTGCAACGTACCATGTCTTCCAGTTCAGAGGATGTGTCCCTATTACAGCAACAGAAAGTATGGCTTCGATATCAAAACTTTCTTTGAGAACATTGTTGACTAGCTTTGGAGCTATGCTCCCCTGTCCAGTGAGCACAATCCTGTAGGCATCTGATCTTGCCTCGATCAAGAAACCTAGTTTTGATGACAGTAGAGTTGAGAGTATCGTTGCGAGAGTCTGATTTACTTTAGAGCCGAAGCAGGCATGAACAACGACGGAGCCAGAGCTTACCAGCCTTTCGATTACAACGGTATTTTCATCGGGCATAGCACCAAGAATCTTTTTGGAGTCTTCGAGCCTCTTCCTCTGCTTATCGCTCGCTCTTTTTTCCGTACCTGCAAGTATTGAATTCCTAAGCTTGCCAACTCTTACGGCAGTGCCGTAGTCAATAGGAATCAATTCGCCCATCCAGTATGGTATCGTCGTAAGATCCTGAAACATGGGCTCTACATGGATGACCTTCTTGTCATCATCGACGGAAACTATCCTCCAGGGGTTCCCTCTAAGTACAAAAGAGCGCCCGGGCTCTCCGTACTCTCCAACAAACATTTGATCTAGCCTTCCAATCTTCTTCTTTGTTGTTATGTCCGTAACTTCAAATTGCATGATATCGGGTATCATTGAAACGTTTTCGTAATAGTACTCGAAAGTTCGGGGTCCTTTACGCAGAACCTCTCCATCGAACCTTGCAACGGCATGTCTGTCTAGCAGCTCAAGACACTGCTTTACGTCATCAATATTCAAGTTCCTGAATGGATAGGCTCTTGAAACTAAATCCAGAACTTCTTCTACTGGAACCCTTCCCTTTTCTATTGTGAGGCCTGTTGCATGGTGTGCAAGGACATCCATAGCATTTTGGTGTATGTCAAGAGGTTCAAGGTCACCTTCGGCGACTCTATCAATCAATGCTAAAGATTCGAGCTCATCGTCTTCTCTATGTGCAATTAGTATCCCCTTGGCAACCTCACCGATTCTGTGCCTGCTTCTTCCGACTCTTTGTATTAACTTGGTTGCCTGCCTTGCGGAGCCTATCTGTATCACGAGATTGACATTCCCTATGTCCAATCCTAATTCAAGCGAAGACGTGCAGACGACAATCCCAGCCTCTCCGGCCCTGAGCTTAGCTTCTGCTTCTTCCCTTACGTCCCTCGATAGCGAGCCGTGATGCACTTCAACTGGTATATGAGGAGATTTTGCCTTCAGAACAGCTCCCAGAGACTCCGCCTCGTCCCTTGTGTTGGTGAAGACAAGCGTGCTGTTATTGCTCCCAAGTTTTTGAACCAGATTCAGAATTGTATCTGCTACATCTGCAAGTGGTCCTCCAACATTGATGCACTCTATGTCGTATTTTCTTATCGAATGGTCGATCAGTATCGCAGAGGTTCTATCCCTCCCAGCAAGGAATTTCGCTGCAGAATCAAGGTCACCTACCGTTGCGGAGAGGCCGATCCTGACAAGAGGCTTCCCAGAAACCTTCTCCAGCCTTTCAAGGCTGACCGATAAATGAGTACCCCTCTCATTCCCGACCAGCTCATGCAGTTCATCGATGATGGCCCACTGAGCAGAAGCCAGTAAATCCCTAGATCGTTTGCTTGTCAGCAGAATGACAAGGCTTTCGGGCGTAGTTATCAGAAGATCTGGAGGTTCCAGCAGCATTCTTGCCCTCTGCGATTGAGGCGTATCCCCATGCCGTACTTGGGCCTTCAACCCTGACATCTCTGCGTATTTGATGATTCTCCTGAAAATGTCCCTGTTAAGAGCGCGTAAAGGTGTTATGTAAACTGCCCTTATGCCATTCTTCTTACCCTCCGAAGCTAAAGCAGCCAAAACTGGTACAACTACAGCCTCGGTCTTCCCAGAGCCTGTAGGAGCTACTAGAAGGGCGTTCTTCTTTCTAAGAATTACGGGATATGCCTTCTGCTGAATCGGGGTAAGCTCCTCCCATCCAAGCTCCCTGAACTTTGTTAATACTGTATCTTCTAAATGCTGAACAGCAGACATAATGCTACTTGGGCTGTTCCTTACTTGCTCTCCTCAATGACTCGTACTCGTATGCAAATATGATTACAAGCGTAGCTACGAATAGTATAGTGACCAAGCCTGTGAGGAAGTTGTAATAGCCGGCTACGTCCAAATCCTAACCACAGAAACTGTATTTGCATATCGATTTAACCTTTTCCGCATTTGTACCGTACCTGCCCCTGCACAAAGGGTAAGGAGGAGGGTTACAATATAAGGAAACAATAGTAAAGGAGTAGAGTACTAGAGTACCTTACACCTGAAATTCAGCTAGGAAATAGTTATAATGCAAAAAATATAGCGAGTAAAGCCATGGAGATACACCTCGGCGACCTCAAGGACAAGTCAGCAGACCTAGTGAAGTTTCTCGAAGAAAAAGCAGGGATAAAATCATCGGCTTCAGACGACAAGGTTTCAATAGAGGAGGAAGTTAGGAAATCGCAGCTCAAGACTTATCTTAAGAGGTTCCTTTATGTCAACAAGAGCAGGGAAGACCATAGGATTTCTGTAGAGGGAGATACCCTCAAAGTATTATCAGTTGAGAAGGAAGAGGAAGAAGAGGAGAAAAAGTAGCTCTCCATATCGGAGGGAAGCTCAAACTTATTTTGCAATTAGGCTGTTATTTCTTAAAGAATGGGCTAGGTTGACTGGCCCAGCCTACCCTTCCCCAATGTTATCATGAATGAGGACCTGGGGCCCGGTGGGATTCCCGCCATATTTTTATGGCGAATGACCCTATTGGAGGAAGGTTACAGTCAACTCCTTCCTATCATGTTCTCGACAGCGTGCTTGTGGGTCTGAGGTTACGGCAGCTTTCCTACGATCTTTATCATCTCTGATTCGCTAAACGCCTTCAGTGTTGTGCTGCGAACATTACCTAAGCTTCCAAGAGCCAAGGCAAATGTCACTGCTGCCTCATCACTAGGCATCTCTAAGGTTCCAACTGCATCATATTCGCCCATGGTAAGGTTCCAATCAAGCCACTTGCCGCCACTTTTTTCGATGGCCTGCCGAGCGTTGGCGACCCGCTTTGGCAGATCTTTAACCGTCTTTATCCCCTGATCTGTCATTTTCAGGAGGAAGATGTATTTAGGCATGACACATTCTGCATCGAGGGTTCCATTTTAGTATTCCTATTCACGCGCGCTCTACGCACCTACCCTCCCCTTATTTCTGCCGAGCTTGATATTTGATGAGGAGTCAAAACAATGAGGGTGCGGGCCCGGTGGGGCCCGCATCCTATTAGGGTTCGAGTCCGCTGGGATCTTATACGGAGGAATTCTGGCTAATGTGTAGAACCACCTGCAGTAGTATCAATCGATGGAGTAATTTGGCGTCCTCTACTCAATAACAGTGCAAGGACGGCAGATGTCAGCGACAGGACAGCAGCCGCGGCAAATATTAGACTGTATGCCTCTGCCGTCGGGAATCTGCCAGCGACCCCTTCCACGGCTCCTTGATACGTCTGCTGGAAAATTGCTGCGACAGTTGGTCCAATAGACTGTCCTATTAGATTAAGGAGCAGGGTCATCCCAAGGGCTATTCCAGTCATTTGTATTGGTGCTGAAACCAGTACGATATTAAAACCGCCGGTAAACGAGAGTGAAAGTCCCGCTGCTATTATGGATAATGTAATGGCGACAATCAATTCTGATGAATGAAATGCAAAGAGGCTGAAGAATCCTATGGTGCCTACAACAGTTCCTATTATGGTTAGGTTTAGGTTACCTACTCTGTTCAGTACAAAACCAGATCCTATGGTGCCAATCAGAAGAATAATCATGAACGGAAGTTGTACATTTGCGGTGACAATCGGGTCTCCTCCAAACCCAAATGGCCTGGGGCTCCTTATCATGATGGGTATTGTCTGGTAAACCATGAAAGTGCAAAGACCAACAATCATTAAGATTATGGTAGCTGAAAGGAGCATTTTATTAGCCATCAAGTTGAGATCGATCAAAGGGACAGATGCTCTCCTCTCTATAACCAGAAATAATACTAACGAGATTGTCGCGACTGCGAATAATCCGGCGATGTCAAGGCCTACTACCGATTCAGCAATACTATTTTCCAGTAGAGAAATTCCTAGTAGAAAAGAGATCACTGTAGAGGCTAAGGCCGCGCTTCCTTTTAGATCGATTGACTTTGAAATCATGCCGTTTGCATTCTCCTCCGCTCTTGCTACTCCCGGAACGTTAGAGTCTAGCGGATTTTTCGCGTGAATGAATTTCTTAATTATCAGTGCAAGTGTGACTGCAACTGGGAACACGGAAAGAAACGTG
Organism: Nitrososphaerota archaeon; assembly: GCA_024860875.1. Classification (GTDB taxonomy): domain Archaea; phylum Thermoproteota; class Nitrososphaeria; order Nitrososphaerales; family UBA57; genus VHBL01. The sequence goes on along the minus strand of JACPSZ010000013.1, from coordinate 83,533 downwards.
AAATGCCACCCGTAGTTCTGGATTATGGTGGCACCAACCAGTAGACCCACTACGGCCCCGCCAGAAAATGTCGAACCGAAAATGGTCTGACCCATTGCAAGTTTCTGTATAGGAAGAGTTTCTCTAATGATTCCGAAAGCTATTGGAAACATAGAAAACCCGATTCCTTGCGCAACCCTTGCAGCAAGCATAACCTCTATGCTGTTGGCAAAACCACCTGCCAACAGCCCGGCGGAATAGACCGCCATGATTAGCAGCAAGATTCTCTTCTTGCCGTAAATATCTGACAGCTTGCCTGCAATAGGAGTCATGACGGCTCCTGCAATCAGAAAAGCAGAGAGAATCCAAGACGATGTATTAAAATCAGGTATTGCTGGTAGCACCATTGTCTCGCCGTACAAAGTTACCAAACCTAAGCAACTTAGCACAGTAAGCGTCGTCCAGGCCGAGCGATTCATTTTCTGCTTTTCTTCGATGATCATCGCTGTGTCACCAAGCAATTGACCGCACAGTTAACTCTATTATTTCACTTTTTCAGAACTTCTAACTATTTCCTGAACTCCTTTACTATTTTTCACTGTTACTTACACTTGTGCTATTGCATTATGGCAGGTTAATGTTGACTAGCGATTAGACAATCTAGTCACACTGCGACACGAGCATCATCAACGTATCTGTCATCACGCCTTTTTCCCCTCACCTTTCATCTTTATCGTAATCCAACTTCGCGTCAATCTTCTTCTGCAATTCTTTGTATTGTCCGTACTTTTTCGTCCACCTAGAAAGCGCAAGCCACTGTCTTATCCCTACTAGTATGAATGCAATGGCGACCAGAATTGGAATAATGCGGGCAGTGCCAAAGTGGAATGGCGGTTCTAGCAATGCCGAGGTAACGTGGAAGGATAGAGGTATCGCGACCACGGTAGCGATTATCAATACGATGAATAGTTTTTTGGTCTTGTTTAGCTCGTAGATTATCCTATCCATTATCTGGAAGAGAGTCCCTCCGGATCGGCTGTCATCGTTGCTTTTGTCCGATTCTGTCACAAACCAATCCTCCTCAATCTCATTATAAAAAATATAGTAACTTTGTTACTTGTCTTCATCATGATTTATCCTTCCCACTCCTTGGAAACAATGTTTCGTACGGCTCTAGAATTTCTCTGAGTATCTCCATCCCTTTCCCTGAAACCTTGTACTTGATTATCGTCTTGTTGCCCCATGGTTCTTCAAATCTGGTTATGAGGCCTCTTTCCACCATACCATCAATAATCTCTTTGTGTTTCACATTGTTCAATCCGCAATAACTTATTAATTTGCTCTGGTTAAGTTCTCCGTACTCTGACAGCTTCAATATAACGTCTTTCCTGATGTAAATTCTATCGCGGTATTCGTGAACCAATCTAACCAGATTTCTCGAGTTTAATGACCATGTTGAATTAATAGTAATCGCCTTGATGATGTGCGAAGCAGATTATCTTCTGTCAAAGGATTGAACGATGGATTTTGGTAACTCTTTGTTATTCCGTTATCCACTTTTCATATCCCCTACCTGTCAAAACGATGGGGCCCCCAACAGACATGCTTGATACTTTGTAGGTCTTTTCGGTTTATCAGAAATCGATCATAGGATTCTAGAGGAGTTCTTAGAATTGGTTGATGGACAAAAATCAAACTAAAAGTTCGTTGCTATGAAATTTGCGGGCAATTAGACTTCAAGTAACTATGTTACCTACCAATGGTAAACAACGCTTAAAATAATTCTTGCCGAAATTTGTACGATGACAACAAATTCAAATCCGAAAAATCGGAACGAATTCATTCGCATACGAAGGATAGTCACCTGGAGTGTTGTAGGCCTGTTTCTGTTAGTGGGAGTAGCTATCGTTGTCCCGATCCTTATCCAGGGTACGGGTCTCACACCGTGGTGGTTCTACCCACGTGGCTTCTTTTTTCCGTTCTTCTTCCCATTCGGCTTCTTTTTTTTTCATATTCATAGTATTCTTCGTCTTTAAATGGTTATTTTGGCCATGGAAATGGGGAAACTGGGGAGGTTTCTGGCGTGATGGGGAGGGGCAGTGGAGATACTGAGACAGAGGTTCGCTCGCGGGGAGATTACAAAGGAACAGTTCGAGCAGATGATGCGGGATCTCGAAAAGAACAAGTAGCAACCGTACTCTGACTCTTCATTTCCAGAGTGGACTTTACGGGAACTCCAAATATGAGGACAGCCCCAACTGCATCAGATAGTGTAAGGTTGTCGATTGACAACCAATGACATGTAACCGACATCAAATGAAACTGATAATATATTTTAAGGATCACCTACCGAATTCCTAAACTTATTTCAACATTGTTTGTTGCGAGTTCGAGAACATACGTAGGGCAAAGAAGTCATTTGAGTTAAGGTAGCTGTCCCTGTCGCCATGTCAAGTGCTAGCTTGTTGGCAACTTTTCCTTTATGAGAGATATTAGCGGCTCAAGCGCGCTGCTCATTCCCTGCACATACATTGGATTACTTCAAAGGTGCATAGCTCCAAGGCACGTTGAAAGCTCTGCAGTGTATGGTTACAGAATTGAACTGACTCACATCCACACCTTCAGGAATTTCATACACCTGCTTCCCCGTAGTGCTCTTTAATGGGGCTAGCTGTATTCCGTCGCGGACATCCTGCCTCGTACTCGGGCCAGTATTTTTCGTAAGGTAAATTACCAAGTCTGGCCCGTTTGGAGTCGTAAAATCATCGCCGAAGACTACAAAATGTTTGCCATCTTTGTTCTCCAACATGACAGCTCCAGACGTCATGTAATTTAACCGCTCAAACATCCCTGTTTTCATCATTGCAGCAACAAAATTTTTGTCTGCCTCTATGGGGGCCCCAGCAACCTCGGGATTTCCTCCCTTCTGCTTCATGAATTCCTTCATCTTTGTCACTGCAACGCTCGTAGGCAAATTAGGGTTGGGCTCGACATCTCCAGCTACAGCATCTCTGAAGCGGTAAGCCGTTGTAAATAGGGACGCTCCCACAATCATCAATGAAAATCCAATTGCTGCGCTTCTTCCGAGACCTTTCCCTCTTATCGTCTTCAGAAATGCGGAAACTTGCAAAATCAGAACAAGTATCGTCGTGCCAATGAGAAGGTATCCTGTGGGATTTAGCAATAGTTCAGGATTTATGAGAGTAAAATGGAGTATTGCGACAATGTATGCAGGGAAGACAAGTCGATGAAGAGATTTCCACTTTCTGAATCCTAGCCTTGCAACTGCCCAGTCCGTTGAAGTTATCCACATTGAAACGAATATAGGATAAGCAAAGACTGCAAAGATTATTGGGTTTGCAAAAGGATTGTAGTGCCAGAATAGATCAATCGGGTTCAGTTCAAAGAGGAATACCATTACGGAGACAAAATGGAGTATTATGAAGGTGAAGCCCCAAACTCCGATCGTCCTCCTGTACCTGACATAGTTGTATTTTTGATGCAAGGTACGGAGAGGGCCTATGGCCAAAGCAAAACCTATCAGAGTTGCACCAGTTAGAGCGAAACTTCGTAGCATCGAGCCTCCCAATTCTCCCGGGATGAGCGCATAGTATTGGTAGACGAACTGCAATGCCCAGAGTATTGTTGTTAAGGTTGAATGCAGAATGACAGCCCTAATGTTCCTGCGAGCCCCAGCAAAAAGGCGAACCTTCCTGACTTCTTGGCTCATCATATTGCAATTAACATTCTACAAAATAATCTTATGCCATAATTTCTAGGAAAAATTCTTCATAAATTACAAAATAGGGCAAAGCCGTAAGAAACTGAATGACTACTGATCTTCGAAATCATGCCTTGGGTGTCTCCTACGAGACTGAAAAAAGAAGGCTCTGACCGACACTTTTGTAACCTAGATGATCAAGAGATTTTCTTTTGCTCCCTGCCATTCATATAACCTAGATTCATGCACCTATCCCATCAAGTGACAGCGTCGAGCACATTTGCTAACCTAATTGATAATGTACAGTTCAAGGATTCTGGTCAAGATAGGTTCGATTCATGTCGAATCTAATTCAATGGAGCCTTGTACCTTAATCAACCAAAAATCTGAATTCCTAAACTTATTTAACGAGCAATAAGGGAACTTGGCTCGTGTCGAAGCCAGAGAAGGAGATCAAGCCACCGTGCTTTGTGGAGCTTGCAAGCATCAAAGAGCTTGCTAGGCTGGCATGTGCCATAGAGAGAGCCCCATTACCAGTCTTTGCAATAGAATCGGAGAATGAGATCGTATTATCAGTGCAATTTGACCTGTTCATGGGCAGGCCCATATTCTACTACACAAAAACGAAGGAAAGAAAGGCACATCTGGCCTACAGAAACCTTTCTGGAGTTGAAGAAGTTATTCTAACTGATTCTGCCACCAATCCAACCTTCATTTATGCACCCGTCATAGGCATAAAGAAATTGCCGGCAATGTTCGAAAAGGCTCTTCATTCCCAGCCAGAAATCAAGGACAAGTTTCTGTCGATGGAGGTTTCCGATCTTCCAAGCCTTGCAAAGATCAGTTCATACAAGATGCTATTCGAGGAGCCTCCCATACCGCTTTATGCCTTTGAGGTAAGCAAGAAATGGGTTGCAGGTGCATTTGCAAGAATAGATGACTATGAAGAAGCATCTCTATTTTTCTTTGTCCGGCTAAATGCTCCTCCAGATACCTTCCTCAGATATTCAATGCAGAAGACCGACGGAACTTCATTCACTAACAAAATTGAGGAGCATGGCTACGTATTCATCAAGGTCATCAGGCTTGCGAGCAAACATCCAATGGTAGATTTGTAGAATTGGATAGTAGTTTTAGAAATAGAATTCTTGAATCTGCAAAGAAACATCACAGCAGAATCGTATTTGCGCTTGACATTGTTAATGATAAGCAACTCCAGAAGCGTGCCATTGATCTCATAGAAAAGGTTGCACCGTACATATCTGCAGTAAAGATGAACTTCCATCTTCTACTTCCGCTCAGTTTTGACGATATCTCAAAGATAAACAAGTTTGCTCACAATAAGGGTCTTCAAACAATTGCTGACATCAAACTTAACGACATAGGAAGCACTAACGAAGCAGCGACAAGCATACTTTTCGATGAGGGTTTCGACGCAATAATTGCAAACCCCTTCGTCGGCTACGACGGCGCCCTAGATTCCGTATTCACACTAGCAAAGAAATGGAACAACGCAGTAATTCTGCTGACGTACATGAGCCATCCAGCAGCCAAGGATGGCTATGGATTAATGCTCAAGTCAAAAAAGAGAGTCTTTGAGGAGTTTGTTGCAAGAGCGATAGCTTGGAAGGCTGACGGAGTAGTGGTAGGAGCTACATCTCCAGAAAAGATCGCCGAAATAAGAAAGAAACTGCCAAAGAAGATTCTGATATTTTCTCCCGGGGTAGGTGCTCAGGGAGGGGACGCAAAGAAGTCAATAGATGCGGGTAGCGACTTTCTGATAGTCGGGAGAACTATAATTGAAGCTGATGATCCTAAAGGAACTGCTAAACGAATTTGTCGAGACTCTTGGCTCCCGGTTTCTTAAGGAACTCGTGAGCTGCCTGCAGGACAATCTTCGCATTCTTGAAAGTGAGTCTTTTCATAGCAGCTTCATAGCCGAGCCATTGATAGCCAAGATGTTCAAAAGACATCGTCACCTTTGAAGTATTGCATTCAGCAACATAATAGGAAACTTTCTTGTGCACCAAAACAGAATCCCTCTTGTAGTTGTATTCGACGACTTTCTTGAAGCCATCAATTATGACGATATCCTCAATCCCAGTTTCTTCCTTGATCTCCCTGCGGACAGTTTCTAGTTCTTGTTCTCCCTTTTCTATATTGCCCTTTGGATAGTCCCAGTGGCCAGCCGGATAATGTAATAGCAGAAACATCTCTGCCCCGTTTTCCCTTCTGAACAGCACTGCACCAGCGGAGCGCTCCTCCATAGATTTCCCTTTTCAGCACAAGAAATTGAACTATGCAATTAACCTTCCCATATCAATCTTAGACGGAGGAGAATTCTTCAGCAAAGATTTTTCCTAATGTCTTGTTTCCTGCAACAACAAAAGAAATCCTCTCATTAGACATGACATCCACAGAATCAAGATTCTGCCCGATACCCTGAACAAATCCTCTTGCAGACTTTACCAAGAATATCGATGGCAAACAATCATAGCTTCTGAGCTGCTTTCCCGGTGCAACATACGCATCCATCCTGCCTATCGCAACGTATGCAATCTCCAAGGCTGCAGAGCCGAGAACTCTTGGATACTTTGTCTTTGACATAAGCTCGTACATCTTGTCGATCATCTTCTGCGGCCTCTCAACCCTGACCTTAACCTCATAAGATACAAGAGCCTCCTCCAATTTGGAAACTTTGCTGAGATTATGCTTTTCACCATTTACATAAACTCCTCTTCCATCTCCAACAATAATCTCCCCAGTTACAAGATCGACGGTGCCAGAAGCTTCCATGCTGCCGAATTTTCTATCTTCAAGAATTCCTGCAGTCGCGCAGAACACAGGCAGACCTCTAATGGCATTGGTGCTACCGTCTATTGGATCCATCAATACGATCGGAGCGTCTTTTGCTCCATCGACTATTCCGATTTCTTCAGAGACTACAGTACAATTTGGTATGCTTCTTCTAAAAGATTCAATGAGGAGCTTCTCGGCCATCGCATCTATTGTATGAGTTATGTCTCCAGATTCCCCTCTTCCAACTACATCGGCAAGTTTAGGATCACTTCTAATCCTAGAAAACTCTGCATAGAGCTTCTTGAATGCCCTTTCAATAATGCTTCTGTATTCTGACATCTTCTCCTTCCAGTGCAGTAGGAAAGGTTATTATGAATTAAGCCTAAACAAAGGTAAACTTAATTGGGTTAGGTTGAATTACCCAGCCTACTCATCCCCTATTTTTCTTACTGAAGAGAAGGGAGATCAGGTGTTGATTCATTATTGAGGCATTATTCATGCCTAGTTCGAAACTTGGCGGAAGAGCGTCACACCTCAATTGAGAAGATGGGTGGGAGCTACAAAATGATAGGCAGGCAAAAAAAATGCGTAGTGGAGTTTCGACTTTTATGCTACGTCTCCGAACTCGGCTTGCTTTAGGCCTAGTTCTTTCTGAAGGGTCTGTATCCTTTCCGCGTACTCTTTCATCTTGAGCTTGTCATTCTGGACTTTTGCAATCTTGTAGGCCGTCCAAGATTTCTTGAGTGCTCCCCAAGTCTGACCCTTCGTGAATTCAGGCATGGAATTATATCACCAAAGCCTATGTAGCGAGGACCATATTTAATCCCATTCGATATGTAAAGTTGACCTTCTTATCAATCGCCTTTTCGGCGGACCTAAACTCAGTGAGTGCATGTTTAATTCATTTAATTGCACATGCAATTAATCGCAACAAAACGGATACGCTGATTAAGGCAAATGGGTTAGGTTGACTTGCCCGACCTACCCTCCACCCCTTTTTTGATTTGTCCGGATCCCACCGGACCCGCCATATAAAATATAGCGAATCCGCCTACGGAGGCAGGTCGGTATTTTTCTGGCACCAAAAGAGTGGCGGGTTTAGCTATCGGAGGGCCAGAGCCTCCTTCCCCTTCTTTTTCCCGAACTTATGATATTTACAGATCTAACAGCGACTCCGCTAAATGCCTTTAGCTAGTATTGGAGTATTACTCAAGGGACAGTTTGACTTTCACAGAAGGTTTATGTGCCTACAGATCTTTCATGGCACTAATAGCACAGCTGGAGAAAGAGCTTAAGGGGATAAGGAACGAGTTGCGACAGCTTCGGCTGATGTACAAGCAGCTTGCAGAGAAGGTAGTACCGGTTGTTGAGCCTGATGAGGTGGAAAATAAGGCCATCAGGCAGCAAGACAAGATTGTATCTGAAAAGGAACTCCTGAAGGCTGTAAAGTGAATGTCTTGTTTACTGTTGAGGCAAAAAGAAGAGCTGCCAAAAGATATTTCAGGAGAATTTTATGCTGGCTATGACCCTGGAGGGAAGGAGTCTTTTGCTGCGTTTGCAATAGCGGAAAACCAGAATGGCAAGCTCATCGTGAAATATACTCACCAAGAGACCGGCAAGCCGTATACAACCGTCAATGTCGAGAGCGCGCCGATTCTGCTCAATGGAGCAGCCCAAAGATACCATTCTCGAAGATGGTCGAGGCCTATGAAACTGTTGTGAAAGCAAGCCGTTCCTAGCGGACCCCGCAGTGCTTCCTTAGCGTTGTGGGGCGGAGCGACTCGTAAATACTATGCCGAGCTGGTGAGTCAATAGAGAAGCTAACGAATACAGAGCGACTTAATTTATTGAGTAACTCGATCTTAAAGGATTAATAATAGCAACTATTGCTTCGTTTTATACCCAGACATAAATTGCTTTATATGTTACAGATACAATTCCATGCTGTATGGTGGAGCGGCTACTTGGGCGTATAGTTATAGACCCAAAGATTATGGTAGGGAAGCCAGTGATAAAAGGAACAAGGGTCCCAGTCGAGCTCATTGTCAAACTCGTCGCTAATGAGGAAACAGAAGAGGAGATACTAAGAGAGTATCCTCAGCTTACAAAGGATGATATCAAAGCTGCCCTTCTCTATGCTGCGAAAGTGGTCGGAAATGAAGAGATATATCCAGTCGCTTCTAGCGAAGCCTAGTGCCAAAGTTTCTTGTAGATGAAAGCACCGGTGTAAGGGTTGCTGAGCTCCTTAAAGAGCTCGGCTATGATACCTATTCGGTTACCAAAGAAATCCGAGGAGCACCTGATCAAGTAATACTAAACAGAGCAATTCGAGAAGGAAGGGTCATCGTCACAAATGACAAAGAGTTCGCATCTTTGGCACTATCATACAGAGCTGCCGGGATTCTTCTGCTCAGATTAACAGACGAGAGGACAGATGTCAAGTTCCGGGTTGTCAGAAGAGTTCTAAATGAATATCCAAACAGGATTGAGGGTAGCATGATTGTTGCAACTGAAAGACGGATAAGGATAAGACCTATTTGACCTCTCTGGGTTTTGGGACTCGAGGACGTTTGATGTAATTACCGAGCAAAAATTGTTGATACCACATTCCGATTCCTCTGTGGTAGAGTGGTCCTTTGATCATCTGATCAGTATTAGCGCGCGCTCGCTAGGGGAGACATCCGCCTACGCTTGGCAAGGCAGGAAGGCATATCTGGCAAACTACCTTCGCCTTCCACTGGAAGAGAGACAGAAGCTCTATCTAAGTAATGCCAAGACTGACGATATTTAGCGAACCAGAAAAACCGAAGATGGAAGGCATGCTCAGAGAAAGGCTAAAACAGAGAGGTTTGTCTGACGAAATGATCGATAAAGTCCTATAGGGCTAGTTCTGAATTGAGAGGCCAATCCTCAAGGCTTTAGGAATGTCTGAAGGATAGAAAATAACTTTAGCTTTGAAAAGACTTAATATGAATATAGAATACCGCAATGGCAGCTTTGCGAAAGATTAGAGTTGCTGTGGTAGGGGTGGGAAACTGCGCCTCGGCATTGGTTCAAGGTACTGAATACTATAAGATTAGAGGTGAAGATGATTCTATTGGTTTGACGAGCTATTCGCTTGGAGGCTACGAGCCCAGCGATATTGAGTTTGTGGCTGCATTCGATGTAAATGCAAAGAAAGTTGGGAAGGATCTTTCCGAGGCGATCTTCGAGAAGCCCAACAACACGATCAAGATAACAGATGTGCCAAGATTAGGCGTAAAGGTGCAGAAAGGAAGAATTCTTGATGGTATCGGGAAGTATCTCAAAGATGTTGTCCCTGTAGACAAAGTTGAACCAACAGAAGTCTCCGATATGATTTCCGATGTGCAAGCCGATATTGTTGTAAATTATCTACCAGTGGGCAGCGGAGAGGCGACAAGGTTCTACGCTGAGCAAGCTATAGCTGCAAAGACTGCATTCGTCAATGCCATGCCCGTCTTCATAGCCTCTAACGAGGAATGGGACCAGAAGTTCTCCAAAGCTTCACTGCCAGTAGCAGGGGACGATGTCATGAGCCAGCTCGGAGCAACAGTGCTGCACAAGACGATAGTAAAGCTCTGCGTCGATAGAGGTGTCAAGGTAGATGAAACTTACCAATTGAACCTTGGAGGAGACACGGACTTTTTGAACATGCTCGAAGAGAGCAGATTAGTTGATAAAAGGGAGAGCAAGACAAGCGCTGTTAGGGCCATGGCCCCATACGAAGTTCCGACAAGAATAGGCCCGAGCGATTATGTGGATTTCCTTGACAACGACAAGATATGCTACATCTACCTGAAAGGAAGATATTTTGGAAACATCCCTCTAACAATAGACCTGAAACTCCATGTCGTAGATGCTTACAACAGTGCAGGAATAATGATAGACGCCATAAGAGGGACGGCGTTGGCGCTGGAGAGAGGGGTATCAGGATCACTAATCAGCGTCTCCTCTTACTGCTTCAAGCATCCCCCCCAGCAGCTGCCCTACGAAGAGGCAAAGAGAAGATTTATTGAATTTGTAGAGGGTAAAAGGGAGCGCTAAACTTTTTCCTCGGGCTTTTGCACTGCCCTTCTGACAAGTATCCACGTCGCTAGAACTATGGCAATTCCCGCTCCTACTGGCATCGCAAACCTTGCCGTGATGTCTTCTCCAACAAGCACATTCAGCTCGGAGATTGGTACAACTACCGTCTGGCCTTCGTAGAAGTGTGTTATCTTCGGCGCAAATCGCATCTGCTTATTCGGTTCCGTACTAACTCCCGTTACAGAGAGCGTAATCTTCTCTCCCGGAGCCAGTTGCCTTGAAGCCTCAGCAGTAAGGTCTCCTCCGCTCATCTTGAAGTTTTCAACGATATTCTGGGTTATTGAGAGAGCACTTATCGGAAGCGGAGAAGGATTAGCAATCTCCACAAGTATCCTATAAGGCCTGTTGTCAAGCACGATAGGCTCCTCGAGCCTTATCTTCACTTGAGGAGCATTGTAGACCTCTATGGGGATGGCCTTCGTGGCAGTTTCCAATATGGAGCCTGCCAGAGTGAACCTTGCATAGGCGCCTATCTGCGAGGCGTTCTGTGCCCTGAATGTCTGGAGGCTGTATTGCAGATTGATAGATTCGCCGGGAGCAAGAGCATCCTTGGCTGCCACGTTATCTCCTTTGACCACTCTGAGCGGTGTATCCCTCCCGTCTATCCCAACATTGTACACAGTTTCAGCTCCCTCATTCTTAAAGCTAAGATTGGCGGTAAAGTTGTACGCTATAAAACCCCTCTGCGTGTTTGTCGTTTTCTGCAGGGTAACGGCATCCGCACTCACGATAGATCTAGTAACTACTTCGGAAGTTTGCTCTCCTACCTTGAACCTGATAAATGCTGGCCCCGTGATTACGTTCATCTTAGTTGGCCCTCTGTTGAGATACGATACCGTCTTGTTCGAATCTGGCAGTATGTTGTCGATGGTTGCTGAAACTCCCTGGCCTGAAGGCGAAAAGTCTCCAGATGAGAAGGTAGTTCCCTTTGGAGGAAAGTCGAGTATTTCGAATGCTCCGGTTGCTGCTTTGCCTTTGTTAATTATCATGATTCTTGTCTCGTAGACGCCATCCCCCTTTGTTTTGTTCTGCACCGAAGATTTTTGGATGGTTAGTATGGGTACTGCTGTAGAGGTGTAGTTTTCAAAGATCGGTATCGTGTTCGAACTTACCGATTGAACTCTGTTGTCATCAGTCCACTCGATCCTCCAGAACAGGTCACGCTTTTTCAAAGCAAAGTTGTCAAAAGGAATTGGGGTTGTAACCCTCTCCGGTCTGATGGGGTCGGGCGTTACTGTGGGAATAGTGGTTATCAGCTTGTCGCCCAAGAAGGCTTTTACATTAAATGCGGTTCGCGTTCCCCCGTTCCTTACCAACAGCACCAAGCTTGCGTTTCCTGGAGTTGTAGGGTAGTAGTCTGTCGCCGAGCCTTCAGCTATAAGAGATGCGGCTCCCCTGTTCAGAACGATATTCATATCGTTCCCCCTTGCAGTTGAAGTGAACTTCCTGTTAGCGATAGTGTAGTTGTACCTGAAGACGCTGTCGGCTTCGCTAGTTGACGCCACGGCTTCCGTAGTCGTCCTGGCACGCAGCAAATAGACGAATGTCTTTGACTGGCCAGGCTCGAGGTTCCTTATTGTGGTATTGGACTCTGCACGAACTGCGTCAAAGTGTTGCTGCCACCATGTCTCTTTGCCATCCACGAAATCTACTGCTACGCCACCGGCGGTTGGCCCGACTGGACCGGTGTTCTCAAACCTTACCCTGTATTCTACAGTATCGCCTGTAACGACTGATGACTTGTCGACAGATCTCGTGACAATAAGGTTCGCAGGAGTCCTCTTGTAGTCGAAATTGAACTTCGATCTATTTTCGTTGGCCGACAGCAGAGAGATTGCTGTGCTCCCCCTGACATCTGTGATGTGGGTAAAATCATATTTGTCTTGCGGAGTTACCAGTTGGCCAAATGTCTTGAATTCTAATGTTGATGTCTTCGCGGTTCTTGATGCGTTTATTCCTCCCGTTTGTATGAACTGGAAGAAGTTATCATATTTGATGGATCCAGAGCTTGTTGCATCAGGAGCTATTCCTCCGACCCAAATTGTGTAAGTGAAACCAGAAGTTCCGCGTTTTCCATTTAGCCCAAGCATCGGCATGGGATTAATTTGGAAGGTGTCCATCGTGACAAGCGTGTCCAATCCACCCCTTCCCGTAAACAGGTTCCAGAGGTTTATCGGCAGGAATTTTTGATCTTGAGCGCGTCCCAGCTCAGCACTAGAATAGAAGAAATGGTTGTTTCCGCTGCTCTTTATGTATATGAAGCTAAGGCGAAAAGCATTTTCTAACACTGTGGCAACTTGCCTAGCAGCATCCAATGATGATGCATTGACACGGAGCACTGCACCCTGCTCAGGGAGAAGGTCGAAGCCCAGCACGTTATACCCGTAAGATTTGAAGAATTCAGCTCTTGAATCATAATCGGAATGTTTTGTAAATAATAGCTCATATTCCTGCACGTTAGCTATACTTTCCGCACCAGAAACTCCGAGCGATGAAACGTTGAGCCCGATCTCTTTAATCTTCCACAGCCCTATGTTGCTCACCACGGTTATGCTGAGTATTTCGTCGTAGGTTCTCTCTTCCTTAGCCTGCTGTGCATTTATGCTAGTCGCCACAGTTGGAAGCAGGAGAATTATTAGGAGCAGCCCGACGAGCAGTCTTCTCAATGTCAATCTTGAACGCCGAACCTAGCTCTGCTATAAATTTATGCGCTCTGCCTGCTTCTCTTTGGCGTAGTTTCCTCTGCAGGGTCATCAACGCCCTTCTCGTTGAGTATGAATGGAATCTCCCTCTCCATGTGGTATGGAGAGTCTACCATCTTCGCAATCCTGTTCTTGCCAGCCCTTCTGAAGTAAATTCTATATGTGCTTGTATGTGCAACCACGTGTCCTCCAGTAGCCTTTGTGGGATCGCCAAAGAACTGGTCTGGTGTTGACTGAACTTGATTGGTAACTACTACTGCTATGTTTCTCGTCTCAGCATATCTTACGAGGAGATGCATGAACCTGTTTAGCCTCTGTTGCCTGTCTGCCAATGTGCCTCTTCCCAAAAACTCGGCCCTGAAATGGGCTACTGCAGAGTCTACTATTACAAGCCTTATGTTATTCTGGTCTAAGACCTTCCCGAGCTCCTGAACTATCAGTTGCTGATGGGCGCTGTTGTACGCTTTTGCAACCGTAATCTTCTCCAGTGTCTGGTCTGAGTCCAGATCTCTTGCCTTTGCTATGCCTGCAATCCTTTCGGGCCTGAAAGTGCCTTCAGTGTCTATGTACAGGGCGCCAGCATCCAAGCCTCCAAGTTCTTTCGGAAGCTGCACCATAACACAAAGCGTATGGCATAATTGCGTCTTTCCTGAACCGTATTCGCCGTAAAATTCTGTAACTGCTTGGCTTTCTATTCCTCCGTTCAATAAATCGTCAAGGTTCTTCGTGCCTGTCGTTATCTTGTCTATGTTCAGCCTCCTCTTGTAAATCTCGCTTGCCGAAACAAAGTCCTTCTCTAACCTCCCGAGTTCGACAAGTTTGTTTCTAGCCTTATTGCATAATTCTATTGCGGCGGACATGTCCAGCCCTACGGTGTCGGCCACCTCTGTAGGTCCTCTAATCGCAAGGTCAAGAATTGTATGTATTCCAGCGTCCATAAGCTTCTGTTTCCTAGCAGGGCCGACGCCCTCCAAAGAATCAAGTTCAAGTTCCTCTGTAGACATAGCCAACTGACTTTACAGAGTATGTATTAAATTTTAATTATGGTTTAGAGCAGCGGGTTATGCTACTTTCATTAGAAGGAGTTCCTATTACCCGTACTTGAAAGAAACTCCTTTTCCTCCTCTGGGATAGTTCCACTTTATCGCAGACTTGCCTATACTATGGCAGACGATCTGACAGACGCCCATCTCCATGCAGCCTTCAGGGTTGTACACTAATTCGGAATTTTCAAGAGTATAAACAGTTGCGGGGCATACGTACAAACAGGGCTTCTTCTCACATGTCTTGCAGGTATTGGTATCAACAGTAATGAATGGTTGTGTATCAACATCAAATTGTATAGTACTTAATCTGTCGGCCAGTGTAAGCCTCTTCTCTGCAGCCATGCCCTGCGAAGACATATTTCTTACTCAAATGATGGAACTCTAATAAGGATTTTCGGAAATTAGCTGTTGTGCAATAATTAGGCTTCCACCTGATACCTATTTAGCAAATCACTCGTACTCTACTCCTCAGAACAATTTTGTTGCATTCGTACCAAAACCTAAATAGAGCTCAGAAAACCATATGGCTCTACGTATCAGCAATGCCAACAGCACAAGACGTACCGCAAGATATTTTGATTAAACGCCTAGCGGAGCACCTACGCAAGGTTCAGCAGATATCTCCGCCAGCATGGGCTCCTTTTGCAAAGACGGGTTCGCATGCAGAACACCCTCCGCAGGACAGGGACTGGTGGTACAAAAGATGTGCATCGTTGCTACGCAAGATTTACCTTCACGCTCCTATAGGTCTCACTGAGCTGGAAGCTGCATACGGAGGAAGGACACGCGTAGGCTACTCTAAAGCTCACCATAGGGATGCGGGAGGAGCTGCGATAAGGAAGCCGATTCAGCAGCTGGAGGCTGCAGGTTTAGTGACAAAGAAGGCCAACAGCGGAAGAATACTGACCAGCGAAGGCGTGAAACTTGTCGATAGAATAAGCCGTGAAATCTTTAAAGGTCTGGCAAAGGAAGCACCAGAACTTGCCAGATATTTGTAGGTGATTTATTTTGTCCGAAGGGCCTGCACAAAGAGCCGCTTCTGCGGATGCGGAAAAGGAAAAGCAGTTAGCTAGGGAGAGAGTCTTAAGAGTTATTTTAACATCTGATGCAAGGCAGAGGCTTACCAACATCAAAATGGTCAAGCCAGAAACTGCTGCAATAATAGAGGATAATATCATCAGACTAGCATCGGAGGGAAAGATCAAGAGGGCGATAACTGACGAGGAGGTTAAACAGTTCCTTGCAAGCGTCCAGCAACCGAAAAAGGAATTCAAGATACGGTGGGCATGATTGAGCAAGAAGACATCTGGAGTAAAGATAAGGCTGGAAAAGCAGAGGAAGCAGAACTCGTCCGTCCCAACGTGGGTCATTGTAAGAACCAATAGGCAGGTAAGGACTCATCCAAAGCGCAGGGCTTGGAGGAGAACAAAGCTCAAGGTGAAGTAAGTGTCCGAAGAAGTAGAGAGAGTCTACACGGTTCCGTTGTGGAGGGCATGGGTGACCCCACGCTATAGGAGGACTGAAAGGGCGATAAACCTCATCAAAGAGTATGCCACGCGTCACATGAAACCCAAGAAGATCAAGATTTCGGAGGAGCTCAACGAGCTGATGTGGAGCAAAGGGATTCAAAACCCTCCTCGCAGGATAACGGTAAAGATGGTCAAAGACAAGGACGGACAGGTTACCATCTCCACTCCTGAGCCGGCAACTGCATAGGGCCAATACTCCCCGTATGGGGGGACTGTGCCCGCACCTGTGTGCAAATTGACAAAGGGCGTTGCCATATAAAGCAACAATAGTAAAGGAGTAGAGTACTCTAGTACTTGAGTAATTGAGTGAAATTTACTAACAAAACGTACCCTCTGTGTGTAAAAATCCCTTGTTCTGTATATAAACTCAAAAGAGGAAGTAATCTGCCATTTGTCTGCTAATAGTATTTGAACTCAAAGTTTTGAGATATTGGTCTCCAACTAACACGTATGGCTTGCAGTCTATGAAATGTTGTTCCGAGGAGTGGAGTGCTTGAGTACTTTACTATTTGCAGAGAGGAGTCCGTTGGCCATCTCATACAGAACTTCTCTGGGTTTTTCAGATGTCATTACTGCCTTGCTCGATCCTACGCCTTGCATTCCTAATTCAATGGCTCTTTTCACGTCCTTGCTCGTAGTTACTCCGGAACCTGCTATCAATATGACTTTTTTATTATTCTTTCTTATCATGGCTATTGCATTCTTTATCGTTTGAGGGCTTACTGTGGATATAGCTCTCCCCGTTCCTATTAATTCGGGAACTTCTACAACTATCATGTCTGGCTTTAATTTGGAAAGTTCTGCTCCTTCTTCGGGACTGTTGGATAATATGCAGGTTAAGAGTCCCAATTCTTTGCACCTTTTGACTGCTGATCCTATCTTTTCTTTTGTTAATGGTTTTTCAGAATGGTTCAGCATCGTGCCAATAGCTCCTGCGGCTGAAATTGCTTCTGGTAGAATATAGCCTGTGTGTGCTCCTGCTTCCTCTGGGTCTAAATGCTGTGCAAATATGGGAATTTTGATCTTTGAGGCTATCTTTGCTATGTCGGAGTATTGCGGGGTTATGATAATTTGAACTCCTGTATCGAGGCTCACCTTTTCTGCTATCTTTGATAATCTGAAGGCTTTCTGACCTGTTCCTTCCAAATAGGTCTTGAAATTTATGAGCAGGAGAGGAGTTTTCAGTATTGCAGGCATGATTTGAGGCTCGGTTGGAGGATATTTAAAAAGGCGAATTTTTACTATCTATAGATTAAAACAAGAACAATTACCCCAATCAATAACACAAGTCGCCCAAATTTTAAATAGCGATATGACAGAAAATATTATGTTAAAGACTATGGAAAAAAACATTAGATTCTTCGAGGTAAAGACATAGTGACCGTTAAACCAGAACAGAAACAAAAGAAGGTTCGGAAGAACCACTACATACCCAACTTGGCTGCTGCTTATTTTAAACCTACAGAAGATTGGAGTCTTGATCAAGCAAGAGAAGAATTCGAGAAAGCAAAATTTGATTTTCCTGTAGACCGTGTGCTATACGGAGATTGTGTAGATTTTATGAGAAAGCTCCCTGACGAATCAGTAGATGTGGTTATAGCCGATCCACCTTTTGGTTTAGGCTTCACAGGAAAAGAATCGATATATAATAGAGATGAGAGATTCGTTAGACGAGGGTACCGCGAAGTAGAAGGCGATTACACAGAGTTCTCGGAAAAATGGATAAAAGAACTCCCCAGGATTATGAAGGAAGGTGGGTCTGCTTGGATATTTAGCGGTTGGACACGACTTGATGATATTCTACGTGCGATCAAAGAAAGCGGGTTGAGTCTAATTAACCATATTATTTGGAAGTATCAATTTGGTGTATTTACAAACAGAAAATTCGTTACAAGTCATTATCATATCCTCTTTTTGGCCAAAGGGCCAAAGTACTATTTCAATAAAATCGTTCATTACCCATTGGATGTATGGGAGATAAAACGCACCTACAGGATAGGTGAAGTGAAGAATAGCACTAAACTTCCCGAAGAATTAGTAGCAAAATGTATCGAATTTTCTAGCCGTCCCGGAGATCTGATTTTCGATCCGTTCATGGGGAACGGAACCACAGCAGTTGCAGCAAAAGGTACTTGGCGTCACTATTTAGGCAGTGAAGTAAACAAAAAAATGAAGAACGTCATGGATTCCAATGTAAAATCGATAAAGCCAGGCCAGCTCTATGTACCGTACAGTGAAAGACACGACGAACTAGTAGCTAGAGCAAGACGACGGTACGGAGTCCTAAATGAAAAGGAATTGTCCATTGTAAAGCTCGATCAGTTTCAATCATAGAATTCTGACATTGTCCGGGATGGCTTCGACATTAATTTCGTATTTCGGACGCCTTGGAGATCCATCCGCATTGCGCGTACCTTCTTGGAACTTTCCTATCCAATTACCTCTGATACCAGCCAGAATTAGATCTGAAGTCAGCCATAACACCTCAATCTTTCTTAACACAAAGGTTATCTTCCTTACGCGAGAAGTAGCTCCTCTCTTTATCCTCTCATACTCATATTTACTCTTTCCTCCTTTTAATTGTTCGTGCCAGTTCTGGAAAGTCCTTTTTTCATCATGTACTCTGCACTACCAATGGCAAGTATTAGACCAACTCCACCATACTCTTGAATACACCTATCCGTAGCTTCCATGTCATTGATTATTGCCCAAGCACCTGAATTTATCTACGTGTGTTTTAAAGTCCCAAACATAATTGCGTTTATAGTCGAACTGCGTTCTACCGTATTTAGGTCCGAAAGAACCGCCAATATTTTCTACTAGAATCTTGTGCGACTTGGATTCAAAATCCCATCCGATCCATTCTGGGTGTCGCCAATAATAATCTGCCTCCTTCAACTCAAGAATTGCCTTTTTCCCATCCCATTCACTGGGGATATAGTTCCGCAATAACTCGTATATCTTTTCGGCTTCCTCTTTTACACCAGCCGACATGCAGGATGTCTGCACATACAATATTTCTATTTATAGTTTGAATAGCAAGAAATTTCGTCAGATCTAGAATATATAACGAGTCTAAACTGCTCCAAACATTCACAACTAAGTTTTATTTTTACTCAATAAAATAGAACCTTATCCCAATAATAACATACACGGCAGTCAGGATGACTCCTTCAAACCAGTTGCTCTTTCCATCATGACAATTAGATTTATGCATAGAACGTTGAAACCATATTCTAACTATCCTTATGATCAGAATATTCATCGGATGCATAAGCAGCTTTATCTATATGATGTCGTGGAATAACAACGGAGAAATTTTTGGCAAAGGCTAAGAAGAAGCCAGCGAAGAAGAAGTAGCCCGGCTAAGACTACAGAAAGAGGTTAGGGCTTCCCCAATTTTATTGGACGGGACAAAATGTCAAACCCTGTTATTAGAAAATATCCTCTAGACCTCCGCCAGTAGTATTCTTTTCATATTAGCATAGTAAAAACAAAAAGATAGACGGAATTATCTTCCGTCCTTATGAGAACGAGTTTTAACTCGTAGTTTCCTTACTTTCTACTTTAGTAGCGTTGGCGAATCTGGGGCCTACCTGAGTAATCTTGATCCTCGTCTTCTCGTCCCGCTTTCCTCCGGCAACAAAAATGACGAAGCCGTCGATCTTGGCCACTCCGTCGCCCCTTCTGCTCGTTTCGGTAATGGTGACATCGTACTCCTTGCCAACTTCAACTGGCTTGGGTGCATTCGACCTAAAGCCTCCTCCACCGAAGCGTGGGCGCCCGTAACCGCCTCCTCCTTGTCCGTAACTCGTTCTTTCATCTCCTAGTGCTGGATAACACTGACCTTTTCAAGGAACCATACGCTATAAAAGGGCTACTATGCAGACTTGAAATAGCAAACACATAATACATGCGTATTTCTTAACCTATGCGTGTTACCAAAAGAACTGTCAATAAACACACGGCCTATGTGTAACAATCATAAAGTCAGAATGATAGAGGTTTCTCCCGGAAATTTTCAATGTCCTGTCTGTGAGCAAGTTGCTGGCTCTCGTAGAAGGTACAGAAGGTAGTCTGTAGCCTTAGAACGAGACATTCCATATTTCACCGAAAATATTGTTAAAGCTTGTTGTAACATCGGCGTTGACCTTTTTAGGGCAATTACATTAATGTAGTTCTGTAATGTTATGGCTTTAAGTACGAGTCCGTAAATCGACTCTAGCTGAATAGAATGGGAAGGTACAAGAAGAGCGAGGGTGGGGCTCGGATGTCGAGCGAGGATTACCTCTCACACATAGATCAAAAACTTGGTTTGCCTGTAGGAACCATCTACAGCTTATGTAAAGCAGCAGTAAAAAATGAGGTAATTGAGCGTAACGAATGCAAGGTAACTTACAAAGGATTGGCATCCAAATCCATTAGACTCAATGCTGGCCAATTTGTTTCAACCCCGAAGAAGGTCTTCCTGATTGAAGGAGGCAAAACTGATCGAGGAAGAAAGGTCCTCGCACAGGTTTTTCTAAGCATGCCTGATGTTTAGCTTTTGTTTCTTGAATATTTTATGATTGCAACCAGAAGATTTTAATCTAGATCATGCAGAAACCAGTCGAGACGAGAGCAATTACCCAATAAAATAGAACCCTATCCCAATTATAACATACACAGCAGTCAGCATGACTCCTTCAAACCAGTTGCTCTTTCCATCATGAGCAATCAAATTCATTATTATTGCAGAAAGGAATACGGCAGCCAGTTCATACAGCGTAAACACCAGAGTCAGAGGCTTCCCCAGAATTATCCCTGCAAACACAAGCAGAGGAACAACGAATAGAGCGATCTGGGTTGCCGAGCCTGCGGCTATGCCTATGGCAGTATCCAATTTTTCCTTCCTTGCAAACGTTATTGCAGAGCTATGCTCCGCAGCATTACCAACAAGGCCAACAATAACAGCACCTACAAACAATTCGCCAAAGCCGAACTCTTCTGACGTTGCTTCTACAGAACCGACCAGAATCTCGCTAACAAGTGCTACAAAAGCCATAGAACCTGCTAATAGAAGGAAAGCTCTCTTTTTGCTCCATAAAGCATGGTGCTTATGCTCCTCTTCTTCCGGAACAACAAAAAGGTGCTTGTGCGTTATGAAAGTGAATATTATAGATCCAATATACACAGCCAAAAGGATGAATGCGAGAGAGTCGCTCATCAATTGAACCAAATTCTGGTTCACAGGGCCATCGCCTTTGAGTTCTGTCTCAGCAAGTATGGTAGGAACTGCTAACCCGATTACCGCAAGAAACAGCATCGAAGTCTGCACTCCAGCATTTGCACTGTTGAATACCTGTTCCTTCTTTCTTAACCCTCCAGCGATTATGCTTAAACCGAAGATCAACAGAACGTTTCCGATTATGGAGCCAGTAATGGAAGCCTTGATCAAATTGAACAGTCCAGCATTAAGAGCGGTAAGAGCTATGATCACTTCGGCAGCGTTCCCGAAGGTCACATTGAGCAGCGACCCTGCAACAGCACCATAATGGACTGCTAAATGCTCAGTAGCATCTCCAATCAATTTAGCAAGGGGCAAGATGGCAATTCCAGATACGACGAATATCAATACATGATCAGCATGCAGAAACTCTAAAGCTACTGCCAGAGGAGTGAAAACAAGAAGGTAGTAAATCGGGCTTATTTTCAAGTGCTACCGCGTCCTAGAACTCGGGGATTTTAGCCTTTATCAAAGAGATTCTGTTGAGTCTGTGGACATTACGTCTGATAACATAAATGGTATATACCGGTAGGGATATTCGATTCCGTTAACTCAAAAGACATGTCAAAAATTATACCTGAAGCGTCAAGGGGGTACCAAGAGGGAGAGAAACTAGCCAAACTGTCATCCTGGACCTTGCTCGGATTGGGCATTGTAGAGATTATAATAGGTGAGTTCACAGGTAGTGTTGGCGTTACGGCTGACGGGATAGACTCCATTTCAGACGCCTTTATCTCCTTCTTAGTATGGCTTGGCCTGAGAATATCCCGTAAGGCGCCTGACGAAAGGTTTCACTTTGGCTACTACAAGATCGAGAGCCTAGTTGCATTCGTGGGAGCCATAGGATTAATTGGAGTTGGAGTATTTATCCTCTACAGGTCATATCTGGCTTTTCTTGAACCTAAACCACTCACGCTACCTGCTCTAGCCTTGGCAGTCTTGCTAATAGCAGGTACAATTTCTCTATACAGAGCATTTCAGATGAGGAGGATAGCAAGGAGATACAACCTATCTTCTCTTAGGCTCGATGCAAATAATGCCATCAAAGATGGCTCGGCCTCTTTTTTGGTCTTCTTCACGGTTCTATTATCATCGCTGGGCTTTCACCAAATGGATTCTGTGGGTGGAATGGCTGTAGCGTTTTTCATTTTCTTCGTTTCCTATGTGGCTATTAAAGGAACGTCCCTTGTGTTGATAGATGCCTACCACAATCCTGAACTCGTCGAGGAGATCACTAAAATAGTTGAGGCCGAGCAGGGAGTGAAGGTTAAGGATGTCATGCTCAGGGCTGCTGGTCCATACGTGCACAGTGAGATACACATAGAGGTAGAAGCATCAATTACGGTCGGTCAGCTTGATAAGATAAAGACTAGTATTCAGGATTCTGTTAGGGAAAGATGTAATGGTATACAAAGAGTAGTTGTCTCAGCTAAAGCGTCCAAAGATTAATCTGCCGATTATCTCTTCGGGTTCTAAATCCGTGAGGCGTGTTAATTGTTGGGATGTCGATGTCCCCTAAAGCTAACAGAACGGATTTGTGTAATCCTTAGGCATGAAAACAGATAAATTAGTCGCAAAAATGCCCATTGACATAGTTCAAAAATGATAGCGCAGTCTGCTCTTGACAATGTAGTTGGTAAGGTAGTTGAAGAGGCGAAGCAGGAGATATTGAAGATTCTCGAGTCTGGCAAGATGGAGGGTGAAGACATAATCTATCAGGCTCAGAGGGAGGCGGAGGTTGAAGCGGGCAAGATTCTATCCTCTAAAGACAGACAAGTAGAAAGCCTCTCAAGAAGGATAATTGGAAGCGCAGAATTAGAAGCACGAAACAAGTCATTAAGATTAGTTGAGGACAACATAAACAAGGTCTTTGAAAACGCTCTAGGCAAATTAGCCAAGAACAAGCCCAAAGAGTACAAAGAAGCTATGAGAAAGATGGCTGCAGAGGCTGTAGAGGCAGTAGGAGCAAAGAAAGTTATTTTGTCGTGCAATAACGAAGATAAGAGTCTTGTAAAAGGCATCGCAAAGCAGGTCTCCAAGAGCATAGATGTTTCAGTTGCAGACAAGTCCATAGTTTGCGTAGGAGGGGTAAAAGCAGCAACTGCTGATGGTTCAATAAGATTTGACAATACGCTCGAGGCAAGGCTGAACAGGATGAAGCCAACGCTCCGCAAGCAAATAGCAGAGCACTTCTCAAAGTAGAATGATATTCGGGCACTGATGCGTTGCCATCCATAGCGCCGATCTACCTAGTCGCTTTCTTCGTAGTGATGGGTCTATCGATCATAGTTCCTGCATTGCCGCTTTACGCTAGGGATCTTGGTGCGAGCGACATCATGATCGGAGCTCTGATAGCAGGCTTCGGAGTTGCCAGAGTGATATTCGATGTTCCTGCAGGGATTTTGGCAGAAAGGATTAGCGAGAAGAAGGTTTTGCAGATCGGTCTAGCAATAATAGCAGTTTCATCAGTTGCAGCGGCTCTGGCGCCGAACTACTGGCTCCTGCTTTCGGCAAGGATATTCGAGGGAATAGGTTCGGCACTTTATGTTACAACTGCAGCGACGATAGTCAGCACTTCTACTGAGCTTGCAAGCAGAGGGAAAATGATAAGTTATTACACAGCAGCGATACTGCTCGGAGGCACAGTCGGGCCTGCAGTGGGAGGAATTGTAACCCCACTATGGGGAAAGAACTCTCCCTTCCTCGTCTATGCAGCACTTGCAGCCATAAGCATGCTAATTTCACACTTTACTATTGCAGGCAATGAAAAATCATCTGTGCATAAACACGAAATTGACTTTAGAATTCTATCTAACAGGTCGCAACTATTGATCAGCGTTGCAACTTTAGCGATGGCGTTCATGTGGACAGGACTCGAATTGACAGTCGTGCCCATATTCGCTTACGACAACCTCAACATATCGCCAACTTCTCTTGGATTGGTATTAGCTTCAGCTGCTCTTGCAAATCTGTTTTCAACTCTGATCATTGGAAGGCTTAGCGACAGGTTAGGTAGAAAGATTCCAATGGTTACGAGCTATCTAATTTCGGCGCTAGCAGCAATTCTTTTAGCATCATCTTCAAATCTGGAAACCTTCTTCCTCTATGGATTGATATATGGATTAGCGACTGGAGCATGGGGCCAGACTTCGGCATGGGCTGCAGATGTAGGCCCGAAAGAGAGGATGGGAACTGTCATGGGAGCCAACCGGATGATGGGAGACTTGGGTTTTGTCATTGGCCCTTTAGCATTGGGATACCTTGCAGGGCAGAGAACTGGAGCTTATGTTGAACCCTATCCTTTCTATGTAACAGCATTAATAGTCGGAATTACAGGTATTTTGCTGGTATTTGCAAAAGACCCTGCCAAAACTAGACTTCGTTGATCTTCTTTGCCATTTTAATGTCGTAGAGGGTTAATCCTCCAGCATCGTGCGTAGTCAATTCAACCGTAACAGTAGTCCATATAATAGTAATGTCGGGATGATGTTCCTCCTTCTCCGCAAGCTCCGCTAGTTTGTTGACGAATTTTATGCCGTCCATATACTTCCTGAACTTGTGGATCTTCTGTATCTTGTTTCCTTTGACCTTCCAGCCCTCTACAGACTTTAGTTTCTCCCTGACATCAGCATTGGAAAGAAGCTTCATGGTGGAAGTTTCAACTGTTTCTTGAGCACGTATTCGAAGTATACAGCATCGAGTATTACCCTGTGCATGTCTATCTTGTAGAAGTAGCCTTCGCGTATCTGTACCTGAGCCTCCGGAGCATGAGAATACTTCTCGACAATGTCTATCGTCAGTTCGCCGTGCTCGACATCGGCAACCATGTGCTCCTTGAAGAATGTCATGCCCTCTTCGGTTACGAAAGGATAGTGTTTCTTGAAAGTCTCTATCATCTTC
Organism: Nitrososphaerota archaeon; assembly: GCA_024860875.1. Lineage (GTDB taxonomy): Archaea > Thermoproteota > Nitrososphaeria > Nitrososphaerales > UBA57 > VHBL01. Next base: position 58,484 of record JACPSZ010000013.1, on the reverse strand, counting down.
TCCATTCTTTTAGGCACAAGATGCTCCGTCAGCGATCCAGCTACGCCGACCATCCAAGGCCTGTACCTTGCAATGTTAAGATATCCATCAACTGCCATTCTTACTGCAGGAAGAACTTCAGCCTTCATCACTTGCTCCTTTGACAATCCTAAATCCTTGCAGAACCTCAGCCATAAATCAGGGTGCGAGGGCTTTCCTTTTTCTCCAGCTTCCTCGATCAGCTTCTCTATCCACAACTGCCTGACATCCGGAGGGCAATTTGCTGCTATTGCAGCTTCCTTTTCTGGTATATGGCTGTGGAAATAATATCTGTTTATCGCCCACCCTTTAAGTTGATCGAGAGTGAGTTTTCCATCGTAGAGGAGTTTCATGAAGGGATGTTGCTCGGGGAACCTCTTCCGTCCTTCTTCAATCAGAGACCAGACGTACGATTGCTTGGTTTGGGCCTTCAAGGTAACCACTTGGCATGATTTTTTACAGACAGTAAATTAAGTATTTCGCAATGCTGGTTCTGGCATTACCGTAGCCTTAGCCTGAATATGTTGATGGATATGAAGACTATAATCCACAGCAAGACCGTAAGAAGGACGCTCGCTGCAGCAAGTATTTCGACACTGCCGTTCACCCAAAGATCCCAAAGCGTGGTCGCCAGAACCTCGTTTCTGGGCGTAATAAGGAAGATTATTGAGCTCAGCTCCTTGAAACTTATGACGAAGACATAGATCCAGCCCGAAAACATTGCTGACCTCAAAAGAGGCAGGGTTATCCTCCTTACCGTAGTCGTCCACTGTGCTCCTACTATCGATGACGATTCTTCAAGATCACGATGAATCTGTACAACTGCACCAGCAGTGAACCTTATCCCGTGAGGAAGATACTTCACCAAAAATGCAAGCACTATGACAATAAGAGTTCCATATATTTGCAACGGGAGAGTCAGGAAAGTCCACAGGAACCCCAGACCTATAACGAAACCCGGAAACGCTATCGGAAGGGTTCCCACTCCTTCTAGGAGTCCCTTCCACCTGAATGTGCTCCTCCTAGAGATGTATGATATCATAGCAGCCATAAGCAAAACTATCGATGCTGCAGCACCACAAACTATCCAGCTATTGATGAGGCTTCGCAGTATGTCAGACCTGTCAAAAACTAGGTAGTAATGCTTTAGCGTCATGTTGGAAAGTAGGTCTCTGGGATTCCAGAACGGCTGAAACGACAGCAGTGCTACGGTGGAGAACATCAGGCCTATGTGAACTACAAGGTACGTTACTAGAATTCCCGTACCAAGGTATTTCCATTTTCCAAGGTGGATGATCCTTGGATGATAGCCCTTTCCCGTTATAACTTGAAACTTCTCCGCCCTTCTGACCGATCTTCTGTACATGAAGATCAGCGATAATGTGATCAACAGGAGAATCATTGCATGAGCAGTCGCCAGACCGTAGTTAGGCGGTATAGAACCCACGACAGCACGGTAAATCTCAGACATGAAGACATCGATTCTGGCTGGCAACCCTATCATTGCAGGAGTTTCGAACGATTCAAAGGCGATTATGAAGACAAGCAGAAACACTGAGAGTATCGCTGGCAGCATTATTGGAACTGTAATCTTTCTTATGATCGTTGTTATCCGGGAGCCTGCGACCCTTGCAGCTTCCTCGAGACTGGAATCCATTGCAGTAAAGGCTGCAGATATTACCAAATATGATGTCGGTACAAGAGAAATTCCCATCACCCATATCATCCCTGCCATGCTATAGATGTTGAACAAGGCCACATCACTTAGCGGGTCGGTGATTCCAATCAAGTCTCGGAACATGACGTTTGCAAGACCGGATCTTGGGCTGAACAGGTATAACCACGCCAAATTATCAACAAAGCCGGGCAGAACTATGGGGAGGAAGGGGAGGAACCTAAACTGCCTTCTCAAGGGTGCGTCAGTTCTTACTGCGATGAATGCTAGGATCGATCCTATAGATACTGCCAGCAGAGCACTTCCCAATGCGTATGTGAATGAGTTAGAGAGCAGGGTAACGGTGTACGGATCTGAGAATGCTGTAATATAGTGGATCAGCGTAAAATAGCCTGGGTCGCCTGGATCGCTGCTCCAGAGACTTCCATAAAGAAGGAATGAAATAGGGTAAATTATCAGAAATATTGTAAATGCTAAAACTGCCCAAAAGACTATCGATACGGGATTAGTTGTAAGCCTCATCTGGCAGGTCTACCGTAAAAAATGAAAAGAGGGGGAAGAAGGTTTTACCTCTTCGCCGCCGCTATAGCCTTGAATTCCGTAGTCCACTGATTTATGGTCGTGAAGACGGTTGGGGTTGGATAGTTGAACTTCTCGATTCCCGCTGGAAGAGCTTTGTCCAGATTGAACTTTGCATCTACGCCGGGCTTTGCAGGGAACCTTACCTCTATGTTTCCAATGGCCCTCTGCGCGTCATCAGTAAGCAGGTAGTCGATGAATAGCTTAGCAGCTCTAGGGTTCTCCGCAGTCTTCATCAGTGATATAGGGCTTGGAGCTACCATTATGGGGAAGTCAGACAGCTGCAGAATTTCTATCGGAGCTCCTGCTAGCTTTAACCTAACTACGTCGTGAACTTGTGCTACTATCCCTATTGCGAATTCTCCTCTTGATACTTCATCAGCTTGAGCACTTGTGCTTGCCGTTCTTCTTACCCCGTTTGCTTCCATGTCTGCAAGGAACTTTGTAACTTTGGCTTTGCCTATCTTTTCTGCCAGAGAGGCCCATATTTGAGTTGAAGTAGTTCCAAGTGTGTAGTCATGCATTGTTATTTTGCCTTTCCACTTCGGGTTTGTCAGGTCAGCCAAGCTCTTTGGAAGTTCTGATGCAGGAACAAGGTTCTTGTTATATGTGATCGTCTGACCGAGCAATACGACTGCTGTCCACATCCCTTCAGGGTCCGCCAGAGTGGCTGGGAATGTAGCTGCATTGGGAGATTTATAGGGTGTAAAGACATTTTGTTGAAGCAGCTGCAGGGTACCTGGAAAGCTTACTAGAACCGCATCTGCAGATTTTCCGGTTGCCTTTAGTTCCGTGGTAACTCTTGTGAATACCTCGGCTGGAGAGCCTCTAACATAGTCCACTGCGACAAAGGGGTATTTCTCTTGGAACGCCTTTATGATCGGCCTCATATCTTCGGCATCAACGCTTCCGTAAACACGGACCAGTCCTGACGGGGGAGCTTCATATGCAGCAGGTGGAGCAGGTCCGGGTTGTGGAGCCGGAGCTGCAGGTGCCTGAGGTCCGGGGGCTGGCGCTGCAGGTGCTACAGTTTGACTCTGCATTGGCATGGATAGAAAGATGCCTGCACCAATCAGTACTACTACCGCTACAAGTCCTATTACAATTTTTTGCGAAACCATGCGGCTTCAGTGTAAGAAATTTTTAGAAAGCATATATTACTAGTGTTAGAATTATTATTACGCGTGTAGCTTACTTAAAGAGTTTTCCGAAGAGTTTGATAGAATCTAATACACTCGGCAACATTAGTGTATTAGGAAACACGACCGTCTTTTCCTTCCTGACCAGTTTGTCTATGCTATACGGAGCATCGATACCGGGCCTTGCAGGTATCCTCACGTAAGTGCTCCCGATCTTCTTTTGACCTGAACTGGAAATCAGGAAATCTATAACGAGCCCTGCAGAAGCAGGGTGCTTGCCTGCATTTGTCTTTGCAATAGCGTTGAACGATGTTAAGATTGGGACGTCTTTCAAAGTGAGCCTCGCTATGTTTCTCTTTGCCTCCTTAGCCTTCATAAGATCGTGTAGGAGAGTCGTCAGACCTATCCTTGTCTCACCGCTCGTGACCGAATCAACTATGTTGTCATAGAGCGGGAAGGCTTTCGGTTTGTTTGCTGCAAGCCCGTGAACGAACTTGCCCCATTTCTTTTCTCCGAAAATTGGCCTTAAAGAAGCAAGCCAGTAAGCTCCCAATGTCCCGAGAGTCATGTCGTGCAATACAATAGCATCTTTCCACTTCGGCGATGTCAAATCGAGGGCTGTCTTTGGAAGCTCTTTTTTGGAAACTAGTTTTGGATTGTAGATTTGGACTATCGGTATAGAGACTATGGGGAACCAGTAGCCGTCTTTTTGGCGAACATCCTCGGGATACGCTTCAGCCTCTTCGAGCTTGACTTTTGAAATGAGGTTCAATTCCCGTATCTGCATCATCGGAGGCACAGTAGCTATAACTGCATCAGCAGTTTCCTTGCCCTCTTTGATTTCCTGCATTATCTTCTTGGCCATTGGAGGAGGAGTTCCGTAGACGTACTCTCTCCGATAATCTATCTCGATCGAGGGATACTTCCTCTCAAAAGCTTTTTTCCAGCCTGCAAATTCGTCTTTTTCGACTGTGCCATAGATTAGCACCTTGCCCTCCTTTTCCGCTCTTTCTATGGTTGATCTTTGCAGGCTCATGGCAGTTTTGCCTTGATCTGCTTGGCCTTAGGAAAGGTGTTATAACGTTTGAGCATAGAAATCCGTAACCTAAAACAGTAAGAGATAACTAATCATGGCCGCTGCAGTATTATGATGCTTTTACCAGCTCCTATCTATGAATGTCCTCTGCTTAAGCCTTCAGGTGCAAATCGTCCATGAAACGAGTCCTCGTAGCTGTTATAGTAGCTGTGATAGTTGTGGCAACAGCTATGGTGCTTGCACCTAGCTTACTTATGCCGAGAGAAGTTAAGCAGGTGATTAAAGAAGTTAACATAATTATGGCCGACAACTCTTACAAAAAGTATCCTGATCAGGAATATTTCCGGCCAAGCGAGATAACCGTAGTAATAGGCGTCAACAACACTGTGGTGTGGACGAATAAAGACATTACCGGGAGTGCTTTGCACGATGTTACTAGCGATCAAGATCTTTTCAAATCAAGCTTGCTAGCACCTAACGAAAGTTGGTCTTACACTTTTAGTGAGCCGGGTGAATACAAGTACCACTGCCAACCACATGAATGGATGGTGGGGAAGGTCATCGTCAAGAAGAAATAGGTTTACCCAAACGGGCACGGGTCAGAGATAATCCAACGCGGCAAGGATCACACCAGTGTCTCGTTGAGGGGTCCCCAATTACAAACTCTTTAGCAAAGGGTAGGTTCTATCGAGAAGTTCCAGCGATAGATCTGCCCCGGCTATACTAACTTGCTCGATGTGCAAACCTATGCGAATGTCTATCTTATTCGACTTCATCGAATCGATTATCTCTGAAAAAACCTCGGTTGCCGTGTCTACAGAGAGCTCCCCAATCCTATCAGGTTCCTGCTGCAACGTTCTCCTAATCTCACTTGGTATGTAGACCTCTAACCCCTCGGTTAAAAGCGATAGTATGCTGAGTGATTTTATGCTGGAAAGACTCACGAATACTGTTACGGGCCTTCCACGTGTTTGTTTGCAATAATTTGCATAATTTGTAAGGAACTTTATGGCAGCTATCGAGTCGTAGTTTATCTGGCTCGTAACAAATCTGCAACCGTACCTAGCCTTTATTGCCACTCTCTCATACTCATCTAATTCCCTACCAGGTGCCTCATATCCATGATACGTCTTCTTGTTTCTATTGAATATGCATATACCTCCAAGCAATATGCCCATCTTTTCCCCAGGGTGCTCTTCATTCACCGCCGATACCAATTCCATAGCCTTTACAACGCTTGGCCCAGGCAGAACATCAGAATGCCTAGCCTTGCCGACTAGGACTAGATTCCTAATGTCATACTTCTCCAGTCCTCTTACCCTCTTTATGAAATCCCTTTGTAGTAAGCGCGGAGCTACAATGTTAGCAATCTTCTCTTTGCTACCACCAATGATTGCGGCGTATTCCTCTGGCGGTATGGTAGTGGGAACATAAGTGACCTCTCCGTTAGTCTCTTTCCTTTCCATAAGTTCAGGAATATTTATCGCATCTATTCTTTTATCCTGAAGAACCCTTTCAAGATGTTCTATTCTCCTAGCTATTTCAGATTCGGAAGAACCTAACTTTGGTGGTACAACTTCATAGATCACCGGTTTGTTAGACAGAATATCTCTTAATGTCATCCCTACCAGATCCACATGATTCGTAGGAGGCTTGAATCGATCTTGTGATCGAAAATAAGCCTAATGATACCATAGCATAGACCAAACTCTTCAGGCCACTATCATTCCCTAATAGCTTCTTTTCTTTATCCTTCTTCTCTTAAGGATTTCCTATGGTTCCCCCATTATGAGCCCCTTCAGGTTCTCGCAACCGACACCGCAGTACATGTTGCATTGAAAATAAAACTCGCCAGCAGAACGCGCTTCAAATTCAAATCGGAAGTCCCCACCCGACTTGATTACCCCTCGTATCATTTTGCCATCTGTTGAGTTTATAGCCCCACGAATCGTGTCCAAACCCGTCATGATCAGTTTTCTACTTCTAGACTTGTGGGTGTGAATACAGTATTTGGTTAAGATTTGTTCTTACGTAACCGACTTGCGAGAAAGAGACCGAGCGTGACAAGGAATATCCCCTCAGGCTTCTGCAAGACCTTTATCTCTTGAGCATAGCGCGGTCTCAAACTTTCACCATAAGCCTATTCATTTGTATGCTTGATAAGGAACCCGGATGGAAGACAGATCCTAGAAGGTGGAACGGAGGTGGCTTAGTGATACGATCCTGATACTTGCAATATTGGTGCTGGGGAGGGATCCCATACATATTAGGTGCAAGACCTTTCCTTCCCTGATGTCAATAATAGGGTATGCAAAAATTAACTCTATATAGCGGAACACGAGTAAGTCTTGATCCTGTCATCAGCTTTAGGTAGGATGTTTGAGTGAATGTCTTCACTTCCTGTTAGCAAGATTCTGGTTCCAGTAGACGGCTCAGATGAGTCCAGAAGGGCTCTTAATTTCGCTGTTAATATGGCCAAGATGCTGAAAGTTGATATTACCGCCTTATATGTCGTCCAAGAACCGTCTCTCGTTCCTCCTTACGACGCTGCTACATACGCGAAGATATCGGATTCGCTTAAGGAGTACGGGAACAAAGTCTTGTCCGATGCTAAAACAATGGCCAAAAAAGATGGTGTAGCATTGCAAACAGAAATTGTTTCAGGGTACACTGTTGCAAATATGATTGTAGAATTTGCGAAGACTAATTCTTATGACTTGATAGTCATGGGAACAAGAGGCCGCTCAGCGGTGAAAAGAGTGCTTCTTGGGAGCGTAGCGTTCGGAGTTGTCACTTATGCTAAATGCTCTGTCGTCATAGTAAGATAAATTCAAGGGCGAGGTTGGAACAAGGACAACTGGCATTGTAACAGCACTTGGACTATCAAAGGGATCTATGTTTGCAACTCCATCGGATCTGTCCCAACGTACAACTATGAATCAAGGCTGGAATGCTATTCTAGAAAGGCAGGTTTCGCCGTACTCCCGAACTTTTTTTTGGCTTAGTCGGAACTGAAGTAAACACTAAGGAATCTCCTTCAGGGCCAAACCATATAACATACGAATTGCGGATTACCGGTTGGGTGAACGTTTCCCGCCGGAGGTAAGACGAACCTCCCCGCATAGCAGGATTAGCATTCACACGCCTATTGGTGTATAGTTCAAAGGATCTATCCTTTTGATCACGCCTGCCTTATCTAGATCCTTGTCAGCAGACAGAATTTCGTTTATTGAATTAACTTCCATGGACGCGATGTGAATATAATCTACCCCATTCACATCAAACGCATAGGAAGAAGCCCTCTCGATCACCAAGAAGTCCAAGTCTATCCAAACCAACGGCAAGGACATCACAGCCTCGATGTTGTCCTTGATACTCAATCCCTTTCTACCTTCCTTTGAGAGAATGGTATTAATCTTCTTGATCACATTAATGAGTTCAACCAGGACAAGTACCGAGCAAGATGCCTCTAGCCTCTCATTTTCAACATCCTGAAGAATTCTACCGCAGCTTATTCCAAACTTTGGATGGTTCTCGATAGCATAAACGAAAATATTTGTATCAATGTAGATCATCAAAACTCTTCTCTTGTCTTTTTTACAAGAGCAACGGCATCTAGGTCGAGTTGTATCTGTGAGGTTAGGAACTTGACAGGCTCATCCATCTCCTTGTGAACGTCAACTACGACCATGCCTTTAACTACGTGCCACCTTACGCTCTGACCCGGTTTCACGTCCAGGTGCTTCCTGATCTCCTTTGGAATTGTCGTCTGGTGCTTCCGTGTGAGTTTAGTTTCCTCTAGTTTCATAGTGAGTATTACGTGTAATACCTATTTAAACCCTCCAAGTCGGTTATCTCCAACATCTATTCGCGTGAGGCTATCAGCACTAAATTTGTCGAGTGCCTCTTGGGAGCGTGGCGTTCGGAGTTGTCACTTATGCCAAATGCTCTGTCGTCATAGTAAGATAAATTCGCGGTGATTTTTTTCTTTATTCGAGGGCTATAGATTTAGGGAATTTACCTTCCCTTTTGTGGTAGATTTGTTCTTAGCAAAACGACTCGTCAGAGCATACCCAAAAACGATAAGGAATATGCCGCTCAGAACGATCGGCCAGATGTAGTCCTCATACCAAGGGCTAGTGGCCTTATCTTCAACGCTCGGATTAGGCTTATTGATTATGGGTTGAGCGGATCCAAATGCGTAGACCTTCCCATCAAACGACCCTGCAAATACCTTCCCCTGTGCAACTGCGGGCGAACCATGAACATCGTCACCAGTTTCATATTGCCAGATTGGTTTGCCGGTATTTGCATCTAAAGCGTAGATAGAATCATCATAGGATCCTACGAACACCTTCCCATCCGCAATTGTGGGTGCAGATTGGACATCTCTTCCTGTTTTGTATGTCCATAGAACCTTGCCTGTAAGTGGATCCAAAGCATAGACCTTGTTATCCCAAGACCCTATGAACACCTTTTGATAAGCCAGAGCTGGAGCCGATGTTACAATCATGCCAGTCTCAAAAGCCCATATCACCTTTCCAGTAGTGATATTGAGCGCATACACGTTTTTATCCCAAGACCCAACAAAGACCATTCCGTAACCTATTGCAGGTGCTTGATGCACATGTCCGACATCTGCACTCCATACCACATGTCCGTTTTTTACGTCGAGGGCGTAAAGCTTTTCGTCAAGGGAGCCTACAAAGACGACGCCATTGGTAATGGCTGGGGCTGAGTGAATTTGCCCGCCTGTCTGGAAAGTCCAGATTACATCGCCTTTTCTTGCATCCAGTGCATAGAGCTTCCCGTCGTCTGAACCAACGTACAGAATACCTTCCGCATAGATGGGGGAGGAACGTATACGATCTCCTGTTTTATACTGCCAGATGAGAGTCCCCTTTTTAGCATCCAGAGCATACATGTTAGCATCCCAAGAGCCCACAAAAACCTTCTCATCAGCAACTACAGGCGATGAGTATATTTGATCGCCAGTCTTGAATTGCCATACTATTCTGCCCGTATCTGCTTCTAATGCAAAGAATCTACCATCAAGCAGTCCTGCAAATACCATCCCATAAGCAATTGCAGGAGAGGAACGTATGGCACCTTTCAAGTCGGTTATCCAAATAGTGCTGTTAGTGTTCGGCGCCCTTGAAGATGAATAACCTGTCCTTTCCAGATTTCCTCGGAAAAGAGACCATGCATCATCAGGTGTAACTGTAACTTTTCTTCCCACAGAAGTGCTGGATGATAACGCGTGAACCGTATCATCAGCAGACTGTATGTATATCGAATCGCCTGAAATTGCAGGGGAGGAGTATATCTGGGCTCCTGCATTGTACTCCCATAGCAACTTTCCAGACTGCGCATCCAGAGCATATAGAAAGCCGTCTGTGGACGTAGCATAGAGTACGTCTCCAGCAAGAACGGGTGTATTCGCGTTGATACCACTCCTGGTTAGGAAGCTCCATAGTAGTTCCCCACTTAAAGCATCGACAGCATAGACTCTGGCATCCACAGATGCAGCGTACACAATACCATTACCCACTGTAACAGATGACCTAATGTACCATTCTGCCTGATGATGCCAGACAATTTTGCCAGTTTCCGCATCAAGAGCGTAGATGCGAAAACTGTAGGAAGCAACATACACGCGACCCTGAGAATAAGACGGAGCAGACCAAACTCTATTCTCTACGAAGGTCTTCCAGATCAAATTGCCAGCAGCAGAATCCAAGGCATAAAGGTAACCATCATCAGAGCCGAAGTATACTATAGCGTTGATTATAGTTGGTGACGATACTATCCAAGATCCAGCTTTGAATTTCCACATCAAGTTGCCATTCGAGGCGTCTAAAGCGTAAAGGTATTCGTCATTTGAGCCTACGAAGACAGCACCTTTGGAGACGCTTGGAGAAGACCAAACGCTTTCCCCGGTCTTGAACTTCCATACCAATTCCCCCGTTTCTGCGTCTATGGAATATACATATCCGTCATCAGATCCAACAAAGATCTTCCCATCTGCAATGGCTGGCGATGATCTGATGGGTCCTTCTGTCTTGAATGACCATTCCATGTTCCCTTCATCTATGTCCAAAGCTCTAAGGATCCCTTCTCTCCCTCCAGCTATTACCGAGTTGCGGTAGACTGCTGGCGAAGACCCTATGTAAAACGATGCTGGAGCTATATTTCCCTGATATTTCCACTTGACTTGCAGAGGAGGGGTGATTGTATTAGCACTATGAAAATTCCTTGAAGAGTCTCCCCCAAGCATCGGCCAGTCTGCTATGCTATTTCCTGTCTTTTGGTTTGTCCCATAAGACTGTGGTAGCGAAAGCAGGAGAACTAACAAAAAACAAGCCGCAAGGGCCTGCAAATGGCCCTTACGATGTCTTAGCAGACGCAACTCGATGTCTACCACGCCTTATCTGTATTGCAGCCACTCCAACAATTACTATCGCTACAGCAATGCCTCCTGCAATCAGGAGTGGGATGGGTAAGCTAGGCGAAGAAGGAGACGGCTTTATGTTTATTGTGTACCACTGAGATATCGAGCCAACATCTTCATTTTCCCCATGATGTCCATCAGAAGCACCAAAGAAAATCGAGTAGACCTTGTTGCTCTCCAAGCTTATAGTTGCATGCGTAGCTTGGTTTTGTAGATGAGGTTCAAAAGGTCTAGCCAGTTCTAGCGTCCATACGCCATCTTTCCAAAAGCCGTTTCCTCTAACATCGAATGGGAATGTTACTCTCTCAGGAAAGGCACATCCACTTACATGTGTAACCCCAGTACCTATGAAGTAGTTTGAAGTGGAGTTAAGCATAGTCTCGGCCAGAAATGGGTATGGAAAGACCAGATCTTGTCCTGAGTTGGGGCCCCACCTCCATGTCCTAGGCGTAGTGGATGTTAGTGGCCAATACCGCTGATCGTCATCGCCTAGATAGGCCTTGAAAAGCCACAAGTTGGCTTGACCCGAAGGATCGGTTTTCTTCCAAGGTACTCTTCCCATTGTAGTCCCGGCATAGTGTGTGTTGAAATATGGATCGCCCAATGGCTTGTAGTCCTTCATCCACCAACCTATGAACAGGTTATCGGAGTAGAACCAAGTCGCATTGTAGAAGAATCCCCCTTCTGGACGTTTTACCCTCGCACTTTCTTCCAAACTCGCAGTTGAATCCCTCCATTGGAAGGCCATAAATATCCAAGTGCCATTGTTTGCAGCTTTGACCGATACGCTACTTACGGCTCCTCCCCAAGGAAAGGTAGGCTTCAAGTCAATTGTGACAGGATCGATGGTCTGCCAGATAGCCTCATCAAGCTTGCCATCGACTATTACCGTCTTGCTATCTACTGTGCCTTTAGGATCCGTAGTGAATTTATTGGTATACCAGTCATATGAATAGTCCACGCCGTAAATACCTCTTACCTTGTCATATATTGCTGCCTTCATATCCCTATAATGAGCCGTTAAATCAGTTTCAGAAGCCGCATATGATATGGTAACTAAGGATGGTGTTAGCATTATCATTACAAGGACCGATGCCAGCAGAACTTTATGGTTCATAGTATTACCTAAGACTTTAGCTTGGTTGAATCTTATCCCTAACCGGTACGGTATTGTCATGCATTATATCGCCTTCGTGCCCACACAATCATCACAACTACTACAGCACCTCCCCCAATTGCAAATACCTGTAGCTGCAAGTTCTCTGAGAGAGCCTTGAGCATCAGCACTCCCTCATCCATGCTCTGCTGAGCTACCGGTTTTATGGTTTGGCCTGCGGTATTTGCTTCGCGCGATAGCGGGTTCGTACTTCTAGCAGTCTCTTCATCTGAAAAGGCGTAGACAGTATTGTCAGCTGATGTCATGTAAAGAAATCCATTGCTTACCAAAGGAGTTGAGCTGATGGATTCGTCAGCCTTGAAACTCCAGATAAGTTTACCCGAGGACTTTTCAAATGCGTACATCTTTTTGTCCTCGGCGCCTATGTAAATCGTGTCTCCGCTGACGGTGGGGGAAGAGCCGGATATCCCTCCTGCAGTATTATACTTCCATACTAGAGTTCCTGTCTTCGTATTAAAGGCGTAAACATTGGCATCTGTAGAACCTATGAACACCAGCGAACCGCCCACGGCTGGAGATGAGATTACTTTGTATTCTGTAGCGTATTCCCATACCTCCTTCCCTGTGTAAGCATCCAGTGCTATGATTCTGTTAGTGTAAGATGCCCCAATGTACACTATGCCATCAGAAATGGCAGGCGAGGATTCTATTCCATGACCTGTGTAGAATTTCCACTTCATTTGCCCATTTTCAGGATCAAGAGCGTACACATAACCATCCCACGAACCAGTATAGATAGTCCCATAGGCCAGTGCCGGTGAAGATGTTACTTGCAGGTCTGTCTTAAACTTCCACTTTAGAACACCAGTTTTTGCATCTATAGCGCGCAACAATCCGTCTTCCGATCCTACGTACACTACCCCTCCAGCTACAAGGGGAGAAGAAATGACAGGTCCTTCTGTCTTGAAAGACCATAGCTTCGCTCCATTGGCTATTGCAATTGCGTACATATTGCCGTCGCTACAGCCAACATAGAGAGTTTCCCCGGATATTGATGGCGATGATTTTACAGGTTTGTCCGTTTTGTATATCCAGATTACATCCCCAGTTTTAGCGTCGAGTGCATAGACTCCATCACTGGCACCGACAAACAATAACTCTCCCATCGCAGCTGGCGATGATGAAAAGTAGCCGAATGCACTTGTCCCCCCACGTGCTTTCTTCCATACCAGTGTAAGAGGCTGCTTCAGCTCCAAAGAAGTCTCTCCAACCCTAGAAGGCCCATAACGAAAAACAGAAGGAGAAATTCCAGAATCCTGAGCATAAATCGAGGGAATAACGCCTACGATTAACAAAACAAAAAGTGCAAAAGCAATACCATGCTTAATATGCGAACGACTTAAGAAAAAAGGGAGGGTCAAGGCTTTCTCCTCCTTAACCCCATTACGACTGACACGATTATGGCGGCGATGGCTATACCGATTGTCCCATAGGCCAAGTTGGTAGTAGCTTCGGCAGTCTTCCTTGTATCCTCTGCAGCCCTTATTGCTTGCTGTGCTGCTGAAAGTGCATCCTGAGAGACTTTCTGAGCGTCTGCAGAATTCTTTGCTGCTGCGTCAGCACCTTTTGCAGCTTCCCCGGCAGTCTTAACCGAGCTCTCGGACGCCTTTGCTGCATCTGCTGCTACCTTGGACGCGTCGCTCGCTGCTTTCACAGAGCTTTCTGCTGCTTTAGATGCGTCTGCTGCTACCTTCACTGCGTCTCCTGCTACTTTAGAAGCATCTCCAGCGACTTTAGATGCGTCTCCGGCTGACTTTACTGCATCTCCTGCTGCCTTAGAAGCTACGCCCGCTGCTGCTACGACATCCTGCATCTGTTTCTCTAGTGGAAACAAGTCATTTGAGAGTTCTACTGACACCCAGTTGGACCTTGATGCAACTTCTTCCCATTCTCCCTTGTTACCATCTTGTGCCCCAAAGACTGCCCAGTATGTATTGCCTGACTCTAAAGATAGTGTGTAAGGACGGTTCTCTGGCGAAGAAACTAATGGTCTGGATAGTTCCAGAGTCCACATACCACCGTTCCATACTCCTCGTGCCCTGACTTCGAAATTCTTTGTTCCTGGTTGCTGGCATCCTTTAGAGTGTAGCAGTCCATCACCAAGGATCCAATAGCCCGTAGAATTGAAGAGGCCTTGGTATGCAGCCGAATATGGCATTGTGTATGGTTTACCTGTATTGTCGCCCCAGTGCCATGTTGTCACACCGACATCAAGACCCGCATAGGGCCAGTACGGATTGCCCATGTCGAGGGCACTGGATTTCCAAGCCCAGAGCTCTGCTTTGTCACTAGCAGTCCATCCGAATAGTGATGCTCGTCTGGTAGGCGATCCTCCCATCTCGTTGTTTGTCGCTGGAATTACGGTAGGCTTCTGTGCACCCATCCACCATGTCACAAGTCCAGCATCTGCGTAGTAGTGGGTGGCGTTAGCGTGGTACTGGCCTATCAGATTTCCTGGCGTTGATAAATTCAATCTCCGAGCTGGGCCACTTGTCCTACTTTCCTTTGTGTCCGGCCATTGCATCAGAATGTAGATGTTTTTTCCGTCATGTGCAGCCCTGACCCACATTTCTGGAACCTTGCCACCATATACCGTGGTTCCAGCAAGCGATAGGACCGTTGGCTGAGTCTGGCTCCAGAATGTCTCACTAGGAATCCCGTCCACGACTACTGGATTTTGCGTTTTCAGAGCTACTATGTCCGCAGCTCCTTTTGCAGGTTGGATAGATAGAGGTGCTCCTAACAGCAGTGCTAGGATAGCCATGCATATTGTTGCTGTACCTATTTGTTTCTTGTTCATTTCCTTTCCCTCGACACTGGGGAGCGTGTTTCGCCCCTTTCTGGGCTCTTCAGGAGGCTGATTGTTACGAAGCCCACCCTTCGGCTTATGAGTTATCCCGTGTACGTTCGGGATTATCATGGAGCTTGGCGATTATCACCTCCTTGGTGTTTCTTCCTTTCGCGGAATATCCCGCCGAGCTGACCCAAAACGAAGGCATATGCACCCCATACCGAAAGGACTGCTCCTATTGCTATACCGACTGCCACGTTTCTAGGTGCAAACAAGGATTCAGTGGGTTCGCCTCCGGCATACAGTATATGCCTTGTTACGAGAAACTTGCTTGCTCCATATCCTCCGCCTCCTGGAAATAAAGCAGCGAATTCGTACATCCCAATCGAACCCGCCGAATAGTTAGCCAAAGCTATTCCTTGTTTGTTCGTGTAAAGTGAAGCTATCCTAAGAGTGCCGAAAGTTGTGTTGACAGTGAACATTACTGGCATACCCTCAATCGGGTTACCCTCGTTGTCCGTCAGGGTACCAATCAAGGAGATAGAGCAAACACCATCGCAATGATCCTTTGCATCAAGGTTAAGATTCGTCCTTAATGGTCCAGGTGGTTGCGCAGGAATCGGCTGCGGGGCTGGCTGAGGAGCTGGAGCTGGTGCGGGGGCAGGAGCTGGGGCTGGCTGTTGAGGTTGCGGTGCCGGCGCTGGTGCAGGAGCAGGAGCCGGAGCCGGTTGGGGTGCTGGTGCAGGAGCTGGTTCCGGAGCTGGGGCTGGTGCTGGTTGAGGGGCAGGAGCGGGCGCTGGAGCGGGTGCGGGAGGTGGTGGCTGAGGAGCTGGTGCCGGAGCGGGAGCAGGTGCCGGTTGGGGTGCTGGTGCAGGAGCTGGCTGAGGTGGAGGTGCGGCAACTCCTGCACGGTTTACCTCAAATTTGCCATCTTGAAGCACGTCGTGTCCGGGACAATCCCAGGTATCTGGGCTACATGCAATCTTGAAACTGCCTGGCTTGTCGGCCAAGAAGACTAGTGTAGCCTCTGGGTGACTCGGATTGATTTCATCTGCCACTATGTCATACCCAGTGATTTCCATTATGTGCCTGTTAACCGGATCTTTATTCTTCCTGTCCTCTTCCGCCATTATGAACGTTATCTTGACTCTGTCGCCTTCATTCACCACAATGGACATTTTGGCTGATTCAGTGCCGTTGAATCCATCTTTTGACACAATAATAACGAAGGATTTGATTCCTGCAGCCTGTCCTTGTGCTGGCTTCACTATGAACGATAATGGTTGCAGTGTCCCATTCTGATCTAATAATGGGAGTGTAATAGGAGTAAGCAACATTGCAAGGATGGCTAGGCTTATGGTTAGCTTTCTCATGTCGCTCGCTCTCCACCATCCCGTGCAATTTCTCCGACTGGACCGATAGAATGTTGGCTTTCTTGACTAGCGATTCCCTCTTGTTCCCCTCGAATTTCCCACATCGAAATTATTGGAAATAGCTTAGCGAAGATCGCAAGCACTAGGGCAAACCCTGCAAACGAGAGGCCGGTTATCGATATTTCAACCCAAGTCGGTGTGTATGGGTTCCAACCCTCGGTTAGGAAGGGATGGGACAAACTGGGTATTACTATGATATACCTAGCAAACCACATGCCTATGTTAGCCAAGACTGCTGCAATGACGATGCCAAGTATAGTTCTGCCACTTGGAACTGCCAGTATAATGAGAGGAAGGACAAGAGCAGCTATCGCAAAGGTCCAGAATTGGATAGCGTACTCGCCCGTAAAGAAGGCGTTAAGAAGCATTAGGTCATGTGGTTCCCCTCCATAATACATCGTTAGAAATTCGCTGACCAAGAAATAGACGTAGATAAGGTTCCCAGCCATCATCAAATACGCAAGGTTCTTGAAATGCCTTAAAGTCAGGAAAGACTCCAGTCCGTACGCCTTTCGGAAGATTGCTGCAACTAAGATAATGGTAGCTATGCCAGAGAAGACAGCACCAGAGACAAAATAAGGAGCGAAGATGGTACTATGCCACCCCACTTTAAGTGTCACCCCGAATATCCACGCAGTTACGCTGTGTATCGAGACAGCAACCGGGATTATCAGGACTGACATTACTTTTATGGCTCTTTCAAGCTTCTTCTTCTGCTCTTCACTACCAGTCCATCCTAGCGAAAGTCTCTTGTAGAGCCACTGCTTGATACCAGATATGCCTGTGGAGCTGTCTCTCAAATATGCGATGTCAGGAATAAGGGGCAGGTAGAGATAGAGTATACTCCCTATAAGGTAACTCGTAAGGCTGAACAGGTCCCAAATAAGAGGCGAGTCAAGTCTGCCAAAGAGTAACATATGACCCATACGGTCTGGTCTACCTAGGTCGAAAACGATTGAGGATCCTGCGAAAATTAGAGAGACTACTGTTATGCTCTCAGCAATCCGCGTAATTGGCTTACGCCATCCGGCGTTTGTCAACCTTAGAATTGCTGAGATCAGCGTTCCGGCCATGCTGATAGCGATAAAGTAGACGAAGTTCGTCACGTAGATCCCCCACATGACCCTGTTCCTCATACCTGTGACCTCGAGTCCCTGTGTAAGTTGTGTTATGTATGCAAACAAACCTATGCCCACTACTGAGGCGAGCAGGCCAATCACAACGTAATACTTCATTCCTGTAGTCTGAAGCGGATTAACGATCGCCTTTTCCTCAACGGGTATGGTACCTTTCTTCAATTCGATCACTTCCCCCTTGGAGGCAGATAGTAGACATTGGGATCGGTTCCTAGGTCCTCCTGTAATCTGTATGCGCCTCTGCTCTTCAACAAATCAGAGAGTTTCAAGATTTCTGCACCATTACTCACGACATCTTCATTTCTATTTCCAAAAAAGAGGGCCTTCATTCCTGCCTTTGTGCAGGCCTCTACACATGCTGGAAGCTTACCGAACTTGACCCTGTGAGCGCAGAACATGCACTTCTCCACAGTCCCTTTTTTGTGTTCGACAGGGAATTCAGGACTGGACTCAGCAAAGACAGTTTTCGCCTTTTCTTCCTGAGTATAAGATTGAGAGGGGTCACCCCAGTTGAAGAATCTTCTTTCGTACGGGCAGGCGGTCATGCAATAGCGGCAACCGATGCATCTGTTGTTATCTATTAGCACAAGACCATCTTCATTGTGATATGTGGCATTGACTGGACAGACCTTTACACAAGGTGCATTAACGCACTGCATGCAAGGTAATGGGAGGAAGTTCCCCTTGTCGCCCGGGGGCCCTAGATCCTCTCCCATATTATAGACCTTAATCCACTCCTGCCTACCTATGTGTTCCGGCTTTTGGAGCACTGCTGTCTTCGTAGTCTGTCTGACACCCTGAAAACTCGGTTCCCCCCATCCTGAAGGCACCACATGCTCCTCGATACAAGCTTCCGTGCACATGCGACAGCCATCACACCGCTCCGTGTCTATTACCATAACCCACTTTTTCTTCGACCTACCTGTACTCCCGCTATGAGGGTGGCCCTGAGAAGCTGCTCCCGGAAATCCTGCCATGCCACCCAGCAAAAGAGTGGCTCCAGCAATTGCCGAAGCTTTAATGAAGTTCCTTCTTGAAGGGCCTTTAGACAATCTCTATCTATCCTCCGCTGACTACAGAAAATAACCGTTGGTTAAGAATAATCCCGCACAGGTTAGGTGTAATTCTAATCCCGCCATTCATTCATACTGATTAGCTATAGGAGTACAAGCTTATGATAATTGACGATGAAATTTCAGAAGCCTTAGTCGCCCTTTCTGGTGAAGTATATTGCAAAGACTAATGCTCGTGGGTATCGTAGGGTTTGTTATCACTGCTGGAGCTATAATCTTTACACTTGCAACAAGCCAACAGTCAGTGCCTGTCAACTCTCTGCCAGTGGGGGACTTTCATGCTACTTCTACAGAGACTAATCATGTCTTGTCACCTGGAGAATCGGGAACCTTTAAGATACGAATACAGTCACTTGGTGGATTTGATGCGGACGTTAGGTTTGGACTAAACTATCCTGTTTCAGGTGTGCGGTTTGAGGTCACGCCCTCCATAGCGAAAGTTCCAAAGGATGGCGAAGTTGTTGTCGATGCTACGTTAAAGGCGCTAAAGGATGCAAAACCAGGCAACCGTAACATTACCTTTAAGATAGTAACCCCAACATTTTTCCACACTATTAATGGCACCGTAAATATCATAGGTGCGGGCAAAGTAGTCATCGAAATAGGAAACATCCAATTTACACCTAAGAACGTAACCGTGAAAAAAGGGACGGTGATTACTTGGTCAAATTTGGACAGTATTATTCATACATCTACATCGGATAGAGGTGTTTGGGATTCAGGAGACATTTTTGCTCAGAAATCTTGGAGCAGAATGTTTGATGAGATTGGGATATACGAGTACCACTGCAAACCACATCCGTTCCAAACAGGATCAATTACTGTTATTGGATAATCGCTGACCGGCGAAAGCTTTAAAACCATCTCCAGTAACTCCCAAGCCAATTGGAGCATAGTGCTCCATGTTGTAGAGGCTTCGTATCAAACCCCGTACCTGTTTGGCTAAAGCCAAATATGAATGAGTCGCACTTTATACAAGTTGGGATGATAAGAATTGCAAGTAGTAGAAAAGAGGGAGACTAGAAGAATATTACTCATAGCTCTAGTAATGGCCAGCCTGATATTCATTGGCGCTTATGCCTACACGATGACCCAATTTAGCGTTATTCAGCAACCTACTACAGAGCAGAAAAATAATGTTAAGGCTCCTCCGGAAACTGTAGGTACAGAGACTCCTGCACAACAAACTGCTCCACAGATCCTTGCAACTTTTCCAACCAATGGAGCGTCGTATTCAACCGTTAAGGGCATTGTCGTAAATGTAGATAAAGGTTCAGATAAGAGTGGAGTGGCCAGCGTAATTATCAGTATTGATGATGGAAGTCGTATATCATTGGTACAAACGGCAGGGAAGTGGAGTCTACCGTTGACATCGCCGATAACGCAGACTGGATTTCATAGAATGTCAATTTCTGTGACTGACGATGCTGGAAGAATTGCGACTACTACAGTTACATTTGGCGTAGCACCGGCACAGAGACCGCAGGTCTAGTTATGGAGGAAGAAGAGAGCAACAATGAGAATCGTAAATGGCTTAGCAAGAAGCTTTCCAGACACCTAGCGTCAGCACGAAAATGATGTCAAGATGAGCGACCAGAAAACAATTGGTGGCAGGATAAAAAGCCTTTTCATAAGTGAAGAGGGTATCATTTTCACAATCTTGAATATGCTGATGATAACCTTCGCGGTAGTAATGGTGTGGGCTCTGTCGAAGGCTGGTTAGGATAGATCTACGTTTACCTTTGACATCACCAGTAACGCAAATTGGATTTCATAAAATATCGATTTCTGCGACTAACAATGCAGGTAGAATCACGACTGCTACAGTTACATTTGCTGTAGGTCCGGCATAGCAAACTCGTCCGCAGTGAGCGGCCCCAGAAGTAAAATAGTTCTTTGCAACTAAGGTCTAGTTACCTCCGCGAAAGTCTCTGAATGGCCAAATCATCGCTGTTTGTAACCTCCTTCAACCAGTCCCCTCCATTTACTGAATAGATGTCCATAATGGTCATCTCTGGTAGGTCTCCCGAACCAATAGAAGCATTATGCTCTACGATGAGAAGCTCAGACAGATATGCTAAGACTCCCATTTGATCTCTGATGCCACTCTTACAAGATCACTCTTGGTTATTATTCCTGCAAGTTTCCCTTGCCCATTCACAACGGGTAGCCCGCTTATGCCATGCCTTATCATCAGCTTTGCCACATCCGCAATATCCTCCCATTCATTTACTACAATAGGTTCATAGGTCATCACGTTCCGAACCAAGAGAATCGGAAGCATCCTAGAAGTAATCAACGATCCCTTAACTACCATAGACTTACTCATTAGCCTGCTAGTTGGTGCTAACGTAGCACTGACCGATACGATATCCGAAAGCGTAACTATCCCGATGGGTCTGTTCTCTTCGTCTATTACCACCAATCTTGTAAACCCCGATGTGGACAAAATGTTTGCAACCGTGAATATGGAGTGGTTGGGCCCTATAGTTACTGGTTTGCCAGACATGTATGTTCTTACCTCAATGTTCGTTTCGGAGAAGCCAGATAAGTACCTACATACATCGGTTTTTGTAGCTATACCCGCAGCTTTTCCTGCATCATCAACGACTATTATCGAACCTATGCCCTTTGAAATCATAAGCCGGCAAGCATCTTTGAGGCTTGCTGAAGTATCCAAGATTATCGGGTGTTTCGTCATTGCATAACCTATAGGAATTTGGTCCAATGGAGTTCCCGCTGGGTTTTCGACAAGAGCTCTTACCATGTCCCTATGTGTTAGGATACCTGCTGGATTATTTTCTCTATTAACAATAACCAGTCTTGTGATATTGTTTCTGATCATGAGCTTCTGAGCATGAAGCAGGCTCTCTGATTCCGCCGCAGTTATCAACCTCCGAGTCATTACCTCCTTCAGGTCAGGCCCGAAGGTGCCAGCCTTCATGCCCTCGGATCTATGAGGCTTTCCAGCACGGAGTTCTCTTACAGTCAAGGTTTCACATAGTTGGTTACTGCCATCAGGCACTTTAGAGATTCGCCGAATATGTTCGGGACTAGTAGCGTAGGTTGGGGTACGATGCTCTCTAATGAAGAAACCTAGTTTCATGCCCGTACAAGTTCGGCTAAATCCAAAAATAAACCGTTTGTACAAAAATCTAGGAGGCAAGGAGCATGGTGAGCAGGGAGATCCTGCTACGCAAAAGTAATCTGTTGAGTCATGAAACACTCCCAGCCTCCCTAAAAGTACATCTTGTGATTGCTTAGAGCATTAAAGATCAGGGTGCTATTGAACTCATCTGGAAACTCTATTGACATAGGAGTCTAGTGGGCTTAACTTTCTTCTCTTTCACGATACGCCTTCCTATCTGTCTGTGTGAAGTTGAGTGAGTTGACGGATGAGCAGTGGAAGCTCATAGAGCCCCATCTCCCTCCTCCAGCTCGTACAGGAAGGCCAAGGAATGACGATAGAAAGACAGTCAACGGCATCCTGTATGTTCTCATCACCGGATGCAGGTGGATGGACATGCCTGAGAGGCATGGCTCACACAAGTCTGTGTGGGAGAGGCACAAGAAGTGGAGCGAGAAGGGCGCGTGGAAGAAGGTCCTGGATGCACTGGTAGCGAAGGGGTACTCGGGAGGAAAGGTGAAGGTCGATTCCCTCTCGATAGACAGCTCCACCGTGCCGGCCAAAAAGGGGGAGAGATGGTAGGCTTTGACGGTCACAAGCGGATCAAGGGAA
This sequence comes from Nitrososphaerota archaeon, assembly GCA_024860875.1. GTDB lineage: Archaea > Thermoproteota > Nitrososphaeria > Nitrososphaerales > UBA57 > VHBL01. The sequence goes on along the minus strand of JACPSZ010000013.1, from coordinate 36,237 downwards.
CAAAGATTCATTCCGTAGTCACGAAAGAGTCTCTTCCAGTGACTGTCACAATAGGATCAGGAAGGGAGCATGAAGGGAGGAAATTCATTCCGGTCATGGAGTCCATCAGCATCAAAGGAGCAGATGGAAGGCCTAGGAGACGGCCTAAGATTCTCTACGCTGACACGAAGTACAACATGCCCCTGAACATCTTCTACCTTGACGGGAAGCACATCAAATCTCAGATGCCAGAAGTATCGACGAAGAAGAGAAGGCCGGGGAGACCGAGGCTCTTCAACAAAACCCTGTACAACAAGGTCAGGTCGATGATAGAGAGATTCTATGGTTGGATGAAGGCCTTCAGGAGAATCATAATCAGGTACGAGAGGCTACCATCAACGTACCTTGGATTCGTTCAGCTAGGATGTGTCGTGATACTGCTAAGGTGAGTTTCCAGATGAGTTCATTGGCCCAAATATTAAGGTAAGGCCTTTTGTGAAGTCCCGAACATGTCAGGATAAACCCTTATCCGATTCCTCAGACATTCGGCTACCCAATGACTAGACATATAGTATTGAGTCTGGTTGTGGCGGCAGTGCTATTGGCTTCATCGCTAATGGCAGCACTAGTTCCTCGCGTAAGCGCATTCGATCCTGGAGGACCTCCGGTTGGAGGAGCAGTGCCAACTGTAGCAACTGGTAACTGGGAGATGGTAAATTACGGCCCTACAGGCGGTAGTTATAGCCCTCAGAACCAAATTAACAAAGATAATGTACAATATCTCGAAACGAAGTGGGTCTATCCGTACCAAAGGCCCACGCCCGCGGGCAAAATAGGAAATGCTTACGGATCTATGGCAGCACCTCTCGTTGTTGACGGCACGGTCTATGTATTAATGAACGATAGGAGGGTACTTGCATTCGATGCGTCAACAGGGAGGTTTCTGTGGAATAACTCCTATGGAAACCAGTTTGATAGAGCCAAACAACTGGCTACCTATCCATGGATTTCTGGAGCAGGTACCCATGGACATGCCATGAGCTACTACAGGCAGTTCAACTGGCTCATAACGAGTACGCTTGGCGGCTGCGAAAGCTACGCGGTTGACGCGAAGACCGGAAAAACCGCTTGGGAACTTCACACCGAGCAGATGTGCGGCACCAACGCGGAATTCGGTGACCCAGCAAAGGGAGTAGTAGGAACACTAGGCAATAAAGGATTCATGACCGGTGGGCCTACCCATCCTCCAGCATTCCTTGGTAACATAATGTTCTATCCCATCGCAGGGGCAAGTGGAAGCGGTGGCAGGGCGTTTGTAACTGCCTTCGACATGAGCAACCCACAAAGTCCACAGAGACTTTACAGGGAATTCATATTCCCTCCAGCTCAAGGAGATCCTAACTGGGCGATTGATCAATGCAAAAAGGTTAATGGTAATGGCTGGTACTTTGAATTTCCTCGATACTTGGAAGGAATAAACCATCCAGCGAGGGACAGAGAACCAACATACCTAGCCACAAAATGCACTGATGTAGCAGATGATGTTGTAAAGAACGACTGGATGGATCTGGTACCCAGCTCGAAGACGTTCGGGAAGATACATACTGCAAGCGCTATCTCGCCTGTGTGGGGGCACTATCCGCTCGATCCCGAAACTGGCATAGTCTATATGGGCTGGGGTGACGAAGGGCCATACTCAAACTTAACGCATAGATACGGGCCTGCAGTGCATGGGAGTGGATTCACAGCGTTCGACGTAAGAACGGGCAAGATGGTATGGTGGTTCGATGCTGTCACTCGTGACCTATGGGACTATGACTGCTCATGGGGAGGCATACTAGGACAAGTACAAGGAAAGAAGGCGTTCATTAAGGGCTGCAAGGCTGGCGTATTATTCGCACTTGATGCTGCTACGGGGAAGCCTTTCTGGGTTTACGATCCCCCTACTGTCGTAAGGAACACGGGGACCAATTATGGCGTCGACACGAAGAACGATCCAAAAGGAAAGGATGCTTGCTGCAGGTTGACAAAGGAAGACATGGGTAAGCCATGGCCAAATTACCCAAGCAAAGATACAGGTTTCGTAGGGAGCTGCTTTACCTCCTGCCTAGAAGCTGACATAGCTTACGATGGAAAGTACGTCTACATGGCCTCGTTCAATGAGCCAAGAATAAATCGTATCCAAAACGTTAGGGCCTTTGGCAACAATAATGCAGGAGAACGACTAGCGGTTGCTGCAGGTCAAACTAATTACGACGAGAAAACGAACACGAACATATACGCAATCGATGTTAATACGGGAAAGGCTGCTTGGACGTACAGAATTGACAAGCAAGGTTTCAGAGGAGCCCTTACAGTCACAGGCGGGATGGTCCTCGTATATGATAGTTCCGGAAACCTCAAATTCCTTGATAGAGATACAGGAAAGCTGCTCACCGAGAGGTTCTTTGGCATACCAGTCAATGTACAGCCTACTGTTGGGGCCACGAAGGATGGGAAGATGCGAGTCTTCCTGCACGTCGGTGGTGGTGGAGGTAGCTACTTCGCGAATAACCTGGCCATTGATGGCACGCTAGTGGCATTAGGCTTGCCCGATAACCTCCCACAGCCTCAGATCGTGACGAAGGAAGTGATCAAAGAAGTACCCAAAGAAGTAGTCAAAGAAGTTGTTAAAGAAGTCATAAAGGAAGTTCCTAAAGAAGTAGTCAAAGAAGTAACAGTAGAAACGATCAGCCCAATATCGTACGCTGCAATTGGCATAGGAGTAGTGCTAGTGGTCATATCTGGAGTACTATTCAGCAGAAGAAAGAAAGCATAGAGCAATAGGTTGCTTCAAAAGGGCAACCATTACGTTTTCTTTTTTTTAGACTCGTGATTGCAAGGGAAAGGAGACTAGGGTGTTAGGAATCTAATGAGTAGGCATATCCTGCTCGTTACAATAACCTATGTCGAGTCATCAACCTAGTCTCCCTCTATTGCAATTAATCTTAGAAGTTATGCGGTCGAAGTTCCTTGCAGCATTATGTGAAAAAGATCATTCTGATTTCCCCGTACAAGTTCGGCTAAATCCAAAAATAAGTCGTGCGCATGAGCATCAAATTGGAAGCTAGAGCATGGTGAGCAGGGAGATCCTGCTACGTTCCGCCTTCAGCCGTAAGAAGGATGGGTCGAAACACTCCTAGCTTCCACCTATAACATTGGTACCCATGTTAACCCAAGGCATTCGAGATAACGGGCATAATTGGCCCTCACCCTTTGAAGCCAAGCACGGACTAAGTTGGTAAGGAGCTTCTTCGTAATGGATCAAAGACCTCTATGCCTTCGATCCCCCCGAATACTGCGTCATGGGTCATTATTCTTTTAATGCCGGTTTGTTGCATGGAGGCGAGTATCGTCGCATCCCTAGCCCCAAACCCTCTCTTTGAATATTCAGCCAATACCGCAACTGAGTTCTGAAGCAGGGGTATGTCTAGCCCCACAAAGACCACATTCTGAAGACTGATCATACTTTCTATTATCTTCAGAAGTTTCTCCTTTGGCAGCGACCTAAAGTAATGGGCCACTTCTAGGATGATGGACGGATTTAGCATGATCTCCTCCTCTAGGAGGGTCTTTCGCATAACTCTTGCCACAACTTTATGCTCCTTCGCCTTTGAACTCAGGTAATAAATCCATATGTTGCTATCTATGCACATCATTTAACCTTTGGCTCCCAGATCTTCTTTACCAATAGAGGGCTTTCAGGAATGACTTCTTTTACATATCCCTCCATTTCCTTAATGAAATCTTCTGCCTTAACGGGAGGATAGACCGATATCCTCCTCCCTTCGATACTCAGCTTCAACTTAGATCCTTCTCTTAGGCCTAGAAGTCTGCGCACTTCCTTTGGGATCACAACCCTGCCCTTAGAATCGACGACTGTTTCGGTCATAACTATTGGTGGGAATAGTGTGGGAAAGACTGATAAACCTATCGAAATTTGGTTCTGTTAGGTTGTTCTGACGGTTCTAATAACTTCCCGGGTTATCCCATTTGTCCGCTTTTTATACCCCCCTCTAGGGCCCTAGATAACGATAGGGGCCCCTATAGACATGATAATTAGTGGGTCTTTCGGTTTATCAGAAGTCGACTTTCGGATCTCCCGAAGAGTTATTAGAACCGTTCTAACATATTTATGATAATATGTGTAAGATTGCATGGCAAACCCGCCCCTGCATGATTCCTCGTATATGGGGATAGTAAAAAGGAGGATGATCATATCGTGCCACACCAAGTCAACAGAACCCATTACAACATAGCTTATGTATCGCCTTTAACTAACCAATGCGTGCCTCCAATTGTCTGAGTCTGGTTTCAAACGAATCCTAGTTGCTGTAGACGGTTCTGAGGTATCTTTAAAGGCTGTAAACCATGCAGCTTTGCTTGCAAAGCACGAAGGCGCTGAGCTCATTGCACTCCACGTGGTTCCCAAGCCGCCCTTCGAATTCTCAGGTGATATTGCCATCTATTACGATGAGGCAAGGCGGAGGGCAAAGAGGTGGTTGCGAGATGTGGAAAGCACCGCTGCAAGACATGGTGTAGGAGCACGAGTAGAGGTTCTTGTTGATGCCTCATCAATCACGGAAGCGATACTTGGTTACGCTGAATCCAACCAAGTAGAATTGGTTGTAACTGGAACTCGAGGAATGACACCATCTAGGAGAATGCTGATGGGTAGCGTGGCTATCGGATTAGTGCAATACGCTTCCTGCCCAGTGCTGGTAGTTAGATAACCAGATGCTCGGAAGCGCCAAAAATGGCTATAGTAAAGCTCAATCGGGTAACCCTTGTATGCCCAAAGAGTGAGTTGAGAATCCTCTCAAGCCGACTCTGTGAATTCACAGCGTTCCATCCATCGGACAGAAGAGACCTTGTGGATGATCCCGAGCTACTGCATTTGAGTTCCCGTGCACACTTTGTATATTCGGAAGCTAACGAGTTGTTGACAGGACAACCGTTAGAGCAGGAGCAGAAATTGAGCGTGCGTTCGATGTTTAGAGCAAGGGATCTTCTAGACCTAGTAAATGTGTTGACAAAAGAGTTGGTAGAGATCAAGTTTGAATTGGGGCAACCAGATTCTAATAAGTCCGAAACTTATCTACGGCTCAGAGCTATGCGCGAAGCTGCCTTAGCAGTCTTCAATAATGTCCGCAGGATCAAAGTACTTCCAAGCTTGAAAAGATTTGTGGCTATAGAGGGATTTATTCCCTCCCACTTGGTTGAATCTTTTCGCACCCATATTCAAGAATACTTGGTTTCAGCAGAACCTGTAAAGGGAAGGCTATCGCTGGAGCCATACATCCCTTCTCTAATCGTAAATCCCAGAGTCATATCTCTTTTTGAAAATATCGCGCTCGCTGGAGGAGTCCCAAGATACAACGAGATAGACCCAACGCCCATAATTGCCTTCGTCTTTCCAGCGTTCTTTGGCATAATGTTCGCTGACCTTGGCCATGGGATGGTCTTACTTGCCCTAGGTCTAAGCCTAGCATTCAGAGGTAAAGGAAAGTACAGGTATTGGGGAAGAGTGCTGGCGGTGTTAGGTTTAGCAGCAGTCGCTACGGGATCAATAACAGGAATAATCTTTGGCTTTGATTTTCCTACGCCATTCAGCCATCTATTCCCTTTTTCAAGAATCTTAGCTGGACCTTTCAGCCCTGATTCAGCATTGCTTCTGCTTGAGGTAGCCGTAATCATAGGAACGTTCCATCTAGCTTCTGCTTACGCTATCGCCGTTATTAACCAAATCCGCTCTAGGAATTACATCGACGCACTACTGAACCACTTACCAACTCTTCTGCTATATTCCTCTGCCGTGCCCTTCACCCTCGCATTATCGGGAGTACAGTTTCAATGGCAGGAAATCTTTGTAAGTAATTCTTCCATTTCTGGCTTTGAGCAACTCTTAGGTTGGCATGTCCCCGTATCACTCGTTGCCATAGTCTCCTTCCCCATACTAACAGGCTCCTTCTTGACACTCATATTGGGTCGACCATTGGCCTACTTGGCCCAAACCAACAAACATGGCAAAGTGGTTAAGGCCATCGGGGAAGGCCTGGCAGAGGCGATCTTAAGGCCGATCGAGTTCTTGGGAAATACCATAAGCTATGCAAGACTTGGGGTGCTCCTGATCGTCAGCACAGCCCTCGGCTCCTTGGTTAACCGAGTATTGGAGTTGGGAATTCTCGGGATTCCTTTGGCTGCAGTCTTGCATATCGGGCAGATGGCGCTAGAAGGGCTGATCGTATACATCCAAGATTTGAGGCTACATCTCTACGAGTGGCTATCCAAGTTCTATTTCGGGTTGGGAATTCCATTTACTCCTCTTGCTTTAAGAGGGGAGACCTTCGAGATAAGGTGGACCTAATTGCAATGCAATCACAATTCGGGCTCCCCCACAACTAATCCAGAGAAAAGAATCTGCTTGCCTTGGCAGTAAATAGCCTGCTGAAAGTGACTTTGATTTGCATAGGATCTCCAAACTGAATCTCGATATTCTCGTATTTGCTTATGAAGAGTTCGAATTTCTTACCGTCAGGCGTTATTTCAAACCTATCGACGAGAATTAACCCGGCTTTGAGGAGTTCAGTCATCTTCCTGTACAATGAGGTCTTTGGGATTCCATCCTCCCGCATCAGATCGCTCGCAGATTTCGCTTTGTAGCGGGTCGCTTGCAGAATTAGTCGGGATTGTTCGTCAGCAAGTGCATTCAATATGCTCTGTCGCTCTTCTTCATTTTTGACGGTGGAGTACAACATTGAGAATCCCAGACATTACTTGCAGAGTAGCGAAGAGTGGTAAAAGGATATTCCCAGTGTTGGGACCCACTTTCGGGAAAGGTCCGCCCCACTTAATTGCGAGTGCTTAGCTATAGGCTCTGGAGGCAAGAAAAGTTGACTCAAAAAACTGTATATGTGTTGGGAGCGCTTTCTGTCATAGCCCTAGTAATTTCTGGAGCAGCGTTGATGCTAACGTTCAGCAAAACACCCGTACAACCGACTGAAAGAACCTTTTACTTGTCAGCAATTGAACCCAAGGGCACTGCTTCAGTGAGCAAGGAACCTTTCCCAACCCAGATGCTTCCTGCAGGAGGAGGATATGTACTGAAAGAACCTGACAAGGATGGAAACTGGGTAGTCGAAACATATGTTTGGCAACCGGCGTATCTGGTCGCACAGCAGGGGGATCGTGTAACACTAAATATTCTCGGAGTAAATGGTGCTACACATACCACCGAAATAGAGGGGTATGACAAGCAATTTGTGGTAAAGCGTGGTGAACTAACAACGGTAAGCTTCATAGCAGACAAGGCGGGAACGTTCAGGATAACCTGCAAGACACATTCTCCTTCGATGGAGGGAGCACTACTCGTTCTGCCAAGAGGCTAGAGGGAAAGCATTCGGGGGCAAGAGTAAGTAGAAGGATTTCCTTCTACCACCATATTTTTGATATTTGTCAGAACAAGTTTCATAAAGCTAGATAAGACACTAGATACAAATGTGAAAAAGATTGTCCCACCCAGCTCACTTCGTTGCGTTTATCTTCCTCGCGATAGCCGCACTGATCCTCCTCTCCATATCCCTCAAGATAGGACTAAGAGGACAGAGAACGCTCTTTAACATGTCTCTCCTTCTAGGCACTGGTAGCTTCATCCATTCCCTATATCATTTGGCCGAATATCTTAACCTAGTAATCCTTGCCGACCTGATCCTTCTACCCATATCAGCATCACTCTTTGCCGTGTTTGCACTCTATTATTTGAAGAGTGGAAGGGAGAGAAAGATGGAATTGGAGGCTGTAACAATTGGCGACTGAGCTGACACAAATTTCTTTTATCATAACGGCTTTCTTGGTAGCGGTTTCGCTAATAGCATTTCTACTGGCCACGCTAAGAGCACTAAAGATCAAGGGTATCCGCGGTATGGGGGATTTCAGGGTGCAAATGTTAATCGTTGCTTGGATATGGCTCATGGGAGAGATTGTCGAGCTGCTGATAGGAGCAGAACCTGGACCATCTCTGCATATTGCGTCCATGATAATATTCTCAACCTTCATCATACTGAGAACAAAATCGTACCTGATTTAATGTCGATTTCTGCGACTGACAATGCAGGTAGAATCGCGACTGCTACAGTTACATTTGGTGTAGGACAGGTACAGCGCGCGCTCTCTGGTGCATTATTATTCTTCATGGGAGTTGCTCGTCGCGAAGGGAAGGATTGTAGGGAAGTCGTCAAACTTGAAATGGAGTCATATTAGAAGCACGCGAATGAGACAATCTTAGAGATATGCGATGAAGTCAAGAAGAAGTTTAAGGTTCAACTGGTGTCAATTTATCATCTCATAGGGGAATTTCAGATCGGAGAACCCATTGTGCTGGTCGCGGTAGGTGGACCTAGAAGGGAGAATGTCTTCTCAGCTATGAAAGAATCCGTTAAACGCTATAAGACTGAGCCCGCGTTGTTTAAGAAAGAAGTATACATTGATGGTAGCCACGAGTGGGTTGACTAGAATTTTCTTTCGGCAATATATTCGTGGTCAAGCGATCATAGGTTGAAAGATGCAAGCTGGATCCTCTTGGAATGGATCTTGGTAGAAGGCATAAGCACGCGATCTGGAGCCTCCACATAACTCTCTGTATTCACAGAAGCCACACCTGCCCTTAAGGTTGCTCGATCTTCTAATCGCCCTAAGGATTGGGTTGTTGGAGTAGACTTCCTTGAGTTCGTTGTTCCTTATGTTTCCCAGACTCATTGGCAGAAAACCGCTCGGAAATATCTGACCGTCATATGCCACAAATATGATTCCTTTTCCATCTCTTGTGCCAGTAGTCTGAGCCTTAAGGTCGCTATCCGCAGGGCCCTCCAATTCTCTTAAGCGAGAAGCTAGCATCTCGTAGAGTGTCCCTGTTTGAGGTTTGTCCACATCCTTGAGTCTCTGTGAAACAACCCTCCTGAAATGGGGCCCTTCGGTCGTCCTTATTGTTATCCCATAATGTGAAGCATCGTAAAGAAAATGCATTACATCTTCGTAGTGCTGAGGCTCAAGATCTTGGAGCTCAGCCCCTCTTCCTGTTCGGATCAAGAAGAAGACCTCCCAGGCAGGTACCCGTAATAGTCGAAGAAGGTGAAAGATATCTGCGAGCTCGGTGTGATTGCTCTTCATGACTGTGGTATTCGCTTGGACTCTTAGGCCTAATTTGGTTGCATGTTCCAAGATCTTAACGGTCGAATCGAAATTGCCAGGTACACCCCTCATGGTATCATGGGTTTCAGCGCATGCACCATCAAGGCTTACTGAAATCGCTTGCACCCCGATCCTTCTGAATGAAAAGATGACATCTGGAGTGAGAAGAGGTGTAACGCTTGGAGCTGCAGCTACCCTAAGCCCCTTTCTAACTGCAGATTCGATGAGCTCAAATATGTCTTTCCGCATGAGCAGATCTCCGCCGGTAAATATGAGTGCAGGACGAGGCTCGTCGAACTTCAGTACTTGATCGATTAGTGCCATCGCTTCTTCTGTGGTCAGCTCTCCAGGCAGACCATTCCTAATTGCCTCTGCTCTGCAATGTCTGCAAGCCAACAGGCAGGCCTTTGTAGTCTCCCAGAATACCAGTAGTGGCTTTTCATCAAAGTTCCACTTTGCGAGTTCACCTCTCATGCTCAAGCGCTATCAAGCGACTCCTATCTCTCCATCGGTAAGATAACATGCAGGATCAGGGGCCCAAGCATCCCCGTATACAGCTTCAGCCCTGACCCTTAGGTTGCCATTGCATATATTTAGGAACTTGCATTTCGAGCATCTCCCTTTCAGGAACTTCTTTCGATTTCTTACCGCATACAGCAATGGCTCCGATTCATCCGTCCAAATCTCACTGAATCTCCTCTCCTTTACATTTCCTAGCGAGTAGCGACGCCAGAACTGGTCTAGGTGGACGAATCCATTTGAATCGACACAACCTATACCTTTACCGGAGCTGTTCCCTCCATTTACCTTAAGGAGATCGAGAGTCTGAGTAGCGAGTTCGGAACCTTTAGACCTTAGCTTAAGGTAGGTATACACGCCATCAGCATGGTTGTCGACTGTCAAAATCTCAGTACCATTTTCAGACTCGTAGATTTTCCTAGACATTTCTAGGATGTAGTCCATCGTATCCCGCGTTTCTCGTGCACTGAGGTCGTCTTTGACCATGTCACTGCCCCGCCCAACATAGACCAGATGGTATAGGCAGAGACGAGGTATCTTCTCGTCTCTGACCAGCTTGAAGATCCCCGGTAAATCTCTGTGCGTATACCTTGTCATGGTGAACCTCAGGCCAGTTTTTATCCCCTCAGACAAGCAATTTCTTATACCCGTAAGAGCCAAGTTGTAGGCTCCATGCAGTCCTCTGAAGAGGTCATTTGTTACACCGATGCCATCCAAGCTTATACCTACATATGAAAAGCCCGCTCTCTTGATTCTCCCCGCAGTGTATCTTGTTATGAGGGTTCCATTGGTTGATAGCGCACACCTTATTCCATGTTCACTGGCCAGTGCGGCAAGCTCGAAGATGCCCTTCCTCATCAACGGTTCGCCACCCGAAAAGAGCAAAACAGGCACGCCAAAGTCTGCCAAATCGTTTATCATGTGCTCAGCTTGGTCTTTCGTCAACTCATTCGGATAGAGCTTATTTTCGGAATTCGAGTAGCAGTGTGAACAGTACAGATTGCAACGCCTTGTGCAGTTCCAGACCACAATGGGACGACTGTGAGATGTGGCTGAGTATCTTAGAGAATCACCGGGAGTCTTTTGACCACAGTATAGTTTAGAGATGCTGATCATTCCTCAAACCTCGCGGAGAAAGGAATCGCAGCTTATCATTGCAAAAGAAGCCTATGGGTACGAACAAGCCGTTTCACCAAAATTCCACCGAAGAGAGTTCCGCACAAACCACTGAGGGTCGTTCCTTTTTCTGAACTTCGGCCATGCCCAACACCTACTTGGCGGGTGCAATTAGGCTTACCCCGTACATGTGCGGTAGGTCTCAGCGATCTTCCCTTGCTCAGGCTAGACCCCTAATGCGTGAGGGCGCTTCATCCGCGCGCGCCTCTCGTTTCAAGAGGAGATATTTTTGAGATAAAATGGGTCTAATCTAATATCAATAGAACCAAAGGCTAAGGGATGAATACTCTCGAAAATGATAATTAACCGCCTAGATTATTAACCACCTTCATTACAATTAAACTATTGAGAGAAATAATTCTCAAGCTCAAGGCCATGCCAAACTGGGTATCCGATATAACTAGCGAATCCCCCACTACAGTAAGGATCTTGGACTGTAAGCCAGGAAGGGAGGGCACCACGCAACAGCTTGTAGAGTTGAACACTCCAGACAAAGAGCTTGAAGGCGTTGTCGAGAAAATCAAGCGAAACCCCATGGTCTTGGATGTCTATATGGCCAGCACTCGGATTGGTAAAGCGCTTGGAAGAGTTCTTTCTAGGCAGACGGTGGCCTGCAGTAGCGTTATGGAGTCGAATCTCTTCTGTAGAAGCTGCCTTTTTACTTCAAGGCCTAGTTCAGACGGGACTGTGGAATGGACTCTTGCATTCCCTGATGGAAACTCTCTTACTCAATTCCTGAATAGGCTAGAGAACGAGCGTATCAAGATTGAAATAAGAAAGCTCTCAAAGGTTGTAGAGCAAAGGAGCTTAACACCTAGGCAACACCAGATTATTCTGCGTGCGTTGGACAGGGGTTACTTCGATTATCCTAGAAAGATGGACCTCTCCGCTTTTGCCAAAGAGATGGGTGTAACGAAATCAACTTTGGTTGAGATCCTAAGGCGTGCTGAAAAGAAGGCCTTGATTGCTTTGTATGGAAGCAACACTGAGGGGGCTGAATTAGCTCCCGTCCCTGTAAGGGACAAGCAATAACCGTCCAGAGGACTTATCCATCATAGACGTAGGATGGAAGTATATGAACGATGGGTCAGGGGCACCCTCTATGTTAGCGACGTAATGTCGAAGCCCGTAAGGACAGTCCCACAATCCTCCCCGATGCCTAACGCCATCAGGGACATGGCCAATCATAGGATAGGATGTTTAGTAGTGACTAGGAAAGAGGAACCGGTTGGGATAATAACAGAAGGTGATATCTTGAGAAGAGGGTTAGCCGCTGACCTAAATCTGAAGACCATGAAAGTCGGAGAACTGATGTCAGCACCTCTAATCACAATTACGGATGATGCTACAATAGAAGCGGCGGCAAGCATGATGACAGCAAAGGGAATTAGGAGGCTACCTGTTCTGAAGAAAGGGAAACTTGTGGGGGTGATTACTGCAACAGATATAATAAGAAAAGAGCCTCTTTTGGTAAGGTTACTGGACGAGCTTATCAAATCAAAACGAAAGATTGGGTGAACACTTTACGCCTCTGGCATTATTGTTGCATGCTCAGTAGACTAAAGCTTTCTTTCCTGCTGCAGTTTTTGCCTCAGCAAAGGGCACAAATTAGAACCTGCACAAAAATTGCTTGAAATCTCAAGAAGACTTAAAAACCATGAGACGCAGCTCTCAATAAATGGTCTGGGAGATAGATCTTACTGTACTCATCCTGCGTCTAATAGCTGGTGTGGCTTTTGTCATTCACGGCTATCCTAAGCTTATTGGGGGGTCAAGAGGACAGACCCTAGATCTAATGAAGTCAATCGGAGTTGCTCCTACAATAACAACAACTATAGCTTTACTAGAGCTTGCGGGAGGGGTTTTCGTTATCTTGGGCATTCTGACAAGACTTGTGACTGGTTTGCTTGCCCTTGAGATGGTTGCGACGATTATTCTTTTGGCTCTACGACTTAGGAAAAAGTACATCCTTGGCTATGAACTCGACCTTGCCTACCTTGCGATCTTTTTAGGGTTAGCTCTCTTGGGAGGTGGCGCTTACTCTCTTGACGATATACTTGGACTAAGAGCTCTACCATTTATCGCCTAACAAGCAGGTTCTTCTTTTTAGGTAGTTAGGGTTAGTGCCAATAATATTCAACATAATAGTACAAGCTCCTGCATAGAATTGGTTTACGGAGGATATTATTTAAAGCTCTTAAGATGCTTATCTTAACAACATCCACTTGGACAAGCAGAAAGCTGTCGAGCAGAAACGGGAACGATGTATAGATTGTTAACTTACTCATGGCTTTTCCTTCTCTATCAAATGTGATAGTCGTTTTCCCGAAGCCTTTCGGGTAATCAAGTGTTAGTTTTATTCTAACGGAACTGATTTAGACAGTTCAGTGAGAGAATTATGCTGTGATTAAGGCTGTTCTGTGTGTTCGTCCCCAGTGCCGTTGGACACACAGCGCTAGTCAGGCAGGCGTTTCCGTAAGAGTTTTGCAGCACAATGTTGACCAAAATGGAAAGGGTCTCAGAGAGCTGATTGAGATTAGCTCACCAAACGTAGATTTTATTCATAATGTCCTGAACGCCATCAGAAACGATCCAAATATTCAAGAGGCAGTGATAATTGGAGACCATAAGTACAGCGTACTCGTATCCATACGTGGTATCAATTGCGAGTGCTGCAAATTTGCAACCATTTGCGATCAGAGATGCTATCTTACATCCGAGGTTGTCAATGAGCAGGGTGAGATTGAGATGGAGTTCATTGCCGGCGGGAAGGGTTCTTTGAGATGCTTGCTCGCTATGCTCCGACGCAAGAACGCTCCTGTACATTTAAAGAGTGTTGCGAAGACCGATGGTGAAGGTCCATTGACTCGTAGGCAGGAACATGTAATACGCTTGGCCATGCAAATTGGATACTTCGACTATCCTAGAAGGGCCAACCTTGAGCAACTCTCTACCATGCTCAACGTTTCCCCCTCAACGATCTCAGAGATCTTGAGGAGAGTCGAGACAAAGGTCTTAGATGCCTACCTCAAACAGCCGATATTTATGAACAGCCGCAGTAAACGATTGGGCAGCCACAAAGAAAAGTCTCCTTCCGACCTTGACCTTACAGTAGCCGATCAAGAAGTGGACATAAAGAAAGATCTTCCCATATTGAGCTAGTGGCTTGGAGCAAACCTGCTCAGACAGTTTTGCCTTTAGCTTGAGCCTCTACAAGACGCGATAGAGATCTGTCACTGATTAGGGTATCGTAACCTGCAAGGTTTCTGGCCTCCTTCCTGATTACGTCAAGTTGGGGTGTATTGCACCCTGTATTCGATCTACCGGTTTCATAGAATGTTGTATAAGCCAATTTCATTCCACTGTAAGATGACCAAAGTGGAGATGTGGAGTCTACGAGAATCTTATAACCCAGATCTGATGCTCTTCTGCGATCAAGCAGTGGGCTTCGACCTCCCTCTGCTTCTCTATTGCCATGCAAGAGTGGAATCTTGGATATTTTTGGAATCATCTCGACCTCTTGGCTGGATCTTGTGAAGAAGAAACAGAAGCTTGCCCCTGCCTTGGCGTATATACCAGATCTTCGCCTGCAGCCGTCCAACCCGTACGCGGTGATAGCCAGACTCTCAACGCCGATTACAAACTCTGCACCAGCGCTTACCTTTGCAACCTTGATCATTTCCTCCATCTGCTCTTCCGAAACGATTGTCTTTCCGCCATCGTTATGCGTAGAATGCACCCTATCGTCAAGCAACACTCCACTAGCTCCCGCTCTTTGTAATTCTCCTACCATTCGTGATATGCCATCTAGATCATCCCGGGCTGAGGCACCATCTACTACTATAGGCATACGTGTTCCCCTTGAAATGTTTCTTACCGCATCAGCCACTTCTGTATGGGTAAGCAAAGGCTCGGGCAGACCTAGGTGGAGTGCTAATGGGTATCCTCCCACAACGAGCATCTTGAACCCGACCTTTTCAGCCAGCTTTGCACTTAATGGGTCAAAACAGCCCGCAGCCACAGTTACTCCTGGCGCCTTTAGGAGCTCGGTAATGCTAGCGATATCTTTTGTTGGAATCTGATTTCACCCTACAACGTAGAGACAGTTTATGTTCTACTCCCCCGCCTTCCTGTAGAACACCGGCTGGATTGCTAAACCTTGTATTGCTCGGCCGGGATCGTCCAGGTCCTTGTATATCCCTAGTTCCTTGAGTGCGGCGTCTACGAACTCTGTTGTAACATAGTTTGACACGCTTATTGGCGGAACTCCTTTGAGATCGGGTGAGCCATAGCTTTGCTCAATACTCTCTCTGAATTTCTCTACGTTGATACCACCATTGACGGCCCACTGCAGCTGGTCGTATATCGCGCTCAGTTGCTCTCTAGTCATCTCAGGGCGGCGGATTATTATTGCATCTATCCACGCAGTCTTATTCTCTTTGAAGAGCCTTGTGACCTTGATTACGGCCTTTGTAAAACGCTTGACAACATCTGGGTCCTTATCAATAAGTTTCTGGGTCACGATATAGGCGCCAATGTAGGGTGTTACAAATCGGCCAAATGCTTCAGAATTGACGATGACTCGGAGGTTTTGATCATCTTGAATTGTAGCCCAAGTCTGAATCGTCGTTGTAATTGCATCGACCTTGCCAGCTCTAAGGGCGGTCACCCTTGCTGGTGGTGCTCCCAAAGCTACCCATGCGACATCTTTGTCCGGATCCATGCCAGAGCTTCGCAAGAAAGACTTGACCAGAATCTGAATGGAATCACCCGGGCTCCCATGTGCTATGGTCTTCCCCTTCAAATCTTGAACGCTTGCGATCTCCTTTCTTCCAACAATAATCGCGGTATTCCCACCTCCCGGCGGGGCGAAGGAGAGAAAGATCTTGTGGGGGAGAGCTCCGGTAGCGGCCAGCCTTAATGCTGCCTCCAATGTACCAATAGAGACCATGTCCAGCTCGCCTGCAGCCATGGCTTGTAGCATCAATGGGCTGGACTGAATGCCTACGTAATCCAGCAAAAGACCTTCCTTCTGGAAGTAACCAAGATCCATGGCCAAGCGTACAGCGGAGGTTTGTATAGCTGACGTCTCTACTCCAAACTGCCCATACCTTACCCTTTTCATTTCAAGTGTTGATGATGTGCCCGTAGGCGGCGTTGTCGGTCCGTAGAAATAGGGAAATGCCACAAGAAACAGCGATGAAACGATTACTATGGCAACTGATATTGCAATTATACGCGTCCTATTCATAACAGATCTAGTTTCTCCTTAACAACCACATTCGGATATGCGTAAAGCCGAAACTCTTCGGGGTTAGAATATCGGTTGACTTGTGAAGGTAGGTACATTGCTCTACTTTTATCTTCGAAGCAGCAGACTTTACGCTCTCAAAACCTGCGGCGAGGGCCGATCATGAATCGAGTAGGCCCCACCGAACTTCTTCCCAGCATCAACCAACGCCTTCACATTTTCCATCCTCGCATTGGGAGGAACCATGTCATCATTTGCCAGTATGTATCCATCGGGTCCCATTTCCTCGATAAGTTTCTTGCATGTTTCATGAACCTTGTCTGGGGTACCTCTGACAAGCAACCCTGGAGGCACACCTCCACTTATGCACATATGTCCACCCAGAACTTCTTTGGCTTTCTTAAGATCCGTCAGGCTCTCCAGTTCAGCTATACAGCTCCTCTTGGGAAGTTCGAGAAGGTACTCTAGGTACTCTGTCCAGTCGAGGTCAAGGTGTATTCTTGGTACGAACCCGTCTTTTACGAGTCTATGGCAACCCTCCTTCAGATAGGGGAAGAGCAAATCTTCGAAGAGCTTCTTCGACCCAAGGGTGGACTTGCTAGCAGGTACAAACACATACTTGCAGTTAACTAACCTGCTTTGTTTCTCAGCTGCGGTAACCGCCTCTTCGAACATAGCATCACATGCCTGCTTTACTTTGTCATAATTCCTCATCAGATCCTTGAGGAGCTCCTGCCATGTTCTGGCCCACTGGAAGTGCGACATCGCTGGTTTGAACTTCCCTCCTCTATGCACAACCGCACCCTTCTCCTCCCAGTGCTTGTAGATGGGCGCGAAGCTGCGATACATTTCAGTTTCGAGCTCTGGATCGAATCTCTTGCCCATCCTCGCCGCTACAGTCTTCATGAATCCATATAGACCCTCCTTGATTGCCACATCGTAGTCCTCGACCGTCATTGTAGGAACGTGAAGCATCTTAAAGCCTCTGGACGCATGGATTTCCATGTTGTAGGTATCAAGCTTCAAATACCTGACTCCCATCGTCCATGTGTTATCCACGCCATCCCAGCCGCCGAACTTATCGAATACCCATTCTATAGCGTTGGAGGCCTTCCATGGATCTTGCATAAATTCCTCTGAAGTGATTCCTGACCAATGTGCAGCAGGTACGTCGAGCCTTAGAGCAATAGGTATCCTATCGGGGACTTTGCATGCTACCGCTGCGTCCATTCTCTCCTTCGAGTTCATGCTCTAACCACCTCCACTTTTCGCTCTAAAAGCGACTTAGCTACGTTAACAGACTCTGGTGCATCATTCCACCCTGCGTTAGCTTTCAGCGTTTTCACAAGATCGGCGTCGATCTTAAGCTCATGTCCGCATTTGATTAGTGGGCCGACCATGATCTTAGGGGTGCGATGCAATTGGGTTATGCCAAGAACCGCTTGGGCTGCATCTTCAAGAGAATCCAAGTCTACGCCAGTTATGGCAACTAGGTCTGGATTGACTTCATTGGCTTTCTTGGCGAACTCTTGAGGAGGTACTTGACTTCCAAGGTCGATTATGTCAAAGCCTCCACTAAAGAGAATCATCGGCGTAACATCTCTACCCATCTCATCACGTTCGGTTGGTAATGTGCCAGTTAGAATCCTGCCCACAGACGGTTGCTTCTGAGCCGCACGTGAACCAAGAAGATTCAAACACTGGTCGACTATCAGATGTATCATTTGCAGTTCAATGCGACCGTACCTCCCACTCTCGTAGAAGCCTATTGCTTTCCGAGCACCACTTCTTACCGTATCGAGTAGATTAGAGGGATTCTCACCAGCCTTAAGCCTCTCCTGTATGATGTTTAGCGCTTTACCTTCATTTATTTCCGCGATTGCATCTTGCAGATTCTTAAGCATGTTCCACTCTACGGCACCACATTCGGATATGCCTAAAGCCGAAGCCCTTCGGGATTAGGAATATCGGGATATGGCATTTGGTATGAATGATGGTCACTGAGTTTGGCGAACTTAGAGGTTAGCAAGTATTCACGAAATGTGTATGCCACAGCCTTAGCGCAAGCCGGAGGCTATTACAACATCACGTTTCTGCAGGTTGCCCTTCCGTTCATAGTCGAGGAGATTTCTACAGAGCTCCCACTTGGAGACAGGCTGTTGTGGGCTGGTTTGTTAGTCGGGGCGAGTCCTCTGGCCCTAACCGTTGGAACCGTGTTATGGGGCAACCTAGCTGAAAGATACAGCCCCAAGTACTTACTGGTCAGGGCCTTCTCAGTGCAAGCTGTGACGACCGCCTTGATAGCTTCTACCGGAAACCTATACGTTATCCTTGCTCTCAGAGTTGTTCAGGGCCTTTTTGGAGAGGTGGCTACGGTTGCACTCATTATAGTACTGGCTTCATCCGAGCCGAGGAGGAGAACAAGCAATGTTGGTCTTTTTCAGGGGATAGCTACCATAAGTATGACGCTGGCACCGTCAATAGGTGCCTTTACCTATGCTTTGTTTGGTTACAGAACGGCTTTGCTACTCGGCACGGGAAGTGCAATTTTTGCAGCATTGCTTGTTTTGTTTTTCGTCTCAGATGTGAGAAGGTCTGAGTCTAGAGTGGAGGAGGAGAGTGTAACGCCAAGCCGTGGCTGGACTGTCGTCGTGTTTATTCTTGTAGCCTTGGCTTCGGCTCAACTCGTGAGTATAGTTTCTCTCTTTCCTACCGTCCTGCGCGAATTTGAAATTTCAGGCTCGTCTGCCGTGACCTACGCAGGATTGATAGCGTCAGGATCAACGATCGGGTCTTCAGTGGCTTTGATTGGGTTGGGCAGGTTGGCTGATCGGGTCGGTACGGTCAGACTGGTCACTGTGGCAGCACTTCTGTCCGCTGCTTCGCTCGCACTTATGGGCATAACAAGATCGGTGGAGACATTTCTTCTGCTCAGAGTAATTCAGGCCTCTACGATCTCCGCTATATTTGCTCCTATCATAGCTGGAGCGTCCGCCTCGGGGAAGTGGAGGCGTCTATCAGGTGTTCAGGCCGCCCGATACCTTGGGGCGGGCATAGGAACCCCTATTGTAGCAATCCTAGTAGCTTCCTTGGGAACATCATCGACATTCGCCGCCCTTGCTTTGGTCGCCGTTACTGCTGTTGTCATCTACGCAATTGAGAGCCGGCATCAACCTCATACTCGCCCGAGAATCTGACCTCTGCGCAAAGCGGTATGTAAACCGAAGGCCCTGACTACGATTGAAGAAGTCCCAGCACACTTGGAATCCACGATAAGATAAGGCAGAAACCCGAAGCCGTTAGGTCAAACTGCTATATGACCCCGTTTGATTTAAAAAAACTAATGACCACAATTCTTACTCCACCAGGAAGAGTTTTCTTCTTCTCATTGGAATTCTTTCAGAAGTTGATTGAGAGCCTCAACATGGACGAATCGCTTGCCAAAGTTACGAAAGGCATGAACACGACTCTGCTTATTTCTTGCGATGAGGCAAATAATGCTTATCTCATAAGCACAAGAGAAGGACGGCTTTCCGTTGAAGAGACTTCCAAGAATAGCGTTGCTGAATTTGTATTTCACGCTCCATACAGAGAATGGGAGAAGATTGCCAAAGGCGAAATGAAAATGCCAAGCGAGGTCGTATCGGGAAAGGTCAAGTTCAAGGGTTCAATGCCTAAAATGCTTCTCTATCTAAACAAAGTTCTTGGGCTCGAAAAGAAGATAATGAAGTCAATCAACTCGATGACGCTCACTTTCAAATTCCCTAACCAGTAAGGTGAAAACCTCTTCCCATTCTTCAGAGAGTAAATAGGATATGAATCGTTTAACCATATACACATCCTTCTCCTTCCTTCTGGACAGCTTTGACCTAGCTCTAAGGCAGAAGTACAAGGACTTTCACTTCCACATTGTGACATTCCGTGATCACCCTGCCAGGCTACTTGAACAAATCACAAAGGAGGCGAAGGTTGGAGTTCCCACCGCTGATATTATCATAGGCCCACACTGGATGGTCCTTGACCTTCAAGTAAGAGGTCTTCTCAGGAAGTACGGTTCATCCGAGCTAGATGCATACCAGAAAGGGTTCTATGATGAAAAGGGAACATGGGCAGCTATGGCACTGTCCCCTGTAGGATTTGCTTACAATACTGAACTGGTCAATGACGCGGTTTCACCGAAGACGTTGGAACAGGTTCTTGATGAGAAGTGGCGAAACAAACTTGCCGTGCATTCTATAGTTCAGAACATCGAAGGGCGCATGGGGCTAGCGTATTTGGTCACCCTCCAGAGATTTATTGGACAGAGGAAGTGGAATGAGTTCATAGAACGTTTGAGCAACTTGAAGCCCGCGGCTTACGAATGCATGCCGGAAATGGCACTAAGAGTAGGAATGGGGGAAAAGCACGTTGGCTTCCCTGCAACACTTGCTTGCATATCATACTACCTTGACGTACAGAACAGGCCCATAGTGTTCAGGCAGCCCACGGATGTTCCTCCGTTGTGGACATTCTCACCCTCAATTGGCATAGTAAAGGGTGGTGAAAATCCAAAGATCGCGGAGATGGCCTTCGACTTTGCACTATCTCAGGAATGGCAAGAGATGATTGGTGGATTTGGAGGGAAGATACCTGCACGCAAAGGTGTAGCGGAGGAAGGAAGAATTCCAGAAGGTGCGCAATACTTCCCTTCCAAAGCTGATGTGGAACAGCATCCAAAGTATCTTGAGCTGCTTAGAGGACGGTTAGGCGAGTAAATCAGGTTAACTAGTCCAGAATCACAGTTTCCAACTACAGCCTACCCTAGTCCGAAACTCATCACTTTGCTGACCGAGCCGTTCCTACCACTTACCGCAACAAACAGTCTCATCTCCCCCGTATTCGTCACTCCAATGGAAACCCCTGCTGCTCCCGCTCCGCCGAGGTCTATCTTCCTCAGGAGCTGCCCTGTCTTCTCGTCGAGAGCGTACAGTATCCCTGCCCGATCGACTGCATATACCACGCCGCCGCTTACCGTGATTGAAACTCCATGGTAAGGACTTGGCATGAAGAAAGCCCACTTGACCTCCCCCCTCCCAGCGTCAACTGCATAAAGAGTAGAATACTGCGGGGAATCCGTGTTCCGCAGTTCGATTCGTTTCATCGGTCTTTCGCGATATGTACCATCATACCACACAGCTTCCTGATCTATTCTTTGCGAGGCTACGAAGATTGTGTTGTTTGCAAATGCGGTAGGCGATTCTATTCCGCCAAAATGACCTGGACAGTATACACTCGACTTCAGGGACGATTTCATATCAGCATTATTCCCCAAGTTAGCGTTCAGAAGAGTTCTGCTGTGCCCAACTCTAACGGGCTCGTAAACTGGCTTCCCATTGGATGCGTCTAGGATGTATACATGATTATTTTTCGCTCCTGCTATCACGACCTTCTTGCTTACCCCATCCATATTGATATCAGTAAGAATTACGTTCCATCCAACAGCCCAGCCAATAAGATCGTGAGGGGTAGTTTGATAATACCAGAGCATTTCGCCTGTCCTCGCATCTAGAGACACTATGCATGCAGCATAGAGATTGGGTCCAGGTACGAGTGAGGCATCGTAGAGGAATAGGTCGGAGTTCCCGGTTCCAAAATAAACCCTATGGGAATCCTCATCAACGAGTGTCTGGCCCCATATCGATGCTCCTCCTGCAAGATCCGAAGTACCCCAATCATTGTGATATGGTTCTATGTTGCCTTTATGGGCTTCCTTCTCCCAGTTCTTTTGTCCTTTCTCTGCAGGAGGCGCGGAGAACCACCTCCAATTAAGTCTCTTGGAGTCAAGATCATACGAAGATAGAAAACCTCTTCCTCCCTGGCCTCCGCCCGCAGGTCCCATGATAGCGCTGCGGTCATAGAATGAAGGAGCCGCCCTCCCAGCATAGAAGCCTTTGTTCCCCGGGATCTCTTTAGATACATTTTTCAATGACAACTTCACTTGCCCACTCTCCAAATCCAATCCATACAGTATACAATTCGGGGCAAACATGCAAACGAGCCCGTCATAGGTCGAGAGGGTGTGAACCGTGCGCATACCTCTTACACCACTTACATCGGGCTGGAACATCCACTTCTTTGTTCCAGTTTGGGCGTCAAACGCATATGCTGTACTACTTCCGTCGGCTACGTAGACTCTACCATTCACAACCAAGGGCGTAGTTTGGATTCCATTCATCACCACAGATCTTGTCTCTACTCCTTGCACAGCCGGGGAACTTTGTCTACTTGGGAAACTGGGGATCTCAACACTCCATTTTAGCACCAGATCATGAATATTTTCTCTGTTTATTTCTGACTGCGGGTTGAAACCAGTATTAGATTTGTCAAATAAAGGGAAGGACCAATTCTCCCCAGAAAACGATTCGCTTCTCAATGCTCCTATCTTCATTTCACCCTCTTCTCATAGAGTTTCATTCGGATCATTGTACGCCTAAATTCTCACTTCAGTTGTCTTCCAAGGAGCTAGCTTTCTTTCAAGTGACTTCAGAAGTTCAGATATGCTGGTTCCAATCGCTACCAAGATGAGAACTGGTACGAAGAATTTCTCCATCTGGAATGTGTTGCCGTATGTAACTATCAACCCTCCAAGACCTGATGCTGCGGTGAAGAATTCTGCCATGAGAATTCCCAGAACGCCCCTTGCAGCGCCAAGTCTTAAGCCCGTAATTATAGTCGGAAGTGATGCAGGAAACATGATCTTTCTGAAGGTCTGACGGTCCTTTGAGCCGAATGCCTTTGCTGTCTCCAGAAGGTCCTCACCAACATTCGAAACTCCAGAGTACGTGTTGATTATGATTGGGAAGAGGGCAGACAAAAAGACGATAAATACTTTTGCGGGCGACCCCAGGCCAAACCACACTATTATGAGTGGCAGCAGGGCAATCCTAGGTGTGGAATTAAAAGCGTTCACATAGACATCCAACGTTTCGCCGACCCTTTTGAACCCTCCCATCAGGAGGCCCAAGGGAATGGCAACCACGATGGCTAACACGTACCCTACAGCGAGAATGCTGAGACTGTTAAAAGCTGCCTGAAGAACAATTCCTGAGCCTATCAGCTCAAGAGCAGCAAAGGCAACTCCAAGTGGCGTAGGTAGAAAAAGCGATCCAAGTATCAGTCCGAGTATCTGCCAAGCAACAAGGAATAACGAAAGTGCTCCGAGCCTTAACGTTATGGAACCTCTTCTTTGCGGAAGTCTTTCCAATTATCTTGCCATCCCCATGTCAACAGGGATGCGTGGGGGTGTTAACTCCCCTGCTGGAAGTTCCCTCGATGCCTCCACCATCTCCTTGATTCTGCTCCAGAGATGCGCCCTGAGCTGTGCATATTTTGGCTCTGCACGAACGTCATACTCCCACCTAGGCCGCCTGAAAGGGACATCAATTATCTCCTCAACCTTAGCAGGCCTTGGTCCAAATAGTACTATCCTATCGGCAAGAACCAAAGCTTCGTCAAGGCTATGCGTCACGAAAACCACAGTATTCCTCTTCGAGGCCCATATCTTCAGGAGCTCCGTCTGCATGAATTCCCTTGTCTGTGCGTCTAGGGAAGCAAATGGTTCGTCCATGAGCAAGATCTGAGGATCCATCACAAGGGCTCTGGCCAGCGCGACTCTCTGCTGCATGCCTCCAGAAAGCTGGTGAGGATAGCTGCTTTCAAATCCGTCAAGGCCAACCATTCGAACATAGGACAGTGCCCGCGCGATTCTCTCCGGCTTGGGCACTCCTTGGACCTCCATTGGGAACAGGACATTATCAAGAACATTTCGCCAAGGCAGCAATCTAAACGACTGAAAAACGAATCCCATATTCGGGCCAGGTTTAGGTGGCCCCTTACCATCTATCAGGATCGTACCCTCATCGGGCTCTATCAGGCCATCAATCATACGGAGGAGAGTTGTCTTTCCGCATCCAGACGGGCCAATGAAAACGACGAACTCATTCTCTCTTATCGACAACGAAGCATCGCTTACAACCATGAATTTGGATGTCTTCTTCGAACTTCTTTTGACAAAGGACTTGGAAACGTTCCTAATCTCTATTTTGGCAGCCATCTGTCACAATTCTATCAAACAAGGTATGGATATGCGTGGAACCGAATCTCTTCGGGATTGAAGCATTAGTGTGGCACGGCCTCCTAAATGTAATTGCTGCTGTACTCAATTGTAATTTACTGGTAAATATGTGTGGGGTAGGATTTAGCCGCGAGGGGCAAAACGATACAGTTCACTGACCTAAAGGCGCGTTCGATTGTTACACCAAGGCATTCATGTCGACCGATGGGACGCCTATATGGTTCTGTGAATGGCAGAAATAAAGACTGGTATCAGAAACTTCGGTGTAGCAATCCTAAGACCTGCTCTACTGACATGGTCTGAGCCCAGTCTGCGAACAGCCGCAAATGAGGGGAATTTGGAGGTCTAAAAGTTGCGTCGGAAACTACTATGAACTCATAGCCCAAACCTGCCCCTTCCATGACCGTGTCGGCAACGCAACCATTGACCGCCCCTCCCGTGACAATACACTTGTCAACTTCTAGATTCCTAAGTATTCTATGGAGGGTTGTAAAAGAGAAGGCACTGTGCCCTCTTTTCACAACCACAATGTCATCCGCCCGAGGCTTGATCTCTTCGACTATTTGGGAACCCCAAGTGCCGTCAACATACATAGGAAGGTTCTTCGAACGCCGTCCTCTTCTGCTCCCGGCGTAATCTATTGCATCGTTGCGCTTGGTATTTCTTACATAGATTATTGGTAATCTTTTGCTTCTCATCGCATCTATTTTGCATATCCACTATGATAAGCGTACTATTCCCCCCATGCTTTTCCTTGCGAGTGGTTGGAAAATTCAACAGGTTGAGCCACTCGTGTGTTGGTTTCTGCTCGGACCTATTCTTTAGGCTAGGTAAATATCGCTGCTCGAAAGGGTGTAGCGCATCTGCCGAAATAGCAACATTATAGCCCAGTGCTGCTGCCTGCCTGCCTGCAAGTTGATGCTATGCTACCCGGGATGCCTCCTCCAACCAGCAATACTGTATCAACTTTCAGGTTGTAAAGGATTCTGTCCAAATTGGTAAATTGGAGGGCGCTCTGACCTGACTTGCTGACAATAAAATCTCCATTTTGAGGGGCCATCGAATCAAGAATCTCTGCTCCATCTGCCAAAGGATCGTTCTCCTCGAACATTTTCTCAAGGCTCGCGGAGAGGGTGGAGTCCAAATGATCTCTCCGCAAAGTTGTTCGGACATGAACTACAGGTATAGATTTCTTCCTTATGGCCTTAACAAGGGAAGTGCAGTTTGCAAGTACCGAGCCGATAACATCATTGGTCGTCTTATCATGAGTCTTTCTCTTCTCAAAAAGACCCCTCTGCACATCTATCACTATGGTTGCAGATCTCTCTAGAGAAAATTCTCTAAGCATCCAAGCGGAATCTTTCAATACTCTGTAATAAGGTGAATGTTTAATGTGGTGTCCATAAGAAGTGGCATTCTTCTTTTTTTTGCCGGTGAAGTTGCAAGCGCATAGCGGAAAAGGGTGTGCACACTAGTGTGCAATCTAATCCGTTTCGTGAAGTATACAATAACCCTAGCGCGCTTGTAGTCCTTGTCGTCGAATAGGTTCATAGAATGGAGCATCCTGAAAAACTAAGCAAAGATTTCCTTGACACTAGCTGTTATTCTGTTATCGGTAGTCTCCTATTGGGAAGGTAAACGTAATATCCCCTATTCTGAATAGATGTTTTGCAACTCCCAATCAAAAGGCGAGAGGTTTAGATTCGGGGATGGGATTTACAGCGGTTATTACGTAACTCCAGGCTTCGAGTCTTCTTAGGCGGCGAGGTTTGCGAGCACCAAACCAACTCCTACAGCAAGAAATTTTGAACGACGCTCGTTTAGTCTAGAAGTTCGAACGCTTTTTGCCAAAGCAACCCAACAATTCGGTATAAGGCTCGAACACCACATATTCTTTGACCCTTATAGGTGCGGGAATAAGAATTCATGCTTGGGTCACAGACACCCTGCGTAGGAGAAGCTAGGCCGGTTGAAGAAACCAATCCTGTCGGCATCTTTCACACCTATGATTCTCGCCGTAATTTGTGGTGTAGCGCTTTGATTAAGCGACGACAAACACTCTCGAAGATGGTTCCGATAGGTTATTCCTCTACAACTCCGTCTGAAAAAGCTCCACTCCATCGCCTGGTGAGTCGACACCCTCTAGGATACAATCACTCGGTTTCTATGCAGATGCAACTCAAAGACTGGCTAACCCGGCTCCGAGGAGCAGTTAGAGCAGGATGTCGTCGGAATTAATCACACTTCGGCTTTTACATATAATATCAGCGGTATTCATGGCCTGGCCCCTCTACGCCCTTATCGTAACAGGGGAAAGGGGCAAGCTTGGACCTCCTATAGATAGGGCTGACAAATACATGGAAGGGATAGTAAAGGGTATGACATTCCGTTGCTATGCGTATCAGGCGATGATACTAATTTCAGGTCTTCTTATGGCTTACCTGATAACCCAAGGGTTCGGGGTTCTCCTAACCAACTGGTTGCTCGCGACTAAGTCTTTTCTCCTCTTGGCCCTAGTGGGTCTTCTATCTTTTGTGCACCTTAGTATACAGCCACAAATAGACACGATCCTGCAAAAAGGGCAGCTAAATCCAGAAGAAGTCACACAGCTAAGAACCCTTAGGCTCAAACGGAGGAGGATGGCCAGCCTATGCCTCTTCTCGGTGCTAACATCAATAATACTAGGTGTTCAGGTATGGACACCGTTTAGCCCACTCATAACGATCGGCATGATAGGTGCTGTTGGTCTCTTTGTTTGGAGAGCCTACGTTAAGCTAATCCCTTTCGGATGGATTTAGCAACAAGAAATCGGGGAACAAATATGCGAAGCCTCGGCTGAAGAAGACGGAGAACAAACCAGACTCAGTAGGTCTCTTGACACGAGCTGTTATTCTGTTATCGACTTCTATACAGCATGTTTTTCCAAGGGTAACACTTTGGGCTAATTATTTGCTCGTAAATTGAATGCGGGGTATATTTTGCAACTCCCTAATCATAGGGTAAGAAGTTTAAATGCGGGGATGGATTTACAATTGTTATTACTAAACTTCTACTTGCGTTTTTTGGCATTAGAAATTATCATAGGAATATCGTGCTTAAAGGATTCTTTAGCCTTCAAAAGTTCAATTCCTATAATCTCTCCATTCTTATCCAGATCGACAACTACGTTAGAAGCTACCTCAACGCTTTTCCAGTATTCCTTTTTGCGCAATTGAATGCCAAGAACATCTTCCTCGGCATCGTACCAAAGTTCACTCATAACTAATCTAACCAATAGGCCGTTATTATTTTATAGCTTTCTGGCCCAGTTCTTCTATAGACGACCTTCAAGGTCCTTCCTGAATTAGGCTCTCGTGCGATGGTGTTATAGGCATTGATCCATCTCCTATCTCTAATAATTCTCCCCTTCAATATAGCCAACTCTAAGAGTATGTCGGTTATCTCCTTCCTGTACAGTCTCTTCCTTTTCCAGTGAACCGAATATTCTAAATGCGTATTTGGTGATTGATATCAATTTTATAAAAGCTAGATGCGACAATTCGACAATCTCTTACTAACGATAACGAGTGAATAGTCTTGATCATCAAGAAAATTCTATATTCGTGTGCTTGGGTTTGAAGGTCATGGAGTCGATATCGGGACTTCGTATATAGACTCTGCTACTCTCTCGAAGTCTTTGGCTGGAATCGCAGCCATAGTTATGCCTGTGGTTCTCCCTTTAGCACCGCTTATTGCATTCAACTGCAATATGGTGTCAAGGTTATGGGCCTCAAGAATTGTCACCAAGTCATATTCACCAGCTGTTATATATTCAGCGACAAGCGATATCCCTAACCTCTTGCATTGCTCCAAGAACGCAGCCCTCTTTGCTCGGAACTGCCCAAGCTCCCTCAACCCCTCAGGAGTGAACCTCACAAGTCTTATAAAATAAGCCATGTCTCAGCTAAACTCTGCCTTGGTATTCTGGATATTGTTAGGATCATTATTCTCCCCGTACAGGTTCGGGGAAAGAGTTTAGTAGAATTGTAGATGTCCATCCAAAGGCGCTGGATTGTATGAGCGATGTTAAACAGAAGTTTGTAATATCCCGCCGAGACTTTTTGTCAATGATACCAGTTGCCTATGCCGCCGTTCTCCTTCCAAACTTACCTAAAGAAGTTCTGGCACTTCAATACATCGGTCCCATTGACCCAGCTCTTAATCCTCTTCAGACCTATCCTAACAGGGACTGGGAGAAGATCTATAGAGACATTTACACGCCTGACTCTACATACCATTACCTCTGTGCCCCCAACGATACTCATGGCTGCCTATTGAGGGCGAGCGTGAAGAATGAAACAGTGATGTATGCTGACCCGAGTTTTGGATACAACAAGGCAACAGATGCATATGGAAATAAAGCATCTGCCCGTTGGGACCCAAGAGCATGCAAAAGTGGATTGGCGTATGTAAGAAGATTCTATTCAGAGAAAAGAGTGAAGGGTGCCTTTGTCAGGAAGGGTTTCAAGCAATGGGCCGATGATGGTTTTCCAAGAGAGCCCGATACTGGTAGACCACCGAAGAAGTATATCGAAGGAAGAGGCAAAGAGGAATTTGTAAAGATGCCTCATGATGAGGCCTATGCGCTCGTAGCAAAGGCGTTGGTTGATATAGTCAGGACCTACAATGGTTCAGACGGCCAAGCCAGACTTACAAACCAAGGATACGATCCTGCAATGATAGAAGCGATGGCGGGCGCAGGGACAAGGACAGTCAAATGTAGGGGCGGCATGCCGTTCAATGCGCCTACACGCATTGGCGGCCTCTATAGGTTCGCTAACATGCTAGCGCTCCTTGATTCTCAGACTAGAGGAATAGGACCTGATGCAGCGGTTGGTGCTTCAGGCTGGGACAACTATGCTTGGCATACAGACCTGCCACCTGGCCATCCGATGGTCAGCGGAAACAAGACGCTTGACTTTGACCTTTACACCGCAGAAAATGCCTCACTCGTAACGCTTTGGGGAATGAACTGGATTGCCACAAAGATGCCAGATAGCCATTGGCTTACAGAGGCGAAACTGAAAGGTACAAGAATTGTGACGATAGCACCGGAATATCAATCCAGTAGTTCCAAAGCCGATTCGGTAATTGTAATAAGAGCGGGAACTGATCACGCGCTTGCATTAGGTCTTGCACATGTCATCATTCGCGATAAGCTCTACGATGAAGAGTTCGTGAAGTCCTTTACTGACCTTCCGATGCTGGTCAGGACAGACGACCTGAAAGTACTTAGAGCTAAGGATATCATCGTTGATTACAAACCCGCAGAACTCAAGAATTCCGTCAAGGTTCTGAAGGTTGGGGAATCATCACCTCCAATCGCTATGCAAGCAGAACAGATAATGACAGAGTCTCTCAGGAAGGAAATCGACGACTTTGTCATTTGGGATACAAGAACAAGATCGTTAAAAGTCGTACCCAGAGACCGAGTAGGCTCATTCTTCAAGGATATGGGTGCTGATCCTGCCTTGGAGGGAGAATTTGATGTCACGACAGAAGATGGCAAGAACGTAAAGGTAAGGCCCGTCTTCGACCTCCTAAAGCAGTACTTGATGGATAATCTAGACCCAAAGACGGTCTCGGAAATAACTTGGGCTCCTCAGCAGGCAATTGAAGACCTTGCCAAGCTGATAGCTGCAAACAAGACCAAAACTCTATTTGTCGAAGGGATGGGTCCAAACCACTACTTCCACAGCGATCTGAAGGATAGGAGCATAATCCTTGTTGCTGCCTTGACAAACAACATCGGACATTTCGGCGGAACTGTGGGCAGCTATGCGGGAAACTACAGGGCAGAAATGGTAAACGGAGTAACCCAATGGCTATACGAAGATCCATTCAACATCGAGCTTGATCCTCAGAAGCCTGCAAAGACTAGGATATATTTCAGAGCGGAGTCGGCTCACTATTATGCATACGACGACAGGCCCTTGAGAGTCGGTAACAAGCTCTTCACAGGCAAATCACACGTACCATCCCCTACTAAAGCAATGCTCTGGGCTAACAGCAACTCGTTACTTGGGAACTCCAAGTGGGCGCACAACATCATGGTAAATACCCTTCCAAAGATAGAAATGCTTGTTGTTAATGAATGGCTGTGGACCGGGTCGTGTGAGTATGCGGATGTGGTCTTCGGTGTTGACAGCTGGGCAGATCGTAAAGTCCCTGACTTCTATGCGTCAGTAACAAATCCATTCCTGCAGGCATGGCCGGTAAGTCCGCTTCCCAGAATATTCGATACCAGAGATGATGTCCAAGTTTTGGCAGGTGTAGCTTCAAAGCTGGCAGAAATTACAGGAGACAAAAGGTACAGAGATCACTGGCAGTTTGTCCACGAGGACAAGGTGCAAGCTTACATTAACAGAATCTTCCAAGCAGGTAACGCAACAAAGGGCTACACCTACGAAGCCCTTGAGCAGAGTTGCAAGCAAGGTACACCATTCTACATCATGATGCGTACTAGTCCGAGAATCACGGGATGGGAACAGACAAACGAAAGTAAACCATGGTATACTAAGACTGGCAGATTGGAATTCTATAGGGAAGAGGATGAATTCATTGAGTATGGAGAGAACATGCCAGTCTACAGAGAACAGGTAGATAGCACGTTCTATGAACCAAATGTTATAGTTGCAAAACCGCATACAGCTATCAGGCCCAAAAAACCGGAGGACTACGGAGTCGATTCAAAGAACCTCGAGGCAGAGGTGAGGCAGATTAGGAACATGGTCAAGACATGGCCAGAGGTGAAGAACACAAAGCACCCCTTGATGGAAAAGGGACATACACACATATTGTTCACGCCAAAGTATAGGCATGCATGCCATTCCATGGGAGCAAGCACTGATCTCACAACCGTCTACTTTGGCCCCTTTGGAGACTTCTACCGCAGAGATAAGAGGAAGCCATGGGTTAGCGAAGGCTATATCGATATCAATCCTAATGACGCTAAGAGTCTTGGCATTGATGATGGCGACTACATCTATTGTGATGCAGATCCAGCTGATAGGCCGTTCGTAGGTATTGACAAGAGACCTGATGATTACAAGACCTTTCGTTGGCTTGTCCGTGCAAGACATTACCCGAACATCGCGCCGGGGAATCTGAGGGCTTGGTTCCACTTCTACGTGGCTACGCATGGGAGCGTTGAGGGGCATGAAAAGAGAGAGGACAAACTTGCAAAGAATCCAAGAACAGGCTACCAAGCAGCCTATAGATACGGAAGTCATCAATCCACAGTGAGAACATGGCTGAAACCGACTATGGCAACAGACAGCTTGGTGCGAAAAGGATACTTCGCTCAAGACATCGGGAAAGGTTTCGCGCTTGATGTTCACCAAGTCGTTGGCGCTCCAAAAGAGTCCTTTGTGAAAATTTCGAAGGCGGAGCCTGGTGGCGAAGATGGAAAGGGACTATGGAGTCCTGCAGCGGCAGGCTTCAGACCGAATTATGCGAGTGATGCGATGAAAAAGTATCTAGCTGGAGGATATTCGGAGGTAGTATAGGATGGCGAAGGTATTCAACTGGCAGCTTGGCAGGGATATGGACTACACATATGAGGCTGCAAGGCCAAAGAGGCAAGCATCAGCGGTCTTCGACACCAACAAGTGCATAGCATGCCAGACATGTACGATGGCATGTAAGACAACATGGACTTCAGGTAAAGGCCAGGAATACATGTTCTGGAATAACGTCGAAACAAAGCCTTGGGGTTCTTACCCAATGGCATACGATGCAAAGATACTCGACGCTTTGGGACCGCAGAAATGGTCAAAGAAAGAAGATGGTCATATCTACGGCGGGAAGACGATCTTCGAGTCTGCGCCCGCATTGGAGAGGGTCATGGGGATTCTTCCAGACGATTTGGATTACGCCTATCCAAACAGGGGAGAAGACGAAACAAATTCAATAATCTCGCAGGAAAAGTTCTATTTACGCATGCCACAAGACATGTGGTTCTTCTATCTACCAAGAATATGCAACCATTGCACATATCCAGCATGCTTGGCTGCGTGCCCCAGGGCGGCCATCTACAAAAGGCAGGAAGATGGAATAGTTCTCGTAGATCAGGCTAGGTGCAGGGGGTACAGAGAGTGTGTCCGTGCTTGCCCATACAAGAAGGTCTTCTATAATCATGTAACAAGGATTTCGGAGAAATGCGTCTTATGTTACCCTGCCGTTGAGAAGGGTATCTGGCCTAGATGCATGCGCACCTGTATAGGAAAAATAAGGATGTTCGGGTACCTAAACCAGCCTGAGAAGGTTGATCCAGAAAACCCAATCGACTTCTTAGTTCATGTTAGAAAGGTCGGTCTTCCATTAATGCCTCAGCTAGGCTTGGAGCCCAACATCTACTACATACCTCCAGTTCACGTGGCGAATACAGCATTTCTGAACATGCTCTTCGGACCTAACGCTATGAGAGCAGTTGAAACTTACAAGAAGGCTATGGCCGGAGAGGATCCAGAGCTGGTGGGCGCCATGCTCCTGAATGTTTCCAGTGATCGCATAATGACGAAGTTCAAGGTTTTGGGCGGCAAAGAAGTAGTTGGCTATGGAGAGAACGGACAAGAGGTGATTCGCATACCGATGAAAGAGCCTACAGTAGTCCGACCATTCTACGACGACAAGCTGAACGTCTACAGGCACAACATAACTTGAGTTGGTACTAGATGGTCCAAGAAAAGAAACAAAAGGATCCAAACAGGGCGAGGAATCGCCGTGAAACTATGTTGGCGATAGGTGTTACCGCAATGGGCTTCCTCATAGCGTTGGTCTATCCAACTGTGGATAGGATGCTGAGACCGGGGCTGCAAAAGGTGAAAAAGCCAGAAGGAGTCGACATCTTAGCAGTCAAAGTAGATTCCGTGCCTTTGAAGGATTCTGATTCTCCTTTATGGAGCAGAGCGCCTGTAACTGACGTTCAGCCTGCAGACCAGACCATAGTAAAACCATTCAAGACTACCGTGCCCAAGGAGCCAATAAAGGTTAGAGCAGTGTACGACAACGAATGGGTAGGGTTCCTCTTGGAGTGGAAAGATGCATCGGCCGACAAATCCACAATCAAATTGAGGGAATTTAGAGATGCTTGTGCGGTATTACTTGCAAAACATCCCGCTCCTCCCGAAGTCAGGTTTATGGGGACGAAGGACATACCTGCTACAATATTGCATTGGAAGGCTGACTGGCAGCTCGACATTGAGGAAGGTTTTCAGGATCTGGAAAAGGCATTCCCTAATGTTTCTGCAGATGTTTACCCTCCGATGAAGGAAGCCGTTGTTTCGGGAAAGCCACCAAAGACTCTGGATTATCCTGAGCATGCAAGGATCAAGTTGGCAGGGTGGGCGATAGGTAATCCTATTTCGCAGCCTACAAAACAGGTTCCTATAGAAAAGATACTTGCTGTAGGACCGGGCACTATAGCGACAGCCCCAACTCAGGATGCTGCAGGGTGGGGGACTTGGAAAGATGGTGTATGGAGGGTTATACTTGCTAAGAAGCTCAAAGCATCTGACTCCGCCAACGGCGAGGTAGAATTGGTTGCAGGGGATACCTACACAGCCGCATTCACAATCTGGTACGGAAATGAGGGCGATAGAGGAGCGAGAAAAAATCCAAGCATGCTTCAGACCGTATATCTGCAGTAGGAGGATGGCCTTGCTAAGATCCAAAACTGAAGAAGATTTAGTCATCTGGGGAGGACTGTACAATCTACTGGCAAGGAGTTTCACATCAGACACTGAGGAACTAGGACGCGTTATGGAGCAACTCCCGAGGGTTTTGGAGTTAGCCAAGGTTGCTAATGTTTGGCACATTCTGGAGAATCTGGAACTTGCCCTGCAGGACTCCTCCGCAACAGAGGGTTATGTGAAGCTATTCGAGATGGGCAACGCTCCTCCTTATGAAACCAGCTATACATGCAAAGAGCATCCCTACCGCAATAATTTCGATGAAGCTGATATCTCAGGTTTCTACAAAGCTTTTGGGATGAAGGTAAAAGGCGATCTGCCAGACCATCTTGCAGCAGAGTTAGAGTTCATGGCTTTGCTATACCTGAAGCAAGGTTACGCCGCATTGTCAGGGAATAATGATAGTGCCGAGATATGTCGCGAGGCAAGGGAGAAGTTCTTTGTCGAGCACCTATCGAAATGGGTAGATCAGTTCAAAGCTGAAGTTACAAGACAGGCTAAAAAACCCCTCTACCCGCTTCTGCTGGAGCTGATATCTTCTGTAATAAATGAAACGAGTAAACAAGAAGTTTCCTCATAAAGCAAACATCTCTGGAACTTTTGATATAATCGTGGAACCAATGAAAAGGCAGATGCGAGAGCTACACTCATACGTTCTGGTAAAGTATTTTGCATGGATTTACGAGATTACTGGGAAAAGGGAAGAAAGGGTGCCAATTAATGGGCGCATGACAATGCAGGACTTCCTTGCGAAACTGTTCTCTATGTATGGCGATAATCTCAAAGAGTCTGTGGTGAGTGGAAATGGAACACTGAGAAATAACATAGGGATATTGGTCAATGCGTCTCCTGTTCGAAGAGATGCTATTGACAGAGTTTATGTAAGAGATTCCGATGTTTTTGTCATACTGCCTCCTATAGCCGGAGGATAGCACATTGATTGGTAAGAGGGCCGCAATAATTCTTGCGGGGGGAAGAAGCTCGAGGATGGGTGAGAACAAGGCGCTTATGATGCTGAACGGGAAGACGATGCTCGAGCACATAGTTGAAGCAATCAGGAAGATAACTGGCGAAATTGTCTTGGTAATTGGTTTTGATCAGGATATGGACGCTAAGGCTCTTATTAGCAAAAATATCCCAATAATAAAGGACATATTGGATGTGAAATCTCCTCTAATCGGGATTCTAACAGGCACGAAGTTTCTTTCTGCAGAGTATGTTTCGGTTCATCCCTGCGACACACCGTTAATAGAGCCAAGCCTTATGGGATATCTGTTCAAAAGGGCTGAAGGGCACGAGGCCGCGATAGCGATAACAAAGGATGGAAGATTACAACCTCTTAACTCCGTCTATAAATCTTCGGCAGTGCACAGAGCCTGCGATGAATCACTTAACAGAGGGGAGACTAAATGCAAGCAGATGATACAGCACCTTGAAGATGTTGTATATGTAAAGGAGGACGAGCTGACAAGGTTCGATCCTCTGCTCAGAACCTATATAAATATCAACACAAGGCAGGAATTCCAAGAACTTAGGCTATTGCTTGGAAAGGCGTAGGGTTATGATAAAGGTGAGGGCTGATCTCGGTCGTCTGCTGAAGCTGGTAAAATACGAACAGGTGCAACAGACAATCAGAAATTCGATTAATATCCTAGGGTATGAGATTGTTCGAACTGAGAATGCCCATGGGAGGATTCTTGCCGATGGTGTAACTGTGGCTCAGGATCAACCCACCTTTGACAAGGCCGCAGTTGATGGATATGCAATTGATTCATCTACGGCAAAATCAGCCACAAGAACATCTCCAGCAAGCTATGAGATAGTAGGTGAAGTCTTTCCAGACGACGCTTCTGAAAACAGAATCAAGCCTGATCAGACCTTTTATGTTTCATGCGGTTCCCGCATACCTCAGGCCGCAGACTGTGTTGTTAAGGCTGAACTGGTAGAGAAACATAAAGGTACAATCAAACTGTCGTCTCCTATAGCTCACGGAAAGAACATATCATATAGAGGGGAAGATTTCAATGTTGGAACAAAGCTTTTTTCCTCTTACCATAAACTTAGACCTCAGGATATAGCAGCACTTCTTGCAACGGGACACATCAAGGTTAAGGTTCTAAAAAGACCTGTAGCAGGAGTATTATCGGTTGGGAGTGAACTTACCGATGCCCGAATTCCTACGAAAGGGTGCCTAGTAAATGACCATGCGTATGTGCTGCTTGGGTTTTTACGTGAATTTGAAG
>JACPSZ010000017.1 GCA_024860875.1 Nitrososphaerota archaeon | reverse complement strand
TGCAATTTGTAGCCATCTTTATTGCAACAGGCTCAACTGCTGAAGAATATGAGCAGGGGACTGCTGATACAATTCTGACGAAACCTGTAAGGAGGACTGAATACCTGCTTGGAAAGTTCGTCGGAGGTTACACTCTATTCGCCTTTATTGCTCTGATAACTTCATCTCTCGCAGTAACCCTGTCTTATGGCGTCTTTGGTCCTCAACAGTACGCTGAATATGCACCAATGATGTACATTGCAATAATTTTCTCTACGCTAGTATTCTTCTCAATAGGATTCATGACAGGCGAGCTGTTCAGAGTTTCAAGTTTAGCATACCTAGTTTCAAGCACGATATTTATCCTTGCACTCGTTCTAGGTCCATTTCTGATACTCGCTTCAAATCTTACAGGAGAGCAGTTCTATCTTAATATAGTAAAATGGTTGCCAAACTGGGGCTCTTCAAATCTTCCTATAATGGTCGCTAGAGCATTATTCCTGCAGAATCTTAGATTGCCTTTTGGAGGCGGAGACTTCAACCTTACTGTAAGCGGCACTATGGCTGAGGCTATAGTATCAATAATAATCTATACATCCGTACCAATTACCATAGCATTCTTCCGTTTCCTCAAAAGTGATATTACGAAGAGTGTAAGCTAAGTTTTGGAAGTCCCTGAATTGAGTACACTTTCAGCTAGTTTCCTAAAATCGTCAACGGCTTTTATCAGATCTGGCTGATATAATATTCCTGCTCCTGAAATGACAACATCAACCCCCGCCTCTATTACAGAAGGCGCAGTCTCAAGGTTTACTCCTCCATCTACAGCCAATTCACACTTGTACCCATGCTTGTCTATCAACTGCCTTGCTTCTTTCATTTTGGTAAGAGGGCCTGGAATGAACTTCTGCCCTGTCTTTCCCGGGACTACAGTCATTATTAGAAGCCTGTCCATCTCCTCCATATGATCCACAACTGCAGAGAGAGGGGTATCTGGGTTCACGGCAAGCCCCACCATCTTCTTATTCTTCCTAACAACATCTATGAAACGTCTTGGATTGACAGCTTCAACATGTGCAGTGAACATATCCCCTCCAGCATCAATATACTCCTTCAATTTTTCAACCGGATGCGTAGTCATCAGATGAACATCCATAGGAAAGTTTGTGGCCGAGTTGATCTTTGCTAAATCTGAAGATGGAAAAGCGTAGGTTCCTGTAAACGTACCATCGAGCATATCGATATGGAACCAGTCCACTTGTGCCTTCTCAAGGGTCTTTGCATCCTTGACATAATTTTCCGGCTTCGATGCCAGCATTGAAGGAGCAATCCTAACCTTTCTTACCATACTTTCTGACCGCATGTACAACTGCTTTGTTTCGTATATATTTGCTATTCCTGACTAATAACAATTACTTCTGCGGGCGCGATTAAACATAACTTTTAAACCGGATATGGTTAGTTAGTTCTAGAACTTCGGAGAACTCTGAACCTATTTGGTTATCTTATAATCCGGATCACTAATGAATAAGATTCTAATAAACAGTTAAGTTTGGCGGTTTTATTGACGCTGTCTGACACAGAGCATTATGGTAGTCCATCAATAACTCTAAAGGGAGAACGTGTACGGAGCAAGGGCGAAAAACAAATCGCTGACTTTCTCTTTCAAAAAGGCATAAAGTACACTTATGAGGACCCCGCAAAGACTAACATATCGGCTTTTACTAAGAAAATTAGCAGACCAGATTTTTACCTCCCTGAACATAAGGTCTACGTAGAATTCTGGGGGCTCGTGGATCATAAGGATCAGGAGCTAAGAATGAAGTACAATGAGCAGAAGCATTTGAAAGAAAGGGAATATCAGGCTAATGGAATTAGGGTTCTTTCCATTTACCCTTGGAATCTGGATGATCTGGAAGGCGCCTTTAAGGCGGAATATAGAAAGGTCATGAAAAAAGACTTGGTATTGGGGCCTATTAGTGAAGGCATGGTTCGTGCATTACCAATATCTCCTCTCTTGACGAACATGCTCAGCATTTCCACTATTCAAAATGCCTCTTCGCTACCTCTCTCTGAGGTTCAGGTAGTCTTCACCCCATATTATTTCATAAAGTACGACTGCTTTGTGCAAGAGGCTTTCATGTACCAAAAGATAAACCTAAACAGTACTGGCTTACTTGTTATCGATGCTAATCAAGGAAATCTTGTTGATTCTATTACAGAAGAAGGGGACATACCCCGCCTTCCGAGGACAGGCCACTTCACTAATTGCGTTGGCCTTGAACAAAAAGAAACGCCAAGAGCTAAACTTTCGGAACAAGTGACCTTTTCCCAAATCGACGCTCTACTAGCAAAAATCACTGAAGAGGAGGCCACGCAGATAGCTCGCAACGAGATAGCCAAGAACCTCCATCGGACGCATACTTACACAACCAAGAGAGGCGTCACTCATAGTCACACCATAAGGGCTTCACCAGAAAGGGTTAGAATAAAGCTCGCGGAACTGGTTAACATTCCCATAGTTACCGGTATCTTCGCATACCGGGACAAGACCTACAGAAGAACTATCCAAGCTGTTACAGGAAAAGTGTTAGAGGATGACTTCAACTATTGTTACGCTCCAACTCGACATTTTGAAAAAGCTGTATTGATCTGCGAAAGATGCGGTAATTTGGCCTGTCATAGCCACGGCAAGAATTGCAATGTATGCGGTTTAGCTCTCTGCCAACAAGACGTGATTCAGAAAGGTTTGATCTTCAAAAAATACTATTGTAATCAGCACACTCCTCCTTAGCGCGCGCTAGAATCGAGAAGAACAACAAGAGCAAGTATGGGCTCAGAAACCTGTATCTACTCCAACACCGTAGCCGTTTTTCCAATAAGTATAGCTAATGCGATTTCAGAAAGTCAATAGCTGGAAGGCAAACAATATTCTGAATATTATTATAAACGAACGACTTAGCCACCGCATTTTAATCCTTAATAAAAACACGCATGCAGATACCATTTATGGAACTGCGGAAGCTGCAACGGGCAGGGTATTCAACACTAGTAGTTTCCCTACCGAGAAACTGGATTAGGCAGTCTGGGCTGAAGCATGGAGATATGATTTCGATGAAAGACGGCTCCGACGGAAGTTTGTTACTATATCCTAAGATTACTAAAGAAGAGCCAAAGTTAACAGCTATTATTGTAGATGCAGAGAAATGTACTGCAGAAGGGTTGCTCTCTAGGATAATTACCGGAGCTTACATCGCAGGGTACGATCTAATAAAGGTAGTTTCCAGCAAGGACTTGGCTGAACAGCGGCTTGCAGAAATTCGATCTGCAACAGAAAGGCTCACTGGCGTAGGCATAGTTGAGAGAAGCCTCAAACACGTTACAATCCATAGTTTGCTCGAGCCTAGAAAATTCCCCGTTGGGTTTCTACTAAGAAAGCTCACAACATTGGTACTTTCAATGGAGAACCTAGTAATTCGCTCATTCACGATAATGACACCTAAATCGCTGAATGAAGTGTTCAGTATGGAAGACGAACTAGACAAGATGTATTGGCTAATCGTCAGACAGCTAGTTCTAGCTGTGAAGAACAAAGAAATAGGCAGGGAAATAGGAATAGAAGCCCAGACGCATGTTTTGGGTAACAGGGCGGTCGCAAATGCTTTGGAGCATATAGGCGACACATTGTATTTGATTGCAAAAGAGCTGCAGGAAGTCTTCAAGTCTAATCCAAGCAGAATCAAGTCAACAACCCATGAAATCGCTGAATATGCTAAATTCATTCAGAATGTAACGGAAAATGCTACCAATGCACTCTTCTCTGAAAACCTAAAACTCTCAAATGATGTAATTAGAATGGAGGAGGAAGCTAGCATTCGTAGTAAGAAACTAATTGAAAAATATCTCTTCAAATGGAAAAACCTACAGGCAAATCAAAGATTGCAAGTGAAATCGACGTTAACTTCAGGTTGAGGACTGTATTGTCTTTATTTGCAGGTATTGCCAATCATGCACGAAGCATAGCAGAAGTTACGATAAACAGAACACTCGAACATGAGAATCCTGTCTGCAAGATAGAACAGATACCGCTTACTGGCCTTTGACCTTCTCATAACAGGACTTGCAGTATGGTAGATCATCCAAATACAATGTAGTCTGCTCGTCGTAGCAACGTAATTCAGTCTTGCATCTAGCACATTGGGTCCATGCTTCACTGTATTGTTTCGGAAACCTATCCTCTCTTGGAAACTTCTTCTGCTGTTGTACTGCCATTTCTACCAGCCTCTGTATCAAAGTAAACAACACTCTCCCTTAAACATTATAGCACCATAGTTCTCAAACAGTATATTTGTCGGAGTTTCCATACTACAAGCAGACTGTTATAGGTACATGCGGACCAGCATGCTTGCTGATGCATTTTAAGCATAAAAACCCAACAAAGAAATTCGGCAAATTTCACGAATTCAAAGCATGGATTGAAGCTTGGTTGATCCCTTTTGGCATGACCGAATCATACAGCTTAGCAAAGCACGCTCTGAAGCATGGTTTCAAACCTATAGTGATAAAAGAACATCAAGGATGGAACATGTCCTTCCCGAAAAGCTGGAAACTTGGCTCTTTATTCAAACTAATGCTATCTTATATGAAGTTCACCTATACCCGTGCAAGAAAATCTGCGCTCAAAATGGGGATCGAGGAGAAGAATCTTGCGGTAACACCAGATCTTGTAAAGCGAATTATTGACAAAGGCAGAAAGCCAATTGTGATGGTAGACCAGTCAAAATACGCTTGGGATGCAAGTTTCTCTGACGGAGTCTTGCACTGGGTTGTCGTTACGGGTTATGACAAAGAGGGTTTCTACATAAATGACCCAGACATAAAGCCAAACATGAAAATTACTAACAAAGAGTTTGAGGATGCAATAAACTTGTCAAACTTTGGCACTGATAGAAGACTTGTAATTTTGGATTAAAGGAAACCATATGCCAATATCGTAAGTACTGCTGACACTGCAAACACAACTGCCCAAATCCGCTTATTCCAGACAAAGACTTTCCTTCCGTCAAGTATTCCAAATGGCATCAGGTTGAAAACAGCTAAGAAACCGTTTATTGCCGATGTGCTTACAATAATCGATCTTAGAATAGAGACATTGGAGAAGAATGGTATGTTATTTGGCATGACAATAGAAACTATAGCCATCAAAACACCAATTACGATGTTTGTAACAGGGCCTGCTACTGCAACCCTTCCGAATACTGATTCGTTTGCGTACCCCGAGATCGTAACCGCTCCCGGAGCGATTATCTTGAATGGAGAAAATACGCTGAACAATGTCAATATAGCACCAAATGAAGTCATTCTGAATTCAGCCCAGAGACCGTTCTTCTGTGCAGTAAATTTATGCGACAATTCGTGTAGCAGGAACGACGCTGCGAACAGCCCTGCAGAGAGGAATATAGCCCAAATAGGAAACGACAAGAATCTAAAATTCGGTGCTACTATCGAAAGCCCCACGAGCAATACCAAAACTGCTCCTGCAGAAAGATGTTTAGCCTCTTCAGTCCGTAACCATCCCGAAAAAGCCCTTCTTGATTTAGCATAACTGTATGGGTATTGCAGAGGCCTTCTTGGCGGAGGAGACTCTAAACGATAGTCAACAGGCCTCTTGGCCCTCCAAAGCTCAGGGCATTGATGATTTTCAGGTAATCTATGATCAGCACAAAAATGTAGCCCGCAATAGGTGCAGTCGAAAGGCAAGGTCTCCTCTGCGTCGCAGTACTGACACTTCATCATGATTAGCTAAAATGACTTCATTTTAAAGCTTCAACGGCCGAATTGGAGAAATAACCATCAAGGCTCTTCTTGAATATGTAGTTGACCTGAGCAACGGTTCTCCTAGCTTCCCGCATTCTCTTCCTGACTATCCAGAAATACGCCTCATCCTTGGTTCCCTTCGTCATAAACGCAACAACCCTCCCGGGAGCCTTTCTCCCTGTCCTCCCTCTTCTCTGCACAAACCTCACGGCGCTAGAAACATTGTCGTAGAACACGACAAGGTTGCATTCTGCAACATCCAATCCTTCTTCACCCACCTGAGTAGCTATTAGTATGTTGAATTTTCCTTTCTTCAAATCGTCTAGTGCTTCAACCTGCTCGTACTGCGATTGCCCAGTATCACCACTCTTCCCTATCAGATAGCCAACTCTTAATCCATCTTCATTTAGCCTTTGAAATAACTCTTCAACAGAATCCCTGTAACCAGTAAATACAATTGCCTTCTCGTTCTCCTTCAGCGGTTCAAGAACTTCCTTGAGTT
Source organism: Nitrososphaerota archaeon (assembly GCA_024860875.1). Taxonomy (GTDB): domain Archaea; phylum Thermoproteota; class Nitrososphaeria; order Nitrososphaerales; family UBA57; genus VHBL01. The sequence goes on along the minus strand of JACPSZ010000017.1, from coordinate 227,610 downwards.
TTGAGATTTTAGGGTGCTCCTCTCCAATAAGTCTAGCACCCTTTGCTATTTCATAGGCCTCTTTCACAAATTCATTATTCATTAACTTCTTCAGACCTATGACCCTCTCGCGGGAAGAGAGCCTTTCAAAGAACCTGATAAAGGCTGAAATGCCCTGAGTCTCAAGAAGGTCTATGGCATGAACCAGCCTTATTGCAGTGTACAACGGAGACCTTAATTCGTATCTGCCATGCGATTCTATCTCCCTTCTCGCTTCTAAAAGCGTCTTTAGGCTGACCTTGATACCAAAGAATTTTGTATTCAATCCTCCTTGTCTTAGCTGATCAACATAGATCCCCAAACCCTTTCTTAGCAAATCGAGTATCTGTTTTAGCGGCTCAGAAAGCTCAACCTCGATCCAGTCTATCTTCGTTTCTTGCACGTATGATTTTACGTCTACACTTTCATGATCTCTGAACTCAACATTCTGAATTCCCAATGTCCTGAGTATCACGAAGACCTTGTCCCTGTCTGAAGGAAGCGATGCAGTCATTCCTACAATTCTAGCATCAGGGTTGACATTAGCAAATTCTTCCGCTATGGTGCAATAGGCATAATCTCCAATAGCTCTATGAGCTTCATCAAAGACTATCAGCGAAATACTTTCTAGATTCACTAACCCTCTTTTCAAGTCGCCACGCATTATTTGTGGAGTTGCGCAAATGACCTTCTTTGCCCATTTTTCTTCCCTTTCCCAGTTAGGATCTTGACCCGTGATGAAAGCGATGTTATTAGAATCTATATCCAAATTCTTCAAAAGAAATTCATAGTGTTGGTGCACGAGAACTCTTGTCGGTGCCAGTATGACACATCTCTTTTTTGGATATTTTTGTAATTGATCTACCATCACGAGCAGAGATATGGCAGTCTTCCCAAGACCTGTGGGCAGAACCACCATCGAATTAAGGGCAGAACACTTACTCGCTATCTCGATCTGATATTCTCGCTTTTCCAGAGTCTGTTGCTTAACTAGAGGGTGCTCCACGTAAGTCAAGTACAATCATTGTTCCAAATTTTCTAAATAAAGATATACACTACAGGGAAAGTTTCACGCATATTCTTTAGGAAGATACCGTTTCACACTGCAATATGATAAAGAAAAATACACTCTGATAGTCAGGAAGATGTTTCTGCCCGATGATAAGCCAGAGCATGATTAAACTCTGGCTAAATAGAATTCTATCATGTCTTGAACAGTCTTTTCGAACGGAATCTTCGGCTCCCAACCCAACATATTCCTTGCCTTCGAATAATCACCGATCAGTATTGGTAAATCTGTTGGCCTGAGCCTTGTTTGGTCGACTTTGACAGGGATTTTTTTCTTCAAACCCTTTTTCATTGCGACTTTTGTAGCAAGTTCTACCAATTCAGCAATACTCATGCCCTTACCACTGCACAAGTTGTAAACTTCTCCGGCTATTCCTTTTTCAACACAGAGCATGTATCCTTTTACAACATCTCTTACATCGCTAAAATCCCTGACTGCTTCTAGGTTTCCAAGCACAATCTCCCTTCTCATCCCTCTCATACACTCGATAATCTGGCGTGTGACTTCACTTGTGACGAATTCTCTACCCCTTCTTGGTCCTGTGTGGTTGAACGCTCTTGTAATGTGAACGTTCATACCATAACATGAAACGTAAGTCCTGCAAACATCCTCTGCGAGTCTCTTTGACGAGCCGTAAGGAGACGTACCTATGGTTCTGAGTGGGTTAGTTTCTTTGATGGGAATTTCAGAAACCGCTTTACCCTTAGAATCGAATTTTGGAGCTGGCAAAATGACTCCGTAGCGCTCGAGCATCTTCCTGTAATGTATATTGTTGGCAATTACGAGCCCGTATTCTTCACTGCTACCTGCAAAGAGCATCTTGATTTTATTGTCAACCGCTCTGAGTGCTTCAAGCATGTTTATGGTTCCGAACACATTTGTGGTATACGTTTCAACTGGAGATGCAAAGCTATGCGGCACAAAAGACTGTGCAGCAAGATGGTAAACAACTTCCGCCTTTGACTGCCTTAATGCATTGATTAGGGAGCCGACATCATGCAAATCTCCTCTTATCAGCTCAATTTTCCCATCGTTCAAGAGATGCTCGATATTTACAAGATTTGGATTTGACTGTCTCCTTATCAGCCCATAAACCTTGGCTCCAAACTTTTCTGAAGTTAGTGTTTCAGAAACCCAAGAACCAACAAAACCCGTAATCCCTGTTATTAGAATAGGTTTGTCCTTCCAAAATTTGCTACTCGGCTCTCCCAACTATACCACGTAATCCCGCCTATCTTACTGAAGCCCTAATTAAATGCGTAATAACGATTTTGCTCAAACATTATAATAATGGCATAAAATTTAAAACCTCTATTATATTCCAGATACTAACAAAAAGTGATTAAGAATGTCTTCATCAGGTGGTCAACCAATTCTCATACTGAGAGAAGGATCGAGTGAAACAAAGGGAAGGGATGCGCAAAGAAATAATGTCGTGGCTGCAAGGCTAATTTCGGAGATTGTAAGGACATCGTTGGGTCCCAGAGGCATGGACAAGATGCTTGTCGATAGCCTAGGCGACGTTACAATAACCAACGATGGTGCAACAATGCTCAAGGAAATCGATGTTCAACACCCCGCGGCAAAGATGATGGTAGAGATTGCAAAGACGACAGACAATGAAGTCGGTGATGGTACAACAACAGCTGTAGTGCTTGCAGGAGCATTACTCGAGAAAGCTCAGGAGCTAATCGACAAAGACGTGCATCCTACAATAGTCGTTGATGGCTATGGGAAGGCTTCTGACAGAGCTCTCGAGATTCTGAAGAACATTGGAATCAAGATCGACCCAACTGACAAGCAGGCAGTTGTAAAGGTTGCTACCACTAGTATGATGACAAAGCTAGTTTCGGATGAAGCTATTGATCTTGCTAAGTTAGTAGTCGATGCGGTTTCAATGATCGCTGAGAAGAGCGATGGGGGCTACAAGGTTGACATCGATAATGTAAAGCTCGAGAAGAAGCCTGGAGGCTCTCTCGCAGATACGAAACTCATCAAGGGGATAGTGCTCGACAAGGAAGTAGTCCATTCAGGCATGCCCAAGGTTGCCAAGAGCGCTAAGATAGCTCTGGTTAACAGCGCATTAGAAATCGAGAAGACAGAATTCAGCGCAGAAATTAGGATCAACGACCCATTGCAAATGAAACAATTCCTCGAAGAGGAGAATAGAATACTCAAAGGAATGGTAGATAAGATCGAAAATGTTGGTGCAACGGTTCTGTTCTGCCAGAAGGGGTTAGACGATGTTGCCCAGCACTTCCTAGCAAAGGCCGGGATCCTTACAGTTAGAAGGGTCAAGGAAAGCGACATGACTAAACTTGCAAAGGCTACAGGAGCGAGAATTGTCACAAACTTGGAAGATCTGATGAAGGGAGATCTTGGTTCAGCCGAACTTGTTGAGGAGAGGAAGGTCGAAGAGGACAAGTGGGTCTTCGTAGAGGGCTGCAAGAACCCCAAGGCCGTTACTCTCCTGATCAGAGGAGGCTCACAGAGAGTCGTCGACGAAGCAGAGAGATCCATGCATGATGCAATAATGGTCACCAAGGATGTCTTTGAATACCCATACATCGTAGCGGGAGGAGGCGCGCCTGAATCTGAGGTCGCGCACCAGCTAAGGGAATGGTCTAACAAGCTTGGTGGAAGGGAGCAATTAGCAGCTCAGAAGTTCGCTGATGCCATAGAAACAATACCTCTGACTCTCGCAGAGAATGCAGGCATGGACACAATAGACACTCAAGTGGAGCTGAGGGCAAAGCATGCAGATGGGAAGAAATGGTATGGCGTTGACGCACTTGCGGGAGTTGTAGGTGACTTACAAGCAAAGAATGTATACGATCCACTAAAGGTCAAGGAGCAGGTAATCAAAGCAGCGGTGGAAGTGACCAACATGCTACTAAGAATCGATGATGTGATAGCTTCAGGTAAGACGAAGGCCCCACCAAGCCCACCAGGAGGCATGGGTGGAATGGGCGGAGGCATGGGTGGAGAGTTCTAGTTCCCCTTCAGCTCCAAAGGAATACTGAACTTACCAATAGGGTTGGAGACTATTATGTGGTCTCCGACATCAATTCCCATTTTTCTCATCCACACAGAAGGTACAAGTAACCTGTTACCAACATATTCCTGATCACCAACAAACCTCTTTACTACAAGCATGTCTTGGCTGTACTTTTCAGCATCGTGCTTCTTCTTCCAGTCGACACTTCTGACTTCGACAACATGATCGCTCCTTCTGGCAATATCCAAGAGCATATCGTTGGAGGCATATGCTATATACATCTCTTTCAATACTCCAGACTGCTCATTGCTGAGAACGGTTTCGACTCTCTTCGCCATTTCAACTCTGCTATTGGGAAGAATCTCACAGATTACTCCTCCGGGAAATCTTATCCTTTCGGCATCAGGACTAGGTATAAGATCAGGCAAATGGACTATCCTTTTTAGCACATCAAAATTTGATTTATCTTGCATGCTCGATTTAATAGCCTTAAGCCAAAGTACATTTCTTGCAATTCTTAAAGTTTCTTTAGATTAGTTGATAAGCAAGCCTCAAACTCAGCCTAGCAATGGCCGAGGCGCCTTGGCTCAAGTTCTATCCGCCAGACCTCCAACAGTCTTTAGAATGCCCTAAGATGCCAATTGCTGAGCTACTTAGGAGCTCTGCAAAAAAACATCCTGATAATACAGCTCTGATATTTCTTGACAGCCGAATAAGCTACAAGCAGCTAGATTCCATGGTTGATGCCTTTGCAGCTTCACTACACGAACTAGGTGTCAAGAAAGGAAGCGGAGTCGGAATATTCCTTCCCAACTTCCCTCACTTCGTTATTTCATACTTCGCAGCTTTAAGGCTCGGAGCCATTGTCATCCCATGCAATCCTCTCTACAAGGAAAAAGAACTTGAATATCAGCTCAATGATGCAGGAGCAGAAGTACTGATAGCTTCCAACGACAAAATTGGAGAGAACGAACTCTTTGCAAGCGTTGCAAAAATCAGAGATAGAATTAGCGTCAAACACACCGTAACCTGTAGCCTCACAGACTTTCTGTCTCCAATAAAAAGAGCCTTGGCTCCTCTGAAGAAGATAAGAAAAATCGCTTATCCGAATACATCTAATTTCATGAATATGCTAAATGGAGGAAAGCCCCCTTCTGTAGACATTGACCCTGTGAAGGATATTGCGCTCCTGCAGTATACTGGAGGCACTACGGGAGCATCAAAAGGAGCAATGCTCTCTCACTATAACCTTGTCACCAACGCGGTAATGGTTTCTAAATGGCTTCCGATGAGGGAGGCAAACGAGATCAACCTTGCAGTGCTTCCATTTTTCCATATCTACGGCCTTACGGTAGCTTTGAACGCACCAATTCTTAGTGGAACCACAATAATCATTCACCCAAGGTTCGATGTTAAACATGTACTTGAAACCTTGGAGAAGGAGAAGGTCACGGTATTCTGCGGAGTCCCTCCGATGTATGTTGCCTGTATCAATTATCCAGAAGTTTCAAAATACAAACTCAATACGCTGAGAGGATGTATATCCGGAGCTGCGGCATTGCCAACCTTCATCAGGAAGAAGTTCAACGGATTAACATCTGCAAACCTTGTAGAGGGTTATGGTCTAACTGAAGCTTCCCCCGTGACGCATTGCAATCCGTTGCACAAAGACGCCATTATCAAAGATGGTTCTATAGGGATACCATTCCCAAACACTTATGCGAAGATAGTTGACGTTGAAAACAGTAAGAAGGAGCTCTCTGTTGGAGAAATCGGCGAGCTATGTATCAAAGGCCCACAAGTAATGATGGGCTATTGGAACAGGCCCGATGAAACTGCTATGGTGCTGAAGGATGGCTGGCTGCTTACAGGTGACATAGCGAAGATGGACGATGATGGATACTTTTACATCGTAGATAGGAAGAAGGACATGATCAATGTATCTGGTTTCAAAGTATGGCCAAGGGAAGTCGAAGATGTTCTATGCCAGCACCAAGCAGTAAAGGAAGTTGCGGTGATAGGAGTTCCAGACGAATACAGAGGAGAAAGCGTCAAGGCTTACGTCGTTCTGAAGGATGGGTTTGAAGGGAAGGTTTCTGAAGACGAAATCATAAAATTCTGCAGGGAGAAAATAGCATCGTTCAAGGTTCCGAAGGTAGTCGAGTTTAGAAACGAGCTTCCAAAGTCGATAATTGGAAAGGTGCTCAGGAGGCACCTCAGAGAGGAAACATCAAAATAAAATTGCTTTTCGCTTAAATAATCCAAAGCATGTGTAACTTGCAAGTGCAAAAGATCATCGCTTTGTTTGTCGTCGCCCTGCTAAGTACAGCATTATTGCTAGTATATTCTCCTTATGTCCAGCAACCCCAAATCATTCAGAGTTCTTCAAGGTTTGAATATCATTGTCATCAAATTTCAAACAAGTACACTTACTGCCATTCACATCCAGATAATGCTCATGACCTTCCAAATTATATCACGGAACCTCTAGTCGAATACAATGTACAAGCACCCCGCAAGGCACCGCAGCTTAAGTTAGTTGGACATGTATCATTCGATCTGGATGGCGACGGTATATCAGATCCTGGAGCTAGATCTGTGACAGACGTTTGGGCGTTTGGAAATTTTGCCTATGTAGGAACTTATGACAAGCCAATCTGCTCTGGTTTCGGAGTCAGAATAGTTGACATATCAGACCCTTCTAATCCATTGTATGTAGCAAGCATACCTTCACCGCCAAATACACGTGCAAACGCCATCAAGGTTTCCCATATCACAACTCCTTATCGTCAAGGTGATATTCTGATTCATTCTAACGAGCCTTGTACTACAGCGTACAATAAAGGGAAAGGCGGGGTTGAAATTTATAATGTAACTAACCCAAGGAATCCAATCCACCTTAGCAGTTTCTATAGCCCCCCGATACACAATCTCTTCATGTACCAGCAGGGCACCAAAGCCTACGTATTGTTAGCAGACGTGGGTTCGTCTTATTTGCGCATTGTGAATATAACAGACCCAAGAAACCCTGTAGAAGTCGTTGCCGTAGGAGCAAGGGAATTAAAAATAAAGAGCGACCTTCTGGGAAACTATCAAGCAGTCTTTGTGCACGATGTATGGGCTAAAACCTTTCCAGCTAACAATGCAAATCCTTACTATGCAGGTAAGGTCATAGCATATCTATCATACTGGGACGCAGGCCTTGTTATACTTGACATAACGAATCCGTCATCTCCTAAATTACTTGGCCAGAGTGCCTACGCCGATCCAGACCCTCTTAGCGGAAAACATCCTGAAGGAAATTCACATTCAGCAATTCCAAACGGTGAAGGGAACGTTGTGCTGATGGGAGACGAAGATCTGTCTCCGTTCACTCTTGTGCTTAGAATCGAGGATGGTTCTCACAGAGGAGAAGAATATCAGGCTCAGGGTGCTCTGGAAGTGCCTGTAGCATGGTATATTGATCACGTTCACATAGTACCTGTTGTCAACAAGACAATTACTGGCTCAACGTATTATCTCGGCTCCGCATGCACAGTCGATAAAATGAAACCTGCTCCTCCAGAGAGCGCAATAGCTCTGCTTGATTGGGGAGGTTGCGGCGTAGAAATAAAAGCCAAGAACATGGCAGATCAAGGGTATAACGCCGCAGTAATTTTTACCGATGATGAAATACCCATCGACGCGTTAATACAAAAACAATTGAGTATTCCTACATTCTTCGTAAAGAAATCCACAGGTCTGGCAATAAAAGAGCATGAAGGCACTAAGATCAGAATAGGCATAGCGTTTGACGGATGGGGCTACCTTCGACTCCTTGAAGTTTCAAATCCTAACAATATCAGAGAAGTCGGTCAATTCGCTGTAAATAATGTATTCGTTAATCCTCCTCCAATAGGCAATCACACAATACACAACATCGCGATAGACGGCAACATTGCTTTCATTTCGTGGTACGCTGACGGAGTAAGAGTGGTAAACTTTTCAAATCCAAAAGAGCCTAAGGAAATTGCTTACTTTAAGGCCCCAACCATCTTTGATAAGGAAGGAAAGCTGCTTGCGCACACAGACTTCTGGGGCGTCTATCTGCACACAATAAATGGACAAAAATACATACTTGCAAGCGACAGAAACTTTGGCTTTTACATTCTCAAACTTGAGTTATAGGACTTCTAGTGCACGCCTCTGCGCAAAATGACGACGGGGGTTACAATATGAAGAAACAATAGTAAAGGAGTAGAGTACTATAGTAGTAGAGTAAGAGTTACTAACAAAACAGGCCCCATGTTAGACTATGACGGGGGAGCCCCCGTATATAAAGCGGAAATTAAGCTGCGAGTAAGAGTAAGATCTTCAATATCGGATTTCTGGCAAGACTTTGTAAACCTAGCCCGATGATATGGCAAGTCTTCAGCAAGTTTAGTAGCGATGCTAGAAATTGGATGACCAAGCTCTTCGAGTATGAAAGCGCAGCGTATGATAATCTCTCTAGCCCTAGCTAGCCTACCCTAGCCTAGCTAGCCTAGCGCGCCATTACCTGCGAATGTTCTGAGCTTAGTGTTAGGTCGGGGGCTTCGGGATTATTTTTGCTAATGTTTGGATTCTAGATCGGCCTACTCGTTGTAGAGTTATTTGAAGCATATGTTTGCAATAACAACTCACAAGGTCGGAAGGTCAGGGATAGTTCTATCTCCTTTAGGAATGGCGATCTTGACTTACTAGATGTGAAAAGGAACAGACGTTTCTTACACCTTGTGAGTGCTACATAAAACAACCGTCTCTCCTCCTCATAACGGTCCCGCTGACTCCTCTTGCCTGACCTTGCCAAGTCGAGGATATTTGCATCATTGACCTCTGATGGGAAGCCGTAGAGACCCCTAACGCATCCTAGAAGGATAACATAGTCGGCCTCGGTTCCTTTGGCTTTATGGACAGAGAGAAATCTTACCGAAGGGTTGGGGAACTCCAGCTCAAGACTTTTTATGCGGAAGTTAAACCGGGACAGAACCATGATAGTTTCGTCTTTTTCTTTTTTCCTTAGCAACTCTTCTATCAGGTTCTTAGATGCTTGAAATTCGAAATTATCGTATTCCTCACCATGACCCCGAGGGATCTCGTACACTTCTATAGGGTAAGTCTGCTCAGACGAGGCGCGTACTTTTTTTGGCACTTTGGATTTATTATTAGAGATGCTGGAATTAGCTGCCTCGACTATGTTCTTTGGACACCGATAGTTCGTGGTAATTGGGGTTACTTCGGGACAAGGGAAGTGTTCCTCAAAATGTACTATGTGTTCAACATTAGAGCCTGCAAATGAAAAGATGTTCTGCCAATCGTCTCCTACGCAAAAAAGCTTCGTATCTCCATTCTCACTAACAAAACACTTGATGAGTTCCAGTTGCGTGCTGGTAATATCCTGAAACTCATCGATTAATATATGACTGTATCTCTCCTTAACTAGGTCTTTCTGCTCCCTTGCGACCCTCAGAGCGTAATTGATCATATCGTTGAAGTCGACCATGTCATTCTGTCTGAGCCAAGTTTCATATCGTTCCCAAACGGGGAGCACTAAATTGGCAAATCGCCTTTGCTTGCGAGTTGCAAGGTCATTCTGAAGTTTCGTCTTGATTTCTGGGATTCCTAAACCAGATGATTTTGCGGTGTTGATGAAATTAATTATGAATTCGACTAACGTATTCTTGTGCGGGATATACTCCCCAACCTTCTTGATCAATTCTTGAAGACCGAGTTCTCTTAACTCCACCCCCCTGTCACGCAGTTGTTGTTCTAACTGCTCTATCAGAGAGCCGTCGGCCCATTGATAATAAAATGTCTGGATAAGTTCACGTCTGTACTTATGAAACTGCTTTAACTTCCATTTCCTTTGCGCCGAGTATCTCCGTGATGTCACTTCCCTAGTTTTGCTTAAATCGAACCAATGCGGGACGTTACCTGCCTTATCTACGGCCCAGTGCTCGATGTAAATCTCATATTTCGGGAGGTAAAAATCCGGTTGATATTGCCTAAATTCTCTGCTGCGGTCTGCCCACTTGGCTATAGGTTCGTATTTGAACTCCGCTTGGTTGAGGAATAGGAAATTAGCGATGTCCCGCTCTGCGATCGATTTTACTCTAATGGAATTTAGGGTCGTGTATTGCTGTTGTACGAGGTATCTGTAATATTTCTCTGCATCATCAAAATCTTCCACATCAGGTTCACTCCTTGAATTCGAGTACTCAAGTAAGGCCTTGGCATATGATTTGTTCTGAGACAAAAGATCGTTAAAGGTTTCCAGGATGTGCTCCCTTTGGTGTTCTTCATCCGCTATTCCGCTCCGAAATTCTGGCCAGAGTGTCTTTAGGACCTTGCGTCCGAATGAATGAAATGTATGTACATCAACAGAAACACCATACTCACCGTTAAGCCGTCTTTGCATTTCCTCTACAGCTCTGTTGGTATATGCAAGAACGAGTAGCTTTTCGGGAGAAACGTTCCGTCTTGTGAGATAGGCAATACGTGTAGTAAGGACACGGGTCTTTCCTGAACCAGCTGCTGCAATCGCGAGATTGTACAGATCGTCTTTTACGATGGATGCTATCTGTTCTTGATCAAGTTGTTTATCCTGAAAAAAGTCTTTGTGTTGCTTGACATTATGTTCAACATAATTTTGAGTATATCCCTCTAGGAATCCCTTTAATTCATTAGCTCTTTGTCTGCAGCTATCTGCGAGCTTGTTCTGTTCCCTGCTGACGAATGGCCATAAGGGCTCTTTGAGGAATTTTGTCGCTTGATTTAGGGTGACCTCGCTGGTTTCTCTCCTACTTAATGGAAGGTAGTAGCCATACGACTTGTATCCGTTAAGATCGTTTTCGATTTCTTCCAATCGCCGGTCCGCATTAGAGATTGATCGGGCCAGAACCTTGCCGAGAATTATTAGAAATATGCCAATAGTCAGGAAAAACGCGATCATTTCGAGGAGTAGGTTGAGGAAAACGCTCAAGCGGATAGCCTGTTTTGATGCTTTATTTAATCCTAGGCTATTTCAAATAAGGATCCCGGATCTGGAGTAAGACCATTAACGGTCAAACACGGGTCAAGGAGGAGTAAGTTGGAGAAGATCAAAACTCCATTATCACACCTTTTTTTTATTCAAATCACGTCGACCGCATGGATGGGTTGACCAGATCCCGACTTGCTTTCGTCCAAATTGCATCTCTAGGTCGATAGAAATTGTTCGTAAGAAGCGATTACTGAGGAATACGCTATAGATTACTTATTTGGCTTGAGGCCTTAGCTCTCTGGCGTATCTCTGCTACATACCTTTCACCTATAAAAGGCGGCAACTGCCCGCTCAGAAGATCTTCGTAGATGCGGCTTGAATCCAGCCGGATGAAGCGCAGGAAAGCAGGCCAAGTTATTACGGATACCGCCTCAAACCCGGAACCTTCATTCATGGCAACCAGAACCCTTCCCTTACTGCAATACTTGGCCGCAGCCTCCACAACTCTAATCTGTCCTACGTGTGTAGGTCTGGCCAGGAAGCCCTGTTTTGATGCAATCTCAGCCCTTGTCAAGGCTACAACATAGATGGAACCTCTCAACCCAGGATGAATATTCCAATACTTGTTACCACGAATAGCCGCAACCAAATCCTCGATATCCCTTATGCGACAGCTCGGGTACACCTTTGCAAATTGCCGAACGAGCCGCTCCATGAGGATTCCTATGTCTTTTCTTTCCTAAGAAGCTTTTTGGCCAGCTCCTCGCCAAGTACCTCTACTAGGTCCTTATCCGACTCTCCTTCTCTCCATGACTCAAGGATGGCCATTGCAGCCTCCCTCTTACCCGGATCCAGGTCCCTAGTTACCTCTTCGAAGAACCTTCTCCTGCGTTTGAGAAGGTCTGAAGGCCTAAACACCGCCCCCAGTTCCTACAACACCCTATTGTGATAGAGCTTTCTTGCTATTAATGTTTTGACAGAGAAGGCATCATTTTGCTGGACGTGTACCATCTTTCACATCGCGCGCGCCTATTCTAGATGATGGTTGCATACCAGTACGGGTTCAAATCCCGTCGACCGCATCTTGGTACTTAGCATTTGGGTGCTTTTCTACTTAAGATTCAAATCCCTCCCGGGGATTCGCCCCTTTCGTGGTCTCTAGGAGGTTGTTCCTACCATGCGGCGCGCGCAGAACGCCTTAGGCGGAATTAAACCTGGGGAAAAACTTGTTGTCATTAAAGTAAATGATAGTCGCTTCATCAAGAAGCGTCAAATCAAGGAATAACAATTATTGCTGCTTAGCTTCCTTGCATTGTGTAATCGGAGTTCCCTTTTGCAGACGTTAAAGTTCGGCAACTGACGAGGGTTTTTGGATACCAGCTACCCTTATATGTGCGGGGCCGAGGAATTTCGGCAATGACAAAACAGATAATGCTGTTGAGTCTGATCGTTGCAACTATCCTACTAATGTCATCTTTGACAGTATTAATTACTTTAGTGACACCTGCAAATGCCCAAGCCTCTCAACTCACCCGAGAACAAAAGAACTGGGAATATCTCAATGGTAATGCGTTGGGACAGAACTTCAACCCTCAAACTCAACTTAACAAGGAGAACGTTCAGTCCTTAGAACTGAAGTGGATTTATCCAATCCCGACAGTCTCCCAGCAGGCTGGAAGGTTTCAGGGTTTCGCGGCCGTTGGTGAGGGTTCCATGGCCCCCCCACTCGTAGTTGACGGCATTATGTATAACGTTCTGAACAGCAAGATGATACTCGCATTGGATGCAAAGACAGGAAAAGAGGCATGGAGATGGACAGACAATTTTGATAACAGGAACATCAATTCGTCATTACCTATCACGTCAGGATACCAGCTCGGCCATACCCACGGCATACACTATGTCGATGGGAAGATATGGTTAAATGACTTTGGATGCCAAGTAACTACACTAGACGCGAAGACAGGCAAATCTGTAAGGAATTATACCAACCTCTGCAAGGAAATACCTTTAGATAGCCCTCAAGGAATGGGAATTCCAACCAATTCAGGATTCTATGCCGGTGCTGGAGGACATCCTCCATCGTTCTATACTAGAGGGAACATTATGGTCTGGGCGATTGGCGGAGCATCTGAAGGAACGTGGGGTGGAAGATCGTACGTTGCAGGATATGACGTTAATACAGGACAGTTAAAGTGGCGCTTCTTCTACATCCCTCCATGCGGTGATCCAGCAACATGCAAACCTCTATTCCAGAAAGAGAAGCAGGACTGGGGTAACTGGCTAGTACAAAATTGTAACAAGATTTGGATACAGGGAATCAAATCATGCACACTTGATCAAGATCTATTAAGAAATGACTTTGGTAACATGAGGTTCAATTCTGGTGTCAGCAACGTATGGGGTACGATGGTCGTTGACCAAGAAACAGGCATGCTCTACTTCGGAACTGCGCAACCAGGTCCTGACTGGAATGCTACCCATGCACCGGGCTTCAGGTTATTCGGAGCATCAGTAATTGCCCTTAATGCTGGCACAGGAGAACTTGTATGGGCCCATCAAACAACTGCAAGAGACCTATGGGATTATGACTGCTCATGGAATACAGTACTGGCAAATGCCAAGATAAAGGGCCAGAATAAGAAAGTGGTCATAAAGGGCTGCAAAAACGGAGTCGTACATGTGCTCGATGCAGCTACTGGGGAGCTGATACATTTCCTCCAGAGCCCGGACATAAAAAGGACGCCTGAGCAGTTGCTGGGCAATAAAGAATGGAACGGTGTGACTCTTGATCCAAGGAATAAGGAGCACATGACAAAGCCATGGACAAACTATCCGAGCAAGGATGCATTCTTCATGAATTGCCCCGTAACTGGATGCTTAGAAGCAGATATTGCATACGACCCAACGAGGAACATGGTATATGCAGGGACGTATAACAATCCAACATGGAGCAAAGTCACTAACGCTGATCCACGCGGAGTGAGCTTGGCAGGACAAATAAATCCGGCTAGTCCTGCCCGACCATACGCTCAGAAGATTAACAGCACCATCAATGCGTGGGACCTAGATACTGGACAGCTCAAATGGAAGTACTTTATCGACGGCGTCGGCTTCAGAGGTGGTGTGATGGTCAGTGGAGGGCTGGTATGGTTCGCGGCTGTAGATGGGTATCAGAGGGCTCTTGATGCTGACACGGGCAAAGTACTGTACGAGGCTAACCTAGGTATCTCTACAGTAATTCAGCCTACAATAGGGGCAGACTCAGATGGTAAGATGAAACTCTTCAGAATTGTAGGAGGGCGCATATTTGCCTTCGTTAATGGCGGCTCTGAAGTACCTGGTGCAATCATGGCCTATGGATTACCTGATAAGGTATCAGCAGCAAAGGAAGTAATTAAGGAAGTTCCTAAAGAAGTCATTAAAGAAGTACCTAAAGAAGTAGTCAAGACTGTAACAGTAGAGACTGTCAGCCCAATATCCTATGCCATAGTAGGAATAGGCATCGTCATAGCTGTAGTCGGCATAGTAATATCAAGAAGAAAGAAGGCATAGAGCCCTCTGATGGAGGGCTTCTCCCATAATTTTTATGGGCAAATCATCCATCTCGCTTATTTAGAAGAATTACCACAATTATGTTAGACGGAGGTAGGTGCATGGTGCCATGGGAGATCTATGGACACAGAGTCGAGTCATGAAACACACTCGCCTCCCCCAACATCCTATTAGTAATGTAGTACGTCAACAGAGTCACTGCGGAGGGGCTATTGCATACCAGTTCGGAACTAAATCCCGTCGACCGCAATCAGCACTCACATATTTCTTGCCTTGCTAGCAGCATCTTTCTTGGGGACCCCGAGGCTGCCTACCTCCTCAAGGAAGTTGCGCTCTTCCCGAATAACTTCCATTGCAACCTCCATAAACTTGCTTTTAACGATTGAACGTTCTGATGCCATACCATTTCAACCATTTCTTGACCTCATCCTTCGTATAAAATCCTTCTCTAATGCCCTGCAACACTTTGGCATCATGTACCACTTTCGGACATTCTCCGTTGAGCCTCAAAAACGTCATGGCCGCTGCAAACGCTGTTCTGCGGTTCCCGCTATCGAAGGGATGCCCTTGTACTAAGTTAATCAGAGGTATGGTTGCTTTGTCGTACAGGTCCCCTGGACTCTTCCTAGCTGACTCGATAGCCTGCGCGATCGCTGCCTCCTTGACAACTTTATGCTTGTCAGCCTTCTTGACTTTAATGGTCTTGAGGATTTCCTTGTTCAACTGTATTATGTCGTCTTCGGTTGGAAGTTCGATCATCGGACCATCTGTAATCGAACTTCGCTTACCTTTAAATCACATCTTCGGGGCCTAAATCATAGACAGCATAAAAGTCTAGTAGACATTAGCCTCGGAGGTTAAGCGATTAGCAATGCGAGCTGATGCAACGGGTTCAAATCCACTCGACCGCATCTTGGTACTTAGCATTTGGGTGCTTTTCTACTTAAGATTCAAATCCCTCCCGAGGATCCCCACTTTCGTGGTCTCTAGGAGGCTGTTCCTACCATGCGGCGCCCCCCGGGCAGTCTGAACATTTTCTGGCGGGAGACGAATTCAAGTATCCCCCTATACGGGCCCCCTTTGTGCAGGGGCGGGAATTGAATGGATTGCTCTACCATGTCATAAGCTCTAAATTGGAAAAAGGGAGCCAGAAAACTAGGTGATCACAATAAAACAACAAATAGGCTATAATAAACTCTGAATAGAAGTACAAAACATGCAGCTGGAAAAAGACCTCTATGTCACAGACCTCAAAATCTCAAATGTTGCCAACCAGCCCTACGTTATTGAAGCCATTGGTAGATATCCGTCGAGGATAACTCTCAACGAAGCCAGCCTTACAAAATTTGCCATTGAACCCACTCGCGATCTTGTCGGGAGTAGCATAGTTGTTGCACTGCAGTCAAAAGATGGGGAACAGATAGGCCCTCACGATGTACTAATTTCCAGAATCGAAAGGGTGGACAGAAGGAAGGTGCACAGAATTCCAAATACATCATCAATGGATGAAACCGAGTACAGAGTAATGTTCTATACACCCAAGAAAGACCCCTCCTCATTCGCAGTACCATGCCCCAATTACGAGCTTCGTTTTGATCTTACAGAAAATGAATATCGGGAAATCATGAGATCCGATGCAACTGCCATATTCTCTGTCAGCTGCAGAAAGCGCTAGTTATCGTATATACCCACGATCATTATTATGGCCTTCTTCAGACTCGGGATTCTGATCTTCTCCAGATAAAACGGTTTTGTCTGGTTTGATTGCTGAGTAATCCAGAGCCACGTTGAGTATCTTTTCGAGCACTTTGAGTATGGCCTTTGCAGCCTTTTCGTCAGCCCCAAATCCAGAAGTTTCTCCATATAGTCCAACGCTATCCATACCGTACATTTTTGCGAGACCGAAGAGCAAGCCGTTCATTCCTGTAATTGCACCTTCGCTCATAGTTTTCACATTATGAACTCGAAGCTCTCCCAAGAGCTCGGGGGAAGTCGCCGTCCCGTACACAGAAGGATCTTTTACCATCGCTCCTGTTATAAAGGCACCAAGAGTAAATACCTTCTTCACTCCCAACTCACTGCCAATCTTAACTATCTTTTCGGAGACTACATGTTGTCCTTCTGGTGTCGCGGCCTGCGAATCTCCTGTGAAAATCAATAAATTCGTATCTTTTGACCAGAATAACTCTC
Organism: Nitrososphaerota archaeon; assembly: GCA_024860875.1. Lineage (GTDB taxonomy): Archaea > Thermoproteota > Nitrososphaeria > Nitrososphaerales > UBA57 > VHBL01. Next base: position 210,780 of record JACPSZ010000017.1, on the reverse strand, counting down.
CTTTCAGCAGTCCTGTCGTACCATCTTTATAGATCTGAATCTGGGCTGGGAAGTATTTGGAATAGAGTTCTGCAATTGTGCTGGCTTTCAACGCCTGTGTAAGATAATATGGAGCGAGCCTCCCAACATAGCCAGTGTCGGGCATCCCGCAAATTAGCACCGGAACTTTTTCAGAGGGCATCTCCAGAAACTTTATTTGAATACTTTGCAATGCTGCTATGGTTTTACTGCAAGGGTAAATTCCTTTTGCTATCCGCTCTGATTGTTGCGTAAGCTAGATTGACAATGTAAACGATTGTCAGAAGACTTACGAGGGCCGTTGCTGCCTGTGACAGACCAAAAGAGCCGAACGCAGTTTCATAGAGCTGCAGTGCGCTAAGAAAATAATTAAAGGACCAGTGCAACAAAACCGCGGCAAAGAATCCGTATTCTATGTAAATCCACCCTAGAGCAAGCCCAGCAACGACCGATTCCGAAACCTTTCCTATCTGCCATACCCCGGGCTCATAGATTAGATGGGTAATTCCAAAATATATTGCGCTACCAACATTTAGCAGCAAAAGCGCTCTTCGGGTAAATCTTGTGCTTGGAAGATATTTTTTGGGAAACAATAAACAACCAAAACTTTGTAGCCCTTTGCTTCTGAAGGCAGCGATAACAGCAAAGACTCCAATTATAGAGAGCCTGAACCCGAACTCCTCTCGGAGTGGGGCAAGTGTAGCTTGTATAAAGAGCAATAATTGATCAGCATCCTTTAAGCCACCTGATGGTATTCCAAGATAGTTTTGCACAGAGACTAGCAGATTCAGTGTGAGAAATGTAACAGAGAATGTTACGGCAACCGCAATAAGAGGATTCTCTAAAGGTTTCGCATTACCTCTCAATACTGATATGATAGAAGCGCTAGGCATTTTTAGTGAAATCATCATCATAGCCATATAGACGAGCCAGAAAGCGACGAACACTGTAGAGAAAGATGTAATTACTGGTATTGAAATTGGTAGACCGAACACAAACGCAAAGAGCTTGTCAGTTGTGCTGTTTGGGTTATACGTTTTCCCTAATTCGCCATCATAAAATGCAATAGCGCCAAGAGGCATCGCTAGGATCATCATGCTAAGCAACGCCACCGCTATGATTAGCAACACTGAATCAGCAAGATCCCTATGCATTCTGCTAGCACCCGTTCTCCTTATGGCTTATTATCAAACTCTTCTTGTACCATTGGGAATAGTGCTTTAGTAAATACATGGTAAATATCTAAAAACTTTATGGAAAAAGAAAAGATTATTATGCAAGCTAGATGGGCGTATCTTTTGCTATGTCGATCGATCGCAAGATCAGACTCGCTCTCCTACTCTTGGGGGTAGCTGCGGCCGTAGTAGGTACAGTTCTCGGAGTAGGGCCTCATCCATTCGATGAGATTGGCGGGCTAGAACCTCTGTAGAAAAACTGTAATGCCGGTGAGCGGCACTACAGTTCCTCCTTTTTTTACCTATTCGCTCTGGACAGTTGTAAGCGTCTTGAATCTCTGCAGTGCAGTTTGGGTTTCAAACATCCAACCTGATTCATCTTCAAACATATGATGCGGCAAAGTAAATGTTGAACCGAATTGAGGATCGAGTACTAAAATTTCGATCTTTCGTTTCGAATCTCTGAGATTTCTTTGGAGGAAAGATAGTGCATCTACATACTGTGGAACTGGTAATACTAGGTCTGCAAGGTAGAAACCATCTTCAGAGGAATATGAATCAGACCAAGTGAATGGCAGTTTGGCGAAGGTATCCTGCACTGATAGCAGCTCATTTTCAGACACGTTCCTAATCACTGCCTTTGCATGTAATATTGCATACTTGCGGATATCCTTAGGCTCGCCTATCCATCTTACTATGTACTTTGAGACAAAACCTCTGTTCGCTATGTGCGAGTGATAATGGTACAGAAGAGTCTTTACGTCTATCTTTAGCTTGTTCGCGATGTCCACAAATTGGATGGCAGAGTCTTGCTGCAGCTCCTTCAGTATAAGGAGATCCTTCTTGTCAAATGGCATGATTTTGCTTATATCTGGTAGTTCGGGAATTAGCTTCAACCTATCAAGGGCCTCCCAGTCAATATCCCAAACACGCCTCCTGAAATTGTAAAGGTTTGGTTTCATTGAAATATGTCTCATCCATGAAAGATTATGTTTCTTGTATCTTCCTAGGATTCCACCTTCGACCAGTCCAGAAAGAAATCTCTCATGCTCTTCAAGCTTGGATCTAGGAACAGCGAATTGGGCAAGAAACCTCTCTTCAGGCATGGTTCTAGCAAAGTATGTCAAATAGGCCACATCAGCAAGAGCTCTTGCAATTTTAGACTCTTGCCCTCTATACCCCTCCTCAAAATCAAGAAAAGCCCAAGACCTCTCTAAATCAAGCTTCCCAAAATCAATACTAGCGTGTATCCTGATCCCCCTTTGTAGGAGTTGCTTTTTCAGTCTATGCCTTGCAGTTTCGATGGGGATTGAGAGTTCGTGGGCGATATCAGGTACGTTTCGAGGGCCTAGCCTAGCAACTACCTCTATTAGTCTGGTAAGCTCGTCAATTTGTTTCGAAGATTCCATTATTCAAACCCACTAATAGTATACCCTTCTTTTAATTCCACCGCTCGTCAATTGAAATATTACCGCTTGCACCAAATACGATAGAGATAGAGGTCATTTAGTCTTCACAATTCTCTTAAAAGCGAACTGATAAGATAACTTTTTTGCCAAATCCTATTAGCCAATATGGATGATGTGCGTATTATCCAATTCATACTGATATGAAACTCCGCTGGTTAGAAAAAGATCTTCGCCGAATTTCAGGATGTTCCCCTGCTCCTATCTGGCGAATTACCTCTGCAGCTGAGCCGAACGCTTCCTCCATCATGTTCTTCTCCATGGCATAGTGTATTGTTTGAGCTCCTTCCTTGCCAAACACAAGCACAAGGTTCCCCTCTACGCTATTCCATTCCTCAGCCCTTAATCTATTCGTTTTCTCCATGATATTCATACTGATTTACCATGTAGATTCTAAATATATATTCTGTGGATTTGAGGTCCGGATGCTAGAAGGTCAATATTATACGCTATTTCTTACTGAAATGACACCCATGATCATTCGGTGAGATTAAAAGACACTTTATTCAGCTCTGAAATTTCTCCTTCCACTATCTTTTTAATCAAATTAGCACGAGAACCAAAGACCTCTTCAATCTGACCTTCCTCGATAACCTTGAGTATTGTCTTGGTAGCTTCCCAGCCAAAGACCATTGCCAACCTTCGTTCTGCATGCTTTGGGTGCTTTACATGGATCATTTTATTATTAGTGAATACACAATAGATATTATAAAAATATTATGTATAATCTATATTGTAACTATCCAAATGCTCGAACACATAACAACTCATGACGGGATTATCTGGAAGGCTACTTGCGCTGCGACCCTTCAAAGACAGGCTCGAGAACCATGCCAAGTCTGTCCGCAACCCTCCTCTTCTCTCTGAGATCATTTATCGCCTTGTCTTCCTGAAGTTTGTACAAATTGGCAGCAGCGTTTCTTGGGTGTAGTGCTAGGAAACTTGAAGAATTAGAAGGGTCTTTGATTATAGTGCCTTTGTCGATCAATGAATCAATAGCTGATTTGGCTTCAACCTTCAGCACCGAAAGAATCCTTCTCTCGTCTACACTACCATTCTGCACCAAGTAGATGTAAATCCGTGCTTCATCCTTATTCAATCCAAGAATTTGCAAGTGCTCTACAAGTTCCGATTCTTTTCTCAAGCTGAAGACCTGCTGTAAGGCTTCGAATCGTTCCAGAGGTACTGGAAATAGTTTGTTGCAAAATTCGCTAGCGAGGGATGGTCAGCCCATATTGCGACTGCTGAAGATGGTTCATCAGCTCCAAGCAGTATCAGCACTTCCCTTGAATCACTAATCGCTCCTCCAGCGAACATTTGGCTTCTGACTCTAATTTCCCCCCACTTGGAGATGCTTTTCAGATGGTTTTCACCAGCATTTTCAGTGCACATCACCCTAATTCTCACGCCTTTGCTCTTCAAGGTCATCATCAACGGGGCTGCAAGATCAATGATGGCATCAAGAACCAGAGGAGTAGCGACCATCAACTCTGTCGTGCAGGATTCAAGCATTTCTTTCAGTTTGGTTAGAATGTTAAACTGCCCTCTTACGATCCAGATGTCCGGACGTTCCTTGCTTCCCCTCTTCTCAAACAGAGGGAATAGTTCGGAAATTACCTGAGTTTCGTTCTTCTTCCTGTCAGCGTCAATTTTCATCCGCATCGTCTCAAGAGATGTTGAAGGAGGCTTGGGGTAGAACTTGCTCGGCCTGTTATGATCAGTCTCTATCCAGCCCTTCCTTTCGAGACTGCTCAAAACATCGTAAACCTTCGAATAAGGAACGTTGGACTGCTTGCTTATGTTTATGGCAGTCATCGGGCCATATTGGACCAAAGCCGAGTAAGTCTTTATTTCATAGCTCGTCAAGCCTAGATCGAGCAGAGCGCGTTCGGTCTTCTCGCTTATGGCCATAACACTTTTCCCCTTCGGAAGCGTTTGAAATGCTTATTAATTAACACCCAGTAATCCGCACCACCAACAGTGGTAATTATGGCCCAGCTTATTCATATTGAAAAACCGATTGAAACTAGCAAGATTAAGAATTTCATTAGGCAAACGCAGAGTGTATGTCCAGACTGTCTCAAGATCCTTCCAGCAAATGTCTTCGAGCGCGACGGCAAAGTCTTCATGAGCAAGATATGTCCAACGCACGGTGAGTGTGAAGAGCTCTACTTCGGCTCCTACGAAATGTACAAGAAGTTCAGCACATATTGGATGGACGGAAAGGGTACACTTGCACCGAACGTGCCCATCGAAAAGTGTGCATGCCCGACGAACTGCGGACTCTGTTCAAACCATCTCTCGCACACAGGTTTGGGCAACATGATCATTACCAACCGTTGCGACCTCACGTGCTGGTATTGCTTCTTCTATGTGAAGAAAGGATTGGAAGGAGCGTACGTCTACGAGCCAACTATGGAGCAGATGACTGCGATGATCAGAACACTTCGCGCACAGCGGCCTGTTCCTGGAAATTCAATGCAGATCACGGGCGGCGAACCAACACTAAGGGACGACCTACCTGAGATAGTCAGTATGATCAAACGTGAGGGCGTCAGTCATGTGCAACTGAACACGAACGGCATCAACATAGCGTTGCGTCCTGACTTGGCGATGACTCTCAAGAAGGCTGGCGTAAGCAACCTGTACTTGAGTTTCGATGGAACAACTGCAAAGACAAATCCTAAGAATCATTGGGAAGCTCCGCATACAATCGAGGCATGTAGGAAGGCACATCTAGGAGTAGTCCTAGTCCCAACATGCATCAAAAGCATCAACGACCATGAACTCGGAGACATACTGAGATTCGCTCAGACCAACATCGACACTGTTCGAGCAATCAGTTACCAACCAGTTTCTCTCACTGGACGTATGTCCAAGAAGGAGAGGGAGAAATACAGAATTACCATCCCGGACTGCATCGAACGCGTCGAAGAGCAGACCAACGGCGAAGTAACAAAGGATGACTGGTTCCCTATTCCAAGCTGCTCACCAGTAACGCACTTTGTCGAAGCATTCACGAAGAAACCACAGTACGAGCTGTCGATACACTTCGCATGCGGCGCAGGAACCTATGTGTTCTTCGACCCAGAGACAAAGAAGCTCATCCCAATCACCAAGTTCGTTGACATCAAAGGCATGTTGGAATTCCTCGAAGAGAAGACGGAGGAGCTAGAATCTGGAGCAAACAGATATTTGATAGCGGCAAAGTTCCTTTCAAAGATCAACAGCTTTGTCAACAAGGAGAAGCAGCCAAAGGGCCTGAGCCTTGCAAAGCTCCTTACAGCAGCTCTATTGAAGCATGATTATTCGTCAGTAGGACAGTTCCACCTGAACAGCATGTTCCTCGGAATGATGCACTTCCAAGACAAGTACAACCAAGACGAGGAAAGATTACAAAGATGCGACATCCACTATGTAACTCCTGACCTGAGAATCATCCCGTTCTGCTCATTCAATGTTATACCAGAGTGGTACAGAGACAGGATTCAGCAGAAGTATGGCATTCCAATAGAGGAATGGGAGAAGAAGACCGGAGAGAAGCTGGAGCAGAGACTGTATAGAGGAACCATGAGAAGAAACATACAGAAGCACGAAATGAACCAGATGGCCTGCGCGACACAGGCAGCCCACATAGAGCCTATTACAGGCACTTGATTTTTTTTGACGGTTAACGGTTCATGGAACGCAAGTTCGAACCTCTAAAAGGTTTAGAGAAGCTCTACATCCGAGGAATTTCTCTTACTCCCTCTAGCCCTTCTGTCAGGTTCGACGAAACTCTTGACCTTACCGTAAGATTTTCGCTTGCTGGAGGAGCCAGAGACGCTTTTAACCAAGAAACTTGGCATAAAGCATATGAGAACTGGGATAAACTGTACAGAATGACGTATAATGTAGGAATAAAGAAGGGCGGCGTCATTTCAAAAACCCTTGTCACTCAAAAATTTGTTAGAAAGGCATCATTTTACTGGACGCGCAATCCCGATTTGAATCCTGATTACAGCAAAAAGATCTGGGTAATGATAATACTTGAAGGGAGAGAGCCGACCATACCTAAAGATGAAGGCAACAGTAGAACGATGTTGTTTGATGTTGAAAAGACCTTCCGCGTTTTAGGCTCCGATCTAGGAAAGGGAAAACATACTCTCAAGGCGTATGCAAAGGCAAGCTGGGGAAGGCACATATTTGGGGAGAAGGGAAGCACAAAGAAAATTTCTGTTCCAATAACGGTGACATGCAAGTAAAATGACAAGCGGAAGGAAAAACAGAACGAAGGTTGACATAACCTACAGTATATTGTCTACTGCAAAGAATGGATCCCTCAAGACGCATTTGATGAGGGAGGCGAATATGAATTCTATGCAGATTACAAAAATGCTCGACACATTAGTCAGCAATGGTTTGATCTATGTAGCAAATGGCAAAGGATCTGCTATATATCAGACTACTCCAACTGGGGAGCAGTTCATCACAAGGTATGAGGACCTTTTACGGTTAATGGATAATTCAGCTAACGGAAGGCAGATAGAGCTACGTCAGAAGCTTGTTAAGTGATTTCTTCGCATCTTTGATCTCTCTGGCAATCCTCCTTCCCATACTCATCGGCTCATCATAAATCAGGCTAAAGTACGGAGAGCCCGCAATGTACAGATTGGTTCCTGCAACTATTCTTGCAGAATATTCGAAGGTAACAAATTCGGCATCTCCGTTGTAAATCCCTTCGATGCAGAAAGGCCCTATCATTCCCGGTGGAACATGCTTCTCTACAGCCTTAACAAATCTCTCGCCCATCTGGTAAGCCTCTTCGAGGAGAGATTCCCTTAGTACCAACGGGATGTTTCCAACCACGATGTAGGAAGGCAACAGTCCTTTCTGATGTTCTGCAGGGATCCTTCCGATCCCATCTACCGTAGTTTCATACCGCCTGTCTATGCCGAAGAACTCCAATTCTTTCTTCAATGGAGAATAAAAGTACTGGAAGTATACTGGAACTCCAACTACATACTCCTGAATGAAAATCGGCGTCTTTTTGTCGATGATACCTTTCTTTTGAAGTTCTTTTACATTCTTCCAGTATGATTTTTCGTCATTTGCAAGGAAGTACCCTAAACCTCCTTTCGCCCCCGGAAGTTTTGCTATAACCAAACGGTCAATTTTGTCTGGCGACGAAAACGTCTTTGGAGAACGCAAGTTTGCCTCTCTGGTAAGCCTGTCCTTTAACTCTCTGTCGGCTTCCCAGCGGAGTATGTGCCTATTGCCAAATATCGAAACATCTAATTCATTTTCAACCTTTTCTATTCCAACTTCAGAAATTAATGTCCCATGCGGAATTATTATCGAGCCCCTCTTTTTCAGAAATGCAATATTTTTTGGTTTCGTAATGTCTGCAAATTTGTCAAGAACAAGGAAATCGTCTATGAACTTGAACCTTCTGTAGAATTTTTCTCTCCTCTTCTGTGTCACAACCAGAGTCCTGAAGCCCTCATCCTTCGCTCCTTTCAGAACCTGCAAAGCACAATGCGAGCCTAAAGTTGCTATTGTAACCATTTACGTCACCAAGTCGGCAAGCCTCTTCTGCTTTATACCATCTTTAATCTCCATTGCAATTCTTCTTCCTGTGCCGATAGTTTTCCCATAGTAATATTTGCTGTAAGGGCTTGTTGTAGTAAGTATGGGACTTCCAGGCACTCTCGGAGATACATCGAATACAACGATGTCGAGGTCAACTGTAACAACGCTCTGCAGGGCAAATGGCCCTATCAGACCAGGAGGGTATTCCTCCTTGACGGTTTTTGCAAACTTCTCCCCAATTTCAAAGACCTTTTCCAACATCGATTCTCTTATCGTTGCTCCCATATGGCCTATCTCTATATTCTGAAGTTCAACATCGATTTCGAGCTGCTGTCTTGCTGGATAGGAAACAAAGTCGTTCAAATTGGTCTGGAGCCTTCTGTCTATGCCGAGGAACTCCACTTCGTCTTTTAATGGCGAATAGAAGTAATTGAAGTTGAAGTAAGTGCCTATAACTAATTCTTCGATAACAGCCTTTTCAAGGTCTGCCTCCCTAATGAGACCTTCTCTGATCTTCTTTTGAGATTTTTTCTTGAAGTCTTCATACGAATTAGCGACAAAGAATGCTCTCTCTATCTTCCTCTTAGCTTCCTGTACCTTTACTATTACAGGCCTGTCAATGTTCTTCGGGCTCTTTATTCTTGCAGGAATTTTTATCCCAGCCTTCTTCAAAAGGTAGTATTGATTCCTTGGGGCGGTTCGCTCTTCAGCCCTGAGCAATGCTCTGTTGCCGAACATAGGAACTCTGAACTTATTCTCTATCGAATCATAATCTACATATGTCGAAAAAGCTCTGTGAGGGACAAAAATGACATTTCTCTTGACTAGATCTTTCTGAACCGCATCATTGATAATCGTAGAAAACTTGTCAAGTATTATGATTTGGTCAACAATCCTCTTAAATGCTCTATATGGCTTATCCCGGCCCTTCTGGCAGACAACGATGGTAGTGAAACCTTCGTCCTTTGCACCATCAAGGATATCCAGCGCTGAATGGCTGCCCAGAGCGCCTATGCTGACCTTCTTTGCATCGTACCCTTTAACAATCTGCTGGATCTCTTTTCTTGCTATCAAATGGCACACGTACCTTTAAACCATGCATCTTTAAGCTTCTTGCATTTTCAAAGACTCTGTAGCTTCGTAATTTACGGCAGTCAGGATTACACGCCAAATGGGAGCTCACTTTGTATATCCTGAGGTGTTGTTGCACAGGCCTATACTTTCGTCTTCAAAAGTTGGAGACATTGTTCTCGATCCGTTTTATTGGAAGTGGAACTACTGCGGTTGTTGTTAAGAAACTAGGTAGGAGATTTCTCGGATGCAATATAAATCCTGAATAAGTTAAGATTACTGAAGAAAGGTTGAGAGGTGTTTTGAACTAATTTAGTTTAATAGTCTGTGGAAAGATTACTGTTTTTGAACGTTACTAAGGTTCTACTATCAACCAGCCAACTATGTCAGATTCAGAATCAAGGAACATGGGAAACTTTCCTTCCTCACTAGCTACAAAACCTACACCGCACTGCTGGTCAGGAAGGATGTCCCTTCCGCAATCTAACCCACCCTTATCCCCATGGCTAGGCAATACTAACTTGAAACTATGCGGCATCGTATCATTATTCACAATGGTCAGTGATACGCTTAGTGTTCTGTTCTCACCTAGTTTTACTGTAATGTTAGAGGGGGTCAACCTTGTAATGTCCCCTTCTCTGATGACGGTTATCTTAGAATGAAATGGTACCGCTGGTGGAGGAGGAATCCTAACTGTTATGACTTTGGTTTGGTTCGCATCAATTGGCACTAAGTTAGTAGAGGCTGGGCAAGGACCCTCGCAGCTGTAATGAACAAATACCAAGTAATATTTTGCATTTGCCAGTGGAGATATAACTACCCATCCCGTACTGTTTGTTGTATAATTGAATCCTTCAAAATAGGCACTTAGGAAAGTGTAATTTCCTCCTTCTTTCTTGCCACGGGTCGCAAGGATTAGGTCGTTTGTGGAATTGGTAGGTGCAGCGTCAACACGCACTCCTTGCGCAGGTTTAGCTGGAGGGGTTTGTAGATAACGCTCTGGATGTAGAGAAGGGTCGTAGATAACCTGTATATAGAGCGCCGCTCCTCTTTCAGGTTCTCTTGAGTTAGACAGCAATCCTTCTTTGTTTGGATCTGTAACGTTAGCGATTGGTTTCTTAACCTCCATCAAGTTAGGAGGCGGCTTAACTTCTGGCGAGTTAGAACCCACGTTCCCCATTCTGTCAGCTTGGGAAGTTGAAGATGATATGTTTGTAGTGGGCAATCCGATGATGTAGGCTAGCGAACCTGCAGCAATTACGACAATTACTCCTATAACAGCTAGAAAGCGTTTTTTCATCCGTTCTGCTTTACGCTCCATACACTACCGTCGTCCAAGATTATAGATGATCCTGCTGGAGCACTTGCGTTCTCAACTATTCTGCCTCTGAAGGTCATATCTGGAAGAGTGAAGAGCAACTGGGTCCCGTTTACTTCCCACCAACCAATTTGCCTCCCTCCAGAATCAGATCCTGCATAGAGTGTACCGTTATAGTTCATTCTTAACCAGGTGCTGTCCCCAAGGTATTTCGAACCTTGCTGGGAAGCAACAAATACTCTGTCAGTCTGCACCGGAAATGGACTGATAGTTAGGTAGAACCCCGTGCAACAGTACTGTTGCCATCCTACCCCTTCAGGCAGACTTCCTGCGGCTGACTTCACTGTTTCGCCAAAAGACACGGTGTACACCCCGTAGGCCGCATCGTTCTTTGCAGTTATAGTCACGGTGACATTGATTCGATCGTTTCTGCCCAAGAATACCGGGTTTGGAGAGATCGTTAATGAAGCATCGGTAAGGTTTCGGTGAGGGTGGGTGACAGGCAAGTACTCCGCACCCATTAATATGCGGAGTTTTGATTTGGTGATGTCAACTGACTGGTATGGAAGCGGTTCCAGCCCGAAGAGATTTTCTGGAGTGAGGTCCAACCTAAGAGGGAAGTCCGAGTCTCGGCAAATGTCTTGGCTTTGAAGACAGCGCTCATCCGGCGCGAAAGTTACGGTAAAGTTTGCTGATCCACCCTTTAACAAGGTAAAATGCAGGCCTGCCGCACTTGTCCCTCCGCGTAAATAAGGTCCTGCTGACAAGAAACCCTTCTGAAGCAGAAATTCGCCGTGATTTACAACCGCATAGTTGGTCTTGATGAAGGGCACCTTCATTGTTATGTAAATGGTTTGATTTCCATGAATTGGCACGATTTCGTAAGTACCATGGACGAAGAACGACGCAATTATCAGCAAATACTTTGCATTAGATGCTTGATGAATGGCTACCCATCCAGTGGTATTCGTCGTATATACCTTAAAAGGACACTCAGGAATACTAACTTTGCGACCGTCGGGAAGAATTGCCGCCTTACCATTATCAACAATAGCAGCTCCACTGGGCACTTGATGAATGCATTGGGCGAGAGAGACTCCAGCGGGTCCAGGCAGATTATAGACGATGGAATTTGTATCGTTAAGAGGTGCAATACTAACAGTGATTCCTCTCGCTGGTTTCCCTGAGGGGTCGCTATAGACAGTGCGTATGTATACGATTATCTCATTCTTTGATTCTGTTGAATTAGAATCTGAGCTTTCTTTCTTTGGCTCCGTGACATTAGCACTAGGTCTGTTGGCTTCTGTCAAGTTAGCAGGTAGTTTTTTAGGATCTGATAAGTTAGCATGATTATTTCCAACGACCTTGTTGGAAGATGAATCTGATAGGGGTGTGTTTGTAGATGATGAGATCAGTAAATAAGCAACAGAACCTACAGCAATTATTGTGATGATCCCTGCTATAGCTAGGACGGATTTCTTCAACATGTTATAGATGTACGTCGTATGATAAAACCTCTCTGGATTATTCTTCTATAGGATGAATTCGGCCCCCTCTAGAAGAGGATAGGTGAGGAAGCAATGGTAATAAAAGGCAGCGCAATTCAATGCTGATCATCATAACAAGTCACCAAACCAAGTCGAGCCGCATTGGATAACTATGAGATAAAGGGAGTCGAAAGTGAACAGATGAAGATCACACGATCAGAAAATCCTAAGATAAAAAGAGGAGGGGTTGGTCCCTCCATGAACCCTATTTCTAGGTATGCCATCGCAGTGTAAGCTTGCCGGTCCCAGAATTGTAGGAGGCATGAGGGCCACAATCGGGAGTCCATGAGTACCATTCACCTGTCCACGATGTTATGCTCGCACCATTGTCTGTTGTTGCCGCAATCGAGGTGTAGTTTATGTTCACGGCATTAGGCAATTGGTTACAGGAATCGACTCCTTTTCCTTCTAGGACACCTGCGTATCCATATGTATAATTGGATGTGTCACACCAAATCAGGGTTGTGCTAGACGATATTGAGTTCTCCTTGGCTATGATTTTGAATCCGGCATCCGTAATTGAACAATCATCCAGAGGATCTGCATAAAATATTTTCCCTTGGATATTACGATTCGTCGATGAAGTGATAGCCGTTGACCAATAGAATACATGCGTGTTGGTGTTATCTAGGATGGCTGAGATCCACCAGTATTGTCCGCCCACTTGACATGCACCTGTAGTATTTCTTGCACATCCCCAACCAAGGACAGGTTGCATAAGCCAAACACCATCCGAGCGGATCAGTCCGTCGAAAAAGAAAACGCCCTGGTTGCCTTGGTTTGAGGGGCTGGAAGAAGGCGAAGTCCAATTAGATGTAATGGTACGATAAGTGTTGCCTTCACCAGCGCCTAGTGTGTGAATACCATCAGCTAGCCAGTCATTAATTGTGGGCGCTCGATCTACGATATGCCCGGGACATCTGGCAGGACTCCAATTGAATGTTGTACCATTGGGCGTCCTGTAGGAGTATTCACTTAATATCGCAGTACCACTTGGTACCTCGATAGCACAGTAATTTGGAAACCAAGAAGGCCTTGCTGCCTGCGCGAGAGGTGTATTAGCCATTGGTAACAAGGTTGTGGCTATCAGAACTGCAATAATGAAGATATTTTCGGTTAACTTGGTTATGGCCTCTGAGAAGTTCTTCGTTCTGTTACTTTTCATGTTTTCTTGACTCCTCTCTCTGACATTGTTTCACTCGGAAGACCTATCCGAGGCTCGCATATGATATTTCTATCATAACCCCTACCGATTACCATAGTGCATATAACCTGCTAAGGTACAAAATGCAGGAAACGGTACGGATGAGTACAATGTAACAATATGTACCTAAACACAACAAGACATAAAAGACATTGTGAGAATACTAACATCGTGACCAGGAAGAAACTCGTATCGAAGACGCTCAGGATACCTCAAGACGTTCTCGAGAAAATCGAAAAAGAAGCAAGCGACAAAGACATTCCGATCAGCACTTTATTGAGTCAGGTCTTAACAAAATACCTTGAATTTGATCTATTCACCGAGAAAGCGAATCCTGTCATAATAGCTGAAGATACACTCCTCGCTATGTTAGATCGTATGACTCCAGAACAGCTTGAAGGGGCCGGTAATACTGCAGGATCGAAGGTACTTGGGTCTCTTTTCGCTCTTTTCAACATAAAACCAACTGTAGATTCAGTAATAAATTACCATTTCAGGCCTATGGGCAAGTATTCAGGGTGGTTTACATCAAAATATTACGAGGATGAGAAGAAGATAGTACTCCACCATTCTTTAGGCATCAAATGGTCTTACTTTCTCAAAGGGCATGGAGCCTCAATTCGTTCGGTACTGAAGATTGAACCTAAAATCGACATATCAGAGAGTTCAGCAATAATATATTTGAGAAACCAGACTTAATTCAGCACCATCAACCTTGAGGGTGTACTTGCATTTTCAAAGACTCTGTAGCTTTGTAATTTACGGCACATGATTACACGCTAAATGGGAGCTCACTTATATGCTGAAGAACCTCTGTGCAGCCCGATATCTTCGTCTTCAAGAGTTCGAGATATTGTGCTAGATCCATCTATTGTGAGTGGAACTACCGCTGTTGTTGCAAAGAAATTTGGAAGAAGATTTCTTGGATGTGACATTAATCGCGAATATGTGGAAATCGCCAAGAACAGGTCGAAAAAGTGTTAGGAATTGGTTTTTAGGAACGAAGCCGGAGAAATTGGTCGAACAAGCCCCCCTGATTTGGGAAGAGAACTCTAGCTACTTTCTCATGTCTGGCGCGGCAAATACATCCAGGAAAAATTGGGAAAGGCCCGGAGAAGTCCCGGGCCAACCAAATACTTTATGGTATAGATTCTGCAATAGTCATAAGGTCCTGCAAGCTATAGTGCGTTGAACTCGAGACAATTTCGAATTGCATAGTTTCATCTGCCCACATCAGTATGCCACTGGAAAATCCATAGAATCCTTGCTTACCCTTTACGCTGACTATTTTTCCCCTTTCGTTTTCCTGCTTACCTTCGAATAGCTGGTCTACCAATTGTTCGAATGCTTCTGGAACTCTCTTTTGCTCGATCAGCATTATGCCGCCAGAGCTAAGAAGTTCAGAAAGCCCTGTGGAAGAGGATAAGGATTCTGCAGAGTAGACTAGTCCTATTTCACTTACTCCAATGGTTTTGCTGCCTGGACTGATTTCAGCAGTGCCTACGGCCTTTATATCGACAAGCTTGAGTTTGGCCGGAATGTGCGCGGGAGTTCGAACAGCAAAACCAGTGTTGCCAGCGAGTGTCTTAGCCTCATCTATTGAAATGCTTTTCCCGATTATTGGGGTAGGAGGAGGCCTAGGCGATGGCTGGGGTGCTACTTGAGGTTCTTTTACTTCTATTGCTACATCGCTCTTCTGTCCGCTCGTCTCAGATCTGCTGGTAAAAGCAGATATTCCGAATACTGCTCCTGTTATTACAATCACCATGAAGAGCGTCAGAGCAATCTTAGGATTTGATTTCATTTTGTACGCTTCCCCCTAACATGGATTACCGGAAGATCCGGTGCCAAAGTAGAAGTTGTAATGGGCAGACCCAGTACACTCATCAAGCCAGTAATAACTGTTGTTATCACTCGGTGTGTGGTTATCCCATGTTGTGCTAGTATATGATGAAGATCCTGAATATGTCGTTATGTATTGGAGCGATGACATATGTCCATTCATTGTATTACCACTGTAAGTTGATTCTCCGCCGGTGCTTATTTGGCCTGCACTGTGGCCAGTAGAAAGATCAGACTTCTTACGATTCCCATCAAGTTCAAATTCCCAATCATTGTCTTTGTTGAGATCGTACATCCTATATGTATGATTAGCGTAGGTTACGCTGTCCGCGAGTGTCTCGCAGTGTTGAGTACCGAGTGTATCGTTCCAGTAGATGTAGTATGTTGGGGACGAGAGTGTTCCGCACTGGCCGACATTCTCTCCTTTTGCGACTCCCATTTCAACCCAGTGGCCATCTAAGAAATTTACCCAAGTGGGAATTACAACGAACCTTCCGAATCCTGATGAAATTGAAGGGTTAGTTACGTTGCTTCTTGCCTCGATACCATTTGCATTAGATGTGTAGAAATAGACTTCGTAGCAATGAGGATTGTCACATACTACCGCAGCTGCAGGGGAGATCGCGGATAGTGAAGCGAGTAATAGGAATAACGTAGTGAGACCAGTGTAGACGCCTATCGTAGCTCTTTTCCAGTTTCCACGTTAAAGATTCTTTGTCTTGGCAAGGGTTCTTACCTCTTTTTTCCTTCTCTCCTCGGAAAGCTTCCGAGGTTTGCATATGATATTTCTACCATAGCAGGTCACAGTTCAAAAAGTGCATATAAGCTGGCGTCTACAATGTATACAAATTAGGAAAGTGTATGCATTGTCATACACACATCAAAGTATAATTATCATTATGCCTTTTCTAAAGTATTATTGAAAGATAATGGGCGCATATCTGTAAGTTTCAGGATACCAAGAGAAGTATTAAGAATCTTGGAAGAGGAGGCTAAGCGTAGAGATCTCTCACTGAGCGCACTCGTTATCAAATTGCTGACAAAGGGTGCCTTATTCGATCTGTTTGTAGAAAATATACATCCTATCACTATTGCAAGAGAGACTTTTCTTGCTATCATCAATTACGTAACTGAAGACGAACTGCAACATGCGGGTGAGCTGGGAGGGTTAAGAGTACCCAAATCGTTCTTTAAGCAACATAATCTCAAGCCAACTCTCAACTCTTTACTACGAGAGTATTTCGGGCGGCTAGAAAAGTATGCAGGATGGTTCACAGCAAAGCAGGTTCCAGAGGAGCAGAAGATAATCTTGCATCATAATCTAGGGATGAAGTGGTCCTGCTTCTTGAAAGGCCATATTACAGCAACCTTCAGATCAATTCTAAAGATGGAGCCGCATATAGACATGGATGAAAGTTCTGTAACTATATACCTCAAGCAGTAAGGCGATATTGAACTCAAATTCGCAAAACCGGCGATGTGATCCGAATAGCTAACGTTAGATTCTTCCTATCTCCATATCTATATACTTCTTTAACGATGAATTCATTTACGCACTGAAAGAAGGGGTCTCTTTTTAGCATGAGCATTCTTGACAATTTCAGCATTGAACTTCTGTAATATTGAGCAATATCAGTATCGACCATTATCGTCATTCTTGTCTTTGCTGGAGACACGCTTCAATCCCAAAAAAATATTGGATTTCGCTAACTGCCCAAGGTAAAAAAGCTCTAAAGAGAAACTGATATTGTAGTTTGTTTCTGTATAGTTGGATGCACAAATTCGCACATATGGCAGATATTCATCTGGGAGCGCATAGAGAGCCGACTCTGCAGAAGCTTGAAGCTGATGCTTTCAGCAAAGCCATGGACAAGTGCGTTGAACTTGAAGTCGATTTCATACTCGTCTGCGGGGATTTCTTCCACATAGGCATACCGGACCTTTCAGTTGTAAATGAAGCCCTACTCAAAATAAGACAGGTTCAGAAGGCAGGAATCCCGATTTATGTAATTTATGGGAGCCATGATTATACTCCAAATGGAACTTCGATAATCGACATTCTCGATACAGCAGGAGTTATGACTAATGTTGCTCACTGGAGGGTTATTGGTAGCAAGGTAAAGCTTGACTCCTTTGAAGACAAGAAGACAGGAGCTAAACTTGCTGGAATTTCTGCAAGGAAAATTGGCCTTGAAAGGAAATATTACGAGATGCTGGACAAAGAGAGTCTCGAGAAAGAAGACGGTTTCAAGGTCTTCGCATTTCACAGCGCAATAACAGAGTTCAAGCCAGAGTATCTAAGCGAAATGGAGTCCCTTCCAATATCGTATTTTCCGAAGGGTTTTGACTACTATGCTGGAGGGCATATTCATCAGAGGGGGGAATTCAAATTCCCAAATTATGAAAAGATCGTCTTTCCGGGTCCTCTGTTCACGGGCTATGGAAAAGATCTGGAGGCCACTGTAAAAGGTGAGCAAAGAGGTTTCTACGTCGTAAGTTTCGATAACAAAGTTAGGCAAATAGAGTTTCAAGCTATAAAGAACTTTGAAGGGATTTACCAAGAATACAACGCTACAGGCAAGAACGCGTTAGAGGTAGATAAGGAGCTCAGGCGATTACTCGATATCAATGTAAATGGAAAAGCTGTCGTGTTAAAAGTCAGAGGAGAGCTTGCTGGAGGAAAGACCTCTGACATTAACTTTCCCGAAATAAGATCGAGACTTCTGGGAATGGGAGCCCTATACGTTCATCTCAACAGATATGGCCTTTCGTCAAAAGAATTTCCAAAGTTTGCTGCAAGGGGAGAAGAAGTTTCTGCCATCGAGGGCAGAATACTTTCGGAAAGAATTGGTCAAGTGAGTATCTCCCAACAAACCCTCAAAGACCCTTCGGTAGCGATGGAAGTTCTCAGAGTCCTCCGCCAAGAGCAGAAATCCAACGAATTAAAGAAAGACTACCAAAACAGGATGGTACGCAGCGCAATAGAAACTCTACGGTTGAAGGAGGTCTTTGGCCAGTGATAATTAGAAGCCTCAAGCTTGAAAACATTAGGAGCTACGCTGAAGTGGCAGTAAACTTCCCTCTCGGCAAGACTCTCTTCGAAGGTGATGTAGGTTCCGGCAAGTCAACAATTCTCATGGCAATAGAATTTGCCCTTTTTGGTCTTGGTTCTGAAAGGGGCGCCGCACTTTTACGAGCTGGGGCCTCCAAAGGGAAAGTAATCTTGGTCTTTGAAGTCAATGGTAATGAATTCACAATTGAACGTAGCCTTGTCAGAAAGAGAGGGGCAATTCAGCAAATTGAGGGTAACATTACATTTCCCGACGGCAAAGTCATGGATTATTCTCCTAGTGAACTGAAAGAGAAGGTTCTCGAAATACTGAACTTTAATGAGCCACCAAACCCTAAAGCTGGCAGTGTCATCTACCGCTACGCAGTATTCACTCCGCAGGAGATGATGAAAGAGATTCTGCTGCGGCCTGCTGACGAAAGGTTGCAGACATTAAGGAAGGCCTTCAGAATAGAAGATTACAGAATAGCGAGCGAAAACTCTGGCATTCTTGTAAGCGAAATCAAAGACAAAATCACGATGATGGAAGGACAGTTTGCAAATATGCCCGAACTGTTGGTACATGCTAACGAAAATCGGAAAAGAATTACCGAGGCGGAAAAATCACTTGCAAAGCTGGAAGTTTCAAAAAATGGAACTGCAAGTATTCTGAAAAATCTCGAAGAGGAGAGGGAGTCTCTGCGCAAGGAAGAGGTGAAGCTCAGCAAGCTTGAAGGAGAACTTACACCACTACAAAGTTTGATTGATGACAAAAAAGGACAGATAGATGAGGCTCAAGGTGAGATTAAGCGAATAGAGAAAAGACTCGGCGATTTGCAGGGCAGGGTCAGAAAGCTTGAAGGAGCAGAAAATCCAGCAGAAAAGACATCTGAAGAAATCGAAGAGGAAATGGACGCCCTGAGGGAAAAAGCGAATAAACTTTCTGTCATAAAAGCACAGATAGCTTCAAAGAAAGACGACTATGAGTCGATTTTAAAAAATGGCAAGTGTCCAACATGCGACAGGTCTGTAGATTCGGGCGAGTTTTCAGATAAAGTGAAACAAAAGGCTGCTGAAGAGGGGCATGTAGAGCAAGAACTTGATACCTGCAGAAAAACACTGCAAAGTCTAAAGGAGGTATTAGAGAAAAAACTGAGTTACGAAGACGCCCAAGAGAATTTGCAGCAGCACAAGGAGAAGATGGGCGAATACGCATCGGAAATTGGAAGACTCAACAATATCGTTGCAGCTGCAAGCAAAGAAATTGCCAAGAAAGAAAGGCGGTTGGGTGAGGTCGAAAAGAGCCTCAAGAACCTCAAATCAGTTTCTGCGAAGGTGGAGGAATTAGATCAAAAAATAGAAAGTGCAAACAGCAAGTTAGATAGCATAAAGCAAGAAATTACTACGGCGACAACAAAAATCTCCGGCTGGAAAAACGATACAGAAGAGTTGCAAAGGCAAATTGAAAAGTGCAAAACACTGCAGAAGGGTGCAGAAAGTCTGAAGGAATATAGAATCTGGCTAGAAGACTATTTCGTGCCATCTTTAGACAATATAGAGAAACAAGCCCTGCTAAACATAAACCAAGAGTTCGATGCAAACTTCCAGAAATGGTTCTCCATGCTAATTGACGACGCAAGTAAAGAAGCAAGAGTGGATGAAGAGTTCACACCCATAGTCCAGCAGGATGGCTACGAGCAAGATATTTACTATCTGAGCGGAGGAGAAAGGACTAGCGTTGCACTAGCATACAGGCTTGCACTGAACACCATCGTGCAGAGGGTTTCCGCTGGCTTGCACTCCAATCTGCTAATACTCGATGAACCGACAGATGGCTTCAGCAAAGAGCAGCTCGCCAAGGTTAGAGAGGTTCTCGACGAAATCCAGAGCCCACAGGTGATAATAGTCTCACACGAAAAAGAGCTGGAGAGCTTTGCAGACCAAGTCTTCAGGGTTACAAAGGTTCAGGGGGAATCCAAGGTCTTGCACGGAGTCTAAAGAACAGGGCCTGCAGGAGTCAGTTTCTTCAACCATTCTATCAGTTCGCGCTCCTCTTTATCCATCGAATTATCAACAACCGGCACCATGACATTCTCCTCAGAAGTGTTCACAGTGCTCTTGAACTGTGGCATGTCCGCATATTCAACTTCTACCCATATTCTACCATCGGCAAATTCCTTGGCCAACGTTTCAGACATCACTGATGCTGCGGGGTAAATTGTTCTGTACAATATCCCGCTTATCCACTTCAGATGTGCAGGCTGCATTGGACTTCCTTCTATGACTGCTCTCCTTGCAAGTTCTCCTGCATTGCGGAACTTTATGTGCCTGTACACTATGAATTCCTTTATTGGCCTGCTAGTAATCTGCACCATACCCGCTAGTCATTGATGAGTAGTATAGATAAACCTGATAGGTGTATCAGAACCAGCCTTTCTTGCGGAATATTAGCAGTATTGTTACAGAAATAATGATTTGAGCTATGACTACTGCGGGATACACCCAAGGAATATCTAGCTCTGGCATAAAGCGAAAATTCATGCCAAAGTGGCCTGCAATTATGTTTGGAACCATGAGAACTACCGTGATAGCAGTTAACCTTTTGACTACGTCACTAAGAACTTCGACTCTCTGGTTTAGCTGACGCGAAATCCTCATCTCGTACTCAAAATGCAGTTCCTTCAGCATACCTATTCGCATTTTAGCTCTGTCAAACAAACTGTTAACCTCGGCAAGAAGGATGGAGTAGTCAAAGGAAGCTATGTTCGTTTCAACTTGTGGTATACCCCTCTCCTCAAGTTTCAGCAAAAGGTCTGAAAGATCTTCGAGCCTATCATAGTATTCTTGATACTGGCGTGTAATTTCTCTATGCGCATTTTCGTCAAAGTTCATCTCGAGTGCCTTGTACATCTCTACAAGTTTGTCTCTCTTCCTCTTGAACGATTCTACGGCTTGCGTCAGAAGGATGAGCCCTATGACGGTAGTCAATCCATACGGCTTTGCGAGCACATCTTCATAGACCTCCAGCTCTTCACGGGATACTGGTTTACAGGAATATGCCAGATTTGTCTTCTTGAAGAAGATCATGATCTTGGTAGGATCATCATCATAATCAACTATCTTCATAATCAGACCTTCGGGCAGTTCCTTTACGTAATTACCTGTAAATGTTAGCAGGGCTCCTACATCAACACCCAAGTCCCTCTTCTTGACTTCTTGGCTGAACTTGCTAAGATCGGTAAATACCAAACTCTCTATTTTGACTGTCGCGCTCATAGTCATTACGCTCCTTTTGGCTTATTGAGCCAGCCCATGCTAATGCCAAGCAACCAAATTGATGAATATACGTCTTGCTGTAGTTATCTATATTTGTAGGCAAAAATAAAGAATTGTAAAATGAAGGTCAAATGCACTCGGTGCGGGAACCAGAGAGAGCAGGCATCAGATGTATTGTACGGAGGGAAGATTGGAGAAACTATACGCAACAATGTCTGCTCTATATGCTGGACTGAATGGCAGGACATGGAGATGAAGGTGATTAATGAATACAAACTCAACTTTTCAGATCCGAATCACAGAAGCTTTATCATGCAGAAGATGAAGGAGTTTCTGAACCTACTTAATGTTCAGAAATAGTCCTTTAACCTGCCCTGCTGTATCCATTCTCCAATGATCTTGCTCTTCTTTTTCCACACATTCTCTTGGAGGGTCAATCGAGATATGGATACTGAAAGTGCTTGACGGAAGGTTTCGTGCTCTGAAAATTTCTGCTTCATTGCAGCCCTGACAGTTTCTCTGATGTTCCACACTCCAACAGGAAGTATGTAGCCTGGGTGAATCTCTCTTAATACTAATGCGGAGGCTTGCCTTCTGATCTGGTCAAGGTATTCGGTAATAGCTAACCTAGCGGCGTAATAGCTACCGTGAATCTTTGCGTAGGTTGTCCTGCCAAAATAAGTTTCGAAATCACCCTCTAACGCAGGTTCCTGTTCATTGATGTTCCATGTAGTATTTGGGAACCAAGCCTCGAGCATCTCATACCTCCATAATTCTGGGGCAAGTATTACCGAAAATCTGTTATCAAGGTTTGCAAAATGATACACTCTGAACTCGTTTATAGTGTCGTATTGCTTTATTCTTTCTATTAATTGCAGGGAAATATTGCTGTCAACTGCAGTTATACTCCACCTCGTAGGTACGACCTTCCTTTTTGTTGAGGTTCCGAACATGCCCAAGCTGAAGGCTCTCTGCAACCGAGAAACTTCTACTCCCCTTCTAAACAGAACGAATATTGCTTCTGACGCTGTAAGGTCTTTGTCGTAATATGCATGCTCGATTCTTTTGTCAGTAGTAATCGAAGATGGCTTGAACTGCTTTAACGGAGCAGACGGGCCAAACGGTTGCGATTCGTCGCTCAAAACAAGCCTTTCATCAGGTTTGCGCTCTAAAACCAGCTCAGCATCGATATGCTGTGGAGACATTGCAATCTCCTGTAGAGTTGACAGCAGTTTCCCGGGATTGTTTGCTTCGTGAATTTCTATCCTGCTCCTCCCTCTGATGAGTTTGTACCTGTAGCCTACAATTTCATCGAATGTCTTACCAAGCCAGCCTTCAGGGGAATCAAATATTTCAGTCGAACCTGTAATAGGAGGAACCAGCGGACCTATGGAAACTTTTGGATAGCCGAGGTTTCCGACAAAGACTCCCGGAGGAGTGGAACCTGAAAATTCTGTTGCTGAAATAAGGGGCTTTGCCTTGTAGATGGCCTCTGCCTTGACAAGTATTGGACATCTGGGCTTTCCACACAACCTCTTTACAGCTTTGCAAGCAAGACAAAGCTCTGCAGGTATGTCGAAGTCTTTGAAGACATCCTGAGTTAGAGTGCTCAATCGGACACCAAAAGTACGTTGTTCTATAAAGCCGATATTATTGTAGATCTGATTTTTGCGAACGCTTCTTCAATTTTTGAGATCTCAACGCTTCCAGATGCGAAGTCTGCTTTCCCTCCACCCTTGCCTCCAAAAGATGCTAACGAATCTCTCAATATCTCTGCAGAATTCAATTTTATATCAGGGCTCTTGGCAAGTAGCATAAATCCCTTCTCCGCCTTATTGGCTAGAATTACAACGCCCCCTTGAGTTTTGATTAATTCGCCGGCTTTTTCCATCAGAACTTTGTTCTCCAGGCCCTCAAACATCTTTGAATAGAGTCTCACACCATTTACATCCTCTGCAGGAATTGACGAAGCATCTTTTTCGCTTGCTCCCCTAACTTTCTTTTTAAGGTCATTAACCTCTTCTTTCAGGTTTGTTGCCGTCTTTTCGACAGCATTCAATGAAGCACCAATAGCGTTTGCAACTTTCATCAGCATGGCAGAATGCTCCAAAGCAACAGTCTTGGCCTTGTCTCCGACTTCAAATCGTATTTCGAATATATCACCCTCCTTTGAGAAACTTGTAACCAAGAAGAATTCACATTCTCTGGAGTTCTTTACATGTTCCCTTGCACATGCAGAGTAATCGTAGCCATCAACCTCTACGACCCTGACTTGGCCGGAGATTCTTTCCTTCATTGCTCGCATCTTCGGAAACTTTTTCCTGGCTTCGTCAATATTAGGGAAGAAATGCTCGATTATGCTTTTACCCTCTGCAATTACGGAGTTTGCAAGTTTTTCTGCCTGAAGTACTTGATCCCAAGTCAATGAATCATTTTTTACGAACAGACTGTTCCTGTCCTCTTTCTGTTCGACCTTTCTTACCGATATGTTAGGAACAATTCTCTGCAGGCTGCCCATGAATATATGCTCGCCTGTATGTGCCAAGGCTATCTGGTTCAACATATCTTCAAAGCATTTTGAGCTAAATATCTGTTGAATGTGTTATTGTTTCTTGCCTATTGAACGCATGTTAAGCAGGGAAGTGTAAAGCGCTATCTGTGCAGCTATCGCAAAGAGGCCTCCAACAATATCCCCGACTATGCCTATGACGCTGACGATTGCCATGAACTTGAAGGCTCTTTTTGCCATAGCGCTCTCCGCATTTACTGTGAAGTACTTATTTCGTGTCATGTTAATCAAAATTAGAAACATCCCGAAGCCTCCCATAACGTCGAGAATGGCACCAGACAGATTTGCCATAGGGCCAAAATCCCAAGATTTGTTGTCAGGAGGGGTCTGCATTATTATTGGGCCGCTGAAAGTAACACCGAATGCGCTAACAGCGAATACTGTGAATGTCAAGATGGCCTTAGCTCTAGGCATGGTAAGGCCGTTATGATGTAAGCACTTAAGGTTTAGTCAAACATAACATGCTCTGGTTTTATCTTCAGAACAACACGCTTCTGTCTCGGTCTTTTCCACGGGAATTTCTTTCCCATATATTTCATCGAAAGCTTCTCTATATGCTCGTCCGTACCTTTTGTTATTATTTTTACAACTTTTCCCCTTATCGCTAGCATGGTGTAAGGATCGTCGCTGTCAATTATTGACAGTGCAATTCTGGGGTCTCTTTTGACGTTTCTGTACTTTATTCTCTCCTTGGTAGTATTGACCAATATGAAACCGTTATCATAATCAACCCATACAGGGGTAACTTGTGGAGAACCGTCAGGCATTAGAGTTGCAAGATGGGTGAAGTTTTTACCTTCAATCATCCTTACTGCTTCTTTTGACAGCTTTGCCATTTATACCAAATTTATTTCTGTTAGCAGATATGTTTTCTGTCAAGCAGATTTAAGAGCAGGATTATCTTCAAAACATAAGCTTTGAGGAAGACTGGCCATGTAATTTTGCCTCTCCATGGAGGCCATGCCCCTAAATGGCTGACGAGTAGGATGAAAAAACTGTCAGATGAAATGGTTCGCCTGCTCGTAAGCGAATACGGGCCTAAAGAATTCCTGGCTAGACTTTCTGACCCATTTTGGTTTCAGGCTTTCGGATGCGTTTTAGGCTTCGACTGGCATTCTTCGGGTTTGACGACGGTCGTTACAGGGGTTTTGAAAGATGCTCTGCAGTTTGACATCCATGGCGTAAAGGTTGCTGGAGGGAAGGGTAAGGCATCGAGAAAGACACCGCAAGAAGTTGCAGAAATGGGGGATTTGATCAACCTATCCACTAAAAGAATCGAGGAGTTGCAATACGCAAGCAGGATGTGTGCCAAGGTCGATACAGTTGCTATACAGGCAGGTTACCCTCTCTACCATCACAATCTCTTTCTGACGGAAAATGGAGACTGGTGCATCATTCAGCAGGGTTTATGTGCAGAGGACAGAACTGCAAGGAGATATCATTGGTTATCCTCGAACGTTCAAAATTTTATTGTCGAGCCGCATGATGCCATAGTTGGCGATGCTGTAAGACCTCAAGTGCTGAACATAACTGCAAAAGAGGCTGAAGAGAGCAGGAGAACCTGTGTAGACTTGGTCAAAGAATCGCCCAGCCATATAATATCATCCATAAAGCGACTTTCTGCAGAAACGACGCTTGATTACTGGGTTAATGGCACTGGAATAAGCCAAAACTACCAAGCTTATTCAATGCCACGAAGGCTCAACTGGGATCTCTTTACAGCACTTTACGAATATCAGCCTATAGATTATGAGGCTTTGGTAGCTTTTCCCGGCGTAGGCCCGGCTATTGCAAGATCTTTATCTTTAGTCGCAGAGCTTGTATATGGTGCACCAGCTTCATGGAAGGATCCTGTGAAGTTCAGTTTTGCTCACGGAGGCAAGGATGGAGTCCCCTTCCCCGTTGATAAGGAAACTATGGGTTACACGATCAAAATGCTTGGAGAGATTCTGAAGAATTCTAATATAGAAGATGAGGAGAAAAGGAGAGCTCTGAAAAGACTTGCACAGTATAGCGCTTTGAGTTAAATCCGATTAGCAGTTTCCCGCATGAGCAAGTGATACAAACATATCACTAAGACGAGAATTTACAGCTAAACGCTCGAAGATGAGTATGGCTAATTCCGAAAGTATATATTACAAGCTGAGGAACGAAGCTCGATAACCTTGAGGGGACTTGGCATTACAGGAGTAGCAACCTTAATCGGTACTCTAATATTTATGTCCTCAATACCTTATTCTTATTCACAGGGGCCTACGCCTGCAATAATCTCTGACTTTAGCATAAGAGATCCCAACGGGAACGATGTCACCAGCAAACCGCTCGTAGCCGGAGGCACATACACACTTTCGTTCTCCGTCTCAATAGGAACTACACTGAATGACCAGATAATCATGGCAACGAACCTTGAGAAGGTCGGAGACAGGTACTGGACGCTTGAGAACAACTACCAAGGCGTCGATACAAACACATGGCAGCCAGGAGCCTCCCGAGTAACATTCAGGGCTATTCAAGGCACACCGAAGTTTACTCTCGCAGGGAAGATTAACTCGAATATAACAATTGATACGATGAAGGACGGCAAAATCATACACTTCCCGGTCAAGGTCTTGGTTCTAAGTATAGCTCTGCAGTCAACGCAAAATGTTTTGGATCAAAAGATTCTGGACGTTACGGACCAAGTAATGATCCAGTACCAAAACACGCTCAATAGCAAGCAGAGCCTTTTGTCCAGCAGCCAGACAATACCTCAGTATGTTACACTTGCACAGGGCATCGTTGAGCAGGCGGAGGCACTAGCCAAAGTAGGTTACGTCGAAGATGCCACAAAGATTCTATCTATAATACCTTCATCAGGACTGCCTTCTCCTCCGGGCGTGGAATCCACATTTCTCTACGTTGCTATAGGAGTAGGAATAGTAGCAGCGTTATTAGCAGTAATGTTGCTCAGAGCAAATTCCAGTAAATCCGTGATTGCAAGGCAGGCTGATGATAAAGCCAAAAAGTTAGATATTCTTCTCGTGAAGGCCAATAGAATTGATAAAAGCCTTGCTACGGAAATTGAAACCGTTAAGAAGGAGCTAGAGGAGATAGCAGGAAGGTAAACAACATGGCGGACGCATCAAAAAGCTATCTTAGTTCACTCCAGCTCATAGGCTTGGGCGGTACAGGGGTAAACACGATAGAAGCTTTCATAAAGAACAGGAGAGGCTTGGTTCCTCTCCTTAAGAAAGAAGGCATCAGAGTTTCTATGCTGGCTCTGGATGTTGCCGACCACGATATCCGGAGCTTGGAAGGAGCTTACAAAGAGCTAAGAGATGACATGAAAGTGCAGGGAGTACCTGCAGATAAAATCGATCTTGTTGCAAAGACAGTAAAATTCCCAACACCAGAATCGATGTTCGACTTTATTTCACGCTACCCAGAATATTTGGAGAGAGAGGGTGCAAGGAAGCCACGAGATTACACACCTTGGCTCTCATCAGCGATGGAGATTCCACCTCTCGCAGGAGGAGTTGGCAGAAAGAGGGCTCTATCAAAGGCTATCTACGGCTTGAATTATTACCATCTGAAACTGGTAGAGAACTATATGGACTCCTTCAAAGAGCATGTTTTTTCATCAACCATTCAGCCCGTCATTTTCATAATCTATGGAATCGGAGGAGGCACTGGAAGCGGCATAATCCCCGACTTTGCTAGACATCTCAGACACAAGGTTGGGAGCGGCGTTCCAATAATAGGGATTGCAATATTGCCATGTGGAGGCGACGATCCTCCTGCAAAGGGTTCTGCGTCTTACGCTTCGCTTTTGGAGCATGAGCTGCTAATTGACAGGGCAAAGAATACCTTCGTCATGCAGAACTACGGAGAGACCTACGAAAATCCATTCACAGCGCTGCTTATGATGCCTTTGGGACCTGCCTACAGCAGGACAGGGAGCGTAGTGGATGCGAGGAGGCTAATCGACGATGCTATGGTAGACATACTCATGAAGTCTTTGAACTTCGACCTTGCCGACCTCTTCAGTAACATAGGTTCAAACGTTGATCTTTCAGGCAACTGGGTCCACATAATATCCACGATGAAGGTTTCTTATCCAGTGGCAGAGTTCATTGATATCACAAAGATATACCTCAAGAAGTTGGACCGAATAAGAGACCTCCGGAAGGAGAAGAAGGATGTATGGGCTGGAGCGGCAAAAGACGGGAACGGAGGAATTTACGGGATACTAAAGGCGAACTTTGATGAGCTTACAAGCATATACAAGCAGATTCTAATAGCAAGGAACACTTACGACGAAAAAACATTCGAGAAAGAACGGGCAAACTTCATAGCTGAAGGCAAGTCGATAGAATCCGACCTGATAATGCACCTGAAGGGCGTAGAAGAGTCAATACGGCTTCAGGTAAGCGAGCTTGCAAAAGCTGTGCTTTCTATAGGCATGGATGCTCCGGATGGAACTATAGAGGCTAGGATACGCGACCTTGTTGGCAATGTGGTCGAAATGGCATCAGCCGTATCAAAGAACTACCAGAAGTTCCAAGCATCGGCAAAGGACATTATAGAGGATTTGAGAGGCAGTCTTCCAAGCGCACAGCAGCTTACTCACAGGCAATCGCAGATTCTGAACGATACAATCGACTTTACGGAGCTGCTTGATGGCTACATAACTGGTTTGAGGTTATACTTGGACACCAGCGCCCTCGCAGATAAGCTGTCAAAGTATCTCGGAAGGGCGGAGAAGACGGAAGCCAATCAAGAACTGTTGCGCAGAGTGCAGAAGATAGTGAACCCCGAACTTGTTGTGCTTTTTGCACTCCTGTCATCGCTATTCACTCCAATGGCCTCTGAAATCAAAACTGTAGATGCAAGGCTTAGCGATTCAAGGCTGATCAGAAGGGTGCTTGCAGAGAATGTGGAGAAGACGAAGGCACACCTCGAAACTCTTGAAATGAAGAGGCGTAGCAGAGAAGGCGAGAAAGACAGGAT
This sequence comes from Nitrososphaerota archaeon, assembly GCA_024860875.1. Classification (GTDB taxonomy): domain Archaea; phylum Thermoproteota; class Nitrososphaeria; order Nitrososphaerales; family UBA57; genus VHBL01. Next base: position 181,685 of record JACPSZ010000017.1, on the reverse strand, counting down.
AGACAAGGATCTAGGCAAGATACGTTTTGGCTTCATCGCCGGAGGCAAAAGAAGCTATCTGGAAAACAAATCCAAAGAGTTTGAGCACGAGATAAGACTGATAACTTCAGAGATGGAAACGGTAAACAGCGAACTCGTTAGAATACAGACAAAACTTAACGAGTATCTAGCGATAGAGAAGAAGTTCGATTTAAACGCTGAGCTCAGGAAGGCCATAGCGGAGATTACAGAGATGAGCAATGTCTATTACGACAGACTGAACCAAGTGATGAAGGATAGAGGTTACTACGACAAAGTAGCTGAACTTACCGAAAGCGAGCAGCTCAAGATCATGCAGAGGATACTTTCCGAGGAAGAAGCCTCTCTAACAAATGAGAACATCTTGAAGGAGATCATAGACAAGAAGCACCTTAGAGATTACCTTGTAAGCGCACTCGGAGTATTCAGAATTCCTGCAACTCTGGGCCTGACGGCAGAATACAGAACAGATTACCTCTGGGTAACTGTAGTCTCGCCAAGAGGTATCTGGGACAAGGACCTCGATTCAGACGTAAAGACGATACTCTCAGGTTACATCAAACAAGACGCTTCAAAGACTATCTATATACGGGAAGTCGACTCTGACGATCCATGGACACTGAGATTTCTGATAATCGCTGCGAAGGCTAAGGTGACCATGCTTGAAGCCTATAAGGAGATGAGGTCGATTTACGAGCAGAGCATTCCGTCAGAGCGGGTTCTGTCGCACTCATTCCTTCTTGAACAAGGAGTACATGCAGTTGAAGCAGGAAAGCTCGCACCCAACAACGTATTTGAAAAAGCAGCACAGGGAAAAATCCAGAGCTGATCAATGACTGCCAAATCTAGAATTCCTCGTCTGAAGTTTCTCCGCAGAAGAATCGGATCTAAAAAGGAAGACCTATCAGACCCTGTTGCAAAAGAAGCCCACTTTCGTACGCTGGTATTTCGCATAGTGATGGCTTCGCTATTCTTTGCGAACACGGCTCTCTTTACAATTCTTCTGCCTTTCTATCCAGTAGGACTAGCGATAATACTGGGTCTCATAGCAGCCGTAGTAGGATACGTCTTCCCTCCTGCAGGTTTCTTAGCCAGCATAATAGCATCGTTACCGGCCTTGGCGTATCAAACCGGCGTACCGTCGTGGTGGCTTGGAATTCTGGCGATATTTGCCATTGCCTTTTCCATTAGAACATTCTTTGATGCAGGCAACACGTTTGCACCTTCTATAGGGATGCTAGCAGCTGCAATGACTCTTACACCTGCTTACTTCATATTGATTCCTCTAATGATAGCTGTAGGGCTCTTCCGGCAGAAGGAGAAACTTTTTGCTCCACTCGGAGTAGTAATCATGTTCCTAATCTTCTTCATACCAATCCATCAAGCAGAGTTTTCTTCCATTCTAAGGGCTTCGCTCGGAGAAAAGATCCAGACCATGCGTGCAGAGGAGATTTACGGTGCCATGAATAGCCTCGCAATTCCCATATTTCATCAGCTCAGCATAAACATTCGACCCGCGTCGCAGTCATTCGATCTACCAGCATTATCACAAGCGTTTGGCTCCGCATTCGAATCGAGCAAGTTTTTCCACCCGTACCTCTTCCTGATGATCGATAGGCTGATCATATTCTTCTTCCCCGTTCTGGTAACCGTGACACTGTCAGTCTCTTTAGTAATTCAAAGGTTCTGGTACTGGCTAAGGGATAGGAACAGCTCTGTTGCGCCCGTTGTAAGGTTCTCCAGCATTCTTACAATACTAATTGGGACGACCATCTTTATGCTTCCGCTTATCGCTTTATCCCCTCCGCTGAGATACTTTACTGCAGTAAACAGCATCGTGCCTTCGGAAGCTATTGCAGGGGGCAACGCACTGGCCGCTCTAATAGTGTCTGCATGCATCGTTGGATTTTTAGTTGCAATGATTTCTCAGTTATCTGTAAAAAGAAATTCCATAGCAAGCACAGCATCGGCAGTGACAGGAAAGAGTAAGGAGCTATCTTCTGCTTTAGAAGAGCTATTCAACTATGTCTCGAATGTAAATGAAAGCAGTCAGGGAATAAGCGTGGCCGAGGAGATTGCACAACTAGGGAAGTCAAACGAAGAGGTCAAGCTCACTGAGAAGAACTTGGACACACTACGTCCTTCTTTTATGGCCGAGAGACTGGGAAGCTTTAACAAGGTCAGCGAGGAGATGCCAAGGATCAAGGCATCAGTAAACCGCAAACTCGGAAACTTCTACATGGATAAAGTCGCAAAATACAACACTATAGTAGGGCAACTCACAGCATTTGGAATGCAGGGCTTGAAGAAGATTGCTGAACCGAAGCAAGATCAAATCAGCAAAATGGGAGACGATCTGCTGAAGGCTCAACAGACCTTGAACGAAATGTATTTCGAGCTCGCGACGAAAACATTCGATATAACAAAAGGGCTTGTTGAAACTATTAATTTAGAATTCGAAAACATAGACACGACTTCAGTTGAAATAGGCAAAAAATTCCTGGACGACAGGAAGGGCGAAGTTGCACTTGATTATTTGATCAACACGCTAACACAGTTGGATGGAAGGTTCGGTAAATTGGTTAAGAGCATTGTTCAGAAGGAGGATTCAATTGCTAGAGGCATAATCAACATTTACTCGTCGCAGATGCTTCAGGTGTTCGAAACTCTCGGCAAGGCTGAAACCTCTTCGCAATCTTATGCAGCGATAGACAAACTTACCGAGGCCCTAGACCGCTCGGGTTCCATAGGCATAGCCTACCTTACGCAGGCAATGATCAGGTTCCAGCTAATTCAAGATGGCCTGAGAACAATATCTTCCGAGCTTATGTCACATATGGGCGAGCTTGAGGCGCTCAATGATGCAAGGGCTCCGGGCTTCAACTGGGGTAAAGATACAAACATCATAATTGAACTTGAGACAGCATTGAAGGCTATGCAGAGAAGGGAGAAGCTTGGAATAGACGATAGGATGGCAAATGCAGAAGCGGCTTTGAAGAATATCGAAGAAGCCACGAAGACCATTTCGCAGTATATCGTAATGAGCGAACTTATACTGACGTATCCTCTATTCGACCAGGTAATTGCTACGAAGCTCAGAAGCTCTGGTGCGGTAAAGCCCGAAGAAATGCCCGCCACATCCAAATATGCTAAACAACTATTGAGGCTGTATGCTTCCAGACATGCCGACTCCGCATTCGACATAATGGCTAACAGGCTGCAGCTTAAGTAGGTTAGACGCTTGCCGCTTTTGTAAGGTATTTCTGCAACTCGTCCAACAGCAGATTGGAGATTTTCTGCGGAACGCTAAACGGATCTTTGGCACGAATCGCATCGTTGAAACTATCAACGAGGTATTTCCCTATTTTGATCTCAATGACTGGTAAAATCCTCCTTATTCTGCTTATGACTTCATCAACCTCCTTTTGCTTGCCGAGCTCAGAACCGACCAGCATCTCATTTAGACCAAGTGCAAACAGCAGAAAATACGACAATGAGGACCAGTTCGGGTACATCTCTCTAGTGTATTGAGCCCATTTTTTTGATATGGGCATCTTCGAACTAACTGCGGTACCAAGCTCCGCGAATAACGCAGAAACTTTTTCGTTTACAGCGAGAGGGGAGCGTGATTTTATTGCTTCGGAAAAATCGGCCATTGCTTGCCCAAGGTTGGTTTCTGCATCTCTGATCAATTCTTCCGCTACTGTTAAGATGCTTTTCGCATGAACTTCCACCTTACTCCATTCTCCTTGCCCCATGGCGCTTAACATCTCGCGCACTGGAGAAACCATTGCCCAAATATTTATCATAGATTCGAAGAGGTATATTACAAACAACGTGTCGTCCATCTCCTCCTTCCTCTTCTTCTCCGCTTCCTCCTCGAACTTCCTCTTACCTGTCTGCAAAATCTCCACAACCTGATTCATTATGCTCAGAGCGCTGCTGGTACTCTTTGCGACAAAGGTTATGCTTGCAGGCTTTGAATTTTCTGTATAGCTAACTTTTATCGACGAACTCCCTTCTTGAGTAATGCCGCTTATCTGCGAATAATCCAAGATAATAACCGGAGCGAGTTTATTCGAAAAAAGGGAAGCCTTCTTTTCCACAATAATCCTCCTCTCGGTTATTGTGAGCTTAACTTTGCCTCTGCCCTGAAGTTCTATACCTTCGCTTGTCGCGATGACTCTTTCTGGCTCCGCCTGCACATGGACGTTCATTCAACATAAGGTAAAAAGCGTATCTCAGGAAACACTTCTTATCCTTAATACTTGTAGGTGTGCGGCATGGAGGGCTACCAGCAGGATACGATTTTCATTTCTTGTCCGATAGGGCATAGGGCTCTAAAGGGCATGCCTCAGTGCACAAAATGTGGGCTTCCAATTGTAATGTATGAGAAAGAACTTGCAGATGCTGTAGGAAGGTTCAAGACGCTCTCCAAAGACTTTGCGAAGGTTCAACAATTGTTTCCCATAGGCTTGGGCTTGTGGGGCTCTAAGCTCCTGCTGACAACTCTTGCTGCTTATGACATCAGGCTTGCAAGGTTCTCTACCATGGGCGCCTCAATAACCGATCTTCAGATTTTTGCTGTTGCGAAAGAGAAGAAGATACCCAAAGAAGAAGTGGAAAACATGCTTCGAAAGACAAACTACCCTCTAAAGATTGCCGCAGATACTACTGGCGGTATATGGAAGAGGGCGGAGATAGCTGCAAGGAAGGACTCGGCTCTTGCAGATAGGATAGGTATTCTGGGTATTCACGGTACTAAAGAAGAACAGGCTGTGTTCTTTATAGGTTCTTTGAGCGAGGGAATTGTGGCAGGTGTAGCGCCATTTCTCAGTTCCGTTGCCAAGGAGAAGAACCCCAACATTTCAAGGATATTCATCATGACGCTTCCTGGCGAGGATGTATCAGAACAAGTGCAGTTTAATGCATATTGTGGCATCGCAAACCTTCTTCAATCAGGCGTCGAAGTAGCAATAATAATGCAGGAATCAGTTCTCAAGACTCTTAAGGGCATTTCAAGATCTGGTGCAGAGCTCGATGCTGATTTCCTGATTCCAAGTATGTGCGATATGCTATTAGCTATAGATGTCGAAGGTCTGGCAGAGTTATCCCACATAGCACAATCATTCAGGCTTCAAGTCTTATCGCCCACACTTGCCTACGGTGCGAGCTACGAAATCTATGGAAGCATCGCAAACATTATGGAACATTCGTTGTATAACATTATGGTGCCTATAAATCACGAGAACGTCATTGTTGCGGTTGCTATTGCAAGAGTCCCAAGAAGGCTTCTCGAAAAAGTCGGCCATGACGCCCTTCAGGAGCAATTTACAGGTTGGACCAGGCGTCGCTTCCCCGCAATAAGAGGGAGCTTACTTCGAGTTATTACAAAGGAAGAATCATCAGACAGGATAGACGCTATTCTGCTGCTAGGCGGGAAGAACCTCGAATCAATTGCCGATGTTATGAAAAAGGGCTACAACGACTTCAAGACACATGCAGAAACAATGGATCTATGGCAAGAGTATTCGATAACTGCTGACGAAATGAAAAACATCGAGGAATCAATCTTAAAGTATGACAGGAGACTGGGAGCACTTCTCAAGAAGAAGTAGACTTTCTCTGGAAGACCCTCGAAAGAACTAGCTGGGTTATTATAGAAATTGCGGCGACTGCAATTATGATGCCCAAGGCAATTCCAGCAATAGCTGCGTCAGATCGGATTAGATTGATCGTGAACCTAAGGTCTCTGTCAGTTATTTCAGGGCTGAGAACCTGCTGCTCCCCTCTATATTTTATCGTGAATTGATATTTGCCGGGTATGAGGTCCTTGTAAACGGGGTTGTTACTCTCCTTGATCTCAGTATTGACAGGGCCCTCCATCGTCAGCTCAGCATCGGGAATCGTCAGGCCAAATGGGTCTTTGATATCGAATGAGATATCGAACGTCTTCAGATATGCAATGACATTTCTTATGCTGTGACCATATGTCAGTGAAATTACCATCCTGTCTCCTAAATTATTGAACTCTGGCTTGGCAAACTTGCCATCTAATAAAACAACTATCTTTTCAGATGATGAGTGTAGATCATCGATGAGCAGGTTGCTGGGGATGGTTATGTTGAGGATGCCTGTAGTGCCTTCCCTCCCAATGAGCGTGACCTTGACCGCTCTGACATCGGTTGATGACAAGGCGCTTGTGACAGTAGAATTTGACGTAACTGTAATAGACTTGTCAGAATAACTGACATGCTCTACCTGACCTGCCTGAAGTTTTCCATCGGAGCGCATCTTTACAGTATGTTCTATGGTACCTCTATCCAAGAAACTTCCGGCCATTGAATCGATTACGGGGAATATTGCAGACACTTCCATGGTTGAGAATGTGTAGTCCGCCCTTCTGGGTCCGCTAACAAATATTGGATATTTGGATATAGGAGTTGATGAGCTAACGAGTATAATTTGTCCTTCAGGTTTTAGCGCCCTGATTTCAGGAGCTTGAGGGTCTACAGGTGTCCATGCAGCAGCATATGGAACTCCCGAGGCAAAATCTGCGCCCGCATCAGTTCTCATAATCATACTGGTATCCCCCCTAGCGTACACTGCCAAGCCGTCAAGTGCTGGGTATATTGTAGTCTTGTACCTCTCTGTCACATCTACAGCCCTCCCCTCATATGCAACGACTTCTATAGGCCCAGCCCACTTCGGGCTCAATTCATAATACATCTTGGGGTCTTTGGCCAGATTCTGCAGGTTTGCAGGGTATTTTGCTGGAGATAGTTCGATAAGCCCTTCCGAAGGATCTACGAATATCCAGTCCCTGTCGACCCTGAATTCAATCCATGTATGTAATGTAAGATATGGTGCCTCCTGCGTCGGTGACATCTCCATGACTCCAATTAACGGTCTTACTGGAATGTCGAGCGACCTCAAAAGGCCTCCATAGAATACAGCAATGGCTCTCGAATCACCATTTATCTTCTGGGCGGTTAGCGCTCCTCCGCTAGCCTGCAACGCTCTTGCCATTTCTATCATGCTTTGAGGCTTTACATTTGGTGCTGGTTCGTAGTGCTGAACTACGAAGGCGAGCAGAGCCTTTGCCTTATCGACAGGGCCTGCAAATTGAGGCACGTTAGCGACAGCAAGTATGTTCTCAGCAAGGGACTTTACTTCAGGAGAAGATGCCATCAAGTCGTTTAGCACCGCAAGATTTTCCACGCTGACTGCTTTGCCAACAGCACGCAAATTATCCTTGCTACGGCTAGAAAATATCTTCAGCGGTAAGGATGCGCTGTCAGGGGAGCCTGCAGTTTCGTTTATCTTAGCCTCAAACGTTCCTGTGCCCTCCTTCAGGAACTTTAGCTCGAAGGCGAGAACATATGATTGGCCAGGCTCGAAATTGAGCACTATGCTCTTGGGATTTATGCTTATACCGTCGAAGCTTGATGAAGCGTCGAGTCTTACTTCGCCTGGCCTGTCATTCGTATTAGCTACCTTCACCCAAATGTAAGAAGTTTCGCCTTGAAATTCTGTCTTTGATATTGTAGTGTTTGCCCAGACTACGCTAACCTTCGGCAGAAACACGTAGTTTGCTGTTAGGTTGAAAGGCCTGTCAATCCTGATTGAAACGGGCAATCCAGTAAGCCTATTGCTGTCTACAGTCCAGAATCTGAACGAATAGTCCCTGACTCTCTTGGTAGTAGAAAATTCAATAGTTGAATCCGAGTCGTGCCACTTGTCACCGTTTGTGACTTCGGCCAGACTCTTCGGCTCAGTTACAGCGTTGATGAAGAATTGTAGCGTATATGTCGATGTTGCAGTTTTCGGGCCGATCATCAAGACCGATGTGTTGGTCTTGGAATCCGTGATGTTCCCTGTCCACCCTCTGAAGTCGTATCTCCTGTTTGCCGCTATGTTGACTATCTGCGGAGTCGAAATGCTTGCCTGCGTATTGTCGTCGAACCAGCCTGCACCTGTTGAAGGTATTGGAGAAAGAGGCAGAGTGCTTCTTACCGTCAAGAAATACTGTGTTTTGAATTCGGCTCTGTATGTCGCTTGTGCGTTTATGGTTACAACCCTTGCCTGTGAAGTTATTCCATCAGACCATCTCGTAAAGACGTATCGTGTACCTGGCGTCCCGTTGACTATCTGGTTGGGGATGCTTATTGCATGCGTGTCTCCCTGCACCCACCTGTACTGCTTTGGAAGGTCTGCCGTTTGAATCAAAGCTCCATCGATGATCACTGAGGAAACTCTTGGCGATGAATCTATGGTTACTGTCAGAAGAGGAAGTATTACTAGGACAGCTTGTGCAGACCTCCTGACGATGCCGCTGTTAGCTTCGACCAAGAAGATGAAACTTCCAGCCCTTGTGGCTTCTGAAGCTCTCACGCTCAGCAGAGCATTTCTTGTTGCACCGACTTCCAAGCTGAAAGAGTTGGGGACGATTGAAAATTCAATGTCGCCTGGAATGCCCGTCGATCTAATGTCTATAGGGCCTGAAAATCCTCCTCTTGAAACTATAGAGATGTCAAAGACTCCTTCCTTGCCCTGCGCTATTACAAGGTTTTCAGGCTTGATCGCAATCTGAAAGTCCCTTACGGGTATATTCAGCCTTAGAATTGCAGACTTGATGAGAGGAGTTCTAGTGGCTATAATTGTAAAATCAAGGGATCCTGGAGCTGTAGTACTGTTTACAAAAATTGTCAACGTTGCAGTCACTATACCATTAGGAGGAGGTGTAACGACGGGAGGGTTTATCGTTGCATTCATTCCACGTACTAATGTGGGGATAGAGAGTACCACAGCAGAATTGAAACCTTCTGTAGACTGTACCAGTATTTGCAAAGTCCTTGTAGAATCTAAGGTAATAGTTATGTTGGACGGGACTATCGAAACTACAAAGTTTCCGACAACATTCAACACCAGAGTCTTAGTACCTGTAATGTAACCCTCTCTGGTGGCTGTAACGCTTATGCTGACCTGACCGGGTGCCGTAGAGTTGAACGTTGTAAGGAACTGACCGCTGGAGTCTGTTAAACCACTTGCAGCACTTAGTGTTCCTGCAGTAGACGATAGGGTAAGTGAAGCGACCTGAATTGGAGCGCCGTCAGAAGTTACCCTAATGGTTATTGCAGCAAGCTTGGAGACCACTGCGGGGTCTGGTGAAGCCGTAATTGATATGTCCAATGCAGGTAGTGTTTTGACTATGACCACAACTGTCGCTGTATGGACGATATTAAAAGATCCGGCATTATAAGTTGCGATGATAGTTCCACTATAGCTTCCTGTCTGCGTAGTTGACGACGCGGTGACAGTGAGAGTCGCCGATACAAAAGGCGGACTGACTGTAACTTGAGAAGGGCTGATGCCCACAAACAGACCAGATGGTGCTGACGGCATGCTCCATTCAAGTGTGACCTGCCCAGCAAAGTTTGCGATTGAGCTCACATTCACAAAGGCAGTGGTGGAAGCCTGTTGCCTGACTTCAACTGCTTGCGGAGTGACTGATACACCAAAATCTCCGACATTTAGCGTGATTGTAATGTCATTGCTATACTCAGAATAAGGAGAACCTACGAAAGCATTTACTTTTATCGTGTATGTAGTTGGGGTAGTACTGGAAGTAGTGGTAATTGTTAATACTGTTGTACCGACAAAGCCCCCTGGGCCAGCAGTTAAAGTATTAGTACTAAATGATGTTGTCAATGTGCTGCTTGAAGGAGTAACACTGGCAACGTTAAAGGTTAGTATTGTATCTTGGGGATAATCCGGCTGATCATCCACTATGATGGTAAACTGCCTGAATTGCCCTTTTACCATATCTGATGAAACCGCACTACCTCCAGTACTAAATGACAATGTGACTGCAGCTTCTGCAGACGGTAAATTGTCTAGCCAGACAACAGCAAATGCTAGTACACTTAGCAGTAAAATGCGTCTGGCAGTTGTATTTTTCACTGTTCCCCCTCTAATAATAGCACAGTTAAAATTCTTAACGGATTCCTACTCGAACTCTTCTAGCAGTTCTTTACCCAATTCTTGGCTTATGCCCAATGGCTGCGACACTACTGGACCTCTCTTTAGTCCTGGCTCTTCATCCTCGTAAGTAGTCCTGTCAGTTTCATAGAAGACGCCTATCGGAATCTTTGCATCCCATTCATACGACTTCTTTATCGCATCGTCAAGGTTCTTCGTGTTATGCCCATTGTCCTCAAGCCTGTAGATTCTTTCCCTGAACCACTGGTAAGTGTTATGTTTGTTGTAAGTTACACACGGGCTCAATACATCGACTAATGAAAAACCCTTGTGCTTTATCCCCAATTCAACCATCTTTGCTAAGTGGTCTGCATCGCCTGAAAATGCCCTTGCAACGAATGTTGATCCCGTAACCAGAGCCATAGATATCGGATTTATTGGAAGTTCGATTACGCCTGCAGGTGTAGATTTCGAACGCTGACCCTTCTCTGTAGTTGGGGATGCTTGCCCTGTAGTTAAGCCATAAATCTGGTTGTTCATCACTATGTAAGTAATGTCGAAGTTCCTGCGCATTGCATGCACCCAATGGTTCAAACCTATCCCATATCCGTCGCCATCTCCTCCAGCAACTATTACATTCAAATCCGGGTTGACGAGTTTTGCACCCGTAGCAACTGGAATAGCTCTTCCATGTATGCCGTGGAAACCATAAGACTTTAGGAAGCCTGGAAGGTTGGAAGAGCAGCCTATTCCTGAAACTACAAGTACGTCATTGGGGTTGATCTCAAGCGCCGCTAAAGCCATCTGAATGCCTCTTAAGACTGCAAAGTCTCCGCAGCCGGGGCACCATGTAGCTTTGGTTTCAACCTTGTACATTGAAACGTCTCTCATGCTTTGGCAACCTCCATCGCTTTCTTCACTACTTGGTTCGGATAGAATGGTTCACCATCATATTTTAGAAGCTTGCGCTCTATCTTGATACCTGTTTCCATCCTGATCAGCTTTGCAAGCTGGCCTGAATAATTGCCTTCCACATCAAGAATTCTTTTTGCATTCGAGAGTATTTTTTCTACGGCTTCATCATGGAAAGGCCATATGTACCTTATTTGCAGGTGGTTGGCAGTTACTCCGTTTTTAGCCAAGACATCAGCAGTCTCTCTCAGGACGCTGTACGTTGATCCCCAGCCGACCAAAGTGATGTCTGCATCTGGAGGCCCGAGCAGTTTCGGAGGAGGAAGTTCCTTGAGTGCATACTGCATCTTCCTCATTCTCTTGTCCATTATCCTGACTCTTGTTTCTTCATTGGTTAATGCATCGCTTATCAGGGCTCCAGTTTCGTCATGATCGTCGCTCGCAGCAACATGGGTCAAACCCTCCATACCGGGTAAAGACCTTGGAGAGACTCCGTTTTCCGTAAAGGCATACCTCTTGAAGTGCCCATCATTTCCGTTTGAAGTCGCTATCAAACCCCTATCTATTCCAACATTGAAGTTTATGTTGGAAACTGTTTCCATATGCTCCGAGAGGTACAAATCGCTCATCAGTATCACAGGAAGCTGATATCTTTCGGCTAGGTTGAAAGCCTCGGCAGTTGCATAGAAGCAGTCCTCAACTGTTGAAGGTGCGATCACAATTTTCGGGTAGTCTCCTTGAGAAGCGCCCAAAACTTGGAATAGGTCTCCCTGCTCCGTCTTTGTAGGCAGACCTGTTGAAGGTCCTCCTCTCTGCGAAGTAACTATCACTACTGGAGTTTCCGTTATCGCTGCTAAACCTACAGCCTCGGTCATGAGCGCGAAGCCTCCCCCAGAGGTTCCGCACATTGCCCTTGCACCTGCAAACCCTGCTCCAATGGTCATATTCAGAACAGAAATTTCGTCTTCCATCTGCTTTACCACTATCCCGCACTTTTCGGAATGTGCAGCCATCCAGTGTAGAATTGACGTAGCAGGAGTCATGGGATAGGCGGAGTAGAACTTGCACCCTGCTGCCGCAGCTCCAAGTGATATGGCTTGATTGCCTGTCAAAACAGGCCTTCTCGAATCATAATCATATTTGGGGCTGAAGTTTATGCTCTCCCAGTGAGAAGAAGCGTAATCGTATCCTGCCTGTGCGACTCCGATGTTAGCATCGACGATAGCCTTGTTCTTGTCCCCGAAGGTATCTTTGATGACCGAAACTACCATGTCGAAGTTCATCATCAGAATTTTTGTTAATGCGCCCAGAGCGACTGTATTCTGCATGACAGGGTTTTGTCCGTATTTTACACTAAGATCTTTTATGGGTAGAGGATAGAGTTTCACTCTTTCCTTGACCATTGAATTATCAATCTTGATTTTGTCGCTATTGTAGAATATGCCTGAACCAGAAGGCATTGCTGGGCCGTGTCTGCTAGCTTCATCCTGATTTAGGGCTATAAGAAAGTCTGGTTCGTCGCCTTGGCTGTAAATTTTCTTGTCTCCAGCCCTTACCTGTAACCATACAAACCCTCCTCTAATTACCGATTGATAGCTGTTGTAGGCGAAGACATGCAGACCGCTGCGAGAGGCTACCCTAGCAAAGCTCTCTCCTGTTGAGGCTATGCCGTCCCCAGCTGCTCCCGCAATCCTTACGACAACTTCGGTTTTTGGCATTAATTTCTCCAGAATTTTTAGACTGATTTATATTAGGTTATTTAACCTTCCTAATTGAAATCTAATGTTATATACTGATTTTTCTGTTAAAATTAATGCATTTCCAGATATTTTTATCAAAGATTTTACGTAGCCATCACTAACACAACCATTCGCCAAAACTTCCATTCTAGTCAATGCTATCTTTGAATGCATAAAATCAAATAGATCAAGAGTTTTATCTGTCTTCGCATCAGCAACCTTGCTATATGTCAAGTCTAGCATCATTTTTCTAGACTTTTGTCTACAAAGTCATGCAATATATGTCTTGTTGTCCATTGCGACACGATTATATATCAAGAGTTTGATAAAATAATGGAGAAACATGGTTTCAACTGACGAGATAATGAAAGTTCTTGATACTGTCGTTGACCCTGAACTAGGGATGTCTATAACTGCTTTAGAATTAATTGATAAGCTTGACATTGAAAATGGAAAAGTGAAAGTTGCTTTCCACCTCACAGCACCTTATTGTCCCCCAATATTCGCCCTGCAATTAGCCACGGATGTCAAGGTCAAAATAGCAGGTCTTAATGGCGTGAACAAGGTCGAGATTGCCCTATCTGGACATTTCATGGCGGACGAAGTCAACCAGAGGGTTAATGCGCTCTAGTTATGATTCGCGATACTCTTTCTGGGTATTTGCCAGATAATCCCTGTCATCAATGACGGTAGACGAGGTCACATCATGGCAACAATCGTCGAGTACTTTGCTAGTATAGATGTTAGTATTGCAATATGAAAACCTTTAGTATTACCTTTCTATAGTAATACTTGAGAAAAGTTGTCCATAGCGAAAGTTAAACGTAAAGGTCAAGTTACGATACCAGCGAAGTTAAGAAGCAAATTCGGAATTGATGAGGGGACGATACTCGAAGTTTCGGAGCGTCCCGAGGGAATACTCTTACGTCCGCTTCCTCCTCCCAAACCCGGGGAGGTTGTCGGTGAGGAAACATATAGAAGGCTTGTACAAGAGCTAGACAGTCTTCGCAGGCGTTGGCGTTGACTTCCATCTGTGACACACGTCTCCTGCTAACATTCAAGTTCCCTCCCTCACTTGATATCCAAAGCAAGGTACGTACCTTTATGGACATGCATCTCAGAAAAGGAATTATTGTCCCGGCTGTTGTTGTCACAGAGTATGTCAAGATCGCTGGGAGTAGAGTCGGTTCAGAATCTGCCCTAGCTCACATCTCCGAACTCGAGGCAAGAGCTGCCTCTATCGCTCCGATAAACAGGGACATATCAGTCTTAGCAGGAAACCTCCTTCTACGCCATCCTACAGTTCCAATTGCAGACGCATTGATAGGTGCAACAGCTAAATTGATGCATGCCGAACAAGTCCTTACGGACGACCCTCATTTTAAGACATTAGGGATCAAAACGCGTTGGTTTTAAACGACAACTCTGCTAATGCCTTTAGAAGAGTAAATTGCATTTTTTCCCTGAGGCAGTTCTGCTTTAAATACAATCCCCTGTCATAGTTTTGTATGCAGAGGTGTGTTTTGTTAGTGGCTTTTGAATTTGTATTGCAAGTGCGGAGGCGTTATTGTACAACAAAGTACCTTATACTGACGAATATGTGTGTATTCTGTAATGCTTGCATCTTACTAATATAGTATTCTTATGAAACAACACTTGCTCAGTTTCCCAAATACAGCTCATAGAAAATACAACAAATGCACAACTATCCCGGGAAGTCTGAACAAATGTGGGCGGAAGCATGCCTACAAGAATAGCTGATAACGGCGTTATACTTATATGCGAATAAAAGCCCCAGCCAAGATAGACAGGAAATTGACAACTACGACCATCCAGACCAAGCAACCAAGGCTTTCAGCAGAACAGGTTGCAAAGATAAACAAGTCTTTAGAGGGAGCTTCTGCTCAAAAGATTCTCGAATGGGCCCTAAAAGAATTACATCCAAAGATTGCCCTAGCATCGAGCTTCGGCCTTGAAGACGTCACACTGATAGACATGATGGTAAAGATCAATCCCAAAGCAAGAATCTTCTCGCTTGAAACTGGAAGGCTACACCAAGAAACCTATGACGTAATGGACGAAATTAAGGACAGGTATAACATCCAGATAGAAGTATTCTTCCCAGACGCTTCAAGAGTAGAGAAGATGGTTAGAGAAAAGGGCATGAACCTCTTTTATCATAGCGTAGAGAACAGGAAGCTCTGCTGCGGAATAAGGAAGGTTGAGCCTCTGAACAGAGCTCTATCGCAATTGGACGGATGGATTACAGGCATTAGGAAGGATCAAACACAGAACAGAACCGCTGCAAGGTACGTTGAGATAGACACGGATCATGGGAACATAATCAAGGTCAATCCGTTATTGGACTGGTCATTAGACCAAGTATGGGCTTACGTAAGGCAGAACAAGGTTCCCTACAATATATTACACGATAGAGGATTTCCGAGCATAGGTTGCGAGCCCTGCACAAGAGCCATCCAACCAGGAGAAGATCCAAGGGCTGGGAGGTGGTGGTGGGAGCAGGACAACAAAGAGTGCGGCCTGCACGTAAAGGGCGGACACTAAATATTTCTGGTCGAACCGCATGGAAGGATTACCTCCCCCTCATGGAGGGAGACTCGTAGACAGAATAATTCATGGAAAAACCCCAAACTTTGCTAACCTGCAGAAACTTGCAATAGACGATGAAACTTTCTCAGACTGCATGAATATTGCAGTAGGTATATTCAGCCCCATTGAAGGCTTTCTGACCAACGATCAATATCGAGCCGTAATCAAGGACATGCACCTTGCCAATGGTACTGCATGGACCATACCCATTCTGCTGGACGTGAAAAAAGAGGATGGCATCAAAGAGGGTTCCGAAATTGCCCTTGCATATAATGGGAAGCCAATAGCATCTATGGCGGTTGAAGACGTTTACAAATACGATAAGCAAGAACTTGCCAAGAAGGTCTACGGAACCAACGATGTAGCTCATCCCGGAGTTGCTAAGACTCTGGCAATGAAGGACTTTTTGGTTGGAGGGAAGATTTCAGTCCTCGACGGCATCCAAAGACCATATCAAAATCACACTTTCATGCCTGCAGAAACCAGAAAAATCTTTCAGGAAAGGGGATGGAAGACTGTTGTTGGATTCCAGACAAGAAATGTTCCTCACTCCGGACACGAAGGTCTGCAGAAGGCTGCTCTAAACCTCCATGACGGTTTGTTCATAAATCCAGTAATCGGCAAGAAGAAAAAAGGAGATTTTAAAGACGATATCATTATAGACTCGTATTCTGCACTTATTGAAGGTTATTTCCCAAAGAGCAGAGCATTTTTCGGGATACTGCACTGGGAGATGCGCTACGCTGGTCCTAAAGAGGCAATAATGCACGCAATTATGAGGAAGAACTTTGGATGCACTCATTTCATAATCGGAAGAGACCATGCTGGCGTTGGAAACTACTATCATCCTTTTGCTGCGCAAGAAATCTTCAAGGAATTCCCTGACATCATAATTCAACCATTGATGTTTCCAGCATTCTACTATTGCAAGAAGTGTTTTTCAGTTGCCACCGAAAAGACGTGCCCACACGGAAAAGAGGACCATTTAGAATTCAGCGGAACCTTCATGAGGAATTTGATCAATGCTGGCCAGTCTCCACCAGTAGAACTGATCAGACCAGAAGTCTTTGCAGCAATTAAGAAAGCTAACGATCCTTTCATTTCCTAAGTAATCATAATTAAATCGTTTCAGCAATCTGTCCTGCCAGATCATTCAGCTGCTTAAGAGTAAAATTCTTCCTCTGTGGCCAGAAGCCTTCTTTTGCATCGCCATTGAATCTAGGTATTATATGCACGTGAACGTGGAATACGCTCTGGCTGGCAATTTCACCGTTTGACTGCCCTATGTTAACTCCGTCTGGCTTCAAAACCTTGCAGATGGCATTTGCGATTTTTGCAGTATGTTCGAAGAGCTTGCCCACAGCAGGAAGCGGCATATCAAACAAGAATTTGTAATGTTTCTTTGGCACGACTAAAACATGGCCTTGATTCATAGGATACTTATCCATGAAGCAAGCATAATCATGATTCTGCCATACCATCTCAGCAGGCACCTTCCCTTTAACTATCCCACAGAATATGCAGTCTGATTTCATATATACGAACTAATTAGACCAAGTACGATATGTTTGTTTCATTTACCGAATTGGACTACGATAGGTTATTTTTTCGATAACCACTTTGCCATTAGGCAGCACACCAATGAATTTCCAGCCTTGGCCGATTAACTGTCCTGCTTGTTCTGAACTCACAACTCCCTGCTTCGGTTCTTGGTTATCCCGCCTCACGAATCTTTCCAAGTCTAGAAATAGTTCATTCTTATGGCGTTTAGAACATAGTAAACACCAGCGAGCAGGGAAAGAGGCACTATTACCTACTTCAATAGGCGGGATGCGTGTCCTTCCAGTTTTGGAACAATAAATTTGCATGATCAAAAATAGGGGAAGGGTAGGTTGGGCAAGTCAACCTAACACATCTGAATAATCCAACCCAAAATAGGTATTATTTTTGAATGATGTTTTGGGAGTGTAATGGTTCATTCCCACTACAAGATCAATCTGATCAAGGACATGCAGAACGCCTTGGGCGGAATCAAGCCTGGGGACAAGCTTGTTGTCATTAGAGTAAATAATGGTTGCTTCATCAAGAAGCGTCAGATAAAGGAGTAATGTCAATAACTTAGTTTCCTGACACGTATGACCGAAGGATTTTTGATGGCTGACGTTCAAGTTAGGTAATCGACGAAGTTTTTGTTGGATCTTAGATACCCTTATATGTACGGGGTCGTTGATCACGTCCATGACAAAACAGATTATTCTGTTGAGTCTGATCGTGTCGGCAACACTACTGGCGTCATCGCTGGTAGTTGCACTAGTACCTCGCGCAAACGCATTTGATCCGGGTGGTCCTCCAGTTGGGGGAGCAGCTCCTTCAGTAGTGACGGGTAACTGGGAGTGGATAAACTATGGACCGACTGGAGGCAGTTACAGCCCTCAGAACCAGATTAACAAGGATAATGTGCAATATCTAGAGCCCAAGTGGATCTATCCCTTCAATAAACCTGGTGGCAAACCCTATTTCGACCCAGCACTCCAACTACTGGGTGCCATGGCACCGCCCATAGTAGTCGATGGCACAATCTATGTAGCGATGAACGACAGGAGGATTCTTGCACTAGATGCTTCAACGGGGAAGTTAATCTGGAATAACACCTATGGAACCTATTTCGACGTACAAAAGCACATAGCTCCATACCCGTGGATGCAGGCTGCTCCGGGACTCCATGTACATGCTATAAACTACTACCGCGACAAGGGCTGGCTCATAACTAGTTCTCAAGGATCATGCAACCTCTTCGCCATCGACGCTAAAACAGGCAAGACGGCTTGGACCATAACTACAGAGCAGTTGTGCGGGACCAATGCGGAGTTTGGCGACCCAACTAAGACGCCTGCCGTATTAGGATCCTTGGGTTTCCAAGGGTACATGGCCGCTGCTGGTACTAATCCGCCAGTATTCGTTGGAGACATAATGTTCTTCCCAGCAGCAGGCAGAAGCGGCGGCGGAGGAAGGTCATTTGTAACGGCATTCGACATGAGCAATCCAGCAAACCCCAAGAGGCTCTATAGAGAATGGGTAATGCCACCACCTCAGGGAGATCCCAACTGGGCAATTGGTGAGTGTAACAAAGTGAATGGCAATGGTTGGTACTTTGAGTATCCAAGATACTTGGAAGGAATCAATTATCCCGCAAGAAATAGAGAACCGACATATCTGGCTACAAAGTGCACCGATGTTAGCCCTGACGTAGTAAGGAATGACTGGATCGATCTGGTACCAGGATCGCCTTCCTTTGGAAAGGTCCATTCAGCAAGTGCGATATCACCTGTATGGGGACAGTATGTCATCGACCAGGAGACGGGCATAGTCTATCTAGGATGGGGTGATCAGGGACCATACACAAATCTAACAAATAGATACGGACCAGGACTGCACGGCAGTGGATTCACAGCACATGACGTGAGGACTGGAAAGATGGTATGGTGGTTCAATTCAGTCCCGCATGACCTATGGGACTACGATTGTTCTTGGGGAGCAGTGTTTGGGCAGGTACAGGGCAAGAAAGCATACATCAAAAGCTGCAAGAACGGACTCGTATTCGCATTAGATGCTGCGACTGGAAAGCCATTCTGGGTCTACGATAATCCAAACGTTGTGAGGGGTGGGACATATCCAGGCTGGGTACCCCTCACGGTATACTACGGTGTAGGTGCAAACAACAGACCAACCGACAAAGAAGCTTGCTGCAGGATGACAAAAGAGGATATGGGGAAACCATGGATAATGTATCCAAGCAAAGAGGTAATCAGGAAATCTTGCATCACAGAGTGCCTAGAATCTGACCTAGCATATGATGGAAAGCGTGTCTATATGGCTAGCTTCAATCAGCCGGGGTACCGTCATGAAGGACCTGTTGTCCGCTACGGTAACAATGGATTAGGAGGCGCTATCCCTCCGGGACAGGCAGATGTTGCTGCATTACGCAACGCGAACTTAAATGCAGTTGATGTGAATACAGGAAAGGAAGTCTGGACGTACCGTCTAGAGGGTTTTGCCCACAGAGGAGGAGTGTCAGTAACAGGAGGGATGGTCATGATGTATGCTACCGATGGTAACCTGAAGTTCCTCAATGCAGAGACTGGAAAACTGCTTCACGAAAAGTTCTTCGGCATACCAGTGAACTCCATGCCTACCGTAGGCGCTACCAAGGCTGGCAAGATGTTGGTGCTGGTGTATGTCGGTGGTGGTGGAGGCGGACCTGTTCCAGCAGTGGGAGGACGTACCGATGGTAGCCTCATTGCCTACGGGTTGCCCGACAATCTTCCGCAACCTCAAGTCATAACCAAAGAGGTAATCAAAGAAGTACCTAAAGAAGTCATTAAAGAAGTCATTAAGGAGGTTCCAAAGGAGGTAATCAAAGAGGTACCAAAAGAAGTCATTAAAGAAGTACCGAAAGAGGTGGTCAAAGAAGTCACCGTAGAAACTATCAGCCCAATATCATATGCTGCAATTGGTATAGGAGTTGTACTGGTAGTAATATCAGGAGTACTATTCAGTAGAAAGAAGAAGGTATAGACGCATGACAAGACAGATCGTACTATTAAGTCTGATTGTTGCAACGACGCTTATGATGTCAATGCTAGCAGCGTCATCATCACTAATTGCGGCACCTGTTTCGGTTGCGTTTGGACAGGCTCCTTCAGTGCAAGGTGCTAACTGGGAATACGTCAACTATCAGCAGCTTGGAGGAAGCTCTAATCCCCAAACTCAGATTACAAAGGATAACGTCCAATATTTGGAGACGAAATGGATCCTTCCTTATGTTAGGCCTCCGGTACCTTCCAAGATAGGAACAGGCTACGGTTCTGGCGCTGCCCCCCTTGTAGTTGATGGCACTGTATATGTCGCAATGAATGACAGGAGAATTCTGGCAATCGATGCTACGACTGGGAAGCTACTCTGGAACAACACTTATGGAACCTCCTTCGATTCAGCGGCACACTTGGCCAAATATCCATTTCTGTCAAGAGTAGGCGCTCACGTTCACGCAATCAATTACTACAGTGAGAAAAACTGGCTCATTACGAGCAGCATGGGCGCCTGTGAAACATACGCCGTAGATGCGAAGACAGGAAAGACTGCATGGACACTAACAACTGAGCAGATATGTGGAACAACAGCTGAGTTTGGAGATGCAGCGAAGGGGATTGTGGGTTCCCTCGGGAATCAAGGCTTCTTGACTGGTGGAGGCTCCCACCCTCCTAAATTCCTTGGTAACATCATTTTCATCCCCGTCCCAGGCGGAAGCGGGTCAGGAGGAAGATCACATGTCACAGCATTCGACATGACTGATCCCCAAAACCCCAAGAGGCTCTACAGGACATTCACACAACCTCCAGCTCAAGGCGATCCTGATTGGGCGATAAAACAATGCACGGAGGCAAACGGCAATGGCTGGTACTTTGAATATCCAAGATACTTGGAAGGTATAAACCACCCGGCTAGGGACAGAGAACCAACATACTTAGCAACAAAATGTACTGATGTTGCAGCTGATGTTGTAAAGAACGATGGGATGGATCTAGTACCAGGGTCGCCTACATTTGGAAAGATGCATACAGCTACTAACCATGGCTCGGCTGTATGGGGTAACTATCCTCTTGATCCTGAAACTGGAATAGTCTATCTGGGATGGGGAGACCAAGGGCCTTACCCTAACATGACACACAAATATGGGCCAGGTCTTCACGGTAGTGGTTTCACAGCACATGATGTAAAAACAGGAAAGCTCGTATGGTGGTT
Organism: Nitrososphaerota archaeon; assembly: GCA_024860875.1. GTDB lineage: Archaea > Thermoproteota > Nitrososphaeria > Nitrososphaerales > UBA57 > VHBL01. Next base: position 160,623 of record JACPSZ010000017.1, on the reverse strand, counting down.
CAATGCAATTCCTCACGACCTCTGGGACTATGACTGTTCATGGGGAGGCATCCTTAGTAAAACATCCGCAGGGCAGAAGATCTTCATAAAAGGATGCAAGAGCGGGCAGGTCTGGGGTCTTGATGCAGCAACCGGCAAGCCCATCTGGGTATTTGACGCTCCGACGATAGTCAGGAATACGGACATAAACTATGGGGTCGACAAGAACAACAACCCCAAGAGCCCTGATGCCTGTTGTAGGATGACAAAGGAGGACATGGGCAAGCCATGGCCGAACTATCCCAGCAAGGCGCAGATGTTCACTATCTGCTATACGCATTGTATTGAGTCTGATATAGCAGCTGACGGAAAGTACGTGTATGTAGCGACGCATAGTGAGCCTAGGCTCCTGACAGTAACAAATGTGAGAGGCTTTGGCAACCAAGGCCAAGCTGTAAGACTCTACAATGTTGCCGAGAAGAGCTATGGAGCCGTAGCCGGGAGATACACGGATGCGGACATAAGGGGCCTAACATATACAGTCATCTACGCATTTGACATAAGTACAGGAAAGGAAGCTTGGAGAACCAGGATCGATGGCTTCCCCTACAGAGGAGGCCTGACAGTGTCTGGTGGAATCGTCTTTGCGTATGCAACTGATGGCAACCTGAAGTTCTTAGATGCAGGAACAGGTAAATTGCTCTCCGAGAGATTCTTCGGGATACCCGTAAACGTTCAACCCTCGCTGGGCGCCACGAAGGATGGGAAGATGCGGATGTTCATGCATGTGGGAGGTGGTGGAGGAAGCACGCTTGGTAACGGCTTACCTGTAGACGGCACGCTCGTAGCATTCGGCCTGCCTGACAAAATCCCTGAACCTCAAGTGGTGACGAAAGAAGTTCCCAAAGAAGTAGTGAAAGAAGTCATAAAGGAAGTACCCAAGGAAGTCGTCAAGACCGTAACAGTCGAAACAATTAGCCCAATATCATATGCCGCGATAGGAATAAGCGTAGTCATCCTAGTAATTGCGGGAGTAATATTCACTAGGAGAAGGAAAACTTAGCACAATAAACACACTGATCAAAAGGGGTAGGTGCATGGTACCATGGGAGGGCCATCGACAAATAGGTCGAAGCACACCTCCCCTCTAAACCACCTCTCTAATTTTTTTTTGGAAGCGGGAAAGGAGGCTAGGAGCATGGTGAGCAGGGAGATCCTGCTACGCAACAGTAATCTGTTAGAGTCATGAAACACTCCTAGCCTCCCCCCTTAATTGCTGAAGGCTTGCTATGAACTCCCTAATCAGTGCGATCGAAATCACCAAAGATGTTAGCCGTTTCTATCCCTATGCGAACTGGCTTATCTTAGTTGGTGCAAAAAATATGGAAAGGAGGCATCCTAACCCGCCTCTATGGGTCTATCGTAATCTTTTTCGTATTTCGATATGTTTAAATCGTCTTTGAAAGCTGAGAGATAAAAGACGAACAATGAAGGTAATGAGTGGATGCCAACCCAATATCCATTTAGGTTTGACCGTAGTCGTAGGGTTAGCACCGCTTGTACTCGTTGTTGTTTAACTCCCACAGCTGATCTGTGGGCATGCAAATTTAGATAGAGGTAAATCCAAATGGCTCAAATCACAGGTGCACAGGCGCTTGTAGAAGCGCTCAAGAGGGAGAAGGTCGATACTGTATTCGGCCTCCCAGGAGGGGCTAATCTTCCCATTTATGATGCGATGTTTGATTCTGAAATAAGGCACATTCTTGCTAGACATGAGCAGTGTGCAGCCCACATGGCCGATGGCTATGCAAGGGTTTCGAGGAAACCCGGTGTGTGCATGGGCACTTCAGGTCCCGGAGCAACAAACCTCGTGACGGGCATTGCAACGGCTCACGCGGATTCTTCACCTATAGTCGCAATAACGGGGCAGGTTTCAAAAAATATGATTGGCAGGGACGCTTTCCAAGAGTGCGACATCATGGGCATCGTGACTCCGATTACAAAATACTCATTCCAGCCGTGGTCTGCCGCAGAGATACCTTCCGTCATCAAAAAAGCATTCTACATTGCAAGTACGGGAAGGCCTGGAGCAGTGCTCGTGGACATTCCTAAAGACGTGCAGAATGAAAAGGTTGACATCACATTCCCAGAAAGCGTAAAGATGACAAAGCCGATAGCAGTTCCTCGCCCAGATTCTGTAAAGATAGAACAAGCTGCAGATCTTCTGCTAAAGGCTGAACGCCCAATAATAATGGCCGGAGGAGGAGTGATAATCTCTGGTGCATTTCAGGAGCTGCAGGCACTTGCAGAGCTTTTGGTTTGTCCTGTAGTGACAACTTTCAAGGGCAAGGGCTCCTTCTCAGAAACTCATCCTCTCTCAATAGGGCCAATAGGCATGCACGGCCATCCAGAAGCAAACAAGCTAATCCTCGAAATCGATTGCCTTCTCGCAATTGGAGCGAGGTTCTCCGACAGGTCGGTTGGAAGATGGGACGAATTCAACCCTGCAAAGATCATTCATGTTGACATAGATCCTGCTGAAATCGGAAAGAACAAGCCTGCAGATGTAGGAATCGTTGGCGATGTTAAAGAGGCACTAGGGATGCTAGTGCGAGTGTTAGAGAAGAAGATAGTGCAGAAGAAGGATGCCAACTATCCGTGGATGAAACATGTAAACGAAATGAAAAGTCATTATAGGAGCAAGCCTCTACCAGCTCCAAGAGAAATTACAGGCCCTCGACTACTCAAGAAGATGAGGGAATTAATCCCGGCTAATGCGATAATAACTACGGAAGTTGGACAACATCAGATGTGGGCTTCGCTACATTTCGACATCATAAAACCTGGTACATTTTTCACTTCTACCGGATTAGGGACGATGGGCTGGGGACTGCCTGCAGCCGTAGGCGCCAAGGTCGCTGCTCCGAACGTGCCAGTGATCGACATTGCTGGTGACGGAAGCTTTCAAATGACAGAAAATACCCTCGCAACATCTGTAACGGAAAAGATTCCCATTATTGCTGTAATATTCAACAACAACATGCTCGGCATGGTCGCGCAATGGCAGAGGCTATTCTACAACAGGAAGTACATTGGAGTAGAAATGAACGGAATACCAGATTTCGTCAAGATCGCAGAGGCCTATGGGGCGCAGGGCTTCAGGGTTCAGTCGATGGACGAGTTCTCTAAGGCTATGAAGAATGCTCTGAGAAGCGATGTAGCTACAATAATAGATGTGCCTATACACCCTGAAGAAGACGTATTCCCATTCGTAGCTCCAGGTACTGGGCTCAAGGACATGATAATTGCCTAATGGGCTGAAAATGCCTCGCTTTCTTACAGTAATCAAAGAACCTGAGGTTCGGTTACAGAAACCAGAGTGGATAAAGGTAAGACTGCCCACCGGGGAAAATTACGTCAGGATAAAGGGCCTGCTGAGAGAAGCCAATCTACATACTGTCTGCGAGGAAGCAAACTGTCCAAACATAGCCGAATGCTGGGGCGGAGGCACTGCAACGTTCATGCTCATGGGAGATACTTGCACGAGGGGGTGCAGATTCTGCAACGTAAAAGTTGGCAATCCACAGCAGGTTCTTGATGGAGACGAACCATCAAAGATTGCAAACGCTGTAAAAATGCTTGGCTTGAAGTATATTGTGCTGACTTCTGTAGCTCGGGACGATCTACCAGACGAAGGAGCAGAGCACATAGCCAAGACCGTGGAGGCGATAAACAGAGCTGATTCATCAATTCTTGTCGAAACTCTGATACCTGATTTTAGAGGGGACGTTTCTGCTCTGAGAAGAGTGATTGAATCTGGTATAGCAGTTCTTGCACACAACGTAGAGACTGTAAAACGCCTTACACCATCCGTGAGAGACAGAAGAGCAGGTTATGAGCAATCTTTAGAAGTTTTGCGGAATGCGAAATTACTGAAGCCTGATCTGATTACCAAGTCTTCGATAATGCTGGGCTTGGGCGAAACTGAAAGCGAAGTTATTCAGACGATGGCTGATTTGAGAAGTGTCGGGGTAGGTGCACTTACCATCGGGCAGTATCTGCAACCATCAAGAGGCCATCTACCTGTTACTGAATATGTACATCCTGAAATATTCGAGAAGTTCCGCAGAATCGGGGAAGAGATGGACTTCCTGTACGTAGCCTCAGGGCCTCTAGTAAGAAGTTCGTACAAAGCCGGTGAATATTATTTGGAAAACATAATTAGAAGGAAGCGGCAGCATTCGTAAAAGAGAGTATCGAGCATGAAGGCAACTCTTGTTCAAGCGGTCAACAGTGCATTGAAGCTTGAGATGCGGAAGAACTCGGACATAGTGCTCTTGGGCGAAGACATTGGAATCAACGGAGGAGTATTCAGAGCAACAGAGGGCTTGTATGATGAGTTCGGCCCTCACAGAGTAATTGACACTCCTCTTGCAGAGTCAGGCATTATCGGCTTGGCAATAGGGATGTCCCTCTACGGTTTGAGACCCGTTGCTGAAATTCAGTTCTTTGACTTCATTTTCTCAGCTTTTGACCAGATAACTTCCGAGCTTGCAAAGATGAGATACCGTTCAGGAGGAACGTATACTGCTCCCATGGTGATAAGGGCTCCTATAGGTGCAGGCGTGAAAGGAGGACCGTATCATTCGCAGAGCGGCGAGTCTTATTTCGTTCACACTGCTGGATTGAAGGTGATAATGCCGTCAAACCCCTATGATACAAAAGGTCTGCTCATATCTGCGATGCGCGACAACGATCCAGTTCTGTTCTTTGAGCCCAAGAGAATTTACAGAGCATTCAAAGACGATATTCCTGACGACGACTATACGTTGCCAATAGGCAAGGCCAACATAGTGAAGGAAGGTAACGATGTCACACTGATAAGCTACGGTGCAACTATGGTTCCAGCAAAAGAAGCTGCAACACTAGCAGCTCAGGAGAATATCGACGTTGAATTAATCGATCTAAGAACTCTTGCACCGCTTGATTCTGTAGCCATACTTGATTCTGCAAGGAAGACCGGCAGAGTAGTTATTGCACATGAAGCACCGAAGACGCTGGGCATGGGAGCAGAGATTTCGGCCATGATTTCCGAAAAGGCTGTTGAATATCTACAGGCTCCAATTCTGAGGGTTGCAGGACTGGATGCACCTGTTCCGTACAGCCTTGAAAGCACGTACCTTCCTAACGCAAAGAGAATTCTAACATCGATAAAGAAGGTAGCAAGCTACAAGTAGGCGGATAACTTTGGCAGTCGAATTCAAGTTTCCTGACATAGGCGAGGGTGTAATGGAAGGCGAGGTTACAAAATGGCTCGTGAAGGAAGGAGATTATGTGAAAAGAGATCAACCTCTCGTTGAGGTCATGACGGAGAAGGTTACAGTCGAACTTCCTTCGCCAGTTGCTGGTACTGTCCTGAAAATCATGGCTAAAGCAGGGGAGACGATAAGGGTTGGACAGACCGTAGTCGTTTTAGGAGAAAAGGGCGAGACCGTACAAACACAGACCATAGCAAGTGTTTCTACCAGGACAACATCCCCTACACATAGTGGTTCACAGAAAATGGTTCAACCTGCCGTGCAGGGTAAAACCATAGCGACTCCAGCAGTAAGAAAATTTGCAAGAGAGCTTAACGTAGACCTTGCAGTAGTTCAAGCTACAGGTCCCGGAGGAAGAATTACCGAAGAGGATGTCAGGAATGCGAGCAAAAGAGCTACACAGCCTATAGCTCAGGCAGAAGGCTTGGAAGAAAGGGTTCCACTGAAAGGCATACGCAAGACGATTGCAGAGAGGATGGCAAAGTCAAAAAACATAGCTGCACACGTGACTCATGTTGAAGAAGTCGATTTTACGGAGCTAGTTTCCGTAAGGGAAAAGGCCAAGCAGATGGCCCAAAAGTCAAATGTCAAGATGACCTACCTACCGTTTGTCGTTAAGGCCGTTGTTGACGGCCTGAAAAAACATCCGCATTTCAACGCTTCTTTGGACGACCAGAAGAACGAAATAGTAGTCAAGAAATACTACAACATTGGGATAGCGGTTGCTACTGAAATTGGACTGATAGTTCCCGTCATAAAAGATGCAGACAAGAAAAGTTTGATGCAAATTGCCCAAGAAATAGAAGAACTCAGCGAAAAGGCAAGGACGAACAAACTGACGCTGAACGAAACAAGAGGGGGCACGTTTACAATCACCAACATAGGCTCTATTGGAGGAGTCTTCTCAACTGCAATAATCAATCATCCAGAAGTGGCAATTTTAGCAATAGGCAGAATAGTGAAGAGGCCTGCTGTAAAAAATGGAAACATAGTTATCAGAGACATTGTTAATTTTTCACTGAACTTTGACCACAGAGTTCTTGATGGTGCTGACGCTGCAAACTTCCTGAACATGGTTAAGAAGATCCTCGAAGAGCCGAACTTTGAACTGCAGGCGTAGAGTTTGAGAATTTCCCTGCTGGATTTAGGATTAAGAGATTATGGGGAAGTTTTGAAGATACAACATAAATTTGTGGAGGAGAGGAGGGCATCTAAAATCCTCGACACTCTAATTCTTGTAGAGCATCCAGATGTAATAACGCTCGGAAGAAGAGGAACTATGGAAAACGTGGTATCAAAAGATTTTCCCGTCTATTTCATAGAGAGGGGAGGAGACGCAACCTATCACGGCCCTGGCCAGTTGGTCGGCTATCCAATAATTAGCTTAGAACAGACGAGGATCGATGTCGTCACGCTTGTGAGGAATATAGAGGAAGTCCTGATAAAAACTGCGTCGGATTTCGGGATAACGGCTGGAAGAGTAGAGAAAAAACCCGGGATATGGGTAGACGGCAAGAAACTTGCTTCTATTGGTATCGCAGTTCAACACTGGATAAGTTTTCATGGTTTTGCCCTTAACCTAAATACTGACCTGAAGAAATTCTACGCGATAAAGCCCTGTGGAATGGAACCATCAACAATGACATCTATGCAGAAGATACTTGGAAAGAAGGTTTCTTTTGATAACGTTAAGAAAAATATCATAAAAAATTTCAAAGATGTTTTTGATGCTGAAATTGCAGAGGAGCCTATTGCTTTAGCATTTTAGCTATAGCATCAATGAGATTACCTTTTTGAACTGCAGTTTCTTTCCCAGTTTCAAGGACCTTTACCAGAACCTCTCCCCTTGCAAATTCGTTTGGAGCAATCAGAATTACTAACTTCGAGTTTCTTGAAGATGCGGCTTCGTACTGCTTCCTCAAACTTCTGTCAGCAAGGTCAGTTTCAACAGCTATGCTGTTTTCTCTAAGCAATTTTACGATTGCATAGGATTCTGCTTTCAGTTTGGTATCTGCAACTGCAACAAATACTGTTTTGACAGTTTCAATCTTCAATCCTCCAGCCTTCTTCATGGCAAGAACCGTCCTTTCTATGCCCCCAGCGACGCCCGTAGCGCCGAGTTCAGACCTACCATAAACTACAGGAAGAGTATCATACCTCCCTCCTCCTGCAAGGGCACCAAGTTTTGAATCTGAGCTGTCATAAGCTTCAAAGACTATTCCTGAATAGTAATCCAATCCTCTCACAATACCAACGTTCAGCTCAATGTTGGAAACTCCTCTGGCTATGAGCATGTCGTAGGCTTGCAATAATTCAGAGCCATCAGCAGCGATCTTTTCTGTCAGGGCTGTTGAAACTGTTTTGGAATTTCCTTTAATCGTTGCAAAGTCTATCAGTGCAGACATTTTGTCGCTTTTGATACCCTTTTCTATACCCTCTTTCAGAATTTCTTCTCTTGTTCTTTTTCCAGACTTGTCCAGCAGCCTGAGCATGGCCATAATTGAATTGGATGACGTTTCTCCAAGCGAATTTCTCACAAAACTCTCTGCAAGCCTTCTATCCCCTATCTTGATTACTGCATCTTTCAAACCAAGTTTCTTCAACAAAAATGAAGTGAAATCAATTACTTCTGCATCTGCATCAATGTTCTTTGGCCCGAATATTTCAGCATCCCACTGGTAAAACCATCTGTATCGCCCATATTGAGGCTCATCGTACCTGAACATGCTAGCAAAACTTCCTATTTTAGCTGGAAGTTTGACATCTCTTTTAGAACACAGGTACCTTGCTATGCCTACCGTCAGATCAAACCGTAATCCGACATCTCTATCACTCTTGTCCTTGAAGTAGTAGATTTCATTCCTTATCGCCTCACCGCTCTTAGCCTCCAATGTTGACAGCATTTCTATTGGAGAGGGTTCCATTAGCCTAAATCCGTAAATCCTGCAGGTATCTACGAAGGCCTGTCTTATAGCTTCATAATAATCTGCATCCTCGGGCTCCAGATCCCTCATACCACGAGGAAGGGTAAAGTCCATGACAACGCTCTTTGATAATAGCCATAATAAATGTAAGACTTGTGCTATGATGAGAACCTTACATACCCCTGTTCTGCCTTCTTGGCTTGAAGTAGACGGTGGCATCTATTAGACGCTTTCCCACCCGAAAAAAGCGGCCAAAGTAATCTGCAGATGGTTCTATGAAACGTTGCAGGTACAAGGAAACGAAAAAATCTTTGGCCGAATCACATGAGTTACTGCTAAGAATATAATTAGCAGACATGTTGCAGATGGAAAACGCAGCTAGATATTGTTGTTGAGTTTTGAAATCCTTGCTCCGTACTTCTCTTTATACGAGTTCATGCATGTTTTGCAACAGAAATACCTCTCGCCTTCACCAACCTTCAATTTGAACGGATTACCTTTGATGTCGCCTCCGCAGTAGTCGCACGTAAGGCCGATTCTAATGTCTGGCGAAACGATAAAGCCTTGCTCGTCCTTCATAGTTCGAGTAATCACTTGACTGTTGACTATTGTAATTCCTTGCCTTACGATCTTATCATCCATGATTGATTGCAGCTCTTCATTACTTGAACAAGCGATTCTGATAATCATGTTCCACTCTCCGGTAGTTAAGAAGACGTTTCTGATCTGCTCAAGCGATTGAAGATATGAAGATATCTCATTAACTAAATGTGGATCCACCTTCAAGTACACAATGGCAGAAACTCCATGCTCAACCTTCGCCGCATCAAATACAGGCACTATTTTCTTCAAGAAGCCCGAATTTATCATACGCTTTATCCTCGCTTCTGCAGTTGGAGTGCTTACATTTGCAATCCTTGCCAGCTGTCTGTAAGAGCGCCTACCATCCTCTAACATAGCATTAATCAGTGACATGTCTATTTTGTCAAGTACGATGGGCAACTGCAGATATTTGCAGTCATTTGTAATTAAGCTTTACAAATGTAAAGCCTCCTCGAATCAACTTGCTCATCGACAAGACAATAGATAATTAGACATACGCAATACGAATTTTTCATCCGAATATCAGTACAGATAAGTAGTGCTTTGACCTATCACATAATCATGAATAAGGGAATTATCATAGGAATTGTCGTCGTTGCCATAATAGTTGTTGGAGCGGCAGCTTTTCTTGCAATGCCGCAGGGCCCACAGGCTCCTCAAGCAAGAACTATTAATCTGGAAGCACGGGAATTTTCGTTCAAAGGCCTAGGTTTTGACAAAGTTGTATGTGACCTTGGAACTTCATGCGGCCCTACGATTACGCTCAAAGCAGGAGAAACAGTCCGAGTTGTTCTGAAGAATATTGGTGGTGCAGATCATGAATTCATGGTAGCTGAAGAAGGTGCTCTAAAAGAGAAGGCGGCAATGCACGAGCCAATTTTCAAAGAAGCGATGAGCGAAGAGACTAAACCCGGCCAAACCTCTACAATTACATTTGTTGCTGAAAAGGCTGGCAAGTACATTTATGGCTGCTTTCTGGATGTTGCTACGAAACCCGACAGGCACGCAGACAGAGGTATGTGGGGAGAGTTCATGGTGGAGGCTTGATATTGAGTACGATCGAAAAACCAACAGCACCTTTCGTGTTGAGCCTTATTGCGGGAGTGCTGATTATAGCTGGAGGAGGAACAGGTATGATGTGGTCTTCGTCAGGGATTCCAATGTATGGAGGCATGATGGGAGGGATGATGGGTGGAATGATGGGCAACTGGCAGGGTATGATGGGAGGCATGGGTTTTGGAAGCTTCCTTTCAGTAATGACGATCTTAGGCGTTATTTCCGGAGTAATCATACTGATAGGTTCCGTTATGTTGTATAGCCAGCCTAGTCAAACTCAAACTTGGGGGATAATAGTACTAGTCTTCTCTCTGATCAGTCTCTTCGGCATGGGAGGCTTCTTTATTGGAGCTATACTTGGCTTCGTAGGAGGCATACTTGCTCTTACATGGAATCCCACAACACCTGTAAAAACTGCGTAGAGGAATAAAATGGAAAGAGACCCTGTCTGTGGCATGCTAGTAGATCCGAAGAAGACCAAGTTTAATTCAGTTCATGATGGACGTACGTTTTACTTCTGCTCTGCTGGTTGCAAAACAGCCTTCGACAAGGATCCGCACCGATACGGGCACTCAAAGTAGCCACAGGAAGCCGATCAATTTGGCAGGACGTGTAAAAACTCCTTTCCAAGTGATGAATAGCTAGCAATCTTTTAGTGCAGACTAACTTTACACTTGGCCAGAATTAGCGTATTTCTCTTACATCGAGGTGGATCATAACAGAATAAATTACCGCACCATCTGAAGCACCTATTGTCATGACATATCTTCTAGGAACTAAAGAATCCCCCAACCTTACAGTCAGATCTGATTTGTATGAATTACTCTTCGATATTGGTAATTGTTGAGGATTGAACTGGGTTGTTGCGTTCAATAACTTACCTGTAAAGGAGAAGGTCCCTGAGGTCTGTAGCGTGACTTGCTTGTTAAATGTACCTGAAAGCGTTACTTCGATCTTTATGTCACTTCCAGGAGTGGTAGATATTCTCCTTTGATTCACTTCCAGCTTGAAGGGTGGTGATGCTGATGCATTGATCATGCCGATCTTATTCTCAGTCCATTCAGCAAACCACACATTCCCATCTGGGGCAATGGCAAACTCTAGGGCATTAACTATAGCACCAGTTCCTATCCTTCCTTTGGGAAGCTCGTATTCAACCAAGGTCTCACTTTTGGGATCAAACCTTGCTATTCTATTGCCCGAATGCTCATTGAACCAGATATTCCCAACTTTATCGATGGCAAGCCAGTATGGCAATGTAGTGGGAAAAGTTCCAGTTATGGAAGTGGCATATTTTGTGATGGAATTATCAGATTGATTAAGCCTTCCGAATAGGCTACCCCCATGCTCTAAAAACCAAACTGCGGAACTATCTGTAACTATCCCAGTAGGCGAAAAGATGGATTCAGTTGCTGCATAATCAACAAAAGTAGAATTTCTTGGACTAAATTTTGTTATCGTATTTGCGAAAGCATCTGCAAACCAGATATCGCCCTTAATATCAATGGAAAGACCAGCTGGGCCTGATTTGTTCCTTGGAACTTTGTACTCAGCAATTACCCCAGTGTCTGGTATGATTTGTCCTAACTTTCCTGCATACAGCTCTGTAAACCATATACTCCCTTGCTGATCTATCGCAATTTGCATGGGAAATGAATCCGGAGTTGGAACATTGTACTGTTTGAAAGTGTTATCTTTTGGATTAAAGCTCCATACAGAGTTGTCGTTTGTACTTGTGAACCAGATCATTCCGCTACTATCAACAGTCATGCCCCAGATGCTTGTCCAATTTACTTTCGGAATCTTAAATTCTCTGAATGTTTTCGATATGGGATTGAAGTGAACGAGTTTAGTGATATTGGTGGCAGCTACCCACACCTCACCTTTGTGATCTACAGTTATTGCCATGGGACCTGATTCCGGAGTCGGAAGTAGGTATTCAGTAATATATGACGTATGAACCCGCTCAGGTATCATTGATCCTTCCGTCTCCATGCTTCTCTGATCTTTATCTGGAAGCGAAGTGAAGATAGCCAAGATTAGGAGTCCGAATATTACACCGATCCCCAAGAGCAGTCTGAATTTTGTCAATTAGTCACATCTCACAGCAAAAGTCTAAATGTGACATCTGCGAATAGCATTTCAGGCTTGCACCATAAGGACTCCCTTGTGATTAGGATGCCCTGTTCCACAAAAAACGGTGCAGAAGAATGTGAAACTTCCGGTCTGTCTGGCTACAAACTTTACCTCAACGGTTTCTCCGGGTGGGTTGAATACATTAATTCCGAATTCTTCTATAGCAAATCCATGTGGCACGTCAAGGCTTTTGATGCGAAGTATTATGGTGTCGCCCTTCCGAACCGTAATTGTAGTGTCCGCAAACCGATCTGCAGGTGGGTTGCTTGAAAATTTCGCTGAACCAGATGGATTTACGCCTTCCACATCGAACCTCCATTGCTTGGTAGTCATGTCTATTACCACATTTTCGCCACCTTGACCCATTCCTCTTTGTTCAGGAAACAATCCGATAGTCAGTGCAAGGTAGGTCGCCATTACCGCAATTGTTGCTGTGACAACTATGGCTAGAATTCGCCGCATAAAGTCACTCTGCCTGCTTATGAGCCTTGGCACAGTGTATGCAGCAGAAGACAGTTTGTCGCCCTTTAATCTCTTCAACATGACCAGCCTCATACAGTTTGGATCCGCAATGGGAACAATGAACTAGGCTAGGCTCAATAGCAGTTGAGACAATCTGAGACAATCGCCTGAATATACCTTCGGAGAACTTTCTGCCCTCTGCTGTCATAGAATACACTGTTCTTGCCCTCTTACCTACATTATCTTGGGTAGCCGTTAAGTACCCAACAGCTAACATCTGGGTTAGGAAGGGGTAGACTGTAGCTGGGCTGATCGTCCTCTCCAGACGCTCACCAAGGCCCTCGATTATTGCATAGCCATGGAGAGGCTTTTCATAGAGAAGCATTAGCACAGCGCATCTGACGAGGTCTGTTGCGAGCTGGCATTCAGCAATCATGGTGTAACCATCTACCTCCTTCTGAATTCGATCCGAATGAGTTCTCCATCTCTGAGAATATGATTTCTGTATTCGTCACTCTTGACACCATTGGCCAGCATGGTTACTGTCCCACCACATCTGTCCAAAACGCAAGTCGCATTAAAACGAACGCCCCATATATCGAAAAAATCGCCTAGAGTGTATATCCTGTTCGCGGTGGACTCTAAGTGTAGAGTCCCTGAAGTGTCGTGAGTATGGATTGGAGACATATAGGGCATTTCTTTCATTTCTGGCATGGGCATGCCATAACGCTCAAGGGTGCGATTCTTCCAGAGCTTGGGATCTATCCCAATGTCGGCTGGTATTGTGGCTTGCTGGCCGTCAATGAAGATTTCGAGCCTAGGATGGATGTGGAAGATTACAGATTTGTGAATGATCTCGGCAGCAGCAGCCGGCTGACTAAGCGAGGTAAAAATTGGAGAAAAAGCACCCGAATAAGCCAAGGAAGCCGTCAGGCCTATGGCAATGGAGAAGTATAATGCAGTAGTAGCCAATCCTCTAACTCTGTGCCTTGCTCTATTGTGGTTCTTGAGCGCACGCTTATCAGAGAAGGCAGATTTACAGGCTTTACATCTGAGGGCTTTGGCCAATCTATACGAGCTCGCCTGAGGAATATGTCAGCAAATGATATATATAAAAGTGTAGTATCTAGGTTTATAGTGATCTGTTGGATTTGAAGAAATCTTTCCTTATGAACAGGGTTCTAGAGCTAATCGGAAAAGAAGAGCTAGCAAGGATAGCTTTGGGTGAAGACAATTGCTGAGGCGCGGTATTTCTCATAGTTTGATTGTAGTCGTTGTCATTGCAACTGCCATTACCGTTACGGCAGGGGGATTATATTATATTCAGTCACAGCCCAAAACTGAAAAGCCGAATCTTCAAGCAGAATTACAGGCCAACGGGCATGTACACTTCCTTTATGTTGACAAAGAAAACCCGAATCTTATGCTGATGGGGACCCACGAGGGCTTACTCAGAAGCAATGATGGAGGCAAGACTTGGGCAACGGTAGAAGCTAAAGGGGAAGTGAGAAGTAAGGACTTCATGAGCATAGCCGTGGACAATAGTAAGGATTCGAAGATTCTTTACGGGGCTGGCCATGACATGTTCGTCATCAAGAGCTCAGACCAGGGTGTGACTTGGTCGCTAATCAACAAGGGTTTACCGAACGGTGATGTGCATGCAATTGCTATTGCAGCAAACGATCCGAACACTCTATACGCGTGGGTAGTTGACGCCGGACTATACAGAAGCAAGAACGCAGGGGAAAGTTGGCAAAGGATGGATGACGGTCCTCCTAATTCAAATGTTTTAGCCCTCGCATCGGTCAACACACTAACCGGCATGGGTGGAATATACCTAATGGCGGGAACCGCTGATGGTCTATATGCAACCGCTGACTGCTTTTGCGGATGGCAAAAAGTAACGAGCTTCTTTGACTCTAAGACTATCTATGCACTAGCGGTAGACCCAACTGATCCGCAGGTGTTTTTGGCAAGCACGCGGGACGGGATATACAGAAGTAAAGACGCGGGGGCCAGCTGGGAGAAGATTAGGAAGGGGTTTGACAATAACGTTCAAATTGCTGCTTTGACATTTGACCCAACCGATCCTAGGAGTCTTTACGCTGCGGGTGGGACTGGAGCGGTCTACAGGAGTACTGATTCTGGTAATTCTTGGGCACAGTTGAGATAGAGGGAGGATGATGAATACTTTGGTCATGAGAATGCCCATGCTCAAGGGTAGCAGGTGATTGCATGTTATTTGGAAGGAAAGAGGTAAAGGTTATGGAGAAAATGGTCAAGGATCCTATTTGTGGGATGGATGTTGACCCTAACCAAGCATACTATACGGAGATAGGAGGAAAAACACACTACTTCTGTGGGGCAGGCTGTAAAGCCGATTTCAAAAAGGCTCAGAACAAAGAGCTATACAGTAGCACGCCTCTCAAGGTTCGTAGGTCGTCCAGAGGCGGTGGAGGATGCTGCCATTAAACCCTGCAAAGAAAGACAGGAGTATGAGCGTGAGGTGAGGTTTGACATTTGATGTGTTGTGCAGGGCTGCTAACTGGTCTAGCGCTAGGTCAGGTAATAGGGGGCCCTTGGACTCTTCTAGGCCCAGGAATTGGATTCGCTTTAGGTCTTCTTGCAGATACGAAGATTATGAAGAGTAAAATCAAACGCACAGCCGCCCCAGTTGCAAACACAACCCATGGCGTAGTTCACAAAGAGGCGAGCATGGCTTGCTGTCGTTTTCCTCAATCGACCAAAGAGCGCGCGCACGTGTAAGCTGAAGAGGTGGGTCCTTTGTCTAGTGAAGTAAAGAAGAATGAACCTAAGCCTGCCGCAATCTCCCAAACTCCCGCTGCTCCTAAACCAGCAGCATCACCAGCGGCGCGACAATCACCTGTTCCAAAGCAACCTCTACCGGGGTCGCAGCCACAGGGCCGAAGGAACTTTTTCAAATTCATAGCAGCGGTAGGGGGCATCCTCGGAATAACGCCATTCATACCATTTGGAAGTTTCTTTACGGCAAGTGCATCAATAGGTAAACAAGAGGGACAAAGAATACTTCTACCCGATGGCACATACGCAAATGTCAAGACTTTTCCTCCGGACTCCGCAGTAATCTTCCCATACCCTAGAACAGGAGACGAAAGGTTCGATTCAGAACCATTTAGGCGGTTCGAGCTGATTCGTTTAGCACCAGCAGAAGGAGGCGACAAGAATAATGTCAGCTCGTTTAGAGCATACAGCATGGTTTGTGTGCATTTATGGTGCCTGTGGGACTACAAGGCAGGAAGGCAAGTCAGGGATCCCAAGACAGGAAAGACGATAGTAGGTAACATAGAATGTCCATGCCACGGAAGCAATTATAGAGTTCATGATGGCGTTGCAATTTATGGTCCAGCCGCACTTCAAACTCCTCCAAATAACGCTCTTCCGATGCTAGACCTTTCGATAGACTCCGAGGGCTATATTGTTGTTAACCCTCCAACATATACAGTTGATAGGAACGGGATAATTGGATATGGCAGAAAAGTCAAAGCCTAGTTCAAACCTGATAGTAAAACTGATTCTGTGGACTATTGATCGGAAAAGGGGCAGAGATCAGGGATGCAATGATAAGAGCCTCATGCAGGAAGGGGCGCGAAGATAATGCCCGGGAGCATGATCTATCGGCAAATAACTAAGGTATGTCAAACAATCAATCAAGAAGGCAAATATCAAGCGTGATATCCCTGAAATTTTTGGCCCTGCTGATCGTAGTGCTGATGTTGTCATTAGTCCCTGCTGAAGCTCAGCAGAGTCCAAAAATCTCTGTGAAGGAGTACAAACTTCCAGATCGGTCAAACGCTTTTGCGATAGTAAGCGATAATTCAGGGAACATCTGGGTCGCTTTGAGAAACAGGTCGAGCCTCGTAAAGTTGGACCCGAAGACGGGCTCTTTGCAGGAGTTCAAAATTCCCAGCAGCTCAAGCATTTTGCAGATCTGGGACATCGTTGTTGATAGTCATGGCAATTTGTGGTTTGGCGATGCAACGGACAACAAGATAAGAAAGTTCGATCCTTCAAGCTTCAAGTTTTCGGAATATACTATACCGACAGCGGATGCAGAGCCCTGGGGCATCGCCATAGATTCAAAAGGTGACATATGGTATAGTGGGTTCAATTCTGGTGCGTTGGGGAAGCTCGAGATTTCGAAGGCGAGGGAAGGAACTTCTAACGGGTTCCTCGAGTACAAAACGCCCAGAAACATCTCCCGCCCTAGCTACCTGCTCTTTGATAACAACGGTATATTGTGGATGATGGAGTCTGGTCCTGCAAGGCTTGCTAAGTTTGATATTATTACTGAAAAGTTTACAGAGTATCCTTTGCCGAGAGCTGGTAATGCCAGCACAAACCCGATAGGGATTGCAGTAGATGCTCAGGGGAATATCTGGTACACACAATTCAGAACAAGCAACATGGGAAAATTCGATCCAAAGACTGGCAATGTTGAGCAATATCCTACAGGGCTGATTACAGGAGCTACATATGGCATAGTGCCGGACAAAGAAGGTAACATATGGACAGTCCAGCAGAGAGTAGACAGAGTCGTCAAGATTTCAGTCAAGGATCAAACAATAAGCGAGTTCCGCATACCAACTAACAGTTCTTTCACCGAAAACGTTGCAGTAGACCCTTCGGGGAACATCTGGTTCGTAGAAACTGCGGGCAACAAAATCGGCATAATCGATGCTTCGGCTCAGGTTCCCATCAAAGCTTCCCTTTCTACAACGAAGTTCAAGATGTCTCGCAATGGAACGTTAAGCATACCTGTGTCACTGGAAAGCTTTGAAGGAGGGGATTTCTTCCCGCATTTGCGTTCGAGCATGAGTGTTACAGGCAATATAGCCAATTCTAGCTTTTCCGCTTCTCCGGACTTGATTCAGATGAAATCTGCAGGAAATGCAATGACCACCATCACGCTAATTGGGAACAACATAGAACTTGGGAACTACAAGATGGTTGTAGGTTTTACAGACCGAGGCTTGAACTATTATCAGGGCCAGTTCTTCGATCTTACCATTGAAGATGACAGCGGCCAACCAATTTTGGTAATCGCAACAATAGCTGTTATCATATTTATTGCAGTAATTGCTCTCTTCAGGGTTCGCTCGAAGAATAGAGCGATGGGCGGTGAAGTTTCCCTTCATGCGCGCCCAACGGTACATACCCTAACAGATAGTGATAATGGACCTGATCGACGGGTTAACTTCTGACCTGCACCGTCTTTCTTGCCCTCTCCGTTTCCTTCAACCAGCTAGGCAAGGTAATCTTATTAGTATTGCCTGCCCGCTCCACCTCAATAACCCGCCTCTCTGCCAGCCTTGCTAGAATCCTGTGAGTCTTC
This sequence comes from Nitrososphaerota archaeon, assembly GCA_024860875.1. Taxonomy (GTDB): domain Archaea; phylum Thermoproteota; class Nitrososphaeria; order Nitrososphaerales; family UBA57; genus VHBL01. The sequence continues at coordinate 142,771 of JACPSZ010000017.1, read as the reverse complement.
AACCTAGTAAAGCCTGTTTGCTTCGCTATCTCCTTCTGTAGGAGGCTCCCTCCAGCTTGTCTAAGAGTTTGGACCACCTTCTGCTCATCGGGCTTCAGGAATCTGGCTATGATTTCGGTTGCATATGCAGGATTATCAGGAGGATGCTCAGTGCTCGTGTGACCTGTAGCACTGGGAAGCCGGTAGACAGTGTAGAATATCCCTCCCACTATGAGGGTAATGATCGATGCGCCCAGGAGGATAGGCCAAAGCATCATTACAAACATGTCAGGCATCATCTGCATCATCATCGTTGCAGGCGAAGGCCAGAAGAACAGGCCCAAAAGTGAGGCTGCTAGTAGCCCAAACGAAAGGCCGAATACTAACAAGCCCGCTTTCTCCATTCCGAACAGATCGAATGAGTTTTCAGCTTAGTTATGTCTTTCGGCCGTCACATAATGTACTCTGTCGCATGGCGAAACGTTGCAGTAATCTGAAACGATACCTCTGCACCTTGAACCTCTCATGACCTGTTCCAGGCAACTTAGAAATATGATTCTACCCCATAAATACGGGGTGGTATTAAGAATGAAAAGTCAAAACTTCAAACTGGTTCTCGCCTTCACTCTAGGCATAGTTTCCACAATAGCAGTGGCGAGCATAATTGGTTGCAGCCAACCAGCAACCTTCAGGATTTTATGGAAATGGCATGATGAGCAATCAGCCTCCATCGTCGAGTATGATGGGAAATGTAATGAATGGAATGATGGGAGGAAGCATGATGAATCAGATGATGGGCGGCATGAACATGAACAATATGATGGGAATGATGAATGGGTGCATGGGCATGATGGGATCCGTTATGGGAGGACCCTACGATGCCAATGTCAAGCCCATTACAATTGAGCAGGCGCTCGCAAACGCTCATAGATATGTCTCATCCCTCAACAATACCGACTTGGTGATCGAAGAGGTTGAAGAGTATTCTAACAACTTCAACGTTGCTGTTCAAGAAAACAGCACAAGGAACTTTGCCTTACAACTCTTGATAGATCGCTTTTCAGGAGGGGTTTACCCTGAACCTGGTCCCAACATGATGTGGAACACAAAATATGGCAGTATGGGGATGATGAGCAACGCTGCCAATAATCAGATGCCGATTTCAAAGAGTCAGGCGATGCAGATAGTCCAGAAGTTCCTTGACAGCTACTTGCCGGGGGCTAAAGTTGGAGATGTTGATACCTTCTACGGCTACTACAACATCGAGGTGTTGCTCGAGAGAAAGACCCATGGAATGCTGAGTGTCAATGGCTTCAATGGTCAAATCTGGTATCATATCTGGCACGGAACATTCATTCAAGAAAAGCGTCCTTAGCTAGAGTTCCATTTCAACAAACAGGGGATTAGTCCCCGTGTTTGGACATTGATTATGCTCAAGAACCAACGCTACACTTTCTTTAAGATGATACAAGTATACACATGATGTGACACTACCAGTTCAGGAATTGTTTTTGAGCTTCCAATTTTGGGAAATCGCTTATAGGCATCGCCAGATAAATTTGGTATGTTAAAGGATGACCGATCAGCCTGAGGTCGAGCCGAAGTTTGGAAGAAGAAAGTTCCTGAGGATAGCTCTTGGGCTAGGTATCGGCACGGCTTTTGTAATATATTTTGGGCAGAACCTGTTTACAAGCCAAGCGAAAAAGGCATCTGAATCCATACCGAAACCAATCAAATCCAAGTCTTCGCTCCAACCACCATCTGCAAGACTTGATGAATACGCGAAGAACATTATGCCTGGGGGTCCTCCAAAAGACGGTATACCTCCTATCGATAATCCCCAATATATCTCTCGTGATGCTGCTGACTCTTTGTTGTCCAATAACGATGTCATTTTCGGGTTGGAGTACAATGGAGCGGTAATTGCTTATCCTCAGATAGTCTTGGTTTGGCATGAGATAGTAAATGATGTTATAGGCGGCGAAAAGATTTCCATAACCTACTGCCCTCTTACAGGCTCTGCCGTAGGGTTCAAGGGCAAGTCTAGGGTTGATGGCAAGGAGCTCACGTTCGGAACATCAGGGAATCTTGTCAACAGTAATTTGCTCATGTATGACAAGCAGGCGGATGGTAACTGGCCGCAGATACTTGGAATGGCCATAAACGGGCCCAGTAAAGGCAACGTGCTCCAACAAGTTGCGCTTGACTGGACTACATGGGAGATGTGGAAGACAAAACATCCTGATACCAAGGTTCTTTCGACTAATACAGGTTACGTTCGCTCTTACGGTTCTGACCCTTACGGCTCTTATCGGCAGCAAAGAGGGTACTACTTCGAAGAATATGTTCTATTCCCTGTCATGGCCGCAGACACAAGGTTTCATCCCAAGAAGGTCGTTGTAGGCGTAAGCTCTGGTGATTCCTATCTAGCGGTTCCAAAGGACGAATTTAGGGCTAAGAAGATTGAGAATATCATTGTTGGTTCTGAACCCGTAGTCTTGCTATATGAGGAGGAGCTTGATGTAGTCAGAGCCTATTCAAGTCGGATCGGTGCAGAAACGCTGGAGTTCAGTATGGAGGGAGGTAAGATAGTCGATCGCCAAACATCCTCAGAATGGAGTCCCAATGGGATCTCAACGAAGGGAAGACTTGCCAATAGTAGGCTAAAGCACGTCAATTATTTTGACGTGTTATGGTTTGCATGGTATGCCTTCTACCCAAAGACACAGGTGTATCTTTAGGATGCAAAGCAACATGTCAAAGATTGTCTATATCCTCTCAGTATCACGGGGTAACCTTACGTCAGTATTTGCGCGCAGAAGGTTCAAACTCGTTGGTATCTTTATGGCCCTCGCTTATGCCTTGACCTACATGTACCTAACGGGCAACATAGTGTATCTTCCAGATTCTGATACCAAGCTTACTCCTGCACCCTCGGTTAAATTTGCGGATGACTGGATGGACAAAATCTGGCGGTTAAGGGCTCCAGCTAACTGGGAACCCATAGCGGCCGCATATCCAGTTGCTGGCTTGATTATTCTTCTGCCTATACCAAACCTGATAATAGCTGTATTGCTCTCGCTTTTGTTCGGAGCGAATATCTCGTTAGCATCATACAAACTAATGATGCCTAAAGCATGTGTGCGGGGTTCTACCTCTGGCATCTTTGGCGTGCTTCCGAGCTTCCTCACAGGTTTTGGATGCTGTGTGCCTACAGCTGCCCTGGCCTTGGGCGCATCCTTTGTCGGCGCCTTCCTTGCAGTAGGAAACTTCCTGCTTCCCGCCAGCATCGCCATACTTGCCTTCGCATTGATCTGGAATGCGAGCAGAGGATCTCTTTCAGAAATGGTTGTGACTATGCATCAAGAGAGCGGCTAGGGTGGTCCGTAGATTTTGTCCACGAGGAGAAGTTTCCTGAAGATTGCTGTCATCGCAACTACAACCGAGTCAGTTCTTGACGGAAAAGAGCTAACGTTCGAGCGAACCCAATCTGGGCTTATAGATGTAGAAACTGGAGGGACATGGATATTGTCGGGAGGGCCATATAGGAGGCCAATTAATAGAGGCCGAGATTAAGCCATTTTGGCTAATGGACGCAACGGCAGTTGACATTCATTCACAATATTTCTAGAAACAGAGTATATAGCTATGATTAATAGAGCTACGGAGAATATTCGGAGAGGAAGCTGGTAGTTTAAGACAAAAGACGTAGCCAAACCTCCGACCGTACCAAAGATAGATATTATCGCAAAGCCCACAGAATTGCAACCACATACTCCAGCAATGAAAGCGACAGTCGAACCCGTAAGGCCAGTTCTCCCACTCTTGCCAAACGCTCTCCTCAGACTAATCAGTCTGAAGACGTTCATGCTTATCGAGATACCAGATAGCATGGAGATCAACACTACCAATGAGAAGTTTAGAACCCTATTCGAGGGTATACTGAAGACCAAGATGGGCTCGAAGAAGAGATACTCGTCAAGCCAAGCTAGGATGACCCATGTTGCCAATGCCAAAGCCCCGGCAAGAGCAATGTAAATCCTACTAGCAAATACTATCCAGATTGAATTATATAGGGCCATCTCAGAACTACTTCGGGAGCATTGAATCGATGATTTTCTCAAAGACTACGAAGGGCTGAGAACCGACAATCTTCTGAACCTCGCCCTTTGGTCCTACAATAAAGAAAGTCGGAGTCCCAGGAACAACGAGTTTCTCCCCATCTTTGAAGCTTTGTTTTACTATCTCGCTGTATTTGCCGCTGTCCAAACACGTGTTAAACGCCTCCATGTCCAGGCCTAACTCAGAAGCGAACTTCTTCAGCTTCTCTATGCTCGCCCATCCAGTATCAATCCCTTTCTGCTCTGAATAAAGAGTATCGTGATACTCCCAATACCTTCCTTGCTCGCCTGCACATTTTGCTGCTTGAGCTGATGAGAACGAATCCTTACCTAAGAACGGAAACTCGACCATAATCAGTTTTGCTTTTCCTGTTTTAATGAACTTGTCAACTAGCAGTGGCTTGACGCTTATCCACCACGACTGGCAATTGGGACACTGATAGTCTGCAAACTCGTAGATTGTTATTGGCGCGGACTCTGAGCCAAGGGGTGGAGAGGCTCCTGCTAGATTCTTCAGCAGTGTTGAGTCTACTACCTGAGCAGCATCGGGGTTAGCACCTGGAACAGCCGACACCTTAGAGGGGGACGAAGGAGATGCGGGTGTTGGAGATGGTTGGTTCGAAGCTAAGGGGTAGAGGATAAGCCCAACAGTGACGACCGAGACTGTCGTAAAGATAGCGAGAATGACCCACCACTTTTTAGTAGAGTTTAGTTTGGAGCTTAGCCCAGATAATGCGAGTAGCAATCGAGAAGTCCCAAAGGAGGATTTCATTTCTTATACCTCCAGAATGGGATCATCAGCGGAACCCTATCCGCATATTCAAGATATTCCTCTCCAAAGCGTTCACGCATGATCGATTCTTCCTTCCTAGCCAATCTATAGTACATAACAACAAGAATCGGCCACATCAAGGGTGTAGGAATAGTGGGCCAGTGTATCAGCCAGCCCCCGGTAATCAAGATAAATCCCAAGTACTGAGGATGTCTAACGTATCTGTAAATACCCTCTGTCACCAAACCGCCGGAACCCCTATAGATTCTCTTCCATCCAACTACGATTAGTAACATGCCTAAGCTGGTGATAACTAGGCCTATCGGCATACCTGTTGTATCCATATATGATAGGAAGCCGTCCTGGAAGTTCAACCAGTTGAAGTATGAAGATACAAAGTATATTGTAAGGGGAATACCAAACATCTCAGCAAAGAGTGCAATGATAAAAGCAGTGTATATTCCGTGAGATTGCCAATCAGCCCTACGACGAAAAGCAATGAAGGCAAGTAAAGATACAAAAAGGATTACACTCACGACTACGAGATCCCATCTCTGAACGTTCAATTCCGTCATTAGTTATCGTCCTTTGCGGACTTTAGTGGCAACATCCTCCACTTCCTCTATGCGCCTTGCGAACCTTGAGAGGTCTACTGTCTGCATCTTTGTTGTTGGCTCTTTTGAAAGCAGCTTTGCAACCTGCTCCGCAGAAATAGTACTTCCTTTCGCCGATCTCTGTGTAGTAGGCATGTTCCGGATCTACAGCCATTCCGCAGATGGGATCTTTAACGACTACTTGAACGAGCCTTCCCTCTTTCTTCCAAAACACTGCATAATCACCTTAGACCCTCGAACCTAAGGGCCATGGCGGTCAGAGCGTTGTATGTCACATAATTTATGCTTCGCTCCATCGTTAGAGAACTATATCCGCAGGTTTTGAATCTGAAGGCCGTGGTCAATAGGCTAGATTCCTCGAGTAATATATTGGGAAATGATATATATAAAAGTGAATGCTTCTTTACTGTGGTCTGACTTTGCTGTTCATGGCTGGCAGCTCGTATGTTAGGTTCTGGGGAGCTTATTACCTACTTTTGCTTCTGCAGAAGAAAAACTTTCGGCTAAAGCGTATATTTTAAGTGTCAGAGGATAATAGTATGCAAAACAAACGCAGTGGCAGGAAAGTCCTCTATCTTGTATTCTCCGTTGCTGTAATTGCGATAGTAGGTGCAGGCATCTATCTGTCGTCCCCCAAGAATACAGAGGCCAGCTCCTCCACAACCAGTTTGCCGTCAATTAACCTTACCATTTCACCTCTCAATCCAGTTTTGGGATCTAAAGACGCACCAATTACAATTTTTGAGTTTGGAGACTTCCAGTGCCCATCATGCGGATATTGGTTCAAGACTCAGGAGAAACAAGTTGTGAAAAACCTGATAGATACTGGTAAGGCCAAGTTCGTGTGGATAGATTTTGATTTCTACGGACCTGACTCTACCTCTGCTTCAGAGGCAGCATATGCAGCTGGGGAGCAGGGCAAGTTCTGGGAGTTTCACGATCTGCTATATTCGAATCAAGGTGCACCCAATGATGGATGGGCCAGCAGAGAAAACCTCGCGAAGTTCGCTCAACGGCTAGGCCTGAACATGACTAAATTCAACCAAGACTTCAACGGTGATAAGTATCGCCAATTAGTCAAAAGTAACTTTGATTTAGGGGGCAAATTAGGTGTCGAGGGCACACCTACATTCTTTGTAGTGGGGCCAAATGGAAAATCTGTCAAGATTGTAGGGTCGCAACCCTATGAAGTATTTGAAAAAGCTGCCAACTCACTATTACGAGGCTAAGTAACATGGCTATACAGATGCTCCAAACTTTGAAAATCCCGATGTTTGCGATGATTGCACTGACTATTGCTACGTTTTTCGGTTTTACCTTGTTTTACTTCGATGAATTCCTATTCTTAACTCCCTATCTTACCTTCTATGTTCCAGTCGAGAAGATCGGAAATTTCGCTACCGACATTCTACTATCGCTTTTAACTGGAGTGGTCATGGCAAATTCACTTAACCAGATTAGGCTTGTGAGTAGTATGAAGAGCGCTAATAGCAAGTTTGGAGTAGTGGGCATATTCGGAGCTCTCCTTTCCGGTGCATGCCCCTGTTACTATCTATTACCGCTGTTGACATTAACAGGGGTTGCTGGTGGGATGTTAGGGGTGCTTGGAATTATGCTCTATACGTACCAGCTTCCTATGAAATTGGCTTCTTTGGGACTATTGGCGTTAATGATGTTTAGTTTAGAAAGGAGTCTCAAGGCGTCTTGTGGCATCAGGCTCGAATTGGCGTCCAGTCTACGTAGGAATTGAAAATAAATAGGAGAAAGAACAAATGCATTCAAGAGAAAAAATAGTAATAACAATTGGCAGGAAAGCTATTGCGAATTGTTGCCAATTTCTTTTGCCACAGACATTTGGGGAAAAGGTTTTGCTATACCCCTTCAGGAACAAACACGGGTGTTGTGATAAGCAATGAAACGCAGTATTCGTCGATATCTGATTATCACCGTCGCTATAGCCATCATTTTTGTAATAACTACAAGCCCCTATTACCTCCCGTCGCAACAGCAAACTGCGAATCCCAAGTTCGAACCTGAATCGCAGATAATTGGTCATATCCATTCGCTTTACGTAGATAGCGTAAATGCTAATCTCATGCTACTTGGTACACATGAGGCACTTTTCAGAAGCAATGACAAAGGTAACACTTGGATTGCCGTAAAGGTAGGAAGTGATGAACCTAGGGATTTCATGGCCATCATATCTGATGCTACTAAAAAGCCGAACATCCTATATGCAATAGGCCATGGGATGTTTGTTGTCAAGAGTGTTGATGGTGGTAATACTTGGCGGACTATCGAACAAGGTTTAACCAGTAGCGACATTCATGCTATAGCTATTGCAAGAAACGATCCTAACATGCTGTATGTCTGGGTAGTCGATAATGGCTTGTTCAGAAGTAAAAATGGTGGGGCAAGCTGGGAAAGAATAAACGACGGTCCTCCGAATTCCAATGTGCTAGCACTCGCATCTGTTAATATATCAACAGGAATGGGTGGAATTTATCTATATGCAGGAACATCTGGCGGCCTGTACCGTAGTGCAGATTGTTTCTGTGGATGGAGCAAAGTTTCTAACTTATTCGATTCCAAGACTATTTTCTCCTTAGCCGTTAGTCCAACCAATCCTAGCATCATGTTCACGAGCACTAGTGCTGGAGTGTATAGAAGTGATGATGAGGGGGCTAATTGGAAAAAGGTAGGAAATGGCCTTGAAGGTGTGGATGCCATAGCTTTAACCTTTGACGTTTCTGATCCGAGTTATATCTATGCGGTGAACAACATCGGAGTAGTGTATTATAGCAATAATTTAGGCGAATCGTGGACACGGTTCAAATAAGATTATATTTCGTATATCTTGCGTTCTGAACCGTTAAGTTGATACAACCCTGTTTTTCTTTACAATCCTTTCTCCAGCCCTTTCAACAAACGGTAAGGCCACTCCCACTATTATAACCCAAAATGCGACAGTGGAATATTCTATCCCTGCGATGTTTGTGGGGCTGATTATCTGCACCCATGGACGCCAGACATCGTTTTCTCCATCCTCGTAGGTCTGTACAACTGCGAAATAATAGACGAAGATATTTGGAGAGTTTCTGAGAGAGAAGAAGAAACCCTCATTTTTGCCTGCTGGTATTGAGCTGCCGTTCCATATCAACACTGGGGTTGGAACTAGCGGTGGTCTCAAAATTGTAAGCTTCCAACCCTCTCTATCTTCTGCAGAAATCAACTCCATGCCCTGAGGTATAATAACTTGAACTTCCGTTGTGGAGATATTTCTCTCATTGAGGACAACTACCGTGTAAGTTTCCTCAACGCCCAAGTAGCTTGAGGGAATATGAACCTCTTCTTCCTCTCCGTGTCCTGCAATCTCATGTTCAGCAAGCTTACCAATGAAAATGTTAGCATGACCGTATGATTGCTGAATAGGGAATAGGATACTGACTGAGAACAGCAATAACGCAATGGGAAGACGGTGTATAGTGCTTGATCTACGCAAAAAATTCACCTTATTTAGGCCGTTGTTTTTTGATACGATTGATGAATTCCTGAAGGCGATACTTTTTCATGATCTCTTCTGCTGATATCTTCCCGCTTAACATAGCATTGAATATGGATCGGTTTACAGGCAATATTGAGAAGTATGTGTGCCCGAAGACAAGTGCAATAAGTAGAAAGCCGAAAAGGTCGTGTAGCACAGTCGGTCTCCAAGGAGGTTCAATTTCGAAGTGTCTCTCTATTGGGACTACCCACCAAGGAGCATATAGAAACTGGTAGACCCCAGTAATGGCAAGTACTATAAACGCAATTGGCAAGTAAAGATGAAAGTTTTTCATAAAGCTGTCATACTTGTTTATTCTGGGGTATTCTTCCGTTCCCTGCAGCAGGCTCTTGGCACGAACAATAACGTCTCTGAAATCTGATTTTGTCGGTAACATTGATCTAGTACCTTTCAGCTTGCCCACGTCCCAGATTATGTGAATTATCAGCAAGATCGCAAGCGCGCCGGAGAAAACGACGTGTACGAATACATAAGTGGGAAATGTAGTGTGGAGAGGAATTCCTAGCAAATCAGTGATAGGTTCAAAAGCGAACGGATCATAGAGAGCAATTCCTGTAAATGTAACAATAACGAAGGATACCGTAGTTGCCCAGTGGAATGTACGCTGAACCTTGTCGAAAACCATAAAGTTGCCTTTTATTTCACCTGAAATCGGCTCTGTAGGTACAGGATGGCGGAATGCTCTTCTTGACCAGTGGAAAATCAGTCCGAGAGTGAACACGATTAGAGTGCCATAGGTTAATAGCTCAGGTGCCCCATGAGGCATGTTTCGAAGATAGCATCGGCTCTTTAAAGGATTTCCCCGTCACAAATGTAAGATTCTGTAGTCCAGGCTAAATGATGGAAAGAGATGAGCGCTCTGATAAGAGTTCAACCAGAGGGTTCTGATAACTCTTCGTATTATCCGCTTTATATACCCCCCTCTAGGGCCTAGCTAACGATAGGGGCCCCTACAGACATAATATAATCTTCGGTTTATCGGAAGTTAACTATAGGATCTCCGGCTTTGTAAAAAGTGCCTCTTGTTTAAAAAGTCCTGATTTTGTTTAAAAAGTGATAATAAGTCACTGGTTTGTATCACAAGTCGGGCTTGTTCAAAAAGCCGATATGCTGTTCAAGTTACTTTATGGAGGATTATCCTTGCAGATGCCGTAATTTTTTTGTTTCTTCGCGTATCTGCTCTATAAATTCCGTCGTTGCGTCAAGTAGGAAAGCCAATTCACTGTCAGAGTAGGAAGACAGAAGCTTGTGCATTCTTTCATGGAGAGGCATAAAGGTCACTTCAATTTTCCTTTCCAATTTCTTGTTTCTGATAGGCTCGACAATGGTTCGACGCCTATCTTTTGGATCATTTGTCCTTCTTACATAGCCCGCTTCTTCTAGGCGATCAATAATTCCTGTTACTGCACCAGTAGTCAAGCCAGTCAGCTCAGCAAGCCTGCCAGCTGGCATGGCTCCAAAACGACGCATAAGATCCAAGCACTTATGGTCAGTAATATGCAAGCCAAGTACATCTGCTACGGCTTGGTGAAACATGATTGTTTCAGTCGACATTTCCATAAACTTCTTGCTAATAGCCTGCTTGATTTCTTCCCGCTTCATGATTAACGATCAAGGTAGAAACAGATAAATATATTAGTTTATCACTATCTTATTGAATAAGATAATGACCAAACAAGCGACCAGCAAGAAAGTGATTGTGCGCAGATATGGAATAACTGGTCTGACTATCCATTTGGTGGGATTCGTCAGGATGCTGATCACACGCTTGACGCTACGTGCGACAGAGGAGGACACGCACATGGCTGACCCGCCTCCCTACCCCGGCACACCACGCTGGGTGAAAGTGTTTGGGATAATCGTCATCGTCGTGGTCCTGCTGGTCGTCATCGTCGTGTTCAGCCGCGGCCACACTCCGCCCGTGCAACACGGATCATAGAGCATGAGGGTGTAACAGCCATGCCCATGACACCCGGCCTCCGCAAGTTCGTGCTCGCCGCGCATCTCACTTTCTCGGTCGGCTGGACCGGTGCGGTTGTTGCGTACTTGGCGCTCGGCGTCTCCGCTGTGACCACCCAGGATGCTCTGACGGTGCGTGTCGCCTGGATCGCGATGGAGTTGATCGGCTGGAATGTGATCGTCCCGTTGGCCCTCGCCTCTAACCTAACCGGCCTTGTCATGGCACTGGGGACCTCGTGGGGTTTGTTCCGGCACTATTGGGTCCTGATAACACTCGTGCTGACCGTCCTTTCCACCGTCGTCTTGCTGGAGCACATGCCGACCGTGAGCTTCCTAGCAGGCGTGGCGCGAGGGGCGGACGGTGCTGACCACACCGGCGGGCTTGGGGGCGACCTCCTTCACCCCGGTGTTGGCCTGCTGGTGTTGCTCGTGATCACGGTGCTGAACGTGTACAAGCCGCGGGGCTTGACCCCGTACGGGTGGCGTAAGCAGCACGAGCAGCGTAAGGTGTCGCAGCCGTAGATGCAGCGACTCCAGAAGACGACTTTGCCGTAGCTGAAAGCCCACCACTTGACGAAGGTGGTCTTGCCCATGCCGGCCACTTTTACAAGTTTTTACACCATGACATTCACATAGCTTCCGGCATTGAGTTCGGTCTTTCACATATTGACCATATAGCAATAGGAAATATTCTGAGAACTATTTCTGTTGGAGCGCTTGCAGTGCCTATGTTTGTATACAATAAGTTTAGACCGCACGCTGACAGGGCGACTGCATGATGGAACAAAATCGGGCCTTTAACAAGAAGCACTTTTTACACAAGGCAAGTCTAAGCTAAATGATGAAAAGGGATGATCGCTCTGATAAGAGTTCAACCAGAGGGTTCTGATAACTCTTCGTATTATCCGCTTTATATACCCCCTCTAGGGCCTAGCTAACGATAGGGGCCCCTACAGACATAATATAATCTTCGGTTTATCGGAAGTTAACTATAAGATCTCTTGAAGAGTTATCAGAACCAAAAGGAGCAGAGCATTTTATTTAGTTTCGCTTTCTGAATTCGCTTATTGCCACACCATATAGAAATCTTTGCAGGAAACTGCAGTCTGTGCAAAAAAGTAGTGGATATTATAACAATTGGGAAATGTGCCACTTGTAAAATGGATGTGATAGACGTAGATGCTACGAGTTTGGAAACAAACCGCAAGATAGTGAGCTATGACATCACATCGGTTCCTACCATTGTAATAGACGGGAGGATCAAAGTCGTGGAAGTCCCTAACTTTCCTTGGTTCTGCGGTGAAGAGTTTTACAAAATCTTGGAAGAAAAACACCCACTCTTACAAGCCATTGAATAAGGAGAAAGAACCCTGAGTTCAAGAATCAAAAATGCTTTACATTCAACTACAGCCAAGTATATTGACTGCAGGTTTTAAGCGACAAGCAAGTTAGACAAGGGTAGGAATAAGCGAAATGGCCAAGGATATAATCTGCGGAATGTACGTTGATGAAACGAAGACGCCCTTCAAGACTACAAGAAGGGGTACTACATACTATTTCTGCAGCGAGAACTGCCTTAAAGAGTTCCTTAAACCAGAGGTAGAATTCCGCTACCTCAAGATATGGACATCTTTTGCGTTGATATTTGGAAGTTTGACCGCCATCTTTGAGTACGTTTACCCCATCTCATTAATCGTTTCAGAACATTTCTTGCTATTTCTTTTGGCTACACCGGTTCAGTTCATAGCGGGATGGAGGTTTTACAAGGGAACCAGAGATGCCATCAGAGCTAGACAGGCGAACATGGACAGCCTTATTGCAACGGGTACCAGTGCAGCGTGGTTCTACAGCACGATAATTACGTTCTTCCCCGGTTTACTTCCAACAGTTACAACCGCAGGCCCTCAAGTCTACTATACTGAATCTGGATTGATCATAGGCTTCATACTCCTTGGCAGAACGATGGAGCATGTTGTAAAGGGCAGGGCATCGGAAGCTGTAAGGAAACTTCTTGATTTGCAACCAACTTTAGCAAGAGTAGTCCGTGATTCGCAGGAGGTAGAGATTCCTGTTGAGAATGTGCAAGTTGGAGACACAGTACTAGTAAAGCCCGGCGAGAAGATACCTGTAGATGGCTCTGTAGTAGAGGGCTACTCATCTGTCGATGAATCTATGGTTACGGGAGAAAGCATGCCCGTAGAAAAGAAGGTTGGAGATGAAGTCATCGGAGCAACTATCAATAAGACAGGCGTTTTGAAGTTCAGAGCAACGAAAGTTGGTCAGGATACAGCAATATCGCAGATAGTAAAGCTCGTTGAAGAGGCAATAGTATCCAAGACACCGATTCAAAGATTAGCAGATGTAATTTCATCCTACTTTGTCCCTGCAACTATTGCCATAGCGGTTGGAGCCTTCCTAATATGGTACTATGGATTTTCAATGCCCTTTGGGTTAGCATTTACAGTTCTCATATCCGTCCTAATAATTGCCTGCCCGTGTGCTTTGGGCATAGCAACTCCTGCAGCTATAATGATTGGCGCCGGAAAGGGCGCACAGAACGGTGTACTCATAAAAAGCGGAGAGTATCTGGAAAAGGCACACAAGCTCAGAACTATTGTATTCGATAAAACAGGCACATTGACGGTTGGCAAGCCTTCTCTTACCGATGTAGTTGCGTTCAAAGGATTCAAAGAAAACGAAATAGTTCAACTGGCGGCGATTACCGAAAAGGGTTCCGAGCATCCTCTTGGAGAGGCTATTGTGAGAGGGGCACAAGAGCGAAGTCTAAAGTTGGTTGATGCGACTGATTTTGAGGCCATACCCGGTCATGGAGTCGAAGCGACAGCACTTGGGAAGAAAGTATTGCTGGGAAACAGAAAGCTCATGCAGAGCAGGAATGTTTCAATTGAGGGTGCAGAGGAGAAGATGCAGGTTTTGGAAAATGACGGAAAGACTGCTATGCTAATAGCAATTGATGGAAAGTTTGCAGGGATGATAGCTGTTGCAGATACATTGAAGGAAGGCTCTATTGGAGCAGTAAAGAAGCTGCAAAGTTTAGGACTAGAGGTTTACATGCTAACAGGCGACGATAGAAGGACTGCAAACGCAATAGCAAAGAAACTAGGCATAAACCATGTGCTTGCTGAAGTATTACCTCAGGACAAAGCCAAGGTCATAAGGGAACTCAAAGGTCAGGGTAAGCTTGTTGCTATGGTCGGCGACGGAATAAACGACGCACCAGCACTTGCTGAAGCAGATGTTGGTATTGCAATCGGTAGCGGGACTGACATAGCAAAGGAAACTGGAGGAATAGTGCTGATAAAAAACGAACTCAAAGATGTTGTAACTGCCATAGAGTTGAGCAGAAAGACAGTTTCAAAGATAAAGCAGAACCTCTTCTGGGCTTTCTTCTATAACATAGCTCTAATACCTGTCGCGGCTGGGATACTCTACCCATTCACTGGTTTGCTACTAAATCCAATATTCGCAGCTATTGCAATGGCAAGTTCGTCGATAACTGTAACTGTAAATTCGATGCTCTTGAATGCATACAGACCGAAGGCTAGCTAGCAGGCTTTCTGCTAGCCCAGAGAGCTACCAACCCAGCAGCAGTTCCCAGCACGGGAGGCAAAAATCCTTCTCCTACTAAGAGAAGCACAACGGAAGCTACCAGTAGCAAAAGACCAGCATTCTTGCCAGCAATTATGAGAATCGTGCAAACGAGCACAAAGACAGCAACTATGACCGTTATTGTTCCAAAGACCATGAAAGTCGTAGGCAGTATGGTCATTGCAGGGAAACAATTGGCGTTGCCTGCTGGAGGGCAGTCTATTCTTGAAAAGGCGTTTATCACTATACCTTTAGGCGTGTCCCGCTCCTGCAGAATCTCTCCATAGCCATGATAAGCCCCAAGAACAGAAGCTATTATGCCAAGGATGGCAGAAACTAGAAGTGCACGCTTGGCCATAAACCTGATCCGTCAAAGTGTTTTATTAACATATGCAAAATCTAAAGAATAATTGTAGTTTCTATTATCCACCTCATCTATACTCCTCCCGTCTATAGTCTAACATGGGGCCTGTTTTGTTAGTAACTTCTTGAGTTTAAGTAGCAAGTGGGGGATATCACAGACAAGAAACAGCATCCCTGTGTGGGGAAGTAACGTGTGTGTATGATAGTGCTATACTCAACAAATAATCCTGAATTGGTAGGATTCTGGGAATAACCTAAATGTGTCCTCTGCAATAATTATCGCATGACACAAGAGAAGATGGTAAAGAGCGAAGCAGAGTGGAAGAAACTTTTGACGAAGGAGCAGTTCGAAGTTGCACGCAAGAAGGGCACGGAAGCACCATTTACGGGAAAGTACTGCGATAACCACGAAAAGGGAACTTACAGATGCATATGTTGTGGGAGCGAGCTATTCGATTCTGAAACAAAGTTCGATTCTGGCACTGGATGGCCCAGTTTCTGGAACCCTATGAACAAGGAGAATGTCAAGAGCGAAACTGATCATTCATATGGAATGATAAGGGAAGAAGTAACGTGCGGCAAATGTGATGCACATTTAGGCCATGTGTTTGACGATGGCCCAGCACCGACATACAAGAGATACTGCATAAACTCTGCATCATTAAAATTCGAAAAGGCGTAGGGTTTTTCTATCATTGCTGTAAAGCATGGCATACTTTGAATACTGAGATAGAGCACTGGGACAAAAAGTGGGGAGAGATGAATGAAAGGAATATGCGCAAGGTCATAGAGTCGAGAGGGTACAGCGTTGTGAAATACGTATATCCACCTGGTACCTACTTCCCAGATCATGAGCATGCGTTTGACAAGATGGACACCGTTCTAAAGGGAAAGTTCAAGATAGAAGCTCTAGGGAAGAGATTCGTCCTAAAAGCGGGCGACATGCTATATGTACCTGCAGGGTTAATCCATAATGCGGAAGTTCTTGGCGACGAAGATGTTGTAAGCTTAGACGCTAGCAAAGTAGATTAGTGAAACTGTTGCCAAAAAACCTGAAGGCCGTAGCCATCGATCTAGATGGGACATTGTTTGACGATAATTCTCCTCCTGTAAGCGTAATATCAAAACTGCGCAGCGTTCAGGCAAAGGGGATAGTGGTAATGTTATGTTCGGGCAGAGCGCTTCCCTATCTTACGGGGGTCGCCAAAATTCTTGGATTGAACGGCCCTCTTGTCGCTGAAGATGGGATGATAGTTTTTGATCAAAGAACTGGAAAGAAGCATATCATGGGCGATGTGAAGCAGCTGGAAGCGATAAGAAAACTTGCGGCTCAATATATTACGGAGGGCATAGAAACAAAAAAGCCGCAACATATCAAAGAGCTGATATTCACTCTTGAGCCAAACCCGAATGTACCTCTGCAGCTACTATACGAAAAGACATTGAAGATTAAGAAAAAGTACAACTTGCCTATTAACATAAGCAGGTCAAACCAGATGGTCAACATTCTTCCCGATGGTGCAAACAAAGGAACTGCATTGAAGAAGGCTGCAGAGATAATAGCCATATCGTGCAGCGAAATAGCTGCCTTTGGAGACTCGCTCAACGATCTTCCAATGCTGAAAGCATCTGGATTTCCTATAGCAGTAGGCAATGCAGAGAAAGAAGTCAAGAAAATTGCAAAGTATGTTTGTAAAAATAGTGTCGGGGAAGGAGTTTCCGAGGGTCTGAACGTACTATTTCCCTAAGTGTTTCTTCCGCAAGCCGTATCCAAAAGCACGGTCAGCAGTAATGTGCACAAGCCAGCCCAAAATGGGCCAACTGGGAGTTTGGAGGGCAGCCCATACAATAACGAATGGCAGACCCCAGATTAGGACGCTATGCGGAATGTTGTACAAAATAGGGCCCCGCTCGGCCATTCTCTCCTACTGGAAGAAAGACCGATTGGGATGAATGCCATAAGGTCTGGGAACAAAATCCAGAACACAATCTGCAATAAATCCATTCCTCCTGCATACAGACCTCGCCAAATCAAGTATGCAATAAATGCGAGTGTAATGGCACCGTATTCAGCTTTGTAAAGTCTGGAGTCAACATCTTGAAAATCAGGGCCAAACCTTGGTCCTTCAGACATTAAGTTGTTGCTGTTGAAACTCTATTTGACTATGGAAGTACTACTATTCTTGCTTTCATCAAAGGATGCGGCACGCAATAATATTCGTAAGTGCCTACGTCATTGAAAGTATGCTGAAACTTATCACGCTCGTACATCAAACCAGACTCGAATAGTTTCGTGGAATTTTCTGGCTTTCCTGACTGTATCTTGTGGGGAACAGGGTCGAGGTTCTCCCAAATGACTGTAGAGCCTTTCTTTACAGCAATATCAGGAGGATGGAAGCCATAGCTCCATATTATAACGTTGTTTGGAGGCGTAATCCAATCGTAGAGAATTCCATTCCACCAGAGTCCAACTAGTACTAAACCTGTGGCGGCACAGATTCCTACAGAAATTTCAAGCGTCTTTTTCATTTTTTATCTTCCTCTTTCTGAAGACAGGTACCATGATAATTGCTGTTATCAAGCCTGCAGCTACCATGGCCATGATATACAAAGATGTGCTGCCGCCGCTGACCTCTATCGGAAAATCTGCTTCCACCGGTGTTGATGCAGAGAGCACCTCCACGCTTATAGTATATGTACCTGCACCAGGAAAGGTGTAATTTAGCATGACATTAGCATAAGCCGCATTATATAGTGGAAACTTTTCGATTACGTTTCCGTCTCTCAGGATAGTTACTGATGCTGTCTGGTTGTAGAGGTCTAGGCCATTAGTGTTATTTTGGATGTTGAAAAACAAAATCACCCTTTCGTTCTCGAAGGGGAACTGGGGCTGGGAGATGAACTGGACTCTATATTGTCCAACATCTCTGGTCAAGCCGCCTGCTATGTGGGCGTCTGCTGGATGGAAGAAACTGATTCCAATGACCAACAGTAACGCAGTTGCAAAAATCTTCATCGTGCATCTATGCAAGTCGATTTTCTTTTGTATATAGATCATCAGAATCTTATATCCTATTTCCAAATATGTAAATATCGAATCCAACATGTCTCATAACTACAGCACGATCGATGGTGAAGGTCCTGCCTTTTAGCCTAAGCTGGGCGTGGAAAGTAACCATAAGCCCACTATGGTATAAATTACCATAAGTATCATTATAGGGTATTGGCTCTTTATCACGGTCTTATGGCTTCCCAAGACTCCAAGGGCTATTTTGTGTGCAATGTAAACTGCTAACATGTGTCCCATGACTATAAGAAGAACCTGATAGTTCCAGACTGCGAGGAAGTCAAGGGATCTAAATACCGTGTAATTCTTAGTTCCAAAAATATCCCAACCATACCCAAATGGATCAGAAAGGAGAATAATTATCTGCTGCCCGTTGATCAGTAGATAGGTCGAATAATGAGCAAACTGGTATACCATGGCTATGGGCAAAAGAGAAAGGACAAATGTCAGCGCCAAACCTTTTGGTGACCCTTTGTATCCTGAGAACAGTTTTACTAGATAGACAAAAGCATAGTATATTCCAACGAAGAAAAGAAACACTCCGAAAAGACCTAGAGTATTTACCTGAAGAACGGCTAATCTTTCACTCCCAGCAAATGGATCAAGCCCTATGAAATTATACCATGCGAGAGTCCTTATGAGCCCATCAAATGACACGCTGGAGAGCATTAGTATGATGAATGCGGCTTGGTCAAAACTTATCCTTCGCTCTTGCAGCAGGCCTATGGCAAAGGGCCTTAGGTTCAACTCTATCTCAGAAGCCTTTGCTGCACACTCGTAGCAATTTATGCACAAACCTTCGTTTCTGCTACAGTCTAGTTTGCACGCTTCGCATAGCGTCATGTCTTTCACCCTCACCTCTGTAGGAGCCATCATTGATAGGAACCTGAAGAACACAGAGAATGGTTCGCCATACCGTAGCCAGATATTTTTCCCAAAGAGGTACATGCCCAGCAAAGCGATAATAGAATATCCACGAATTACCATTGCCAAACTTTGTGGATTTGCACTGGCAGGGAAGATCAATTCTATCCAAACAAAAAGAAAGAAGAGGGCAAATGCAGGCCATGTCCCAAGTCTTTTGGGATATTCGAAGATGCCATTCCATCTACCGAGCCCAACGATTTCAAAAAGAGTCTTCCAAGGGTTGACTAGCGCCCATATATTTCCAACAAGCACATGCAAAACGCTGAAACCTACCCACCAAATCACCCAAACAAATGTGGGAGTAAAATTGAGGTCAGGAAATTGGGAGCCGAAGAGTCCAGTTGCTACAGAAAGGAAGAGTAGACCAACTGGGGGTATTTTTATCAGGTAAAGGAGAATCTTATTCTTCCAAAGTTTCCTGACCCATGAGGACTTTAAGATGTCATATCTTCTGTAATCGTCATTGATTTTGTTGCTCTTCCCAACAAAAAGACTTATCACGATAAATGAGACAACTACAGCTGCTCCTCCGCCAAACCAATAGAGATATGCAGGTATAGGCAGGTCTGCCTTCGCTCCGAACCCATGAGCGCTTGCATATTCAAATTGAAAAATTAGAAGAAATACTAAAACTCCGTAGAGGAATTTTTCGCTCTTCATCTGCATCAGCCAATAGGAGATACCTCTATAGCTCCAATTACTATGTGCTCGCCTTCCTCTTGGCCGGGTTGCTTGGGAAGATGCCACTCTATATCATAACGACCTACAAGTGTAGCGTTGAACCTGATCGTACTAATCTTACCAAGTTCTACCCCAATCTCTTCATCGTAGGTGTGGATATGGAACTCGCCTCCTTCATCAGCTCTGATTCTAAATGTTACTTCGTCACCCTGCACCAATTTGATAATTGGAGGGCTTAAGGTAAGTTTTCGATTCTTTATCTCTAACTCGAATTCTTCTAGTCCTCCTTTACCTTGCTGTTGGATTGGCGGGGATACTGCGAAATAAAGTCCTACAAGAATGACAATGCCTATGATTGCAAAAATGATTCTGATCTTTTGCATTGGGATTTAGGATATCAAGGCTTAACATAAGTGATTTGGGACAACATTCGAAATGTTCTACCAGAAGTGTTGGTTCAGAAACGCTTTAATGAGCTTGAAATGCGAATTTTGACCTTGCGTGCCGAGGTAGCTCAGCCTGACAAAGATGGGCTACGGAGAGCACCCGGCTGAAGACCGGGCTGTCGTCGGTTCAAATCCGGCCCTCGGCACTCCTAAACGGGTACTCAATTTCAACATCGTGTTTAAATATCATAGGCCTATATGCCTCCCAAATGGCTCGCAATATGTTAATATCGAGTCTGTTAATCGTAGGAGTTCTACTCATCCCTGCCGCATTCCTGCCAATGGCACAGGCCCAACAGCTTCAAGGCGTAAACTGGGAATTTATCAATTCGGCTCAGTTAGGTGGGAGCTACAATCCACAAACTCAGATTACAAAAGATAATGTGCAACATTTGGAAACAAAGTGGATTTATCCCTATGTTCGTTCTCCTCCGGACGCAAAGATTGGACAAGGCTTTGGTACCGGTGCTCCTGTAATAATCGTCGACGGCACTTTGTATGTAGCCATGAATGATAGAAGAATACTCGCTATAGATGCGGCTACAGGCAAGTTATTGTGGAATAACACCTACGGCACTGTGTTCGATTCCGCAAAGCAAATAGCAACTTACCCATGGCTTTCAAGAGCTGGTGCCCATGTGCATGCGATAAACTACTATCGTGATAAGGGCTGGCTTATAACCAATAGCATGGGAGCCTGCGAGCTCTATGCGGTAGATGCAAAAACCGGGAAAACTGCCTGGACGCTAACGACAGAGCAGATATGCGGTACGAATGCGGAGTTCGGTGATCCTGCGAAGAGAATCGTCGGCTCTTTAGGTAATCAAGGATTCATGTCTGGAGCAGGTTCTCATCCACCGAAGTTTCTGGGTAACATAATGTTCTTCCCGGTAGCGGGAGGAAGTGGATCAGGAGGAAGATCATTCGTAACGGGATTCGATATGAGTGATCCTCAGAACCCTAAGAGGCTTTACAGGGTCTTTACGGCGCCTCCAGCTCAAGGCGATCCTGACTGGGCAATCAACCAATGTAAAGCTGCAAATGGCAATGGCTGGTACTTCGAGTATCCGAGATATCTGGAGGGCATAAATCATCCGGCAAGGGATAGAGAACCAACATACCTCGCGACAAAATGCACGGATGTTGCTGATGACGTTGTAAAGAACGATGGAATGGATCTAGTACCAGGGTCTAAAACATTCGGAAAGATGCATACAGCTACCAATCATGGTTCTGCAGTATGGGGTAACTATCCTCTTGATCCTGAATTAGGAATTGTATACTTGGGCTGGGGAGACCAAGGACCTTATCCAAACATGACACACAAATATGGGCCAGGATTGCATGGTAGCGGCTATACTGCACACGATGTTAGAACAGGGAAGCTTGTGTGGTGGTTCCAATCAGTACCTCATGACCTGTGGGACTATGACTGCTCATGGGCCGGCATTATAGGACAGGTGCAAGGAAAGAAAGCGTACATAAAGAGTTGCAAGAGCGGACAGGTATTTGCACTCGACGCAACGAATGGAAAGCCATTCTGGGTATTTGATCCTCCTACAACAGTGAGGAATACTGAACTTAACTACGGAGTGGATCAAAATAACAATCCGAGAGGTCCCGATGCCTGTTGCAGAATGACAAAACAAGATATGGCCAAACCATGGCCTCACTATCCAAAGACCACTCCTCTATTTAGCATCTGCTACACATTCTGCATAGAATCGGACATAGCCTATGACGGCAAGTACGTCTATGTAGCCTCATTAAACGAACCCAGAACTCTAACAATCACGCCGGTTAGGGACTTTGGTAATCAAGGTAACGTCCAAAGACACTACGCTGATCCAAAATACGCTGACAGGACAAACACGAATATTTGGGCCGTCGATGTCAATACTGGCAAGTCGAAGTGGACCAGCAGAATTGACGGTTTCGGGTTCAGAGGAGGACTAAGCGTAACTGGAGGAATGGTTTTGGCCTATGCTGGTGATGGAAACTTGAGATTCTACGATGCGGAGACTGGGAAACTCCTCAATGAGAGGTTCTTTGGCATACCTGTGAATGTGATGCCAACAACAGGGGCAGACAAAAATGGAAAGATGAAGATCTTCCTGCATGTTGGCGGTGGCGGAGGTCTTGTGCTAGGACCTGCCGTGGCATCACCTGTTGATGGTACTCTTGTTGCCCTAGGTCTGCCGGATAAAATACCTGAACCAGTCGTCAAGGAAGTTATCAAAGAAGTACCCAAAGAAGTGATAAAAGAGGTTCCAAAAGAAGTCGTGAAGGAAGTAACGGTGGAGACTGTAAGTCCAATCTCTTACGCTGTAGTAGGCGTGGGACTAATTCTCATAGTGGTGGCCGGAGTACTATTCACCAGAAGGAAGAAGGCATAAAGCCCTCTAATGGAGGGCCCTCCATAATTCTTGCAAATAGACAAATGATCCATCCTGCTTATTTAGAGGAATTTCTATCAATTGACTAGACGGAGGTAGGTGCATGGTGCCATGGGAGATCCATGGACACTTTAGAGTCATGAAACACACTTCCCTCCATCCCTAATTCACTCTCATCAAGGACGCCCGCCCGCCTGCACGATCCCCGTCTAGGGGGAGCATATATAAACAAAGGTGAGAGACGAGTTGCTTTGCTTAGTTGCGATAGATGGGTCATGCATGCCGACGCTGTACCGGAACCGGCCTCGACACTTTTCTTACTATTCTCCAAGCCTGCCTTTGAGTATCTGTAGATACTTCGAATGCTGCGTGACATCATCGTATGTCGGGAAATATGTAGCTCCATCTGGTATCCTTCCCTCTTCAGCAATACCATTCCTAGCAGGGATTTTGCCTCCAAACCCTCCAATCATATTCTGCCACTCTTCTGAAAGTGCAAAATCGAAGGCCATTTCTGCAATCTCTGGGCTCTCCCCGTTCTTTACCAATCCTATGGAGGGTGAGAATGTAACTAAAGGCACGATATCCTGCGGCTGCCTAAACGCAACAGGTCTGTTCTGAACATCAAGATAGTATGATATGCATGCTAATGTTGCAGGAAAGCCGACATGTTTCTCACCCATTCCAACCCTTAATGCCATTTCAGGCATGCATTCGTATGCTTTGGGCTTTAGAGCGCTCAGCCTCTGGATAAACTCGTCCCACTTTTTCTCTCCGACTATTCTCTTCAAAGTAACGAGGTAGGCAAGGCCCATCCTTCCCTCTATATTCTGAATTATAGAATGAACTGCCAGCTTGTTACGCCATTTATCATCTAAAACCTGTTCAATCGTCTTTGGAGAGTCTTCTTCGCTAACAAGTTCAGTATTGTAAGCTAGGCCGACAGGGGAAAGTGCCATCGCTGCCCATGCGCCTTTGGGATCGTAGAATTCCTTTGAAAACGCACCAAATTCGCTTGAATCATATTTTCTCAAAAGCCCTCTAACCTGAAGGTCTAAAGTCATCCAGTGCGGTGCTATTACCAAATCAGCCGTAGGAACGCCTACCTTTGCCTCCTTGGTTATCTGTTCAAGAAGTCTAGCAGGGTGATCTCTGAAAGTCACTATATGGAAGTGGTAGTCCTTGTACTTCTGCCTGAGAGCCAGATCGAAACTGTCAAGGAGGAAGGAGAATGAGGTATAGATGGTTAACCTGTTCATGCCCATCATAGAGGATTAGGTGCAGAATAGCATTATACCTTACCTGTTAGGGATTAAAATCCAGATTCATTGAATTAATCGCCTTCATTATCTTGCTCTCAAGGCCCAAAACCTTGTTTAGATATAGTAGCATCTTGGGCATCGAACCTTTGAATTTTATCCTCCCAGAAATCACTTCGCTAGGTATCTTCGCTTGGCCTTTCGCTATCTTCTCCCATTCATTATAAGACGCAGAAAAGGCAAATTCTGCTACCTGGTTGCTCGATGCCTGTTTTACCGAGAGTCTTCCTTCTTTAATATCTATTATATAAAATGCTGAAATTTCGGCGCAAGAAAGCAGCAAGTTTGTATTCATTCCTTTTGTAACCTTGGCCAGTGACTCATCAGCATTAAGCTGGTCTACCATATTGTTGAAAAATTCCAGCGAAAAGAACCTTATACTTTGGGTGGTAGAAGGGCCTAGCATACGACAGAATATTTGTTTGACAGCTAAATAGAAGTTTAACCTAACATGTTCGGGCTTATGCCTTGTGCGATTTAGCAGTCCGATGCGAGAGTCGGAGATTTCCAACAGCAGACATGCCTATACTCGGCTAAGGCTGGAACAATTCTGTACCAGGCTTGAATGCGGCCCAAGCAAACCAAAAGTGTGCAGGAGCAATTGTTGAAACTAGTTGAGTGTTTGCATACTTACCATTTATTGCAAAACCTTCAAAGTTCCACTCCGACCCTGTCTGCTTATCATAGAGCTTTCCATTCCTGAACTCGAACTCTAATGTCGCATTACCAATCTTTCTTTCAAATATTCTGACAGTCTGCGTTTCAGGGTTTCTTGCCACTAAAAGAGGCGCGTCTCCAACTACATCACTGACCACAATAACCTTTGCAAGTACAGCATCGGGGTACGCCTTCGCTCTTCCTCCTAACTCTACACCATAGACTACGCTCTTCGGATGTAGTCTATTGTCCTGATTCTCTACAGGAAAGTAAAGCTCTCTGCTTTGATAATAGCTTCCATAGGGATCTTGACCATAAGGTCTATTGATGCCAGTATCTTTTGATAGAACCTCGGTTTTTGGGTGAAGTTTCTTCCAGGCCTTCCATTCCAGAGTGTCTACATGAATTCTCTCAAGGTTTAAGCCTGCTAACTCTCCTACAATCGCTTGTCCTAAAATCTGGCTCCAGTAGCTTTCTGTTTTTCTATCATACATGACAAGATCGCTATTGTACAATTTCCCAGAAACGCCAAACTCCACTCCCTCTCCATTTATTGTTCTGATGAAAGTAGCACCAGTATAGCATAGAGGACAATAGGTTATGAGAATTGGCTTCCCGTTTATCTTGTCGTTTACAATTTCGTGCCAGACCAAGATCATTCTCGGATAGGCTCTTGCAACGCCATCAAAGTACAACCCTAAAACTAAATCGTCATCATTTAGGAATTTGTTTGCTTCTCCAGATGAAATGAACTTTGGCTTGTCAATAGAAGGTATGCCATCTTTTGGAGGCCCTCCAGAGAGTATCTTGTTCAAAGGTACGATATGCTTTACACCATTGGTAATCTGCACCTGAGGTTCTGCCTTGATAATATTCTGCCCCTTCGGAGGCTCTTGCGGTGCATTTTCACCGCCTCCAGCCTCAATATACGATTTTGCAACTAACTGCTTCATCTCATCGAGAGTCAGAGGCCCAAGCTTCTTCTGAGCTATTACGCCATTTTCGTTTAGGAAGAATGTTGTAGGCATGACCCTGATGTTGTAAGCCTTGGCAATACTATCATCTGTGTCAGAAAGCAGCTTGTAGGTAATCTTTGTGTCCAATGAATTTAGAAACTCGTTTTGCTTCTCTACAGTTTCAGCCCTGTTTATGCCGAGAACTACGACTTTGCCACCCATTTCTCTGTTCAGCTTTTCAAACTCTGGCATCTCTTCAACACAAAAAGGGCACCAGCTCGCCCAGAAATTTACTATCACGATTTTGCCTCTAAAATCGTTTAAAGAAAGCTGCTCACCTGAAAGGCTCTGGAGACTGAAGTTTGGGGCCTGCCAGCCTATCTCTGTGCCAATAGGAGGACCTGAAGTCTGCGTCTGCTTAACTACCGAAGAACTTGCAAATGGATTCTCAAGGATCAAAATGCTTCCGACTATGGCAACTATCACAATTATGAGGACTGGTGTTTTTCCAATGCTCAATCAAACCACTGTGTACGGAATTCCATGTACAAGGATCATTTGGTCCCAATTAAGAATATGCCAGAATTTCAATTCAGTCTTTCGAAGGCATTATTTTTGCAAAGGAGAGCTTTGTTTTAAGCACTGGTCGTATGCAGCGAGCATGCGATCTAGCTGGTTCTTGAGAGCATCTTTAGGCAAGTAACCTACGATCTCGCCTACTGGGCGTCCCGAGCATATCATTTTCAGAGTCGGCAAACCTTGAACACCATACTTTTCGGCTATCTCTGGGTATTGTTCCACATTGACCTTGGCAAACACCAATCTACCAGCATACCCATTTGAAAGGGATTCAAAGTCTGGCTCTAATCTTTTGCACCATGGACACCAAGGCGCCCAGAAGTCTACGATTACAGGTATTGGTGATCTTAAGACCTTTGCATCCCAATCAGCGCTTCCAACATCTATTAATGGCAACCAAATCTACCTCCCTTTTCTGACGGCATGTCTGGTTATCTCTAGCGAACAACCTTTATGAGTCTTGCAGTAATCTTCGCATTTCTGTGCGAGTTCTTTAGTAGAGTACGCAAAGCCACAGACTCTACAGGTATACAATTGTTCATTACCAATACCAACCATTTTTGTCACCACGGGTATCACGGTTTGGGCATCGGATGGGCGGCCTTGACATGCTCACCAAGCTCCGCTTTAGATCTGAAAGACCCTCCGCAGGCTTCACATGTAAATTCCTTCTTCATTTGTTTATGGGCTGTTTGGGCATGCCCCATAAGTTCCTTTTCTGACTGAAAAACTGCCCCACAATCTTTGCATGCATACCTTCCATCAGGTGTTGCTTTTAATCCGAAACCAGTCACCGAACCCAAAACTGCCCCGTAGATTATATGCAAAACAAAACCTCCTCCAAGAAGTGCTGGTAGCATGGACTGTGCCATTTGCATTATCATTTCTCGCGATGCTTGTGGTTGCATGCTTTGTAGAAGGGCCATCATAGCAGGCGGTAGCACATTTATTGCCATCGGAAGGAATAGTACTGAAAATGCAACTATCCCCGCGAGAATTCCAAGCCCAATCCCTTTCCCTACACTGGTTATTCTGAATAAACTGACCTTAGAAACTGCTGCACCGAATATTACACCGATTATCAGCCCCGTCAGTGTGTGAAGCACTGCAGCGCCGGGTACACCTACTCCCATACCTATCCCGACCATTGCAAAGAAGGCCTCTCCCGGCAATCCCATCATGCTGAACATCATAACCATGACGATTGTCATCACTATTACTCCGACGAAACCTCCAGAAGTCCCAAGCCAATTCCTCTTCCAATTGAAATTCTTGACATATCTATGCAATTCTGTTAAAACGCATTTTAGGCTTCCCCTTAACAGTTAAAGATAATCCTAAATAACACATCAATCTTAAGATGTCCTATGTTTAGTATATCTGTCCATCATAGAGGTGTTTCTATTTGCCAAAAAATGAATTAATTTTTGAGTATGATTATGATATTAAAACGGTTTATGATTGGTGGACTGACCTTTCAGGTAAAGGCTATGTCGGGGAATCTCTGAAGTCCATCGAGCCCGTTGGAAGAGAAGGTGAGAAGATCCTTGTAAGGACAAGGTGGGTAATCATGGGTATGACTATGATTCTCACCGAAAAGCTCACACTCGATCCACCACATCACTGGGTTTGGGAACCGCACATGATGGGGATACGTATTACTGACGATTTTCGGTTGGAAGAAAAAGGAAACAAGGCCATTCTGCACATTAAATATCACCTTGAAGCGAAAGGAATCAAAGCTAACATTACCAAGCTAATGTTCGGATGGTTCATCAAAAGAATGATGGTTAGCGAATGGATTTCCGCCGACAAAGCATTTAAAGAAGAAATGCTCACAAACGCTGAAAAGAGTTCCACCCCCTAAGTATCATCAAGCGGGTTCTGATAACATAATTGGGTATTGTTCACTATCGATCGGTAATTTTTGGGTCAGTGGCGAAATTTTGAAAGTCGATCCTTTGGACGGGAAAAGGACTTGTAACCTGCAATGATGAGAATCTCCACGACCTCGTTATCAGAGTTATAAGCACTCTTCGTTGCCTTGATGTATTCTGGTCCTTACTTGGTGATGGCATCCCCCCACTTTCAGTATAAATCACAAAAAGTGCTGCATGAAGACTATGGTGCGTATACCCATTTTAGTTTTATCAGAACCATCAAGCGTTATCCTTAATAGTTCAGGGAAAAGCTCTAATTTGAAAAGTTGTACTCTAATCTTCAGATATGACAAAACTAGAATGTGGTTGTGGAGAGGCATTCGAAACGAAGGAAGAACTAATTGAGCACGCCGACAAAGAGCATAGGAAGCAGTAAGAGCGGCGTCTCTTTCCCCTTTTTTGATTACGAACTTTCCTGATTGGGATGTAATGAGAATGCATTATGATGTTATTGTCATAGGAGGTTCAGCTGCTGGACTAGCTGCGACGCTCTATGCCTCGAGGCAGGGGTTGAAGACCTTGGTCATTACAAAGGACATCGGAGGCCAGATGCTCTTAACCAATGAGATACAGAACTATCCGGGCTTTGCAAATACTAGCGGCTTCGAATTGGCGACAAAGTTCAAAGAGCAGGTTGAACTTTATGGTCCAGAATTTGTGTACGATGAGGCCAATGGGATAGAACGGGATGCGGAATGTCCGGGCTTGTGCTTTAGGGTCAAAACGATGTCCGGGGATTATCATGCTACCGCTTTGATCCTGGCCTTTGGTAAGACGCCTAAAGACCTCGGCGTACCTGGCGAGCAGGAGCTAAAGGGCAAAGGCGTTTCGTACTGTGCTGTCTGTGATGGCCCTCTTTTCAAAGGGAAAACTGTAGCTGTTGTAGGAACAGGCGACCAAGCTCTTGAGGCTGCTAATTATCTGGCAAGCGTAGTTTCTAAGATTTACCTAATACATACGCATGACAGACCAATTGGTAGCGAGGACCTAGTCAGTCAAGTCTTGAGCCTTCCAAATGTACAAGCGGTGCCAAATTCCAAGGTTTCAGCACTGAAAGGGACATCAAAGCTGGAGACTATAATCATAACCAATACGACAAATGGGCAGAATAGTGAGATACAGGCAGATGGAATTTTTGTGGAAATCGGATACATTGCAAAGACGGCTTGGCTAAAGGATCTTGTTAAGTTGACGCCGCAAGGCCAGATAGAGGTTGATAGAAAGAGCAAGACTTCACAGCCAGGAATATTTGCTGCTGGTGATGTTACTGATATACCTTACATGCAGGCCGTGATCTCTGCGGGTCAAGGTGCGATTGCCGCACTCTCAGCGTATAACTACGTTCAGGGGATTAAGGGTAAGACTGCTACGAGAGCGGACTGGAGAGCGATAAAAGTACAGACGACAAAATAGGGGATTTTAATGATAACCTCAGCCCAAGAATTCATTAGTGGCTGATAGTATTGGATGTAGGCCAAGAATTATATCCACTCTCGAAAAGAGAGGCCTATACAAAAGTTTGCGATACGGACGGCTATTGGGTAAAAGGCCAAGGCAAGGAGGGGGCAACGTCACCAATCCTAAGGCCACCATGTCGTTTATGCGTACTGGTTTCCCCGCCGTGTGGATTCCTGGCATTATTTACTGGTAGACCGCTTTTGAATCCTCTGTGTTCGTTTTTTGAGCAGTTATCCTCAAATTGATGGCTACCCTCAGGGAATCATAGATGCTACCTGATCCCGATTATCCCTTCCCAGACTCCGTATAACGGATCTAGCAGTGGGTGTTGATCGAATATCATGATCAGTATACCCGTGGTAACAAGAAAGAAACTCGTAGCTACTCTGGTGTATCCACCAATTCTTGGAGCTAGGCGTTGGAGGAATGTCGTCCGCCCTGCAAACAGCGCTATCAGGATGAACGGGATACCAAAACTCAGCGATAGCAATAGCAACATCGTCGCTCCCATACCCGCAGAGCCTATAGACCATGCGAAGAACAGCATAGCAACTACTAGGCTTCCTCTAAAACATTGAAGGCAGCCAAAAGTTAGCCCAACGATAAATGAACCGCCAATCCTGCAGCTCGCATTCGCTCTAGGAAAGAGGGGTGATGAACGAAGGCCAAATATTCGTGGCCCTATCCCTGAAGACTGCACTCCCATGTAGACAAGAACCGAGCCTCCAATCAGCCTAAGTGGGAAAGATAGATCTTCAAAAATAGATCCTTGCATAATTGAACCAGAATAACCCGCTATGGCCCCAGCAGCTGTATAGATTGAGGCAAAACCGGCCACAAATAGTATTGCTGCTGCAAGTATCCTTAACCTAAACCTTCGATTGTTCTTTTTCTCAGATAGTTCACTTACCCTTACACCGCTTATCATAGCTAGGTAGACAGCGGTCATCTCCATAAAGCAAGGTGAGAAATAAACCAAAAGTCCTGCAAAGAGAGGGAAGAAAGCGCCCAAAGTGCCGAGCGCTAGAAAGTTTGATGAGGGCCTGATCGCAGCCGCAGCATCCTTGGAGAAGGTGAGAGGGAGTGACCAGGCAACGTCCTTAATGTCATCCGCACTCTCGAGTCCCTTTACCATAAGATCAATCTTCTTAGAGTCGGCAGTAATGATGGGAGTTCTTCCGTCTGATGACTTGGCAAATTCTATGCCAATCACTTCATGGTGCGGAGAATCGACGACCATCTTGGCTGAAGTTGGCAAAAGCTCCTTCCTGCCATCCACACTCAATGAAACAATACTTTCCCATTTTGGGGTAGGGCTGCCGTGACCTGGTAAATCTCCAACGTGGATATTCAAAATCAGCATGAAGATTAGATTGCGATCAGGATCCAGACCGTACTCTCTCGGGTTTAGATTCTGCAAATGCCAATATTCATCGATTGCATATATTGCTGAAACCTCTATTCTGCCACTCGTTTCGTCGTATCCTATTAGCGCATCCATTATTGCAGGTCTTAGTTCCTCCGGGATCTGGTGTGCAGATGCGGGAGTAATCACAACTGGGAGAGTCAAGAGCATGGCCAAGGAAGTGAGTGCAAGTATGAGCCCTCTTGCATCAATCTTCCTAGCCATGTCTTTTACACCCCGACAAAAAATTGCTGTTTCGCCCGAATTTCACAGGCTCTTCAGGGGGCTTATCGCAGTTTATCCAGGCAGTACGGTGATGATTCCGCCATTAGGGGGGCTCAGAGAGTTGTGAGTCTTGCAATTGGTGTTAAGGCAATACATTGCATATTTTCCTGGCTGGCAATCCATTTTTATGGTGCTTTGTGTGGTCTGTGGACTGAGATTATCAAATGCGATACCGCAGTCAGAAATGAATATGGGGTGAAGGTCTCCATAAGTGTCTTCGTATGTTATTTGGACTTTATCGCCCTGCTTGACAGTTAACGTGTACTGTGCTTTTGCATCGAACCCGTCGTTTGTTAGTCTGATGGTAATGGGTTTGACCTCAGTGGATTTGACCTGACCTCCATCTGCATTGACCTGTTCCTTTGGCTTGCTAGCTTCTTGCACATTGGCTGGGGGCTTGGCTACTTCCTGACGTGGCACAGCGGGAGCACTCACGGCCTGCTGAGCTGGAGCGCCTATCATAGGACTGATTGCAAGATATCCCACGATTGCCACTGCAAGAAAAATCGGGAGGAGCAATACGGTCTTCAACATAATCACCTGCTTATTGCTCTTCCACTTTCTGTCGGAAACTTGTCCTTGCCGTAGACCGTCTCCGTTACACCGAGCGTTTGTTGCTTACCTGCTAGCGCGCTGTTGTGCAGTCCATTTTGGTCTGACTCCAGTTCTCCCTTCCAGTCTCCGCTGGGCAGAACAGTATACTTCACGAAGGCTCCATTGTGTGTACTGCCTGAGTGCTTGACCTCAGCCTTTACCTCCTTCTTCGCTATGTCAAAGACTACCTCTCTGAAATTGCTGTTAGAGCTTATCCATATCTCGTTCTTTTGCGGGTCTGGATGGAGGATACCATGATCTGCCCGCAAGGTTCCTATGTAGTAGTTGTCTACAGGTCTCATCGATAGAGTGTCCACGAGTCCTAACATCTTGCCCCGGTTATGGGACGCCTCTCCCTTCTCTACTGCGAACAGCTGCTCGTCCTTCCAGTCCAGAACGATTCCATAGACTCCGTGTACAGAAGATCTGCTAACCCCTACGATCTTCTGGGCTACATTGTCGATCTTGAAGATCTCGTCTGAGCCACCGTCACTGAAGTAAGTGTATTTTCCATCAGCCGTAAACGCAGCGAAGATTGGGTCAAATCCTGCCTTGTAATACTTAACGGGCTGCCAAGTCTTCATGTCAACTACGGCAATGCTGCCTTCAAGGTTGTGCCTGATATCAGGGTCACTGATTGGTCCTGGTGGTAGACCTACGAAGAGATGCCTCCCGTCAGGATGCGCGAAAGCCAAGTATGGGTTATTTTGCAGTGATTCGCTTCTGATTCCTCCTATGATCCTGTTGTTGTCATTGGGATCCATCAACCAGACTCCTGAACCTGGGCCCATGTACGATGCTGCCGCGCCTTGCTGCCAGTTGAATGTATACGACATGACTACGTCCTTACCATCAAAGAGCCTGAAAGCCTTGACATGGTGAGGTACGCTACTGGTCTGTATCACTTGGTGCAACTTTAGGGTCTTTGCATCGATCACTAAAAGGCGTCCAGATTCTAGTTTGGGCTTATCCTGGTCCCCTGTTGGCATGTATATCCATTTCCCGTCCATGGAAACTCCACTACCGTGCGATTCAAAGTAGTTCTTGACGCCTTCAAGGGTATACTGCTTAGTGATTATAACTTCATAGGTATTTGCATCTACGATTACCAAGCCTGGACTCTTAATTCCGCTGAGAAATCCACCATACCCTGGTCCGTTTGATGAAATGTAGACCAGCGGATGTTTTGCAGCGTCCCATGCAGGCGGGCCACTGGAGTCAAATTGTGCCAACAGTTTGATATCCAGTTTCTGGGACCATTCAGTATCCCATGCAGATGGTAGTGCAGCTGGTTTTGCGGGAATAGACGGTGCTTGAGCAACCTCTCCAGCGAGGGCCGTTGCAGGCTTAGCTTGCTCTGCGGAGACCTGTGCAGACTTTGTCTGAGGTGACACAGTTTCGGGCGCTGGCTTTACTAGCCAGATCGCAGCCCCACCTATGGACCCCCCAACAAGTACGCCTATAAGCAAGGCGATCAGTGCTGTTTTGCCGATTAACCTTTTACTCGATTCTGATGACATATGATCATCGGGAGTGCAAGGGCAATTCTGCTACTTATAATCCGCAGACGTTTCCAAAGATCTTGGAAACGTCCAGTCAGTTATTAATTCCTCAAGCGTCATCACAAGTGGCGAACCTAGTGATTAGAATATTGAGCGAATTGAGAACGATATTGAGCGTAATAAGGTCCAAGAGCAGAATGTTCTTAGCTCTAACCCTCGCGCTGCTTGGTGCTAGTCTACTTATCAATGTGATGGTTCTTTCGGTTGTAACTGGCAGTCCTCCTTCCTATCTTATGCTAAACGATGGTACACTCGGACTTCAGGCAAGGCTCGACGATCCTTTAGATCAATTTCTAGAGCAGGTCTTCCCGTTCTATAACCAGCCGTTTGCGGCGATAATGTTCCCTCGACAGTTTGCCTTTATCGACGAACTTGGGAATAAAGAGAGCGATATTATTAACCAGCCACTTTTCCTCAATATTCATTACTTCGGGGATTTCGCGCCCTTTGCGTTACTGATAAGCTCCTACACCGTTCTGACGCGGTACTATTTCTCAAGATCGAGAGCAGATCCTATAAGCGGAATTAATGGAAAGGGAGGTACGATTGCAGGTGGACTTTCAGCAGTTTCACCGAGTGTGGGTTCAGGTGCAACAACCGCAATGACAGCTCTAAGCGCTGGGGTCTGCTGCGGCAGCTTTGCATTAGAGAATAGTGTCTTCGTTTTCGGTTTTGCTGTAGGGGCGGCTGGGTTCATCTTCCTATCACGAATCTTCCTTGCAGTTATGGCTGGTTTTCTCATCCTAGGAATCTTTAGGACATCGAAGAGGATTAATAGCAAATGCCCTCTTCCCGCTAGAAGCAGTGGAATCGGCCATCAAAGGAGGTTCTGGTGAGTGATACAATACATCTTACTACTAGCCAACAGTCTTGTCATTGCTCTCGGAGGCTTGGCTGCCTTCATCTCCTTTAAGGCATATAGGCAGAACTGCAGTTTTTCAATGCTCTGTCTTACCATAGGTTTCTCGTTGATCACCGCGGGTCCGGTGCTGGCAATGGGGTTGCTTTCCTTTTCGGGGCTCGGCTTCTGGGAGGTTCAATCCATCGAGTCGGCATTGATAGCTTTCGGTTTTGTCTATATAGTCCATTCTATCTTTACCAGACGATGATAGGTCAAGCTGACCCACCATTGTCTAATGGCGATTACATGTGTGGGTTCGTGTAGATGAGGAGGAGACTAGGAGTAAAATGATGAAGGCTTTTAGTAATGTTAGCCTTAGGCAGATTCTAGTCTCCTGCTTCGATAGTCCTAAAGCGGCATCGACCTTGGCAGTGGATTTGGACATCCCGTTGAGCACTGCATATAATTATGTTCACGAGCTGATGGAAGCAGGGCTCCTAGCGGTTGAACGATCAGTGATAACATCCGAGGGAAAGCGCTTTGCGATGTACAGAAGCGTGGCGCGAGAAATCAGGTTCCTCGTCTCGTCTAACGGGACAACAGTAGAGGTCTTTCCGAATGAAGAGGCGACAACGAGGTTCTACAGGCTCTGGTCTTCCCTTAAGAAGGTGAAGTAATGTCCTTCTTCTACCCTACTCTGGTTATTGTTAGGTTACTCGTTGTAGCATTAGGAGCAATAATAATCTACCTGGCCTTCAAGAGCCACCGACAGAACCATAGTAATGCTATGCTATTGCTCTCGATCGGATTCGCGTTGATAACCGTTGGAGCGGTCGTCGAGGGCGTCCTTTTTGAATTTCTAGCTTTGGACATCTTCTGGGCTCTCACGGTAGGATCGATAATGACAGCCTCGGGCTTTACCGTTATAATATACTCTATATACGGAACCAAAACCTAGAATTACAAGTGAGGACCGATTGAGTAATGTCCGCCAAGCTGTGGAACTAATGCGTAAGCCGGCCGCGCGCAATATACCGGGGTGCGCATCTAATTTTCGGATTATTGATGGAAGAGCTAGTGTCAATCTTCTTGTTGCGAAAGTAAATAGGCATAGGGCTACCTTCCCCTCAAAACGGACTGGAGTATAATGCAGTCCTTGTGGCTTGACCGGTCCACCGCCCAGTTAACGACCGGTATAATCGCGTCTCTTAGTTTCTCCCCGTCTCTGGTTAGTGAGTATTCGACCCTCGGAGGTATTTCGTTGAAGGACTGACGACTGATAATACCCGAACCATGAAGCTGCTTGAGCGTATCTGCCAAAGTCTTGGGGCTAATTCCTTTTAACTCGTTTAAGATATCGTTGTATCTCATAGCCGAACGATTACCTAGAACGGCAACTATCAGTATCGCCCATTTCTTGCTTATAATGTCTATCACTCCTTGAATTGGACACGTATCAATAATCTTACTTTCTTGCCGCATACTTACTATGAACTATAAACTCTATAGTATAAATACTTACTTAGTAATAGTATAGCCATGCAAGTTGGCAAGACAGGTTATTCGAGCTCCAAAGTTGCCATTATCAGCATAATCTTGATCGTTATAGGCTTCAGCCTAGGCTATTTTGGCGGCCAAATGGCTGCTCCTCAAACGGCAATGCAAAGTGCTTCAATGGTAGTGCCACCAGTTAAAGGATTCTACAAGGGCCAAGAAATCTTATTCATTCACACAGAGGCTTCGGATGCGCAGGTAGCATCGATGCTGACGATGATGATGGGTTCGCCCGTCCTAGTGGTACCGAGTCTAAAAGAGATCCCAGCCGCATCACTAAGCGATGTATTTGTTTTCACCAATGGAGTCAAAGGAGGTGGACCATTTGGCTTTCAGCCTGATGTATTCAGTTCGACACCAGGCGACAAAGACTATACGCCTCTTCGGGCCGTAAGGCTGGTAAGTTGGAAAGAAGGTGTAACCGCAAGAGAACTCAAGTCTGTTGACGGAATAAAAGAGGCTGAGTCGCAGGGCCAATTGACAATAGCACAACCCGGTGCGGTAGTGAATATGCCTATGGTAAAGTGGCCCGGAGGACAAAGGTAAAGCAAAGGGACCGAAGACTATCCCGGGGCATAGTTTCTATGTTACTATAAACTTGACAGTATAAATACTATCGATTGCATAGTAAGATGCGATGACCAAACAGAAGCAAGAAAGGTTAATCCAGCTCTGCAGAATGCCAGAGAAGAAGAGTCCATTATACTCAATGATGACTCTTCCATGGTGTTGCATACTGCCCGTGGCTATTTCTTGGTTTGGTGTAGGAAGCGCCTTTCTAGCTACCTTTCTGCGGCCTCTAACCGTTCCATTGTTGGGTGCATCTGCAATTCTGCTGGGCTATTCTCACTACAAGGTATGGGTGCAGGGACATCGCTCATCATCACAAATCTTCTGGCTAACTATTAGCACGATTCTTTCACTGAGTCTTTGGAGTTGGTCCATAATAGTGATGCAAGTCCTTTTTTAGCGATCTAACCTTCGTTCTGTTCTCCCTGCTCTCATCTATTCCGCCTCTCACAATTGATTGTAGCTTTAGCCGTATAATAGATGCCAGCAGAAAGAAGGAAGAAGCTACCTATCGTGAGATACGGAGTGAGCTTCCAGAGGATTGATGTCAAGCTCAACATTCCAAGAAGGATGACGAGGGTGGGGCTACAGCAACCCACGATACCGAAGGAAGCAGGTACAGCTCCACCTATCATTATACCAAATATTTTCGTACCGTTAGTGGATCTTAGTCTAATAGAGTAAGCAGCAAGTGCAGTGTTGCAAGATACCAGAAAAGCGAGAAATACAGTGGAAATCAGAGTCCAGAAGGGCAGCGATATCACCATATTACTTGTAGGGTATAATATAATCCAGGGATAGAATCCTATTTCTTTACCTAAATGTACACTAACGTAAGGTATAGCTGCAAATTGCGAAAGATCAGCACTTGAATAATATGACACTACTCCTGTAGCAAACAGATAGAATACCGCATATAGTACCCCTGCAAAAATGGCCAGCATCTTGTAGATTCTGTATGAAAGTGACTTACGAATCACATCGAAGATAATCTTCGTAGAGAGCAAAAAGGACACTTTCTACTCTGTACAGCAGCTCATTTTGCTGACATCTCTGTAGAAGGATTGGGCAGCTAATTTCAATCCTTCAGATAGAGTGGGGAATACGTGAACCGTGTCGATTATGTCATCGATTGTAAGCTTAAATTTGACAGCTAATACACCCTCATGGATTAGATCGGCTGCGTGGGGAGCCAGAATGTGTACGCCCACAATCTGCTTTGTCTCCTTATTCGCTACTACCTTTACTAATCCGCGGGTGTCTCCAATGATATGCGCTTTTGGAACCAGATCCAGCGTAAGAATGCCACATGCACACTTTATACCCTGGCCATTCGCCTCTGCATCGGTCAGACCTACGCTAGCCACTTCAGGATAGGTGAATACAGCGCTAGGGACCTCTTTGAAGTTGATTCTTTTCTTATGGCTATTAAAGGCATTATTTGCAGCAATAGCTCCCTCCTTCGCTGCGATAGTTTCGAGCATCGGTTCGCCAATAACATCTCCCGCTGCCCACACATATGGAGCTGAAGTTTGCATTTCCTCGTTTACCTTAACAAAACCATTATTGTCTAACTCGACACCTACTGCATTCAGGTTCAAATACTCAGTATTTGGTGTTCTACCAGTTGCAAAAAGCAATTCGTCTGCTCTAAATTCCTTGCTTACGTCGTTAACCAGAGCACGAACTACCTTCGTCTTATTATTCTGCGAGACTTCCTTCAGATTCACGTTGGTGTAAATCTCAATACCTTCCTGCTCCAGATAATGCTGCAAAGCCTGTGATATTTCAGGCTCGTGCTCTGGCAATATTCTATCGCTACGCTGCAAGACGGTGACTTTTGTTCCAAAGTGAGCGTACATCTGGGCAAACTCAAGCCCAAGAGCTCTCCCTCCTACTACGATCATGGAATCTGGAAACTCTTTCAGACTCAACGCCCCTTCATTTGTAAGGAATGCTATCTTATCAGCTCCTTTAATTGAAGGAATCTTCGCTCTTGCTCCGGTCGCTATGATGAACTTCTTTGCCATAAGAGTTCGATCTCCTGCCTTTACTTCGTTGCGTGAGCCAAACCTTCCCAGCTCAGGAATGTATTCAACATTTTGAAGTTCTGCGAGCACGTCAGAGTACTTCTCCTTCCTGAATCTTTTTACAAGTGCATCCTTCTCTCCAATTGCTCTTCTGAAATCAAGCTCACTGTTTCCATACTTGATTGCTGCAAAACCATCCTTAGCTTGATAGAATTCGTTTCCTACAGTCAATAGATTCTTGCTTGGAACACAACCAACGTTAACACATGTCCCTCCAATAACTGCACCCCTTGTGGCATTTCCGCCAACCATTGCGGTTTTGATACCCAGTTCGTTTGCCTTGATTGCTGCAGCGAATGCACCTGAGCCCTGCCCTAGGATAATGAGGTCGTACTTACTACCCAACACCGCGTCTACTCCATTTTAAAGAAAAATTGTAGACATAATCACTTATGTCTACAGGAGCTTTGGCTTTTTCTTTACCTCTGTGGTTATTTCTTCTACTTCCTCGGATGCCTCAGTCTTTTCCTTATCTGGAGCCACGCTACAACAATCACACATTTTATGTCGGCATAACTATACTATTAATAGTATTTAAACTACATAGTTTATAGCATTGTAGTAGCTACAGTTGGGTATAGTTTCCCAGCTACAAGTTATTGTGATAGATTCATCTCTCTATCTGTGCTACAGTGTGGCAAGCATTTATACTATAAGTTTTATAGTATTGTTCATGGCCAATAGCATTACGAACGTAATCTGTCTCTGTCCCCTTGAAGGTGTGTTTGACATAATCAGCAAGAAGTGGGCTTTGTTAATCATTAACGAGATTGGGAACCATGGGAGGATAAGGTATAATAATTTGATGAAGGAGTTGGAAGGCATAAGCCCTAAGACTTTAGCAGATACGCTGAAAGAATTGAATAGGAGCAATTTAGTTATACGTGAGGCTTTTAATGAGATTCCGCCAAGGGTGGATTACAGTCTTACAAGGGACGGGATGGCCCTAAGGGAAGCTATAATCCCTCTCTTACAGTGGGCACTATCAAAGAAGGGAACCGTCATGGCCCATTGCTCATGTTCGATGATTGAGAAAGGCAAAAGAATAGATAAAATCAAGTAGATTCAGGTTCGGCTTATTGAGTTGTCCTTACCATTACATATCTGATGGACTTTATCTGTCCTGTCTGCGGATCATCAGCACCAATATTCTGCACTAAGAAGAACCAATGGTGTTAAAAAATCAGCGGAGAGGATTTCACCCTAGTGCAGATCCCTTCGGGACCCACAAGTCTTGCTCTGAGCCTTGGTCGAACGGCCTTCCAGGCTTTTCAGCCTGCTTATGCCTTATACTCCATACACCGTAGAGCTTGCCGCAGGATTCACACTTTACGCCAGAGTCGCTGTAGTACAGTACTCTTCCCCCGCAGTTACAGGTTCCGAAGACTCCTCTGGTTTCGAGCACCGTTATTGTCCTCTGTATCCTTGGGCGCACTTAGACCACTATAACAATAGAAAATAGGTTAGACTGTTTTTATCAGCTTTGCGGTCTGCTCCTCGGTCATATTCATGCCGGGATGCGCATCTTCCACGTGTATCATAGCATGCTTCTTGACATCGGCTTCTCCCTGAGGAGAGATTACAGTCCACCCACAGTCACATGATAGCAACTTTGCCATGTTCTTTTGTTAAGCAAAATAATAATTAACCGTTGCCCTTAAGTATTAAGGCTTTGCCTTAATGAACACGGTAAAATGGTATTTACTTCCTAGAAGAAGTAAACCGCTCGTGATTATGATGAGATTTGCTGATTGGTGCAGGGTTCCAGTTCTTCATGCAGATGGATGCAATGCAGTAAATACTGTTGCTACGAAGACTATTAGCGCGAAGAGGGATAATTCAGCTATCAAAAGTGTCTTCAAGCGCAGAATCGCCTGATTCTTCATCCGCCCAGAATTAGGACTTCGTAGCCTTGGCAAGTATCGAAATTCTATCAAACCCCCAAATATCAGAACGGGAATAACAGCCAGCATCTTTACAAAGAGAGTCAATCCATACGCAGTATTCACAAGAGAATCAAAATCAATTCTGTGTTTGTAGATTGCATTGATCAATCCGGTTGATACAACAATACCTACCGCAAAAGTTGTAGTGTAGAGCAGAGCATTACCATACTTGCTATTCATTAGAGATATCTTGCTTCCATTGTCAGGGGATCTGACAACCAGAAAAGTATGGAATGAAGTTCCTATCCAAATTGCCGCTGCACCGATGTGCACAGCTTTGATAAGCGAAATAGGACCAAAAACGGATAAACTGAGAAAGAACATTTCAAAAGGACTAGTGCTTGAACCTTCTTGTAGTACTGCAACCAAAAAATTCGTAGGCAATATCGTACCATCTGCAAGTGTCAATACCGCATCAACTTTGTGCTGTCCCGCTTCTGTCATTATATGGAAAGCTCGATCTCCTTGATAGAGATGTTGAGCCAAATTCCCACTTGGCGATGTAATGTTTATCCTGATGAGGTTGATTTGTACCTCTTGCCCAAGATCTACCAGCTCGACTTTGTAGGTGAAAACAACGGGCACGGCAATTTTTCCAACCGATGGTTCGTCAGGGATAACATTGAATTTTATTTTGTACTTCCCGATTAATGCCTCCTGCTCATGAGCGAATGCCGGAGGCACAACTAATACAAACCATGCAAGGGTTAGAAGTAGAAAAGACCTTCTGTACATTATGGCAGGACTTGAACCTTTCCGCCCATATAGGGATGCAACGTACAAAAGTATTCATATTCTCCTGCTGCTCTAAATGTAAAAACGACTGTCTTGCTTGGATCTACGAAACTCGAATCAAATGTGCTCGCTCCATTAGGCACCTTTTGCGAGGTTACCGTATGTATAGTAGTGTCTCTGTTTGTCCACCTTATTGATTCTCCTACCCTGATTGTAACTGTACTAGGCGCATAGAACTTGTCATCAATCAAATAACCAGATTCCCAATTAGCAGGGGCAATGTACGCATTGAGCGCTATAGCTACTTCTGCGGCTGTCCGTGATCCTACGGAATTACCGGCCTGCGCTGTAAAGAATACAGCGATGATAGCAGCAACTACTACCACTATACCTATTGCTACTGTGGTAGCTCTAGTAGCCAATACTGTCGCCGCTTTCTACTATGACGATTACTTATGCGCAGGATGGAGCTTGTGTAGGCATGAATTTAGTGTCCACGCCTGGCCCAACCGCTCCCCACGGTGCTTCGAATTGTCTAACAGCGTTGTGCTTGAACCATACTCCATCCTGACCTGTAACCGACCCACCGTGTGTATCCTTCACGAGGTCATGGAAATGTGTGAAACCAGGTCCGAATTGCTGCTCGACTCTCTGCTGGTCTTCCTTGCACCATTTACCAGGTATACCAAGAGCTATCCAGTTGAGGTTCTGAGCCTTTGATAGGTCCAAATTGTCAAACTGGTAAGCAAGCATCATCTTTCCATCGGGGGTCATGTACACCAAATGATCTGTCATCGTTTTGAGCGGGGCAGGTTCAAAGATAGCAGTTGCCTGACGCCAGTACGCTGCATCTTTCTGGAGTGAGGCTGTGTTACTGCCTTGCACTGCATAGCCTATTCCTGTTCCTGCTACTAATCCAACTATGAGGGTGATTATCCCTAATACCTTAGCATTCATAGGTTGTTTTAGTTAAGAAAATCTTAATGAGTGTTCCCCTTAAATGTTAAAACAAGGGCTTAATAGTGAGAAATTAATTGTTCAAAATATGCCTGAATATGTTGTCGTTGCCCCTATGGGAGATAATCCTGATGCTTTGTTTGTAGGCATAAGACAGTTTCCGACAAAGAAGATAATCCTTCTATATCAGGCTGCCCAAAAAAAAGATCTTGACAAACTCAAGCAAGATCTAGTTAGATTCCAGATACCCGTTGAAGCGTATGAACTGAAAGGGGATCCCATTGAGAGCGCTTTCGAGTTCCTCGCCAATTTGAAGAAGATTGAAGGAGAGGAACGACTGCTTGTTAACGTCTCTACTGGCGACAGAATAACCACATGCGCAGTTCTGAGCGCCTGCTATGTCAATGGAGTAAGGGCTTTTGGCATCATGGACAATGAACCGAGGCTACTGCCCATGCTCAGATTTTCTTACGCCAAGATCATATCCGAGAGCAAGATGAAGATTCTGAGAGCATTGATGGAGGGATCCGTAAATCTCGAGTCTCTGGCTGAGAAGGTGAAAATGAGTCCTCCTCTTGTGTCGTATCATTTTAATGGAGACAGGGACTCTTTTGGGCTAATAGAGTTAGGTTTAGTTGAAACCGTTGATCAAGGAAGAGAAAAGATTGCCCAGCTTGGTGCGATGGGCAGGCTATTTGCCAAAGGATACCTCTAACATTTGGTAATCTAGGATACAAAGCCAATGTCTTGCTCACGGTGGTCATCTACAGGCTGTTGGCTTCCTTTTTAAGATTGATTGAAGTATGATGCAGTTTTTGCAACAGGACCTGTCTACTGCCCAACAGAGAACTAAAAGGGAAGGAGACATTCTGGCCAGCCTCCCATAAATGTTCCAAGCAGAGTTATCTTCAAGCTTTGTAAACCTAGCCTCAAGCTCTTCGATTTTCTTATTTCGCTCTTGGATACGCACTAACAACACCGACTTCAAGTCTCCGCACTTGTTCAACACTCTCGTGGATGCTCTGAACATTTGTAAGCAGGGAGTGATGATGTCAGATGATATCCCCCTATACGGGCCCCTTTGTGCAGGGGCGGGCTAAAGACTAATCAACCAAGACCTCATCAATAAGAAAGATGGATAGCCGCGTCATGCTCATGCTTGAAACCTTCTTGCAGGAGGATTATGGAAGAGGAGATGTTACAACTGATGCTGTGATTGCAGAAGGTCAGACTGCTACAGCGGAGATAATAGCCAAGGAAGATTGCGTCGTTGCGGGGCTCGCAGAAGTGCTCTTTTTCGTAAAGCAGAAGGGGCTTGAGGTTGAGCAGAAAGTTTCTGACGGCCAGAGAGTTTCCAATGGCACCATAGTTGCAAAAGTGTCAGGAGATGCAAAGAAGATGCTCGCTCTGGAAAGGGTCTCCCTAAACATAATTAGCCACCTAAGCGGGATAGCAACGACCACAGCAAAGGCCGTCTCAATTGCAGAAAGAGCTAGGAAGGGAGTAAGAATTGCAACGACAAGGAAGACGACTCCAGGCCTGCGGTCGCTGGAGAAGAAGGCTGTCGAGCTTGGAGGAGGAGACCCGCACAGGGCAGACCTTCAGGACATGGTTCTGATAAAGAACAACCATATAGCACTTGTAGGGAGCGTCAAGAAAGCCGTCCAGCTCGCTAAA
Organism: Nitrososphaerota archaeon; assembly: GCA_024860875.1. GTDB lineage: Archaea > Thermoproteota > Nitrososphaeria > Nitrososphaerales > UBA57 > VHBL01. The sequence continues at coordinate 99,147 of JACPSZ010000017.1, read as the reverse complement.
AAGAAGGTAAGTTTCTCTAAAAAAATAGAGATAGAAGTTTCAAGCATTGAAGACGCCATTAAAGCTGTAAAGGCTGGCGCCGACATCATCATGCTGGACAATATGCGCCCTGCTGAAATCAGGAACGCCGTAGGCGAGCTTAAGAAACAGAAGCTTAGGGACAAAATAGAAGTGGAAGCCTCCGGAGGAGTTAATTTTGATAACCTTGCTGATTATGCAAAATCTGGCGCCGACATAATTTCAATGGGGATGCTCACCCATTCTGCAAAGAGCATTGACTTCAGCATGCGTTTCAGGCGCTAGCGCTCAAGTATGAACGCCTTCTTTGGAACGGGAATCTCCCTAACCCTTTGAATGAGCATCTCTCCTTTTTCTGCGACACCGCAGACTCTTACCTCTTCAAGAAGTTTCCTTGCCATTTCCATCTTTCTTGATTTAGCACTGTATATAGTGAACAATGATTCACCTTTTCTGACGCGCTCTCCAAGCTTTTTATGCAGCAATACTCCTGCTTCCTTGTCCTTTGGTGCACCTGCAGCCCTTGCAACCTCCACCAGACCGTTGTTATCTATCCAAAGCAAATTCCCAGCATTCTCTGAACTTGCATCGAACGTGTATTCTCCAACCTCTATGTCCTCAGGCGTAACATTCGGATTTCCTCCCTGCTGGGAAATGATTTCCCGCATCTTCTTTTCAGCCTTACCACTCTTCAAGATTTGAATAGCAATATCATAGCCGTCATTTCTTCCCACCATTTCGAGCAGAGCTCCAGCAATATGGCAGACCTTGTCTATCTGTTCGGGCACGACCTTCCTCCTCATCAAAATTTCAAGGGCTTCTCTGGCCTCCAATGCAGGCCCTACGGCATAGCCTATTGGCTGCTCGCCGCTTGTAATGGTGCATTGCGTTTTGATATTAACACGCCTTCCAAGCTCTATGAAATCCTTTGCAAGTAGGTTCGCTTCCTCTATTGTCTTGATTTTCGTCCTTGTCCCAGTAGGTATGTCGATAACAAGATTGTCCACATTTGCAGCGCGTTTCTTGCTCATGATCGAAGGTAACAAAAGAGGGTCTATGGAAAGAGGAAATTCTATCTGGACGAAGATGTCGTCTGCAGGTGCAAGTTCTAGAGAGCCTCCCCAGACAAGGCATCCATTGGTCTTTTGAACCACCTTGGTAATCTCTTCAATTCCAAGGTTGACAGGCATCAGGACCTCCGCTTTGTCGGCAGTACCTGCAGCAGATGTTATGGCCCTCGAAGAAGACTTGGGTATGGTGCAGCCAGCTGCGGCCAGAACTGGCACCAGCAAAAGGCTTGTCTTGTCCCCAGGCACTCCTCCAATGGAATGCTTGTCTACTACAGGCCGCTTTTTGATTTTCAGAATGTGCCCGGTTTCCACCATAGCATTAGTCAGACTAGTAGCCTCGTCAAGGTCAACGCCCTGCATGTGCAGGGAGGTCACAAAGGATGCTATCTCTGTCTCTCTAAGGTTCCCTTCAACGACATCCTTCACTATTTCATGAATCTCATCATAGTTTAGTTTCCTTCCTAACAGCCTATTCCTGATAAACTGGAGCGATGATGGAAAAGGTGCAACCCCAACATCGACTCTATCATTATCCCTTAGTTTCAGTATCCTGCGAACTTCATCAAACACTCCAATCGTTCCATTAGACAACGTCTTGGTTGCGATGTTCACTATTGCAGTAATCTCTCCTCTACTGGATTTTACCCTCACTCTCGACGAACTCTTGACGCCCAAATCTGCGGCATCGTCTTCGGTAAGAACGACGATAGGCTTCCCCGAATCAATTCCGAGAGTCCTTACACGAAAGGATAGCATTTTACTATATGTGCACTTACTTGCCTCTATTTAGAGGCTTTAGCCTTCAGCCTTTCCTGCACGGTTTTGCCCGTCAGCTCCCTAAGCGCATCGGACGCTATCCATCTAGCGCTCTTAGGATACATCTTTTGAATTTCTTTTGCGGTTTTTATGGCTTCCCTGTTGAGTTCAAGACTGCGCTTCCCTATCTGCCGCAAAGCCCAGTTTACAGCTTTTTTGACGAAGTTTCTTTCATCAGTAGCAGCGGCCTTTATGGCAGAAAGGAATTTTGCAAATGCTTTATCTGGAGCTTTCTTGTCGTGAACTGCTAGGTAGGCCATAAGGCTAAATCCTGCTCTCTTGATAAATTCCTTATCGTTATTACTCCATTCTATTGCCTTCTGGTAGGCAAATTTCGTTTTATCAAAAAGATTACCGCAGCATTGATCGCAAATATCCCAGCTGTCAATCTCTTTGACCCAGCTCTCCATCTGCTCCTCGGTAATCAGTTTCGGATCGTCTATGATGGTTGCAAGGATTCTAGCTTCATGTATCCCCGAAGACCATAGCTTCTGCGCCAAAAAGTGATCCTTACCTATTTGCTTGGCCATTGTCCTAATATCTGGAACTGAAATACCTAGAGTGTTCTTCGGGTTGATGCCGAACCTTGCCATCCCTTCTACGTTCCTGAGATTCTTCATTGCATTGAGTCTTCCAATTATGACAGCGTATTCCAAGCTCGTGCATTGGAGAGGGAACTAACTTATCTATGTCTTGTTTCTAAATGTTATTGCGTCAAGTGAATCTAAGGTGATCTCCAAGATACTTATCGGTGTTTTAGGGGTTGTATTTTTGGTGATTGCAGGCGGAATAGTCTTTTTCACATCAATTCAAACGCAGCAAGCAGGACAGCCAAAGTTAGAGCTTCCAAAGCAAGTCTTCAACAATGCCCCTCCAATAGGAGCCGACCCTGCAGACATGCTGCCTCCTACAACAGTTGTGATAAAAGCTGTAAGTAAAAGTGCCTTCACGCCGTCCTTCGTAAACGTTCCAGTAGGCTCTACAGTAATATGGGAGAATGTCGACAAAGAGATTCACACTGCAACTAGTAAGAACTTTACAGCCGACGGTATTCTTCTGTTTCACCGGCAGTTAAATCCCGGAGACAAGTTCGAGTTCAAGTTTGACAAGCCTGGCACCTATTACTTCGACTGCGTGATAGCATTTCACGAAATGTCAGGCACCATAAAGGTAAGCCCATAACTCAAATAGAGTTAGCAATCTCAATCTTGTCGGATATTATCTGGATAGGATCCTCCATCCAGTCAAGAAGCTTAACGGCCTTGTCCTTGATGGCTCTCCTTCTACGCTCATCTGAAAGCAACTTCTTCGAAACTTTTACTATGTCATCTACATTCTTGGGTTTCAGAACAAGCCCTTTCTTGATAAGAAAGCTTTCAACATCATAGCTGCCCCTGAAAAACGATATTGTAGGAACCCCCAGCAGAGCCGCTTCAGCAGTCATGGTTCCTCCCATACCTATGAACAGGTCACAGTTCAGAAGCAACGGGATGCCATCTACTATATTGTCAGGCACTATGATCTTATTGCCAAAGTTCTTCTGTAGGATTTCTATTTGCTCTGAATACCTTCCCAAGGTTATGATATTGCAATTGGAGAATTCCTTGACGAGTTTAGCTAGAAGACGGTAGCCCTGCGAGGGTTTTTTGTTGCTATTTTCAAGCAGATATGCTGCAAAGCTCTCTTCAAGCCTTACCGCCATCGTCTTCTTACCTTTTTCAAGATTAAGTTCTGACTTTGCTTTCGAAAGATCGGCCCTCTTGAGCCATGCAGCTGGATCTAATGCTCTGTATTTCGTAATGTTCTTTGCATCTATTCCATACCTTGTCCAAGCTCTGGTCGAAATTACCCAAGGAGTGAAGAGCCTCTGGCACAAAGGTATCGTGAGCTTTGCAACTGCTGCAGCATGAGGAGAATCATTGATGCAATAGTTCTTGATGCCTAGTCCAAAGGCAACTCTACAGCATTCAGGGGAGCTGAACGATATGGCAATATCAGGCTCCTCTTTGCTTACTAAATCTGCAAGCATATGGATTCTTTCTGCAGAAGCTACGAGTTTCCCATAGAGGTCTTTGCCTCCGTGCTCACCAATGAAATGACCATCAATGCTCCTCTTCTTCATAATAAGTTCAACTTCCCTGTATTTCCTTGATGTTACCAAAACAACATTTTTCGAGCGGAGTTCCTTGATTAACGGCTCAAAGAATAGAGCCTGCTTTGGAGTAAGGATGTCAACCCAGACTTTCATGCAACGCTTGCAGATTCGCCGATCTAAATAAATAGAAACCCTTGAACTGCTTGACTCGTGCAAAAGAGCTCTGCAGTTTCGGGCTTCTACAAGCTTTCGCCCGAAGAAAGGCTTGGATTCGTAAAAGAGTTTGCCGATCTAACTGATGATGAAGCTGCAACCCTGCATTCTATGCGCACTTTGAGCCTTGATAAGGCGGATAAGATGATAGAGAATGTTGTTGGAGGAATTTCGCATCCTCTTGGGATAGCTGTAAATTTTCTGATAGATGGCAAGGATTATCTTGTGCCTATGGCCATCGAAGAGCCCTCGGTAGTTGCTGCTGCGAGCAAGGCCGCCGCTATCGCCAGAAAGAAAGGCGGTTTTAGGACAAAATATTCGGGTTCTATAATGCGTGCCCAGATTCAGGTCGTTGATGTTGACGTAAAGAAGGCTGCTAAAGCCGTTATGAAGGAGAAGAAAAGCATCATGAAAAAGGCAGCAGAGCAGAACCCCACATTGCTATCAATTGGTGGAGGGCCAAAAGACCTGAAGACCAGAGCCATCAAGACGCCTTCTGGTTCAATGCTCATTGTTGAGTTATACGTTGACTGCAAAGACGCTATGGGTGCCAATGCTGTAAACACAATGGCTGAAGCTATTGCTCCTATAATTGAAAAAGCCACTAAAGGCAACGTCCTGCTGAGAATTTTATCAAACTTAGCAACAGAAAGGATAGCATTCGCATCTGCAACATTCGACAAGGAAGAGCTTGGAGGAGAGTATGTCATTGAAGGCATCATCAAAGCCTACCATTTTGCCGATTTCGATCAGTATAGGGCAACTACTCACAACAAGGGCGTAATGAATGGAATTATAGCTGTTGCAATGGCGACTGGACAGGACACTAGGGCAATAGAAGCTGGCGCGCATTCTTACGCAAGCATTACTGGACGGTATAGATCGTTAACTTCTTGGAAGAAGGACAGAAGAGAAGACCTTGTGGGCAGTATAGAACTTCCAATAGCCGTTGGCATTGTTGGAGGGTCATCATCTGTAAATCCCTCTGCAAAAATTGCACTAAAGATACTCGGTGTAAAAAGTGCTGGCGAGCTTGCTAGAGTCATGGTATCTGTTGGGCTTGCTCAGAACTTGGCAGCTCTAAGGGCACTCGTCGCTGAAGGGATTCAGAAGGGGCACATGCGGCTGCACGCAAGAAACATAGCTGTATCTGCTGGGGCCAAGGGCGGAGAAATCGACAAGGTCGCTGCCACTATGGTGAAGGAGAAGGCTGTAAAGTTTACCAGAGCCAAGGAAATTCTGGACGAGATTAGAAAATAGTTCTTCCTGCGCCTAGGAGTCTAGTTGTCACGCCCGCCCCTGTGCAAAAGATAGGGAGGGGTTGCCATATGCAGCAACAATATGGTTACTAAGAAAACGTACTCTAGCCCAAGCAGGTTGAGAGCGGGCTTTTTACCCCTCTGCAAGATACGGACGTTTACAAAAGCTGAGATTAATCCATCAATACAGCCTAATTCGTATTTTCCCCAGATTCGTTTTCAGATCGGCTTTGTATCCCATCGCTGATAGAAGTTGAGCTACAGCAAACTCCACAAATCTCCTAGACATTTCCGAATTCAGCACCAACGTAAACTCCTTCTCTGCGTTCTTCTGCAATCGAAACCAATTACAATCCTCTAGCCTCTCTAGGGCAGCTTGCGGACTCCCAATCTTGCCCTTGAATTCCTCGGCTTGATCCCTTGCGATACGTATACACGAATCCCAGAATTCGTGATCGCTGGGTAACGCTTCCACCATTCTCATGAACAAAATCCACCGCTCGATATCTATTATCTGGTGTTCGCCATTTGGAAGTAAATCTAGATAGGTCCTGATCTTCCTTTCCATATCTCCTTCAATGACGTCTCTGTACTTGCAATAGAACTTGACAGCCCTCCTTATCAGTTCACTTACAGACACATTAGCTTCTTTGCTAGTCTTCCTGAGGAGTGTTTCTTCATCCTTATCAAAAGCAAATGTGATTCTGCTTGGTACAGATGCCATTTTGTACGCTTTGGCAATATCCATTTTTATGTCTATCTATGTGTCAAATGGATTGCTAGAATTATGGACATTCATTCTATTATTCCTAACTTTTATGAACAGTTCATAAATAGCTTTTAATTTGATCTTCAAAAATCGCCATCTGTGCAGGCTGCCGCAAATAACCAAATCGAACAATTGAAGGCTGAGAAGGACGGCCTTGATGTCGGCCAAGACATTTCTCGCTACGCGGAGCTAGGATGGGAGTCAATTCCTGCAGGTGATAGAGATCACAGGCTGAAGTGGTGGGGCGTCTACTTCAGGAAACGCACTCCGGGATACTTTATGATTCGAATTAGAATTACTAATGGAATAACGACGTCATCCCAGCTTAGAGCAATAGGGTCCATTGCAAACAGGGTTGGAAATGGTATAGCTGATATCACTACTAGGCAGCAGATAGAGCTCCGCTCTGTCAGGATCGAAAGTGTTCCGGAGATGCTTAATCAACTTCGCAATGTTGGGCTTGTGACTCTTCAGACTGGTATGGACAACATCAGAAACGTAGTTGGTTGCCCAGTTGCTGGTCTAACAACAAATGAGCTTCTAGACGCCTCTCCTATAGCCCAAGCTTTTACTGCAATGTTCGTAATGAACAAAGCATACACGAACCTTCCGCGAAAATTTAATGTCACTATCACAGGTTGTTTGGAGAACTGCACTCACGCCGGAACCCAAGACATCGCATTTGTACCTGCAACAAAAGAAGTCGAGGGCGAGACAATAAAGGGATTTAATGTATTGGTTGGAGGCAAAAACGGTTCGGGTGGCTATAGAGTTGCTTCTGCATTGGATGCGTTTGTCAGGCCTGAGGAGGCTGCAGAAGTTGCAAGCGCTATAACCCTCTTGTTTAGGGATCATGGATTCAGGGAAGGCAGAAACTCGGCTCGCCTCTCTTTCCTGATAGATGCATGGGGAATTGAGAAGTTCAGAGAAGCACTAGAGTCTAGGCTTGCTTATACTCTATTACGAGCTGGGCTCGACGCTAGGCTTCCGAAGGTAACAGATCATATTGGTGTATTTCGCCAGAAGCAAGCCCATACGAACTATGTTGGCCTTAAGGTTCCTGTTGGCCGAATAACTGGTGATCAGCTTGAAGACGTTGCTCGGCTCGCCGAAACTTATGGCAAGGGTGAAATTAGGCTGACGACGAATCAGAACCTCATAATTCCTCACGTATCAGACGAGAAACTCTCCACCTTGCTTGATGAGCCCTTGCTTAAGGTCTTTGGGTACAACCCGACTCAAATCATGAGAGGCCTTGTAAGTTGTACGGGGATAGAGTACTGCAACCTTGCTGTCATAGAAACCAAGAATCGCGCATTGCAAATAGCCCGAGAAATTGAGAGGAAAGTGGACCGGAAGCAACCCATTACAATCCACTGGTCTGGATGCCCCGCAGGCTGCGGTAATCACACTGTCGCTGATATTGGACTTCTGGGTAGGATGGTCAAGTTAGATGACAAGATGGTTGATGGAGTGGACATCTTCGTGGGGGGCTCGTCAGGACCGGATGCAAATCGGGGAATCCAAATCATGGAGAATGTACCATGCGATCAGCTGCCGCAAGTTTTGGAAGGGCTAATTCGATTTGGAGCCTTTGATAAGATAAGGAAGAACCTGAGGGCACCTCAACAAACATCATTGCAGCCCCGTATAACTACCAAGGAGATCGTCGATTCGAAGGTTTTCATCAGGCAGGATGAATTAGCTGAGGGTGCTAGTAAGGTGGTATTTGTGAACGGCACTGAGGTTGCCGTTTTCAAGCATCAGGGACGCTTTATCGCAATCCAGAATCGCTGTCCTCATGAGGGAGCTTCGCTAGCAGAGGGAAGCGTAGAAGGTAACGAAGTGGTATGCCCCCGTCATGGCTATAGATTCGATATTGGCACCGGTGCTTGCTCCACCGAACGTACACTTTGTGCCAGAACCTTCAAGCTGGTTCCACAAGATAATGGTTTTTTGGTAAAAGAAATTGACGAGAAAACTATCCAGCCAATAGTTTCCGGCGCAGGGGCTATACAATCACGTGCTGGAGAAGCAGGGATTCAAATTAGGTGACGTAGTATGACTGAAACTCAACTTACCAATTCTGTTGAGATCGATTCTCCAACAACGGTTCTTGAGAATACCCCGGTACGACGTAAGCGCGAAGGTGTAAACTACCCGAAATTTGCTGAACAGTTCGCCAAGATAGATTTTGACGCAAACCCAATGCCCGTATTGTGCCTATACCCGATTCCCGAACCAATCTCCCTTTCGGAGCTGCAAATAGAAGTATGCGGTCTAGACTGCAAGAAGAGATCAGTTCCTTGGGCTGAACTGGAATCCATTCCTAGGGTAAGAATGCGGGTTCCACTCATTTGCCAGATATTCAATTGGTCAGAGGAGGTTGAATGGGAGGGAATACGCCTCGTAGATTTTCTAGACCACGTTAAGTTGCTGGAGACGCCCTATGATGGTTTTTATGCCTTTTACTCTCGTGACGGAGGGTATTTTGAGAAACTCTCTAGGGACAATGCGCGAGATCCACGGGTTCTGCTGGCAACAGGTCTGAATGGGACTCCACTTCCAGAGGTTCACGGAGGCCCCTTGCGACTTGTGGTACCCTTCCTTCAAGGATACAAAAGTGTAAAGTGGTTGTCCTCTATCAGAGCTTTCAAACGTGATCCGATTGGCATTAAGCGCCTTCTGAGCCAGAGCAACACTGGAAGATTAGGACATCAGTGGTTACAGAGGTACAACATTACACCTCCTATTGGAAGAGTAGGGGAACCTCGGTAAGAAGGTGACTCATTGGAGAGGAAATTTCTTAAGGTAGGCCACTTCCCAACGCTTCTTGGCTCCTTCCTCTACTTTGATATCAGCTTCATGGTCTGGGTGATGGTGGGAGCTCTGGGCGTATACATATCTCAGGATTTAGGGCTGACTCCTACTCAGAAGGGCCTAGTAACCGCTTTCCCAGTTCTGGGTGGGGCACTACTTAGAATTCCCTTTGGGATAATCGCAGATAAGATAGGATACAAGAGGACGGGGATCATTGGAATGATGCTTACCTTTGTACCACTGTTTTGGGGATGGCTCTTTGCCAATAGCGTGTCGGATTTCATTGCCCTCGGACTTCTGCTCGGGACAGCAGGTGCAAGTTTCGCCGTTGCTTTGCCAATGGCCAGCAGATGGTATCCAAAGGAGTATCAAGGGTTAGTGATGGGAATAGCTGGGGCTGGGAACAGCGGAACCCTCATTTCAACGCTCTTCGCGCCTAGGCTAGCCTCAATTTATGGATGGCAAAATGTCTTTGCGTTATACATGATTCCACTTGCTTTAACTCTAGGCGCATTCACCTTTTTTACAAAGGAGAGCAGTAATAAAGAAATCAAGAGGGTATCTGAATATGCTCGACTCCTCAGATCTAAAGATGTCTTAGCGCTTGCCTTTCTCTACAGCGTAACCTTTGGTGGATTTGTCGGTTTCAGCAGCTATCTTGGTATATTCTTTCATGATCATTACGGCCTAAACGCTATTGATGCAGGGACTTTCACTACAGTCTGTATACTTGCAGGAAGCTTCTTCCGACCTATAGGAGGGTACTTAGCGGATAGAATAGGTGGCGTAAAGATGTTGTTGCTACTACTTTCGTCAGCTTCTGTGACAACGATCGGGGTAGCTCAGTTGCCTTCTTTGTATATTGCGATCGTGCTGCTCTTCACCACGATGCTTTTCTTGGGAATGGGGAACGGCTCAATTTTCCAGCTGGTGCCGCTAAGGTTTCCTAAACAGATAGGCCTTGCTACGGGCTTAGTTGGTGCAGTAGGTGGTCTTGGAGGTTTTATGCTTCCCTTGACCCTCGGCACTGTAAGAGATCTAGCAGGTTCGTACGGGTTTGGGTTTGGGCTTTTTAGTCTTGGTTCAATGCTCGGCGTAGCCCTTCTCAAGACAGGAATTTTGACATGGACATATTCAGTAAAGGTGGCACCTCTAATCTCGGCTCCGATAATACCCAATGTTAGCGTATACGAAGGAGAATCCTCAAGCAACAATATCAAGATTGGCCTCGGGGAAGCCTATTATACACCATTAGCGGTAGAAAAGAGTAAAGATGGCTCAAGCCCTAAGCCTAGATAGTCAGGCCAGTAAGAAATCTGACGTGCTGATGGATTCCTATGGACGTGTAGCTCGAAAACTACGAATTTCTGTCACTGACAAATGCAACTTCAGATGCTCCTTTTGCATGCCTGAACATCCATCATGGCTCCCTAAAGAGGAGATTCTTTCATTTGAAGAGATTGAACGCCTCGCGAAAATCTTTGCTTCACTTGGTGTAGATACGATTAGGTTGAGTGGTGGCGAGCCTCTAGCCAGAAATTGCATGCATGAACTTGTAGCAATGCTGAGAGATATTCAAGAAATATCTAACATCAATATGACCACCAATGGGTTCTTCCTTGAAGAAAAAGCGAAAGCACTGAAAGAGGCAGGCCTGAACGGCGTAACAGTTAGCTTACACAGCTTACGGAAGGAAAGATTTGAAAATGTTACAGGAAAGTTTGCTTACGAAAGAGTCCTTAATGGTATTACGGCGGCTATGGATACGGGGCTGAAAGTTAAGATAAACTGTGTTGTAATAAAGGGGTTCAACGACGATGAAGTGGTTGAATTTGCTTCATTGGCTCACAAAACCGCGTTGACGATCAGATTTATCGAATACATGCCTTTTGACGGGAAGAAACTGTGGAACCCAGAAAAAGTCTTCTCTGGGAGAGAAATAATTGAAAGAATAAAGCAGTCATACGAACTGCAGCCTATGCCAAGGGAACCAGGAAGCACATCTACGCTCTTTGAGTTTTCCGATGGTCAAGGCAAGATAGGACTCATAACATCAATCACTTCTCCCTTTTGTGGAGATTGTGACAGAGTAAGGCTAAAAGCTGACGGCAACCTTGTTCCTTGCCTTTTCAGTTCTAGTGAATATGACCTAAGACCACTATTGAAGGAGGGAGCTTCAGACGTGCAGATTGCGGATTTCATAAAGAGATGTTTCTGGAATAAAGATGCGGGTGTGGAAAGAAAATTAGACCAGGTGCTTTCTATTAGGCACATTAGACCCATGCACTCAATTGGTGGCTAATTTCAGGCTCAACACTAGGGAATTTCACTAGCGCTCAAATTCACCAGATCTTGGTTAGGAGACCTGAGCAACCTCATTGGGAAGGTAGTAAACAAAACAAACTCTGTAAACTCCCCTATAACCTTAAAAAACGGGAGGCCGTATAACAATCGGTAGTTTTCTGAGGGGGTTGGTGAAGGCTAAGCGTTTGATGCCACACAACTTAACGCACCAGTATGCACAAAGGATCGTATCAGGATGGTTGGGTTAATCGGAGGATGGCAAATTGGGAGTTGAGGTATTCGTTGCGTCTGTTTTCGTTAGGGAGTTCAGGTTGAGCCCAAGACTTACGCTGGAGGTAAGAACGGTAAAAGATCTTGTGTCAAATATCGAGAAGATGGCTTCTGGCTTCAAGGATAGTATCTACGACGAAACTGGGAGGATTCGTCCGTATGTGAATTTGTTTGTGAATGGTACGAACATAAGGTCCAGAGAAGACGCACTGGACACTCTGCTTAAGGACGGAGACCTAGTGCATATATTCCCCTCTGTAGCTGGAGGATAACCATGGAGTTTGGGGCGGTCTAGTTGACTGTTTTGGTTCTAGTAGGTACGGCCAAAGGTGGTTTTATCTTCGAAGGTTCCCCATCAAGAAGAACCTGGAAAATGCATGGGCCCTTCTTCGAGGGTTTCGACACTTACGACATGATTGGAGAAGAGGGTAAAGGTCGTCCGAGTCTTTATGCCGGGGTTAACACCTGGACATGGGGACCAGTGATCTACAAGAGTAAAGACTCCGGACGTACTTGGAGAAAGGCTAGGAACCATCCTCGTTTCCCTAAGAAAAATCCTTACCAGTTGAGCGTCAAAAGGATATGGAACCTGCAGTTCGACAAAGACCATCGCCTTTATGCGGGAGTGGAACCTGCTGCCCTATTCGTTAGTGAGGATGGCTCCGATTCATGGAAGGGTTTTGACTCGCTGAACTTCCATCAGACGCGTAAGGAATGGCAGCCTGGAAACGGTGGACTTTGCTTGCACACAATCGTAATAAATTCAAATCAACAAAACAAAATACGCGTAGGAATTTCAGCGGTCGGTGTTCTTGGTAGCGATGATGGAGGGAAGATATGGAAATTCATGAACAAAGGCATTCGGGCTGATTTTCTCCCAGAGAAATACCCTGAATACGGCCAGTGCGTCCACAAGATCGACCATAATTCCTCAAAACCTGATGTGCTGTATCTTCAAAATCACGGCGGAGTATATGTCAGTGGGGACTTTGGAAAAAATTGGAACGAAATCGGGAAATCATTGCCAAGCGACTTTGGTTTCCCGATTGGAGTGCACCCTCATAAGCCAGACGAAGTCTATGTTGTACCAGTAGAGGCTGGAGGACGTTATCCTCCTAATGGAGTGTTTCAACTTTGGGTTACACAGGACGGTGGAAGGAGCTGGTTCAAGAGCTCCGAAGGACTACCTCAAAGGTCTTACTTTAACGTATTACGAGAGGCCATGGCCACGGATGGAGAGGAACAATGCGGTATCTATGTGGGTTGTACAAATGGTCAAGTCTTTTGCAGTACCGATGGGGCCAAGTCATGGCAAAAGATTGCTGAGAATCTGCCACGTATATTTTCCGTGAGCTGCATCAAGACTTGATCGTTTGATTCAGGGCTACTAATGTTCAAAGAATTGTTATGGCCGAGGATTATATCAACAACGTGGACTGCCTTCTTGGCCGCTGCCCAGTTTCCACTTGCATAATGACTCAAATTTCTATTAGAACGGAGTATGGTTAGATGGAATCAGGCGAGCTGATCATAGTATCTTTACTTGGCTTAGCGGGTTTGTTCTACACCATGGGAGGTTTTGCGGGCGGCTCGATGTTCATCGCCATTCTGCTGTTGTCAGGGCAACCACCCGGTCAAACCGCTACTGCTGGCCTAATCTTCAATATTTTTTCCACAATGAGCTCTTTAACTAGATGGAGAATACATTTGTCAAAAGATCTGCTATGGTTCATTGCGGGGTCAGTGCCAGCAGCTTTTTTCAGTGGCTCGCTAATATTACCCGAACAAGTACTAAAAATAATCATGGGAACCTCTATAGCAATAGGCGGACTGGCAGTCATAATAGCAACATCGCCCTTGCGTACCATTAGACTTAGCGTAACTCTAAAGATCCTCTTGGGCATCATGATAGGTATTGCTGCAGGAGTAACGGGCATTGGAGGTGGCGTGTACTTGGCCCCTCTGCTGATTCTTGGAGGAATAGCTGAGCCTAAGAATTCGGCTGCGACTACAACGGTCTTTATTATGCTAAATTCACTGGCTGGGATCGCAGCCAGAGCTCCCAGACTAACACCCATCCTTCCGAATCCACTTCTTTTGATAACAATACCCGTAGTTATCATAGCCGCTCAATTGGGAAGTTATTTGGGCTCGAAAAGATTAGCACAATTAGGTGTAAGACGCATCATAGGGGTAATTTTGGTAACCATTGGAACGTATTTTACAGCCTCATCGATCTGAAAGATAAGAACGACATCTAATTCAAGCCAAAATTATCCTCCAGCTATCGGAGGGAGAATGACAAACTCATCATGGTTGCTAAGATGGAGCTCTCTCATCTTGTTGCTATGAACTGAAGAACCGTTCACAAGTATTCCTATGTTTTTCTTCAAGGCTCCATCACTTTCCATGACAAATTCCTTCAATTGATATCCATACTTAGAGAAGAGTTCTGAAAGAAATTTGTTTACAGTTGTTGGATTTCGAATTGGTATCTTCTCTTCCCTCTTTTTTGTAATCTCTCTGACCTTTGCAAAGTATTTGACCAAAACATACCTTTCCGACGATGCCTGCATTTATCATAAAATTGCAACACGAGTATATTAAACTTGAAGGAAAAACTATTCCTAGAGAAATGGCATCAATTGCTTATCTTAACAATTTATTTGTTCTGATAACTGGTTCTTGTGGAACGTTGGCACGCATGACCCATCTACCGCAACTACGCAAAGCAACTCCTCTCTCATCTTTGTTTATATATGCTCCCCCTAGACGGGGAGTCGTGCAGGCGAGCGGGCGTGCCTAGGACGCACAGAATCTGATAACTCTACAAAGGATTTCTTTGTATTGCTTGTTCATGCAGTTTCTACAAGCAAATCACTATGAGCGTTAGGGGCCCCTATCGTTATCTAGGCCCTAGAGGGGGTATAAAAAGCGAATAATTGGATAACATGAAGAGTTATCAGAACCAATTTATTATATCTTATAAGAAGTGGTTATGGGTTCGTCAGATCTAATGCTAAAGCCGGGTATTCATAGAAAGGGTAAGGTAAATCTCTTAGATGCATTGAGCTACATACTAAAATCAAATCTGTCTGGAGAGATAGGTGCGTTACTAGTCTTCATAGGGGTTGCCCGTCGCGAGGGGAGAGGAGGGAAGGAAGTCGCCAAACTTGAAATGGAGTCGTACAAGAAGCATGCGAACAAAGCAATCCTAAAGATCTGCAACGAGGTAAAGAGGAAATTCAAAGTTCACTTTGTTTCAATCCATCATCTTGTAGGGCAGTTTCGTGTAGGCGAGCCCGTGGTCTTGGTTGTTGTAGGAGGTGCCAGAAAAGAGAATGTCTTCTTGGCTATGCAAGAATCGGTCAAGCGTTACAAAAAAGAACCCGCTTTGTTCAAGAAGGAGCTATATGTCGACAACAGTTATGCTTGGATACAGTAAAGGACAATTCACAATCTATTTGGAACTCAGTCCATTTTCTGCTTGTGGAAGTTAGGATTTTGCTATGAAAACTGTGTGGGATATCTCAGGAATGATTAGTTTCATACCCAAAGCAACTGCTTCTGGGGATCCTGGAAGGCAGAAGACAGGCTTACCTGAAATTATACCCGCAGTCGCCCTTGAGAGGTACGCTGCAGTACCTATCTTCCTGTAACTTTCATAACGAAAAATCTCTCCGAACCCGGGTATCGTTTTTTCAAAAAGTGGAGCTAAGGTTTCCGTAGTAACATCTCTAATTGCAAGACCCGTACCTCCTGTCAAGATTACCGCGTTTACCTTCTGCGACCGCACAGCTCCCATAACTTGTGTAGTAATCATCTTAGAATCATCATCCAAAATTCCAAGGTCTAAAACATCATGCCCTGCATTTTTCAGGGCGTTGATTATCAGTGTGCCTGACTGATTAGTCTTTTTTTTAGCTCGGAACCTGCTACTACTAATGGTAAAGACGGCTATAGCAATTTTTTTTGGAGAATCTACCCTATGTTGTTTATGAGTCTTCAATCTTTCTCTTCACTTTGCTCTTTACACTTATTCGCTCAATTACCGTGCTCGGATATTGACCCTTTTCATCCTTCTCATATGCCTTGACAACATCCCAAATATTAAGCAGTGCTACAGAAACTGCAGTCAATGCTTCCATTTCAACGCCCGTCTTGCCCTCTGAAACGACTTTAGCAGTAATTTCAACCGAACCTTTTAGTATCTTCGTCTTGATATCTACATGTTCGATATGTATAGGGTGGCAGAGAGGAATTAGAAGGGGGGTAAGCTTTGCCGCCTGAATCCCTGTGATCTTTGCTATCTGAATGGCATCGCCTTTCCCGGTCTGACCTGATTTTAACTTTCGGATTGTATCTGAATTAAGTCTGATCGAGCCTACCGCGATCGATTCCCTGTGAACTCTAGTCTTTTCAGAAATGTTTACCATTGAAACCTCCATTGCAGGATTTTTTTGCTTTATTCTGCTCAAATTCTACTTCCTAGATACACCTGAAACTATATTATTTTACCTCTATTCTGGCAGTCTATACGGGCACGAAAAGCTACAATGAAAAAATTCCTGAAGTATACTCCTATTAAAGAGGCGCTTGCTACGTTCCTCGATGCAATAACGATACACACGGGTACGGAAAGCATTCCTACAATTGAGGGGCTACACAGGGTACTTGCAAGGGACGTGGTGGCATCGGTTGATTTGCCGAGTGAGAACATGTCAACGAGAGACGGGTACGCCGTTAGATCCGAAGATGTAAACGCGTCTCTTAAGAATCCTTTTACATTTAGATTCCTTGGAGAAGTGAAAATTGGTACTCCCCCAAAGTTCAGGGTAGGGGGACAAGAGTGTGCTTTTGTTTCTACAGGCTCTATGATTCCCAATGGTGCGGATGCTGTTGTCATGTTCGAATATTCCAAAAGAGGCGGTAACAAGGTCGAGTTCATCAAATCGGTGGAAAAGGGAGAGAATGTAACGTATAGAGGAAGCGACATAAAGCGCGGCGGGACTGTTCTTCAAGCGGGTACATTCTTGTATTCTCAGGATTTAGGTATCTTATCCGCTCTTGGAATTGGCATCATCACAGTTACGAAGAGGCCCAGAGTATCAATTCTTTCAACAGGAGACGAATTACTCAATCCAGGGCAAAAGATGAGTGGAGCGAAGATTTACGATACCAACAGAATTATCCTAAGTGCTCTTGTGAAAGAGGAGGGAGGAATACCAATTGACCTTGGCATAGCACACGATGATGAGGATGAGATAAGAAGAAAATTAGAGGAAGGTTTGAAAAAATCTGATGCAGTTATAGCAAGTGGTGGTACATCTGTAGGAGAGAAAGACTTGCTCCCTACGGTCGTCGGCACACTGGGAAGACCTGGAGTACTTGTTCATGGAATTGCGATGCGCCCAGGAAGCCCTATAGCACTTGCATCGATTGAAGGAAAACCTATACTGCTCACGCCAGGTTTTTCTGTTTCCTGTATCTTTGGATTCTACATTTTTGGAAGGGCAATGCTTCGGAAGATTCTAACAAGAAGAGAATTAGATGGGGTATTAATCAGGGCAACAATTACTGAGGATATAGAGAGTGATGAGATGACCCGTTTTGTTCTTGTCAAACTAATTCATCAAGGGAGCAATGTCAAAGCTGAACCTATTCACCCCTCTGGTTCGAACATCCTTTCCAGTTTTGTCAGGGCTGATGGTTATTTGATGTTGGCTCCTAAATCATCAATCAAGAAGGGACAAAATGTTGACATCGTTATGACTAGACTATTCTCAGCAAATTTCAATCCACGGTAACAAGGTCCTTTTCTGGGATATTTTTGATTCGGCAAAGAAAGGGAAAGCTCTAATAGAGCTTGTAAAGGGCTTGCCTTCTCACAAGGGCCCCTAGCTCAGCCAGGTAGAGCACCGGGCTTTTAACCCTCTGAAAGACACCCGGGGGTCTCGGGTTCGAATCCCGGGGGGCCCGCCTAAATTCCATACGTCCGAATTGTTATCTCCTATTTGCTTAAGCTAACTGAGAGGCCTATTCTCTCAAATGATTCGCTCAGTGGAGCTTCTAACTTTCTTACAGTTGGTTCAGGAGTGTTAAAGCTTACGAGTATGATATTGCGATCAATAACAATCTCAGGAGTCACACCAAGAATGCTTTTCAGAAAGCGTCGCCAAACGAACATCAAAAATAGTGAATGATTTCTGCCGAGCTCATGGCGGGCAGAAATTCTGACTCTCTCGCCATCGACCTTGATATCGCAATTGAATAATCCACTGTTTCTCGAGAAGATTTCAAGTGTCCTTAAGAAAGACTGAAGGTCATCACCTCCGGAAAGAACAAGCAAGATCTCCCTTACAACGCGGTCGGCAAGGCGCTCTGCTACCCTCTTCAGCGTTTCATCATCGAGTTCATCAAGAAGAGATTTGTAGGTGGTTTGTGAAATCGTGACGAATCCTCTCTCAGTTAACTTACCCCACTCTGTATATCTTTTTAGAATGGATGATAGAAAGGCGTTAAATGACAACCCTCTGCTATCAGCCTCCTTTTCAATAATATCAAGCGCCTCTGGATCCGCTCGAATTGTTTTATGGATCTTCCGAAGATTTCGGGCCATGATATCTCTTGTAAGAGGAGATATATATCCTTAAATCAACATTGGTTTTGGCATTAGCCCAAAAAAGTGCTACAATGTAGCCTTGTGTACACCATAATACTAAATCAAACTCTTTGATTAGAATCCGCAATGAGTTCAAACGACTCTGTGGTAAAAAAGAAAGTTGTGACTCAAAGACTAACAATCCTCACTCTGCTGGTAGCAGCTCTACTCATAGCTTCGTCAGTCATGGCATCTCTAACAAAATCTGTGAGTGCTTTTGATCCTGGAGGTCCTCCAGTAGGAGGAGCTGCTCCGTCAGTCCCAACAGGCAACTGGGAGCATGTGAACTATCAGCCAACTGGAGGAAGCTACAGTCCCCAGAACCAGATTAACAAAGATAACGTCCAATACCTTGAATCAAAGTGGATTTATCCATACACAAGGTTCACACTTTCAACACAATTGGGTCCGGCACACATGGGTTCTGGAGCCCCAGTCATCGTGGTCGATGGCGTAGCATACGTTCTACTCAACGACAGGAGAATTCTTGCCATTGATGCAGGGACAGGCAAACTAATATGGAATAATACATACGGTTATCAGTTCAAGGCTGAGGAGGAAAATGCAAAATATCCATGGTTACAAAGGGTACTTGCCCATGGACATGCGATCAACTATTATAGAGACAAAGGCTGGCTCATCACCAGTTCACTTGGGTCATGCAACCTATATGGAGTAGATGCAAAGACTGGCAAGACCGCATGGACTCTGACAACAGAGCAGATATGCGGTACAAATGCTGAATTCGGTGATCCAACAAAGGGAATCATAGGTTCCGTATCTGGCGGTTTCATGTCCAGTTTAGGTACACATCCTCCACAATTCCTTGGCAATATCATGTTCTTCCCTATAGCTGGTGCCAGTGGTGCCGGAGGTCGAAACTTTGTGACTGCATTCGACATGAGCGACCCTGCAAATCCAAAGAGATTATACAGGGAGTTCACTTCACCTAGTCCTCAAGGAGACCCTGACTGGGCCATTAACCAATGCAGAGCTGCAAACGGAAATGGATGGTACTTTGAGTATCCAAGATACTTGGAGGGTATCAACTATCCAGCAAGAGACAGAGAACCAACATATCTAGCAACAAAATGTACTGACGTGGCTGACGATGTCGTAAAGAACGATGGGATTGATCTAGTGCCAGGATCGCCAACCTTTGGAAAATTACACCCTGCTACCAATTTTGGCTCAGCGGTTTGGGGTACCTATCCAATTGATCCTGAAACTGGTATAGTCGCATTGGGCTGGGGAGACCAAGGTCCATATACAAATCTAACACACAGATATGGTCCAGCTATACATGGAAGTGGATTATCAGCATACGATGTCAGAACGGGCAAAATAGTATGGTGGTTCCAAGCCATTCCGCACGACCTATGGGACTATGACTGCTCATGGGTAGGCGTCATAGCAAGTGTTCAGGGCCAGAAGGCATTCATTAAAGGGTGCAAGAATGGAATTGTCTATGCATTAGACTGGAATACTGGAAAGCCATTCTGGGTGTATGATCCTCCTACCATACTCAGAGGAGGAAAGAACATTCAAACCTATTACGGTGTTGGAGCTAACAACAGGCCAACAGACAGAGAAGCTTGCTGCAGGCTTACAAAGGAAGACATGGGCAAGCCATGGATGAACTATCCGGAGAAAGGACCAATTGTACAGAACTGCTACACAGTCTGTCTTGAATCTGACTTTGCATACGATGGCAACCGCGTATATGTAGCCACATTCAACAACATGGGCACTCATAACTTTGGACCTGTAAGAGCATTTGGAAACAATGGTGTTGGAGGCACTCCAAGAACAGCATTCCCACAACAGACTGAATGGATCGTCGATGCAAATGTAGATGCTGTAGACGTCAATACAGGAAAGAAGGTATGGTCATACAAGATTGATAATGCGGCATTCAGAGGGGGCATAATGACTACTGGAGGCATGGTCGTGGTCTATGCTGCAGACGGTAACCTGAAGTTCCTAGATGCTACAAGTGGTAAACTGCTACATGAGAAGTTCTTCGGTGTGCCAGTCAACGTAATGCCTACGATAGGTGCGACAAAGGACGGCAAATACAGGATCTTCATGCATGTAGGAGGTGGAGGTGGATTCCTCTTCGGTGCTGGTGTCAGTAATGTACTTGATGGTACTCTTGTAGCATTCGGTCTTCCAGATGTAATACCACAGCCTCAAGTTAGGGAAGTGATCAAGGAAGTTCCAAGAGATGTCATTAAGGAAGTCATCAAAGAAGTACCAGTAGAGAAAGAGGTCATTAAGGAAGTACAAGTACCAGTAGAGAAAGAAGTCATCAAAGAAGTACCAGTGCCAGGACCAACAGTCACAGTGGAGACGATCAGCCCAATATCCTATGCCGCAATTGGTATAGGAGTAGTACTAGTAGTAATATCTGGAGTACTATTCAGCAGAAGAAAGAAGGCATAAACAAAGGCCTTGCTCGCGCAGGGCTAACTCTTTTCTTTTCAAAATAGCGCCGATCTTTTCCTCTAACGACTAATAATATCGAAGGGAAAGGATGCTAGGAGCATGGTGGACAGGGAGACCCTATCACAAATACGAGTCATGAAACACTCCTAGCTTCCCCCTATCATCCTCTTAATAAATCCTCGGGACAGTTCCAACACCAGATCCATTCTTACCCAGTTGGGTCGGTAGCTCGCACTCCATAACTAACTTCTACGAATTTGAACAACTAGTGTTCAGGGCCTTGGATAAATTTGTCCATACTGGGGGCCCGTCCAAGTCTTGCTTATTTAGCTGGAGGCATGAAATAACCTCCTGTAGATTGGCACCATAGGTTTAACAGTATGTAATAAAACAATTATTTCAAATGTATAATGAAAGACCAAGATCGGTTTCCAACAACGAAATCCAACCGAGCAATAAGAGGGCACTAATTGGAGGCGTTAAGGAGCTTGGGCACGTAGTGCTGTATGTTGGTGATTTGGAGATGTCAAGGCAATTTTACAGCGATATATTGGGATTCAACGAGATTCCTAGGATAGGGGATACGTTTGCAGTATTCTCTTCAGGGCGAACTCACCACGAGCTTTTACTGATTCAAGTCGGAACCGATGCGAATCCTATTCCTCCAGAACCCAGAATAGGGCTTTATCATATTGGATTGAAGGTAGGTGAGAGTGATGACGAACTGAGAGGAGCCGTTGCCCGCTTAAAAGCGGCTGGGATAGAGATTGAAGGGATGGCTGATCACACGGTGACTCATAGTGTGTACATCAAGGATCCTGACGGAAACGAGATTGAGCTATACATCGATGTGCAACCGGCGATCTGGCAAAAGGATCCTAAAGCGATAGTCGCTCCAACCCGTCCATTACGCCTCTGAAATTAAATTCTGCACCAATCCTTATTGTGATTTTTTATGGTAGAAACGCATCAACAGATATGGAGCCTGCTCCTACCAGTGCCAGCACTATTGCTCCTCCAAGGTACGCAATGTCAAGCTCGTAACCAAGGACATATTTTTTCCCTAGCTTTTTCTGTGCAAGCCATGTCGTAGCAACCATTTCTAGTGCAAACAATGTCCCAGCAAGAACTGTAAGCACTCCAAGAATTACCGCGATACCGCCTACAAATTCCAGCACTCCTGTAAGAAAACCCAATGCTGGAGGTATGCCCACTGACTTCATGAAACCTTCTGTCTTCTTTCTACCCTCTCCTGAAAGTTTCGGATAACCATGCACTATCATGGCAGCTCCAAAGATCGTTCTCAATGCTAGCAATGCTAGATCAGGGTTCGAAACTATAGGGTCCGTTATTCCTATCATCTATACCACTAGTATCATAATACATAGTAATCTATTTAAACTAGGTAGTTTCTCCATACCAACTAGATTTGCCAGACCATACTACTGCAGAGGTAGAACAACGCGGAGTATGCGTGGTTTCAGAGCTATGGGAGCATCTTAGCAGGAGCTGGGCTCTGCAGATTCTTGGAGAGCTCAATGGCGGTGGAACTGTACGGTTCAACGAATTAAAGAGGAGGCTGACTGGAATAACCGCCACAACCCTATCAGAAAGATTGAAGGAATTTGAGAACGACGGCCTAATAACTAGAAGGATATACCCAGAGATTCCGCCTAGGGTTGAATATTCGCTTACAGAAGATGGTAAAGATCTGAGCAAGGTAATCGAACAGCTTGATAGGTGGATAAGGTCGAGGCAGAGCAAGAAACTATTATAGCGATTCTTCAAATTCCTGTCATAATGTTTTGTTATGCTCGTTGCCAGCCATATTTCCAAATTATTGGAATAATACTGGAATACCCGTTCCACAATGTCCCTTATCCTATGACTTATCCTAAATATTGTCAATGGGCAAAGTTGCATTTGCAATAGCTATACTGCTTCTGTCAGCAGGTATCATAGCAGCATCATACAACAGCAGTGCTGAATACGCTCTAAAGTTCAAGACAAGCAGGGGAAACTCTCATTCAGCAGTAGAGCAATACGACATACCAACTCCAGATACTCCAACCCCACATTACAATACGCCAACTCCCACTACGACTCCAGTCAATCAACAACAATCAGGACTTTGGCAGATAGCCATATCGATTCTTGAGTCAATGGGCATGCTTACAGCAAGAATAGTAGCCTTCGTCACGGATCACCTCTCTCAATACGGCATAGACCCTCAGAAAATGATTAACGGCTTCGACGGGCCGGGATTCATAGAAAGAGAATTTGCATGGGACCACGACCCTCTAACAGTCTCAATTAACGTAGCAAGTGGCGACATTGACCCATCAGCAATAGACTTAGCAAAATCGGCAATAAGAGACTGGCAAGACAGGATAAGAGCTGGTGGAGGAATTTCAAACGTTCCCTATGATTCTGCACCATTCGGCATAAGGTACGTCAGCTCCTCTGCAGACATTGCAATAACCCTAATTGAGAGGGCAGAGTCAGTGCTCGGCACAACAACAGCGTACTACAGATTAGGGAAGATAGTCAGAGCAGATGTAGTCATAGCAACCAAATCGGCCAGGGGACTGGCACTAGACAAAGCGGACATTCAGAATGTTGCAGCCCATGAATTCGGCCATGCATTAGGTCTAGGCCATAGCACAGTATATGGCGACGTAATGTACGGATCGTATGACTTCATTTCAACCTCACGAGTCATACACCCATCGACATGTGACATTGATAGAATACTGTCGATATACCTCAAAGATGAATCAGGGTTCAGGCCTCCTAATACGTATTCGGAATCTGGAACCTTCACGTGCCAAAGTTCGTGAAAATTAGAAATTCGTTCCTTGGTGTTCCTGCATAGTGTACCACAACGGCCCTTATAGTATTGGCAGTGCAATAACAGCGCTAAGGTGAAAAAATGCGCGGCAAAATAATAGCATTGGCACTAGTAGCAGTACTAGTAGCTGCACCGCTACTTGCGAATACAGCATACGCAGAAAAGGAAAAAGGGCTCAAAGGCCGAGAAGAGCGAGGAAGACTGACAGTTACAAATGGTGACATAACTGTCATAGCCACGGCAGAAGGTAAGCATCCGGCGTTCTTCTGGTATGCAAACAGCCAGAACAACACAATATATCAGGTGAAGTACAAGGGAATAATTGAATACCTTGATACGGGGCAGGAAATCTTCCAAAGAAAGTTCAAGGCAGAACTCGAAAAGTTCCTGAAGGCTGGAGAATCAGCAATAAAGGAAATTAATGCATCCAAAGTCGGCAAGAATGTGACAATCGCTGGCACCATAAGAGAGAACAGGGATAGACAGACAGAGCGACTATTCAACTATCTATTCCAAGAGGGTTCCTCTCGAATAGGTGTGAATGTCTCAAAGGACACAAAGGTGAGTGGAGAACTTAGAGGGGACGTTGTTGTTGAGGGAATCGTTGCAGTGCAAGGCCAGACCTTCTACATCAAAGCAATATCAATCAGCGCATTGGAGAACATCAGATCACAGCTAAGGCAAACTAACCCTCCGTTCTTCGAATTCAACCAGGGCAAATGGACATTCTTAGGCTTCCAGCCCATTAGCGCTGGCGACAAAGTCATTGGATATCAGTTCAACTACACTCTAAGCGACATAAACGGCAAGCAATTCGAGAACCTAAAGAACCAGATCGTCATCAGAAACAGATTGTACAACACTACCGTGAAGGAAGGCGACACATTAGTTCCAACAGCATCGATGAAGAGCGACATTATCATAAAGTCGTGGAGGTGGAACCTCAATACTACAGCTGCAAAGATACTCAACATAGACCTTACCAAGGACAAGCTAGCACTATGGCTTGAGCTAACAGCGTTCAAAGGCTCCAAGATTGACGATGCGGTAGAAGAAAAGGCAAAACCGTCTCTGACAGAGGTGAGAACAGGAAAAGAGAGGATAGAAACTAAAGAGAACAAGACTGCAAAAGGCGAAGACGAGAAGAAGTTGGAGGCTGACAAAGATCAGCGCAAGCTTACAATGTTAAGCGACAATCAGGTCTTGGGAGGCTACTTCAACTTCACAAACACAGCAACAGTCTACGCAAAGGGAAGCTCTCCTGCGCAGGGTCAAAGTGTGAAAGTTGACGGCTCATACATTGGAGATCAGAACAAGATTAGAGTGTACATACTCTATCCTAACTTCGGCGCGAAAAGCCTCGAACACGATCCATCGATAGGGGTCACACCAACAGAGCCTGTGAATGTACAGTATGCAGTTGACCCTGTAGCTCTAAACGCTGCACAGAAGGCACCAGCCCTTGGAGCTCCAGCACCTCAGCCTGTTCAACCAGTGCAAGTAGTACAACCGGTTCAGCCCGGACAACCAGTTCAACCAGCTCCATCTCCACAGCAGTCAGCTCCACCTCAGCCTTCCGCAGGCCCAGACAATACAATGGTAATCATAGGAGTAGCAGTAGCAGTCATTATCGTAGGTGCTATAGCAGCTCTGGCAAGGCGTAAAAAGTAACTGAAAGCAGGTCGCAAGGCCTGCTATCCAATTTTTCATAACAGAAAGCTCTAATTTACCGCATTACTACAGCATATGACATGCAGAAGGTTCTTCAGACTATCGATCAGGGAATAAACAACCTTGCCTACTACTGGTCTTTTCCAGAAATTATGGCTCATAAAAAGGGGTTCTACAAGAAAGAAGGTATTGAACTTGTATTTCACGACATAACTCCAAGCGAAGTAGTTTCCAACAAGAGCGAGATGTACAAAGACCTGCAGAAGGAGGGTAAGCAGGATATTTACCATGCTGCGGAATATGTTTGCTTAACAAGAGCCATCGGAAATACGACTGGCAAGATAGTGGCTATATCCTCTTGGGTTAAAGAAGGTTTGAACGCAAGTTTTGGCCTGTACGTCAAGCCAAAGGCAATAAAAAAGCCCGAAGAGCTGAAGGACAAAGCTATAGCGATTGAGAAAGGTACAGGGTCTTACTACACGACGATAGAAGATTTGGAAAAGTTCATTCCGAGAGACCATATAAAACTTCAGCAGATAGGAGACCCTCACCTCAGACTCGAAGCCCTAGTAAAAGGAGAAGTTGCCGCCGCGAGCGTTATGGGGCCCTATGCAGATCTCGCAGAGCACATGGGTATGGTCAAGATCATAGAATCAACAAGGAGGAAGGGCACCCTGATGATAGCGAGGAACGAC
The DNA here is from genome assembly GCA_024860875.1 of Nitrososphaerota archaeon. Taxonomy (GTDB): domain Archaea; phylum Thermoproteota; class Nitrososphaeria; order Nitrososphaerales; family UBA57; genus VHBL01. The sequence continues at coordinate 73,187 of JACPSZ010000017.1, read as the reverse complement.
ATTAACGCCCCAACACTCTCCGCTTATCTCAAAGCGACGAACAAAGCTATCAGGGAGATAAATGTAAAGCCAGACGAATACAGAAAATTTTATTTTGAACGGTTCAGCAAGATAATACCAAGGCTCGCTCCAGAACTGCAGAAGCCTGCCAAGCAGCTAAAATTGACGATGAAGGTTCCAAAGTGGAAGGAATGGAGTGCTTATTCAAAGAAAGACTTTGAAGATATTTACAGTTGGATGATCGATAGAAAGCTCATTGAGGCCGGACACAGATACGAGGAACTGGTAGATCTTAGAGCCTTCCGCTAGCCATTAATTACTGTAACCTTTCCAAGCATGAACGGGTGAGGGGTGCAGTGGTAAGTGTAAACTCCAACATCGTTGAAGGTATGACTCCACGATCTTTGTGCAGGAAGGTCCTTAGAGTCCCATTCCCCATTGTCTTCGGTTGCAGTATGTGCAACATCGTCAAGGTTGACCCAAGTAATTGTAGTGCCTTTTTTGACTGTGACGCTGGCAGGGATGTAAAGATAGTTCCTGATTTCGACAGTTACCCTGTCTGAGCCAAGTATGCTCAAGCCCGTTACAGCTTCAGAAGACAGCGTTTTGGAGTTTGCAGTGAAAATCACGTTTCTGTCCCCAGCCTTGGCAGTGCTTTGCAAGGAAATCGTAGCTTGGACAGGCACATCGCCGTCATTTGTTATTTTAGCTGAAGGGGGATCGAATTTTATCTGCGCACCCTGAATCGGGCCTCTTAGTCCAAAGCTTACGCCGCCCTGAAAGCCTCCAACCGACTGCAAATTCAGCTTGATGGTCTTTGTTTCTCCGGGCGACAGCGTTATGTTCTTCTCAGTCGTAGTGAAAAAGATGCTTCCCTTTTCTACTCCTAGTGGAGGAGGCGGAGCTGGAGTTACAGACGTTAGCAAACCTTGGTTCAAAAATACAGTAGCACCGACAGCAACTACAACCACCGCAGCAATCGCTACAATTACTATGCTCTTCATTTCATACCACGGCTGGGCTTTTTGCACCATCTAAGAGAAAGTCGATGTATATATACTCAAACCGGTAGAGACTCCTAACAATTCAGTGTATAGCATGAAGGACAGCGTTGTTGGAAACTGCGGCATGGCAGATGCGGTTCATAGTACATTTGCATTCCCCAGTGCTACAGAGCATTACGCCCGCGATACCCTAGTCCAAGCTGAGCATGTAAAACTCGAAGTAAAACCAGATTTCAAAAACAAGAAACTTTACGGAAAGGTCTCTACACAGTTTCGTGCAAAAGTTTCTGGAGTCTCTGCTGTTGATTTTGATGCAGTTGAACTCCACATCAAAAGCGTGAAATTCGGGAGAACGAATCTGAGGTTCAGCCAGACGTATGGCAAATTATCTGTAAGCCTAGGAAGGGAAATGAAAGAGGGGGAAAAATTCACAATCAATATCGAATATTCTTGCACGCCCAGAAGGGGCATCTTCTTCAACTATCCAGACAAGGAATACCCAAACAGACCTATTCAGGCTTGGACGCAAGGCGAATCTGACGAATCTCGCTTCTGGTTTCCCTCAATTGATGATCCGAATGTAAAGGTGACCAGCGAGGTAATAGCAACAGTTCCAAAGAAGTTCGTTGCAGTATCAAACGGGAAACTTGTATCGCAGAAGATTAACAAGAATGGGACAAAAACATCCCACTGGTCGCACGAAATACCGCATTCTGTATACCTGATTTCACTAGTTGCTGGAGAATTCTCCGAGCTGAAAGATAGCTACGATGGGATACCAATAATATATTACGTTCCGAAGGGAAGGGAGGAGGACGCCAAGAGAACCTTTGTAAATACGCCAGACATGATGAAGTTCTTCAGCAAGAGCCTTGGTTTGAAGTACCCTTATCCTAAGTATTCGCAGGTGACGGTCGCTGACTTCATCTTTGGAGGAATGGAGAATACGAACGCAACTACGCTAACGGATTCCTGCCTGCTTGACAAGAGGGCCATGATTGACTACAACAGCGACGAATTGCTCGCCCATGAGCTCGCACACCAGTGGTTCGGCGATCTGATAACCTGCAGGGACTGGGCCAACGCTTGGCTGAACGAAGGCTTTGCAACGTATTTTGAAGCGCTTTACCATGAACATCACCTCGGCAGCGACGAATTCGCATATAAGATGCTGCTCGAAGCAGAAGAGTACTTTGGAGAAGACAGGGAGCGTTATAGAAGGCCGATAGTCACTAACGTCTACGAAGACTCCGTGGAGCTCTTCGACAGGCACCTCTACAACAAAGCCGCTCTGATATTGCACATGCTGAGGTTCGTTCTCGGCGACAACCAATTTTGGAGGGCGATAAGGCATTACGTCCAAAAGCACAAAATGCAGAATGTAACTACTGAAGACTTTCGCAGGGCGATAGAGGAGGCTACGGGAAGAAACCTTGAGCCGTTCTTCGATCAGTGGTTCAAAAAGTCTGGCTACCCTGAATTCAAGGTAAGCTATGAATGGAACGAAAGTTCGAAGACTGCAAAGGTGACTGTAAATCAGAACCAGTCCACAAACGGGGAAACTCCAGTCTTCATGCTCCCAATTGAAATTGCAATCACTGCAAGAAAGAGAAGGGTTCACCGCATAGACCTAAAGGAGAAGCAACAAACATTCCTATTCCCTATGAATGAAGCTCCGAGTGCGGTAGAGTTCGATCCTTCTAACTGGATACTCAAGACGCTTGAATTCGCAAGGCCAAAAGAAATGCTGCTGAAGATTCTGAAAGAAAGCCCAGCACCGATTGAAAGGATAAGAGTTGTGCAGGAGCTTGCAAAGTTGGGCACTCAAGACGTGGTTGATGAGCTAAAGTCTGCCTTCCTTATGGAAAAATTCTGGGCCGTCCAATCGAGGATTGCTCAGGCATTGGGCCAGATTCGTTCTAAGGTCGCTCTCAAAGCGCTATTGCAGTGCCTCTCGGTAAAACATCCGAAAGCTAGAAGAGGCGTTGTTAAGGCTTTGGGAGAATTCAGGGACGATGAGGCTGCTTACGCTCTAATCAAGGTTCTCAAGCATGACGAGAGCTATTTTGTGGAGATGGAAACTGCAACGTCTCTGGGCAAAACAAGGTCGCAGAAGGCGTTTGACGCTCTGAAGAAGGTTCTTGAGAAGGAGTCGTTCAACGAAACCATCAGGGTAGGTGCATTTCAGGGCTTCGACGCTCTTCGCGACGAAAGAGCCATACCCATAGCTATGGAATGGGGCAAGTACGGGAAACCGCAGAAGGCTCGCGAAGCTGCAGTAGGAATACTTGGAAGGCTTGCAAGAGGCAAGCCCAACGTTCTGGACTTTCTGCATAATCTGCTGTACGACTACTGGTGGAGGGTCAAGATTTACGCCATTGCATCCATAGAGGAGTTCAGGGACACTAGGTCGCTAAGCGAACTGCAGAAACTCGTTGACAGGGAATTGGAAGGAAGAGTGAAGCGCAGGGCCAAAGAGGCCATGAAAAAGATTCGCGAGGACAGGGATAGGACTCAGGAGTTCAAGGCTCTACGCGACGACCTTGATAAGTTGAAGGAAGATAACCGAAAGCTGCGCGATAGGCTGGACCTTCTCGAAATCAAGCTAAAGTAATTACTTCTTGTTCTTTCTGCGCATAGCTAGGACTCCAAAGAGTACCAGCACGACGACTACGGCCATAATAGGAATGAGTAGATCCATGGGCAGCTGTAAAGATCCGCCAAGCTGATCTGCCTGCTGTGCGGGAGCTGAGGGTGGAATTGCGGCGTTTTTATGTTTCAATATTACTACAATACCAGATACAGGGATATTCCACCTGTCCTGCAACCCTCCTACGACTTGGAACATTGAAACTATGCCTTTGGCATCAGCAGCGATCGTTGGTGGCAAGCCCAACGGAGTTCCAAAGAACTTCTTGTACGCGATCTCCCCAGTATCCGATTTTAGCGCGTATATATTACCGTCAATGCTGCCTAAGAATACCATATCACCGCTAGCTATAATCCCTCCTCTGTGAGGAACGTCTGGAATCTCGAAAGTCCACTGCATCTTCCCTGTAGACGCATCGATTGCATAGACGGTAGAATTCTTCACGATTTCCAATGGCGTTTCAACCGCTTGAGCTCCGAACGAATCAAGGTCAGAAGGATTTACTGATGATGGTTTCAGATAGTCGCAGAAGCTGTAAGTAACAAAATACACCTTGTTGTAGGCTACAGCAATGTCACCTTCGATTGCACCAGTTATGCCTGGGCACTGCCAGTAAGCGTCTATCGAGGGCTCGACTGCCCATTTTTTGTTATTGTTATTCACACTTGAAGATGGGACATTAACATATTTGACGCTTGGAGGCGTGAAACTCCAGATAAGTTGTCCATTAGCCGCATCAAGCGCGTACACCTTCCCATTTGCGCATCCCTTGAAGACAACTTTCCTATCTCCAATCTTACCCAGAGCGACATTCCAAGCACACCCATGACCAGCAAGGTCATGAGAAGACGTTTGATAATACCACTTTAGCTCTCCAGTCTTCGCATCAAGCGCTAGTATTGACGACGAAAAGAGGTTCGGCCCTGGTCTCCCTGTAGCATCATAATATGGTGCTGGTGCGGAAGTACCAACATACACAATTCCAGTTTCTTCATCCACGGCCCAAGCACCAAAGCCTACTCCTACTCCTACTCCTTTTGAATCTCCCCAGTCTCCTGCTACTGGGTCAACATTACCCTTTCCTTTGTATTGAATGGTCCAGTTAGGATCTCCTCCTGCTGGAGGCATAAGGAAGAACCTCCACAGCAGTTTTCCTGTGGTCAAGTCAAAACCAGCAACAAAGCCTCTCCCCGAATCCGCCCTTCCGCTTACTCCTGTGCCAGTTATCAGCATGCTACCCTTCTCATAAAATACGGGGCCGTAGAGCATCTGGCCCGTATAATGGCCTGCGTTGCCAGGTACGTTCTGGCACATCCTGCCTTGAGCCAAATCCCCAAGAAACTTTGGAGTGCCTATCAAAGCATCAAGAATTGCGATACTGCAGTCTGCCAGTGGCATGTAAATATCTCCGTTATAGTAGCTTAGCCCATTGAGCAGGCCTGATTGGTACGGCCTAATTTCAGGTATCTTTTCAACGACATCTGTCATGTTGACAGGATACGAATAGCTCCAGAGCGGGTTTCCAGTTTCTGCCTGATGCGCGAATATTGTCATGTAGTTAACGGGGAAGTATACTACGCCTCCAACTACGATGGGCATGGCTGAAGAGCCCGTTAGAGGCTCTATTCCTGCTATGGGCGGCGGGATTGGAAATGCAGTTGTCCAGACATCAGATACGCGCGCAATGTTATCCTTCGTCAGTGCCGTTTGAGGGTTAAAGTTCGTCGCAAGTTTGTCATAAGCGGGGTAAGCCCAGCTAAACCCTCTATCCACCTGTTGCCTCTGTCCAAAAGCGTAATTTGCTCCTATAAACGTCCCAATAAACGCGGCTCCAAAGATCAGCACCAAAACAAGAGAGGCATAGAGCAGACTGTGCCTGTGCATTAAAGAGCGCTTAATCTTACGACTATATTTAAGGGTTCAGCACAAAAAGCCATATAGCATAACTGTTAATGCTAGGGCACGAATGAATTATGCAAGAAGCCCTCTTGACAGGGAAACCTTCATCCAAAAGCTTAGAGGAGAAGGGAACGAGAGGTTCCACACAAAGCATCCGTTCAACAGGATGATGTTCGAAGGCAAACTCACGAAGACACAGGTAAGGGCATGGATAGTGAACATGTTCTATTATCAGCTGAATATACCGATGAAGGATGCTGCGATAATCTCCAATTGTCCCATACCTGAAGTTAGGAGGTTCTGGATTTCGAGGATACTCGAGCATGACGGCTACGGAAAGGTTGAAGGCGGGATAACTGGATGGTTAAAGCTCGGGGAAGCCGCTGGAATTCCCAAGGACGACATGATCTCTGCAAGGTTTCTGCCTGGAGTGCGTTTCTCCGTAGACTCATACGTGAACTTTGCAAGGACTAGGCATTGGGTTGAATCAGTTGCAGCATCTCTTTCCGATCTGTTCTACGAAGCTTTGGCTGAGAGGGTCAAAGCCTTCGAGAAGCACTACCGCTGGGTAAAGTCAGAGGGCCTTGGATACTTTAGATCAAGGCTAATTCAGACTAAAAGAGACAGCAACATAGCATTGGACATAGCAGTAAGATACTGCGATGCTGCAGAGCTGCAGAAGCGTGCAATAGACGCCGTATCCTTCAAGAACGATGTTCTATGGAGCATTTCTGACGCACTCTATACTGCGTATGTTGTAAACGAGGTGCCGTTAAGTGCATCATTCTAATTTATCGAAATTTGCTATTCTCCAAGCAATTAGGATCAACCACCCCCCGCTACAAAAAAGCCGATTGGGAGGAAGGCACTAAGTGCTATAAGGAGGGCAACTTGTCGCAGATGGGAACCTCGTTACCTTCTGCACCGATATGGAGTTTAGAATTCGAGAATTATTAGGCTTGCCTAATAAGGTTCTGTAAGACTAGTCGTTGTTGCTACTGAAGGAATTTAACTCTACCTTATGAATAATCTAACACTTGAGATTAATTCTTACACAATACATAAGTATAAAAAATCTGGTTTGTGAATCTCTTCTCAACAGCGATCAACCCAATAGGTAGTAGAGATGTCTAAAATTCTTGGAGATGCAAGTAAGGAAGGGCAGCTCGTCATATACGCCGCTCTGCCTGGGGTTTTAAGTTCACTGATCGCGTCTTTCAGAGGGAAGTACAAGGAACAGAACTTTCATATAACGTATCTTAGCGGTCATCCAGTACCTATCGCAGAAAAGATCAGGGCAGAAATCAAAGCGGGGATCCCTTCTGCCGATGTTGTCGTACTCCCCCAATACTCACTTATGCAGCTTGAAATGGACGGCTTCCTGCAGAAGTACGATTCTCCAGAACTCTCTATGTACCCTCCAAATTATTACGAGCATGGTGGAGCGGCATTCGCTTTGGAGCCTACAGGGCTTATGTACAGCACTGCTGTGGTTCACGAAGAGGAGCTTCCAAAGACCATCGACGATCTTACGGATAAAAAGTGGAGGGGGATGGTAGCCATGCAATCATTGACTAGAAGGGTTGAAGGTCTTCTTGGGATATTCTTCTTAGCAAGCCTCCTCAGGACTATTGATGAGAGACAGTGGAATGTTTTTCTGAAAAAACTTGCAGCAGATGTGAGGCCTAAAACCTACGATTGCCTGCACCATATGAAGGACGCAACTAAAAACGGGAAACATGCGATTTCTTTCCCCGGGGCCCTAAGGACTGAAAGCTTGAAAGAGGCTGGAGGAATAGAGCCGTTTTTCCTGCGTGATGTGCCTCCGACAGCAATTCTAAGATCCATTTCAATCATTAAAAATTCGACTCATTTAAATGTCGCCAAGCTTTTTGTCGATTTCATACTCTCAAAAGAATGGCAGTCCAAGCTTGGAGAGACAAAGGAGGGTATGGTTCCTGCAAGGGTGGGTATACAATCGAGCTACTGGATAAGCTCGCCGTTATCAAAAGGCATGACGATATTCCCAAATATAGAGGAGGTCAAGCAGGTGGAGAAGTTCGTTGCGGCTTACAGGCAGGCTGGTTTGGACTAGATGACAGAAGCTATAGTAAAGAACCTGAAGAAGAGCTTCGGCTCAACTCAAGCGGTTAGGGGAGTTTCGTTCACCGTGAAGAGCCAGAAGTTTGTCACATTATTGGGTCTGAGTGGGTGCGGAAAGACTACCGTGCTCCGATGCATAGCGGGAATTGAAGAGCCAGACGAAGGGGAAATCTCAATAGGCGGAGAAGTAGTCTTCTCTTCTGCTAACAAGGTTTTCGTCCCCCCTGAAAGAAGGGGAATAGGCATGGTCTTTCAATCGTATGCCATTTGGCCTCATCTGACAGTCTTTGAAAATATCGCATACCCTCTAAAGATTAGAAAAATGCCCAGAGAGGACATAAGCAAAAAGGTCAAAGAGGTTCTTGAACTTGTACATCTCTCTGGCCTTGAAGACAGATTGGCTCCCAATCTTAGCGGGGGACAGCAGCAGAGGGTTGCACTTGCAAGGTCGCTTGTCTACAATCCAAAACTGCTTCTATTCGACGAACCTCTAAGCAACTTGGATGCACCACTTAGGGAAGAAATGAGGGGAGAGCTCAAACTTTTGCAGAAGAGTATAGGTATAACTGCAATTTACGTGACACATGATAGGACCGAAGCGCTCTCATTAAGTGATGAGCTGGTAATAATGGGAAATGGCAGGGTACTGGCAACAGGCACTCCGTATGAGCTTTTAGATAATCCTCCCAACTCATACACAGCAGTCCTGCTTGCAGGTATGTCGGTAATATACGGCAGAGTAGCTGAAGCGACAAATGGTAGCGTTGTATTTGATGCACCATTTGGCAGGGTTTACTGCAAATCGGGAGATGCAAAAGAAGGGGAAAATATGAAACTATGTTTACGTGTTGATCAATTGAACCTTCTAAAGGCTCCTAATAACAAGGCGAATGTTTTTGCTGCTACCATAATAGCAGTGACACATAGTGGCTATCTTGTAGAATACAAAATGATGCTGAGCGGTCAGGCGATAAAGGTAGTCAGGGAACGCGAAAAAGCGCTTTATGCAAGTGTTGGGGACAAAGTCTACCTAGAGATTCCTGAAAAAGCATGTGCCCTAGTTAGGGATTAGTACTAGCCTCTTCAGGCGGCTTCATATTTTTGAACAGGTGGTAGAACGCCAGATCATTGGCCAGCTGGAAAGTTCCACTTAGGTAGAACGGTATTGCGTTTGAAATTACTTGAATAGTGTACCCTGAAACTGCCGGGCTGGCAGAGCTAGATATGTTTCTAGCAAATGCGGAGAACCCTCCCACACTTGCCCTCTCCTCTGGGCTTGCAACGCCCATTATGAACGACTGCCTTAAGGGAATGTCTACAATGGATGTGGTTGCACGCAGAAGATGTATGGCTGCTGCTATGGCAAAATTAGGTGCCAGTGGCTGAAGAATAAGAAGTATATCGGAGGGTATGTGCAACCATACAATTGCCCTTACTACACCAATTTTTGCAGCCACCTTTGGCCCAAGCAAGTAGAACCCCGCTGAGATTAGATTGGCGGTGAAGAACAGGGTACCTATGACCGTAAGAGGGGCATTATATGTTATCGCGAACCAGTATGACAACAGCGGTGCTACAAGAGAGGTGCCAAAACCATCGACTACCGCAAGCCCAGAAATTTTTGCTACGAATGAGGTTGACTTTGGAAGGATGCTGGTGGAGGTCCTCTCATGCTTAACTTCCTTCACGGGGAGGAGCATCAAGGCGTACAATACGGCGAGCACGGCTGTGATGATGAAGAGGGGGCGGAACGCCTCAAGCTGCGAAACGTTTGGGAATGTCCGGTAAAAGTCTGGCAATCCGGCCATAAGTGAGCCTCCAGCAGCTGAAACAGAACTTATTAGAAATGTTACCGCAAAAGCAGAATTGCGGGATTTTGCAGACGCTACATCAGCTAGCATTACTTGTTGGAGCACTCCAAAGGTATTTCCTGCAGGAGGTCCCCCAGCGAACAGGCCGAATATTGCAACGAAAATGATAACGAATATGCTGTTAGAAAACAGAAGCATAATGCCCCCTGCACAAACTATTCCTGCAAGCATAAGGATCATTTTCTTTCTTCCATAGCGGTCAGCAGCAAGTCCTACAACTGCAGAAAGTACGGAAGAAAAGAGTATGGCACCTGTAATTACCAGACCAATGGAGATGGAGTCTAACCCTGCAATACTCATATAAATTGTGAATGCGATGTTCAGGTAGCCGAATATGAAAGCTCTTATCCCGTAGGCTGCCTGCAGCAGTAGTTGATCCCTTTCAAGCCAGTTGACCATTATGAGTTGCCTTTCCAAATACGATCATGTTTAAAAGGGATAAATATTGCCTGAAGGCGACGATCCACATGTTGCCTAGGATTGCGGTGCTAGGACTGACTATCTTCGTTGTAGCAATGGTGACATCATCTCCAATAGCTTATTCTCAGCAGCAGACTGGTTTCAACTGGTTTTACCCGGCTTATGACAACCATAATTCTAACTTTAATCCTCAGAATGTAATCAACAAGGATAACATAAACAGGCTCGAGCTGAAATGGCTTTTTCAGGTGCCCGAGGATCCTTTCAAAATTCCCTATGTCGCTCCATCACTTGGTCTGCAGACATCTCCGCTTATAGTTAATGGTCTGCTTTACATTTCAACATATTACAATAGGATAATCGCTCTAAACCTTGAAACTGGATCCGAGGTGTGGCAGTATCAGGTCAACGTGAGTGCGTTTGAAGGGAAGAAGCACTGGTGGCCAGTTCTGTCCCAGAAAGACCTCCATTACCAAGACGGCACGCTGTACATGATGGCATCGGACTGCACCGTCTATGCGTTTGACGCGCAGACTGGGGAGGTTCAGTGGACTATTCCTGATACATGCGTCAACATACCCGGCAACACTGGCAGATACTTTGGAGAGCATGCACCAGTGGTCTTCAAGGACAAGCTTCTGGTCAGGTTATCGACTCAGGAAGGAGGAGGCAGGGGCTTCTTGTCAGCCTATGATTTGAAGACGAGGAATCTCTTGTGGAGATGGTATTCCGTTCCTCCTGCAGGTGGGGATCCAAACTGGCATCTTGATGCTGTGAAAGGCAACATCAATCCGTATCCAGGGGACTGGGGCACCAGCGATCTGATAGGAGGAGGAGCACTTTGGACACTTATGGCATTGGATGAAGAGGACAATGCTGTATATTTCGGAACTGGAAGCTCGCCAGACAGCTTTGATGCGGCTTTAAGGCCAGGGCCGAATCTCTTTGCAGATTCGATAGTTTCCATCGATCTTAACACAGGGCAGCTCAGATGGTATTATCAAACAAATACACACGCAATGCACGGCCATGAACCTGGTTGGTCTACCATGCTCGCAAATATTCAGATAGACGGACAGATGAAGAAGGTCGTTGTAGCTGCTACAAAGAACGATCATATCTACGTTCTCGATGCCAAGACTGGTAAGCCAGTTTATGAGCCGATCAAGATTGGCAAGCCATATGAGAATATCATCAACGACAATGCGGGCAACAGTGCTGACATGACAGCCTCGCAGAAGCAGTTGCTTGGAAAGATTTGGTGTCCTGGTGTAAATGGTGGAGTAGAGCATCCGCCTTCATTTGATGGTAAAATACTATATGTTGCAACACAGAGGGTTTGCGGACAGATACTTACAGGTCCTGTGACTTACAAGGGCAAGATCATGGATGGATTTGTTTACGGATCGGCACCCGGAGCTAGGCAGAATTCCTCGCTTTTCGCCATCGACCTATCTAGCAGAAAGATAAAGTGGGTTTTCGAGATGCCCAACAGGTACCAAAGCGCTTCAATAGTAACAAGTGGAGGAGTGGTTTATGCTATTGACAGGGCTGGCTACATGTACGCGCTAAATGCAGAAACCGGTCAGCTGCTCAAAAGGTGGTCTTGGGGCGGTCTCGGCGCTGCTGGTGTCACCATAGGAGCTACTGCGAGAGGCCAGATGTACTTACTTGCTCCTTCTGGAGGCGGTCAAGTAGGTACGAACAGTGCTGGTGTTATAGTCGCATTTGCACTTCCAAACGGAGTTTCTCCAGGTACCTCACCCTCACCAGATCAGGGATTGTCAGTTATTGGAGACATTGGGCTCATGGCGATCGCAATAGTTGCAGTCGTTATAGTGCTCGCAATAGTAATGATGATGAACTCAAGAAAGAAGAAGGCCCAGTAAATCTAACACAAAACTAATAGATATGAGAATAACGCAATGAGAATAGGCTCTCACCTGAGGACAGTCGTGCATCATGAAGCAGGAATTAACCAAACCTGAGTATAAAGACAGATGGCTGGCCCTAACCGTCATAAACATCGCCACATTCATAGCACCTCTTGATACTGGTATCATTTCCATAGTGCTTCCGAATATAGCAAGAGACTTTCGGGCGACCATCAGCCTTGCAATATGGATTCCGGTAATCTACCTCATAATACTCGCAGCCTTCATGACAAGCTTCGGAAGGTATTCCGACATCAAGGGCAGGAAGAAGTACTTTATCATCGGGCTTGCTGTGTTCGTCGTTGGTTCATTCCTGAGCGGAAATGCCTCTGACATATTCCAGCTTCTTTTCTTCAGAATAATTCAAGCAGTTGGAGGAGCATTCTTGCTTGCAAACGGCAGGGCATTGATCACTAATGCCTTCCCTCCACATCAGAGGGGATTTGCCATGGGCACCCATGTTACCACGATCTATGTTGCTCTAGCTCTAGGGCCTGCACTCGGCGGCGTTATAACGGACCTTGTAGGCTGGAGGATTGTATTCTTTGTGAATGTGCCAATTGGCATAGTGATGCTGGTTCTGGCCTACTTCAAGGTCAAGGAAAGGGAAGCAGTTGCAAAGGTAAAGATGGACTGGCTTGGTTCTCTGCTACTTGGTTTTGGCCTGGGCACTTTGCTGCTTGGCTTGACATTCGGTCCCGGCAGTAACTGGGGAACAAAGGAAACTTATTTCGAGTTGATTGAAGGCCAGGTTCAAAGTTTCTCCGTCCCCATAGTCGGCCTGCTAGCACTTGGCATAGCTCTGCTCATAGGATTTGGAGCTGTGCAGCTAAAGACTCGATATCCGGTACTAGATTTGAGGCTGCTGACATCTAACAGGCTCTTCCTATCTTCGAACCTTGCAGTTCTGCTGATATACACTGCGCACCATAGCGCGATAATAATGCTCTCCTTCTACCTGCAGCTCTTCAGAGGGATGGATCCCTTTGACGCTGCTATAATTTTAGCGGCGTTGCCTGCAGCAGTCACCGTAGTCTCGCCTATCGGAGGCAATTTCTCTGACCGCATAGGCTCTAGGGAGCTGAGCGCTATAGGTTTGGCTTTGGTAACGGTGGGGCTGGCAGTGCTTGGATTTCTATCTCCTACCACATCTATAGTTCTCATTATCGTTGCTCTAATCGTGCTTGGCATAGGCGTAGGGCTATTTGCAGCTCCCAATACGAATGCTAATTTATCATCAGTGACTCCAGACAAGAGGAGCCTTGCAAATGGGATGCTAGGCTCTATGAGGCACATGGGCCAGAGCTTGAGCCTTGTTTTGAGTGTCGCAGCAATTGGCATATTCCTGCCAGAGAATATATACGAACAGGGAGGTTTGATTTCCGTACCTGAATACGTAATGGGACTGAACAACGCCTTCAGGTTAGGGGCAGTAATAGCGGCAATAGGGATCTTCGTCGCTCTTATCAGAGAAAAGAGAAAAACGGACTAATGCGCCGAAGCGTTTTCGGGCTTGAAGGTCTGCTTAGCCTTTCCTAGTGGTATTACTGTTGAAACTCTTATTATTATGACCACGCCTTCTTTATTTGGATCAAGTTTCCTTTCGTTCTCCGAAACCCTTTCTCTTACAGCATCCCTTATCTTCTCGTCGTTTGCAATTACAGCAGTGCCAAAGAACCTGTATCCTGTTTTTTCCTGGCCGTCCCAACAGATTACGGCAACGTTAGGGTTTGCAAGTATATTGTTCAAATGAGTGCTTTTGGTTCTCTCCCAGTATGCTAATGATTCATCGTCGAATACCATCATGCTGCCTTTGATGCCAATATCGGGCTTTCCATCTCTTGAAGAAGTTGCAAGGATACATGGATAGGATTTCTGGTAAGCTGTTTCAACAATGCCTTTGGCTTCTGGAGGGAGTTTCATCTCCTTTGCAGAATTTGAAGCGGATATTTAAGTCGGATTTTAGGATGATTCTAACTTCAACCTGCATAACGCCTTAACATGTACGAAACATTATTATTCTCTCCATCTAGATTCAAACTATGTTTAGCCAAGTTCTGCAGGTTGGAGATGTCGTAAATACAATCGGTCTGATATTTCTTGCAATTATTCTGCTCGGACTCTTGCGTTCGATGATCAGGATTGTAAGAGAATATGAAAGGGCAATAATATTCCGATTAGGGAGGCTATTAGGAGCAAAGGGGCCCGGAATCTTTATCATAATACCAATATTAGATCAGTTGAGAGTGGTAGACCTCAGATTATTCACTCTCGACATACCCAAGCAGAGGGTCATTACCAAGGACAACATTACTGTCGATGTAAATGCCGTTGTATACTTCAGGGTAGGAGACCCCATAAGCGCCGTTGTAAAGGTTCAAGATTACATTAATGCATCAAGCCTTATCGCGCAGACGACATTAAGGGATGTTCTAGGGCAGGTAGAATTTGACGACATTCTCAGCAAAAGAGACGAATTGAACAGGAAGATTCAGGTAATTCTTGATGAGGTTACGGAGCCTTGGGGAATAAAGGTCACTTCAGTAGCCATAAAAGACGCGGAGATACCTGAGAATATGCAGAGAGCAATTGCAAAGCAGGCTGAAGCAGAAAGGGAGAAGAGGAGCAGGATAATCATTGCGGAGGGTGAACTCCAAGCGGCAAAGACGATGTCCGAGGCTGCTGCCCAGTACTCAAAGGATCCTGCAGCAATGCGCTTAAGGGAACTGCAGACATGGGCGGAAATTGCAAGGGAGAAGAATTTGATCGTCGTTACAGAGGGAGGGACTGCCGGTCTAGGGACTGTCGTTGGGTTGACCAAGCGCAAGGCAGAGAAATGAAACTACTGAGAGTCCTTCTTCTCTTAACTTTCCTTCTTTTTTGGAACGGCTCTTTGACAGCCGCACAGCAAGAGCCAAAGGTACTCTGGGTAGAGATTCGCGACATTATTAGCTCAGCAACCGTCGATCAGGTTGCTGGTGCAGTAGAAGAAGCCAAGAACAGAGAATATGTTGCTATAGTGCTTGCACTGAATACACCTGGAGGATTGGTCGATTCTACGTTCAAGATTACGGAAGAAATTCAGAATTCACCTGTTCCTGTAATCGGATTCGTATATCCTTCTGGAGGGCAGGCTCTTTCTGCAGGCACGTACATTCTGATGGCTACCGATCTAGCCGCAATGGCACCTTTTTCAAGAATAGGCTCTGCCCAACCAGTTTCAGGAGGCGTACCTGTAAACGATACCAAGTTCGTCAACGCCTTTGCTAAGCAGATGGAAAGTTTCGCCAAACTTCATAATAGGAATTCCACGCAGGTTATCAGGTTCATAACTCACAACGACAATCTTCTTCCCGAAGAAGCTATCTCAAGGCACGTAATAGAAACAGTAGCATCAAGTCCAGAAGAGTTGTTGTTGAATGTCGATGGAGTCAAGGTTACAACACTTAACGGGGAAAAGACACTGCAGACTAAAGGAGCTGCAATAGTCAAGTTTGCAGACAGCCCAAGAGTCCTTGTAGTCAAAGTATTCTCCGACCCTATAGTTTCAAACCTACTTGTAGGCCTCGGGCTCTTCGCCCTGATTCTTGGCTTATCGACGCCCGGGTGGGGAGCAGAGATTCTTGGTGTGGTTATGCTGCTACTGGGATTGCTGGGCCAGGGGTTCAATGTCAACTATGCTGCACTTGCTTTGATGGGCATCGGAGCTGCTCTCCTGATTTACGAACTCTATACTCCGGGACTTGGAATTTTAGGTGTGGGAGGGATAGTACTCTTGGGCCTCGGCACTTCTTTCTTCATCACTCAGCCTCCAGGCCCATTACTCATCAATCCCGGCTACTTCCAGAGTTTTCTACAAGTTCTCATCCCTTCATACGCTTTAGCAGCAGCATTCTTCGGTATATTGATTTACAAGTTCTCGCAGGTGCGCAGGATGAAACCCCGTATAGAAAAATACCCAAGCGGCATTGGAAGAGCAGTTGATAACCTAGAACCCGGCAAAGAAGGATATGTCAATGTTGAAGGGGAATACTGGAAGGCAAAATCATCTTCAGCAATCAAATCTGGTGAACATGTCAAGGTAGTTGGAAAAGAAGGTGGTGTGCTGATAGTTGAGCCTGCTTAGAAAATGACTATAAGTAAGAATTTATAAACCATGCAACAGTCCGTTCACTTCCGCAAAGGTTAGACATTGTCGCAAGATTTCAGATTCATCGTCAGAATGGCAGGGAGAGACCTGCAGGGCACCCAGACCCTAGCGGCAGCCTTAGCAGATTTGAAGGGCGTAGGGTTCAATTTAGCAACGTACATATTGGCAGAGCGCAAGATCGACCCGAGAAGCAGAGTCGGATCATTGTCAGACAATCAAATAGCAGACCTTGAGAAGAGCGTAAAAGACATTGCAGGCTTGAAACTTCCAACCTATCTTTTGAACAAGCAGAAGGATATGGGAACTGGAGCGAATATGCACCTTATAGGCTCTGATCTGGATTTTGCAATAAGAAATGGTATTGAAATGGAGAAGAACATGCAGAGCTGGAGAGGAATCAGGCACTTCCTAGGCTTGAAGGTCCGGGGTCAAAGAACGAGGACAACGGGGAGGAAGGGAAGGACGGTAGGCGTGAAGAAGGTGAAGATGATGCGTGGCGGAGGACCAGCCCAGACAACCACGCAAGCACCAGCAGCTCCAAAGAAGGAGGAGAAGTAGCATGGGAGACGTTAAGAAGCCAAGAAAGCAGTTTTCATCTCCGAGGAACCCTTGGAAGAGCGAAGACCTCTCTCAAGAGCTGTATCTTGTTGGAACCTATGGCTTGAGGAACAAGAGGGAGCTCTGGAAGGCCAAGACGGAACTGTCAAGGGTAAGGAAGCAGGCCAGAGAACTTTTAGCTGCACCTGCAGAGGTCAGAGTTAGGCAGGAGGCTAAACTTCTGAAATATCTTAACAGGATTGGAGTTTTAGGGGAAACTGCAACGCCAGATGACATTCTTGGTTTGAGCATAGAAAACTTCCTCGACAGAAGATTGCAGACTGTAGTCTGGAAGAAGGGCCTTGCACGAACCCCGTTCCAAGCGAGGCAGATGATCACTCACGGGCATATTGTTATTACAGACAGGCGAATTACAATACCGGGCTATACAGTAAAGAACGTTGAGGATTTGGAGATCAAATTAAGGTCAGGAAGTACCATGGTAGTTATACCAGCGGGGCAGAAACAAACTGAAGAGCAGCCCGCTGAAGCAGCATCGGCAGCTTGAACGGTGAGATATAATGGCACAAGACATTACCAAAGAGAAATGGGGAATAGTCCACATTTACAGCAGCTACAACAATACGGTTCTGCACGTTACAGACCTTACTGGAGCTGAAACCATAGCCTTCAGCTCTGGAGGAAGGCATGTCAAAGCTGACAGATTCGAATCGTCTCCTTATGCCGCAATGAAATCTGCTCAGGCTTGTGCTGAAACTGCAAAGAAGAAGGGCATAACTGCTCTGCACATTAAGGTTCGTGCAGTTGGAGGGACAGGTCCGAGAACTCCCGGTCCCGGGGCTCAAGCCGCAATTAGAGCAATTGCAAGGGCTGGCTTCAAGGTTGGAAGAATTGAGGACGTTACCCCTATTCCTCACGACACTACAAGGAAGGCTGGCGGAAGAAGGGGCAGAAGAGCTTAGGAAACTACATCTACAGAATCCACTTTTCCATCTCCATCAAGGTCATAACCTCTTATCGCTACGGCCCAATCGTCTTCTCCCTTGTACTCGTTGAGTACCTTGTCCGCAAAGTTTGCTAATCCAATGATTGCTGATTTTGTGCCTACAGCCCTGACGCCTGCAAGAACTATGACGACCTTTGAAGGGTCAAATGGATTTTTTATTCTGGCAATTACAGCATCCCTATCAATGTTGAAGGTTCTTCCTTGGTTATCCATCAGTCCAGCCCAGACGTTCTTCTCGTTGAACCTTATCGGAAGGTGTTTGTTAATTTCTGAAGAAAGCAAGTTAGTGCCTGGCCCTCCGATAAGTATGAGGTTCTGCCTCTCCTCCTTCTCCGTCTTTACGTCTACGTCAAGTTTGACTACGAAATCGTTCGGAACCTTGCAGAGCTGTCCCAAAAAGAATGCTAAATGCACCGCATAATGTCCATCCCTCGCCGTAGTTTTTTCAGGGCCATGAGGGTCTGGAGAGCCTACTACAATTCTTCCGCTGAAAGTCCCATCTTGAATGAACGGTTCAAGAAAAGAACGCACTTTATCGCTTAACTGTGCAGTCGTAAAAGTAAGCTTCCTCTCTCCTTTTGGAAACTCTACCGCTAACGCTCCAAATGGTATTGTGTAATAACGAGCAACGGCGCCCTTTACCATTTCCTCCTTCTCTACCTTGAGTAGGTCGGCCTTGACCAATCTTCTAATGTAGGAATAGACCGTTTGCTCATGAATTTTTAACTCCCTTGCTATCTGCGCCGGGTACATGGGCTTCTCAGCCAAGAGGTTTGCAATCTTCCACGAAACTGGATTTAACAGGGGTTTCAGCCTTGAGGGCTCCGACGCTACAAGAGTGTCCTTTGCGAACAGTCCCTCTTGGCTCTCCCTGATGAGCAGCCGCTTTTTCTCCACGATCTATGTTCCATAAAACCATTATATATAATTACATAGTGGTCTTTCAACCGATAATTAATTTTCTTTTCGTTCTCCTAACTCCAATGTCTTGAGAATTGGCCTCTCTAATTGAGATCGAGCCTCTCAAGAACATCGGCTATCTGTGCGTCTGTTAATCCATGTTTCTTGACCCTTCGTGAAGGATATCCTGTGTCTTCACCTGTTCTTGTGCGAATATGGTGAGCCTTGGCATGGCTCTGGAGTAGAGTTTCTGTAGTTCCTCTAGAGGTAAGCGTAGATAGAAGGACCATCTACCATAGAATCTAATCTACTCTAATACTCTATTGTTGGGGCCTCCAGCTCAATGCCATAGCCCCACCGATAATGCCTATGATAGCACCGACAAAGAATCCGCCCATTCCAAAGAAGCTAAGTATTGAGAAGACTAGTATGAGCACTCCCCATGTATTACATTCCTTTGGCCGGCTTTTGAGCAGAATAGCTCCTGCTAGAACTATTACGCCCGAGATCAAGCCAAATACCGTTAGACCACCAAATATCCACATCGGCCCGAAACCCATCATACCTCCTCCCATCATCCCACCCCGAAATGGTGCCCAAGTAAACGCTAAAAATGAAGTTACAGACCCACTAACAATGATAAGAATCCCCGCTACCAATGATAGGGCATACGCCGTACTAGGATAGTTGCTTTGTGTTATATCACCCAATATCCCACTACCTCCACTGATTACTCTGAAGCATAAAGTTAAATTGGTTTGGTGAAACGATTCTGATACAGGCTTTTTCTAAGATATCTAATAGCCTGAACTAAAGTACGGAGACCTTGTATATGGCTCATCACAAAACATCCTAGCTGAACAGGGTCAACTCAACAAATTGAAAGGCTTGCAAATTTAAGTATCCAGTCCTAACACAAATGACTGAAAGAGTTGTGAGCGTGATTAAGGTTCTTCCGAAATGGGTATTTGCCATATCTCCATCTTTCCTCGTACTTCTCATAACTTTAGTCATCTCTTTGGTGATAGATGCCAGCGAGGGCTTATTCCTAGCTCCTGCAAGAGAACACATTCCTCTAAGGTTCTTACTAATAACTTCGATTCTTCTTGCACCCATCTTAATCCTGCATAGACTTTTGGCTTTCGTAAAGTATGCAGCTGAAAAACAACGTACGTTAGTTCAGCTGGCAATAGTGAATTTGGACCAGAGTCCTAACATGGGTAAAGTGGTAGGCTGGGTCATAAGACCTCTGCAGGGTATTGGTCTCTCTATGATTTTTGCACAAAGGCTTCTGAACTTGTTTGAGTATTCAGGGACTAGTGTGGATATTCTTCTGCGCCCATTTCTATTTATTTTGAGTAGCATGCTTGTCTCCATTTTATTGTGTGTCGTCTGGGCCTTGGACGATTTGGGCGTTAGAATCTATAGTAGCAAAAGTGGCGAGGTGCGCATGGCAGGAAATGGTGTAGGAACGGTTCTTCCTGTAGTATTTGGTGCGCTTGGTGTGTATAACCTGTTTCAAAGCAGTAGTTTCATTTCTGCTTTGATAACTGTTGTTGAAATAGCTATGGTCTTATATCCGCCCTTTTCTATTCTCAGCACGGTCCATCACCAATATGTGAAAAGTCATGGGAAGATGCTCGGCGAAGTATTAGCCCCTCGGAGAATATGGACATCAGTGGAGTAAACGGTGTTCTGAATAAAGTATTCAAAAAATCAGGGAGTAGCCCTTTCGAAAGGGCTACTTTGTGTGAGTGTCTGCATGGCTCTCACCAATTACACCTAGGAGCAGGATGATGACCAAGAGGAATATTATGGGTCCAAACCCGAAGAAGGGTAAACCCATCCATCCCATGCCCCAATAGCCGAATCCTAGCCTAGCTCCTAGCATGATGAACGGCACCACTAGCCAGACTGCCAGCACGCCTGCCAATACGGCAATCAAACTCTTATTCCAGCCCAAACATTTTCACCTCCAGTATATCATACAATGGGGGACAGTAAATTAGTTCGGTGAAACGCTTTTGATACAGTAGCGATGGGCAAGAAGCATTTATGATGCTGTGATTGCATAGCAATATTCCGAAGAGCGATTGGATAGGCTCAGAACGCTGTTAATAGCATTGGTGACCGCAATGACAGGACTCGCTTTATCGCTGTTCCTGCTCGCATTGATCGCGACGGAGAAACCCCCGCTCGATGTGATTTTTCAAATATTAATCAATGGACCACCCACAGACATTCCTTTCTTTGTCCCACTCGCCCCGCTTTTGTTTCTGACCACAGTTCTAACGAGCATGGTAGGCATAACATACTACCTGATAATGCCCGAGATAAGAAACTATGCAGCAGGTGATAAGTCAACTGCAGAAACTGTTGCTACTCAGATGGTTATGAGGACGCTAAAACTAGACGAACAAAGGGTAATAAATGTGCTAAGGGCCCACAATGGGAAATATCTTCAGAAGTACGTAACAAAAGAAGCTGGGCTATCGAGGCTTAGGACGCACAGGATTATAGCTAGGTTTGCAGAGCGTGGGATTGTCCAGATAGCGAAGAAGGGCAACACCAATGAGGTCTCGCTAGCCGAGTGGTTCCTTCGGGAGAGTAAACCATAAAATAGATTCGAAACCGGGTGCGACTCTCATATATGTGGTCACGCAGCTTGAGAAAAGCAGGATGTTATATAGAATCGAACCTCAATCACCTAGCAAATGTTTCGCCGTGCTCAAAGCTGAGAATCTGTGGCTAGGTTTATAAGGTTCATTTACAAGCGACCACAAGAAGAGCGCCAGCCAACATGGATATGTTCCAGAGGCATATGAGCGAAATGGTACTTTCGATGGTAATCCCATTTAGCGTCTTTTTCGTGGTGGTGCGAGTTATCCTCCCTTCAGTAGGATTTTCTCCATCTTTCTTCCTTCTATTTCCGGTCGCTCTTGTAGTGATGGTTGTTCCGATGACAACGTGGATGCTGATCCGCCGTCATTCCTGGCGTAATATTGCAGAGATGAACGGCTCCATGTTCGCTGGAATGCTCGTTTTGTTACCGATAGCCCGCTTCGCATTCCCTTCGCTATTCGCAGAATCAGGTTTCGGTCTAATCTTCCCACTGGTACTCGTGGCAATGACCGTCCCGATGATCTTGCTTATGTACGCGCGGCGAGAGCACTATACGCACCATGGGCATAACAATCCTAACAACTAAGCAAGAAAGCCATGACAGCGATTCGAGCCTATCTCAAAATTAGGAATTTAGTCCGATTTAGTCTGAATCTTCTGTTCCAGTAGTTTGGGCGTGGGCTTGTAGAGCATCTTTGGCCTCCCTACCGCTCCCTGCAGAATCTCTTCCTTGACCACAAGAGACTGCCCTTCAAGATGTTTCAGGCGCATCATCACGCTTGATCTGGCCAAACCCGTCTTCTCGACCAGTTTGGCTAGGCTTCGAGGTGACGATTGTCCACTCTGACAGAGAAGGACGATTATCCTCTTACAGCATGCATCCATGGTCAAATGGACTAAATCGGACTAAAATAACGCTTTTTGAGATAGGCTCTTCGCACCCACAGGTTATGTAGTCCCACCGGGGCCCGCACGCCATAATCATTATTTGAAGAAAAGGGGGGGAGGGCATGTTGGGCAAGTCAACCTACCCATCTTGAATTAATTATCGTTTGACCACTATATAATTTTTCATAATGGTATCTGATTTATTGCCATTAATGATGCAAGGACCACTATGTGGTTTTATACAGTGCTTCTGGATGCAGATTCTGTGGTTCTTTTAAAGCACCTTATGTTCGTTGCAGGAGATGTGCGGTATAATAGGCTACACCGGCAATAAGGACGCAGCGCCGGTTCTCCTCCAGTCCTTGAAGAAGATGGAATATAGAGGCTATGATTCTGCAGGTTTTGGAATCATTCACGATAAGTCGATTCAGATTCTAAAAGATGCTGGGAGGATTGATGATATTGCGAGCAGAGTCAGCATAAGGACTAAGAAAGGAACTACTGGCATAGCACATACAAGATGGGCTACACACGGCGGTGTAACTCAAACCAATGCCCACCCTCACGTTTCCTGCGACACCAAGATAGCAGTAGTACATAATGGTATAATCGAAAACTATCAGGAGCTTTCTTCTAAACTAAAAAATGAGGGGCACAGGTTTGCATCGGAAACTGATACTGAAGTCATTGCACATCTTATCGAGAAATATTACAGAATAGAAAAGAGTCCTCTGAAGGCTCTGCAGTCAGCCGTAAAACAGCTCAAGGGAACTTTTGCAACACTTGCACTGTTTGATGATAAACCAGAATTAGTCCTTGGAGCAAGGAAAGACGCCCCTCTGGTAGTTGGTTTAGGTAAAGGAGAAAATTTCATAGCAAGCGACATAGTTTCTTTCATTTCCTATACGGACAAGGTTGCCTTCCTCAAGGACTATGAAATAGCTTCTATTACTCCTAGCAAGGTGCAGATATTCACCTTTGATGGAGAACCTGTCCCAGTAGTTTCTACGCAGGTAGCTTGGGAGGCGAGCGACATTTCAAAGAAGGAATTTGCCCATTATACGCTGAAGGAGATAAGCGAGCAGGCAAATACGATAAACGCTGCCCTGGATCAAGATGAAGTTAAGATAGTAGAATTCTGTGAAGCGATAAGGAATGCGGAAAACGTCAGGATTACGGCTTCGGGGACGAGCTTCCACGCTGGAATTTTAATGAGATACTTGCTGGCAAAACTTGCTAAGATACATGCACAAGTCTTTATTTCAAGTGAGATTGATCATGAAATTGATCTTATTGATGAGAATACGCTTGTCATAGCTATATCGCAGAGCGGCGAGACTGCTGACGTGCTCGAGGCTGTGAAGAAGGCTGCAGCAAAGGGAGCCAAAATAGTATCGCTCGTCAATACGGTAGGCTCTTCGCTCACCAGGGAGAGCAAGGTTTCTCTACCTTTGAACTGCGGCCCTGAAATTGGTGTAGCAGCGACAAAGAGTTTTACTTCTCAATTAGCAATAATTTACGATATTGCGTTCAGGCTTGCTGGGCTTGATGACAAAAGGGAACAATTGAATGATCTTGGCAGGTACGTTGAAATTGTACTGAATCAAGGAGAAAGGATCAAGGAGATTGCAGAGAAGCACAAACTTGCTGCAGACTTTTACTTCATAGGTAGAGGATTGCACTTTCCCATAGCTCTTGAGGGAGCTTTGAAGATGAAAGAGTTGTCGTACACTCATGCAGAGGGACTTGCAGCTGGAGAGCTTAAGCATGGGACACTGGCACTGGTTGATGCAGGTACTCCAGTAATAGCAATAAATCCTAGCGACGAAACTTATAGTGAAACTCTTAGTAACATTTCAGAGATGAAGGCAAGAGGTGCTAGGGTAATAGCTGTCAGTGATAAGGACAACGAACTTTACGATGAGATAATCAGCATTCCTTCTGTTGATCCTGCATTCTTCCCTATAATAGAGGTAATTCCTCTGCAGATTCTAGCTTACTATGCTGCTGTTGAAAGAGCCTTGGATCCTGACTATCCGAGGCATCTAGCAAAGTCTGTAACCGTGAAATGAAAAAAAAGTGTAGAGGTTTATGCTGTGACCTCTACAACAATTGGCTCTTCAAATTCTTGAACTATTGGCAACGATTCCTTCCGCTTTGCCCTTGCTGCCAGTATTTCTTCGAGTTCTACTTCATCCCAACAATCACACATAATCTTCACCTCTATAATTGGAGAGTCCAAATAAAAGCCTTTGCTCACAAATTTGTGCTTTGTTGAATCTAAGTGTGTTCTTTTAGTGTGTTGATTTTGGTGTGGTGAATCGAAATAATCATGTTCTAGCATATCGACTTAAGTATTTATCCAAAATCCATCTACCTGATGTCTGAAAAAGGAACGAGTGAAAAACCTAGAGCTCCAGATTTCATCAGAAAAATGTTTAGAATCTTTCTCTTTGGTGGGGTAATATTTCTTGCCATTGGAGGTATTTTGAGTTCCTCTCAGGGTTTCAGCATATCACTCCGTAATCTACCTTTCTTATTTGTGGTATCTGGGGGGTTATGGCTATACGGTGCAATTTTTCTTCTGGTAATATTCAGAAAGAAAGGTGCGAGGCTTTAGTAGTCAATTACAATATCGCTTTCTTTAGCAGTTCTTGCCATTTGTTCTTTCCATTAGCTACATCAATTTGAGCTACCTGAGCTGGCGGTTTTCCCTTTAATGTTTGGTGTAGTCCTATGAAATTGTAGTAAATCATCTACACCTTTGACTTTAAGCAAAGTGCGAGCTTCCCATTAAACTAATCACAAAAGGGTTTTAAGATAGCATTAATCATGGGGGATGGGCGAATTTAGATGAACCCAATAGTATCCGAATTAGGATCCGCCTAAGCCGGCGGAGGTAATTTAGCATGTCAAAGCCGTACTTTGTAAAGTTTGAGACTCCACGAGAGCTTGTCGATGCCGCTTACGAAGCGTTAAGACAGGCAAAGCAGACTGGCAAGATTAGGAAAGGGACCAACGAAACTACAAAGGCAATAGAAAGAGGAATATCGAAACTCACGATAATTGCCGAGGATGTTGACCCTCCAGAGGTCGTTGCACATCTTCCAATCCTATGCGAGGAAAGGAACATTCCTTACGTCTTCGTATCTTCAAAAGCTCAGATCGGTAGTGCATTAGGGATGGATGTAGGTGCAGCAGCAGCGTGTATAGTAGAGGCAGGAGAGGCAGCTCAAATCCTCGAGCAGATAGTTTCCTCTCTTGCAAAAGCAAAGAAGGGCTAAAGCTGATACCAAATGAGTGCAAAGGAATCCGAAGAGCATGTAACCCCAGCAGAAGTAATCCAAGTAGTCACAAGGACTGGGGTCGCTGGTGAGATTACTCAGGTCAGAGTCAGGATACTTGAAGGAAGAGATAAGGGAAGAATTCTAACGAGAAATGTAAAGGGGCCTGTAAGACTTTCGGATATTCTAATGCTCAGGGAAACAGAGAGGGAAGCTAGGAAGGAAATCAGGTAAGGCACATGCTCTCCCTGAAGAACTGCACATTCTGTGGAAAACCTGTTCCAATGGGAGAGGGTATAATGATGATAAGGAATGATGGCGCTATAAGCTGGTTCTGCTCTGCAAAGTGCAAGAAAAGTACTCTTGTCTTCAAAAGAGACCCTAGAAAACTAAAGTGGGCTAGGTCGAAGAAGTAGTGGAAAGAACTTTAATTTTATTGAAACCTGATGCCGTATCTAGAGGCTTGATCGGGGCAGTAATCTCTCGATTCGAGCAGAAGGGTTTCAAAATAGTTGCAATGAAAATGGTAAAGATGAGTAAGAACGTTGCTGAAGGTTTCTATTCTCCGCATAAGGGCAAGCCATTTTTCGCAGAATTGGTGTCTTTTATGACATCCGGCCCTATAGTTGCTGCTGTGCTTGAAGGAAATTCAGCAGTCGAGGTTGTCAGGAGAATGATAGGAGCGACAAAGTCTCCAGAAGCTGCTGCAGGCACCATAAGGGGGGATTACAGTTTGGCAATAACTGCGAATATCATACATGCATCTGATTCTGAAGAAAGTTTCGAGAGAGAATACGGGGTAATTTCGAAGTTGTTCTAGCTGATGTTCTACAGTTTAGAATACGTAATGCCTATATCGTAGTATAACTATTGTAATTATTGACATGTATAATAATGCCCTCTCCAAGGTTGTCTTAATAGCGGTTCTGGCTGTCGTGGTCGTAGTTGGTGCCGCGGGCTATTTCTTAATTCTGCAGCAAACTCCCCAAGTAGCTCCGGGTCAGATTAATCAGGTTCCAGCACAACCCGCTCCTCAACAGGCACCTTCAAGTCCACAGGCTCCAGCTCCTGTACAAGAGCAAAGGGCAGATGCACTAAAACAGGCTATAATCACTCATCTTGACAAGCTTGCAGCAAGGGATGCTCGGGGGCTTATGGATGTTTACATTCCAGACAGAGCTTATGCAGAATGGGCAAATCAGGCAGGTGTTTTCGCAGGCAAGTATGATGGGACGGGAAACATCAGGATTCTTTGGGCGCAGATAATAGGAAACTCAATAACGATCGGATACAGGATTGATAATTATGACGCTAAGATCACGGGCGACAGGGCAGAAGTCAGATACAAACTCTACCTGAATGGTACTGGCAAGGAAATAGGCGATTTTCAGATGGAGGTTGATGCAATCCAGAAGTTCATCTATGCTGACGGAAAGTGGTTGATGGATTATGATTATTGGAATTTCCGTGTCTTCAAAACTTCTATAGTTGCAGATGGAACAGTATTCCCTCTTCACTGGAGGAAGCTAGGAGACTATAGCGTCTGGAACGACAGGATAAAAGATCTCTTCTCGTTTGGCCGGCCGTAATACGAAAGCAGATTACTGCAGATCGAAGTAGACTTCGTTCAAGCCTTAAATAAATGGACGTATTGCAACGACGCTAATGACTCGATCAAAACGGTTACTGAGTCTGTTAGTTGCAACAATCCTAGTTGCATCATCTGTAGGAGTACTAACATCAACAAGGGTCAGCGCATTTGACCCTGGAGGCCCTCCAGTTGGAGGAGCGGCTCCATCGGTGGCATCAGGAAACTGGGAGATGATCAATTACGGGCCAAATGGCGGTAGTTACACAGTCCTCAGACACAAATAACCAAGGACAACGTACAGTTTCTTGAGACAAAGTGGGTATTTCCACTTACTCGGCAGACTGGTCCGATACTTTCTGCAGGTCAGACAATAGCCCCAGGTACTATCACACCACCTCTTGTAGTTGACGGCGTCATCTACATGTATAGCGGAGATAGGAGACTATTTGCACTAGATGCAGCAACCGGTAAAACCATATGGGTCAACGACTTTGGAAACAAGATCAACAGAACTGCGCTATATCCATGCTTTAAACTTCTATCGTGACAAGGGCTGGCTCATACCCAGCGTTTTTGCATGCATGTCCTATGCGGTTGATGCAAAGACGGGGAAGACTGCATGGTTCATGAATCAGGAGCAGGTTTGCGGTACCAATGCGGAATTCGGAAATACAGCTGCAGGAATAGTGGGATCTCTTGGTAATCAAGGGAACCTTGCAGGAACTGCACATCCACCGCAATTCATTGGTAATATCATGTTCATACCGATGGGCGCTGGGAGCGGAGGAGGCGGTAGAGCGTTTGTAACTGCATTCGACATGAGCGACCCCACAAATCCAAAGAGACTGTACAGGGAATTCGTAATGCCTCCGGCTCCTAATGGAGACCCGGACTGGGCAATCAGTGAATGCAACAGGGTCAATGGCAATGGCTGGTACTTTGAGTATCCACGATACCTTGAAAGCATAAATCACCCAGCGAGGGACAGGGAACCAACATATCTAGCAACGAAATGTACAGATGTACCTGCTGATGTAGTGAAGAACGACTGGATTGATATGGTTCCAGGATCACGAACATTCGGGAAACTTCATACAGCAAGTGCAATCTCGCCAGTATGGGGTACGTATCCGATAGATGCAGAGACTGGCCTAGTATACATAGGATGGGGAGATCAAGGGCCATATACGAATCTAACTCATAGATATGGCCCAGGTCTACATGGGAGCGGATTCACAGTACACGATATTAGGACAGGCAAAATGGTATGGTGGTTCCAATCCAATACTCGTGACATATGGGATTATGACTGCTCATGGAGTGGAATCATAGGACAGGTACAGGGTAAGAAGGCCTTCATCAAAGGATGCAAAAATGGCATCGTTTATGCACTTGATGCAGCGACAGGCAAGCCATTCTGGGTATTCGACCCTCCAACAATACTAAGAAACACTGGGTTAAACTACGGCGTCGACAAGAACAACGATCCAAGGGGCAAAGATGCCTGCTGCAGATTGACGAAGGAAGACATGGCGAAGCCCTGGCCGCACTATCCGAGCAAAGAGAGAATACTGGCAAGCTGCTACACCACATGCTTGGAGTCAGACATTGCGTATGACGGAAAGCGTGTCTACCTAGGTTCATATAACGCCCCGGTGTACCACACAGTGACTAACGTCATTCCTAGAGGCAATAATGGTCTAGGTGCAATTGGCGCGCAAGTCGTTGAAGGCGTGCTGAACAACACGGAAATGTCCAGAAGGCTCAATTCAAATGTCTACGCCGTAGATGTGAATACAGGCAAGCAAGCCTGGACGTACAGAATAGAGCAAGCAGCTTTTAGGGGAGGGATAGCAATAGCGGGAGGGCTGCTGATGGTGTATGTCACGGACGGCAACCTCAGGTTCATAGACACTGAAACTGGCAGGCAAGCTCACCAGATGACATTCGGCATACCAGTGGCAGTCATGCCCACCGTAGGAGCAACTAAAGAAGGCAAGTACCAAATCTTAGTTTATGTAGGTGGTGGAGGCTCTCAAATTGGTGGTCCAGGTGGTGTATTTGGGGCCACGAGTGCAGATGGAGCCCTAGTCGCATATGGCCTGCCTAACCAGCTGCCGCAGCCGCAAGTAATCACAAAGGAAGTCATAAAGGAAGTACCAAAAGAAGTAATCAAAGAAGTCATCAAAGAGGTACCTAAAGAAGTCATAAAGGAAGTACCAAAAGAAGTAATCAAAGAGGTAGTCAAAGAAGTACCAAAAGAAGTCACAGTGGAAACAATCAGTCCGATATCCTATGCTGCTATTGGTATAGGAGTTGTACTTGTAGTCATATCAGGAGTACTATTTAGCAGAAGAAAGAAGGCATAGAGCAATAGGTTGCCTCAAGAGGGCAACCATACATTTTTCTTTTTTAAAGACATAAAACCACCTTATCCTATTCTACACAAATACCCAGATGCATTTTTCAAAGTATTTTATCTCTCTCTTTACAATAGGAATGCTTCTATCAACTGGGCAACTGGAAGCTCAGCAGCTGCCGAGGGAGCAGAGGAACTGGGAATATATCAACCATGACGCTTTTGGTACTAACTACAATCCTCAGACTCAGATCAACAAGCGCAATGTGCAGTCCTTAGAACTGAAATGGACTTACCAGGTTCTGCCAGTTTCGCAGCAGGGAGCGCAGCTATTAGGATTTCCTTCAATTGCTGAGGGTAGCATGTCCCCTCCTCTTGTGGTTGATGGTATTGTGTACATAGTTCTGAACAGCAAGATGGTAATAGCGCTGGATGCAAAGACTGGCAAGGAAATCTGGAGGCATGTAACCAACTTCGACAGCAGAAATATAGAGAACTCGTATCCCCTTCTTGCAGCCTATGCACTGGGCCATACTCATGGGATTTACTACATAGATGGAAAGATATGGCTCAACGATTTTGGATGCAAGATTACGGTACTTGATGCAAAGACTGGGAGCGTAGCTAGAACGTACGAAGACCTGTGCAAAGAAATTCCACTCAATAGCGTACGCGGTTTTGGTATACCAACCAATTCTGGCTACTACGCTGGAGGAGGTGCGCATCCTCCCTCATTATACAAGAAGGAGAACGTAGTCATCTGGGGCGTCGGTGGAGCATCGGAGGGTACGTGGGGTGGGAGGGCTTACGAGCAGGGGATGGACGCTGAAACTGGCAAAGTGTTGTGGAGGTTCTTCTACGCTCCTCCGTGCGGAGATTCTGCAACATGTAGACCAGAATTTGAGAGAGAGAAGCAGGTATGGGGCCAATGGCTCGTTGATAACTGCGACAAGATATGGATACAAAGGATCAAATCCTGCGAATTAGATCAAGATTTGCTCAGAAACGACTGGGATAAAATGCGCTTCAATTCAGGTATAAGCAATGTCTGGGGCCAGAGGGTCATTGATGAAGAAACTGGAATATACTATTTCGGAACCGCTCAACCGGGTCCAAACCTGAATGCGACACATTCTCCGGGTTTCAGGCTTTTCAGTTCATCCGTAATAGCTCTCAATGCAAAAACAGGGGAACTCATCTGGTCCCATCAGACTACTGCAAGGAATCTCTGGGACTACGACTGCGGCTGGAATACCATCTTGGCAAATGCTAGGGTAAAGGGTCAGAACAGGAACGTTGTGATAAAAGGCTGCAAGAACGGGATCGTGTATGTCTTTGACGCTGCGACGGGCGAGGCCTACCATGTTTTAGAGTCTCCAGACATAAAGAGGACACAGAATGCCCAATTATTGAACCCCAGGAACAGAGAAGACATGACAAGGCCATGGGTCAACTACCCCAAATCAGAGCCGTTCTGGATGAACTGCAACCTGACTGGATGCTTGGAGTCCGACATAGCCTATGATCCCATACGGAACATTGTCTACTTTGCAACCTACAACGCGCCGGGATGGAACCTGGTTACAAATGCTGATCTTAGGGGCAATGCTCTTGGAGGGAGGGCGAGCCTTCCCGACAGACCTTTTGTCCCCAAGATCAATTACACGATTAATGCTTACAATATTGATGACGGCTCTCTAAAATGGAAGTATTTCGTTGACGGCTTCCCGTTCAGGGGAGGAGTAATGGTCAGCGGAGGCTTGGTATGGTTCTCTGCTCCAGATGGGATTCAGAGGGCTCTAAATGCAGACAACGGCAATATTATGTACGAGCAGAGCTTAGGCTCTTCTACGCTTGTTCAGCCAACGATAGGTGCAGATTCAGACGGCAAGATGAAGCTCTTCAGGATTATTGGAGGGCACGCCTACTTCCAGAACATCGTGAACCAGCAGGGCTTCGGTTCGAATACTCCCGGGGCAATAATGGCATACGGCCTGCCCGACAACTTGCAAATAGAACCATACGAAGATATTCCCGAAAGTACCTCTCCAATACAATTCATGGGCCAGTTTGCCTATGCTGGGTTAGGCGTTGCCGTTGCAGTGGTTCTGATTGCAGGCATCTTAACGCGAAGAAGCAAAAAGAAAAAAGTCAAAGCCAAAAGGAAGAAATAAAATTAGTCTTTTTTGGGTTGCTGATCTTTACCTGAACCTGACTCTGGGCATCTGCATATCGCTTCTGCTTACCGGGGCAAGTCCATCCGTGCCGCAGTTATTGCAGTTAAGATCATGCATTTAGGATAAGTTCCTGAAGAATTATCTGGACAAGCCTGAAGATAGATCATGGAAACCCTCTAAATCCTGGCACATTCTGTCTGGCGGCGACAGGCCATGCTGACTTGGAAGCCTGCAGAGTTTCGGAAGCTTGTTGAAACATTGCAGATATTTCTTGTTGCCTGTAATATTCTTCAACATCTGTCAGGTTACCCCTCTCCTTTAGAACTGCGAATTCATGCGACTTTTGAAAAGCATCGCGAAGAATAAGAATGTAGGACTTGTAATTACTATATGTCTCCTTCCATTCCTCAGGAACCTTTTCGGGGTCTATCTGCTCTGCATACCTGTTCAATTCGCCAATTGAAAGTTGCGACTTCAGCGAAAATTCTGTCGCATTTATCTCTCCAGCACCCCACTTGTCCCAAAGATTTCCCTCTTGATCATAGAGCGCCGAAACATTCTTGTCAAGGCTTAGAATCTTGTATTCGGGGAGCCCCGATAAATTAGGGCCAATTCCTTCACGACTGGCTACTACGGCCGCTGCAATGACCGCTATTATCCCTCCAATAACGATTAACCTTTTAGTTTCAACCAAAATACTCACCCGGATCTTTCATACCTAATAGCCCATTCCTGCTGCATGGAAGATAAGCAGAACAAAATTTTAGCCTTTTCGGTTTCATTCTAACTCTAAATTTCAAAAAATCATCTTTCTACAGAATTTTTCCTGTATTGTACAGCAGCTCAGAATGTAAGGGACGAGCCTTCCAATTTATATTCTGAAGATCGGTTAGCGGGTGGAGCCTTGTCAGTTAATAAACAATCTTTGCTTGTCGGCAGGACGCCTTTAGATCAAAGCGTCGAGAACCTTTCTGATTCTGTGCTTGTGTCAGCAACCTACAACGGGGACAAAAAGAAAGCGGTCTTGAAGTTTTACGAGCCGAAGGAGCAGAAGATCTACCTGTGGGAAGATAATACTGATCATAAGCCCTACTGCCTGATCCGAAGGGACAAAGCTTCGCTTGACATTTTTAAGGAGCTGCGTAGCAGGAAAGACGTAATCGGCATAAAAGATGTAGAAAAACTAGATCTTAGGAGGGACAAAAAGGTTACCGTTGCTAAGATCATTGCCAGCAACCCTCTGGCAATAGGAGGGTCTGGAGGAGAAAACATCCGGAGCATGGCGACTACATGGGAATCCGACATCAAATACTACGAAAACTTCCTCTATGATTACGATTCCGGTCTAGTGCCTGGGGCATTTTACAGGATACAGGACTCGAAAATAATTCCTGTAGACTTCGAAATTCCTGCCAACGTTAGTGAGGCACTGAAGAAGACTCTGGAGAGAGCCGATCCTGATTCCGCTGCAAAGATTATGGAGTGGACCCGTTTATTGAATCAGCCTCTTCCCGACATAAAGCGCATCGCTTTGGACATTGAGGTCGTCCCTCCTGAAGAGAACAGGTTGCCTGACCCAGCAACTGCAGAGCACAGAGTCATTGCTACCTCTCTAGTGTCGAGCGACGGCTTGAAGGAAGTTCTGGTGCTGAGGAGGAACGAAGTCAAAGAAGGTAAGAATGTCCTCCCCCCTGAAATCAGCATACGCTTTTTCGACGACGAGAGGGACATGATCGAAGCAATTTTTGCAAGAATGAACGAGTATCCTTTTGTTGTAACGTTCAACGGAGACGAGTTCGACCTCCAGTATCTTATGAACAGGGCCAAGAACCTTGGGCTCACTGACGAAGAGATTCCGATAGAGATGGGCAGGGACTGGGCCTTGCTCAAAAAAGGTGTGCATATAGACCTCTACAAGACCTTCATCAACAGATCTCTCCAGATTTACGCATTCGGGAACAAGTATTCCGAGCACACTCTGAACGGCGTTGCAGAAGGACTGCTCGGAATGTCGAAGATAGAGTACGACGGTTTCATAGGCGATCTTCCCATGTACGAACTTGCAAACTACTGCTACAACGACTCATGGATTACATACAATCTAACGAGTTTCTCTCAAGACGTGCTGATGAAAATCTTGCTCGTCATTGCAAGGGTTGCAAAAATGCCTATAGACGACGTTTCGAGAATCGGAGTGTCAAATTGGATTCGCAGCATGATCTACTTCGAGCACAGAAGAATGAATGCTCTTATTCCCCGCAAGGAAGACCTTGAGGAAGTTGGAGGAGCCCCAACCGAGGCAGTCATCAAGGGCAAGAAGTACAAGGGCGGAATGGTCGTTGAGCCTCAAACTGGAGTGCACTTCAATGTTGCAGTGCTAGACTTCGCCAGCCTGTATCCAAGCATCATCAAGGTCAACAACCTTTCTTACGAAACTGTTAGATGTGTCCACGAAGAGTGCAAGAGTAACACGATAGCAGGGACGGAGTACTGGGTCTGCAGGAAGAGGAGAGGGATAACTTCTCTGCTCATAGGCTCTTTGCGTGACCTGAGGGTCAATTACTATAAGCCCATTTCAAAGAACCCAACTCTCACACAAGAGCAGAAGGATTTGTACAATGTCGTTTCGCAAGCGCTCAAGGTCATTCTGAATGCAAGCTACGGTGTAATGGGCGCGGAGATATTCCCCCTCTACTGTTTGCCAGTTGCGGACGCTACAGCAGCATTGGGCCGAAACATAATTTCCGCAACGATAAACAGGTGCAAGGAACTGGGCATAGAAGTCGTCTATGGAGATACTGACTCATTATTCCTCAAAGCCCCAAGTCAAGAGCAGATCAAGGAGATAACTGACTGGTCTTCAGAGAAACTTGGAATTGAATTAGACCTTGACAAAATGTACAGATACGTAGCGTTTTCTTCGAGGAAGAAGAACTATCTGGGCGTAAAGGCAGATGGAACAGTGGACATCAAAGGTCTGACGGGGAAGAAGAGTCACATACCTCAATTTATCAAAGATTCTTTCTACAAGGCAGTTGAAATTCTCAGCATGGTTTCGTCTCCAAACGACTTCGAGAAGGCCAGAGAGGATATTCGCGAAGATGTCAGGAAGAGAGCAAATGCACTGAGGGCCAAAGAAATACCACTCGATCAGCTCGCATTCGAAGTCATGATGGGGAAGGATATTGAAGATTACAAAGGCACAGCACCTCAGCACGTAAAAGCTGCAAAGCAGCTCAGGGACAAGAAGATCAAGGAAGTAAAGGCAGGCGAGGTAGTTTCTTTTATCAAGACTCGGGATAAAGATGGTGTGAAACCTTTAGGTCTGGCAAAGAAGGAAGAAGTCGATACAGACAAGTACATGGAGTATATGCGTAGCACCTTCGATCAATTGCTCGACGCTCTGGGCTATGACTTTGACGAGATTCTCGGTGCAAGAACTTTGGACGAAATATTTTGGGGCGGAGGAAACTAGTTCTTTTTCCGGGCAGCCTTCCGCAACTCTTCAACGAGTTCAATTCTCTTTGCAAAAAGACGTCTGGGTTTCCTTTTCGTATGGCTTGCCAGAGCGTAGCCGAACAATGTTGGAAGAACTAGAGTAGCATCAGAATAGATTACTACTACATTGCTCAGGGCATGCGGGACAACTTTGCCCCACGAAACCGCTTCTTCTGGAGTTGCACCTGATAATCCTCCATATTGAGGATAATCAGCGGTTATCTGCACGACGTAATCGTGCCCTCCTTTGTTGATATTGAAAATCTGCGACAGCATTGGTTGCGTCTGCATGTAGAAGTTCTTTGGAGAGCCCCCTCCAACAATTACTACTCCATTTTTCTTAGAACTCATGACGATGCTTGTAGATTCTAAAACGTCAAGGTCGGGATCTACTGTGACCCCCTTCTTCTGTATTTTTAGGGCTGCAAGGTTCATCCCTATCGAGGAATCTCCCGGTGAAGAGGAGAATATCGGAACATCATACTTTGCCGCTGTTGCAAGCACGGACTTTTCAGGGTACTTTCCCTTTTTTAGCACAGTTTTGCCTATGGTATTATGTACTACAGATGTTGTCGTAGGCTTTGAAGGGTCGAAAGATTTGAAAATGCCTTGAACGAATTTGTCAGTTTCAAGCAGTGCATCCATAGGCACATAAATGTCATAAATTCTAACTAATCCATCTTCCAGCAGTTTGGCATCATCAGCCCTGAAATCGCCCTTGTAGACAGGCATCCCCAAGGCAAAATGCAGATCATGGTACAAATTGGCTCCAGTCGCTACCATAAAATCTATGAAGCCAGCCTCCATCATCGAATTTAGCAAACCTCCCATCCCTGCAGGTATCATGGCCCCTGCAAGAGTGACGCATATCGTCGCATCTTCATCTATCATGGCATCGAGAATCCTACACGCCTCTGCAAGCCTCCTCGAATTGTAAGAGGTAGATTTTTCATAAGCTCTGACTAAATCGATTATTGAGGAATTCTTGGGAAGTCTCATGGGCTCTATGTTTCCCATGATATGATGTTTCTTAGCTAGATCCTTCATCTTACTTCCCCTAAAATTTCGTGCTTAAAAATGAGGTTAGGCGAATAGCGGTCTTAAAGAAACCATCTTCGGAAGCGGGAGCGTTGCGTACGGCTTTCCTACAATCATTTTCTGGCATTCTGCAATCAAAGAGTCTAAAGTGAATTCGACCATCTTTCCCTGAAACCTATCTCTGGCTTGGAATTTTCCACTTTCGACCTCCTTCTGTCCTATCACTATGATCAAAGGTATCCATTCCTTCTCGGCATCTCTGACCTTCTTTGCAACAGATTCGTCTCTGTCATCAATGTCTGCTCTTATCTTATTCTGCTCAAACGCCTTAGCACTTTCAATTGATCTGTTGAGAAATCCGTCGTTCAAAGGTACCAGGCGGACTTGAGTTGCACACATCCAGAAGGGAAGGGTAGCTACCTTCCCTTGTTGCTGATTTCTTGCGGCCTTTTCGAGGAGAGCATAGATCACTCTTTCGACTGCCCCGCTGGGAGAGTTGTGCAGTATTATCGGCTCTTTCTTCTTCCCCTGTGGATCGACGTAAGTTATGCCGTATCTATGAGCATTCTCAACATCTATTTGATCTGTTGATAATGCTGAGGCTTTACCTAAATTGTCTACAAAGTTGAACTCCCACTTGAAAGTGAAGTAGAAGAAGCGCTCCTTCCACATTTCAACTAGAGCTGGTTTCCCAAAACTCTTCACCAATGAATGAACGAAATCTTTGTTCTCTTTGTAGAAGTCGTCCGTGAACCTTATAGCGAATTCGTAATCATCCTTTGAAATCCCTAACTCCTGCAGGACGCTCTGTGAGAGGTTGAATCTGACTTCGGCTTCGCTCTTTGCCTGTTCTAGATCTGCGCACATTGCATGGCAGTCTGGCATAGTAAAAGCTCTAAGTCTTCTTAATCCGACTAGTTCACCGCTCTTCTCTCTTCTGAAGCTGTAGCGCGTCAATTCATAAATTCTCAAAGGTAATTGTTTGTACGAGAATTGGGCATCCTTGACCATCAAAAATTGCCCGAAGCATGCCGAGAACCTGAGGAAGAGATCTTTCTCCTCTGACTTGATTCTGTATTGCCTTGCTGGAAATCTATTGAGATAGTCTGCCAAGCTTGGATGATTCGAGTCGTACATTATTGGAGTTTCGACTTCAATGCCCCCGTATTCCTTTACCCTTTGAGTGACGTATTGCTCGATCAAAGATTTTATCAATCTTCCCTTCGGGTAGTAGCGCATGTTTCCTGGATCTGATCCTGCTTCGTAGTCTGCAATTTGGAGCCTCTTCATTAATTCTACATGAGGAGGAGCTTGATGGACAGCCCTCGATTTTTCGATTTCATAATCTGCAAGCAGTTTTAATTGCTTGTGCTGTGAGAAGTTGAACTGTTTGAAGTCTACCAATTCTCCATTCGGAGTCAGAATGTACCAGTATGAGTGTAATTTTTCTTCGGCTTTTAGCGCTTGGCTTGTGTCTTCGACTTTTTCTCCAGCCGCATAATTTCTTGATAACTCTGCAAGGGGATGGCCTTTGACTTTTATAGCAAATTCTTTGTTCCAGCCGAATGGCGCTCTATGTACGTCTATACCCTGCTCAACGCATAGCGATTCAAACTGCTTCAGCAGTTTTAGTGCGTTATTTGGATGGGCAAGTTTGCTGCTCAGATGTGCATACGGATAAATTACAACTTTCGTAGCCTTGAGTTTTGCAATGGAATCTTTAAGCTCTGCAACAGCTCTGTTCAGAACTGAATTATCGTCCCCCTCTTCTGCACTAATAAGAAGTACAAGTGCATCATCAATTCTTACCGCATCTGTCTTTGCATCCTCAGCAGCCTCTATCTCCTTCTTTACCGGTTTGTACTCTATGAAATCCGAGTGCAGCTGGAGGATTTTCATCTAGCAGCTAACCAAACCTTGCCCTTTCTAAGCTTCGGGAGTCTTTGGTAGCCTTCTTCCACTGCTTGTAATGGTCTCTGCAGAGGTAGACTCTTCTTCCTTCTCCTCCAATTTTCAGGTCTGATCCTGACATGTTGTTCTTGCTTATTGATCTCTCGGCTTGGTTCTTGCAGCCTTGAACAGAGCAAGGTGCGCCCTTATCGACCCTTCCCATAATCACGCTGATTTGCTTGAGTGCATATATAATATTTGACCAGAAGAGATTATTGCATAATTACAGAGGGTGGGTTGACTTACCCAACCTACCCTTCTCATTTTCTTCAATCCTGATTAGCC
Organism: Nitrososphaerota archaeon; assembly: GCA_024860875.1. Taxonomy (GTDB): domain Archaea; phylum Thermoproteota; class Nitrososphaeria; order Nitrososphaerales; family UBA57; genus VHBL01. Next base: position 35,000 of record JACPSZ010000017.1, on the reverse strand, counting down.
CTAGGCTTTCTTCAGTTATCCTATACCGATAAACGTAGGTCTTTCCATTAGACTTTCGAATTTTCTTTTCTCTTTCCCAAGAAACGATTTTCCACTTTTCTTTTCCCATGTCTTTAGCATGCTAAAGACATCTAATAAACCTCGCCCCAACCTAAGAAAGTTAGACTTTTGACTAAGAGATCTGGTATTCACAAATAGGCATTAGACAGGAGCGATTCGTGCATTCAAGAGGAAGCAACAAGCTGCTCTTTTGTGTAGAGTTTCATGGTCAACGCCTTTTCGACACCCCTGCGAATGTACAGATTGAAGGTCCGCACGTCCTTCAAAGGAATCTTAGTCATGTTTCCATGTGCAATCAATCCTCTGACTCTCAGGAAGTTGCCTATTGTTTTCCCAATCTCAGCCCTTGCCTCTTTATCTTCTTCGATGAACTTCGAAAGACGATCCTTAAGGTTTCTAGTGAAATTGCTTCCCGTAGAAAATAGAGCCTCTGCTGCAATAGTCAAATCAATAACTACATCACTAAGTCGGCGTTCTGAATCAGCTTGCAAAGCAGCTGCGTAGTACCTGAGGGCCAAACCCAAGGAGCTTTGCATTATCAATTCTTTCTCAGACTCAAGTTTCAGAAAGAGGTCCCTTGCCTCCCATATTGGCTTGCAGAATTCTTTGCTAAGTTCTGAAAGTTCTGAATCAGGAGTTTCATTCAGAAAAGTGACTTTCTCATATTTTGGGAAGGTTACTTTTCTCCTACCGAGAGCTGTGGGATCAGACAAAGGAGTCCCAGCTCCTGTATGGAATTTGAATGGTTGTCCCAATCTGAAGGAAGAGATCAAGAGAAAGAACTCCAAATATGCGGTAGCCGTCTGGAAACACTGGAAAAACCCATGCCCATCATTAGCAGCCACAAATCCTAGGGCATATTGTCTTGGTTTGCCATCAGCAGTTGACCCGGTATCAGTAGAGGCATGTTCCAAAAGCATGATCTCCGATACCTGAAGATGCCCCAAGAGGAAGGGGAGTAGATACCCTTCTATCAGGAATTCCACTTGATACCAGCCCAAAGCTCAGAAATCACTCTTTATGAATCGGAGTTATGCCTCGGAAAATAAGCATTTGAGGACATTAGCGTCGGCTGATAGGCAGATGCTAAAACCAGCTTATGGATTCTCCCCCTCCTGAGGTTTCTTTAGTTTCAGAAGGTTCTCAAATAGAATCAGATATAGTTGAAATCCCAAAATCAACAGGTCCATCATAGCCACAAGAATCAATGAATTAGATACGACCACGAGATTTGGACCGTCAGATATGTTTGAGGGCACATAAAGGACCTCGTTATGAGCCAAGAAAATACCAGCCGTGAAGAAAAATAACGTACTGGTTGCCGAGAAAAACAAAACATTCTGATACGGTTCCCCCTTTCTCGCTAGGAAAAAACCTGTGAAAATTAATGCGAATGAGCCCATTTCGAAAGAGGTGACGGAGGTGAACGGAACCCCAGTCTTAAGAGAGCTCAGCACGAGCATGTATCCACCGACCAGCAATGCATGAATAGCGAGGAATCTTTTTGGTGCAAATCTGTCATATGGGAGAAGACGTATCGATATGACAATCAAGGGCACCCCAGCAAAAGCTAGGGCAGGTGAAAGGAGCTCATGATGTCCTGTAAACACGAGGTAAAATAGATATACTGAAAGGAAACCTGTGAGTACCAAAAACGGGGCCGACGGGGCGAATAAGACCAGAGCCTGGGGGAATTTGCGTTTGGGCATTAGCCCAACACTGTTTCGAATAGATAAAATCCTATTTATTAAGAATCTGGCAAGGGACCTCAGGCTTTGCTTTGTTCAATGTTGACGATTTTGTACGTATGTTTCTGACAATCATCCAAAATAACGGCCCCACTTTCCTCTAGTATTTCACCCTGCTTAACAAAGTATTTGTTGGACCACTCAGAAGAAACTCCATCGACTAGAAGTCCTATAGTGGCGTATCCATCTACTTCCCCACTGTTAACGAGTTCGAACTTGAATGACACTGCTTGGCTGCATATAGATCCTAGGATTTCAAAATCAACACCTGCATTTATGTCGAGTCCAACACTAGTTACCCTAAAGTTCCCTTGGAGTCTTTGACCTTTGGACAAATCCACTTCAATCAACGCAGGATTTGGAGTACTAAACTTGAGCTCAATACTAATCGATTTGCTCTGCTCTCCAGCGGCGTAAGACAGTGAGACGGTTTTGGAAGAAAGGATCGGAGCAGGGTTTGTAAACACAAGCATGTATTTTCCAGGAACTTGGGCCGCATAATCGAACGAACTGAACTCTCTAACTAGTCCCTGGTTAACGACTCGTGCGACTTTTGGATCATTAACAGTCTGGAACTGAAAAGACGTAGGCTGTATGTTCGGTTGTCTGCTTGTTTCGTAGGCAAAATAACCCCCACCCGTGATTACAATCCAGACAGCGAGAATTATCCCAAAGACCTTCCATCGCTTACCTTCCTTCTTCACCTTTTCCATCAAGACTGACCATACGCTTTGCCTAATAAACTGGCTCAATCAATAGTTCCAATTTCGACGTCTTTTGGGATCTTGACCCTAGCGACCACGCTTCCTGATCAAATAGATAAGTGCTATCACAGGAGCTAATAGAATTGGGCTGAACCAAAACTGGGGAACGGCAATGGGTCCAAGTACAGGACTCTTCCAGATAACCCTCCGATATTGTCGTTATAATACAGACTCCCTTCGCTATCTATCACAAGCAAAACTTTGGACGAGCCTTCTGTTGCTACAGTCGAATATGTGCTAGCTCCAGCAGGAAGCATGTACACGCTAGTGAAATAATCGGCAAAGAATACGTTCTCTTTACTATCCACAACGATCCCGTTAGTCCAAGCTAAACCATTCAGCAGAACTTGAGGGGCTAGTTCTAAACTAAGGCCAGTCCTCAAGGCTTTGGGGTTGGAAGACGCATAGAACGATTATGCAGTAATTCCCTATTGATTAAATAATATTTGGTTGGGAGTAAGGGCTAGAGTTGCTCGACAGGCTCAGAAATGCAATTGCGCCTATGGTATTGTCAGTAGGCAAAGGGCTAGGGAAGACAGGCCTCCCTCCAAACTTCTGGACATTTTTGGGGTTGTTAGTTTCTGCAGTAGCTGGGGCAATCTATGCTGGATACATTGAAGGAGGTTTCCTGTTAGCAGGTCTGGTTCTACTTCTTGGAGGAGCATTAGACATTGTGGATGGAGCAGTTGCAAAGGCAACGAACAGGGTAACAAAATCTGGAGCATTTTTGGATTCAACAGCTGATAGAGTTTCTGAAGTTGCAGTATTTGCAGGAATCTTAATCAGCAATACTGTTGATGGGTATTTGGTGATTCTTGCACTTGCTTTCTCCTTGCTCGTCAGCTATACCAGAGCAAAAGGAGAATCTCTCGGTCTAACTTTAGGTGGAGTAGGAGTTGGAGAGCGGCCTGAAAGGATACTTGCACTCGTAATCTTTAGCATTGTAGGGCTAGTTTATTGGGGCGTTGTAATAGTACTAATTCTAGCTTTGATAACCTTCCTGCAGAGAGTCGTCTTCATAGTGCGGAGGATTTGATTGCGATTTCTTATTCGCCTTGAGAATGACAAAATAAAGCCGAAAGACTCGATGAAAAAACAGCGCGAGATACAGCAGTTGGTGCAAAACGGCAAGGTCGGGAACCTGAGGGTTACAAACAAGGCATTAGAATTCGACCTCTTCGCCAAGAATATGGATGAACTGAATGATGCACAGTATACATTCTCAAAAATTGCAAAGATATTAACGGTAAAACGATTAGACCTCCCTTCAACAGTACCAAACAAGGCCAAAACAATCATAGAAGCCAAGCACCTATTCAACCATGAAAGATACTGGGAATGCCATGAGATTCTGGAGAATTTGTGGCGAGTCTTGAAGGGCGACGAGAAAACTCTTGTGCAGGCTATAATTCTTGTGTGTGCAGCTTTTGTTCACTTCCAGAAGAACGAAGCAGATGTTGCTATCTCGATGCTGCAAAGATATCAATCAAGGCTGAAATGGCACGACAGGTTCTACGAAGGAATCGACTTGGGGAAGCTTAGAGAAGGAGTAGCGGAAATTATCAGGACAAAAACTCCGAAGCCAATACTCCTTTAAAACAATCAGGCAAACTGACTGAATTCTTGGACCAATTTCCTAGGCCAGTTAACTTATACTCATGACCAAGACGTTAAGACTTGCATTAGGGTTCTGTTAACTTGTCCTGACGTTCAGACAACACTGAGACACTTACCTAACAAACCCCCGCCTGTGTGACTCCCCTAGTATAGGGGGACTAGCTAATGATACCTGTGTCAGAGCAGGTCAACAGAACCTGTATAGCAAAACAGATAACCACAGTATGGGGAACTTCAGTCAGCGAGGGCGGGACGAATGCACAAGACCCTAGTAGATCTTACAGTGGTAGGCCCAGATAGAGAGGGTATAGTTTCAGCGATAACCTCGTTCATCTTTAAAAACGGCGGCAACATAGAAGCGATAAACCAGAACGTGGTCAAGGGCATCTTCGGAATGCAACTAGAAGCGTCATTCGAGTCACTGCCTTCTGAAGAATATCTCGAAAGAGGGCTTGAAAGTCTTGCAAAAGAACTCAATCTGGAGATAGGCTCTAGGTTAAGAGGATCAGGAACTCTTAAGAGAATGGCTGTTCTTGTCAGCAAAGAGATTCATTGTCTTAAAGCTATTTTGAGAGAGCAGGCTTCAGGACGGCTCCGGGTCGAGATACCTGTGATGATAGGGAGTTCTACAGAATGTATGAAGATCGCTGAGAAGGCCTCGATACCATTCCATCTCGTAAATGATCAGGAGGAGGGAAAGAGAGAGATGCGAATGTTAAAGCTCTTAGAGGAATGTAGAATTGATTTCATAGCCTTGGCTAGGTATATGAAGATACTTTCACCTAACTTCATATGGAGGTATCCGAACAGAATTATCAACATACACCCTTCATTGTTGCCCGCTTTTCCGGGTGCTTCTGCATACGTTCAAGCATATGAAAGAGGTGCTAGGGTAATTGGCTGTACAGCTCACTTCGCAACATGGGAGCTCGATGAAGGCCCCATTATCTGGCAGGAGGCCTTCCATGTAAAACCGGGCGAATCCTTGGAAACCATAGTGAAGAGAGGTAAAAGAGTCGAAGCGAATGTACTCGTAAGGGCCCTGAAGCTTTACGCCAAGGATAAGCTCCAAATAGAATGGAAAATTGTCAGGATCAACCGCTAACTACATAGTAAATACGTTCAACCTCTTCTAAATTGCCCTAATAGCTTATTTCTGAAGAGGGGCGGAGGTGCCTCTTCCAGCTTTTACGTCCACAATTCGTGCACTGGTAGAACGCTTTTGCCTTCCGCATCGTTATGTTAGGATCTTCAAGAATTTCATGTTCGACTCTCTGCAGACAGTGGTTGCAGAAGCGCAGCTCGCCCATGTGCCAAAACACTCTAAATGAGCTTACTTGCCCTTAAAGCCAGCTTCCTTCCCTATTCGTCCTAGCTCTGCAAGCAACGCCGCCAGTTGAATGTCTGGGTGCGCTCCAACAATTAATCTATAATCGAACTTTGCAAGGGCTTCTGCAGCCTGATCGGTATTCGGAAGTGCTAACTTGAATACTTCTTCGGTAGCGTACTTTAGAAAGTCCCTCTCTGAAAGGCCATAAACTCCTGTCAGTACAACTAGTTTGTTGCGTGCCTCCTTGAAATCACCCTTCAAAGCTAAATTCACGACTTCAGCAACCTTGTTTTTGCTGGAGATTCCCGCAGTCTTTTCGACATTTTCAAGTGTCACATCGCCAATAATAGAACATGCTTGAAGGAGGTTGATAGCATGCCTCAGGTCCCCATTGGTTGATTCGAAGACCTTTGACAGTGCCTCCTCATCGTGCTTGATCTTCTCCTTCTTGCATATCAATCCCAAATAGGACACTACATCTTTCTCCGCTAACCTAGAAAACCTGAAGACGGCACACCTGCTCTGTATTGGTTCGATGATCCCTGAACTGTAATTGCAAACTAAATTGAACCTCGTGAACCTTGAGGTCTCTTCCATGATTCTCCTCAATGCTGTCTGGGCATCGTTCGTCATTTCATCTGCTTCGTCAAGAATTATTATCCTGAACGGAATGTCGATGTCCTGAGCAGCATACCTCGCAAAGGTCTTTACCCTCTCCCTGACAGTGTTGATACCTCTTTCGTCAGAAGCGTTGAGCTCCAAAGTATAATCCCTCCAAGGCTCCCCAAGAATAGTCCTAGCAAGGACAAGGGCGCAGGTAGTCTTCCCCGTACCCGGAGGGCCAGCAAAGAGCAAGTGAGGCATGGACGCAGGAGACTTTACAAGAGAGAAGAGTCTTTCGACTATGGCCTTTTGATTAATAACATCCTGCAGCCTCATCGGTCTATACTTCTCGACCCACATCAAGCCCGAAACTTCTGACACGCTATCGCCCAGAGAGGCTCTCCTGAAACTTGGAGTTCTTTAATACCTTTAGGTTCTACGGTTCTGATAACTCTTCGAGAGATCCGTTTAGGCTCTGTAAAGTTGTGGGTTGATGACAAGCAGGTTTCCCGCTCCATCAACCGAAGGCTTGACAGTACCTCTGTTTATCCGCTTTTTATACCCCTACGGGGGGTCCTAGTCAAAACGATAGGGGCCCTAGCTAATAGATCCCTTGTTGGAAACTGTATGAACAAACAATACAAAAACCTTCATCAACACTTATGCCGTTCACTTTTATTACGTCACCGGTCTAGTCTAACATGGGGCCTGTTTTGTTAGTAACTTTACTATTGTTGCTTTATATTGTAACCCCGTCGTAAATCTTGCACAGGGGCGGGCACGGGCTAACTCTTTGACGCTCTCTTTGCAATAAGTCCAGCTATGACTCCAGCAGCGACACCAGCATCTATGTTCACAGTTGCAACGCCAAGCGAACACGCCTGCAGCATCGACTGCAGGGCCGCTATTCCTTTGGCCCCAAACCCATAGCCTACTGATGTTGGAACCCCGATTATCGGCACATCCACAAGACCAGCTATTATGGTAGGCATAGCGCCTTCCCTGCCAGCAACGGCAACTATTACATCGACATCTTCCTCTATCATCATCTTGATTGAAGGGAAGAGCCTGTGTATCCCTGCAACGCCAACGTCATATGTGCACAAAGCTCTGCAGCCCATCTCCTCCAAGACAACCTTAGCTTCCTCCGCAACAGCCATATCGGAAGTTCCAGCAGTGATTATGCCGACTTTTCCATTAGTTGTCTTTCTCTTAGTCCCTTTTCTCAACACGATTATCCTTGCAAGTTCATTTTTTTCTATGGAAACTCCTTTCGGCAGATTTTTCCTGACGGCTTTATCATCTGCATCATTGATTCTGCTGATTATCACGCTTCCATTTCTGGCCAGAGCCTTGACGGCTATCTTTGCAGTATGTTCAGGCAGTTTCCCCTCCGCAAGTATTATCTCTGGAACGCCTTTCCTGAGCTGCCTTGAAACGTCTATCTTCGCCAAGTCTTCTACTTCTTCGATCGCATTGAGCCTTAGCAGCTTCTCCGCTTCCGAAATAGAGATTTCCTTCTTGGCAAACTTTTCCAGAATGTCCCTGATCTGCATGTTCACGATCTATTTCCGAATGCTCTTGTTCATGCTTCCCGTCGAATATCCCGCAAGATCGATTGTCACATAGGCAAACCCAAGAGCTTTTAATTCTGCATCAATCTTGGCAATTATTCCATCATTGAATAACTTGCCCATTTCTTCCTTCGCAACTTCTATTCTTGCAATCTCCCCATGATTCCTGACTCTGAGCTGCCTGACGCCCGTAAGCGCTCTAACAAACTTCTCCGCCTTTTCCACTTTCGACAGACCGCTCAACGTTATCGTCTCTCCATAGGCAAACCTTGAAGATAAGCAGGCCATAGAAGGCTTGTCAGCAGTAGGAAGTCCAAGGCTTCTTGACAATTCCCTGATTTCTTCTTTGTTAAATCCAAGCTCCGCAAGCGGCCTCCTTATCCCCTCTTCAACTTCTGCACGTGCTCCAGGCCTATGGCCTTTCAGGTCATCAGCATTCGTCCCATCAACGATAGTTGTAAATCCAAGTTCAGCAGCTAAAGGCTTTAGCGTGACAAAGAGCTCCTTCTTGCAGTAGTAGCACCTGTCGGGGAGGTTTTTCGCATAGTCTGGATTTTCAAGTTCATTGGTCTTGATTATCAGATGCCTTATTCCAATCTTGGATGCGAGCTCTTTAGCCTCTTCCAGCTCGTCTCTGGGTAAACTTGGTGAATCTGCTGTAACCGCAATCGCATTATTCTTTAACGAAATATACGCAGCTTTGGCGAGAAACGTGCTGTCCACACCTCCTGAAAAGGCTACGATGACGGAGTCCTTGTCCGAGAACCAGCCCAAAAGCTCCTCAAGCCTTAGAGACAGAGCGCTTTGCATTTTACCTTGATTAGAACGGAATATAGTTAAGGTTTCTTATCCTTTTGAGCAGTCGATGATTCTGGATTCAGTGATTATCTTGTGGATTCTGACATCGGATTCTGTAGAGGGAATCTTATCAACTATCTGGAAGTCGAAGGCCAGAGCTATTCTTGACACATTTCTGACCTTCTTGAGAAACCTATCATAATAGCCCCTTCCGAAACCGATTCTATTACCAGTGGCATCAAACGCTATGCCCGGTAAAACAACCATGTCTATCTGCTCCGGTTTGATCTTATCTCCTATCGGTTCAAGTATGCCAAATGCTCCCTCTTTCAATTCCTTAACGCTCTTGACATTGAAAAACTCCAGACGGTCAGCGACGACTTTTGGAAGGCAGACCTTCTTGTTTTGTGTAAGAGAATCTTCAATCATCTTCAGCGTAGCAACTTCTCCCTCTTTTTCAATGGAAGCGTAAAACGCTATGTTTGTAGCTCTGCGGTATTCTGGCAATGATAAAAGAGACTTCCAGATGGCCCTGCTCTTCTGGATTATAGTTGAAGAATCCTGCTTCCTCCTCAGTTCTCTGATACGGTTCCTGATTTCGCTCTTTGACAAATAATATTTCAAAGCCTTGGCTTCTTATATCATCTACTCTTAGCTATGAATTCCTCTTGACATGCTTTCTTGCCATAGCATTAAGGAAGAGGTCTTGTGGCTTGCAAGGTTTGCTAGGTGCCTTGCAATGTCCGATACATTATTCCCTCCAGTTTCCCTTGCTCAAAGCCGTTCATAATAAAGCCTCTTCAACTAATTTGATGTAATCGTTCCATTCTCTTTCGATAGCCCTCTTTATCCCCCATTTTGCAATCCCTCCAAAAGGCCTTAGCCATCCCTTGAAACTGTCTCAGCATATTCCCTTCGTCCTCATAGATTACTTCGTTGCTACTCCTGCTAACAATTCTCCTGTTGCGTATTATCTTGCCAGAAAGCGAAGGATCGGTTTCCTGAAAGTCCGTCCACCATTCGTATATCTTGCGCTTTGGCGCTCTGACAAGCCTTGAATGCTCTATTCTAAGCATTAGTTACACGCACCCGTAAGAGCATAATTCAAACATTTCTTACTATTATTTTGTAATTGGTGTATTAGTCTAAACATCTACAAGCTAATCTATAACACGATGAGATTACTCTAAGCAATTGCAGCGATTTTAGGTTTCCCAAGTTGTATTAGATCGTCAATCTTAGATTCTGGATAACCTACTTTATCCAACCAATCAGCGAAATCAATTATCCCAAAGGCTTCAACAGGAATAGGCATTTTTGCGTTCCAATTATCAATCGCAGTTCTGGCTTCTGTCGTAATGTCACCAGAAGTTATAAGTATAAAACGCCTTGGAGTTGATCTATCCACACCATACACTGAACCTGACCAGTAATATAATTGACACATTTGATTACACAAACCCTCCCTCCAGATTGGTAATGTGATATTTGATGCCTTTATTTGAATAAGAACTAACTGTTTCTTTCGTAAAGGGTCTGCATACTCATTTACAACCCAAACGATATCAGCCCCATGTTCAGCAGTCCCATGTGTATCATCTACAGCTGGACCAAATTTTTCGATAAGAAAACCACGGATAAGGTATCTAAGTTGATCTTCGTTAAGTAATTTGATCCTACTAACAAGTTTCTCAATAAAGCTAACCTTGCTCAGTAGATGACACATCCTTTTTCAGTTCCGATTGCTTACGTTGGGCGAATTCCTCTTTTGTTTTCTTTACCCATTCCTCATGCTCTCTGCGTTCCCTCTGGATGTCTTCCCAAGATTTTGCGTAAATCCCATCCCGTTCTAGTTTCTCAAGAATTCTGGTCAAATTCCTTAGTTCCTTTACAACATCGTCAATATCTTTGCGATCGCCATACAGTATACCACGATATAATTCTAGATTAATCTCATTTTTCTCTGTGTAAGAAGTATCGTCACTGTCACGATAACTAATAGTTGCTGTCGAACGTTTTGGAGTTTCTGGATTATTTAGATATGTAACAGAACTTTCAAAGAAAAACCTTATTTCATCCCCTTGCGCGAGCATTGGCAGTTTTTGAAAAATTGCCAGTGAAGATAGTTTTTCTTGTTCCGGGTATGGCAAGTCAGGAGTAAATACGCAACTAATGCCAAATGCTGGGCTTCCTCCTATGTTGCGAATACTCACATCAAAGAGGCCAGGCCAGTCGGTCTTGCTTGGACCTATGTCAACTACTACACGCGGTCTCCATTGCTTGTAAAGTTGAGCGTGAAATCGGTTCCATGCATCTTCTGTAGGCGTCGAACTAGATGTCAACGGTTTCGATGTTGGGTGGGTTGATTTAAGACTAGCGTTACATAAAATGATTTGTCGCGCCAGAGATTCCAATTTGTAAATCGATAGTCGAGTTTTGGGAAGAATTTATCATGTGGTCTAAAAGACGATAGTAGTAATGATAGAGGAAAAACTGAAGAGCACGGGTATAGAATTACCTGAGCTGCCGAAACCTGCAGGAGCTTATGTTTCAGCAGTAAAGGTGCAGAATCTTGTCTTTGTTGCGGGCCAGATACCGTTTGTCAAGGGCGTTCTGAAATACAAAGGGAAGCTTGGTAAAGACATCACTCTTGAGGAGGGTTATCAGGCAGCAAGAATATGTGCCCTGAACGCTTTGAGTGTATTGAAAAGCGAACTCGGAACTCTTGACAGAGTCGCCAGAATAGTGAGGGTTGCGGGTTTTGTGAACTGCGCAGAGGATTTTACGGATCAGTCCAAAGTGATCAATGGCGCTTCAGACCTTTTTGCAGAGGCATTTGGTGATGCAGGGAAGCACGCAAGAATTGCAGTAGGAACCAATACTCTCCCTCTTGGTGCCGCAGTAGAAGTCGAAATCCTCGCCGAGATAAAGTGAGAGTCTTATTGAAGATAGAATTAATAGAGATCAAGGTTAGACGGCAGCAGCCTAGTTTCGATATTCACACAACTATTCTTGATGCTGTCAAGAAGAACGGGCAGGAGCTGGAGAATGGGGACATCCTGATAATTTCGAGCAAGTTCGTTTCGATGTCAGAGAACAGGATCGTTGATCTTGCAAAGGTCAGAGTGAAGAAAGATGGCAGAGAACTTGCCAATTCTCTTGGCATGGATCCTTCTCTTGCTCAGCTTGTTGTAGACGAAGCCGATACGATATTCTCCGGCGTACAGGGTTTTGCACTTGCCATAAAAAACGGCGTAGTGGCTCCGAATGCAGGAATAGACCGGTCAAACGTCTTTCATGGGCACGCAATACTGTATCCAAAGAACCCCTATCTTTCAGCAGAGAGGATCAGAAAGAAGATTCTGGAAAAAATGGGCAAGAAAGTTGGAATAGTTTTGAGCGACAGCAGATTAATGCCTACTCGAATAGGCACTACTGGAGTTGCATTGGCAATAGCAGGATTTGAACCTGTAAAAGATGAGCGGGGGAGAAAAGACCTCTTTGGAAACGTGCTTAGGGTTACCCAGAGGGCACTTGCTGACGACCTATGCTCTGCAGCCCAGCTGTTAATGGGAGAAGCAGACGAAGGGGTACCGGTTGTAATTGCCAGAAATACAGGCCTCAAAATTACAAACAGAGCAATTGATCCGAAAAGCGTTGCAGTGCCATTCAACGAATGCATCTACATGACTGGCTTGAGCAATCAGAATCTAATCGAAAAGATGAAGAAGATCAGGAGCCAACCTTGACTATCTCTATTGCAAAGTCGTTTTGAGATAGCTTAGACCCGCAGTTCTTACACTTTCCAGCATTAGGTTTCAGAACCTCTCTCACATAACGAAGGTCATAACCCGCATAAATCAGAGATTTGCAGGAATCGCAGATTATTTCGAAAGTCAATTACTCGCAATACGCCCAAAAGATGGGTTAGATATAAATTATTACTGGATAGATAGTCCGGATTCGACGATCTACCAATAATTACCCTATTGCAGAATGGTTAATCTACCTCTAACGTCCGGATCATATTTGTGCTACCGGTCTGGCATTAAATAATAAACCGGTCTTCTTTAATAGATGGAATGATAACCGGGGTTTAGGCGCCGAATGTAACCGACCAAATAGCTAATCCGGTGTCAGTTTCTGCCTTAATCTCGTGCTTCCCGAAGGAGACCTTTGCATTTACCAGCGAATAAAGCCTTGGAGGACCTGAAATCTCCACATAGGAATTGTTGTTTTGATCAAATTTTAGATCTGGTCCTGCATAGGCTTTGGGCACCGAATTCCCATCAAGGAACACGTTTGCCGTGAACTTCTGGCCTGATGGGGAACCTATAACTGGAGAGGCAGTCCTTCCCGAATAGGCTATTACAAAAGAGCCCTTATTCCCTGTATGTAGCATGTAATCATTGCCAGTCATCCATTCTCCGTCGAGGTATATTCCCTCAACACGGTGGTTTCCGTCGTCCTTGTATGTCGCTTTTCTCCCTGCAATGTTCGGGCCATCGGTATTTATGACATCTCTAGTGGCGTACATTTCATTGCTCATCCCTTCAACTGCACCTCCCAGATCTGGATTTGCGTACTTGTTTTCGGGTTCAATCGGTATGTCCGAAACGCTTGCACCATTCTCGGTAAGAAGTTTCTGTATCTGCTTTTCAGTCTCCTCATAGCCTCCTTCTCCTATGTGGTCGTAGCGCAGGTTTCCCTTGGCATCGAAAAGGTACTTGTGGGGCCAGAACCTGTTGCCAAACCCTGAAAACGTGAGATGGTCATTATCTAAGGCAACGGGATATTTTATGCCGAACTTCTGCACAGCATCTTTAACATTGTCAAGGTTCTTCTCAAACGCAAACTCCGGAGAATGCACTCCAACTGTTACAAATCCGTATTTGGAATACTTCTCGTTCCAAGCAACTATGTACGGCAGAGTCCTTATGCAGTTTATGCAGCTGTAAGTCCAGAAGTCTACAAGCACTACCTTGCCTCTTAGCGCTTGCATGGTCAGAGGCTCTGAGTTTATCCAGCTCGATATTCCTGCAAATTCGAAACCACTAGGGCCTGTTATTGGAGCACCAGAAAGGTTTTGAAGATATACGATGCTAGATACTACGGTTATCAGCACCAGAACAAATGCAACTGTTCTGATCTTCGGGTTCATGCTCTCACAAGAATATGCTGAGAAGCCTGCTAAAGTTGTTCGTGAATACTATCACGCCGAGAGCTATTAAGAGCACTCCAGAAACTATGTTGATCAATGACAACCTTCTGTTCAGCTTCTTGATTATCTTTGAAAACCTCGATGTGAATAAGCCGAGCAGGAGGAATGGGACTGCGAGCCCTATCGAAAATACTGTGAGCAGAGTTGCACCTTCAGCTACGCTGGAAGAGCTACTCGCAAGAACTAGAACACTGGCAAGTATGGAACCCACGCAGGGTGTCCAGCCAACTCCAAACGATGCTCCAATTAGTGCTGAGCTGAAGTATCCGCTGCCTCCCGATATTGAAAATAATCTTCTCTGCCTTTCCAACATCGGCAGTGAAGGGAGAACCCTGAGTGTGTACATTCCGAAGCCGATTATTATGATGCCTCCAATTCTGGAAAGCCATATCTGGAAAGTGCCTAGCTGCTGCCCTACAAACGCAAGTGCCGAACCCATAAGAATGAAAATCGATGCGAAACCCAGAACAAAGAGCAACGCATGAAAGAAAACATTTCTCTGAACCCTTGAATTTTCTGCACCCTCAAGATCCACAAGCGTAACACCTGCTAAATGGCCTAAATATGCTGGCAGCATAGGCAATATGCAGGGAGAGAAGAACGACAGGACTCCTGCGCTGCCAGTAAGCACTAAAGTCAGAGGGTCGGCCATTTCAAATAACAACGTGTTTTCCTAATAGAAAAACGATTTCCCAATTTGAAAGGTTAAACTTCTATGAACTCTTTAGAAGCAGTGGTAAGCACTTCAGCCTTGTTCTTCCTTGCTACTATGTCATCCTCAATCCTTACTCCGCCGAAGCCCGGTACATATATTCCCGGCTCTATTGTAAATACCATGTTCTCCTCAATAATTCCGTTAAATGCAGGATGGATTACAGCTCCGTCATGAACTGCAAGCCCTATCGTGTGTCCCGTTGAGTGTATGAACCTTCCTTTGTATTTCGTAGCATCGATAAACTTCAAGACTTTTTTGTGAACCTCGCCGGCCTTTGTACCTATTTTAGAAGCCTCTATGCCGAGCTGGTTAGCCTCCATTACGATATTGTAAACCTCCCTTTGCTGCTTGCTCGCCTTTCCATAAACAACAGTCCTTGTAATGTCTGAGCAGTATCTTCTGTATTTTGCTCCGTAATCGAAGAGCGCGAACTGCCCCTTCTTCAGCTTAACACTTCCCGGGGAATAGTGAGGCTCTGCAGAATTTTCTCCAAAGGCTACTATTGTATCAAAAGATGGCCCTTGAGCTCCAAGAGACTGCATAGTGGAATTCAGAAAGGCTGCAGCTTCATATTCTGTCATGCCATCCTTCAGGTTATCCAGAAGCTTGGGGAAGACTCTGCTTGCAATATAAGCGGATTCCCTTATGGCCGCTATCTCATGCTCGTCTTTTATCATTCTTGCTCTGACGATTGCTGAGCTGACATCAATAAATTCAGCCTCAGGAAAGATGTTTTTGAAATCCTCAAAGCTCTTGTGGGTAAGTTCATTAGAGTTTATTCCGATTTTCAAACTACCGCCATCAGAAAGATCCTTCTTCAGCAGCCCTGCAAGATTGTTTCTGTCCTTAAAAGTGGTAACATGAAATCTTTTACCCCCTTTTAGCGCACTCTGTTCTTCCAACTTTGACGAGTAAACTCTGGTTTCTCCGTCTGGGTAGGCTGCTAAAGCGCACCCTTCAAATAAACCAGCTTCCAAACCAGTGATGAAAAAGAACGAAAGATCCAAATGTGGTTCTGTAGCATTCTTCAGCAGGATAAAGTCGAATTTCCTGCCCTCCGATTCTGCTATTCTGGCAATTTTCCGAACCCTTTCCTTGGTGAAGTTTGCAGGCATGGAATTAGTTGAACTACAATTGGCAGGGATTTATGGGTATCCAAACTCTTTGCAACCAAAATAGAATACTCTACTCCTTTACTATTACTGCTTTATATTGCAACCCTATCGGAGGAGTCATGCAGGCGCGGGCATCCAATCAATAATCTATAATCTTTCTGGCCCACTCCCCCTTTTCAAAGGGATGCTTTATCATCTTCATTTCGGTAACCAAGTCTGCAGCCTCTATAACTTCTTGAGCGGCACCCCTTCCTGTCAGAACCAAATGCAGTCTTGCAGGCTTCCTTTTCACCAAGTCAACAACTTCTTGAACAGGAATCAGATTAAAGCGGGTAGCATTGTTTATTTCATCTAGTATGATTACATCATAAGCATCAGAAAGTACGATATTCTTGACTTCCTCCCAAACCTTCTGCGCAACATTGCGATGCTCTTCAAAGGGCCTTTTTGGATGCCATGTCACAAACCCTATCCCAAGTTGCCTGATTTCAAAGTATGGTGCTAACATCTTTGCAGATTCTAATTCTCCGGTCTTCCATGTTCCCTTGATGAACTGCAACATCAAGACCTTAGATTTGTATCCAGCAGCCCTTAATACCAGGCCAAGAGCAGCAGTTGTTTTGCCCTTGCCATCGCCAGTATAGATTATTACGAGTCCTTTTTCCATCTAGCACCATCTGTCAGAACTTTTATTGCGTTATGAGCATCATTTACTAGAACGACATTCATACGGTAAATTTCATCTAATAGCTGAACAGCTCTCCCTCCAGCAAAATCTCTTTTCTCTGGAGTTGTCTGCCCAACACAAATTGCTAGCTTGCCCTCTTCAACGGCAATCTTGAAAGCTTCAAGGTTCTTAATGTTCCCAGTGCTGACAGGCATGTCTGTTAGGATCACAGCATCAGCATCCCTAATTCTGGCAAGATTTTCTTCGGAAGACTGCTCGCCTACGGAGCAAAAAGGCGACTCTCCGACAACATCAATGCCAAGAGCGCCCGCATACTCATAATCAGAATCAGGCCAGCTCAATACTCCAGCACTAACGTCATAACCTTCGTCTACAAGCGTTTTGAACAACGCTGAGCCTGTTCCACCTCCACATATCACATGCACCTTCAAATTTTTCTTTTGAACTCTGGAACCTACTCTGGCAAGAGGAACTATGTACGGCGAGCCAGTAAGAGGATGAAGCTTGACATCAACATTAACACCATAAGCATCTCTAATAATTTCGGGGCGGATAACATCGTCAATGTTCCCGCAGGCCATGACCATCCCACCCTTCAAAAGCAAAATGGTCTTGCAATATACAGCCGCAAGGTTCAGATCATGGAATACGGCAATTACAGTAAGTTTCTCCTTCTCCGAAAGTTTCAGAAGGAGCTCTAGGATTTCGAGCTGAAAGCCGATGTCAAGATGGCTCGTAGGCTCGTCAAGCAGTATTATTTCTGGTTCCTGTGCCAACGCCCTTGCTATAGAAACTCTCTGCCTTTCACCCGCACTGAGACTCCCTATCGGACGATTCGCAAATTGTAGGGAGCCTGTGAATTCCATAGCCTTCTCTACTGCTTGGACATCCTTTTCGCTTTCGAACCTTAACCTGTCAACGTGGGGGTTCCTGCCCATCATCACGATGTCGAAAGAAGTAAAATCGAACAAAATGTTGGTATCCTGAGGGACTACGGCCATTTTCCTAGCAAGCTCTAGTTTTTTTATTCTGTTAACATCGATATCCTCAAGAAAAACTGTACCTTTTCTTGGCTTTAGCGTGCCGCTTATAGCTCTTAGTAGCGTAGTCTTGCCTGACCCATTAGTCCCGATTATCCCAACAAAGTCTCCTTTGCCAATCTTTAGCTTGATGCCTTCGAGAACCTTCGCCGAATCATAATAGCAATCAACATCGTTGACAGTGATGACAACCATTTTCTACCACGCTATATTCGGTAGCTCCCCTTCTTTCTTCTTAGAAGGTATAGGAAGAATGGCCCTCCAGCAAGCGCGGTTATCACGCCAACAGGAAACTCCAATGGAGGATAAATCACCCTGCTGACAGCATCAAAAGCTACCATGTACGTAGCTCCTCCAATTATGGAGGCAGGAATCAGTATTCTATGATCAGGGCCTACTAGAAGCCTGACAATATGCGGCACTATTAGCCCAACAAATCCTATGATCCCACTTATCGCCACTGCGGAAGCAACGGCAAGCGACGCAAGCAAAATAACGATCTTCTTCAACGATTCAGGTTCAACCCCCAAATGGCCTGCCTCTTCTTCTCCAAGGAGCATAACATTTAGGTCCCTTCCAAAGAAGTTTATCAATAGAGCAGGTATCAGGATTAATGGAGTAGCCACAATAACTTCAGTCCAAGACATAGATGCAAGGCTTCCTATGAGCCAGAAGATTATTCCTTGCAGCTGATTGTAGGGATTCGCAAAAAATAGTGTGAGAGTAACAAAGGAGGATAGGACTATGCTTATGGCAATCCCAGAGAGCAAAAGGGTCATCGCTGGAGTTGTGCCTCCAATCTTTGCCAGCCTGTAAACGAGCATAGAGGTCATAGACGCACCAAAAAACGCCATGGCAGGAACTGCGAACACACCAAGTGTCGCAGTTCCAAAGCCAAATGCTATAGCTGCAACACCACCAGCAGCGGCACCAGAAGATACACCGAGCACATAGGGGTCAGCCATGGGGTTTCTGAACACCGCTTGGAAGACTACTCCTCCAACAGAAAGCGAAGCTCCAACAAGAATTCCAGCAAGAATCCTTGGAAGCCTGACCTGCAGCAGAATTGCAGATTCAGCGGCAGTTGGTTCGGGCATGTTTAGAGCTTGGCTAGTGTTCAGCACATTTTGCAACAGGATTGCAATAATCTTCTGAAAGGGTATCTGCGAAAATCCAACATTCAAACCAGCGATGGAAGTAAACGCAAGCACTACTACTAAGATAGCAACTGTCCTCTTCCAGCTCGCAATACGCCTGAAATGTCGTTCTGCAAGTTCGCTCAAAATCAGTTAGCCTTCAGCATCAGTAATATGTTTGGGTTTTTGTTTTGATTCTTGAATATCTCTGGATGTATCAATACAGCAATCTTTTCAAGACCATCAACAACTCTTGGTCCTGGGGCTCCATATGGTGCTATATTCTCCTCCTCAGAAATGTAATATACCCTATTCTTCTTTACAGCATCAATAACATTCCAGCCCGGCCTGTTCTTTACTTCTTCAATTTTGGTAATTTTGTGGAAAAGCACTATAACTTCTGGATTCTTCGCAATTACAGCCTCAGAACTTACCTGAGCAGATTTCTTCGGCAGATCGGAGAATACGTTAATCCCTCCAACCCTGTTAATCAATTCGTCCTGTATAGATCCTGGTCCGACGCTGAATAACGGGTCATTCCAGTTTTCTACATAAACTCTGGCCTTTGGAGAGCCTTTGACTGCGGATTCAACTTTAGAAATCCTCTCTCTCAAACTTGTACTTAGCTTAGATGCCTGCTCTGAATTTCCAGTCACTTTTCCCAAAAGTTCTATATTTGAAAATACGCCATAAATATTTTGTGCGTCGAGACTGACAATTGTATACCCAAACTCTAAAAGTCGTTGAACGCCTTTGGCGTTGAAGGAGCTTTGACCACTAATGAGTATGATGTCCGGGTTGAGGGAAATCACCTTGTCTAAATCTGGGTTAAGACCTGAACCTACAATTGTTAGATTTCCCGATTCCACCCTCCGCACAAGTTGATCCGGATAGGCGCTGAACTGATCCACACCGACAAGCAAATTGCCAGCCCCAACTGCATAGACAAGTTCACTTGCACTTGGTATAAGCGAAACTATCCTAGTCGGCTTTGCCCTGATTGTTATGTTTCTCCCTAAATCGTCAACTACGCTTAATGGATATGATTCTCTCTTCTTTATCTGGGCCGGAGTTTGAAAGTAAAATAGACCCGCAATTGAACCAAGAACTATAATCCCAATTGCAATTAGTGAAACCGTTTTGATAGACATAGCTGGATGGATGATCCAACCATATCTTTATATCTTTTAAGAATGGATTGTCCAATCTCGAATGAGGACGACTGATCTGCTTTTTGTCAGCAACAAAACAGGAGGCAAAGAATTTGCAAAAAGACTGGTGTCAAAAAATCCTTTATTCGTGTGCGTAATTGGAACTACCGAAACTGCAAAGATACCTAACATTTCGGCAGCCGGAAAGAATCCGAACTTGACCGATTACACTCCTCCGGCTGATGCAGAAATTCTTCTGCTTGGCAGATGCAAGTGTATAAGACAGATACCTGTCACGCCTGAAGGGATACCAACACCAGCGATAATAACCCGCTCTGCAATACAATCTTCCAACGTTCCATCACTAATAGTAGATGCTGGTAGCAGAATAAAACCAATGGTTCCTTTTGTAAATCTTGATGGCAGTTATGGAAAGGACATTAGGAGCGGAAAAGCGTGTAAAGACGCTCTAGAAATATTTCAGAATGCAAAGACCCTTGGAGAACAACTATCCAAACTTCCGGGTTATCTTGTCATAGGAGAGAGCATACCTGGAGGAACAACTACAGCCTTGGCAGTATTACTTGCATTAGGCATTGATGCCATTGGAAGGGTCAGTAGTAGCATGTCCACAAACCCTCATAGCCTAAAGACGGAAGTCGCTAAAACCGCGTTGAAGGCTGCCGGGATAGAAGAGGGTTCTTTGGTAGATAAACCGATTCAAGCAGTATCTAAAGTTGGAGACCCTGTACTTGCAGCAATTGCCGGGCTTGCAGTAGGTGCAACAGGCAACATCCCAGTTATGCTTGCAGGAGGTACTCAGATGGGGGCCGCGCTCTCTTTGATTCACAGAATAGAACCTCGTGTCTCGCAAAATCTTGCCATCGGCACAACAAGTTGGCTCGCACAAGATCCAATGTCTGATTTGGTGGGAATTATAAAGCAGATTTCTGATGTGCCTATTCTTGCGGCCAATCTTGATTTCGGTTCTTCCAGATTTCAAGGCTTAAGGGCATACGAGGAAGGTGTTGTAAAAGAGGGTGTTGGTGCGGGAGGAGCAATAATTTCAACCATGATAAAGTCAAATGGTAGCATTACCAGAGACATCGTTCTGAAAAATGTTGAACGAGGTTATGCACAGATGGTTATGGAGCGTAAATAGCAATGAAATCTGCATATGACATTGCAAAGGAGCATATTAGACATATAGAACCAGCTACGCACGGTGGCGAGATTTGGAATCAGCGAAAACCTGCTTCCGAGATAATTGACTTTAGCTCCAATGTAAACCCTCTCGGCATTTCGTTCAAAGTAATCAATGTCATAAAGAAGAATCTGTGGAGAATTCCATTCTACCCAGATACAAAATATCCATCGCTGCATCGAGCCATTTCAGAATATCTTAACGTTGATGAAGAAAACATACTTGTAGGAAATGGCTCCACAGAGATAATCTATCTTTTCTGCGAAGTCTTTCTAGATAAAGGTGAGGAAGTTCAGATACCAAAGCCTACATTCGGAGAATATGAAATCGCAGTAAGAAGGACAGGAGCAAGGCCGAAATTTTTTGAATTGGATTCAGTGTTTAAAGTAGACCCCGACAAGATAAATTATGAAAGCAAAATCATCTTTATTTGTAATCCCAACAATCCTACTAGCACATTTACCTCAAGGCGAACCATCGTTCAAGTTCTGGAGCGAGCTATAAAGCAAGATGCTCTGGTGTTTGTTGATGAGGATTTTGTCGAGTTCATATCTAACCCGAAACGGAATACAGCAGTTGGTCTTGTTGGAGAATATCCAAATCTCTTTGTTCTGAGATCATTCACCAAGTTCTTCGGCTTGACAGGACTTAGAGTAGGGTACGGTATTGGTTCAAAGGAAATTGTTGATCTGCTGAATAGAGTAAAACCGCCTTGGAGTGTAAATTGCTTGGCAGAGGTTGCAGCCGTAGCAGCTTTGCATGATAGAGGTCTGATCAAAGTACGTCATCTTGTAGAGGAAGAGCGAGAATTTCTGTTCGAAACCTTAGGCAGAATTAACGGCTTCAGACCTGTAAAGCCTGATGCAAATTTTATTTTTGTAGATGTTAGTTCAAGCAACCTTTCAGCATCAGATATTAAACGAAAACTTCTGCAACGAGATATTTTGATCAGAGAGTGCAGTTCGTTCGGACTGCCTAATCATATACGCATAGCTATAAGGAGCAGGAAAGAAAATAAGAAACTAGTCCAATCGCTAAAGGAAATTGTAAACTGATAATTTTGGAGAATTCTGAAGGGCGGAAAGCGGAGAAATGTCGCAAGATCATGGTTCAGGGCACATCATCGCATTGTGGCAAAAGTCTGATGGTGGCAGCACTTTGCAGAATCTTCTCTAATGCTGGATATCGGGTTGCACCCTTTAAGGCTCAAAACATGTCATTAAATTCCTTCGTTACAAACGATGGTAAAGAGATAGCCCGTGCACAAGCAGTGCAAGCAATTGCCGCACGAACCGAGCCAACATCTGACATGAACCCAATTCTCCTTAAGCCAAAAGGGAACATGACCTCTCAAATAGTGCTAAATGGCACACCGTATATCGATATCAGTGCTTCAAACTACTATTCCGATTTTGCTCGCGGAGAAGGGATACACTGCCTAAAGGAATCGCTTAAGAGGCTGGAAGCGGATTTTGAAATCGTCGTAATTGAAGGAGCTGGAAGTCCTGCAGAGATTAACCTCTATGATCATGAAATAGCGAATATGAGGGTTGCAGACATTGTCGATGCTCCTGTGATTCTCGTTGGGGACATAGACAGAGGTGGGGTGTTTGCAAGCATTGTAGGGACACTAGAGCTCCTAAAACCTAGGCACAGGAGAAGAATCAAGGGTTTTGTAATCAACAAGTTCAGAGGCGATTTGGCTATTCTCAAGCCGGGTTTGGTTCAACTTCAGAGGATTACAAAGAAGCCAATGCTCGGAGTAGTTCCTTTCATTGAAGGACTGCAACTACCGAGCGAAGATTCCGTAGCCCTTGAAGATCTCGGCACAGCACAAGAACCGCAAATTGACATAGCAATAATTCATCTTCCAAGAATTTCCAATTTTACGGACTACGAACCTTTCAAAATGATGACCAATGTTAGAACGCGATATGTAAAATCGGAAGCAGAATTGGGAGACCCCGATTCAATAATACTGCCAGGCACAAAAAACACGATACAAGATCTGCTCTGGCTAGAAAAATCTGGCCTTGTAAAGAAAATTGTAAGCATGGCAAAGAATAGACCTATCTTAGGTGTTTGCGGCGGCTACCAAATTTTAGGAAAGCGTATCATCGACAAAGATGGTATAGAGGGTAAGGTTAAGGGAGAGTTTAAGGGTCTTGGGCTTCTAGATGTTGTAACATATTTTGAGAAATATGGAAAGGTGACTGAGCGCATCTCGGCAGAGAGTTTTGCTTGGACGCCAATCTTTGGTTCACTTGGCAGAAGGAAAATTATGGGTTACGAAATTCACATGGGCAGAACTGTTGCCAATAATAGCGTAAGGCCAGCATTCAAAATCATACGTAGAAGCGAAAATACTGTAAATATCAATGATGGAGCAGTTAGCAATGATGGTTTAGTAATAGGAACGTATGTCCATGGCTTGTTTGAGAATGAAGGTGCAAGAAACGCGCTCATTAAATTCTTGATGCAAAGAAGGAATAACAAGCCTGCACTAAAGAAAAGAGATTCTATGCAAGTTTGGCAGGAGAGTCTGGACAGACTTGCAAGCGTTGTTGAAAGTAGTCTTAACATGAAGAAATTGTTCAAAATGCTTGATTTGTCAGGTTAAGTTGAACCTGTTTGCAGGAACTTCTTATTCTGTTTCTGGCTCTGGGAATAGACATAATCTTCGGTGAACCTCCAGAAAAGTTTCATCCGACCGTCTGGATGGGTAAAGTTTCTAGGCGATTGAGCTCTTCAATACAAATTGGAAGCCCCAGAAGCGAGTTGGTTCAGGGTTCATTTCTGGCTATAATAATAATAGCCATATTTTCGATAGCATCACTAGCAATAATTGAAATTTCAAGACTCATCCTTGGGCTGCTCGCCTATATCCTATGCTCGGCAATAATACTCAAAACTACATTCGCCATCAAATCGCTAAGAAACCATGTTTTACCAATCCTCTATGCCATCCAAGAAGGATCTACAGAAAAAGCCAGAATGCCACTGCAGAAGGTCGTCAGAAGGGATGTTAACAGACTTGATGAACAGCAGATAATTTCTGCAGCGGTTGAAACTGTGGCAGAGGGCTTGGTAGATGGCATCGCATCTCCATTATTCTACTTTGGAATTTTCGGCGTATCTGGAGCGGTCGCTTATAGAGCAATTAACACACTTGATTCTATGGTAGGTTATAGAGAACGAAGATATGAATATGTGGGAAAATTTTCTGCAAAGATGGACACAATAGTGAATTTAATACCTGCCCGCCTTGTTGCATTTCTGATAATAGTTTCAGCAGCAATCCTTCGTGAAGACTGGCAGAACGCTTGGAGAATTCTAAAGCGCGATCATGCAAAGACTCAGAGCGTCAATGCAGGATGGTCCATGGCAGCAGTTGCAGGAGCTCTAAATGTCCAGCTCGAAAAACCACAGTATTATATTCTGGGGGACAGAAGAGCTTCTATGACGGCTGTGCATATAGCAAAAGCTTTGAGGATAATGTACGTTGCAACCACGCTCTTTGTAGTGTTGATAATATTGCCAATAATTGCTTTAACGGGAGTCTTTTCTAATTGAGAGAAATTTAAGGAGCGGTAGAGTTGGGAGCTCTAAAAGGCATCAAGTCTCTATTCGCATTTTTCACCGTCATTCCGATCAAATCAGATGAGAGCACTCTTACTGAGGCGGCTAACTATATGCCACTTGCTCCTTTGATAGGTGCAGTTATCGGGCTTCTGGCAGGGATAGTACTTGGAGTATTTCGCTTGATATTTCCGACGATGATAGCAGGAATTCTTGCGTTTGGTTTCCTGCTATACATTACTGGGCTGCACCATACCGACGGGCTAATAGACTTTGGAGATGGATTGATGTACAACGGTTCTCCCAAGGAGAAGATTGCAGCCATGCACGACAAGAATACAGGTGTAGGAGGCTTCGCTCTAGGTTTCGTTATACTTGCTGCAACAGCCCTAAGTATCCCATATCTTGGTGCTCTAACCTTTCTGCAAGACCTCATTGTTGTTGAAATATCTGCGAAGTTTGCGATGGTGACTCTAGCATGGATAGGCAAGTCTGCTGCTCCAGGCATGAACGTTTCCTTCATAGAAAAGATGCGAGGAGATAAGAGAGGAGTGCGTTTGGCTTCTTCTCTTACAATCTCGATTGTTCTAGCGATTCTTATTACGGGTCTTACGGGAATACTCATAGTGTTGGTAGGCTTCCTTACAACCATATTCTTGACATGGGTTTCAAATAGAAACTTTGGAGGGATCACAGGAGATGTATTTGGAGCTACAAACGATATCTCCCGCCTAACTTCTCTTCTTGCTATTCTGGCGATAAGCCGATGAACATTGTAGCGCTTCTAATGGCTGGAGGTAAGGGTAGCAGGCTTGGCAAAGGTGAAAAACCCCTACTCGAAGTTTCTGGAAAGCCGATGATTCAACATGTCATTAATGCTCTCAGAGCATGCAAGAACATTAGGAGGGTGATAGTTGCTGTTTCCAGCAATACACCTAAAACCGCTTTGATAGCTAAGAAGTTTGGAGCAGAAGTAGTTGAAACTGAAGGTCTTGGTTATGTGGAAGATTTACGCTATGCCATAAAGAAACTCGGGTTAAGAGAAACAATAATCATATCTGCTGACATGCCATGTATAAGACCTACAACTCTCGATCTTATTCTTGCTCGTTTTGAGAGCTGCTCCAAGGCAGCACTTTCTGTCATGGTACCCGTTTCTGAATACAGGAAAATCGGGGTTGAGCCAGAAATCATCTTCAACATAGAAGGTTTGGATGTTGTACCTGCAGGAGTAAACGTGCTGGACGGAAGTGCAATCAATGGTTCTGAACCTGAGCAAGAGGATTTCATAGTTTATGATGCTGAAACTCTGATTAATGTTAATTCTCCAAAGGATTTAGCTGTTGCGGAGCGTATATTCTCTAAATCCCTGTTGAATTCTATTTCGTAGAGCTATTTTAGACCTGAATGATATCAAAAGCAAATTTAAGAAAAATAGTCTACAGACTGAAACGACTATATCCTCCAATAAAGACCTCCCTAAATTATAGAAATCCGTTCGAGTTGCTAATAGCAACCATATTATCAGCCCAATGCACCGATGCACGAGTCAATATAGTTACAAAGACGCTATTCAAAGAGTACAGGACTCCAGAAGATTTCTCTTCTGCCAATACGAAGAAACTTAAAAGCATCATTAGGCCGACTGGTTACTACCACAGCAAGGCCAAATATATCAAGGAAGCCTCCAAGATCATTGTTAGATCGTTTGGTTCAAGAGTTCCTGACACCATGGAAGGATTATTGCAATTACCGGGCGTAGGCAGAAAGACTGCCAATATCATACTTTCTGTTGCTTACAATAAGACCGAAGGAATAGCGGTAGACACGCACGTCAAACGTCTCTCCAAAAGGCTCGGTTTGACACAAAGCGACAATCCTGATAAAATTGAGGAGGATCTAATGACCATAACGCCCAAGGCTCTATGGAATAAAATTGCAATCCTGCTGATACTGCACGGCAGAAACGTGTGCTACGCGAGGAAGCCCCGATGTGCTGACTGCATATTGAATGATGTTTGTCCTTCTGCATTTTCTTACTAATTGCAGATTATTTGTTGAGTATTGCGCTATTGTACGCTCGCTCCTGTATGACTCCCGTATGGGGGTACATGCGTGTCCCTGCACAAAAGATGGGGGGGGTTGCCATATAAAGCGAAAATATAGTAAAGAAGTAGAATACTCTACTACTCTCTTAAGCCCCAGCTAACAGCCTTTTGTGCCACAACCTTCAAAATTGGAGACTCGCCTTCGCCCCAAGGATTGTTTCGGTAAAACGCAAATTTGTCAAACAGAATCTGCAATAGTCGCAGGTATTCTTTCCCCTTTTCGTATATCTCGCATCTCCCCTGAATCATGACGGCCTTGTTTGGCCTGAACTCATCGACTACTAGCGAAACGTTCTGGTTTTCTCTGAGGTTTGCAAATTTTTTCGTATCGTAGTCAACAGCAATTATCAGATTTTCTCCATCAAGTGCATAAATCACAGGCGTGGCATGGGGGATGGCGTCTTTTGATGCCGTTGCTAATCGGCACACTTCATGCTTCTCTAGGAATTCGAGATGCTTCTTGCTGAGAACCATGTGCAATCCTCAATAATATCTTACATAAAGGTAGTACAACACCATAAGGCCGAGTATTCCCTGAATGGGAACTATTATCGCAACTAATCGTGCAAACCTTCTGTGCATCATGTATACCTTTGCCATGCTCCTTCTGTACAGGAGCATTGTAATTCCCATGATACCCTGTATGAATAATGACGAGGCTGCAGGTATAGCGACCATTAGGTGAATTGGGTTCGGATCAGGGAAGTAATCAAATCCTACTGGTCGCGTTGCCCAGAATGCGATTATAATTGCGACTGCAGCTAGGCTTACAGTAATTATGCCAGAAACATAGTGAGCCTTGAAGAACTTCTTTTTTCGAGCTTTAAGGAGAAACGTGAGAATCGTCAATGATACAACAAAGATTGCGATTGCAGGGTGTATGAAGAACTGCAGAACCAAATATGCATAATGAATGAAGGGTTCTATTTAAGCGGGTTTTTGCCTACTAAAGATGTAAGCCATGAAGATAGCCAGAGTTTCTACAAAGAATGGCAATACCTATGGGATAGCCCATAATGGAAAATTTGTCAGCAAAGAAATACTCCAGAAGGATTTGGGAAGAGAACTTCCTTCTTCAACATGCGATTTTTTTGAGCTGATTACTGCAAATGCTAAACTGAAAGCAAAACTAATTTCGGCAACGGAAAAGGCGGATAAAGCAATACCAATAGGTTCTGCAAGACTTCTTCCTCCTGTTGACGGCAGGCCGAAGGTCATCTGCATAGGCTTGAATTACAAAGACCATGCGAAGGAGCAGGGCGTAAGACCTCCTGAAGAGCCTGTAATATTTATGAAACCGTATACATCTATTGCAGGTCCTGTAGACGCAATAGAGTATCCTTCGTACATAACCAAGCTGGATTATGAAGCAGAATTAGGAGTCGTGATAGGCAGGAGGTGCAAAGCTATGAAGGAGGAGGAAGTGTATGAAAATATTGCAGGCTATTTGGCATTCAATGATGTTTCTGCAAGAGATGTCCAGTTCAAAGATGGTCAATGGACAAGGGGTAAATCGTTCGATACCTTTGCCCCTATAGGGCCTTGGGTAGTAACTACTGACGAAATACCTGACCCTCAAAACTTGAAAATTATGAGCAGGGTAAATGGAGAGGTAAGGCAGAACTCTAACACTGGCAACATGATTTTTGATGTGAAAACAATAGTTTCCTTTGTAAGCAAAGTAATGACCTTGGATGCGGGAGATATAATTGCCACTGGTACTCCTCCCGGAGTTGGCGTGTTTTGGAAACCTCATCCAAAACTGCTGAAGGTTGGCGACATGGTTGAAATTGAAATCGAGAAGATTGGAAGTATAAGGAACAAGGTAGTTGCTGGGAAGGTTTGAATTTCATACAGATAAGATTCTGCTATCGCTCTATCTTTTCTACGGTGCCGTTGTTCTTGGCCTTGAAGAAAACATTGATCTTCATGGTAAATACGCCATTGGCAACAACTCCCGGTATCTTCTGCAACTGTGATTCCAACTTTGGAGGGTCTTTGATCTCGCCGAATTCAGTATCAAGTATTATGTTCCCATTCTCCGTAAAATACGGATAGCCTTTTTCGAGTGTCCTGACCTTCGGCTTACCTCCAATAGCCTCAAGCCTTTTCCACACAAAGTGCCTTGCAAAGATGGAAACTTCTACAGGCACGTTCCTGTTAAGATATTTCAAATACTTTGATTCGTCAGCAACTATGACCCTCTTCTTTGAGGCCTCGATGAAGACCTTTTCCCTATGATGAGCTCCTCCTCCACCCTTTATCATGTTGAACATGCTGTCAATCTGATCGGCTCCATCAACGACAATATCGATATCGTTTATCCTATGATATCGTTCCAAAACAAAGCCGAGGCTTTCTGCTATGAGCTCGATTTGCATCGAAGTTGGTATGGCAGTTACCTTTAGGCCTTCTTTCTTCATCCTCTCTCCAAGGGCGTTCACAAAGGCAGCTACCGCAGAACCGCTTCCTAATCCGACTACATAGCCATTTTTGACTAGAGAGGAGACGCTCTCTCCCATCTTCTTCATTGCGTCCTGTAAAGACATTTTAGCCCTCTATGTCCATCTGCTCTAATCTTGCAAGGGCTTCCAAGACCTCATTCCTGATATCCTTAACCTTATCGTCCACTGCAGGTTCCTTCTTTGCAACCTTCTTGTCAGCCTTCTTCTCTTCTGACTGCTCTGTTGCAGGCTTTTCACCTTCCTGAATTATTATCTGTGCGGATCCTCTTATCTGCTCAAGCCTGTTCCTAGCATCGTTTAGCCTCCTCTCTATCTGGCTAACCTTCGTTTCAAGCATGTTTACTAGGTCAGACCTAAGGTTTTCAAGCTCCCCAACCTCTACGATAACTTCAAGGTCAGCAATTTTAGTATCTACCTGCTTGATTTGTTCTCTGTACTTTGTTGTCAGAATTTCTCTTTCAGCTTTTGTAATCTTGCCCTTCGATTCGGCTTCGAATACCCTTGTTAGTGCACCTGCAAGTATCTCTTTTTCGAGTTTCAATGATTTGTAGTCGCTCTTGCCCTTGTCGAGCTCTTCCCTCAGAATCGTCCGTCCAACCATGGGAACGGTCTTTGCTGATGCTTCGCTTTTCTTGCCATACCTCAGCGCGAACACTAGAACGGCTCCAATTATTACGCCAGGCACGAGACCTATCAGGACATCCATGGCTTCCATGAGTGTTGTTTCCTCTAACTCGCCTGCAATTTTTTAGTTAAATCTATGGCTCATAAAATTTTGACCGAGCCTATAGCTGCGATTTGTATTTGTACCATCTGTAGGTTCTTATCGTTGTAGTAGCTCCGAAGCCGCAATAGGCGCACCTTTTCTTCCTTACATGGTAAGCGTGTCTTCCGCATCTTCTGCAGCGAATGTGCGTCTTGGCTCTTCCTGCTGGACCAAATGATGTTGTTCCCTTTGTCACTTAACTCACCTTGGAGGCGGTGATATTATCACCACATTGTCCCCTCTAACAATAATAGTTCCTAATGAATTTGTCTTGTTATCCTCCATAATCTCCTCTGACTGCTCGAGGGTCAGGTTCATGTGCTGGTCAAAGCCGTGCAAATTACCTCTGATCACTTTCCCTCCCTTGAGCTTTATGAGCACCATCTTGCCAAGGCTCTCTTCAAGAACCTTGATAGCCATATCTACTGACATTGCTGAGCCTATCTCGTTGCGCCAATTCGAGCGACGCCTTTATTTAAATCAATTGCATTTCAGCATCGAATAGTTTAGGGTATCAACGGCAAAATGAGAGTTTACAACCTTGCGAAGAGCGAAATAGAGAAACTGGTTCAACTTATGGATGCTCAATTGAAAGTCAAGCAGGAGAAGAAGCTCAAAGACGTCAAGGTAGTTGAAATTGATGGGAATGTTAGAGTTCTGGTTCACGAGAACTTCAAGGTGGTGCAGTTTGACAATTCTGTAGTTCCATTTCTTGGTGATGCAAAGACAATAGGGAGCATGCCTTCCGTAGTAGTAGATCCTGGAGCGATAAAGTTCGTCTGCAATGGAGCCGACGTAATGAGGCCGGGAATTGTAAAGGTCGAAGGAGTTTTTGACAAAGGTGCAAGAGTGGTAGTCAAAGAGAGCACACATGGTAAGGCAATTGCAGTAGGGGAAGCATTGTTCACTAGTTTTGAATTGGAGAGTGCCCAGAAGGGTGCAGTTGTAAAGAACATGCACTATGTAGGCGATAGAGTCTGGGAAGGGTTCAAGGAAGCTAACGTCTAACTCAATTTTGTCCTAATACTTTGTCAAGGTTTAAGAGGTGCCGGATTAATAAGAGGGTAGATGCTCCTGCAAGATAATATGACGCAGGGAGCGATGGAAGAACCCGCTCAGCACAAGCCTAAGACGATGTACGTGAAGGCAATCCCACTGAGAGGCATAGAGGAGATCGAGAAGGTCAAGGAAGAGGTTCACAAAAATTCCATCGTGATTTTAAGGATTACGCCTCTCGCGCAGAAGAATGTCGATGAATTGAGAAGGGCGGTTGAAGAGCTCTACTCCTATGTAGTTTCTCTTGGAGGGGATATTGCAAGGCTTGGGGACGAGAGAGTAATACTAACTCCTCCGGGAGTTAAGGTCTGGAGAGGTTTACTTTAGATAGTCCATTCTGTTAAGAACCTATCTTCGTAAAAGTTAGTTCAATGTTTCCATCAGAGCTGCGGCAGAGCTAATATATGATTGCTATAACAAGACCTGTAATTTCTTCCCACTTAACTAGCAGCGAATCTGGTGAATCATTATGAATGCCCTTCGTGATAACGCCCTCTGATCTGATCTCTATGATCTGA
Organism: Nitrososphaerota archaeon; assembly: GCA_024860875.1. Taxonomy (GTDB): domain Archaea; phylum Thermoproteota; class Nitrososphaeria; order Nitrososphaerales; family UBA57; genus VHBL01. The sequence continues at coordinate 3,744 of JACPSZ010000017.1, read as the reverse complement.
TGAATGATGTTTCCGAGGGAGTTACTATAGGTAATAATGTCTCCTGGCCTGAAATCGTCTTTGGTGAAACATGTGTTAGCTATCAATTCGTGACCAGCATCGATTGCTGGCCTCATCGAGCTCGTTCCGAGAATGTGCCAGACTTGGAAACAACTCGCAGGATTAGGGAATGAGATGATTATAGAAGGCTGGTCAACCCTGTAGGTGCCAGCTTGCGGATAATAACCCAATACGGATATGCTGCCCCTAGTTTGTGGCGCTAGATTAGATTGCGTTTGCCACAAATCCCATTTAGCTTTCAGTTGGTCAGTGTCCCTTTTCAGGTTATTCCTTTCAGTGGTCAGCGCAGAAACCTGACCCTGTAATAGATTTACCTGTGATTGAAGACTATTTCTTTCGTTAGCTAACGATAGGATTTGGCTCTGCAACGGATTTATCTGTGCCTGAAGGTTATTCCTCTCGGTTGTCAAGCTAGTCACTTGTTGTTGAAGGCTGGTCCTTTCCGCTTGCAGTGAGGAAATCGATTGTTGCAAGGTTGTTATCTGGCCAGACAGTGACCTTACCTGTTGCTCTAAGGCAGTTTTCTCTCCATCAAGTTTTTGTGAATCTGCCTTGAGCTTAGTTAGTTGATCCGTCAATCCAGCCTTGTCTGTTTGGAGTTGCAGAATATTCTGGTTTATCGATGTTATCATTTGTTCCTTTGCGGTAATTTCCTTGTTCAGAGCACCAACCTCTTCCCGTAAGCTATCCGCCTTTTTACTGAGCTCGCTTAGTTGACCCTGAAGATTTGAGTTTTCTTTCTCTCTTGTCTCAGCCAATGTCTTGGTGGATTCTAGGTTGGCCTGAACGCTGTTCATTTGCAAATAGGAGTAAGTAGAAACTGGAAGGCTTCCCGCAATCAAACCTAAAACTAGGTAGACCGCAACGTTGTGTTGCATGGATCTGTGCTGTCGACGCTCCCTTTAAACCCATCATTTGTCATTAGGAATTTTCGCAGTTTAAGAAATTCTCAGCTATTCGACAATTTGTATCTGCTTTATCTTAATTTGCTATTACTAGCTACGAGTTATTGCTTTTTTGATTTCTCTTCATCTGCAACCAGATTATCAAGAATACCTGCAGCTTTGGAGACCTGCTCCTTCGTTATTACTAGCGGAGGAAGAAATCTCAGTATGTTTCTTCCTGAGTAAAGCAGAATTACTCCCCTACCCAAACCATTCATCAGAATATTGCGAATATCGAATTTCATCTCAAATCCTATCATCAAACCCTTCCCTCTAACTTCTCTTACAATAGGATGCTTGCGCTTAATCTCCTCGAGTTTCTGCATGAAGAAATAGCCCATTTCTGCAGCCCTGTCTGGTAGTTTTTGATTAACTATGTAATCCAAAGTTGCATTTGCCGCTGCGCACGCTACAGGATTTCCTCCAAACGTCGTTGAATGGTCTCCAACCTTCATGGAAGCCATTACTTCATCTCTTGCCAGTGTGGCTGCAATTGGTACTCCTCCGCCGAGACCTTTTGCTACACACATCACATCAGGTACAACGCCATAATGTTCTGCAGCCCACATTCTTCCCGTCCTTCCCAAACCTGTCTGGATTTCATCAAATATCAATAGGGCACCACTCTCGTTGCATATTTTGCGCACCTCAGGTAAGAAACCTTCAGGAGCGAGGTGCACCCCTCCCTCACCCTGTATCGGTTCTACAATGACTGCTGCAGTCTTATTGCTTACGGTTTCTCCAAGTTTCTCTACATTGCCGAACTGCGAAAATGCAAAATCAGGCACCAATGGCTGAAACGCTTCCCTGTACTTGGGGTTCCACGTAGCAGAAAGCGCTCCAAGAGTCTTTCCGTGGTAGCCTCCAGACATTGCAACTATCTGTGTCCTTGCCGTGTGCTTTTTTGCGATCTTTATTGCAGCTTCGACTGCTTCTGCACCGCTGTTGGAGAAGAAGGTCTTTGTAAGCCCCTTTGGCGCTAATTTTGCAAGTTTCTCAACGAGTTCCGCTCTAGCTTCATTGTACAAGGAGCTATGGCATGTAATGATCTTCTCAGATTGCTTCACAATGGCTTCAACGACCTTTGGATTTGAATGTCCTACAAGAGCAACGCCGTAGCCGCCCATGCAGTCTATGTACTCTTTACCATCAACATCCCAGACTAGAGTGCCCTTTCCTTTTACAATATTTACGGGGAACTTCTGGTAAGTTGCAGCGGAGTACCTGTCCTCGCGCTCTATAGTTGAATCAGTCAGACACTATCACCGTGCAATTGTTATGTAAAGCTGCATTTGAAATAGGATTATCAATTATTCCCGATGCTATAATACTCTCCTTTACGCCCATTTCTATCGCTTCGATAGAAGCCAGAACCTTCTTCTCCATACCATGTCCAATCTTTGGCAGCATCGCTCTTGCTTCGCTTACCTTCATTTTTTGAACGACCTTGCCATCCATCAAAACTCCATTGACATCTGTGAGGAAGATTACTTTGTCAGCCTTCAAGCCTCCTGCAACGTACGCCGCTGCTCTGTCTCCATCAACATTGAGGAATTCGAACTCCTCGCTAAGTGCAACAGGAGAAACTACGGGAATGTAGTTCATGCCTATTAACGATCTTAGAAGATCTGCATTAGTACTTTGAATTTTACCGGTGTATCCTCCATCGATGATCCTCTTCCTCCCTTCTTCGACCACTATGAGCTTCTTCTTTCTCTCAGCTCTTATCAGGCCTGCATCTATGCCCGAAAGCCCAACAGCGTGAAGGCCTATTTTTTCAAGAGCTGCAACAATTTCCTTGTTCAACCTTCCAACCATGACCATTGTATAAATCGCTGCAGTTTCCTTGTCGGTGTACCTGCTTCGAATGCCTTCTGGGGAAACGATGAACTTCTGCTGCTTGCCCATCTTCTCCGCAATCTCCGTGACTTCATCTCCTCCTCCGTGAACAATTACCAGCTTGTTACTCTTAGCAAGATTTTGAATGTCGCTGATGATTGAAGGGTTCACGCCTTCTCCGAGTATGGAGCCGCCTACCTTGACCACTATGGCCATATTATCACGCTGGATGTATAGCTGCTGATCTCAATCCCAAAGTTTCGTCAAGGCCCATCATTGTGTTCATGCTCTGCACGGCTATCCCTGCGGCGCCCTTTAGCAAATTATCAGTCGCTGATAAGACGACAATTCTGCCATTTCTTTCATCTATTTCGAATCCTATGTCGCAGAAGTTTGAGCCTACTACTATCTTCGGATCAGGGTATCTGTACAGGCCTTTTCTGTCACGAACGAATCTGATGAAGGGTTCATTGGGATAAGTGCTTCTGTATGCCTTCCAAATTTCTGCCAAAGCAACTTCTCTTTTCATGAATGTATGACATGTTGACAAAATTCCTCTGACCATGTTTACTGCATGTGCCGACATTGAAACCTTCACATCTTTTTTAGCTAAAGCTGAAAGCTCCTGCACTATCTCCGCAGTGTGTCTATGGCCTACAGGTTTGTAAGGTCTTACGACGCCGTATCTTTCCGCATGATGACTCGCGATTGTAGGCTTGACCCCCGCTCCAGAAGAGCCTATCTTCGCATCTACCACTACATGATCAGTGTCTATCAGATTATTCTTTACAAGAGGGGCAAGTCCGAGGATCGAAGTTACAGCCATGCAACCGGGGGCAGAAACATAGCTTGACTTCTTGATCTCCTCTCTATGCAGCTCAGGAATTCCAAGTACAAACTT
>JACPSZ010000015.1 GCA_024860875.1 Nitrososphaerota archaeon | reverse complement strand
TTTCCAGACGACGCTTCTGAAAACAGAATCAAGCCTGATCAGACCTTTTATGTTTCATGCGGTTCCCGCATACCTCAGGCCGCAGACTGTGTTGTTAAGGCTGAACTGGTAGAGAAACAGAACGGTACAATCAAACTGTCGTCTCCCATAGCTCACGGGAAGAACATATCATATACAGGGGAAGATTTCAAGGTTGGAACCAAACTTTTTTCCTCTTACCATAAACTTAGACCTCAGGATATAGCAGCACTTCTTGCAACGGGACACATCAAGGTTAAGGTTCTAAAAAGACCTGTAGCAGGAGTATTATCGGTTGGGAGTGAACTTACCGATGCCCGAAATCCTACGAAAGGGTGCCTAGTAAATGACCATGCGTATGTGCTGCTTGGGTTTTTACGTGAATTTGAAGCAGAAACGGTTAACCTCGGAGTCTGTCCCGACGAAACCGAGAAGATAAGCGCTAAGCTTAGAGACGCTATTCAAAAGTGCGATATGGTAATTACACTTGGGGGCACCTCAGTCGGCAAGAGGGACTTGGTTCCAAACGCTATTCTGAACTTAGGGGCGAAGGAGATGTTTCACGGGATGCGTATGTCTCCTGGCAAGGTAAACGGGCTGATGATGGTTAGGGAAAAACCTGTCGTCATGTTAGCAGGGCATATAGTAACTGCACTTGCAGGCTTCTTCACGATCGTGGTGCCAATTTTGCAACACATGCAAAATATGTCAAAACAGATGAAGGCTGTTAGTGCAGTACTTGCGGAGGATGTCAAGATGAAAGCAGGCATGGATCGTTTTCTCCTTGTCCAGATAAAGAATATTGATGGTCAGCAAATTGCAACGCCATTGGGTCTAGACACTAATCTCCTCTCCAGCTTGGTTTCTGCAAATGCCTATTCGATTGTACCGTCTGATTCGGAACCCAAGGCAGGAGAATCACTCGAATTTCATCCTTTGAACTTGTCAGGCTTTGAACTATGACAGTCTACATAGGTGTGCTCGGGGATAGTGGCTCGGGAAAAACCACGCTAATAGAGCAGGTCATAAGTACGCTCTCAGCGAAAGGTTTCAAGGTTGGAGCCGTAAAGCATTCTTCTCACGACCTTTTCGACCTTGAACGCAAGGATACTAGGCGCTTCCGCAAGGCAGGCGCTGATGTTGTAGTCGGGTTTTCAAAGAGCGAAACTATCATAGTGAAGGAAAGAGGCTCTGTTGCGAACCTTGCTAGCATACATTCATTGATTCAAAATAATGTTGACGTAATGATAATAGAGGGATTTAGGTCGCTCGTTCTGGCTGACGAGCGTATACTCAAGATAATACTTGCAAAAAATCCGGAGAATCTTCGCAAGTTCACATCGGGACCTGGCAGGACTATCGCTGTTGTGAGCAATAATAATGCACGGTTCAAATCGCTGCCCAAAGGTGCAAAATTGGTTAGCAAGGATGAAACAGGGATTTTAGTTCAGATGTTAGAGGCAGAAGTTTCTAAAGCCCTGTCGGAAAAAGAACCCGAACGTGTAAGGGCTAAACCATATCTTCAAACATGAGCATATCAAATCAGGAAACATGACACTAGCCAACCTGCCTGATTCTCTGCAGAAGTTTGCCGCCAAGTATCCGAAGGTGTGGAAGGTTTACTCAAAACTCGGGGAGGAGTGCACAAATGCCGGACCATTAAAGGAGAAAGATATCCATCTGATAAAGATGGGAATTTACGGATCGAAAAGGCAAGAAACTCCATTCAAAACGCATGTCAGGTTAGCGCTTCGCAGCGGAGCTTCTGAAGATGAAGTTAGCCACGCAATACTGCAAATCTTGACTTCAGAAGGTCTAGGTCCAACCGTGAGAGTCTGGAACTGGGCAAACGAGGTCATCAGGGATGAAGCAAGGAAAAAAAGAGGTTAACGCATGTCTGCAGGGACACCTCTCTACGACCAGTGGAGGAGACCTGTAACAGATCTAAGAATATCGGTAAATAATTCTGCAGAGTGCAATTGGGGCTGCATCTTTTGCCATAAAGAGGGAATTCTTGAAAGTCATGAACAGATGACGCCTCAAGAAATCGAAAGGATTGTCAGGCTTACAAACCTGTTCGGGGTGAAGAGGGTCAAGCTTACAGGAGGTGAGCCCATGCTTAGAACTGACATAGTTGAGATTGTTGGCCGAATAAAATCTGTCCCTATCGAAGAAGTTTCCATGACTACAAATGGCACTCGCCTTGCGAGGCTTGCCGCCATTCTAAAAGAAAAAGGTCTTAGCAGAGTCAACATAAGTCTCCATAGCCTCAAGGAAGATACCTTCAGGTTTCTTACGCATGCTAACAAGTTGAAGGACACGATTGAAGCGATAAAAGCATCAATAACTGCACAATTGCGACCTGTAAAGATTAATGTGACAGTCATAAGAGGCATCAACGATTCCGAAGTTAATGACATGATAGAGTTCTCCAGAGAGCTTGGAGGAGGGGGGACAAATATTCTTCAGCTGATTGAAATGGTACCAACTACTGCTTCGAATTTTTACGAAGCATACCATCTGAACCTTGATGCGATAGAGGAGAAACTCAAAGAAAGGGCAATTTCGGTGTCGGAGAGGGTGTTGCACAGAAGGCCAAGATACGAGCTGGAAAACGGCGTCTGTGTCGAAGTTGTTAGGCCAATGAATAATTCGTCATTCTGCATGGGCAACAATCGAATGAGGATAACTTGCGACGGGAAGTTCAAACCCTGCCTCCTGAGGAGCGAGAATCATGTTGACTTTCTGGTAGCGATGAGAAGAGGAACATCTGATTCTGATCTAGCAGAGATATTCAAGAAGGCTGTTCTGCTGAGAGAGCCGTTCTTCAAGTCTGGCTCTGAAATGCGCAAATCTGGCCTTACTTTATGCACACAGTGAAACTATTTGGGTATAAGAGCAAGCTTTACAAGAACTATTTCCAAGCAGATCTTGCGAGCAGAGCATCAAACTCTGAAACCAGAGAGTCCTGCAAGAGAGTCTGCAATATCGCTGGGGGCCGGACTCTTCACCGGTCTTGTTGCAGGGCTTGTTGGCTTAGGAGGGGCAGAACTGAGAATACCTTTCCTGCTCTATGCTCTAGGCGTTCCTGTCAGAGAAATGGTTGCATTGAACCTGATTGTTAGTCTGGTTACTTCGGGTTCAAGCTTCTTGGTCAGGTGGCAAAGCGGCTTGTTCGCTGTTGAGGACATGTCATTATCTCTCAGTATGGTAGCAGGCTCTTTGTTCGGCGGATATTTTGGAGCCGTGATCAGCCACAGAGTTTCGATAAAGAGACTGAAAATCTTTCTTGCAGTGATACTCTCAATTGTGATAGCAAGAATTCTGTTTGAGATGGTTGCTGAGAATGATCCTACACGAGTCTTCCCTTCATTTGAGCTTCCCCTTGCAGCTGTGTTCGGGTTTCTTGTTGGGCTGGTAGCTGGAGCAACTGGTGTAGCGGGAGGAGAGTACCGCATCCCCATTCTCATGTATCTATTTGGGTATCCAATCAAGATAGCTGGAACAATAAGTCAGTTGGTTTCCATACCTACAATGGCCATGAGTGCTAGCAAGCATAATAGTTACGGCGTAATCGGGAAGCGCACTATCAGAATAGCGCTCATAATGGGAATAGGTTCGTTGTTAGGGGTGTTGCTGAGCGGAATCTTTTTGCTACAAATTCCTGACATCTACATAAACGGCATCTTCATCATCATTCTATCATACACTGTCTTCAAGCTCCTTCGAGACCTTCGTTAGCAATAAAAAGGCAGATCCGCGAGTTCGAAATCGATGCGAAAGTCTGGAGTCTACAAGAAGGAGAATATTGTTCTCTTGGATGAACTCCACGGAACACTGAAAGCAGAGTTATCTGGAAGGATCGGAGCAGTCATGGTCTTCTTGGGTGTAGCGCGCGAGCTGATGGCTTTTTTGTTGTTCCTAAAGAGAGTCAAGGTTTAAAGAAAGGAGACCAGATTGAAATCAGCATGTTTCGACGTTCAAGAAATTGAGATGGTTAGGATCTCGATCGTACCTCTACGTTTTTGGGCTTGAATGAAAGTAAGATGAAAAAACGGGAGCAACAATAATTATTATCATGGAATGAAACATGCATAGTGCAGAATCATAATGGATAAAGTCATCGAGGAGGGCTGGGCGGAGAATGACGGTCTTCGCTTACACTACCTTGACGGTTACAAAAACTCAGATCCCAAACTGGTTCCATTATTTTACCTGCCAGGCGATTTGGAAGGAGCTGAGAATTTGGAGTCTGATATCCATCTGTTCGCTCCGAGAAGGTGTATTTCGGTAAGTCTACGTGGTCGTGGAAGAAGCGATGCGCCGAAAAAGGGATACACATTTTTCGACCATGTATCAGATTTAGAGGCTATAGCATCAAAAATTGGACTTGAGTCCTTCTGCCTGATGGCATATTCGATAGGTGTGCCATACTCTATTGAATTTGGAGCGAGACATCCTGAATGCCTCAAGGGTCTAATCGTAATTGATTATCCGCCGTGTTACCCTGCCATTTCAGATGAATGGGTTAGATCTATACTTTTTGGGATGGCCGAGCAAGTAAAGTCTGATGTCGTTAAGGCTCTGCAACGCGAGTCTAAGGAAATACTATTGTGGGATAGATTGGATAAGATTAGGTGTCCCGTATTAATTTTGAAGGGCGGTCTTCCAGGCAGCTATCTGGAGCAAGAGATGGTTTCAAAATATCTTGAGCATCTGCCCAAAGCAAAGGTCATCACTTTTGAGAATTCCGGTCATTTGATCTGGGAACCAGACTATTATGGATTCATCAAAAGAGTCAGGGATTTTCTTCTACAAATCGACGCATAACAAATGTCAAAAAAAAGCCAGTGTTATCTAAAAGGACAAAACACGTCCCCAAACAGTGGATTCCTCAGCCTTAAAATGTTTGATGAACCATTGAGCGCTATGTGTAGCTTAAGCTCACGGAATCCTAAAACCAGATACATTAGACCTAAACCCACTTTTGGCCCACCTTGAATTCTAAACCAGCCGAGTCGCAATTGATTTTTTACTGGCAAACCCCAACCACGATCTAAATTCGATATCTTAAACGTAGATTGCGATACAAATCCTTTGAGTGGTATCTTACGCAACTCTCAAACCGATGCTGGTATTCCTATTTTATTCTTTTTATTTCGGGTAGTCAACAATCAGATAACGCAACGCCAACCATGCTTGTCGTTAGAACAACCTATCCCGTACAGGTTCGGGACAACTGTTAATCCTACTTGATCATCAGTCATGAGCATGTCAAGAAAATCCCTTGGGAAAAATGACAATATAGTAAGCGAGTCAATCGCAAGATTGGGTATCAATTATGCTTCTCCAAATGTAGCAGCAGTATTTCTGGTTGCTACGGCAGGGATCGCACACCTATCTCTTATACCAGAGCACGGAGATGTTCTAATTCTTGCAGCATTCTTCGCTGGAGTAGGAATTCTGCAGCTGGCCTTAGGAGGGCTCTTCTTGTTCTTTTCGAGCAAATGGCTATACAGAATAGGCATACTGAGTTCTGTAGGTCTAATTCCTCTTTATTTCGCAACTAGGTTCGTAGGAATCCCGATAGGTCACTATAATGAACCAGAGCCTGTAGACGCACTCGGCCTTTTAGTGAAGGCTGCGGAGTTGGGCTTTATGGTTATTCTCCTTCACCTTTCCCGAGCAGGAAACCTAGCAAACGGAGGAAGAGGAGGTAGAATTGCAATGGCGACATCTAAGAGCGATACTGCACCACTCAAACCTGCTTCGCTAATATTAGTAGGATTGCTCCTAGGAGCCTCCTTCGGGATAATAGTAGGACTGTCCATAGGCCAGCCGCAGTTCACTCAGCTGTTACCCAGAGCACCGGTAGCGATGGGTCAAAACATCAGGGAGTATACACTCATCGTTGAACCAAAGCAGATGAAGGTTGGCGACAAGACTTGGGAGGTCTGGACTTATAACGGAACAGTCCCAGCACCCACATTGCGAGGGAAGGTAGGAGAAATACTACGTGTAAAGGTCATCAATAAGCATAACATGACACACAGTTTCCATACACACTTGAGTGGCTACAAATTTGAGATGGACGGTTCTCAGGCCAATATAATTGCGGGGAAAGGCGTTGGCTCTATGATTCCTCCTAACAGAGAATATGTGTATGAATTTCAATTAAGAACTGCAGGCATCTTTTACTTCCATTGCCATTCAGCTGACGGAGGTAGATCAATATCCCAGCACATAAGAATGGGCCTGTACGGAGCTATTATAGTAGACGAGCCTGACATCTCACCCGCAAAAGACTTTGTGTTATTCTACGGTGAAGGTCAGCCAGGCTCCCCCGCACCGTTTGTCATAAACAACAGAGGCATACCCGGCGGCGAAATGGCTCTGATGGAAGCTTTTGAGAAGGGAGGATTCGATGCTGTTGCCGCACAACTGAATGTTACTGTGACTGCATTCAAAGTCAAAAAGGATGATGTTGTAAGGTTGCACATAATCAACATAGGCGACCTGTACCATTCGCATCATCACCATGGATTCGAACACAGGTCGATAAGGACGCTTAGAGGAGATTCTTGGGCAGCCTCGGTACTCCCACTGATGCCCGGGCAAGCGGACACCTTGGAATTCAGAGCAATCGAGTCTGGTATCTGGTTGATCCATTGTCATGTAGTCAGCCACGCCGACGCTGGCATGATTGCAGTCCTTATAGTCGAATAGGTTCAGAAAATGGAAGCATACGCGCAAACTAAGCAAAGTGTATTACCCGAGTCCCTCATTCCGCCTAATGAGGGCTTGTAAATTAGTGCAAAGGATGGGATTTCGGTATTGATTTACCAGTAAATTAAGAATTGGTTATCTAACTGCGTTTTACCTTTATTGATTTTTTCGCGACATGATTTTCTGCGTCGTACTTGGCCAACAACTCGTACAATTTTGCATTGTTCTCCAGAGTATCCCCTATGGCTCTCTTCACTTGTTCCTTGGTTGGCCTAGTTGCAGCGTAAGTCATTTTGTCGAATCACTATTATTAGTTGAGCTTCTTTAAATGTTCGTCTACCCATTTTCTTGCTTTCTGAGCGTTTACCTTACCACTTGCGACTTGGACAATAAATTCAACACCCGACCTTGGGTTAACATCTAGATAATAGCTGTTTAATCTTAGGAATATGTCTGCCGCACCATAAGCAGTTCTCTTATTGCCATCAACGAAGGGGTGTGCTACTACGACATTGAACAAAAGATACACCGCTTTAGCGACTAATGCATCTCTAAAACTTTCCTCGTTGTACAGATCTCGAACCGTGTTAGGATATAGAGAAATGAGCCTCTAGATAGATAACCGCCTATGGTGAGTTTGAAACCCTTACGCAGTTGCAGTACATCGTCTTCGTCAGGATAAATAATATTGTTCGCCATTTGCGTTTGATGTCATAGCCTAGATAACCTCTTATGGTTGGGTTGTCCCTCTACCAGCGATAGAAAGGGTAATTCCCTTCGGTAGAGCGCGCGCCCTCAGCTAGCCCATTCTGCTGGATGCCTGTCAGATCTGGAGAATCGGATTTCGCCTAGGTACTGACCGAAAGACCATCTTTGTAGCGATAGCAGATGGCTGGGTAGTTACGTGACTGCCGGTCCTCTTACGCGTAACTTCGGAAGATCCGTACCCTACCCTACTCCCAAGAACACCGCAATATACGCCGTTGACGCTGTTTCTGGGAAACAGAAGTGGAGCTACTTCATCCCAACAGTGGCCTTCATGGGAGGGATCGTAGCTAGCGGTGGGGTAGTATATTCCGCTGCGGCCGACGGGCAGCTCTACATCTTGGATGCAGATACCGGGAAGTTCATACAAAAGAAATTCTTCGGTGTCGCACTAGGAACTCAACCGACGTTAGGGTAAACAGGCACGGGAAAGGTTAGACTCATTCAGACTAATGGACTAGGATTCACTGGAGGAGGGTTGGGTGGTATACCGGGGCTGCACCCGGAGCTGTGATGGTCTTTGGTCTACCTGATCAACTTCCTCAACCACAAGTAATAACAAAGGAAGTCATCAAAGGAGGTACCAAAAGAAGTCATTAAGGAAGTACCAAAAGAAATAGTCAAGGAAGTTACCGTAGAAACCGTCAGCCCAATATCATATGCTACCATAGGAATCAGCGTAATCATCCTTGTAATTGCAGGAGTGCTATTTAGTAGAAGGAAGAAGGCATGAGCCCTCGAGGGAGGGCGTCCTCCAAATTTTTTAGAAACAGCTAGACTTAAGGCGTTGACGTCGGAATCAACAATGAGAATCGTACTTCTTGTTTATTTAGAGGAATTTCTACCAATTCTTTAGACGGAGGTAGGTGAATGGTGCCATGGGAGATCCATGGACACAGAGACGAGTCATGAAACACATCTATCCTCCATCTACTAATCTTATGAAACCTTCTTATTGCAACAGCTAAAGGAGCAATTGTTCTTCTTCATAGGTGAAATGGTGCGGGGGTGGCTGTTAGCATTAATTTGCTCAGAAATCCTATCAAGCGGGTAGATTCTTATAGCTAGAAGAACGGAGACATTTGTATCACGTTTTGAAATCATATTACCTTCTCAGAAATTCGCGATCATTGATTCTATTAACTTCTTCCTTCCCCCAGACAGCAAGAATATATGGCATATGCCGATTATGCGTGAAAGCCGGATTTATCTAACTCTTCCTCGATTAGATGTCTGGCGAAATCTGATAGCTCGCGTAAATCCTGCTCATTTTTGGCTTCCGCGCTTAGCTTAATAGCGGGTGTCGTATTAGAAGCGCGAATCAGGAAGGCGCCCTTATCAGTATAGACTTTCACGCCATCCAAGGCGAGTATTTTGTAACCGTCATCTTCAAGTCGCTTTTTGATGCTTTCAACAACCTCGAACTTCTTTTCATCGGAGCAACTAATTTCTTTGATAGTGTTGGGGTATCTTGGTACGCTTGCAACCAACTCAGAGAGTCTCTTATTCTTTTTTGATAGAATCTCCGCCATCTTGAGTCCGGCAAAGATAGCATCGTCAGAGCCATATATATCAGAAAAGTAAAGATGATTACTGTATTCACCCCCAAAGATAGCGTTCTCCTCTATCATCCTGTTTATGATAAATGCATGACCGACCCTATTTACTACTGGAATTCCACCCCGAGATCTTACGAACTCTTCAACTGCTGACGAGCAAGCGACATCGAATACTATCTTTCTAGTGGGGTTTGTGCTCAGGTAGTAGTCTGCAAACAGTGCAATAGTAATGTTACCTGATCCTAGATACCCACCTTTTTCATCTATGAAGGCCGCCCTGTCCACATCACAATCAAACGCTATGCCAATGTCGGCTCTAGCTTCTACAACTTTTTTCTTTAGAGCAGCTAGAGCATCTTCAATGACATCAGGAACTCTTGCTGGAAAGTTCCCATCAGGATAATCGTTTATTGCTACTACCTCGCATCCCACCTTTTCGAAAATTTTTTTTGCGATTAGAGAAGCGGACCCGTTACCAGGGTCGAGAACCACCTTCAATCTCCTCGTTATTTTCACCTTAGAGAGAATAAAATCTATGTAATCCTCCAGCCCGTCTTCTTTGCTAACACTCCCTTGCTTACTAGTTTCTGAAAATTTCTTGTCTAAGACAATTTGCCGGATCTCCTCCATCCCCATTCCTTCTGAACAAAAATGTCCACTTTTGTTGATTAGGATGAATCCATTCCATTCTGCTGGATTATGTGAAGCAGTAACCATAACTGCCCCATCGAGTTGTCTGTTTCTTACGAAAATTGAGAGCATTGGAGTGGTCACCATATCAAAGTCGATAACATCGCAGCCTACAGAGGTTAGTCCTTCGGTTAACCTTCGCTTTAATCCAAGGCCGCTTGATCGCACATCCCTACCTACTCCTACGATTCTCTCCTTCCCCACGAACGTTCCGAAAGCCTTGCCGACAAGTTCAGCGGTTTCCTCGTTCAAGTCCTTACCATAAACTCCGCGAATGTCATAAGCGCGGAAAATGTTTCTACTGCTTCTCACTCGCCATATTGAAAAAAAGCGTTATAAAACTGTTGAAGGTTTGTGAGAAATTGTAGCTTAGCCGATCAGGTAAGAGATTAGTGGTAGTTGATTGGTTACTGGTGATGAAAGGGTAATTTTGAGTTGTGAGGTTGGAATTTTTGGAAACCTTTTATCGTTTCTTGTCTATCAAGCACATCCAGATTCCTTCGTCAAAATGCAATGGCTGGCTCATTACTAAAAGTAAGTCGGCAGTCAACATACATTGGTAACAGCCCTGCCTCCGACCTGCCACTTGTTTTCAGATGCATAATACCATCCTGTCCTAACAAGGATCTAGAAAGAGGTCATACCAAAAATCGTGATTCCACGCATATTTTCTTTCTTATGCGCAAAGGAATTAAGACGCCTCTTATTTCTAGGTGAATAACCTAACTTGAACATAAATAAGATAATAATATCCGACATCCCCGCCAGCTATTATGCAGGAAAGAAGGTTTTCGTAAGAATAGACTTCAATGTACCCAACCTTGAGATTGATCCCGATCCTCCTAGAATCAGAAGGGCTATTCCAACGATAGATTATTTGACATCGAGAAAGGCTAAGGTCATACTTGCTTCGCATCTAGGAAGGCCCAAAAACAAGCCTGATCCTAAATTCTCGCTGAAACCAATTGCGATGAGACTGGCCGAGATTCTAAAAGCCAATGTAAACTTCGTCGGTAGCTGCATCGGGGATAAGGTAAATCAAACCATTAGAAACATGAAAAATGGCGATGTTCTATTACTTGAGAACCTTAGGTTTCATGAAGGTGAGGAAGCCTGTGATGAAAAATTCTCTTCAGAACTTGCTTCGCTGGCTGACATATACGTCAACGATGCCTTTGGCACATCGCACAGAAAACACGCTTCAACATATGGCATGGCACGCCATTTTGAATACCGACTTGCTGGTTTCTTAGTCCAGGGGGAACTAGAGCACATGACCAAGATTAGGGAAGGACCGGAACGACCATTTGCAGTTGTTGTTGGTGGCGTAAAGATAAAGGATAAGCTTGAAGCATTAAGACATTTGATCGACAAGGCTGACAAAGTTCTTGTTGGAGGGTGTGTCGCATACACATTTCTCGCATCTAAGGGTGTTTCCGTTGGGGATTCTCTTGTCGAGCAAGAATCGATTAGTTGGGCTTCCGAGGTTCTATCAAAGCAAGGTCACAAAGTAATACTACCTCAAGATCATATAGTTTCTACAAATGCAGACGATGTTAAGAGCATACGCCTTGTGTTGGGTGAAATTCCAAAGTCTCTGAAGGGTTTCGATATTGGGAGAGATGCTGCCAAGGGGTACACTACAGAACTTGCAACTGGTAACAGAACAATCTTATGGAATGGTCCTATGGGTCTCTTCGAGAAAGAGCAGTTTTCACATGGAACCATAGATGTTGCAAGAAGTGTTGCACTCGCGTATCATAGAGGTTGCACGACCATTATGGGTGGTGGAGATTCGATTGCTGCGCTTAGAGTTGCGGGCGTCTCTGAGAGGGAAGTCACACACATTTCCACAGGCGGTTCTGCTTCGCTGGCGTATATTGGAGGAGAAGAACTTCCGGGAATTTCAATTCTAAATGACAAATCCGTAATGGAGCCCTCTCTTACCGAAGCATAATTTGGCCAAACGCGGATGTCATACAATATGCGGCTTTTTCAGGCTACAAATATGACATGATATTTAATATCTAGGTGTCCAACAGCCGATCTTATGAGTTTGCGGAAACTTTCGACCTCAGATCGACTTCTGCTTTTAATGCATAATTTGGGCATTATCGATGAAAGAAGAAGCCAGGCAATTAGTGAATTAAAGAAAATGGCAAGGATACCCAGCGAGCAGTTGGTGGAGATCCTAGAGAAACAAGAGGAGTCTGGCTACATTAAGACCATAAAGGGCAGACAAGGGTTGTTACATTACTTTCTTACAGGGAAGGGAATTATCAGGGTATCTTCCACTTTTACATAGCGTGACTTTATGCGTCTTACCATCGCAATACTAACATGGGAATACCCACCTAGAATCGTGGGCGATATGGCGCATTATGTTGAAAAGCTCGCACAAGAATTATCGGAAGAAAATGATGTGTGTGTAATTACGTGTCACGACGCACCATATCTACATGAAAAAGTATCTAACAGCCTAGAAATATATCGTGTGCCAAATCCCGTTAAGCCACATGTAAATGTGGTGACATGGGCGCTTAGCCTTACTTCTGAAATCCAAAGAATTGTAGCCGAAATTTACTATGACAAATCAAGGAAATTCGATATAATAGATGATCATGAGTGGCAGTTTGTAACCGCCGCAACAGCTCTGAAAAGGGCCTTTGGCATCCCGTTTGTTCTGACTTTCCACAGTTTGGAGAGCAAGCGATCCTCAGATCCATCTGCTCCTCTTAGTGCATGTATAAAAGGACTCGAGCGGGTCGGTGCATACGAATCAGATAAAATCATAACTAGGTCCAAGCTCTTGAAATCTGAAGTGGAGAGTGTTCATCAAGTCCCTCCATCAAAAGTGCGCTACATTCCAGAGTCAACCTCATGGTTAGGAGAAACTCTCGATACGTACAATCAGGTTATAGCCCATCAATAAGAGGATCATTAATTGAGCGTTGGAGTAATGATGTTCTCGTGGGAATTTCCACCTAGAATTATTGGAGGAATAGCTCCGCACGTGTACGAGCTCTCAAGGGCTCTTGCCAGAAAGGGAGTTTTGGTCTTTGTGGTAACTTGTGACTTTCCCGGTGCACCCGATTATGAGGTGATCGATGGAGTTAGGGTTTATCGTGTCGATTCATACAGGTTTCCAACACCGGACTTCGCAACATGGACTTCGATGATGAATGTTAACATGCAAGCAAAGGCTACAGAAGTTTTGGCAAATGTCAGGGATAAAATCCACATTCTGCATGCCCATGACTGGCTTGTCGCTAATGCCGCCATTGGCCTCAAGCATTTGTTTCGTCTCCCACTATTGGCGACTATCCACTCCACGGAATATGGTCGGAGCAAGGGAATCTACAATGATTATCAGCGAATGATCAGTTCAACCGAGAGATGGCTTACTAGGGAAGCTCGGCGCGTGATTTGCTGTAGTGGCTATATGTTGAAGGAGATCAAGAAATCGCTGTTAGTTCCCGATTACAAGATAGATGTAATACCAAATGGGATCAACACTTCGCCGTTCGAAGTCCCTTATGATAGAGAGGCTTTCCGTTCCCGCTTTGTTGCATCTGGAGAAAAGCTCGTTCTCTACGTAGGGAGATTTGTTCGGGAAAAAGGGGTGGATCTGTTGGTCGAAGCAGTGCCCAAAGTCCTCCGCAACATAGATGCTAGGTTCGTCATGGTGGGAGAGGGGTATATGAAAGATACGCTTCTAAAGAGAGTCGAAGAGATGGGCCTAGCGAAGAAGGTGTATATTTCTGGTTTCCTTGACACGGAGACCGTGAGATTGCTATTCCGTGCCGCTGATGCGTGCGTCGTCCCCTCGCTTTACGAGCCCTTCGGCATCGTTGCTCTGGAAGCCATGGCTGCTGGGGCACCAATTGTCTCGACAGGCGTGGGAGGGCTGGGTGAAATCCTTGAAGATAACATCAGTGCCGTAATTGCATATCCTAGGGCAAACTCCATTTCCAAAGCAATAACCAAGATCCTTCAGGAACCAACCTACGCAGACTCACTACGCAAACGAGCGTACGAAAGAGTCACCTCTTTTTATCGATGGGATTTGATTGCTGAGAAAACACGCAGGGTTTATCAACGGTTGATGAGTGAACACGAAGCCGGAGTATGGAAACCTCAATAGTCGAAAAGTCAACTTAAGCACCACAAGCTTATCAGCGCACGAGTCTAAAGCACCTGCGATTGCATATTAATTCTTGAACGGTTTGGCGGAAGGCTTTATCTGAGAACTTTTTTCCTGGAAATCAGGAGATAAGATATGTTTTGAGCGTACTTTCAATACCATCGTATAATCCTAGGCGGTGAGGCCGCCCGGAATCGACCCACTCGGAGCTTTCTGGAGGGAAGTCCAGCTCACGGGGTGCTTTGTCGTCAAGACAAAGATCATATGGGTTTTAAGAAATACTTGGAGTTGGACTGGGGAGCACAGTTTAGCATGTGCCAATCCAACCGTTGCCTAATGTTCCATTCGTCTCTACCCGAACTAGCGGCTCATGAAGAGGAGCTTCTTGCATCGATGATCGAATGTGTATCCCTACTAAGGTTCTATGAAAACGTGATCTACCTACACAGTTAAATAGATAACGCGATCGTTGGTCGCGTAGGAAAGTTCAAAGTGGCTGTAAAAGAGGTTCTAGAAGGACGATTCCGGGAGGTAGCTTCCAGACGTGGGGACATGAAAAGGTTTCCTCATCGACACCCTGAAAGCCTTGGAGAAAGGCGTCGGGCGGAAGGCCTAGACTTGTGATTGATGACTCAAACGGGACGCAAGAAGCAAAAGGGATCAAGCTGGATGACTAATATGTTAGAGTATGGACTAGGAATACAGAACCCTAAAATCACAGGGAGTGGTTGGACCCAGGATTGGACGATAAGAAAACCATAGCCTCATTCTCAATGGAATTCGGTCTCTTGCTGGATGGAAGAAAGGGGTTTGCAACTCCTCATGAAGAACCGCTAGGCTCATCATATACCAAATCATCGACTTGGCCAAACCTGGCAACTCCCCATGCTGGCGGGCTGGGGGTTTTGGAGGGTGACAATTTCTTGACCGCGTGGGATTTGAGGCACCCGTATGTGGCAGTAAGCCTTCTGCACCAGAATGGCTATGTCAGACAGGACATAACCCAAAAGGGCGAGCAGGTTGACTTAGATGAGTATTTCAATCCTTCGTATCTTATGATACGTAGGAAAGAGACAGTAAAGGTAAACATTGATGACATAGATAGGGAAGTCTTTTGCTACGAATATACTCCTCGTGGGGCAGAATCCCAGACCCTCTTGTACCTGAGTGTCGACGGTATGGATGCCCACCTTTATCGGGGTGATAAGGCTGCCAAATCTATAGTTTTGGGCGTCGGGGGTGTTAGAATGTTAAGCAAATTAGGTTATGACATACATAAACTTCATTTTAAGATAAACGAAAGCAACGCAGGACTGGCTCTGGTCGAACTTCTCAGAATGTTTAAAGATGAGAAAATGCTCAGAGAGCATTCAAGTTTCGTTACTCACACGGCTCTTACGCATGGACATGACGTTTACGATTTTGAATACCTAAAGGGGAGGTTGGAAAATGATGCGACAAGCGGGATTTTGTTGAGCGCGGATCTTGGAGAACTTGCAAGAGAGGGTGAACTGAGTCTGAGCCAAATGGCAGCACATCTAACTGGAAGAGTACTCGCTGTATCAAAACAGCATAGGGAATTAGCGCAGCAAATTTTCCCAAATAAATCTATTGACCATCTTACAAACGGTGTTCATTGGTCTCATGTTTCCGAGCACAAGCAAGAGGTCTACGACAAATATTTAGGATCCTGGAGGACTGAACCCAAATCATTCAGAAGAGCGGAAAAAATTCCTTTGGAAGAATTGCAGGCAGCACACGAATTGGATAAGGCCGATTTGATAGATTATATCAAAACGGAAACTGGTGTTGAATTTTCGATAGATAGACCTATCTCTGGTTTCGCGAGAAGGCAGACAGTCTATAAGCGATCACTCTACCTCTTCAATGATATTGGACGATTGAAGGGCATAGTAGCAAGATACGGCCTGCAACACATCCAGGCAGGAAAGGCCCATCCGGAGGATATGCAAGCCAAAGCTGAGATACTCGAGTATCACAAGGTAATTCAGAGTCTGGATGGTGACATGCGCCTAACATTTGTAAAAAATTACAACTTGGGAAATCACGCGATTATTCTGAACGGGTTGGACTTTATGATATATACTCCTATAGAAGATCTGGAAGCGTGTGGAACTAGTTACATGAAAGCTATGATGGCAGGTGTACCCGTTCTGGGCACTTTAGCAGGAGGATTTCCAGAGCTGTGTGAGGATGGAGTGAACAGCTTCGCCTTTAGGAATCAGGAGGAGTTCTACAATAAATTAGAACTCATGTTAGGCGAGTACGAGAAGAATAAATTAGCAGCAATACGAAGGAATGCGGTTGCCTGCGGCGCCTATGCAAGTTCCGTAAGGATGTTTCAGGAATTCCTGGACAAGGCTTTGCACGATCAAGCACAATCATAGTTCGACCGGTTTACGAATTCTAGCTCTCCTCCCTGTTTCGAAGGCTCAGACGACTTCAAGATGCCTTTCATACGATATGAGGATCGGCTGTAGATTTGCATATTGAAAGGGACACGCGTCGAGAGAAGAGAGAATCTGCCTCTTGTGTAACTCGTCGATATGCAGTGCTGACATAGCCAAGGGCATCACGAATTCTTTGTTCATTAGCTGCTCCGCCAAGTATCGATCCTATTTTGGTTTCAGTGGAGATAACGGTTATTCTAGGCTCCGGGTGGCACAGGCATTCACAATTAGCAGATTGACGCTGACGATGTTCCATGTAGTAGCACTGCGAGGAAAGAGTCTTAGTGAGGATTCTTTGTGAGGGGCAAGCTTGTGAGCTCAAACCAATCACACAGTCAGGTGGCGTGATGATGCTCTCCCTATCGTCTTGCTAAGAACAGTACCACTTTCCGTGTGCGGGCTCATCGCGTAATAATATTCTCCTAGAACCCCCTCTATCTTCACCCGTGGGAGAAACGGGGTCAGGGCCTGCAAAGATAATTCATAGTAATCCCAAAAATAATTTAGTAATGCGTTCATTGCAGTGTTTATGGGCGCAAGAGGGAGTATCTGCCAGTAGCTTTGTCTTTTGCTTACAAGCAAGTCCGCAAATGACGACTTAGGTCCGCGATGATGCCTCTGTCAATTCCGCGAGTTTAGTGAAATTATCAGGGGTTAATTGCTTAGTGGTTAACTTCCATTCCCAATTGTTCTCGGGTTTAGCCGGGTTATTCATCCTTGCTCCAGCTCCTAGTGATAACACGTCTTGCATAGGAATAATACACGTATCTGACAATGACGTCATAGCCAGTTTGATCATTGCCCAACTAACCTCTTTTTCAGATAGTTCCTTGTCTACATATCTGAATAGCGTGTTTTTCTCAGAAGGGGTTGCTTCATTTAAGAACCATCCTTTCGCTGTGTTTGTATCATGCGTACCAGTGTAAACAACTGAATTTTGCTTGTAGTTATGTGGCAGGTAGTAATTATCCGTTGAGCCGCTAAAAGCAAACAACAGGACCTGCATACCCGGGATCTCGAGCCTATTCATCACTTCCCTTACATCTGGTGTTATGACACCCAAATCCTCCGCTATGAATGGCAGAGTCGGAAATCGTTTTTGCAGAGCTTCAAAGAACTCTTTCGATGGAGTTTCGAGCCATTTTCCATTCACGGCGGTCTTATTGTGCGCAGGAACCTCCCAGTAGGCAAGAAAGCCCCTAAAATGATCCAAACGCACAATATCGTAGAGCCTTAGATAGCGTTCCATACGCTGGAATAGCAATTCAAAGTCCATCGTTGAAAGTTGTGTCCAATCATAAACAGGGTTTCCCCAAAGTTGGCCAGTAGCACTGAAATAATCTGGAGGAACCCCACCTACAAACATTGGTTTCTTATTAGCGTCTAGCTTGAACATTTCAGAGTTAATCCAGATATCAGCACTGTCATGATTTACATAGAAAGGTAGATCGCCAATAATTTTCAATCCCTTCGTCCTACAATATGCTCGCAATAAGCTCCATTGCTTGAAGAAGACGAACTGGTTGAACTTTTCAAACTCTATCAGGTCGGAAAAACTTTGCCTCTTATCCGCCAATGCTTGATCTTCTCTGTCGCGCAAACTCGAGGGCCAGAGGTACCATGGAACTCCAATTTCTCTACTAATCGCTTTATAGAGCGAATAATCATCCAGCCAGTAAGTGTTCTCGGAACAAAAATCCTCAAATTCAAAGATATTGGCCTTATTACGTTTGAATTTGGTGTAACTCTTTTCTATCAATTTCTGTTTCAAAGCTGCAGCTGCTCTGTAGTTGACCCGTGAAGCAGTAGGATGAGACAGTTTTTCAACCAAGTCTGTATCTATAATGCTCTCCTTGGCGAGCAATTCAGGACTGACCAGCAGGGAATTTCCCGCGAACGAAGAGTTTGAATCGTAAGGTGAATTACCTGAGCGCACATCTGTCGGAGTAAGAGGCAATATCTGCCAATAGGTCTGGCCACTATCTGCAAGTCGGTCCACAAATTCGTACGCCTGCGGACCAAGATCGCCAACACCAAATCTTGAGGGTAACGAAGTCACATGTAGAAGAACTCCGCTTGACCTCTTTCTTCTAGGCATTTAGATTTTCACCAATATCATTGGGCTTTTTTGTTCATCATTTTGACCGTCTCATCCTTCAAGATGTCATGTAGAGAATAGATGTTATTCCCAAAGTGCTTTGTAATGAGAGTGATTATTTCTGATATACTTCCCTTTTGCAGAGCTGATCGGAACTCTTCATACATTGCAAAGAATAAGTTGTCCTCTCTTAGCAAATTCACACCGGCACGCACTTTACGATCTCCCTCCCGGAGAACAGCAAAGGTAACCTCTTGCTCCTCCCATGTAATTTCGGAAGAGATCTTTGCCTTTCCTATTGCTAGCGTGATCCCACCTAATTGAAAGGTTTCATAAAATTCATTTTCAACGCGGTAACTGTATATTCTGGAAGGTTTTGTCGAAGATCCATCAAAGATGGAGGAGATAGCGTAATGGAGGCCAATCTTTAGTAGAGAAACGCTGGCCGTCTTTACGAACTCATCAAATATCTTTGCCCCGTTCTGAAATTCTGAAACATTGCTTGTGGCTTTGGCAAGAATTTGTTTGTATTCTCGCTCCAGATCTATTCCGGACACTTCTACAGCAATCTGCATCGCCCTTGCCGCATGTCGCATAATTTGGATCGGCTCGATTCCTGATATGTCGTCGAAGAACCACCCGCAGCTAGCCTGCATTAGCAACGAATGTCGCTGCATTTCAAGAAGTTTGAGGATGATAGCCTTCTCGTTTGTAGATAATTCTTTACCCGAATGTTTTCCAAGAAATCGCTCGACTCTTAGCTTCGATCTGTCCAAAATCACTTGAATATATTCGTCCCTTGTCGTCCAAGGATCCTTAAGATATTTCGAGGATTCTTCTTGATAAATCTGAGCCAGTCTATCTGTCAGCCAGTCCATGGCCTCCCTCAAAGGTTGGCGCCATTTTTGGTTCCATCCTTGTCTTCCTAGATTGCAGCCACAATCACTCCTCCATCGGTCGATGCCATGCACACAGCTCCAAGATGTATTTTCGATTATCGTGACTTCGTAAGTAGGTTGAAATTTCTCGAGAAACCTTCCATAATTTGTTAAGCTAGCCAAACCCCGAGTTTCCAGAAAACGGATGCAGGATGCCAAAGCCATATCACCAAACTTGTGATGGTGCCCATAAGTCTCCCCATCTGTCGCAAGATTAACCAGTTCCGAGGCATTAGCTTGCTCACTAGATGCTGATGCAAGTCTTCTGGCAAATGTTTCTCCATCCCGCAGGAGGGCGCCAAAGGCTACACCATGCGAAATGTCAGGATCGTAGAAGAAGATATTCAGTTTCCTGCCTGAAGGAAGCTGACATACATAGGCTCTCCGCGTATCAATTCTTCCTTCATCAACCTTCATCCAATTCTCATCCCCGATTCTCCTGAAAGCACCCGCTTGGTGTGGTGCTAAAATAGTAAATTTGATGTCATGTTCTGCAAGAATTTCAAGCGTTTCAATGTCTACAGCTGTTTCTGAGAGCCACATGCCTTCAGGGTATCGTTTGAATCTGTTCTTGAAGTCTGCTATTCCCCATCTGACCTGAGTATATTTGTCCCTTTCATTGGTAAGCGGCATTATCACATGATTGTAAATCTGCGCGATAGCTGAGCCATGTCCAGAGAATCTTTCGGCACTCATCTTATCAGCCTCGATAATACCTTTGTAGAAATCAGGTTGGCAAAGTTCCATCCAAGCAAGAAGCGTTGGACCAAAGTCGAAACTTATTTTTTCGTAATTACAGACAATCTCTGTCATCCTACCTTCCGAGTCAGACAATGGAGCAGCAAGATTTGGGGCATAGCACTCAGCAGTTATTCTCTGATTCCAATCATGGTAAGGCTGTGCGCTTTCCTGAAATTCGACCTCTTCGAGCCAAGGGTTCTCTCTGGAGGGCTGGTAAAAATGCGCGTGAATGCAGATGAATCTATCCATAAGCCTTGTACTGCTCCTAATTCATTGTACTTACTCGTTTGCCAGAAAAATTACGCCCAAGGGTGGAAGAGTCAACGAGATCGAATTATTGCGACCGTGGAATGGGATTGGTTCGGTTCGAATTTTGCCTAAATTCCTCACACCACTTCCTCCGTACTCCTTTGCATCGCTATTTAGAATTTCCGTCCAAATACCACCTCTTGGGACACCCACTCTGTAGTTCATTCTTGGCACCGGTGTAAAGTTGCAAACGACAAGAAGCAAATCTTCGCTTTTTCTCCCTTTTCTTAAGAAACAAATAACGCTCTGCTCCCAATCACTAAAATCTATCCATTCAAAACCTTCATAGGAAAAATCAAACTGGTGCAATGCGTCATACTGCCTATGAAGCTGGTTTACATGCTTAAGGTACTCCTGAAGCTGCCTGTGCATTGGTTGCTCTAATAAATGCCAATCCAGACTCTGCCTGAAGTTCCACTCGTCCCATTGCCCAAAATCATTGCCCATGAATAGGAGCTTCTTCCCAGGATGAGCGAACATATAGCCATAGCAGAGCCTTGAGTTGGCAAACTTCTGCCAATAGTCCCCTGGCATTTTGTTAAGTATCGACCTTTTGCCATAAACAACTTCGTCATGGGAAAAAACCAGAATAAAGTTCTCGGTGTAAGCGTACATCATGCTAAAGGTCAGTTCGCTGTGATGATGCTTTCTGTAAATTGGATCTTTTGAAAAGTATTCCAGTGTATCATGCATCCATCCCATATTCCATTTAAGATCGAACCCTAGCCCTCCAGCCTTGGTAGGTCGAGAGACTCCAGGCCAAGCAGTAGATTCTTCCGCTATGACAAGTACATTCGGATATTGTGAGTGAACGGTGTCGTTGAGGTATTTTAGAAATTTTATTGCTTCCAGGTTCTCCTTGCCCCCATTCTTATTTGGTATCCACTCTCCATCTCTCCTTCCATAGTCAAGATACAACATTGATGCAACAGCGTCTATCCGAAGTCCATCAGCGTGATACTTCTCTAGCCAGAACAGAGCATTCGAAACCAGGAAGGCCCGTACTTCGTTTCGCGAATAGTTAAAGGCCAATGTACCCCACTCCCGATGCTCTCCGATCCTTGGATCCGCGTGGTTGTAAAGCGGAGTACCATCAAAATCTGCAAGCCCGTATTCATCCTTTGGAAAGTGTGCAGGCACCCAGTCCAAAATGACACCAATTCCGTTCTGGTGGCATTTATCAATCAAATACATGAGATCCTGTGGTCTACCGTAGCGCGAGGTGGGAGCAAAGTAGTTTACAACTTGATACCCCCAAGAATCGTCAAGCGGATGTTCCATTACAGGCATAAGTTCCATGTGAGTAAAACCCATTTCTTTTACATAACGGATGAGCTCATCAGCTAGCTCATGGTAACTCAGAAATTCATTCGGATTATTTGCTAATTTCCTCTTCCAAGATCCTAGATGGACTTCATAAATCGAAATTGGTTTGTCAAACGGACTCTCTCTGCCTCTCCTGACCATCCATTCATCATCGCCCCATTTGTACGAATTTAGGTTACATACAACCGCGCCCGTATGCGGCCTCAATTCCGTCTGGAAAGCATACGGATCAGTCTTTAAGAAGATCTCACCCAGAGAGCTTGACTTGATCCCAAACTTGTAAACTTCTCCTTCGCCAACTCTAGGCAGGAAGAGCTCCCAAATACCAGAGGTGCCACGGACAATCATTGGATGTGCACCTATTTTCCAATGATTAAAATTTCCGACCACGCAGACACTTCTTGCGTTAGGGGCCCAAACTGCAAAATGAACTCCCTCCACACCATCACGATTGACTAGATTTGCTCCTAGCTTTCCGTAGCTTCTCAAATGTGTTCCTTCCCCTATAAGATATAGATCGAAGTCACTTAATGCAGAAGCATAAGAATACGGGTCTTCTCTCTCTTCTACATAACCTGAACCATCTGCGAAGACTACGCGGTAAGAGATAGGTATCTTCTGATCCGTAAGCTGAGCCTCAAAAAATCCTGCCGAATGTATACGCGTCATTTCCATCTTTCTGTCTTGGTCAGGTAAATGGACCCATGCCTTAGCGGCTCGGGGCAAAAAAGCACGAATTGCAAGAACCTGCTTCCCCGCCATATTGATCATGTGCGGGCCTAAGATACTAGCCGGATCGTGCTCTTCAAAGTTAACAGTTCGCCCGACCTCCTTTCCGGTGACACTAGCTGCAAACACGCTTACCATCCCATTCACTCATTGTTGAAAAAGAATACGAATGCCTTATTCTTCTTATCTAGATCAGTTTTAAGCTTTCCTAACTATCTTCAGAATTTCTTCTCTCTTGCCAAAGTATAAACATTGGCATACGAACCATTTTGGTGAGCAAAGTGGACCCTGCGAATCTATGGGTTATCATTCCGGTCGGAGGCGAAGCCAAGCGAATGAAACCTCTTACTGCAGAGACTTCCAAAGCAGTTATTCGCATACTTAACAGGCCCCTAGTTGAGTACGCGATGGCTGAGCTTGGACTTCAAGGTGTAAAAAACTTCATTTTTGGCATAATGGGTTACTACAATTATAGAGGTCTCTTTGCTTACTTCGAGGATGGTATTGGATTTTCTGCTCGATATGGTATTTCACCACGCGTTCATGTCAAGTATCAACCTCACATAGACGATGTTGGCAGCGCGGATTCAATCAGAATCAACATGGAATATTATGACATCAACAGCCACGTAATGGTGGTTCAGGGTGATAACCCATTTGAAATGGAATTATCAAACCTCTTAACCTTTCATGAGGAGAAAAACGCTGTCATGACGATCGTCCTTACTTATGTGGACGATGTTGAGAGGTATGGCGTAGCTGACATTAGTAGCGACAATCGAATCAAGGGGTTTGTAGAGAAACCTAAGAAAGAGGAAGCTCCGTCTAGACTGGCTAACACAGGGATGTATGTCCTGTCCCCCAAGGTTAGAGAGCTTTTTAACCATCCACAGGTTCAAAGAATGATTCACGCAAATAAGCGCCTAGATTTCGGAATGGATTTCATACCGTTTCTCGTTCAGGAAGGATATCCTGTTTATGGCTATCTTCTGGAAGGAGTTTGGTATGATGTGGGAACGCCCAAGAGCTACCTAGATACTATGATCAGGATTCTAAAAAGCGGATCGAACTTATCTTATGTTGGGGAACCCCTTATGTTCAGGAGAACTTCCTCCGCATCTAAAAAGTTCTTCTATTATGGTGAGCCTCCTTTCATAATTCCAAATGTAGGCAACGCTTGGATTCAGGGTCAAAGTTCAGAATCGTTAGGGAGAAAGGATCAAATCATCAGAAAAGTTAGGGAGGGTAAGATAAAGCTTGAGGGCTCCGTCCTTATAGGAAGGCACTGCCAGATAGGAGAGGGGACTATTATCAGAGACTCCTGTGTTGATAACTTCTGCATCATAGGGGGCAATGCCATAATAGAAAGATCTGCAATTCTGGATCGAGTCTTGATCGGAGATGGAACAACCATTCAAGACAGCATTATAGGTAGGCACGTCAACGTGAAGTCATCAAAGTTGCAGCCCACTTGGATCCTCGGTGTTAGCGTCATTGGAGATGATGTCGTGATAGGTGAAGGTTGCGTTCTGACGGAAACCAAAGTCTATCCTCACAAGGTCATACCAAATGGACAGAGAATAGGCAATCAGATAATAGAGTAGCGGAATTATCAGTGCATATTTGGATATTATGCTTGCCAGACTTTTGAACTGGTCTTTCCTAGGAATTGAAATTTTGTGTGATCTTTGACAAATTGAGAATACAGTCTTCCCCCAGAGAATCTTTCAAAGGTTTCTCGCGCACTCATACGTCTGATAGGCGGTACATTTCCGAATTTCTTGTTTGCGACTAAACTCCCATCTACCAATTCGAAGTAAGCAAGTCCTCCATATTTCTTGACAGGCTCGTATTCCCCTTCTACATGTCTTGATACAAGGTTAGACATAACCAATAACCTGTTACCTGCATTGGTTGTCACATGCCAATAACCTGAAGGAATATACATTATATCACCCTCTTTTGCCTTCACTAGGACAACATCAGTCACTCGCCCGTACTTAACTTGCTGTAAGATGTAATCAGCCTCTCCCTGTATGACTTCATAGAGCTCAGGATA
The DNA here is from genome assembly GCA_024860875.1 of Nitrososphaerota archaeon. GTDB lineage: Archaea > Thermoproteota > Nitrososphaeria > Nitrososphaerales > UBA57 > VHBL01. The sequence continues at coordinate 150,076 of JACPSZ010000015.1, read as the reverse complement.
AGAGAAACCATCTGAGCCTATCTTGTGATAATGGCCCAACGTTTTGTTACGTTCGACTCCAAGTTTAATTGGTTCCATGATGGTAATGTCGAATCTAAGCTGAGCTGCATTAAATATTTCCGAATCGGCTTCACTCCTTACATCTCGGTACATATAATAGAGCGGAAGGCTAAGATTACCATCGCTCACTAAATTTCTGTCGTATAATACCTCCTTGAGCTCCCGAAGGAAACGAATATTAGGTTTCAATAACCTGTTCTCTACGTAGAGAAGCTTCTCATCCTTGTCGAATTCTATCTGTGGCCAATCGTATAAGTTCAGTCGCATGTTTTTCCCATCACGAGACAGCGACTGATAGCAGGTCTATGGCATCTTTAACTGTTTAGCTCCCAAAGAGTATTGCTCTCAGGAGGTCTATGAAACCGCTAAACTTGGTGAGTAATTGTACATATAGATACCTACCTAGGACTTTCCACTTCCGTGTTGCAGGTCACGCTTGAGGTCGTCCAACCTTTTCTTCACAATCGCCAGAACCTCTCTCCTAAGGTTTTCACCAGAGGGGTTCTTCTTCTTCAGCTTTGCTAACTGCAATGCCAGCACCTGATCTCCCAATGATCGTACCCAGTTTTCGAAGTCTGTTCTCCCCATATGAAACTCTATTGATTTTAAGTCCACCTTTTCCAAGAGCTGAGAGAACTGCTCTAGACTTGTGGCGTAGATGCCTGTGTACGCTCCCATACCTGTATGAAAGTGGAATCCCTTATCACGTAGAACTTTAGACAGTATTTTACTAGCTAATTCCCTCTCAGACTTCTTACTGGTTGTCATCCGCCTCGACGTAACCTAGCCTCCTAATATGCGTAATCCTGACTAAAGATAAGTAATGCCAGATCATGGGTTCAGGCACAGGTCTACCGTTAAGGTTGTCTCCAGAATAGATTTATGACTATCTTAAGAGCGATAAGACCATACTTTTTGGTCCAACGATCTTCTAACCTAAACATCAGTTGGAAGCTGGAATGCAGGGGTGGGTGTGTTGGGTAAGTGTCCCAGTGTTATCATAAACATGTCAGGGCAAGTTAACGGAACCTTCATTCTAATAGTCGATAAGGTTCTAACTGCTGCTACTAGGTAAGTCTTCTTCAAAGAACCCGATACTTTCAGCCATGCAGCGAGTAGGCTGTATTAAATAGACTTCCGTGTATCTTGGTCTAAGATTTAGAAGGTTGCCTTGGGGCATTTGCACGCCGATATTTCCGTGCTACAACTTACACAATACCTGATACCTTCCACGAGATAGACTGGTCTACCACAGTTGCCACACATTGAAGGATATTCAAGCAGTTCGCTCATCACGGTCAATCCTAACTTTTGATTATCCAAGAAATCCTGATATGAATAGGATTGGATTTAAGCATGATGGAGAAGAGGTCTATATCCGTGGTGAATAACGGGATTAATCAATTCCAAGACTCTGACCAATAGGCATCTTGCCGAGTAAATGTAGGAGTGAAGCAGGTGTATGTTTCGACCTACATTCATGGATCTCCCGTGGCACCGTGCACCTGCCCCCGGGAAATTCGTGATAGTTCAGTGCTCCCAAAGTTACTCGAAGAGCGCGCTACGCGCTATGATAGGCGTGATAATTATGGAGCTTATAATGGGGAGGCAGGGAATTGGCCCGTTAATGTCAGAACTAACATACAGTTCCCGACGCCTAAGCTTTATGCTGTAACTCTGATGACGATTCTTCTAACCACGGCAATAAATGACTCTATTTGGCTCCTTTCCAGACGGGTGAGCATGTGGAGAATTAGGTAGTTATTGAAAATGCGGGGGGTGGGATTTGCAAACAAGAATCTGTGCGGAATGTCCCTTACCTCAGCTTTTGACGAGCGCGCATATCCATACGCATCCCCGTGTCTTTTTTGTTCACAGACGTCGGATTAACAGCGCTAACAAAGAAAAGGCTATAATAGCCCTCCATTTTCAGAATGTAATGTAGATGCTGGCAGTAATGGTGGCGGAAACCCATACCTCGAAAATCACCTCTTCGATCGTAAAGCATGTGAAGGAAAGCGGGTGGACTGTCGTTTCACATAAATTCCCTTTCAGTTCACACGAGAAGGATATTGCGTTTGGTGTTTTGTCCATCGGAGAGGAACTAGCGGATAATCGCGTCTTTCTGGCCTATCACGTAGGCGCTACTGATGTTCCTCAGATCCCTCTAATACTCGTGTCAACGCCAAAGGATTTACCCAAGTACCTAGTTGAGAATCACGCTAACGTTATACTTCTTAAGGAAGATCAATGCATCGCTGCCGTGACAATTTTTCTGTTTCTGTTTGAGAGCTATCGGGAAATAATACCTGAAGCCACGGCACAGTCTAGAATCGAACTCAGACAGCGTTTGTTGACAATGTTCCTGAAAGACGCTAAGGTATCAGGATATATTAAGGAGAAGCTCGAATAGGGCTAGGAGTACGACAGATGGCAATTATTATTGATGCGGAGCCTGAAAAACTTCTAGCGTTAGCCGAACGACTGGGCAAGAAGGCATCGAGGCTCGCGAACACGATACAGCAGGTAATGTTAGTAGAAGATTCTGATATCCTGACAGAGGACGTATTACACAAGGCAATCGCGATTGAGGAGGGAGAAATTTCTCCCGCTGACTTGCTAGAGTCGAAGGGAGTGGGGATAATTGCAACTTGGGACATCGAAAAGCTCAGTTTTAGGCGCAAGGAAACTCGGGGATTAGGGTATTTTGACGAGGTGCTAGAGCATCACGGATTAGAATCCGGCAAAGAATATATTCAAGCGTCTGAGAAAAAATATGTGTTGATATCCATAAACATGCAGGAGAAGGCGAGCGGATTCGGTATTCCTAAATACTTTGGCAGAGGGGTTGATAAATCGCCAGTCATTCCTCTGGCGCTAACAAGGTGATCAGGGACTCAAATGATCAAGCTACCAAAAGAAGTTGTTAAATTAAGTAGCGAGGCCACGGACACAGTATTGGGTTCTGTAGACAGAAAAGAAGATATCAGAAAGACGCTCACTCTCCTGCCAGCAATCTCGACCAAGCTTGAAATCGCGACCGAGCTCAATGAGACTCCCGAGAGTAGATTCCTGCACTTCTTGGTTTGGGCGCTTATTGAGTCAGTTCGGTATTCATATCAATCAGATAAAGAGGAATGGTACGAACTGAATTCGGAGGCCATTAGTGCCGCAAGACCGATTCTTAGGAATTATCTTATGAGTATCAAGAAATTCCTGCAGAAACAAGATATGAACGAATTCATACAGGCTTCTATGATCTTCCTGTTTAAAATTCACAAGAATGCCAATATGCTAACTAAAAAAGAACGGTAGGCCTAGGCCTTAGAGGATCGTTGCATAGACCGCCAAGACAATCCCTAGTACAAAAAAGCCAACCGAGAACAGAGGCACCTGATCTAGGAGATCCAATCTAAGAAACTTCTTTTGTACTGAATTAGAAACGGCTGCATCAATACTTTGCTCTCCGACCCATTTTGTGTCTCGCATAATGACTGCGACCTCCATCGCGGCTATGGATAGCCTTGAGTCGGTACAGTACGGAGTAAGGAGCAGCCTAACCTTCCTCTCTCTGCGGTGGACCTCCCAAGAATAGAGTGTAAACAATGCAAGACCTATGGTTCCAACTATCCCACCTAGCGCTAGCATTTCTTGATTCAAGGGCGCGATAGTTCAAAACAGGGGTTTGATATCATTTTCTACTCATAATTCGGATGTGGAAGGTCGAAAGGAAGAAGAAGCTAGCGGAATTCATCGTGGTTGGGATGGTTTCACGCGGACGATTATGTCATCAGAGCGCGCGAGATTCCTAGCCATCTACTTCAAAACCACCTTTATGCACATTAAGCTCTTGCAAGGCTAGATCAACCGTAGTCTTGATGCACGGGTACAGGTTTTTGAAGTATACATCCATGTCCGCGGAAAAGTTGTCATTTCTCAGGACAATTCTATGGTCCTCCCATCGTGGAGGCTTGGCGTAAGGACAATCAGCTTTACAGCCGTAGCAATCTGTTCCCGGCACAAGAATGGGTTGACCCTCAAGAATTCGGTCTGCCTTATCTAACTGATCCGCGAGACTCTCTGTCAGCAATTCTGAGTAATCTTCGGCTCTTATACACATAACATGGCCTGGCAATATCCTACAGAGAATCAGCGTTGGGGTATCCAATAGATACCTCTCGAGCTGGCTCAGATTAATGGAGAAACCTGTCTTCATCTCAATTACAACTCTACCCTTTGGCATCTCAAGCTCAACAGTGCTGCCATTGGTTTTGATCAGAACATCGAAGTGGCCTACTTCTGAATCAGCTTCAGTGTAAACATGGAAACTCATTCCGTGCTTCAGAAGCTCGGTCTTCAGCCTCTCTACAAGCTTCCTAAGAGCGTACTCATGTTTCTCAAGAAAATAATTATCGCTCTTGTTATTCGAATAATCGCTTTTGGTCGCTAGGGCATGTTTTACATAGAGATCGCAGGAATGGCTCGACAGCAGACTCATGATCCTCGCGGGTGAAGGTTTTTCTGATGAGCTGAACGCGGAGGCGATACTCTCAACCATCTGCTTGTATTCATTTAGCAGAGATCTGTACGACGGTGTAGAAGTATCTTGGGCAGCCAAATCCTCCATCAACCTCTATAGGTCAATGGAGGTCTAAAGTGAGGTTTATAAAGGTTGTTGTAGACCTCCTAAGGTGGATGCCGATGTCCGAAAAAATACTAGGATTAGCAAGCGTGGTAAGCGTCGATAGTAAGAGTTGCAGAGTGACCCTAATTCAAGAGGTTGTGAGCCGATTGAAAATCAAGAAAGGTGACAAGATTGCCTTCTTACTTGACGAAAAAGGTAGGATTCACATCAGAAAAGCTTAGACTGGCCTGAGCAGAAGTTAATGCCAAGCTCAGTTTTGGATATCCAAATGTGGTTGAAAATAGTAGTTCATCATCCCTAATGTTAACTTTCCGACCACGATTGGATATCCAAAATGGGGTACATGTAACATCACTATCCTCCCTTATGGAGTATATGTGTCGACACTATTCACAGTCGCTTTCACTCAAAGCAGCTGCGAAGTTACTCGCATCTTCAGATGCTGCCGATATCTTTCATCGAACTCGCGCTCTTCTATTTTCATATAGCTTCTTGTTTGGTCTATTTTGGAATGCCCAAATAGTCTGCTGATGGTTACTATATCCAAACCTTCCTTCCACAATCTTACTCCAAAGGTATATCGAAGGCTGTAGGGAGTCACATGCACTCCGGTAATTCTGGATATGATTACGAAGCTGTGGCTAATGAAAGCTTCATCTGGGGGGTTGTCAAGACGTCCGATACGGAACAATACAAAATCATGAGAGGGAGAAAACGTTGCTCGCAGTTCCATAAAAAGACGAAAAGTGACGGCGGCCTCGTCATTGAAGGCAATACTCCGGTTCTTCTTGCCCTTCCCCCTAATCAGGAGTTGAAAGGCCTCCAAGTCGATATCTTCCATTTTTAAACGAACGTATTCGATACGGCGTAGCCCGAAATTTAGTCCAAGAAATAAGAGGAATCGGTAGTATAACATGTTACATAGTTTTTCAAACAATACTTCCTGTTGCTGATCTGTCAAGGCCATCCGCTTCGTCTCAGGAGCCTTTAGTTTCCGCACCTCTCGGCAGATTTTGTCATACTCATCCCGCGACAGGTAACTTTCTTCCCAAAGAAAAGTCGAATATACTTGAAGCCAACAACCATAGTTTTTGATACTTCGGTCGTTACAGGTCTTTCTTTTGACTTTCAAAAAGCCATTTAGATCATCTCTCGTGAAGTGGTCAATATTCTTCCCTTTTGCCAGCTGAAATGCAAGAAAATGCTGTAGGAGCATTCGCATGTTCTTTTGGTAGAAAATCGACCTTGTTTCCAGATTCCTGAGAAAACGGTTAGCGGGTTCAGGTAGCTGAAGATCTAGTCTAGACTGCTTAACGCCCAACGGCGGTTCATTAGATCTCTCAACTGCGAGAGTGCTGCGATCTCTCGTCCGGGTATCGAATTCGCTGGAGAGAAACCTGTCCAGATTTATCATCGTTCAGATCTCCTTCATCTTATCCGCATTCCATGCGATGGTTTCGAACGAACCGGTAGAAATAACGCCTGCTCTTACAAGCTCAACGAACACAAAGTCAAAATCAGTCGTGGGGTTGTCCTTTGACGTAACTAGGTTTGCGCGGAGAGAGGGATCCTGCTCACAAACGAAGTCGCGCAGCTCTTCGATAGTGCTACATTGCGTTACCTTTCCTCTATTGCGACTGTCTAGAATGATGACCCGTAGCCTCTTCCGCAAATTCAAATGCTGAACACTCTTCTCTATGGTATTACTGTCCGAGAAACCCTCCTTAATCTTCTGAGGAATCAACTCAATCTTCTGATCCAGAGCTTTGAATCGCTCCTCAAGCAAACGATTCATCACATCCTGCGTACTGGTCTCGCCAGAAAAGAGGTTTGGTTTCATTTCTAAAGCCTCTATCACCAGTCGAACCCAAGCACTCGCTGTCATGCCACGCTCCCGAGCCTGCTTCAGCAAGCGATCATGCTGGGAGTCAGACATCCGGATACGTAGGCCTCGATCCATCCTCAGACACAAGCACCTCTTTGAACACAAATACGTACGTTCCCCACATCACCAGTTCTGCATCCCGATATCTCAGGAGGATCGTCTCTTGACGGAGGGACGAGAGCCTCTCCATTAGCTTGGCAAACTCGCTTCTGGACGTAATGACGATCGGTTCGAGGCTCCTTGGGATGGAGTTCACCTTGATCGCCCCGCCCAAATGTTGTGACAGCCCACTGATTTTCCTTACACCATGACTGGTCAATATTGACCTCTATACACCTCCATAGGTCAATAGGCAAATAAGTGTTTCGGTTTGAATATAGAAGTAGGTGGTTAATCGTAAGTAGCTTCCTCCTCGTGCGTTAAGACGAAGGCCCTTACTCGCTTACCATACAGGTCCAGATCATTGCGCAATGATGCAATCTCCCTTTCCAACCGATCTAAGCGAAGCAGGACCGCTTGGATGGTTTTCATCCTATTGTACTGAACCATCATGTTGTAAATATTTGGAATCCTATTTAGGTTTTATCTAGCTATTTTCCTTTTGACATTCCTTTTCAAAGAAAAATATAGAATTTACCTGTCGAACGGAAAATATCTAAACCTTCTTCTCGATAATCTTCCTAAGCATGCCCTTTATAGCCTTGGTCTCCTTTTCGAGGCTATCAACTCTCTCCAGGAGCTTAACATGCGTCCTTTCCAGTTCCCCCAGTTTCCGGTCATTATCTGCGACCTTCTTTTCAACTTCGTACTGGATTTCGACTGCTCTTGCTATTGTGAGGTTCGGAATCGCCTTTGCGTAAGCTTCAAGCAGCTCTTTCTCGCTGAATTTATCGTAGCTCCCTTTCTCTCCCCTCAAGGCATCAGCAAATGCCTTCCCATCTACGCTCTCAACTTGTGTGTTAAAGAACTTCCTGAACCCATGAACCTGCTTCCACTCGTGCATCTTCCTTTTCTTGGTCCTAAGACCAATTTTCCACAGGAGTCGGCCCAATAAATTCCCTATTGTGCGGCTTGAGACGTTCCTAGCTGGTCCCAAACTTTCGATATCACCCCTCTTGATTGCATCAACGTCTAGGACATCCCTTATCACAGGTGATTGGCCCGTGATGCGTTCGCCAGCCTTCTCCCTTAGAGTCTTGTATTCTTGAAGCGCACTCCAGCACTCAGGAGTGACGAACGTCATGTATTCTTCATTTTCTCCTCTATAAACAGTCATTCTCGCTAACTTGTACTCTCCATATGCGACCTCACGAAAGTCACCCCAGGACAGATAGTTGAATGCCCCGAGCCTTACCCCACTGCTAGCCAGGATCAGTATGATGCACTTCATCCGTAGGTCAGCGTTATCTAGAATCAGCCGTATCTCTTCTTTTGTAGGTGCTCTGTCCCTCCCAACCTTTCGCGCATGGGGGATTGACTCGTTTATCTTGTTGAAATTAATGCCTTCGACATCATTCCAAATGAAGAGATGTCTTATAGCGTCTCTCGCATTTCGTATCGTGCTTCCAGATACACCTTCCCTCTTACGAGCCTCCACATAGTCCATGATCAGGCGCTCCGCATCCTTGGGCTTCTTCTTTGCCAGTGTGACGAATTCATCCGCCTGCATCTGAATATATTCCAAGAACTGCCTCAGTTTTTTCATGTACGAGTCCTTGGTAGCCTCGGCCTGGTTGCCCTTCCCAAAATTCGTGACAGACTCACCCTCCAACACCATCCTCTTGTGTTCGGTTATTAGTTGTGTTTGCACATGGTGAAACGGCAGGGTGAGCTATTTTAGACTATCGATTCCACACAAGAATTGGTGCGGGGGGTGGGATTTGAACCCACGAACCGCTAACGGACGAGGTTTCTTAGCACCAAGCACCTGAGCTACGCGTCTTGATCTCGCGCCTTTGACCATGCTTGGCAACCCCCGCAACGGCTACTTCTGCCAAGTGGAATCGATTTAAGCCTAATGAAATTACTTACAGCAATAGATTAAGAGCCGATCGTCTTGACAAAGTATTCATGCAGCCTAGTGTCTCCAGAAAGCTCTGGATGGAAGCAAGTTCCTATGATATTATTCTGCCTTACTGCAACTACTTGCCCATCAAGTTTGGCTAAAGTTTCTATTCCCTGATTGACTTCTCTAATGCTCGGAGCCCTTATGAAGACGCCTTTGAGCTTCTCCAGGCCGTTTATCGAAACTTCCAATTCTGTTTCGAAAGATTCTCTTTGTCTTCCAAAGGAATTCCTTTCCACTAAAACATCCAATACTGCAAGAAGGGGCTGCTTGGTTTCTCCAACAACTCTATCATAGGTTCTGTTTGCTAGCATTATCATTCCCGCACATGTACCAAGCACAGGCATGCCATTTCTGATCCTATCTTTTATAACGCTCAATGATTTGTTGAACAATGCCAAACCTCCAATCACGGTGCTTTCTCCTCCCGGTATTATCAAAGCATCAATTTCTCTAAGTTCATCGGGAGTCTTGACCACTGCCACGCTTCCATCAATCTTCAATTTCTTGAGAGCTTCCTTCGTTGCTGCAACGTGCTCCTCTATGTCGCCCTGAAATCCGAGAACCCCTATTTTCATCAAATATTGCCTCCTCTGTCCTGCATCCTGAACTCCATGTTCTTGGCGTCCAAGCCCATCATAGATTTCCTTTCATCGACCATCTTTTGAGCCTCCGCGACTATCTTTGCATCGTCGTAGAATGTTGTTGCAAGCACTATAGCTCTTGCCCTTTCCAAAGGATCTTCTGACTTGTAAATTCCCGAACCTACGAAGACCCCATCGCATCCCAATCGCATCATCAATGCTGCGTCAGCAGGAGTCGCTATCCCTCCAGCAGCAAAGTTAACTACAGGTATTCTTCCCAACCTTCCAGTTTCGACTACTATCTCATAGGAAATCTTCAAGTCCCTAGCAGCGCGGACAAGTTCCTGACTATCGTTGTTTGCAAATAATGATTTTACTTTGGTGATTTCGTTGTTTACTAGCCTGATGTGCTTGACCGCTTCTGCAACATTTCCAGTACCAGGCTCTCCTTTAGTCCTTATCATTGCAGCGCCCTCTTCGATCCTCCTCAATGCTTCTCCGAGGTCTCTTGCACCGTTTACAAACGGAGTCGTATAATCCCACTTCCAGACGTGGCGTTCTTCGTCTGCAGGAGTGAGAACCTCTGATTCATCAATCATGTCGACTCCAGTTTCTTCAAGTATCTTGGCCTCCTCAATATGTCCAATTCTGCACTTCGCCATTACGGGTATCGTAACATGATTTAGCACATCTTCAATGACCTTCAAACTCGCAGTTCTTGCAACCCCTCCAGCCTTCCTTACATCGTATGGCAGTTTATCGAGGACCATTACTGCAACTGCTCCGGCTTCTTCCGCAACCTGTGCCTGCTCTACGCTGGTAACATCCATTATCACTCCATGCTTCTGCATGTGAGCAAACCCTCTCTTCACTAGCGTAGTCCCTCTAACAACCTCAACATCCTTCAGGGACTCCCTCAGCACGCCTTTCGGGTGCTCTACAGAGCTGACCAGCGAGATCATTAAACAATTGGACTATTTTGATGAATATAAAGTTGTATTAACGATCCTGAATGAGGCGATTTATCAATACCATTATCAAGCTTGATTATCAAACTCCATAGACGTTAGCCATGATTATTAGGGATGAAGAGCGGAAGAAGGCTCTGCTGCGAGCTATGGCTGACGAATATTCGCTCAAGATTTTAATGTCCCTTATAGACAAGGCTGACTCTGTGATCAACATCAGCAGGATTAACGACATTCCCATAGCAACGGCTTACAGGAGGGTTAGTGAGTTGCAGGATGCTGGTTTGTTGGTAGTTGAAAGGGGGATTTTGACGGAAGATGGGAAGCGCTACGACCTTTATAGAAGCGCAGTAAGGTCGATGCAGATTTCATTTAGAAGTGGCCAACTCGAGATAGATGTGACGCCGAATAGGAATGCTGTCAGCAAGCTCGAAAGCATGTGGATGTCTTTGAGTGATAAAAATGATAGAGCTTCTTGATGTCTTGAGGATTCTTCAGATTATCATAGTAGTGCTAGGCGGCATTATTACATATCTTGGCTTTGTTTCTTATCGGAAACATGGTAATAGAGGGATGCTCTTCATGTCCATAGGTTTTGCACTGATTTCTATAGGCTCTTCAGTTGCTGGATTCCTCTTCGAGTTCGTTGGCTTTACATTATTGGAAGCTGTCGTCATAAGTGCCCTTGCCAACTGTATAGGGTTTGCTCTGCTTGTTTATTCCATCTATGGAACAAAATAGAGCTTTTTGGATATATAGGTGTATTATTTCTCCTTTCTATAGTAAAATGTGGGATTCTGGAGTCTTTGTAATGCTTCATTCCAGCCTATCAAATCCGTAGCACTACTCCATTCAACGAACGCTGCTCCTTCTCCAGCCCATTCACTAAACTTCCTAACAGCAGTCGCGTGCGGCTCCGACATTACAAAGCGACGTAAAGCATCTTTGCTGCTCCAAATAGACAGCGTCCAGAAATGCTTCCTTGGGAAATCAGCTTTGACCGTATATCTGATTGCTCCTTCACTCTTCTTGAGTTGATTTATTACTTTAGATGTCATTCGGAGAAATGGAATTAGGTGTCTCCACCTTCGCACTGGCAGATAAGTTGCAACACAGAGAAATTCCTTACCCTTTGTTTCTTGATCTGTGGTTGCTCTTCCTTGCATAATGTTTGTTAGTCAAACTCGGCTAAATAAGGTCTGAGAAAAGAGCTCTAGGTGTTCTCCGGTTACGGAGTCTATCTATTTACTGCATGAGGTGCTTCCACAGGCCTTATCGATACTGTGTACCTTTTGCCCATCCTGACTATTGACAGCTCGATGTCTTTGTTGAATTGAGCTTTTGAGAGTGCAGCTATCAGATCTTTCATATGATTTGTCTCTTGCGAATCTACCTGCACCAGAACATCCCCGACTCGAAGACCTGCTTCGTATGCCGGGCTTCTATGTGCGATGTCAACTATGAAGACTCCCTTTTCTATTGGAATGCCGTACCTTCTTGCTATGGAGCGGTTCAGGTCTATTGCCGAGATACCCAGCCAAGGTCTAACAACTCTTCCCTTTTCGATTATCTGCTCTCTTATCCTCTTTACCGCATCGATTGGTATAGCAAAGCCTACTCCTTGAGCAAAAGGTATCATAGCAGTGTTGATTCCTATTACATTGCCGTTGATGTCTGCCAGAGGCCCTCCGCTATTTCCGGGATTTATTGCTGTATCAGTTTGAATAAGACCTTCATAGATGTAGTCAGCTCCGGGTAGAGGTCTTCCCAGTGCACTTATTACTCCTAGAGAAACTGTAGGCCCTCCTGGTAATCCTAATGTATTACCAATTGCTAATGCAATCTGACCAACTTTTAGCTTCTCAGACTCTCCAAGCTTGGCTGCAGGAAGCCCATCTGCTTGAACTTTAAGCAGTGCAATGTCCGTCGCCGCATCCCCTCCAATAACTTCTCCAACGAAAGACCTGCCGTCTTTGAGATTAACCTGAACTCTTGTGGCATCATCGATGACATGATTGTTTGTGATAATGTATCCGTTCCCGCTTACTATAACTCCTGAACCCGCACCTTCGAGAGGGACTACACCGTAACGGAAGTCTCTTGCGAGCCTCATGCTGTCTATGCTTATTACGCTTTCGCTGAGTTTCTCGACTGCTTCAACTACCTGATTTTCTAGTTGTGCCAGAGCCATTGCTGATAGAATAGATAGGCAGGCTTATATTGATGGTAGTAGTTAGATACTAACTAAGTGTTAGGTAGTTGACCAAGTTAGAAACTCTTAACCTTCCTGATGTTCCTAGTGTAGATCCTACTGACGTAAGTGCTACGCTTAATGACCTGACTAAAAGATGGACTCTTCCAGTACTTCAGTCTTTGGGCGCAAAGGAGCCTGCAAGATTTAATGAATTAAAGAGGAAGATTGAGGGCATAAGCGCAACTTCGCTTTCTGAGAGGCTTGCAGGGCTGGAGAAGAAGGGTATTGTTGAAAGGATGGTATATCCAGAAACTCCTCCAAGAGTCGAATACATAATGACGAAGAAGGGCTGGGAATTTTATAATCTGCTTAATGAGTTTGCAGACTGGGCTGCAAAATGGGAGCAAGAGAACGTATCTCATCAGGAAGTAAACCAGTTCAACTTTAGGCAAGTAAATTAAACAAATATTTTTAGGGTTTTAATGCTAACCGATCTATCTCTGCCTTGACATACGGATTACTATGATTGCTTTAAATTCGCGTTTGCGATTAGCTTATAAAAGTATGAATTCATACTACGCCTATGAGAGAGGAGGAATACACTACAAAGATTGTCAGAGTAGGCGAGAGAGGTCAAATTGTCATTCCAAAAGCTATAAGAAAGATCGAGCGGATAAAACCTAAAGACACTCTCAAAATCACAAATGTGGCTGGAACTATAACTATTAAGAAGGTGGAAAAAAAATCTGCAGAAGAGCAGGTTTTTCAATTCATAGAGAATTCTGGACTTACAATAAAGGACTGGAGAGATATTAAGAAAGCTAGGGCACAAGAAAGATGAAGTATTGTTCGGATACTTGGTTCCTGATAAAACTAGCAACCCAAGATGCTAAAGCTCGGGAGATCAAGAGAAATGTTTTAGATGGCAAGGACAGGCTCTTCATACCTACCATAGTTATTACAGAGTTGTTTAGGAAACTCATGCAGAAGGGCAAGAAAGAATCTGAAATGGATAGTTTCCTAAACAACTTAACTGCTTCAGAAAAGGTCAAGACGGTTTTTTTGGATGAAGGTATAGCAAAAGAAGCAGCAAAGCTCTCTTTCAGTCATAATATACCAACTGTTGATTCTATAGTCGCGGCAACTCACAAACTGCCTAACTGCGACAAATTGTTATCCGAGGATAAGGATTTGAGAAGGTTACACAGTAAATACCTTCGTATAGAATTTTGGTAACTACTACATCTTGGTTTACTGGGCATCCCAATGCAAACAATTTCAGGAACTGCAAAAATTACTCAGGGTTGTAATGCTAACCGATCTATCTCTATCTTCACATAGGGATTGCTATGGTTGACCCTTACCTTCATGATAGTTCCCCCACGACCCCTCTGCCCTGTAACCCATCGGGTCTCTACTAGCCCTCGCTTCAAGAGCTCTGCAATGGCGGGCCCTGGTCCTCCATCTCGGCCATACATCTTGCGAGCTGGTAGCGATGCTCCCTCTGCAATTTCCATGGAGGTTCGCCATCCAGATGCATCAACGAGGAGCCTACTAACTGTGTAATCCTGCAGGAATGCTTTGGCTAAGAAGCGAAATGCTTTTTCCGCGTCCTCTCGCTTGAACCGTAATGGTTCTTGCACATGCGTTTCAGCAGGTATTGGTATATTTGCTAAGAGAGGATGGAGCTCTTGTCTGGGCTGGAAAGGAGAGGTGATAGCTTCTCCGCTCTGCGAAACTTCTAATTTCTGCAATGAGGGACATTCTGCACTTAACAATCCTTGTTGTTTCTCAGTTAAGTTACCTTGTACGACGGGGATGAGCAATATACCATTCTTCTGCACAATGAGATCGTTTAGTCTTACGATCAAACGCAGTACAGATTTGAACCCATTAATTGAAACTAAATACTCCAACCCATGCAACATTATGACAGAGCGTTCTGCTTTTTGTAAGAAGGCTTTGATAGTCACTAGAATCCCGTGCAAATCAGCAGGGGCAACGGCATCATCACTTTTTTCTTCTGTCAACCATAGAATGGGCGTCGTTTTCAATCTATAGTTTTCGCGAATAGCGCCTGGAGAAGATTTGGTGACACACAGACCATAGTGCCCATTTAGAGCCAAATTGGAAAAGACTTCGAAGGACTGTTTTGGTTCAGATTCGATAGCCAAGTATGAAAATCCTTGCAGCAAGCTGTACCTTAAGGGTGCCTCGGACTGCACTTCGGCCACAGGTGCTATAGCAAAGAACTCATATTTCCTGAGGCCAAGCAAAATGACTAGAAAGCCGGCGGAGAACAGATATGGGAGTAGGGTGATACCTCCGACATATCTTGCAAACTGACCTTGGTTTCCGCCCAAGCTGATAAATAGGATGCCGAGAGAGAGGTACCATATCTGGTGCCTGACGAAAGGTGATTGGTGGATTCTGTAATACCTCAATAACGCTGCCAGCATCAGAATAGTGAGAATTATGAAAAACCAAGTAATGCCAAATGGTGTGACATATTCGGCTAGGGGTCCCAACTGCAATCCATATCCAGTTGACGTCGTTCGCACTCCTTTGAAATGAAGCGTTGGATCAAGCAACAATGGTGCCCACCACAAGCCAAACACATACGCGTACGCTCCGACAAGTGTAAACTTCTGTACTTGATTCGTCTTCGGGCTAACAAATCCTAATATGAAATGGTAAAGAAGGGGCCAAGAAAGTTGGCCTGGAAAAGGTCCCAATATCCTTACAGCATAATAGGTCTCAGGAGAACCAGCGAAGTTAGCTGCCAAAGTTACAGCGAAAAAGATGGCTAGGTCAGCTACAAAGATCACAAAAATGTGGTGGCGCCTGCCCTTAAGCGGCATCTTGACGGTATATAGAGCGATCAACAGAGCAAAGACCAGAACTGCCAGTCGCCCGGCAATATCTAGGCTAAATCGAAAGGTGAAAGAGGCCTCGGCTATCATACGAGAGCCAATTCACCTATCCTACGCCATCACAACTATCGAGTAAGAATAGCCTGTTGGCTGGCTTCATTGTTGATTGTGGAATCATACGAATTCCAATATATGTGTATACCTTGACTGGCTTCGACGGTGTGGATGGCTTTTCTGCCGCAAAGCGAAATGACTATGGAGTCAATGCAGTGTACTTATCTAGGAAGGTCTTCCTTGCAGCGTCAGATAACGCTTCAATCAAGATCAACTTCTTGCCTTGGAAGCCCAAGTCAGGGTTTGCAAGTCGTATCCCGGACATCAATGATAGAGCGCCGTTATCCACTAGAATCTGCTGCGCTTCCTTGGAGAGGAGGAAATCTTCCCATAGCTTGGCCGCATTTGGATGCGGCGCATTTGCTGTTATCCCCGTCCAAGGGAGGCTAATGATGTATGTGTTGTCGCCTGTTCTCACCCAATCAACTGCTTGTCCAGATTGTTTTCGAGGTTCAACAAAAACAATGGAGACCAGTGCGATTGAGGATTCACCATTTGCCAGCTTGTCAAGTGCTTCACCCGTAGTGCTATAATAACGCATGTTCTGGGCTGCCAGTTGTTTCATGAAAGTCTCTCCATATAGCTTTTCCATAGCCATGTAAATATCCACAAACTCTGGCAGGGACTTGGGATTTACGGAGGCTATCTTACCCTTCCACTTTGGATCTACCAAATCTCTGAGGGTTTTCGGTATTTCATCCTTTGATACGATTCTAGTGTTATACGCGATTGAGAAAGTTGAAACGCCGAATGCAGTCCACTTTCCCTCTCTATCCTTTTGCTCAACAGGGATCCACTCGGTATCTTTGGGCACGTACTTCGCCAAGAGCTGCCCCTTCTCAAGTACATTTCCAAGCAGGGCTTGACCTAGCATAAGCACATCTGTAGATTTTACGCCCTTTTCAAATTCGGAAAAGAACCTGGTAGTCAGGGCAGGGCCCGTGCCGCGAACAAGCTCAACGGTAATTGACGGATTTCTCTTCTCAAAAGTTCTTATTAGAGATTCCATCGTGCGGGTATCAATTACCGAATATACAACAACCTTACCCTCTTGATTTGCGGTTTCGATGACCTTTCTTTCGTTAATGATCTTCCTCATCGCTTCAGCATTGCCAAGAGGAATACCGGCTGCATCAGCTACGGCCTTAAGATCAGCAGACAATGAGGAGAGTTGGGACTTCAGCCTACCATTGTCCTCCTCAACTGTCCTGATTTGTGAATTTAATCTATCATTATCTGACATCAGCTTCTTGCCTTCATCTTGAACAGCTACAATTCTAGAGTTCAGCTTGACAGTTTCATCCTGAGATGTTCGGACTTGAGAACTTAGCTTGCCATTGTCAGACTTTAGCTCAGCAACTATTGCATCTGTCTGAGTGCTATATACATATCCAGCTCCTCCCACAACACTCGCTACGAGTATCGCAGTTAGGGTCACTGCAGCCATTGTAGTTAGGGCAGATTTTCTTACAGATCTGGGGATGGAATTATTTTCCATGCCCAGTGTATAATGTGTAAAAATAGCTATCCATTTTTGCCATCCTAGATAGTTGATAACAGTCCCCTTTTACCTTAATCCCGCTAGAGATAATCGAGATAAGAGTTTCAAGTGAATTTTACAATAAATATGCTGTATGACCTATTTTCAATGTAGAAATACCATATCATCGATTATTTATGACTTGAATATTTTTGCCATTAGTTGAAACGTCTAGTTTCGTTAAACAAAGGAATTTTATAACAATTCTAGAGTCAAAAGACCCTGCGTATCCCCGGGATTCGATCAAAATCCGTATCATTGGAATAGATCTCTCTTAATCCTAATCTTTCCATTTGAGCTGCTATAACCAAATCACCCCACATCTCCCATGGCATTCTGTGCGATTCGGCTAGCGAGAGTGCTACAGTGAAATCCTCAAAAGAGGCTTCATCCTTTTTGAGACTAGGAAGTAACTGAAGCAGGGCCAAGAATAGGGGTATTTTAGCAGCCGATTCTTTCCATTTCAGATACGAACAGACTTGAACTATCATGAGAGTTGATGTTAGGGCTTCTTCCCAAGACTCTATCCGCGTCAGGATCTCTTCAACCTTGTCTCCATAAGTGGGTCTGACGCCATGTGATACACAAACGCATTTGAGTCAAGAAATCTCAAAGATGGCCGGCAGCCTCCTCAATCTCCTCCAAGTCAACCTTAACGTCCAAAGTTCCCTTAAGGTCGGAAACTTGCACAAAACGTTTCGGCGTCAGCATAACAGCTTTCCCCTTAATTTCTAGAACTAGATCGTCTCCCTCATGCACGCCAAGAGCTTTCCTGACCTTTTTCGGCAGGTTGATTCTACCCCCTTTTTGGAGCCGTACTCGCATAGACTTTGTGGGTATTGGACGGTACATAAAAATTGTCCATAATATCATGTTTACAATGAATCGCTCATGCCACCGCGCTTGAGTTTGAATACGACAAACTGTAAAACAATAATTTACTTTATGTTTTGAGTTTGTATACAAGACAACGTTTTTGATTGCCTAACTATCTAATCAAACTCGCAAATATCAACATACTATACTCTTGATGGAAATTAGGCATTCGTACATATTTTGGATCCTAGTTGTCAGAAAACATAGAGATGCCCAACTACCCAGGGGAGTATGGATGCGTGTAAGGGTGTATAATGACCCCCTATACGGGCCCCTATTGCAGGGGCGGGTATTTTCTTTACCCGACAAATTCTACATTTGTAAGGGTTCTGAGGGCATTATCACCAGTAAAGTATTTCGCATGGCATGTATTAGTGGGGTCAGTGGGATTTGAACCTGCGGTCTTGTGGGCTCAAACCATAAGGCCTAGTACTCTATTTGGAGGGTGTGTACCGATAGGCTACGGCTCAGCAGTGATAGAATTAACGTGTGTATAACACTTATATCATACACATGTGCATTACACGTGTAATAATATGAGTAATATTACTATAACTGTTGACAAGGCTCTTAAGAGGACGATGAAGGAGCTAAAAGATGTCAACTGGAGCGAGGTCGCAAGGGGCGCCTTCGAGGAGAAGATCAAAATGGAGAAGAGAAAGAAGGCTGCTCAAGCAATCAAGAAAATTGGCAAAAAGAGTAAGACCGGGTGGAGTGGAAGCGAGGAAATTAGAAAGTGGCGGGACAAGACAAAGTAGTTCTTGATTCGTCTGTCATCGTCAAATGGTTCACGACAGAAAATGGTTCCGAAAAGTCGGTTTCCTATCTGGATTCTTTTGTCAAAGGGTCTCTGTCAATTGTTGTTACTGAACTAGTCTTCTACGAAGTGGCGAACGCCCTAAGGTACAGCCCTGATTTTACACCAACGGAGGTTAAGAGTAGCATAGACCATCTGTTGAACCTTAAATTGGATGCGAGGAGTCTAAGCGCAAAATTAGCAGAGGACTCGGCTGAGATCGCCTTCAATTGCAATGTAACGTTTTATGATGCAGTACCTGTTGCCATTGCTAAGATTGAAAAAGTGCAGTGCATTACAGCGGACCGTACAAGCCAATTTGCTAGGCTGTCGCCAAAAGGTTACCCTGTCAAACTTCTTGAATGATTAATATGCTTGCCTTTTGCTGGTTTTGATAAATCCTCGGGTTATCCCATTATTCGCTATATATACCCCCTCTAGGCCCTAGATAACGATAGGGGCCCCTATAGACATGATAATTGGTGGGTCGTTCGGCTGATCAGAAGTCGACTTTCGGGTATCCCGGAGAGTTATCAGAACCCTTTTGCTTGACATAATGACGCAGCTAAATTCGACTATGGTGGGGTCGGAGGGATTTGAACCCTCGATCTTATGGGCCCGAGCCATAAAGCCTAGACCAGACTAGCCGACGACCCCGCAGATTCAGCCTCATCGATTCCTCTGTATTTAGGAGCTACTCATTCTTGTGCTATATTTTGGTCTTGAGTTCTTTTCCACGAGACCTTAGAATTGGGAATACAACGAAAACAACTACCAATATGATGATTCCTG
Organism: Nitrososphaerota archaeon; assembly: GCA_024860875.1. GTDB lineage: Archaea > Thermoproteota > Nitrososphaeria > Nitrososphaerales > UBA57 > VHBL01. The sequence goes on along the minus strand of JACPSZ010000015.1, from coordinate 130,684 downwards.
AAGTTATCAGCAGTCCATTTTGAGCAAGTTCTTCTGAACCTACCTGTTGCGGAGGTTGCTGCAGTTTTGGTTCCTGCTGTGGAGCTTCTGGAATGGGAAGTTGAACAGGCGGTTGAATTATTACAGGTATTGGAGGTGGTTGCGGAGGAGCGGGAGGCGGAGCTTGTGGAGGTGCTGGAACGGTAATTGGTCTAAGCTCTCTAGGTGTAAAAACTTCATTGACATCGCTTACAGATAGCCCGGGAATCCTCCCTCCTCCAATTACGAATATTTGGTTCCTAACTACGGCAGCTGCAAGGCCGTGCCTAGCATTAGGCATCGACTGCCTTACCTTCCAAGTGTTGTTAGCAGGGAAATATTGCTCATTGTTCGAAAATGTTCCTAATGGACCCTCTCCTCCAAATACCAAAACAGTTTCGTTCAGAGATGCTCCGACGATTCCTCCTCTCTTTGAGGGCATAGGAGCTCTGCTAGTCCATTTGTCCAATTTGGGATCATACTCTTCATTTACATCCATATTGTTGATGAGCCCTCCTTGCCTACCGCCTATAACATACATCTTACCTTTTGCAACCCCGGAAGCAAGATGCTCTCTTGGAGTAGACATAGTCCCTTTTGTACTCCAAGAATCAGTTGCAGGATCATAAGCCTCGTTTGTGCCCAGTGGTATGCTTCCTGCCGCTGCTCCGCCAACAGCGTACAGAGTTCCATCTATGAACTGTGCCGTTAAAGCAGCTCTAGGGGTGGGCATATCCCTGCCTCTATTCCAATGATCAGTCTTTGGATCGTAAATGTAGAGGCGGTTTGAAGATGGTCCATCCGAGAAGTATCCTCCAACAACATAGATCTTACCATCATAGGGTGCTATCCCAACATGGTTTAGAGGCTCAGGAAGAGAAGCTGCACTTGACCATGTATTAGCAGCAATGTCATAAACTTCGACAGCGCTTAACCTGAAGCCTCCCTCCCCTAAACCTCCGACAATATAGATTTTGTTTTCTATGGAAGCTCCAGAATGTTCTGTTCTAGCTGTAGGTATGGGACTCCTGACGATCCATTCGGAATCCTGAGCGATGCTTGCTGGGATAAAGCTGAACGTCAAGATAATCACTAGAGCTAAAAGCCGCAACATAATTGTTATACTCTAAAGTTTTCTTATGACCTACTGAACAATAAACTATTCTGCACTATTTACTGTTGCTTTATATGGCAACCCCCCGTCGTTGCACAGGGGCGGGCTCCAGACTATAGAATTAAATGGCCAATAATTGAGCCCAAGCCAAATGCTTGCGATGCAGAGCCCTGCAACGGTTAGGTACATGCGAACCCTGAGCCAGATTACTGGAAGAAAAGAAGAATATGTTGATGCACAAACCGTCGCTGAGCTGATTGCCAAGTTAGAAAGCAAGTACAATAATGATTTTCAGAGCTCAAAGATTCTAATAAATGGGATACCAGCAGGGAAAGAACAGCAAATAACTAATGGTGACATAATAGCACTAATCCCTCAAGATTCAGCCACAAAGGTCTATGTCGAAACGTACGGCTGCAGCGCAAGCATGGCCGATGCAGAAATGACGATAGGCCAGCTTCTGAACAACGGTTTCAAACTTACAAACAATATGGCTGACTCGGATGTCAATGTCATTGTCACATGCAGCGTAAAATCTGCAACCGCCAATCATATGCTCTCCAGAATAAGAAAACTCTCCAATACAGGACTTCCCCTCGTCGTGGCTGGGTGCATGCCAAAGACAGAAGAAAGAGCAATCGAAAAGATCAACTCTAATGCAAGCATGCTGGGGCCAAATTCGATAGACAAAACTGTCGATGTTGTAAAATCAACAATGCTTGGAAAGAAACTGATCGTTCTAAATGATTCACCAAGGCCAAAGATCAACCTCCCACGCTTTAGGATGAACCCTATCGTAGAAGTTCTGGAGATTGCCAATGGATGCCTTAGCTCGTGCACATTCTGCCAAGTCAAGATAGCCAAAGGAAAGCTGAGGAGCTATCCGATGGACTCTATAGTAGAGGAAGCCAAGAATTCGATAAACCAGGTATGCAAAGAAATCTGGCTTACATCCACGGACAATGGATGCTACGGCAAGGATATGATGACAAGCCTTCCCGAACTTATTGATGCCATTGTAGAAATCGATGGAGAGTTCTGGATAAGGGTCGGGATGATGAACCCAGTACATATGCGGAGAACTGCCAAAGCTCTGATGAAATCTTATTCAAGTACAAAGGTCTTCAAGTTCCTGCACATACCAGTGCAATCTGGGAGCGAAACAATCCTCAAGGCTATGAAAAGAGGACATTCGGTTGAAGACTTTGAGCTATTAGCCGATGAATTCAGAAACAGCCATCCAGATTCCAGTTTATCGACCGACATTATAGTCGGCTATCCAGATGAAAGCGAATCTGATTTTGAGGATACATTATCATTGATAGAAAAGGTGCAGCCAGAAGTCGTCAACATTTCTAAATTCGGCGCAAGGCCAGGAACTGCCGCTGCAAAATTAAAGCAATTGCCTACAACGATAGTCAGCAAAAGGACAAAGGAGATCGTGGAGCTTGTCAAAGCTGCAGGGAAAAAGAGGAACGAAAGATGGCTTAACTGTGAAGGAGTAATAATAATCGATGAAGAAGGCTCTAAAGCAGGTACGTGGGTCGGCAGAAACTCAGCCTACAGGCCTGTCGCAATAAGAAGCTCGGAGAAACTTTTCGGCAAGAAAGTAAATGCAAAGATAACTGGGTTTACAAGCAGTTATCTAATGGGTGAAATTGCAGGCTCTTGAACCTGATGCCAAACTTCTTTTATGATAAGTTTGATTAGAATTAAACTTCTAATCAAATATAATAAGAATGTTTCTAGAACTGGCTTTGGAGTCATGAGTTCAAACCCTAATTGTTTTGCAACGGCTAACTGTGTTCCTAATGGGACACAGTCTGGATGTCATGCTGGATGAAACCTCATTTAAAGACGAAAACACTATTCAGGTGTGTGAGACTTTTGAATAACCTTTGATCCTACAGGAATGAAGGGGCACTAACTATCTTCTAATTGATGCTATCGTCTTGCCGTTTGACCTGTCCATGACATTAATTTGCTGAGGATGCATGCTGAAGACTACATCCCCCAAGACATCTATCAGCTCAAGGCCTTTCTCGGCGTCTAATTTCTCAGAGGTGCCTGAAGCTACCATATCGTGGAACGAGTGTTTGCTCTTTGGCACCCCATTGGCTCTAATGTATCCAACAACTGTTTGGCTGTTGTAGAATTTGGCCCTGATGTCCTGAGCTTCTTTCTGATTATTCATATCTGACTTTTCAAAGACGACGGCACTATAAAAAGAGATACAAAGCTGACTTTTGGATCTCCCAAATCGAGCTTCCGTAGAAGTTACGAGAGGGGGTAATCGTACTTTGAGTTCCTATAAGATACATACCAAACCCCTCCTTGACTAGATTGACAAGGATAACTCTGGATCTAGCGATTGCTCCTGCTCTTTTTACCTTCCGCATAGCATTCCTTCCTATGCTTTCTGAAGACTAGGGTTCCGTAGAAGGTCTTACCACACCTTTTGCAAACATTCCTATCTGGCATGATTACACGATCTTTGTATCCAAGACATAAAACGTATCTGGCTTTAACTAGTTTATTAACAACATGCAACCTATGATACAAGATATAGAATGCTCAAAAGACAAAGCAAAGGAATGAAAAAATCGTTATCCAAGAAAAGATCTAAAACTAGAGATATTAGAGCAAAACGACAGGATGAGTTAGGAAGACACAATGCAGCAAAATGATATACATCGCTAGCTCGTTCTGACTAATCACACGCGTTGATTTAGTAGAGCGCCTAAACACGGTATTTTCAAACGGGGGGAGGGCGCACAATAATAGGTTTGATACTCCTGTAATGCTTGCGATCAGATGTTAGGTTGCGCATATCTTTTGAGCATCGCTCCATTCGTCATATCGGCGTATTGGTTATATTTCATGTGTTCAGCATTTACAGCCACATTCAAAAACTAGCAACCATGGGGAAGCAACTACCAGATCCTGGCCATCTCTGCATTCGAGTGACACAGACATCTACACTGAGCAGCGTGACACTGCAAATGTTCTGTGTAGTAACACCGTGAGGAGAGAATCTTAGTGATGGTCACGATATTGGCTGAAACGGCTCCCATTATCGTCTTCCTCTAAATAATGATAGGTGTTGAGATTTCGTCTTCATTAGTTCAAGATAATCCTGAACTGGACTGCCTGACGCATTCCAGCTTTGTGATATTGTTCCTTGTTCATTAGGATTCATGGGATTCATTTACCGATAGTAACAGGTATTACTTCATATATAGGTATATCTATGATAAAGGATTAAATATTACATTTAACCATACTGCAGTACGTTGGATTCACCTAACAAAAACCTCTCTATACCCACTGTGGTAGCATCCATAATAACACACAACCAAGCTGTTTATACTTGTCTAAAGCAGAAGATAATCAACTATCACGCCCTGGCTGCAAGCATCAAATCCGAGGTTGAGAGAGAGGCGGGAAGACCTACGAGTATAAATACAATCGTGGTTTCGATTATGAGGTTTTCTAATACAATCACCGAAGTAAGAACGGCTGAACCGTTGCTCATTCTAAGAGACGCCCGAATAACGCTCGCCAGCGACATAGTAGACGTAACTATTAAGGCACAGAGATCTGAATTATTTTTGATCGTAAAGCGGATAGCTGAGTTATCGGCAGGCCTAAATGAACCTATCCATCTATTCCAGCTTTCAAACGCAATCAAGCTAATTGCAGACGAGAAGGAATATAACTCTTCGATTCGTTCAGCTCTTGAGAGTATACAAATTGCGAGGGAGACAGCTCAATTGTCAAGACTAGATATTCACCTTTCTCCTGCAGTTGAGATGACGCCCGAGTTCGGGCTTTTCCTTACTGAATTGCTCTACCGTCACGGGATAAACATTCGTCATACTTACATCGGAGAAGAAACTGTTCTTATTCTTGGTAGATCTGACGGCCCGAGAGCCTATGAGGTCTTGCGGCAGGAGATCGATAAAAGCAGAACAGCTTTGGTTGAAGAAGAGGTCAAAGTCTAGCCTAAACAGCCTAACAATTCAAATCATCCAACCATATTGAATAAGCAGTTCCCTTTCAGTATTTCTAAGTTCGTTCGGCTATTTTCGATGTCTCTTCTGAAAGATAAGGTTACTAGAATTTCTCTAGAAAGCTAAGAAAAGGGGTATCCGTCTACGCGGATACTGTCGGATTGTAGACGAATGTTGTTTCACTTGTTCGAATTCCGTCAATTTGAGAGATTTCTTGTATGGTCTTCGCGAGAATCTCTTCGTAGGACTGTCCTCGTACTGTTGCTAGTACGTCCCACTGTCCTGATACGGCGAGTGCTTCTGATACGCCTGAAATGCTCTTCAATGATTGAATCATTTCCTGGGCAGGTTTGTCTACTCTTAGGAATACTTGACCTATTGCGTGTTCTCCATTCCTCTGTGGTTTCACGTGACCTTCAAAGGGGAAGAGAGAGGTAGTAGAGACTATGCCGTTGAAAGACCTGATTTCCTTGATTGCTGCATATGTTTTCTGCATATCATTGCCCTTGAATGATGCTACGATGTCGTATCGACCTGACGTAGTTCCGAACCAGTGTATGTATGCGACTTCCTTCAACTTGTTCAATACTGACTTAAGCTTTTGCTTTTCGACAGTTGCGAACAGGTATGTTGGTAGTCCATTTGCTGTATGTATGTTTGCCATAGTGTTGTATTATATATGTCTCTATTTAAGGATTTATTGACAAAATGAAATATTTATGTCTAGAGATTCTTAATTACTATATTAATGTAACAAATCAAACTGTCCTCAGTTTTAATGAGCCTAATCCTAGAAGCTGGTCAATTTGAGAAACCAGAAGTCTCTCTTGGGAAGTGGTATCTCAAACTTCCTTTTTTCAGTTCCTTTTTTCGCTCGATACTCTGACCAATCGTCAGAACTTCATCCCCGAAGCTCACAGTGTTCTAGCAGTTCTTTTTGCATGTAACTCTTTGTGTTCAGACCTATAATACGCCCACGTCCAGATTTTACCTTTTTCCAGTAAGAACGTCATTTCTTTAAGCGAATTATATACTGATCAACTCACAGAACTCCATTGGAATTAATTTATACCGCCCACATATTTACGCTGTCATGGTTATTTGTCAGTCAAGCGAGGACTGTAAAAACTTGGCCACGCACTGGATTCTGGTAGAGTACAGTTGGCCAACCCTACCAAAAGAGATGCGAACCTACCTTCTTTGTAAAGACCACCAGCTACATGCAGAGAGAAGCGCCTCTAATCAGAGGTTAAAGTATCCAGAAACAGGTATCAGGATAGTAGAGCGGGGGACTATCCAAACGGACTAACCTTTTATAACAATGCACGATATGTTGTTTCGGTCGGAGAACTGGGACAATTAGGAAATTTCGAGTCAAGGCAAGCTTAAAGAAACGGTCTGGACCTCATATACGCCAGACAGTGACTGACTCAACTGAAATGGGTCTTGAAAGGGAACTTGAGATATTTGCGAATGATGTTGATGATGCCAAGGTCAGAGCCAAAGCGCTACTGGCTAAAGAAGGCTACGACGAGAAACTGTTGCAACATGCAAGCTGGACAGTGTCTCGGCTCGATTACAAACGCAAGGATTAGATGATCGATATGTCAATTTCCTCGTAATGTTTTTGCTCTCATCACGATATCTGCCTCTGTCGAGGGCATTTCTGGCTGTAGAGCAGGAATTTACAACAACTGGATACGGAATTCCATCGGAAGGCTTGGCGGGAGTTCTGAAAACAGACCTTATGAAACACCGGGAATTGCTCTTGCAGGCGTGGTCTTTGCAATTCTTGATGTGTGCGAAGTTTATTTCCGATTGGCTCAGTTACGCCCTGCGATAGTGTTTATCGCCGCAGTGATCACCCTCCTCCAACCTTGCCCTAGTCCCCCTTGCCGTCATTGCTAGCCGAGAGCCGCGGTGACAATCGCCTTCAAATCCAGCTTAAGACATTTGTAATATCGCATCTTAAATTTCCCCCTGCAGTTGTGTATTAAAGCCAATATATCTATATAGTACGTAATACATATTACAACTAGGTAATAAAATAATGAGCACTAACGAGCAGGAAATAACATCCAAAAAAACAAGTGTCACTGGTAACGGGATTAAGGAATTTTTCGTTCGAATTAAAACTAGGTTCCAACGGAAAAAGTAGAGGAGCAAGTGAGGACAAATGGCAGAAGTATCTTACGGAAGGACAGAGAGCGGACAGCAAGTTCTCATCTTGAAGGAAGGAACATCGCAAAGTCGTGGAAAACAAGCTCAAAGTAATAACATTATGGCGGCTAAGCTGATTGCCAACATTGTTAGGTCGTCTCTAGGTCCTAGGGGCATGGACAAGATGCTTGTAGATAGCATGGGCGACGTTACAATAACCAATGATGGAGCTACCATATTGAAGGATATTGATGTACAGCACCCAGCCGCAAAGATGTTGGTAGAGATAGCCAAGACTACGGACAATGAGGTAGGTGATGGAACAACTTCAGCAGTAGTTCTAACCGGTGCTCTACTTGGTAACGCGGAGGAGCTAATAGACAAAGGAGTGCATCCAACGGTAATCGTTGATGGTTACAAGAAGGCGGCAGCTCAGGCACGAAAAATATTGCATCAGATAGCGATCAAAGTTCAACCAACCGATGTTGTAACCTTGACTAAGGTTGCAAGAACTACCATGGCTTCGAAGCTTGTCTCGAATGACAGCGAAGCTTTGGCCAATCTCCTAGTTGAGGCACTTCTACAAGTCGCGGAGAAGGTTGAGGACGGGAAATACAAAGTCGACATAGACAACGTGAAGGTTGAGAAAAAGGCAGGTGGTTCGCTAAAAGATACCCGACTGGTAAAAGGAATCATCCTAGACAAGGAAGTGGTGCATTCAGGCATGCCAAAACGTATCGAGAAGGCAAAGATTGCCTTGGTGAACTCAGCTCTTGAAATCGAAAAGACAGAGTTCGATGCGAAAATCAATATTAACAATCCAGGCGAAATCAAGCGGTTCCTAGACGAAGAGAACAAGATGCTGAAGGATATGGTGGAGAAGATATCTGGCTCAGGGGCAAATGTTCTGGTCTGCCAGAAGGGCATCGATGATGTTGCTCAACACTACCTCGCAAAGGAGGGTATTCTAAGTGTAAGAAGAGCTAAAGAATCCGACATAACCAAACTGGCCAAAGCTACAGGGGCGAGGGTTGTGACAGGACTTGATGATCTATCGAAGGATGACCTTGGGTACGCAGCCCTAGTAGAAGAGCGGAAAGTTGAAGAGGATAAATGGGTGTTTATCGAGGGCTGCAAGAACCCCAAGGCAGTGACACTGCTCATAAGAGGCGGAAGCCAGAGAGTCATTGACGAGGCTGAACGCTCCGTGCACGACGCAATTATGACCATAAAGGATGTTGTCGAAAAGCCCATGATTGTCGGAGGTGGGGGCGCTGTAGAAGAGGAGTTGTCGCACCAACTAATGCAATGGTCGAGTACTCTGCCAGGGAGAGAGCAACTTGCAGTACGGAAATACGCTGACGCTTTGGAATCAATTCCGCTCGCGTTGGCTGAGAATGCTGGCTTCGACACGTTAGATATACAGGTTGAACTAAGAGAAAAGCATGGAGCGGGCAAAACATGGCATGGCGTTGACGTCCTAGGAAGCGGGGTCCAAGACCTATACAAAAAGGATGTAATCGAACCAGCGTCAGTAAAGGAGCAGATAATCAACTCGGCAACCGAATGTAGCTGCATGATCTTAAGGATTGATGATGTTATTGCTGGAAGTAAGATGAGGGGACCACAGGCGCCTCCAAGAGGAGGCATGGAAGGAATGGAGTAAGAGACTGACTAGAAATGGAGCGATTTTCCAAATGCAGGTTCTGCGAGCAAGAAATCGTTTGGATGAGCAGCTTGGGATCGCCTCAGCGTCCGTTCAATCTCAGCGGAAGTTCTCACAATTGCACATCGTTCAATAGTCGCATATAGCTATGCAATTCCGGGGGATAAAGCCATGGGTGCTGATAAAAAGGCAATTCTAGTCGCATACCCCGATACGTTTACCCAGCAGGAGGCTATCGGTCTGGCCGAAGCTGCAGGTTTCGAAGTTGCGCAAACAGTGGTTCAACGATACTTGAAGCATGCAGAGTTTGGAGTTGGCTCTGGCAAGGCGGAAGAAATAAAGCAAATTGCAGATACGAACAGTTGCACAAAGATCATAGTTGATGAAGCGCTGACCTCGTCTCAGTTAAACAATCTCGCGAAACTTACCAAGCGGCAGGTTATCGACAGAGAGAGACTAATCCTCGATATCTTCGCAAGTAGGGCCAATACCACCGAGGCGAAGCTCCAAGTTCAACTAGCGGAATTAGGATATGAGATGCCCAGAGCTAGGCAAAATGTCCGCCTTTCTGTCAAGGGCGAGCGGCAAGGTCTTTCGGGAATGGGCGAATACGCTGTTGACGTTAGATTCCGAGCTCTGAAGAAGAGAATGTCTTTCATAAAGGAGAGGCTTCGTGAGGCTGAGAAGAGACGCGATCTGCATAGGTTGCAGAGGCAGAAACTGCACATACCCCTAGTTTCCCTTGTCGGCTACACAAGCTCAGGGAAAACAACGCTGTTCAATAGACTGGCCCAAGAAGACAAAGAAGTTGCAAGCAGCCTATTCACTACTCTCACGACAACTACTAGGAGCGTGGCATTACCCGACTCCACTAAAATACTCCTCTCAGACACAGTGGGGTTCATTAGCAGATTACCTACATACATGATTGAGGCGTTCAAGTCAACGCTCGACGAGCTAAAATATGCAGATCTGGTTCTTCTGATGGTAGATGCCAGCGAACCATTTGCTGATATGCAGATAAAATATGATAGCTGCTTGGGCATCCTGAAAGAGCTGGAGATATCGGGGAAGGTCATAACCATTCTTAACAAATCTGATGCAGCTTCGAAAGAGAATCTGATGGCAGTCAAGAATGTTATGGGAAATTCACTGTATACTGTAATTTCCGCAAAGCGTGGTGATGGGACTCATGTTCTCAAGAATCTGATACAACAGAATCTAAAATTGCTGCCTGAAGTAAAGCCTAGACTACGGGCTTAGTTCTAACATAACTGCTTTTATGGCAGAAAACTCTGCCGTGCAGAGTGTACACATGGATAGCGACCTACTTTCAACTGTGCAGATTCTGCTTCTCATTGTAGAGCTTGTTCTATTAGTAGCCACTCTATTCATTGTACAGACCAACAGGAGGGAGCAAAGAGGGCGTGAGCAGCTCATACAGGAAATGTACAAGACAGCTAGGATCGTGTCAAGAGAAGATTACTTCAATCATGTGATGGAGGGCTACCAAACCGCCTCTCAGAATGTTTTCGCCAGAGTAACAGGGAAGAAGCCTCACGAGAGCGAAAAGGAGATGGTAGAGCGCCTGATTTCAACTATACGTATGGCAATAGGAACAAGGGGGGTAGAAATCAGATTGCTCCTCCCCAAAAGTCCGGGGCGAATCTCTGTAGGCTACAGGTATACAAAAGTTGGTGCCACTGTCCGCTATCATCCAGGTATTATTGCAAGTGACGTGAGATACATGATTATCGATGATAAAACCGTTGTTATGGGTCTCTCTGAAAAAACTGGAGAGCAGGAACCAACAAGAACTGGATATAGAATTCCATCCGAAGGCTTGGCGGGAGTTCTGAAGACAGACTTTATGAAGCTGTGGGAGTCGAAGGAAGCGATTGATTATGAGAAGTTCGTGCAGGAGATTCTGGCGAGCGTAAAGAGGTCAACTCCTAATGTCTCCGCTCAACTAGTCTCAGACCAACTTGATCTGGATATCGAAGAGGTCAACAGACTGCTGAACCACGTTAAGGCCTAGAAAATGGAGCCAAACATCGCTGTTTTTCCATATAGTTCAAGGGCCTAACATAGGGAGACAGATCTCGGAAATTATGGATACAATGCAGTTAAATGACTCAACAGTCTTATAGTACGGTAACGTATAGAACACCATGTTAGTACAAGATTACAAAACTACTAAAACATGGGAAGATGAACTAAGCTATAACAGGCCAAACATGACAATACAGAATTATGTGTGGGCGCTCCAAGTCTTTTGTGACTGGAGCAACAAGACTCCTGACGAGCTGATCCTAGAGAGATTAGGGGATATATCCAGCAAATCTGATTATTTGAAGACTCTGACGTTCAAGAGAATCCTTGATTTCCAGAATCACAAGAAATCGGGGACAAAGCACACAAGGGATATGGTAGTCAAAGCGCTCGTTTCCTTCTATCATGATAACTCTGCTGGCATTGACAACGTAAACCTTGATGATACTAGATTGCGGTTAAAAACATCCCTATTCACAGCGTAATACACTTGCCGCTTTTGATCTGTCGAAAATACAGGCCTGCACACCTATTTAGTTTAGTCAACGAGAGGACAGTCCTCAAGGCTTTAGGAATGTCTGAAGGATAGGGTAGAAGTTTAATTTCGGTCAAACTTCTTTTATCCGAAGTTTAAGCTTTTCACCCAATCAGGGATTAAAAGCCCATTGGTACAACCTCAGGGCACATGTCTCCCACCCAGCTTCCCGAAAATTCTTCTAAAGGAATAGTCGCAGTAGGTATAGGCACTGCAGGATGCAACATTCTTTCACAGCTTGCTGATTATGATTTGGAAATAGGTTCGTTGCATTTCTTGAGCTGCGACAAAACCGATCTTACGAAATTGCAGAATGGAGAAAAGATGCTAATTCCTCTGGAGGTTGGAGGTAAAGTTGCAACTGGCTATGTAAGGGGAGCAGCGCTAAAATTTCTGGATAAGATAGAACATATGGTCGAAGACGCTGACATGGTGATTATAACCGCAGGGCTGGGAGGTAAAGTCGGCTCCGCAATATCTCCGCTTGTTGCGGAGGCTTGCAAAAAGTACTCCAAAAAGTGTATGGCAATAGTTACGATGCCCTTCAGGTTTGAAAATAACAAACACTTTACTGCTGGCGTGGCGCTCAAAAGGCTCAGAAAGCTCGCAGCTGGGATAATAGTTGTCGACAACGACGAAATACTTGACAATGCTCCCCAAGCACCGCTCTTGGAAGTCTACAGAACAATCAACGATAAGATTGGAGTAGCCCTTAGCAGGCTGCTCGGAGGCGCCGAGGAAAGCGGCGTTGCTGTTGACATGCACAAACTGCTTGACACGATGAACTCGGGAGGATATTCACTGCTGGAGATTGTGACATCATCGACAAATGGCCCGGAAGAAGCAGTCAAGAGAGCGCTGAAGTCGATCTGCAGGAGTGCTAACCCAGAATCAGCAACAAAAGCTCTGCTATATCTCATTGGAGACGAGAAACTTTCATCGAGCGATCTCTATGCATCCATGAACCTGATAAGCGGGGTAATTGGCAAAGGTTCACCAGAAATACAATACGGCTTTTCGTCCAAGCAGACATCTACAACAACCGCAATTCTTCTGACTTCTGGGTACCAGAGCACAAAGTTCGACGATTATGACCCTCTATCAAAGATTTTGGCAGACAGTGAAATCGATGATGCGCCAGAGACAAGCCTCGGACTCGACCTTGGAGACATAACATCAGTAGATTAGCTTCTAATATCGACTGATAATTTATCTATTGATTCTGCAGAATTAGCGAATAATGCCGTTTAGCCGAAGCAGAAGTTCGTGGGACAGGTTTGACAAATGGGTCAAGGAGAACCTTGCAGACCCAGACCAATACGACAGGATAGACTGGGCTACGGAGATTGGAAGCGACCTTACATATTCAGAGGCTATTGAAATGGCTTTGTACAGGTTCCCTACACTTTGGAAAGATGACATTATAGATGAGCAGACTAAAAGGATCAAACAGATAGTCTTCATCAAGCCTCTAATTGAAAAGATCAGGAATGGAGAGATTCAGGTAACTTACAGAAAGGGCCCGAAATTCGGCATTTACTATGTTGTCAATAACAGGTTCAAGCCCAGAACCGATGATTGTCCCATAATAGAGTTCCATAAGACAGAAAAGGTCAATCCGTACAACCTTTCTGATGCCGAAGCTAGACTTGCAGGTGTTGACACTGCAAAAGAAATTGTGGATTTGTTTGAAAGATGGTACGGGAAGCCTGCACCAGAATTGTTTAGGAACTGGTTCAGTGTCAGGGAAGATGCAAATTGATACGAAGTTAGTCTTTCCGTATAATCTGAAATCGAAATTTATGGAAAACCCATATTCTGGGCTAGAAATCTAAAAATATGGGAAATATTGAGCTTCGTATAGCTTAGGTAAATACAATGAAAGAAATACCATCAAAGGTTGCTAAAGCTATCGCAAAGGTCGGACCATCAAACTATTCACTGATATCTAGGATGGCAAAAATTCCAGAATCGACAGTCCGCTACAATGTCAATAGGCTTTCAAGAATGGGTATACTGATTCAGCCAGCAATAGCATACGAAAAGCTCGGCTTCGAAAGGTACTGGGCGTTCTTTGAATTTGGCGACAAATACAGGGGTAAAGAGAAGCAGTTCTTCGAGGCCATGAATGAAAACGCTTACCTGATTTATTTTACACGCTTGCTCCCTCAAGGTAAGTACGTTGCAGTCCTTACCGTTCCAACCAGTGTCAGGGCTGAATACTCGCAGTTTATTTCTGGCTTGATTGATGAAGAGATCCTAAAGAGCTGTCAGATGCACGAGCTGCTCTGGATAAGGCACCCAGAAATGAAGGCCGAACATTACGACTTTGGGGCCAAGACTTGGGACATAGACTGGGAGACTCTCGATAGGGCGATGCCCAGCGTTGCTGAACCGAAATCAGAGGAGTTAGCCCAGCAGCCTATTGATCAGATTGATCTTTCGATTCTGAAGGAGATGCAAGTTGATTCCATTGCACCTCTTACAAAGATTGCAAGAAAGCTCAAAATAAATTCCAAAACAGCATATTACCATTACAGAAACCACGTACTTGCAAGAAAACTCCTAAAGAATTACGTGTTGCGATGGAGAGGATTCGGCAAGAGAAAATATGTAACGCCAGCAATGAAGTTCTGGTATGGCGGGTTGACTGGAGCGGAACTTATGCAGGTGCAAAAGGTCTTCAACAGCATCCCTCTGATATGGTCTGACGCTATATCGAAGGACAGGTCGATGTACATAGCCGAACTTGCTATCCCTGCCGAACAGCTGCCAGACCTACTTTCATTTGTGTGGAATAACACACAGCAGTTCTCGTCAAAGCTGAACTTTGGTTTCTCTGATTCACCATTTGGAGACGGCTATTCCATACCTTACCAGATGTTTGACGATGGTGAATGGAGTTTTGATGCGGAAAAGGCTGTCAGCAGAATAAAGCACATACTTGTAGCTAATAGGAAATAAAAAAAAGCAGGCTAGGTTTTCCTAGCCCTGGGAGAGGTCGCCGCCCCCCTATGATGTCTAAGGCGCTGGGAGATACGCCGAGGAGGGCAGAAATTTTTGTGCAGGCTCACGCATCATACCCTATCCGAATCTGCAACTGGGCTCAAGTCAGATAGGAAGCAAGGTTTATTGTTCTCCCATAACAGATTATGTTTGTGGCAACGGAGCTCCAGATATTCGTCCTGATGCAATGGTTACTTATTACCATGTTTGCAGTAGGACTGCTTACGATAATCTACAGGATGGTTACTGGAACATCAAGAAGAGTAGCCACTCAAATTGGCATAATGCCTCAAGCAGGGCAAAAACAGACAGAAACCTACTATACGACAAACACAGTGGAAGCTGAAGGGATGCTAAAACACGCAGAAGAACTGTTGAATGTCGGAGAAGAAAGGAGAGCCGTAGAAATTAGCTATGATGCGGTGAAGTCAGTGTTTTCACAGATTCTAAGCAGAGTAGTGCAAGGGGAACCAAATTATTCGCTGACGGATTCTCTAAGGTTGCTGATCGAGAGCGGCTTTGTAACTAACTTTCAGAGCGCGGTAGAGGGACTGAACAATGCAAAGCTCAGGCTGGCCCTTGGCCGAACACTGACGAAGGAGCAGGCTACAGCGGCCATAAACCTTGCAAAACTGATCGTTGCGTCGGCAAGGGAAGTTCCTTTCAGGCCAAAAACTTAAGCATGAGAATCCACCTGGAGAAGAGGGCTATCAGGGCGCTGGGTATCGCAGAGTGCTTCCGCAAGAATATCTCAAAAGAATCCGTTCTGGCAGGGATAGTTATGAGGAGCGACCTTGTAATAGATGGATGTATCTACGGGTATGCGACTCTTGAAGGAGACGACGCAACAGAAAGCATACTCTCAATGTGCAAATCTTTGAAAAGGAACGACATCAACGTCGTAATGATAGCGGGTTCAGTTATTGCATTATACAACATCATAGATTCCGATAGGATTTACAAAGAAACGAAGGTTCCCGTGCTTAACATTACGTTTGAAGAATCTAAGGGCTTGGAGTCACACATTAAACGTAGATTTCCAAAAGATTGGAGGTCAAAGCTAAAAGCTTACAAAAAGATAGGAGAAAGGAAGAGTGTCAAGCTTCATACTGGTTATACTGTGTTTGTAAGAGCTACTGGCATGACCCAAAAAGAAGCCAAGAGGACTCTGGACAAGTACACTCTTCAGGGTGCTATACCAGAGCCCGTTAGGGTTGCTAAGCTTCTTGCAAGGGCTAAGTTTGCTGCTTAAGCTCCGACTTCAGGCTGCACTATTACTGTGCCCGTCATCCATGGATGGGGTTCGCAATGGTATTTGTATGTGCCTTCCTTTGTGAAGACGAACTCCCAGTTTTCGCCAGCCTGTAGGAACCTACTCCTAGAGGCTTCTTGCGTGAATTTTCCCGATTGCCCAGAATCAGCAGTGACTGTATGGGCGACTTCATCTATATTCTTCCAGAGAACTTTGTTGTTCTTGCCCAGCACGACTGTAACTTCCTTGGGCACATAGCTATCTGCCTGCTGTATGTTGTACGCTCCTTTTACGATATCAACTGTAACGCCTTCAGCCGGATTTGCTATGTTTTCAGGAACTGCTTCTTCCGCTGTTATGGTGGGCAGGTAGATGAATTGCATATACGAGAAAACACCTATCGATGCAAATATCAGCACTGCTAGCAGTGGTCCTGCTAACGATATGCCCATTCTTCGCTCATTCTTCATAAGGTCTCACTTTTCTGCTGCTCTGACTGCTGGAGCTCCTGGAGGTTTGGCTGCCACTGCTGTCGTAATTGGAGTCATAGGAGGCTGGTATGCTCTGACTATATGAAACAGAACCGCAAAGACCATGAAGGCTGCGCCTATCTCGAAAAGTGTAAGGTTCCACAGTTTGGCATTGTATGACATGTACGCCGCTATGTTAAGGTAAATCTCAAAGATCACTAATAACACGACAGATATTGTCGTCCAACGCGTGCTGAGAGTTATCGGCTTTGGTCTTGTTATTACCCTCTTTTTTCCTACGTTGAGAGCCGCTTTGGCCCTCATATAGCTATAAGTCACTACAAACATTGCCGCGCTTGAGAGTATCAACAAGGTGTAGAATGACACGGGTTCTATGAACAGCCTGAGCACGGTTGGCTTTGAGCTATCTGGATCGATATAGAAGCCCCACACCGTCGTTATTAGAATCTGTGCAATGCTTGTCAGGCCCAGCGCTGTAAAGAACGGCCTATCCTTCCAAGTGAACTTCCTCCCCCTGTCAATGAACGGAACTACCAAGAACATCAGAATAAGCAGCAGCGGCAAGACGCCTCCCGTAAAGAACTTGTCGTATCCTGTTCGAATGAATGCATACAATCCTGTAAGGTACCATTCTGGCACCGTAATGCCAGGAGGGAAGTTGGGATCGAATTTTACTCCAAGCTCTGCAGGCATCAAGCCTCCTACTACAAGTATCGCCCCGACAACCGCGGTTGAGATAGGTATGTCGAGTACAAGGAACCTTGGGAAATGGAATAACATCAGCACTGTCATCATCAACGGGATGACGAAGACATGGAGGGCGTAGAGCCGTATAATGAATTCTGAAAACCCGCTTCCCCATATAAACTGTTGCAAGACGGGTCCTATGACTGGACTAGCATTGGTAAGTGAAACCCCTATGGATACCGCGAGCTCTGCCCTGTCGTTGTAAAGCAGGTCATAACCCGTGAAGGCTTCGAGAACTGTGATTACGCCGAGAATTAGTCCTGTAACCCAAATTATTTCATTTCTGATCTTGTACCTGCCGCTGAAATATTGATAGTAAAGATGTGCAACTGCGAGGAAGACCATTGCATTCGAGCCGTGGTAGTGTATGTTTCTGATCAAGAAACCATATGGGATGTTCTCCTGTATGTTTTCCACATCATCAAATGCGTTGGCAGTTGAAGGCTCATAGTAAAGCATCAGCACTGCCCCCGTAACTCCAAGAATAACAAACACTACAAAGGTCAGCATGCCGAGAAAACCTAGAGGACTGAGGAACTTCCTCGGAAGTGTTATTTTTATTCCCAGAAATATGGTCCTCTCTAGTCTATCAATAATCCACAGTAGCAGTTTTACTATCAGGTTTGAGCTAGGCTTGGACTTTTCTGCCATATCCAATTATCCCGTTCCTATCAACTGTATATGTTGGAGGGTTAACGACAACAAAGCCCTCTGAATCTATTGAAAGGTCGAGCATTGGCTGTGCGTTATTCGGAGGCGTTTGAAGCGAAGCGGGCCCATATATTGCAACACCGTCAGTGACTCTGTAGTTGCTTCCATGGCACGGACATTCCATATTGCCCACTATTGTCCTTCCAGTCTTGGGATCTTGTACTTGTCTTCCCGGCTTGTAATCCCAAAGGCACCATAGATGGACGCAGACCATGCTGTAGGCTCTGAACGCGCTTGCATCATTCTGGCCTCCTCCCTCTTGTGGTGCCAGTCGTATCAGCATAAACCTCCTGAATGGTTCAGAATCAAATCTTTCGTCACCTGTTCTTGGGTATGGGAAGATAACTGCGGAATCTGGAGGGAAAGTCTTGACATTGGCGAATGAACCATCTGGTAGGAGTATTTTCTGGGCTTCCTGCTTGCCAGTCGTAGCACTTGCGGTAAAGAAGGCTCCAAAAGGTATGAACGGGGTTATTCCAAGTATCCCGCCAACCGCTCCCATGAATTTCAAAAAGCTTCTTCGACCAGATGCCTGTACCCGCGGTAGCGGCTGCTTCGGAACAGGCGATGGACGCGCAGCCGATGCTGCAGGTTTCGGAGCAACAGGGGCCGTAGAGGATGCAGTGGGCTTGGGTTCATTCTTCTTTTCACTCTGTGACAAAAGCCTACCCCTTCAGCTTACACGAATGGGGATTCTATTTAAGCGTTAAACATACATCTGAAGTATTCATGCATTTTGATCTCCCGCAATTATGCTGGTATGCCAAGATGCTTCCGTGCCATTACAGTGCCTTCTGCAATAGCTTGCAGCTTCGCAAATGCGATCTCCCTTGAGCGGGTTCTGAGACCGCAGTCGGGATTCGTATAGACAAGTTTGGGGTCTCCAAGGACTTTAACGGCATAAAGAATCCTGTCGCGCACAAGTTTTGGGTCTTCCACTTTATCGACATGAACATCTGAAACGCCAAGACCTATTCCTGCCTTCGAGCCGTATTCTCTAAACATCTTCAGGGCGCTGTATCCGATTCTCTTTTCATCAGAGACTCCAAGTTCCCAAGTATCCCTGTTTGCGAATTCAAGTGCAAATTGATCGCACTTCATTTCTGTTGCTACAGGGAACAAAGATGCATAATTATTTCCTGAGTAGCATATGTGGCACGTGAATATGGCATTTATGCCTTTGACGACTTCGTTGAAGGCGTCAACGAAAACTTTCATCTCCGATGGATGTGTAGTTGCTGCTGGTTCGTCTATCTGCACTATTTGCGCTCCCGCAGCTACCAAGTCCTTTACCAATGGCCTGATGACCTGCTTGGCAAAGCCCATGATCAAGTCCTCTTTTGTGCCATAGTATTCGTTATAAGACCAGTCTGCCATGGTGTAAGGGCCTGTAATGGGAATCTTGACTATTTTCTTCGCATGATCCTTTACGAATTTTAGCTCGTCTATGTGATAGCATTTCATGTATTGCACTTTGTCGATAACTCTTGCTTTCCTATAGTACCTGTTGTCCCATGATCGCACTCTGCCAGAGAAGACCATGCCGTGTATGTTCTTTGCTGGATATTCGTACATCTCTACCCTTCTGGCTTCTCCATCGTACACAATGTCAAGCCCTATATCCTCGAGCATCCGTATGTTAAGGTAAGCAGCATCATCTCTTGCCTTTTCTTTCTGCTCTGCCGTTGCATTCTTATTCTTGAGAGTAGAGACTAGCCATTCGGGTTTCTTTACGCTACCTATTTCCTGAATCAACAGAGGCCTGTCGATCAAATCTTCTCAGCCTCCAGAATCTTGCACGCCTTGCCTATGTTCGAAACCTTCCTGCTTGCAAAGGGTTGTGGGATGAACTCAAAGTCCAAGTTCGGCATTACTGCTATCGATCTTGGGGAAAGCATCTCCTTAGCCTTTATCACGAAGTCTGCTATCTCTTTTGGAGTCTCCATTTTCGTGTTCTGTGCGTTTACATAACCGCAGCCGAGTCTCTTTGTGAAGCTTGTCCCTTTGAGTCTTTCTAGTTTTGTAGAGCGGAAGTCTATGCCTATCATGTCAACCGTGTAATCCAAAAACCTGTCAATATTCCTTGAAATGTCGCCAAAGTAGAAGTGAACTGCACTTTCGGATGACTTTTTGAGGGCTACCCTGATGGCCTCCCCAGCCTGCTTTATGGTGTTTGGATCATTTGCTAATGCTAAAGAGGGCGCATTGAGCTGGAATGATGTTACCCCCTGCTTAGCCAGCCAATTAACTTCTTCTGCAAGAACTTCTGCAAATGCAAATACAATATCCTCCTTCTTCTTGTAGAACCTGTTGTCACTTAGATCGGCAAAGGTGTATGGATCAGGAAGGTCTACTTTCCACTTCTTTCCTTTGGGGAATAGTTTGAGTGCTATTCTATCCCTTGTAATCGGGCCTTTTCTGCTGAGCTCTCCTTTAATTATGGGCTGCCTGTAGAACGTGTTGTTTTCGTAGAACCTGTTAAGAGGACCCCTTTCTACACCGCCAAGGTTCTCGGTAAATGGCCTCAACATATCGTCCCAGTCAACAAGAGGATCTGATACGTGCGTTATCCCAGACTTTGCCTGATGTGCAATGATCTTTCTTTTTTCTTTTACAAAGAGTTCTGGAAGTTTCTTGTCATACCTTCTGGTAGCTTCTATGAGAGTTTCTGATCTCGGGTAGATGCCAGTGATTCTAGACTCAACCAAGAATGTACTTCACGTTCCTAGCAAATGCGGGTAGAATTTACGTTTAATAACGTATTGTCAAGCTAATAGCAAACCTTCGGTTCTGATAAAAAGGAAGACTACAACGGCATTGCACATACAAAGACCAGAGAAGCTTATCCTATCTGGATGGATGATAAGCAGTATGCAAGCAAACTCTTCGACATATACGGAGACTGGAGCAAGAGGTAGTCTAGCATGATATGTAGATTATCCACATCTATAGATTATCTGCAGATTCAGGGAAACAACAAATCATAACTATACGTTAACATCAACTTATCTGCATGTCGAGATACGTTCCCAGAGGTAAACGCATTGGAGCAGTATCAATGTGGCTACTACTACTACTTTCCGAGAGACCGATGCACGGTTATGAAATTATCCGAGAGTTAGAAAAACGGTTTTCAGGTTTTTGGAAGCCTAAACCCGGTACCATCTATCCAGCTCTGGAGAAACTCGAGCAGGACAATTTGCTTACAAGTAGCGTTGGGTTTCGTGAGGGAGGTCCGGACAGAATACTCTACGCCTTGACTCAAAAGGGTCAAGCCGACCTATCGGAGTCTATGGCATACATGACAAAGGCCATGGAGATGCTTGAGAGGTACCGTGAAACTCACGAAGCCATATTTCGACATAAGGGGAGATTCACCAGAAAAGAATTAGCTGCCATTCTCAGACAGCTCAGTAGGGGGTTAGAGGAGGGATCCATCGAGATCTCAAAAATATTACCGGCGGACGGAAACATGTCAATCGTCCCAACTGAACCAACTGCATTCAGATTCCTCTACGCGAAAGAGAATCACAAGCTGGAAATTCATATGGAAATCGAATGGATCCCTAACGTGGAGAGCTAGATCAATCTAAACTTTTCATGTCGGCATATAGTCGTGTAAGTAAAGATTGGGGCGTTCGCTGCGTAACCTCCATCTCAAACTTTCAAGAGAATTGGCGACTATGTAGAAAATCTATATATACGCGAGCGCAGATTCTGCATTCATGAATCGTAGGGCACTATCAAAGACAGTTGGTATGGTGGTAATTGTCATAGTTGTTGTGGGTATCGCCGGAGTGCTTTTCGCCGTCACTAGCACACCTACTCAGCAAGTAGCACCCTCTCCGAAGCCAGAACCAGCGTCTGCACCAAAGCCAGAACAACCTCCAGCACCTGCACCAGCCCCGGCACCCGTAGCTCCTCAGCCGCCTCAACCGGTTGCACCTCCACCTCCCCCACCTGCTCCGGTGGCTCCACCTCCACCACCGCCTGCCCCCGCTCCAGCCCCCGTTCCTCAACCAGCACCTCAACCTGCCCCTGCACCTCAGCCAGCACCAGCTCCAGCTCCAGCACCAGCGGTCTTATCGGGCACAGTCACAGTTGTATTGAAGGACCAAGAGTTCTCAGGAGGTACCATAACTGTCAAGAAGGGAACCAAAATCATCTTCCAGCACAGGGATACTAGCCTAGGCGGAGGTGACCCAGGTATCCACAACGTAGTGGAGAAGACTGGTAAATTCAAGTCGGTTGATATGGGCTTTGGTCAGGATTGGGAGTACGCATTCAATAACGTTGGAGTATTCGAGTACTTCTGTGAACCGCATCCCTTTATGACCGGCAAAATCACTGTAGTGGAGTAGAGGCCAAAACCTCTCCTTCCCATATTTTTCTCGATGATCTAATCTAGATAATTTATTTGAAGGGTCGTGATAGAGCCATAATATCTTGATATGCTTGTTCGACAAAGCTGTTTTGGGAAGAAAGCAACGAACGTAAAACAAACTTGGTCCAAAATATTGCATCGTTCCAACGCATATCAGATATTGCTTTTTGTGGTTGCGATTGCCGGCGTTGTTGTCCTTTTGTCTTACTTCCCAGAGCCGAGGCCTTTGTTCCCCGCTCCTCTCCCTGACAGCTTGGTGCTCATTAATGCAACAATTATCAGTCCTTCTGATAGGGTAATCAGATTATACCCTGCTGCAAGAGTGAACGTTAGTTTCCATGCTGTTGTAGGTGGTGAAATATCAGAACACGGGTTGCAGGTTATAACCGATACTAGAGGCTTGGCACAAATAGGGTTGTATGGAGGTAAGTATGTTGTGAAAACTGCTGACTGGACGCCGCAGAGCATTACTATTGATGGAGACTCGATACTGTCAATAAGAAGATTTGAAATTGAGGATTCTCCAAAGATTAGAATTAATGCGACCTCGAAGGACTGGGTGATTTCTCCAGCTGATCGCATGAAATTCTCGTATGTGAATGAGTTTGGCAAAACCATCTTATTGAGTGGCATTACCTTTCAAGGAAGAGCTATTGAAAGTATTAGATGTAAATCAGCCGAAGACCTGGACAATTCTAAGAAATGCTCGACGACGGTAGAGATACAGCCCCGGGAAGAATGGAGCGAAATTTTTGAAAATCCTTACGGAGGATCCATCGCTTGGAACTCTGCTAGGCGTTTAACAGGCGTGACCCTACACCTGAGTTTTGTAGAAGCTGATGTGATGCCAACACAGAGGATCGAAGGTTAATGAAACAAATGAGGGAACTTCGAACATATGTTTCAGGGGTCGCTGCAGCCCCAATTCTAATAATGCTTTTGAATGAAACTGTGCTGATAACTTTCCTTGGTTTCGCTAGCTCTCTTTCTTTTGTATTCACTATTAGTATGATAATTTTTTATATTGTTTCGTTCGGAAGGGGTTGGTTTGACAGAATCAAGGGGAAGGACAAACAGCTTCTAGTTAAGACTACTTTGGTGAACTTGCCGATACTACCCGCCGGGGTGTCTCTTATCACCATGAGAAATGTTTCAGATTTTATTCCTTTGTTGTTCGCGTACATTTTCTTTGGAGTGATCGCATGTATTTACCAGATTATTGTAGGAGGGAGGGTAAGTGCCCTTCACAGAATTACGTTCTTCTTTCTTGGCTACATTCTTGCCCTGATCGCATACACAGGTTCTTTGGCAGGTCAGCAGGCTGGTCAAGGCTTTTCGCTTCTACGAGCTTTCGACAATTTGAGTGGAGTCGCGTCGGTGTTTAGTCTTATTGGGGACCCAATTCCTCTTCCTCTAGCCGGTTATGTTAGGTTTGCAATGATGCTAGCAATTCCTGCCATAACATTCTCTTCCCTCGCTGCTCAGCTAAGGCAGACGGAGGTCAGGGACAGTCCAACTAGTGAGCCCAGGCTCGTAACTTCTCTCAGACCCGCTGTAGCTCTACTGACAGTTTCGAGCGTCATCACCATGTTTCCAGTGCTTTTATTGGCGAGAATGGTTGCTGAACACTTTCCATTCCTTGCGACGATACTGCCAACTTTGTTTGTTGCTCTGGTAGTTATTTCTGTGGTATTAATTAGCGAATAGTTCGAACTCTTTTATTGCACAAATGCGCAAAAGAACCTATAATGAATGGTTGAAAGAAACCTCCCGAAGAGCTGCCAGAAACGGTTCCAAAATACTTAATTAGTTCCAAGCGGACTAAATGTAGAGACTTGACTCTTTTTGCCAATCGGGCCGCACTTGCACTGACAACCTTATCCATGGTATTGATTTTGTTCCATTTTGGTCTTCCTATGGCAGAGGCCACTGCAGAACAGGAGGCAAGATATAGGCAGGAGAAAATGGGTGATATCAGTGATAATCTCCGTTCCATAGGCTTACGTGTACTCGGCCCATTACTAGCAGGAGGCGTAGCGATCCTGATCGTGCAGAGGGTCGGGAAAAACCAAGCTAACCGATCTCGGAGCTGGCTAGTAGGCCTTGTTGTTGCTCTCGGGACCTTTGGCCTAATTTACTTTGTTTAAAGTGTTGCACCTGTCAGATACCTGTCAGATAACAAGAATAAATAATGCCTATACATGCGAGGCATGGTATGACTGACTGGCTTCCATGGGGATTCGTATTAATGGTCGGTCTTTTCGCAACTTCGCACTTTGCACTTGAATCGCTCGGCAAGACCCCAGTCGGTCAAACACCTAATCTCAGTAGGGCCAATCTAGCACTAAAGATTACAATCATAGTCTCTACGATCGTTTACGCAATGTACGTAGCTTACGGTCAAAGTTGGCTCTGGTATTGAGCCAGTCTCCTTATCTCAAACCAACGACCTTGAATATTTTTCTAGAACAGACCGCGATTTCTTTGATCGTATGGCTCGGCCTTAGGTCTTCTAGGAGGACCGCAGATAAAAGATTCCCTTTCGGTTATTTCAAACTTGAGAGTTTCGCAGCATTAGTAGCTGCATATGGAATGGTAGTTGTTGCTTCGGTGCCACTCTACTATTCTTATATGAGGCTTCTTGAGCCAAAGTAAGTTTCCTGTCCTGCGATAGTTTTGGCTACACTTCTTGTAGGAGGCACGGTTTCCCTTTATCGGGCCTTTCAGATGTGAGGAAGATGGCAAAAAATACAACCTCCTCTCCCTCAAAACGGACGCTCATAACTCAACAAAGGATGGAAGTGCTTCATTTGTCGTGTTTAGGGCAGTACTTGCATCTTCTCTGGGATTTACTTGCATGGACTCCATCGGAGGCATGATGATCGCGGGTTATATCTACACTGTGGCGTATGCATCTCTCAAGCAGTCAAAAAGGGCTGTAAGTGTTCAGGATGTAAAGATGCGGAGAGCAGGGCCATACATAGTTGGAATAGTTAGCATTGCAGCGGATGGAAATCTGACACAACCAATTAAAACAACTGGAAACAGAAATACAGTATGATCTGAGAACTGAAATCGATAGTTTACGAGACGTCTCTGTATATTTGACCCTAAAGGAAGCTTAAGTGGTAAGAAATAGGCAGCACTTTGGTTGTATTACTTTCATTGCTATGCCAGTGACAGCCGTACTCTTGGCAATGGTAGCTCAGGTTAGTATGCAATGCATTTTGTTTCCGCTTGATCTTTCCGATGCGAGCTAGAGGCCCATCAATATCGATTCATTAGCAGAACTGGCAAAAACATACTTAGAATCCGTCCAAGTCTAGTTTATGCCTATTTAGGGCAGAAAAGAAAGAATTCTATGGGACCGGTGGGTTCCGTAATAAGAATGGTTCTGGAACTGGATTTGAATTACTAGGTTCAGATCCTAGGTATTTTGAACTTAGCTGTAGGTGCCGTCTAGGGCAAAAATGGCATGTCGCTAGTGCTACCGTAGCTCAGTATTTTTTTACCCGGGTGCCACTGCATCGTCAGAAGATTCAGATCTGACACGCCAAATTCCTCTCCATCCATGGAGGTCGATTACAGGCCTGCACCCGGAGTTTTCATATCACTGGAGGACCGGTTTGGAATCATAACACAATGCCTCTGTTAATTATTTCCGAGACTGCTAACTTTCCCAAGTTAATCTCCTGCTCGTCGAGATAAAATAAGCGGTCCTAAAAGCAAAACCTGAAAGCCCCTTACAAGGCAGACTAACGGTGCAGGATCCTTGTTCGTACAAATCCTTTATCCCATAGGCATTTTGGGGGCCCGTTGCGGTTCCCCTAATGACTGCCAATAGAGTAGAAATGATTAGGTAAATGCCGGAATCTGCCCCATTCTTGTCCAGTAGCCAAGCGGCTCTTTGGGGGTTATACCCTGATCTCCGTATCAATTCTTCAAATGGTTCCGCTAGTTCTGAACCCATTGGAAGAACCCTAATCTTACCTCTTGCGAAGTTACTTAGTATCAAAACAAACAGGGCACAAATATAACATCGTTTATCGTACAGAAGAATCACTTAGATCATCTCCTTAAGCTCTGTTTCTCGTACTATACAAATTAATATTTTCCCCTTGTACAAGGATCTAGTACAGTGGAACCATTACGCTTCTAGGAAGAGCGTATGGAATTGGTTCAATGTATCTGTCGATGCATAGAGATAACACAAGAAAAGTACGCGGCGGTAGGTCAACTTTTGATAACCCAAGGATCCACCATCTATCAAACATCTCTATAGGGGCCCCTATCGTTATCTAGGCCCTGGGGGGTATAAAAAGCGAATAATTGGATAACCCGGAGAGTCATCAGAGCCAAGCCTTCTATTCATCTTAAATTGCTAATCAGGTTAGTACCTGGTATCAGATGTCCGGACAGTTTGAACAGATTTCTGTTCGTTCATTTAGTACACACTACCAGATTTATTATGCTTAACCTACTACACGGCTGGGAAATATGGAAACAGAGCAGAAGATTAGCCCGTATGAGATGGAGCAAATAGTCTCTTACGTAAATACAACAGTGGAAGATGCAATAGGGAAGGCAGGCTGGGACACAGTAAAGCACATGATAGCCTATAGATACCACATCAATCCTGAAACCAGTGATATTCTTGAGAAGCGGGTTGTCTTTAGGGCGGCTATTCGCGCGATGCTCGGCACAAGTGTGCTAGCAGTCGTTGATAGGGTATTGTCAGAAACGCTAGGACGACGCGTGATCACACGTGGATACACAGCCTATCCGATCTGAATAGGGGAGTATCATGACAGCTTTAGCAGAAATTGGAAGAAAGGTTCATGGTAGGAGGTCTAAGATGGAAGTCTTGCTTGACATACTAGATGCTGTCTCTGGAGGAAGTGTAGGGCCGACAAAGATTATGTATAGATCAAATCTTTCGTGGCTAATGTTTCAGGAGTCTCTGGACTTTCTCCTCGCGAACGGATTGCTGCTTGAGGAATTTGATAGCGTGCGCAGGTCCTATAGGCTAACCGAAAAGGGCTTCAAGGTCTTAAAGGGATACAAAGGGCTCAGGGAAGAGCTGAGCGTCGGCATAAGCACATAGGTAAGCACCTGTTGCTATAAAACACATACAATCGAAATATAGTGAATCAGAAACCACGCGACTTGCTCCCCTGCATAAAAATTGGTGACAGGGGTTGCCATATAAACTCGGTTGAAGCGACCGTTAATGTTGCTGAGCCTGATTATAGCTGAATCTGCACTGGAAATTGTACCGTCAAAGATTGTTTCGCACCCTTCAGTAGTAAATCAGGCCAGGAGAGAGTCAAAGAAACCTCAGGAGGTGCTGCTCGACAGGTCATACCATCACGCAGCTATGAGAAACATCCCAGAGGCATACAGAAGGGGCAGGCCCGATATTATTCATATTTCCTTGATTACTGCCATATATACGCCGTTCTTCCTCGAAGACAAGCTGCAGGTCTTCGTTCATACGAGAGAGGATAAGGTCATAACTGTTGGAAAAGGTGCGAGGCTCCCGAAATCGTATCCCAGATTTGTCAGCCTGATGGAGCAGCTCTTTCAGCAAAAGAAGATAGTTAGTGAAGATAACATATTACTCGATTTAAAGCAGGAAAACTTTACAGGCTTGGTAAAGCGTCTAAGGCCAGAAACTGTAATTGGGCTTTCAAGGATAGGCAAGAAGAGCAGTTTCGCAGAAATGGCAGGTTCCATGGCAAAAACCAATGGAGGAACATTAGTAATCGGAGGCTTCCCGAGAGGACACTTTAGCAATACTGTCAGCAAGGAGTTCGATCGAATTCTATCCGTTCACGAGCAGCCTCTGGAGGCTCATGTCGTTATTGCCAGATCAATCTACGAACTTGAGAGGGTCTTTGGCTAGCCCTTTACCTTACAGTTGGGTATAGAGGAACGGCCAAATCCGCTATATCGACACAAAGCCTAGCAACGGAATTCATTGTGGAAAGCAATTCGGCCAGAAAATTAGCTTTCTTTTCTACATCTACGTGCTTTGCTATGTTTTCTTTAAGCTCAGCGTGCAGTTCTACCACTCTCCTTGCTTCACTAGCCTTCTTGGTCAAAAGGGCTTTAACGGCAGAATCTTGGATCTCGGTTAACATGGAACCTACTTTGTTCAGCAGGTTCTTATCTTCCTCCGAGAAGTTCAACTCTGATTCGGAACTCTCTGCAGCTCTCGCAGAGGCGTCGCCGATCGCCTCAAGGACATTTGCAGCAACTCTATAGTCAAGGCAGTCTATGGGACTCATGCCAAACTTTGCAGCCAGCATGGGATCTTGGACAGCACTGCGAATTATCCTTACCAGAAGGAAGTACAATCTGTCAACATCGTCATCCCTACCTCTGATATCCTTGAGCAGTTTTGCATCATTCTCTATGCAAGCAGTCAGCAAATCTTTGTGCATGCCGGAAGTTATAGCGTGCATCCTCATGAAGAGCTTGTCTGGATGTATGTTAGATGGTTCTAGCAGGAACTGTATCGTAATCGTATGGGCATCCTCTTCGACTATTTCAAGCCCCATCAAAAACTTCATAGCATTCTTTATCGTGTCCCTGTCGCTGTATGATACTCTGTCCTTGCCCGCTATTCTGATTATGTGATAACCTAACAGATACGCTGCGGTAATTTCATTCAGCAAGTTATGCAAGTGTTTTGGAGGATATTCAAGCGTGATTTCTTTGGGCTCTCTTTGCTCATTTGAGTGCGGGGAGATTATCAGCCTGTCGGAACTGCTTTCAATGGAAACTACGCTACCTCTCTTTAGATTATTCTTCTTTACCCAGCTCTTCGGAAGCGATATCAGTGCTGTACCTCCTCCCATCTCTTGTATTTTCCTTAGGTCTTTGTTTTCCATCTTTAAAGTTCTATAGAGAATCTATAGAGGATTTTAATTAAGTTGTCGTATCTTGACTCATTTCTACTTGAAAGGTAGAGCGTATTCCCCATCGCATATTACGGGATTTTTTGAGATTGTAGATAATGTTAATCCGCTTGCTACTGGTTCGAGGGGAGCGGGAGTATGCTTAGAGGCTGGTGCTACAACTACAGTCACGGCAGAACGGTCGTCTCTATCTCAAATACTGATTAAAATTAATGGCAAGAGGGAGCATGCGCCCGTAACAAGGCTCGTCGCCAAAAAAATGCTTGACATTGCAGAAAGAGACTACAATGTTGAAATTGAGCAGAAGGTCGAAGTTCCGATAGGTGCAGGGTTCGGTTCCAGCGGGGCAGGTGCTCTGAGTGCAGCATTGGCTCTGAACAGGGCTCTTGGGCTGGGTTTAACCGGCGAGGAGGCTGCTCGGGTTGCGCACCTTTCAGAAATAGAGTGCAAAACAGGCCTTGGTACGGTGCTGGCAGAATTCGGAGGAGGAGCCGTGATCAGAACGAAAGCTGGTGCCCCGGGAATAGGCTCTGTGTCACATTTTGACATTGGAGATAAGAATACAGTCGGAGCCATAAGCTTCGGAGGGCTATCCACAGAGAGTTTCCTTGCTGATCAAGCAATGCGTCTAGCAGTCAAAGAAGCTGGAGGCGCCATCATCAAAAACTTCCTTTCCAATCCTGATTCAGGCAACTTTCTTAAACTATCGCAGGAGTTTGCCTTCAAGATAGGCAGAGTGTCTGAAGCTGCTAGGGCAATAATAGAGGAAGGTGCCAAGAGTGGCCTCTTATGTAGCGTAGCGATGTTCGGAGAAACCATATTTTCGCTAGTTTCCGATGACTCTTCTCATCTATTGCGAGAATTGTTCGAACGTTTTTCGTCAGATGGAACTGTAGTCTTTTCACACATATCTGAAGGAGGAGCAAGTGTTTGCTGACATCCGCTAACATACCTGACAATCATCCAAGAGCGAAGTCGCTTCTTGAAAGAGAGAGACTGGTAGAGGGGTTCAGGAAGGGCCTAGTAGTGCCAGAAGGCCTTATAGCCTATGGGAGAGGAGAGGCTTTCGATTATATAATCGGCGGGAGGACAGAAGGCTTTGCACAAAAGGCAATTCGAGCCGCGGCAGCCGCACTTCTGATGGCAAAGAAACCTGTAATTTCGGTGAATGGGAATGTGGCTGCACTGTTGCCAGAGAAAGTTGTAGAGCTAGCCAAGACTGTTGGAGCGGCGATAGAGGTTAACCTGTTCTACAGGACTGCTGAGAGGGAATCGGCCATTGCTGAAGTTCTCAAAGAGAGTGGAGCTGCAGAGGTTCTCGGAGTTGGCAAAAACGCTTCCGCACGGATACCAGAGTTGATGAGCGAACGCAGGAAAGTTGACCCAAGGGGAATTTTGGTTGCCGATGTTGTATTCGTCCCGCTGGAGGACGGCGATAGAACAGAGGCTCTTAGGAAGATGGGCAAGACGGTAATCGCACTAGACCTCAACCCTATGTCAAGAACTTCCATCGCTGCATCAATAACTATAGTGGACAATGTTGTGAGAGCAATACCCTTGCTTGTTGAAGAAGCAAAGAAACTGAGGCACAGCGGAAACCTACGCAACATTGTCGATTTTGACAACGAAAAGAACCTGCAGGAGGCTATGATTCACGTTGCAAGGAGGCTAGAGAATGTCTGAACGAAGGAAACTTACAATCTCCGACATTGCCAAGATGAAGGGCGAAGGAAGGAAGATCGTAGTAATCACGGCGTACGACTATCCGTTTGCGACTATAGCAGACAGAGCAGGCATAGACATAATCCTAGTCGGCGATTCCGGAGGCATGGTTTCCCTAGGCTATGAAACTACCATCCCAGTTTCAATGGATGAAATGCTGATGATGAGCAAAGCAGTGGCGAGGGCCGCAAAGAGCTCTCTATTGGTTGGTGATATGCCCTTCATGTCTTTCCAGATTTCTAGAGAAGACGCTGTAAGAAATGCCGGGCGCTTTGTAAAGGAAGGAAGAATGGACGCTGTCAAGATAGAAGGAGGGAAAGAGTTCAGCGACACTGTCAGGGCTATATCCAGGACTGGAATACCTGTCATGGGTCACGTAGGCTTGACTCCTCAAACAGCAACGCTGTGGCAGGGATACAGGGTTCAGGGCAAGGACGCTAGGTCTGCAGAGAAGCTTATTGAGGATGCCCAAGAACTGGAATCTGCCGGGGCTTTTGCCATAGTGCTTGAGATGGTTCCTGAAGAGGTAGCAGAGATCATTACCGATAAGCTGAATGTGCCGACAATAGGAATAGGTGCAGGAAGGCACTGCGACGGCCAAGTTCTTGTCTTGCATGACATTCTTGGCTTGTACGAAAAATTCAGCCCCAAGTTCGCAAAGAAGTACGCCGATCTTGGCAAGGCTGCATCAGAAGCACTGGCAAACTACAGAGATGATGTAGTATCAGGAAAGTTCCCTGCGCAGGAAAATACATTCAAGATGGATTCTAAGCAGTTGGAGAGGCTTAAGGCAGCGTTCAGTAAACTGACGGAGGCAGAGGTATGAAGGAAGAGGGATTAGCCGCAGCAAAAATCCTCGCTGTTCTTCAGCGATCTCTCAAGGACGATATGACATTCACGTCAGGCAGGATTATGGGCTCCATGTGTACCGAGCCCACAAGGTTTGCAAGACTGTTGTATTCAAAATATCTGGAGAGGAACCTCGGCGATCCAGGTCTGTTCCCTGCTACTGCAAGGCTGGAGAGCGAAGCCATAGTTTCGGCTGGAGAGCTGCTTAACCATCCAAATGCACACGGCAGCATAGTTTCTGGAGGTACCGAAGCGAACATAATGGCGCTATGGTCTGCAAGGAATGAAACAAAGATAGAGAAGCCTGAAGCCATAGTTCCTGCTTCTGTACACCACTCGTTCAACAAGGCTGCTGACATGCTCGGCATTAAGTTGATAAGCGTTCCCACAGACGAGAGGGGAAGAGTTCAAGCAAGCAGGGTAAAAGCAGCAATAACTGCAAACACGGTAATGATTGCGGGGATAGCGGGAACTACGGAGCTTGGAGCCATTGATCCAATAAATGAACTGTCAGAAATTGCCGCTTCTCATGAGATACATCTTCACATAGATGCATCTTTCGGCGGCTTTGTAATTCCATTTTTGAATGATCTAGGCTACCCCGCAGAGGATTTTGACTTCAAGCTATCAGGAGTTTCTTCCATAGCAATTGATCCGCACAAAATGGGGATGGCACCTGTTCCTGCAGGCATGATATTGTTCAGAGAGGTGGAAATGCTGGAGAGAATAGACATCAAGGCGTCTTACCTTGCAGGAGGAGAATATTCCAAAGTGAGCATACTCGGGACGAGGCCTGGAGCGGCTGCAATCGTAGTCTGGGCCACGATGCAGATGCTCGGAAAGCAGGGCTACAGGAAGATTGTAAGGAAATGCATGAGTCTGACAAACCTTCTATACGAAAACGCATTGAAGATGGAGAACATCCAACCAGTCCAAGAACCTATGTTGAATATCTTGGGCTTGAAGACCCTACACGAATCTCCTCAAGAAGTTTCTGACAAATTACGGGAAAGGGGATGGGCAGTATCAACATTCCCCAGACACTTGAGAGTCTGCGTCATGCCGCACTTAAGAAAAAGACATATTCTGGAATTCTCCAGCGAATTGGAGCGGCTTGATCAAAAGGAAGAGCTTATCGTCAAACCGATTAGCAAGATTCGATACTCGCTTTTATAAGCAAACCTATAGCAACCTTGTGCATGGCTACCTGCAATACTCGGAGTGATTAACTCTGGTTTATATCAAGAAGCTCGAAGTCAATGGGTTCAAGTCCTTCGGGAACAGGAATGTTACAGTACAGCTTGACAGAGGTTTAGTTGGGATTACAGGGCCAAATGGTTCAGGCAAGAGTAACATTATAGATTCGATAATCTTTGGAATGGGGCAGAACAGCCCCAGAGCACTCAGAGTTAACAGACTTCCCTCGCTAATCTATGATGGAGGAGCGAATAAAGCGGATGAGGTAAGGGTCACAATAACTCTAGACAATTCTGACAAGCTCATAGCAGTCGATAGCGACAACGTTGTGATAACCAGAGAATTGAGGTCGACAGGAGAGAGCACCTATTATCTAAATGGGAAGAGGGTGCAGAAGGGGAACCTTGCAGAGACTCTCGACCTTGCTATGATAAACCCCGACGGCATAAACTTCGTTCCGCAGGGTCTTGTCACTAGGCTATCCGAACTGACTCCCGAAGAGAAGAGAGGTTTGATCGAAGAAATCGTTGGAGTTTCTCAGTTCGACGACAAGAAGACGCAGGCGATTAAACAATTAGACGCTGCTGATGTCAATCTAAAAATTGCTCTTGCTAGACTGGGCGAAATAAAGTCCAGAGTCGACTCTCTTGAAGGGGAGCGAAATGATGAGCTGAGATTAAGGTTCCTTGAAGACGAAATCAACTGGGCCAAAGCAGTTCTTGCTTCAAAGAGGCTTTCAGAAGCTATCACAAAGTCGAAAGGTAAGCAGAACGATGTCAAGGATTTGAAGCAGAGGCAAGTTGAGCTGGAGGAGAAACTCATCCAGACGGAGGAAGAAGTTGCCAAGGTCGAATCTGAAAAGAACGAATTCTTTGCTACGTATGTTGAAGGTAAGGGTGGAAAGCCCGTGGAAGTGCAGATTGCTGTGGCAAGGGCAACCAATGAGTTAGAAAGAACTAAGCAAGGATTAGAAGAATCTAGCAGAACTATCGTCAGAATCGAAGAAAGCCTCCCATACCTCAGCCAGATGCGAACCGAAAGGACTGCGGAAATTGAAACGATGAAAAAAAGGATTGCTGAACTTGGCGAGGAAATTGCTGAACTTGACACTCGAAAAACCACTCAACAATCAGAAATTACGTCTCTCGAAGAAGAGAGGCAGGATTTGCTTGCAGATTTGCAACGCGAAACCGAGAAACTAGCAAGACTCGAAGACAGGAACAAGCGCTACGGTGAAGCCCTTGCGAAGGTTTCGCTGAGAATCACAGACCTTGAATCAAAGCAAATAGCTCTGAAGGAAAAACTTGGTTCTTTGGAAACGAAGTCGAAGTTCCTGATTGACACTCTGAAAAATTTTGAAAATACTCTAAAGGAGCTCGAAAGCGTCAAGGAAGTGCAGGTTCACGAACTTGAAAGCTTAGAAGGAAATAACACTAATGCTCAGCAGCGAAAAGAGAACCTCGAGCAGGAAACTGAGAAGGCCATAGAGATTCTGCAGAAAGCCAGCGAAACGCTGGTCAGGTACGAATCGCAGAGATTCATAGCTGACAGAATCGTTGGAGCAGAAGTTACGCTAGCAAAACTTCAGGAGCTTGCAGATTCTGGCGGATTGCCCGGCTATCTCGGGAGGGTGAGTGAACTCCTAAAATGGGAAAAAGCGTCAGAGAAGGCTGTAAAAGCTGCAGGAAGAAGCTGGTTCGAATCTGCTGTAGTTGAAGACTTGCCATCACTAGTAAGGACGGTTGAAGTGATAAAGAGGTTCAAGCTCGGGAGAATAACTATAATCCCGCTCTCCGAAGTTGCAGACGCGGAAAAGGCTTCTCCTCCAAAAGGAGGAGACATTATGGGCTCAGCAACGGAGTTCGTCAGGGGAAGCGGCATACCCAGAGGATTAGTGAACTTTGTATTCGGAGATACAATTCTGGTGAAGAGTACAAGATCTGCATATGCGCTTGCTAAGCAGGGCTACCGCACGGTTACGCCTAACGGAGACCTCTTCGAAGCTGGAGTCTTTGCATTTGACACCGGTAGAACGCACGAAGTTTCTTCAATTGCCGAATTCATGGTTGACGATGAATCCCAGAATGCCATGAAAGAAGCCTTGACATCGCTAAAATCTTCCATCACAAAGAGGAAGCAGGACCTTGAGGCTCTGAAGAAGCAGACAAAGCAGTTAGATGTTGAAAGGGTCAAGAAGGCTGAATCGCTCGGTAAGCTTGCAGCCGATCTAACAAACATCAAGGGCTTCCTGTCACGATACGGGAAGCTGGCCACTTCTCAGCAGAAGCAAATGGAGAGGGCCCAAAAATCGTTCAACCTCGTTTCGCAGAAGTGGCAGAACCATCTAAATTCGAAAAATATCATCGAATCTAAAATTACGGAGGTACGTTCAGCCACAGAGGGTAACTCCATCCAAGCGCTAAAGGACAAGATTCAGGCAATTGACGGGTCAAAAGAAAGACTGAACCAATCAATAGACGGCTTACGAGTGAAAATACTTGATTTGCAGACCCAGTTGGCAAGGGCAAATGGAAACCTTGAGGCGAACCTTGAACCCACTTTCAGGCGGCTAGAGGAAGAAATTCAGCAACAGCAGGAAGAGCTGCAGAGAAGGAAGAATCTTATCGAAAGTCTGAGCAAAGCTAAGGAGGCTCTAGAGGCGGAGCTTGCTCATTTGAAAGGACGGGAGAGCGAGGCCATAGAGGCCTCCAGAAGGCTAGGCCCAATACTCGACAGCTTTGAAGAGAGGCTCAAGGAGTTCAGAAGGAAGCGAGAGGCTGTGGTAAGAAGCATAGCCAATGCGGAGAAAGATTTGCTGGCGACTACCAAAGAGCTCGAACGTTTAACAGAAGTAGAAAGTGCTTGCAGAGGGGAATTATCGTTGTACGGTTTCTCAGAGCCATTGGAATATTTTGAGAGTTCGCAAGTGCTGCTTTCAAGCCTTGCGGGTGAATATGAATCTATAAGGAACAGCGTCAACTTGAGGGCGGATGCGGACTACAGGCAGATCTACGTCGGCTATAGGGACGTTTCTAAAAGGAGGAACCAATTGGAGAATGAAAGGAATGCGATAGTGAAGTTCATTCAGGATGTAGATGCTGAGAAGAAGCAAGTCTTCATGGAAGCATTTACCAAGATTGACAGAGAGCTGAGAAGCATATTTTCACGCATAACCACGGGCTCTGCGTGGCTCGAGCTTGAGAATCCTGACGACGTTTTCAATACAGGCGTCTTCCTAATGACGCAGTTCCCTGGCAAGATACCGAGAGAGAGCGGTCTTGTAAGCGGTGGAGAAAAAACGGTCTCGGCACTTTCGCTCATACTTGCAATCCAAGCAGTTAACCCAGCTCCATTTTACATATTTGACGAAATTGATGCGCACCTTGACGCTGTAAACTCAGAAAGATTGGCGGAGCTGCTAAAGGAGAGGGCTACCAATTCTCAGATACTAATTGTCAGTCTGAAGGATTCATTGCTGTCAAGGGCAGAGATGATGTTCGGAGTCTACATGCAGTCAGGAATATCGCAGATAGTAAGATACCAGCAGAAGATAGAGGTGGCACGGAGAACTGGCAGAACAGGATCTTAGTCTAGCCAGGCATCCGCTGAACCTGCTCATCAATCCTGACAGTGTGAAGTCCGGAAAGCCTTGGGAGATAGACATCGCAGACCTTCTTGGTCTCTTCATAATGGCCATACTGAAAAGAAAGCAGACAGATTTGCGTTTATGCGGCTCCGTAGCACTATCCTCTGCACTTCTGTACAGGTTCAAAGTCGAAACCATATTCTATTTTGAACGCTTGAGGGCGGAGAGGATCGAGCATCCGAGGGATGAGCCTCCGAGCATCATCGTCCTCCCGTTCAGGTACGAGCTCTATTCGACATCCATTGACGATTTAGTTGCGTCTCTCGAAACTATACTGAACGAAGCCCTTTCGCAGAGCAGACAGAAAGAGAAGGCCAAGAAGATAGAGCCCGAGCTAGAGGTGGAAATCGACCAATACATTTTCAAGATCGAAGAAATGGTCAGGGACTTTCGGGCAAAGCTCACTAGGTCGTTGAGGGATACTGGAGATACCCTGTTCAGCAAGCTGATAGATGGAGCTTCAGCTTTAGAAAAGGCAAAAACCTTCATACTCCTGTTATTTGTGGCAACTGAAGGTATTGTGAAATTGGCACAGGAAGGCAACGACATCAGGATAACTATGGTGATTTAATGTCGGAAGAAAATGCAAGAGGGCGCATTGAAGCGGCCCTCTACGCTGCGGGAAGACCTCTAACATCGGAAGAGCTGGCAAGGGCTGGAGGTCTGACATCAAGGAGGAAGGCTCTGCAGACCACGCGCAAAATCATTCAGGATGTCAATACAACGTTCGCAGCAATTCAGTTGGTTGAAATGCCCGGCGAAAAGTTCGTCATGCAGTTGAAGCCAGAATTTAACAAAATTGCAAGGAGGTTCGCTTCTAGAGCTTTGCTACCAAATTCAGCAATGAAGACGCTGTCATACGTTGCATTCTTTCAACCAATTTCGGCACAGCAGATATCGGAGCGGAGAGGCCCTCAAGCGTATCAACATCTCAAACTATTGGAGCAGCTGGGTTTTGTCAAATCGGAGCCTCAAGGAAGGACTAGGGTTTACAGAACTACGGAGAGCTTTGCAAACTACTTTGGCTTGAGCATCGATTATTCCGTCATGAAGCAACAATTATCAAGATTCGCTCCTGCAAAGCCCGGAGGGCCTGAACTGAGGCCGCCTAGTTAAGACTTTAATATTCATGGGTGGCTGAGCTGGCTGAGTTATGCCAAGGGCAATAGAAAATCTGCGGAAGAGGAAGAAGACTGGGGGGCGCAGGGCAGCCCAGAGAAAGAGGAGAGCATTTGAAAGGGATTACTATCCCGCAGAAACAGAGCTTGGAGAAATTAGCATTCTAAAGAGGAGGGGCAGAGGAGGCAACGTAAAGGTTGCTCTGACAAATGTAGATTTTGCCAATGTTGTTGACCCGTCAACGGGCAAGGCTCAGAAGTCCAAAATTGTTAGTGTTATTGAAAATCCTTCAAGCAGGGACTATTCGAGAAGGAAGGTCATCACAAAGGGCGCTATACTTGAGACCGAACTCGGCAAGGCCAAAGTAGTCTCGAGGCCAGGCCAGCATGGAGTAGTTAACGCTGTACTGATGAAGTAGCTTCATGAAAGACTACGACAGGCAGATACTCTGGGTGGATTATTTCAACTCAAGCCTGAGCAGGGCGGATGGGCGCAGAGTTCCTACAAACCAAGCCGTCAAGAATCCTACCCTCCAAGAGCTTGCAAAAGCTGCAGAGCGCTTGAAGATTCAAGTTGAAGTTGTTGAGGCCGCATTTCCCAAAAGGATGAACGTAAGAACAGGCTACATCTCTATTCCAAAGGGCAAGAAGAAGAGCCAAGCGATAAGAGAGCTTTCTAACGTGCTGGCGACTGTTAGAGGGGAGTCAAGGCAGGAAGCGAAGCCTCCAAAAAAGTAGCAATAGAATTGTTTCAGCAATCAACAATAAAAGAAGGCAAAACGGAACTAATCGTTCCGGATTCCAGCCTTAGAGAGAAGGT
Source organism: Nitrososphaerota archaeon (assembly GCA_024860875.1). Lineage (GTDB taxonomy): Archaea > Thermoproteota > Nitrososphaeria > Nitrososphaerales > UBA57 > VHBL01. Next base: position 92,260 of record JACPSZ010000015.1, on the reverse strand, counting down.
TCCGCCCCGCGATCCCGCATTTTTTAACCCTCTTGGAGCTCTGAAGCGTGATGTTCTTGTTGCAGTCGTAGCTGGGTACTCTGCAAATTTAGGCTCGAAGATAAGTTATGGGGATCCTCTTGCTGGAGTGGGCGCAGGTTCAATAAGGGTCTGCAATGAAACTGATGTTAGACGAGTCTACGTCAATGATCTCAATCCTGAGGCGATAGAGCTCGCAAAGGCTTCTGCAAAGCTTAACGATGTTTATCGCAAGTGTTCTTTTTCGCGATATGAAGCCAACGACTTTCTTTTAAAACATTCCGGCCCTCATAAAAGGTTCGACTGCATCGAATTGGACCCATTTGGTTCACCCGCTCCGTTCTTGGAATCTGCAGTACGAGCCTGCAAGATTAAGGGCATGGTTTCAGCAACTGCAACCGATGGAGCGGTATTGTGCGGTGTTCACCCAGAAGTCTGCTTGAGAAAATACGGGAGCAACTCCTTGAATACAGAATACTGCCACGAAGTTGCTGTCAGAATACTTTACGGAGCGCTGGCTTTTGCAGCGATGAGGTTCGATTTGGGGATCAGCCCTGTATTTGCCCACACTACGAAACATTATGCAAAGATCAATGCTATAATCAATGCAAAGCCCGTTCTAACTTCAAAAGAAATTGGCCATGTGTCACACTGCTTTTCCTGCGGAGCAAGAACCATAGATAAAACCATCATAGCAAAATGCCAAGAATGCGGGAAGAAGACGAAATCTGCAGGCCCCCTATGGATCGGTGAGCTCTTTGAGAGGCAGATAGTCGAAAAATCGCTGGAGTTTGCTCCAACAAAAAGTTCGAAGCAGTTACTGGAAGGTGCGTTAAATGAGATTGGAGCCCCTAAAACTTACTTCGTTATAGACAAAATATGCGATAATCTCGGTATACCTCCTCCACCATTATCGAAAATCATTAGTGCTCTGCAGAAAAAAGGCTTCAGAGCCGTTCGAACTATACTCAATCCTAGAGCTATAAGGACAGACGCAACTACAATTAAATTGAAAGAGATTTTGAAGTCAGCCTAAGTAATTCTTGCAGACCATGTAGAGTTCGCTACTCGCTGTCCTGCTTGCAGGCGGCTTTGCGATGTTCACATAGCCAAAACTCTTGCCGACTTGATTTACAAATTCCTTAAGATGAGGGCCCTCAAAGACCTTCAGGAGAATAGAACCTCCTCTGGTTAGAATTCTGGGCAGAAATTCGATTACTCTCCTGCAAAGGTCTATCTGCTTTGCGTGATCGACCTCCCAGACGCCAGATATGTTAGGGGCTAAATCAGAGAGCACAACATCGGCCTTCCGCGGTAGAATTGCAAGTATCTTGGACTCCGCATCAGAATCAAAAACATCAATTGTTAAAATTTTCACGTTTTCAAGTTGCGTCTTCACAGGTTTCTTGTCGATGCCTATTACACGTCCATCACCCACTTCTTTGGAAGCAACTTCGAGCCATCCACCCGGAGCACAGCCGAAGTCTATGACACAATTGTTAGGTCTTAACATTCTGTATTTTGTTTGAATCTGTATGAGTTTGTAGGATGCTCTGCTGCTGTAGCCCTCCTCTTTGGCTAGTTTCCGATAATGATCCCTCTTGGCTTCGCTTAACCGCATTTTAATTCTAGAAACAGTTGCTTACTTATGAAATTAATTGCTTCTGGGGAATGGCCATGGGCTTGAAGTCCATCGTGACCCAGTTCTCAATGAAGGCGCACGTATGAGGAGTCACTACACCACTGGGAGAACATCTCTCCTCGTCTGGGCACGTCATGCAAGGAGCTTCTTCGATAGATTTTATCTGGACGGGGAAGCGCAATGGTGTAAGCCTGTAAGTCCACCTGCCGCCTTGTAGCATTTTATCCCTCTTTATCATCCCACGCTTCTCTAAACGTATTGCAATTCTGGAACCGTCCCTGCTAGTAAGGTCTAGCTCTTTCCACAGTTCACTCTGGAGTACTCCACCATTCCCATGCTCTACAACCACCTTGTACACGCGTGACGTAAGGTCTAGCAGGTACTCATCGTTTTTTGCTTTTGTTGACAAATATTTGCATCACTACGGGAAAATGTCCTGTTTCTTTATTCGCTTAATACGCTATATCAACTTTGCCCAAGCCATCTATTTTCTTATCACAAAATCATCAAAGTGAGTTACCGAATCAGACTTTGTCCAGAACCCAGCCTTCCCAGATTCTATGCTGCTGTCTTCTTTCTCGATTACAAGCTTTCCTTCGTAATAGCATCTTATGATAGTTCCGAAAGTTTCAACCTCCAAAAGGTGCCATTTGTTAGCCTCGACAGGAACCTCTATGCTCGCAAGCGGAAATGTTCTGGAACCAAGAAATTTGTACAATTGGATAGTATTCTCAAGGGCGTTTATCCTTGCAACGTAATAATTTCCTATATCGACAAACCTGAACACTATCCCTCCAGCTTGATCGACTTTCCCATCGACGGGCCTGATTCTTGCAGATATTTTGGCGTTTGAATAAATTCCATCATCGAAAATAAGAATGGGAAAGTGTACTGGCGTTATGTCCTGCGATGTCTGGGCAATTACAAGGGGGCCACTTGGAGAAGTGTTATCGTTGACTATCTTCCACACACCTACAGAGCCCGTCCCCCCAAGATAAGATGCAAACCCTTTTGGCAAATTGTCTATAGTTTCATTTTCAAAATTAAATTGTATCTCACTGGCATAGGTTCGCGGGAATATTCGTACGCTATTGGGCTCGATTAATAATGTATCAAATCCAACAAAGCTTGCATAAGCTGTAAATGAGAGAAGGATTAATGCTATGGTAGCAAGCCTTAACGACAGCATAGGCAATTATCATAAAATTGTTTGAATTAAGCCTTCTTATACAATAACTATTCAGCATACCTTTACTCTTGAGCAAGCAGATTTTTTTTGCAGGGTTTCATTCGTTTTATATATCACCATAACATTGCAGAGCTTGTGATAGGAATACCCCTGACTAGAAAATTGGCACTTTCCATGTCTCTCCTCATCTTGTTTTCAGCATTTTTTGTAAGTGTTAAACCCGTTATTGCTCAGGGTGCAGCCTCAATCGCAATAGTAAACGCGCCTTCAAATGCAGGGGCTGGACAGAAAGTCACTATCGATTGGGAGGTTAAAGGGACTGGGAAGATCTCGCATACAGCAGTACACTGGGATACAAAACCTGGCAATCCAGCAGACTACAACAGTTATGCCAAAGCGACTCCAAACTTCGCAGCTATAGACCCTCCCAATAATGCGCCGAGGAATTATTCTGCAGCCATTGACATCCCGTCTTCAGGCACCGTATACTATGTCGTGCATGCAATAGTTGATGGGAACAACGTTTACAGCCCCGGTGGAGAAAAAACCATCCAGGTCATAGTTCCTCCAAGAATCGGCGGCGGAATCGGAGTTGGAGGCTTGGGAGGCGTGCCGGGTGTTGGGCAACCTCAACAACAGCAACAACCTGCAGGAGCGAATCCTGCATATAACGTACCTGGGCCAGATCCGACGGTTGTTGCAATAATAGGCGGAATATTCGTTATCGCCGTAGTTGCGTTCGTGGTACGAAGCAAAAGAAAGAAGGACAATCTGTAGTCTTATGGGCGCATTTTTTTAGCCCTGAACTTTTTAGCTCATAAACGGTAGAAGAGCTAATGATGAAGAATCCCGAGATTGCAAAAATCTTCTATCATCTTGCATTATTCGAAGAAATGAAGGATGAGTTCTTCAAAGCAAGGGCCTACGACAAGGCTGCAAGGATGATCGAGAGCTACGGCAGAGAAATAAAAGATGTCTATGAAGGTGGAGGGCTAGAAGCTCTGCAGGAGATCGAGGGTATAGGCAAAGCGATTTCAGAGAAGATCGAAGAAATCCTGCAAACTGGCCATTTACGTCTCTATGAAGAACGTAAGAAAGAGTTCCCAATCGATCTTGATGGGCTAACTTCGCTTGAAGGCGTAGGACCAAAGACGATCAAGACGTTATATCAAAAACTGAATGTTAGCACGATCGAAGACCTCGAGAAAGTAATTGCTGAAGGAAAGCTCAAGAAATTATCAGGCTTTGGGGAGAAGAAGGAGCAGCAAATACGCAAATCGATAGAGTTCTTCAAGCAGGGCAGAGGACGTTTCCTCCTTGGGGATATGCTCCCGAGTTTAAGGAACATAGAATCTCGTCTCAAAAGGCATCTAGTAGTGCAAAACGCGATGCTCTGCGGCTCGGCAAGGAGGATGAAGGAAACTATTGGGGATGCAGACTTTCTTGTTGCATCAGACAGACCTGATGAAGTTATGAGCTTCTTTACGACGCTGCCCGAAGTTACTCATGTCTACAGCAAGGGCACTACAAAATCCAATGTTAGACTTTCTTTAGGCATAGATGCAGATTTGAGAATAGTTGGGAAGGAAAATTTTGGCGCCGCCATGCAGTATTTTACTGGCAACAAAGATCACAATGTTGCGCTCAGAACCATGGCCATAGTGCGGGGCTGGAAGCTGAACGAGTACGGCCTATACGAGGGGGAAAGGCAGATAGCAGGCAAGAGCGAAGAAGAGATTTACAAAATTCTTGGACTTGACTATATTCCTCCGGAAATGCGGGAGAACAATGGCGAGATCGATCTAGCAGCTAACAAAAGACTTCCCAAGCTAATAGAATACAATTCGCTGAAAGGCGATCTGCAGGTGCAGACAAATTATACCGATGGTTTGAACTCTATAGAAGAAATGGTGGATGCTGCAAAGAAAATAGGGCTTGAGTATATAGCTATAACAGACCATACCAAATCTCTTGGAGTTGCTAGAGGGCTCGACGAAGAGGGAATTGCGGATCAGGGGAAAGATATTGATAAGATAAATAAAAAATTTGAAGGATTCAGAATCTTGAAGGGAGCAGAAGTTAACATCTTCAAAGATGGGACTCTGGACATTGCAGACAAGACGCTGAAAGAACTGGACGTTGTGGGTGCATCAATTCATTCTGCGTTTGACCTTCCAAAAGAGGAGCAGACCAGAAGAGTTCTGGAAGCGATTGAGAACCCCAATGTAGACGTACTGTTTCATCCTACTGGAAGATTGATCAACCAGAGAGCTCCCTACGAAATAGACATTGAGAGAGTTATACAGAAGTGTAGAGACACAGAGACTGTTCTCGAAATAAATGCATACCCTAACAGGCTAGACCTTAAAGACGAATATATTCGCAAGGCAGTTCAAATTGGTGCCAAACTCTGCATAGATTCCGACGCTCACTCAACCCTGCACTTTCAGTACCTGGAGTATGGGATAGGGCAAGCAAGGAGAGGTTGGGCTACAGCCGAAAATGTTGTAAACACTTTGCATGTAGATCGCTTTTTGACAAGCTTAAAGCATTGATTGCTTTGTATACATGATTGCCGAGGTTTGCAAATGAAAAAATTGGTGATGTTCGTCTGCGTCGGAAATGCTGGAAGGAGCCAGATGGCCGAAGCATTTGCAAAAAAGTACGGAGGCGATAAAATAGAAGCGGTAAGTGCCGGCACGTTGCCTGCCAAACATGTTCACCCAGAAGTCTCTATCGTGATGAAGGAAAAGGGTATAGACATCTCGAAAAACACGCCGAAGATTTTTGATGTCAAAATGGCCGACAAGGCCGCCGCAATCATAACGATGGGCTGCAGTGTTGAAGGTTTGTGTCCCGCTCCTATGCTGAAAAAGACCGTTGACTGGAAACTCGAAGACCCAAAGGGTAAGCCGATGGAAAAAATCAGGGAGATTAGAGACGACATAGAGCAGAGGGTAATAGCTCTGCTCGAGCAGCTAGTCTAGTCGCTCTCTCCGACGCCCATAATCTGTATGAAGACTGATCTATTACGAGGCCCATCCAGCTCAAGAAGAAATACCGACTGCCATGCCCCAAGTTTGATTTTTCCATTTTCCACAGGCAGAATCTTTGATATTCCAACGTATGTTGCTGCAAGGTGCGAATGCGCATTGTTATCGTGTCTATCATGCTCCCAACCTGCATTTTTCGGAAAATCATGAGTAAGTTTTGCAACTATGTCCTTCAAGAGGCCCGGCTCGTTTTCATTGACAATTACAGCAGCTGTAGTATGCATGGAATACACAAAGCATGCTCCGTCAGAGATTCCACTCTTTTTAGCTACAGCTTGAACCTTTTCGGTAATGTTCACCGGATTGATGTCGCTGCCAGTTGGAACCTGAATTTCTTCCGAATAGATTTCCATCATTCAGCCTCTTCTTCTTCCTCGTTCTCCAAGAATTCAGCAACGATGTCTCTTTCCTCCTTGCCAGTTAGATCGTAAACCGTAACCTTGTAGAGGTTCCAGTTCCACTTTATCTTGTCCAATGGCATCGCATTACGTATCCACTGTGATTGGCTGTTGTTATCCAGATGGCACGGGTTTTCGTCGCAAGTATGCTCCAGCACGACAACTGCTATCTTCTTTCCCATGGGAAGCACGGATGATATGCTTGGCTTAAAAACAGAAGGTTCTAGTTTACGTTGGTGCACATTTCGGTGAGCCTCGTCCCTTCGCCGAAGTAGTTTCTCGGCACAAGGAATTCTATGATTGGGAGATCGTCAAGGTTCATAGTTTGAGCATCTGCAGCAAATTTTTTCGAGCCGTCAGGGTTGCAGACCAGTCTTGCATTGAGCTCTTGGGGGCTGTTGATCCCTATTTCTATCATATCATTTTCTACGGCTTTGTTCGGGAAGCTTGCAACAGTTGTGGATTCAGGTTTCAATGATGCTATCATCAGCGTGTTGGAAAGCCTCTTCTCGTAAGAAACGTCCCATATCGAAACGTAGGGAAATTCTGATACCAAAGTTTTTAGTATTATTTTGTATTCTCTTTCGGAGATGCTGCCATCGTTAGGGAACCATTGAGCAAGTATTCCTCCTTCTTTGAGGTGCTCCTTGGCAAGCACGAAGAACTCCTTTGTGAATAAGTGGTTGACAGATGAGGTTACAGGGTTCGAGGGCTCGGAAATTATGATGTCCCATTTGCTGTCCGTTGTAAACAGGAAGTTTCTGGCATCTGTAACGTACAGGTGCATTTTGTCATTATTCAAGGCATCGTTGTTGTAAGCCTTGAAGATTTTTTCGTTGGATTCTACTACTGCTTCGTCTATCTCGACTACATCTAGGCTGGCATTGAGGTTTTTCAAAGCCCCAATGGTAAAGCCTCCTCCAAGACCAATGTTGAGAATCTTTTCGGGATTCTTGTGAAGCAGGAAAGGAAGGTAGGCTAGAAGGTGCTGAGTAGACATGTCCCTCAAGGAAGTGCTGGCATCCACCCTCCCGTCGATTTTGAGCGAAAGGGTGCCGCCTGATTTCATTACCTCCACGGTGCTGTAAAGACCTTCTCTATAGAATACGGTCTGCTGTGCTTGGAGGAATTCTTCAACCTCTCCAAGGTCTTCGAAGATGGGAATGTAGTAGAAGTTTATTGTCCTGAGGGGGTTCTGGTATGCTACATAGCCTGAAGAAACTACCAGCAGGGCTATGGGGATCGCTGCTAGAGCCTTCTTGTTATTCTTTGAGGAGAAGAGGAACGCCAAGCCTAGGGCAATGTTTAGAATCCCTGCCACTAATGCTGTGTACCTAATTCCGACTACGGGTATCAGGAAGAAGCCTGAAATTACGGGTCCCATCATTGAGCCGATAGAATTTGAAGAATAAAGGAAGCCGATCTTCTTGCCGCTCGAATCAAGGTCTGTAACTACGATCTTGCTGAGAATGGGGAATGTTGCTCCCATAAGGAATGTTGGCAACAGCAGAAGCACTAGATAGATGAGGACTTGAGTAGCTTGGAAGAGGACAAACGAGCCCCCAAGGACTTTGTAGAGAATGAAATAGGGATACTGCATGTAGGGCAGGATTTGAGGAAATGCGATGCCATAAATTCCAATCCCAAGCTCAACGAAACCGAAAAGAGCGTAGAGGTTTTTGATGCTGGCAATCTTCTTTCCGATGTAATAACTTCCCAGAGCTAATCCAGCCATGAAAGCAGTCAAGATGGTGCTTACCGCGTAGACTGTAGAGCCAAATATCAGAACCATCAATCTGGTCCAGACTACCTCGTGGGACAGAGCAGCCAAACCAGAAATTCCAAATGCCAGCAGAAGCTTAGTTTCTCCGTTAATGCCTTTCATTGCTATTCGGAACGAAATCTCGATTTCGAACACACAATTAAGTATTGTGCGGAATCTTCACGAGCCATGCCGACCTTTAGTTAGTATCTAATGATTAGAAAGTTTATAGGCATCGCATTGTTAAAAATAACGATGTCTGACGAAGCAACAGGCATAGGAAAGCTTCTGGACATATTGGGAAATGAGACTCGAAGGCGCATACTCGGGAAACTCGCCGACGAGCCGAAATATTTCATACAGCTTTCGAAAGAGCTGGGAGTAAGCCAGCAAGCAGTTCTAAAACATCTTATCCTCCTTGAAGATGCAGGAATGATAACGTCGTTTAGAACAAAAAGCGAACTTGCAGCCCCGGACAGGAAATATTACAGGCTAAACACGTCATTGTACCTTTCAATTGGGATAATGGGCGATGCAGTTGAACTTGCCCTGATGGAGATAAGAGACCAAGAGAGGCCGGCAAGAGCTGAACAAAACGAGATTGTAAGAAGGTTCCGAGCGGATGCACAGAGCATTTCTGAAGAAGGCGACAACTCAGCCATAATCGAAAGGGCAGAGAGGCTTTTGAACGAACTCGATTCTAGAGTGGACGGGCTTGAAGAGGAGAAAGTTGCACTGCTTGTTATAAAGGAAGAGGTTATGCAGGCAGCTCACAGGGCCATAAGAGAATCGTTGGAGGAAGACCTTCACAGGAGGATAATGTACCAGATGTTTGGGAGACGGAGTACTACCGTCGATGAACTTGCAGAGATACTCAACGCTAGAGAGAAGGAGATCAGGGCAGCGCTTGACAGGATCAGCGGCCGCTTCATCATTAGGATAACCGAGTAATTACAAACCGAAGCGCTTGGGCGAGGCAAATTCAACATCTGCAAATGTTTTTCCGTCACAAATCAGTTCAGCAACCACCTTGCCCGTACCTGACGCCAGCTCGAAACCTCTTCTGAAATGTCCCGTCGCAATTATCATATTGCTGACTTGCTTAGAGTAGCCAATTATCGGCAGCCCATCCGGTGTATGAGGCCTAAAACCTGTCCTCTCATCTGCAATTGAAAATCTCTCTAGTGCAGGAAGTATTGAAGATGTCGCATCCAAAACTACTTGCTTTTTCACCTTGTCAAAGGTTCTGTCGAACCCTGCAAACTCCACTACGCCGCCCATTCGTATCTGCCCTGCAGGCCTTTGAGTAACTACGACATTGCTGTTTGTAATAGCCGCATTGATGAGTTTTTCGACTGGCCCAGTTTCTCGCATGTAACCCTTTGCAGGCTGCACGGGTATAGAAATGCCCAGCAAGTCACCAATGAAGGGAGACCACGGCCCTGCAGTATTTACGACAAACTTGGCTGAGAAGGAACCTTTTGACGTTTCTATCTCCACTATTCTGTCACTCTCAACTTGAAAATCAAGAACCTCGGCACCCTCTATAATAGAGACGCCTTTTTTCGTCAGGTATGCGTAAAGTTCCTTTGCAAGAAGGAAGGAGCTCGCATTTGCATCCTTTGGGCAGAATATACCTCCTACAAAATTCTTTGAAATGTTGGGTTCTATCTTCTCAATCTCGCTCGGGTTTAGAAACTTGACATTGTATCCTTTAGCCCTCCTTTCCTGAATCTGCTTTTCCCCTTCATCTGCGCCCTCAGAAAGAACTTCTAATACTCCATTTCGCCTGAACTCAAACCTGAAACCTTCTTTTGTAGCCATCTCTTCGTAGAGTGAGAGGCTCAAATCGGCAAACGGTTTGGTAATGTCGGGTCTTGACATGATGTTTGGCCACAGGCCGCCCATGTTGTTGTAAGAGGCTTCATCGGCAATCTTGCCTCTCTCAAGCACAACTACGCTGATCCCTGCTTTGCTAAGATAGTATGCAGAGCACAAACCAACTATACCCCCTCCAATTATGGCAACTTCCTTTTTCATAACTCGACCCATCCTAAGGCAGACTTATCTACGCTCAAGCCCAAAAAGTTTCAAGATATGCCTACAGAGGCTTTCTTAATAATAACAACGACTCTGCTAAATGCCTTTAGACGAGGGAGGTCACTCACCTAAATCTATTGGGACAGGTATTGGCCAGCCTATCTTCTTTCAATTTTCTATGCGTGACTAGTCGCAATACGGATAGCTATTTGCAGAGGATCTTTTCAAACATGGTTGCATAGACCTTTGCCGCCTTGAGCAATTCATCAACCTCGACATATTCGTTGGCAACGTGAGCCTGTTCGAGACTTCCGGGTCCATAGACAACTGAAGGGATTTTTCCCTGATTGACAAGAAATGCCATATCAGTAGTGGCCATACAACCAGTGACCTTAGGTTGTTTGCCAGTAACTTCTTGTATAGCGTTCCTAGTTAGCTTCACAATTGGCTCACTTTCTTTAATGATAGTGCCTTCTCTCTCCAGAGCTACATGGAAGGCCAAGTCCTTCAGTTTTGTCTTGCTCACCAGCAACTTGTGTATTTCTTCAAGAGCAACTTTTGGATCTTCATTTGGCAACAGGCGTCTATCGACAGTTATAGTGCATAAATCTGGTACAACGTTTGTCTTCGTCCCTCCTTTTATGACGCTCACGTTTATTGTCGGATTGCCGACCAGAGCATCTTTCCTCTTTTCCAGCTCAGCAAGGTAATCCTCCAATGCGTTAACGACTCTGGTCATTCTGTAAATGGCATTTTCAAAGTTCCCTGACCTTACCCTGCTAGAATGCAGTGCCTGGCCCTTTGTTGTTATCTCGAACCACAGAACTCCTTTGTGCGCCCTGTATATCGCATTATCAGAAGCTTCCGCAACTATTGCCATGTCCGCCTTTGCACTTTCAACTAATTTCTTCGAACCAATTCCAGCATCCTCTTCATCGACAACCCCAGCAATCAGTATACTTCCGGCAAAGTCTTCTCCATAAGTATCTGCAAAAGCCTTTGTAGCAATTATCGCAGAGGCCAGACCTCCTTTCATGTCCACGCTACCCCTCCCGTAAATCCTACCTTGATGGAGGGTCCCCGAAAATGGTTCAAACTTCCATGCGGATAAATCACCTACGGGCACGACGTCCATGTGCCCGTTCATCAGAATCGTTTTGCCCTTCTTTTTGCCAGATAGCATTGCCATAACGTTAGACCTTTTTGGCTTAACATTCACAAGTTTGCTCGAAAAACCATAGGATTTCAGTTCCTGCACCAAAAATTCAGCTAGGTCGTCTTCATTGCCTGGAGGGTTTACACTTGGAATTCTCACCATCGCTTGTGTAAGTTTGATCAAATCTTCTTTCCGAATTCTTTTGGAAGCCTGACTTGCCATTCGCCGAACATGGATCCTGCAAACTATAATGTTTTTAGCAACAGCTATAAGGGCTCTGGCCTGCATTATGGCTTACGCTCGGGCAAGAATCGTTGTGGAAGGAGAGGTGCAGGGAATAGGTTATAGGAACTTTGTCAGAACCCGTGCTACTATGCAGGGCATAACAGGCTGGGTCATGAACTTGGATGATGGAAGGGTTGAGGCTGTTCTCGAAGGGGAAAAGGAAGTGATAGAGCGGGTCATAGAGATGTGCAAGAAGGGACCTCTGTTTGCAAGGGTTTCCAATATTGAGGTAAGATGGGAGGACAAGTTTGACAGATATTCCTCCTTTACGATAAAGCGGTAATGTTGTCTCTGAGGGGACCATGAACGGCTCGGTTTTGTCTTTATGTTGTAGCTCCTATCATATTTTACACACAGGGGGCGTGTTTGTTAGTAACTCAATATGACGAATGTACAACTACATCGGGGAGTTATAACAATTTCAGGGCACGAGCGTGAGCAGGATAGAATTTTAGGTTCAGATCCGTAGTGAAGTGTTCCAGAACGATTGGAACGTTATCTCCAAAGGGTTCCTTATACTTCCTGTACGCATTATAAACAGCCAGTGCATTAAGAAATGCCAAAGACAAAAACAATCGGATTGGTGCTGGTTGCCATACTGGCAACAGCAGCTGTAGGAAACTTCGTATATGCGCAGTCCAGCGGTGCAAGCAAAGTCCCAGACTACATAATCGTAGCAGAGAAGGCAAGAGATCAAGCTAGGGAACTCGTAGGCCTTGCGGCTAGCAAAGGTGTCAATGCTACAAGAGCCTATGCATTGATAGAGAAGGGTTCAGCAGTTCTGGAAGAAGCAAAGTCCCATATGGCGAACAACGAAACTGCAAGGGCAGTAGCCAAGACTCATCTAGCAATGGAGTACTTCACAAACGCAATAAGGGCAGTAGACCATACCTTCGTTCAGGAAATTCGGAAGGATGAAACTATCAAGGGTTTGATGAACCTTATCACAAGACTAGAGTCCAGAATACAGACAATCAGGGACGGAATCGCGCAGTCCAATGTCTCGCAGACCGTAAAGGACGAGGTGAACACGCATCTTGACGAGGCTCATAGACACCTTAACCTCGCAAAGACAGCATTGACACAGGTGCAGCCTGACATCAAAACTGCTGCCAAGGAGATAAGGAGTGCCAATAATGAAATCCAGCAGGCTATCAAGACGTACAGGGAAGCGCTAGGCGAGAGACCGGCAGCCGCTAACCTACGCGAGAAACATGGCAGGGATAACGTAAGAGGACTAGACTACAGAGTTGACATGAAGGAGCTAGATTCCCTGCTCAAGAATGTACACAAGGACTCCAAAGGAATCAGGGAAAGGCACGACTAGAATTGGGGGTTCAACCCCTCATTTTTTTCTGACACTCAAATACTAGCATATTTTTTGCAAGGAACTGATGAAGGTTGCCATTCTAGGCGGCACGGGCAAGTTCGGTAAAGGTCTGGCTTTAAGACTAGCAAAGAGCAACGATATTATTATAGGATCTAGAGATAGATCGAAGGCCAAGGCCACTGCTGATTTGTATACAAATATTTGTAAGAAGCATAATAGCAACTTTTCAAATTCTATAGAAGGAGAGGACAACGTTTCTGCAGCCCAATCTGCTAATATTGTCTTCTTCTGCCTGAAACTTGGGCCAGCTTTAGAGCTTGCATCCTCTTTGAATCTAAAAAAGCAGATAGTAGTTTCTCCTATTGTTAATATTAACAGCCAAGAATCTCTGCATCCCAGATTGTCCTGTGCAGAAGCATTAGCTGCAAAACTGGGGTTCAGGGACAGAGTTGTGTCAGCGCTACATCCAATACCTTACAAGCGACTTGCTGACATTGAAAAACCTGTTAATTGCGATGTGCTTGTCTGCGGCGACGATGTTCGTAATGCAATGAAGGTCTGCAAGATGATAGAAGAGATTGGTGATGTAAGAGCTTTCTATGCAGGGCCTTTAAAATTATCAATATATGTGGAGGGAATAGCGGTAGCGCTTGTAAGCCTTGCAAAGCAAGGCAATATCGAGAATCCAACGATCAGGATAGTCTAGCCTGTCTGTTCTGCAGTTTCAATTCGGAGACCGGCCTGCCTAAAAGAAAGCAGAGAAAAGAACGCAAGGAAGTACTGTAGTATGGGCACTATGGGTAAGGATGGACTCGGAATTCTTGTTCTGAAGAAGAAGACTACGAACACTGCCACCAATATACCTATGACATAGGCAGGCCTGTTTCTGATCAGGTAGAGCGGCACTAAGACTATGTAAATTAGAGTGAGAACTTCTAAAAACTGGCGAGGAAGGTCGAAGATGAGCGATGCTGTAGGGTCGAAGAATATCAGAAAGGCGCTGAAGATTAAGAGCAGTATAGCGACCTTGTTCTGGGAAGTTAGTTTCTGAATTTCCGATGCACCAGCTGCAAGGCATAAAGAAAGGCAGATTTCAGTTTTTTGGAAGGCTACGATCTTCTTTCAGATAACCATTCCCCGATGATTCTTGTAGCTTTAGCCCGATGCGAAAACTTGTTCTTCTCATCCATCGACATCTCTCCAAACGTCTTTCTGTCGCCTTGTGGTATAAATAAGGGGTCGAATCCGAACCCTTTTCCACCCCTGATTTTCTTGCTTATCTTCCCCTCGGCTATCCCGACAACGCTCTTCAAAACTCCGCCCTTCTCCCCGTATGCTATGGCAGAATGAAATTCGGCATTCCTGTCTTCAACCCCTTCGAGCAGTTTGAGAATGCCTGCAGGCCCTATCGTTTTGTACACGTAGGAGGAATAAGGCCCGGGAAAGGTATTCAGAAACTCTACCTGTAGGCTTGTATCTTCAACAATGAAGGGTTTTGAAAATTTCTTGGCAATCTTCTTTGCACAACCCTCCACGACTGCAAGGACGCTATAGGCTTGAATTTCTTCTCCCTTCAGGTCAATCTGCTCAACTTCGATGCTGAATTCTTGCATGATTCTTTGCACCTCTGCAAACTTGTGCTGGTTTCCCGTTGCAAAGTAGAGCTTCATTCTACTCTGGCATACCTACCTCTGCGCTCTATTTCAGATACAACTTCCAAGATCTTCCTTGTCCTTTTCTTGCCAGCAACCTCTTCGTAGCCCGCAACAATTTGAGGGTACAGTTTCTGGAAGTTGTTGTGGTGTGCGCTGTTCAGAACCTCCTTGATGAGTTTCAAATCAACGCCCATATCCTCCTGTTTTGTGCTCTGCGAAGCTAAGCCAAAATCAATCAGGAACAACTTGTTGTTATTGAAAATAAAATTGGAAGTGGTCAGGTCTCCATGTACTATCCCTGCAGAGTGGAGTTTTGCAACCATCATCCCAACATCTTTGGCAAGTTTCTTCTTTAGAGCTATACCATCTTCGAGAAAAATCTCCTTGAGCCTCTTTCCTTCGAGGTTCTGCATGATAATTTCTGCCTTCTTTGGATCGACAAAGTAAATCAAAGGAGTAGGAACTCCGGCCTCCCTGGCTTTGGCAATAAGCAAAGCTTCTCTAAGGGTTCTCTGTGTCCTTATCGCATCGTCAAGGGACTTCTGCCTATAGGGTTTCGGAAGCCTCTCTTTTCTTATTGCTGAAAATTCAAACCACTTACTAAGGTAGATTGACGCCTCGGCGCCCTTTCTGATCAGTTTCTCCAAGGCGCGTCAACCCTGTCAAGCCTCCAAGACTGTTTTACGAAGCTCTGATCAATCGGAATGGTGATTCCAGCCTGATATGCAAGTATGCCCGTCCAAGCTATTTGGAGTCCGCAGTCTCCGCTCTTTTCTCTGGGTATCATGTAGAGCTTAGAATCCTGTTCCCTGCACATAACGTCGAGCATTTCTTTCAGCCTTGAGTTTGCCGCTACTCCTCCCGTAACCAGCACTTCCTTCTTTTCTGAGAATGCCAAGGCTCTCTCTGTAACTTCTGTAAGCATCGCAAACGCAGTTTCTTGCAGCGAAAAACTCACCTTTGAAACGTTGTTGCCACTGTGCATAAGCTTCTTGGCGGATGTGATTACGCCTGAAAGCGAAACGTCGTTGCCCTTCACCGAATAGGGAAGAGGGACATATTCGTTAGATGCTTTTGCGAGGTTCTCTATCTGTGGGCCTGCTGGGGAGCTCAAGCCAGCTTCCCTTCCAAATTGGTCTATCAACTGCCCAACTGTAATGTCTAGAGTTTCGCCAAAGACCCTCCACCTACCAGAATGGCAGGCAACTATCATAGTGTGCCCCCCTGAAACCAATAATACAACGGGATCTTTGGCCCCCGAAAGCAAGCATCCTAATTCGATATGCCCAATGGCGTGGTTTGCAGGGACAAGAGGTTTCCTGTAATAGCTTGCAAGAGCTCTAGCGACTGTAGCTCCGACCCTCAGGCAAGGTCCCAGTCCTGGGCCTGCAGAGTATGCTATTGCATCTATTTCATCGAGCCTGACCTTGGCAACATCGAGAGCGTCCTGCACTAATTTTGGAGCGGCTTCTGAATGGTGCCGCGAAGCCTCACGAGGGTGTATTCCAGAACCCGGGGGAGCCTTGTAAGCGTCTTTGACATCAGACAGCACTTTACCGTCTGACGAAACTACCGAAACTCCAAAAGTGTGAGCAGTGGATTCTATACCCAAGCACAGCATTGCAATTCACTTTACAGTTTCCTTATCTTCCTATAGAGATCGCCCAATATTTCAATGTAGGGCTTAACTTCTATCAAAAAGTCCCCGAACTTTGCCTTTTCATAGGTTATCTTGCTGACCTTTCCCTTCGAGTAATGTTTGGCCGCAAGCACAATTCCTGAACTCCTCTCGGGGTCTCTTTTGCTTATGTCGGGGAAGTAGATTAACGCTCCATAGCCAGTCTTTGCGTTTCCCTTTGTGAAGATCAAATTGTAATACATGTGCAATGTACTATGGAATTGCTTCATCTGTTTCCTCCTGCTCTCCGATCTTTTTACGTCGTCGTAGTCGCCCTTGCTCAATGCCGAAATCATCTCCTGGATCATCCTTAGGTCCGCAACCTTCTTGTCGTATCCATCCATCTGCACTGGTAATTCGTAGATGGAGTCCATGACAGTATCCCAGTCATCAACGTAGCGGAACTTCGAGCCCGAATCCAGAAACATCTCTCTCCTTAGCTCTTCGGCTAAGACGTCTTCAAGCTTCGGTGCCTTTTTGCCCATTACAATCCCTCTTCACGCTTATCAACTCCTTGCTATTTTAACTGCTACCATTGCCAAAAGAGATGCAGTTCAAGTCCGTTGAGATAGTGTACTTTCTGCACGCTACGGAGGATTACGATAAGGTAATTGTCACCATTGCAAAGGAGCTTTCCGCTTCTATTGACAAATTCGAGGTTAGCAGTGCCGAGGGGCATTATGGCAATCCTCTAAGAATAGTAAAGGCTCATATTACGGGAGTAGAAGCGAGAGATTTTGCTGAAAGCTTTTTCGGCAGACTTTCATCAATAGTCAAAGATAATATTGTACAAGAAATCGGACTTTCTTTGAACGAGTATGGAGACCTATTCATAAGGCTTGACAAGCAGCAGCTCCTTGCAGGAAAAATTGTCCTTGCAGAAGTAGATCCTATAAGGCTGAAGTTCAAGCAAAGGTACAACATGCCGAGGGAACAGCTTTTGCAGGCTTATGCAGAGTTCTTGCAAACCTAGACAATTGACTGCGGATCTATAGTGTGGAAAAGTTCGACAGTTGCTGAATCCCATCCTGTCATGGATAATGTGCTGTATCTTTGCAATAAGACTGTTATCTTTTGCAATTTTTTCAAATTCTGTATGCTAACGAAAACTTGCTCCAATTGTATCTAACCAAAGATGCAAAAATTATCGCATAAAAGGTAAAATATCCAATCGGTATAATAAGCAACTGTAGATATGTCCAGTCTATTAGTAATGTGCCCGTTCTGCAATGAACAGATGTCCTTTTTGCAGTTCGAGGAACACAACTGTTTTGGCGATGAGCCCGAACCAAGGAACTTCGACTTGGGCGGAGGGTAAAACCTATTTTCTTTGGAAATCTGCTAGCCGTAGAACCCTTTCTCTCTTCTTGGAACCCGGCTTGAAATCCTTTTGTACAATGATGAGTACCACTCTTCAACCTCTTTGGAGATCGAGGGTTTCACTGCAGACAGTGCGTTATCAAAATCACTTTGAAGAACCTTTAGGATCGTATCATTCCTCCTCAATGATGACAGAGCTGCTTCCCTGCAGAGAGCCTCCAGATCAGCACCAGAATATCCTTCAGTCCTTTTAGCTATATCGTCTATTGAAACTCCCTCTCCGATAGGCATCTTCTGCGTAATCATGCGGAGTATCTCCTTCCTTGCCTGCTCGTCTGAAGGCTTTATGTAAATCAGCAGGTCGAGCCTTCCCGGTCTTAATAGCGAAATGTCCAGTATGTCGGGTCTGTTTGTTGCCCCTATAACAAAAACTTCCTCGGAGCTTGATATCGTGTCAATCTCCGTAAGAAGCTGGCTCAACACTCTCTCTCCAACTCCAGAGTCCTCGCTCTCCATAGACCTGCCAGCAGCAATAGAGTCTATTTCGTCGAAAAATACGATACATGGAGTTGAGGTTCTTGCCTTCCTGAAAATCTCTCTAACTGCTTTTTCAGATTCTCCAACCCACTTTGAAAGGATCTCAGGTCCTCTAACAGTTATGAAATTGGCACCGCTTTCCGTCGCAATGGCTCTTGCCAGTAACGTCTTCCCACATCCCGGAGGGCCGTACATAAGAACCCCTCTCGGAGGCTTGACACCTACTTTGTGGAATACTTCTGGCTTTGTCAAAGCCCATATCACGTTTTCCTGGAGCTTCTTCTTGATGTCTTCCAAGCCTCCAATCGAGCTCCAAGGCACGGAGGGAATTTCGACGTAGAATTCCCGCATCGCTGTAGGCACTATCTCCTTTCGTGCATCCCTAAAGTCCTGCGCATTGACCGTCATCGCCTCCAAAATCTCTGGGGAAATCTGCTCCCCTTCTAGCTCGATTTCAGGCAAGAACCTCCTCAAGGATTTCAGTGCTGCTTCCCTGCAGAGAGCCCTCAAATCCGCACCAGTATAGCCGTGCAGTTCAGAAGCTACTTGAGTCAGGCTCACGTCAGGAGCTAACGGCATCCCTCTTGTATGAATCTGCAGTATTTCTAATCGACCCTCTCTATTCGGAACGCTGATCTCAATTTCCCTGTCAAACCTTCCAGGTCTCCTTAATGCGGGGTCGATGCTGTCAGGTCTATTAGTTGCTCCGATTACTATGACATCTCCTCTTTCCGACAAGCCATCCATCAATGCCAGAAGCTGCGCAACTACCCTCTTTTCGACATCTCCGAAGACCTCTTCCCTCTTGGGCGCTATGGCATCTATTTCATCAATGAAAATTATGCTCGGAGCGTTCTCTTTGCCCTCCTTGAATATCTCCCTTAACCGCCCTTCTGTCTCTCCGTAGTACTTGTTCATGATTTCCGGGCCATTGACCACTAGAAAGTTTGCTTCTACCTCGCTTGCCAATGCCTTTGCCAGTAACGTCTTTCCGCATCCCGGAGGACCGTAGAGCAATATCCCGCTCGGAGGCTCTATCCCTAGTCTTTGGAATACTTCTGGGTGCCTTAACGGAATCTCGGCAATCTCCCTGAGCCTCCTGATTTCCACTTTTAATCCTCCAATTTCTTCGTAGCTTAGAGCTATTCCTTTCTTCTCGGGGACTGCCTGATTGGAAATGTTCAGCTTTGTATTTTGATCAATCTTCACTATGGGTTTGGGAATTATTTTGATGGCGGTGAACAGAATGGGACTTCCGAGTATTACTACCGTCGCATCATCGCCTTCGGTAAGTGCAAAGCCCTTCAGCCTATTCTTTACAAACTCGCAGAAGTCTGGGTCGATTACCAATTTACCTCCAACAGGCGCCAGAGTTACAGACCTTGCAGCCTTTGCATCTGCTCTTCTAACAGAAACGAAATCATCTACAGAAACGTTGCTGTTCTTCCTGCTCTGTCCATCGACTCTGATTATCCCTGCAGAGCTGTCTTCGGGGTCTGCAGGCCATGCTGTTGCAACTGTTGCCCTTTTACCAATAATTTCTATTACGTCGCCTGCTGAAACTTCGAGTGCTTCCATAGTTTCAACGTCTAGCCTTGCTCGACCCTTCCCTACGTCCCTCTGCTTAGCTTCAGCGACCTTCAACTGAACTGCCATGACCTTCCTTTCCTTGGCCATCTAAGACTGGCCTATGCTTAACTGCAATATAAGAAAATCTTCTGCTTTGCCCGTCCCTGCATGATTTCCTACGGGGCGTGCCCCTGCACAAAAGAGGGGGGAGCCATATAAAGCCAGAAGAGCATAGTACTAGAGTGTAGTTAACAGATCAAAAAGGAGCCTCGGGAGGGATTTGAACCCTCGACATCTTGCTTACAAGGCAATTGAGCGATCAATTGATCTGCACTCTAGACCGGGCTGAGTTACCGAGGCCTGTCGCAAACGCATCTACGTCTTTTATTTCAACTTTCCGGCATTCCCTTTGGCTTGCTGCGTCCCCTCATTAAGGCTACAACCACACCTATAACGACTATGATTGCAACTACGCCCGCAGCTAGAGTCAGGTCGATTCCTGATGAATACTCTGGAGCAGGTGCAAGAGCTGGTTCTGGTTGCTGCGGTTGCTGTAGAGGAGCAGGAGCTGGATTTGGCGGTACAACTGGTAGAGCAGCTACAGCGTTTACTATTAGGTTACCTTCCAATCCCCTTTCTCTGTGAGTAGGACTGACGCTGCAATAGTACTTGAATGTCCCAGCAGAGGTAGCTACAAATTCAACTGTTGTCGTGTTAGAGCCAGATATTCTATCGGATTTTACGTTATATGGAGAGGGGGAGTTGGCATCTAGTGCAAAGTCATGTCTTGTGGTGACCGCCGATGTCAAGATAATTCTGACGGTATCACCTTGATTCACTATGATATCTGGCCCTCCTTTTGTGCCGTTATAACCGAAATTGTTGAGAACCAATTTGAATTCATCCACCTTTTGCATTTGCTGAGCTTGGCCGAAACTTATGATTGGTACTGTAAATGATACTAGGAATACGAGAGACACTACTGCGAGGGAGAGTATTGCAGTTTTCTTCGAACTTAAACTTGGCTTGGTCAATGTGACTTGAGGCGAGCTGTTGATTTAATATAAGCTGAAGGCTGTTCATTTTGAACGAACAATTTTTTTGCAAAAAATCTCCCGCAAGTGTTTTTAGTGTAGCTCATTAACGGCCTGCAGAGGCATTTTGGTGGAGTCCGCGGTAGTCTATGGCTTGAGCACTGAAGGCTATCAAATAGCTTCTTCTCTTGTCGCAAGCAAGGTTAAAACGATCATAATCGACGAGAACCTGCAACAGGCAATAGAATTTACTCAAGACATTGCAAAAAACTACAAATCGGCAAAGGACTTGCTCGAGGAGGAGCCACTTCTGGGCATACGCTCGATGGAAGAATCAATTTCTGATGCAACTGCGTTATTCTTTGCTCCAAAAATTAGGAAATTTGACGATTCTACAAAGAGCGAAATCGCATCAAAGCTAAACGGTTTATCGAAAAACCTTGCAAAGGGTTCCATGCTGTTTTACAATCTGCCTTTGGGTCACGCCGGCAATGCCGAGAATTTTGAGGTTATAGAGAGAGCTAGCGGCTTGAAGCCAGACGAGGATTTCACATATGTATTCGCACCATTATGGCCAAAAACGGCAAGCGCAGTTTCTGTTGGAAGCAATTCGCTCAAAGATCCGAAAAAAGTCGCGTCAATGATTAAGAGCGCTGGCATTAAATCTCCGCAGATTCTTTCCATTACGCAGGCAGAATTGCACTTTGCGAAGGAAGTCATAATGAGATATTCCCCGCTAGCTTCTGAACTCGAGGTCTGCAGGGCTGTTGCGGATGCAGAAGAAAGGAAGGAATTTAGCAAGGCACTGAAGAATTCTGATTCTTTTATAGACGATCTGTCTGACGGGATATTCGATCTCCGAACAGTTTCTGCTTCGCTCGAAACTGGAGAGCCATCTCTGTACCTTGCTTCTGGCACGCTCAGGGCAATAGAAGGCTATATCCGATATCTTACGGACGAGATCAAGAACCTTATGAAGAAGAAAACCCTCAAAGCCAGCAAGACCAGCATATCAATAGCATGGGCGCTCGACAGGTATGAAATAAGAGGGGAAAAGATGCGTGTCTATGATCTGTTGATAGAAAGGCTCAGCGACTATGTTGGTGATGTAGTTTCTCCTCCTTCTTACGAAAAAGGCTCCGGAATTGTACAATTGCCAGTTCTATCGGGGGACAAGGCGAATCTGGTAATCGCATGCTCAAAAGCTGATGTTGAAGCCTTAATTTCAAAGGGTTCCCGCAGCGCAGAATTAGTGATAATGAGGGCCGACCTTGCTTGCACTGCAAATTGATATTCCAAAAGCTAATCAGAGAGCTTTCTGGGAGGCTTGAGCAATGAAGGCTGCTGTGATAGGCACAGGTGGTTGGGGCAAGAACCACCTCAGAGTTTTCAACGAGTTGGGGATACTGTCATGCTTTGCCGAAATCGATGAGCCGAAGAGGAAACTGTACTCTTCAAAATATGGCGTCAAAGGTTATGCGAATATTGATGATATGCTGAAGAGCGGAAAGCCAGACATGGTTTCCATCTGCACTCCAACGGTAACGCATTTTGAGCTTGCAAAGAAGACTATGCATGCAGGCGTCGCAACGCTAGTCGAGAAACCTCTAACCTATTCTTCGAAGGACGGGGAGGCGTTAGTAAAGCTGGCAACTGAAAAGAAGGTTCCTCTAACGGTAGGTTTCATAGAGAGGTTCAACCCTGCAATTTCAGAGCTCAAGAAGATAATACAGGGGAAAATGCTTGGAGAGCCATTGCTGCTAGAATTTCACAGAGAAAACAGGTGGGCCGGCAGCATAAAAGATGTCGGAGTTGTACTAGATACTTCAGTTCATGACATAGATACTGCAAGGTGGTTATTTGACACGGAACCTACTATAGTCTTTGCAAGGACGGGAAAGGTAATTAGTCAGCACGAAGATTTTGCAGCCATAATTCTGGGCTTCGACGGCCAGAAGACTGCATTCTTGGTTTCAAACTGGGTAACCCCGAAGAGAGTAAGGGAGCTCGTCGCTGTTTGTACCTCAGGTATAGTAACCGCTGATTACATAACTCAAGAGATCAGGCTTGATGACAGCGATGGCACTCAGATACCGAGGAGGCAGACGCAGGAACCCTTAATGATAGAGCTCAAGAGTTTCATGGAAGCTGTTGAGCAGAAAAAACCCCCTCTTGTGTCGGGAAAAGACGGTGTCAATACTACAAAAATAGCTGAAGCTGCACTCGCATCTAGCGAAAAGGGAGTCCCCATATACCTGAACCTTTGATGATGAATCATGAAGAGAAAGCTCCTCTACATACTTGCCTGCCCGATAGACAAGTATCATCCTTTGGATCTTTATGAATTTGCAGCGAGCAATGATGTCATTCAGCATGGCCTATTGGTATGCCCAAAGTGCATGCGCTACTACCCAATCATAGATGAAATCCCGAGAATGCTTCCCGACGAAATGCGCCACGACAAAGAGGATATAGAATTTCTGCAGAAGTGGAAGAAGAGCATCCCGGAGAAGATCCTGAAGTCTGGCAAGCCCTTTCACATTTAACCCCTTAAATATCGTCCAGAGGAGACGAGAACCGTGCCAAAAAAACCAATAAATTTCATTGGTAACAATGTAAAACTCGGCAAGAACGTGAAGATTTGGAACTTTGCCTATGTTGGCAGCAACACCACAATTGGAAACAACGTGATGATAGGCTCCCTTGCCCATGTGGATTACGATGTTATAATTGGCGACAATTCAAGGATCGAGGGTTCAGTATATCTGGCTCCGAAGTCAAGAATAGGAAAAAATGTCTTCGTTGGGCCTGCAGCCGTACTTACCAACGATCCATATCCTCCTTCAAAGAAACTTGCTGGTGTACTTGTTGAAGATGGAGCAGTAATCGGAGGCAACTCTGTTATAAAATCTGGCGTGAAAATAGGCAAGAATAGTGTCGTAGCTATGGGAGCTGTAGTTACAAAGGATGTTCCTGCAAATACTGTCGTCGTTGGAATCCCCGCAAGAGCAGTTTATTCTAGAGTTGAATATAACAAGAGGATGAAGGCTTGGGAAGATGGAGAGCTGCGAAAGAAAAACTGAATACAAACCTACAGACTCAATCAAATTGATCTGTACAAGCAAAAGGCAAAAGTTCTTGCATCGGAATTAGAGCCAAAGTGGATGAAAGGAGAAAAGATTAGCTGGAATTATCTTAAAGAAATTTGTTTAGTGGATATGACTTTGGAAGCTTCTGCTGAAAGAGTTTCGAGGGGCTACAGCATAGGAGATCATAAGAAACAATTCCTTGCAAAGAAATGACTGTTTAATAGAACCTCTATTCGTTTTATCTTCATGCTCAAGAGCAGTGGAAAGGTTAAGGCTGAACCTGCAAAGAACGCTATTGATGCTGAGCTGCAATGGCTAATTGATAGGAACGATGGAGCGCCAAACTTCGAGTTAAGGAAGTTCAGGATAAAGCCCGGGGGAAGTATACCGAAGCATTACCATCCGGAAATCGAGCACGAACAGTACGTTATCAAGGGAAATTATACTGTTGGCATAGGTGACAAACAGCACAAGGTCAAGACTGGCGATGCACTGTTCATCCCTGCTGGGACGATACATTGGTACAAAAACAACAGTAAAGAAGACGCTGAATTCCTCTGCATCATACCCCGCAAGGAAAACTACGATACAATATATCTGAAGTGAAAGCTAGCACATAGAATGCTAGCTAGTCAAGAAGCTGTAACGCTTGTTCTCTTGGAACCGCTATTAGCGTCTCTATCGAAGCCAGATCGGAGAACTCCAGCGCTATCTTCATCGCTGCATCCTCGTTGTCTGCTTCAAACGCCAATACTGCGTCGTATCTTCCGAACGTCCAAAACGCTGCTAGGGTCTGCTTCGCCCCGTTCCTCGTCAGGATTTCTGGGGTTCTGCGGACGTCTTCCTTCCTTGGCTTCCTCCTGAACTTTGCCAACATTACGAATATCATTGCTTTGCATCTGCATTTCCATTTGTATTTAAGCCCAACTCAAAATGTTGTGTCTGTGCTTGTCTATGTATTTCCCTTGGTATTTAAACTCAAAAACTGAAACAAAATTACACCACAATCTTCAATAAAGTTTTTAGACAGTTGAAAAAAGAAAGGGAAAAAGGGATTAAGATCATGGCTAAAGTTGAGGTTGGACAGAAGGCACCTGATTTCACGTTATACGATACTGAGCGGAAGCAAAGGAAACTTTCAGAATTCATGGGGAAAAAGACCGTCATTGCATTCTTCCCCGGTGCTTTCACAGGTATTTGTACGAGAGAGGCATGCAAGTTGAGAGATGATTTGTCGAAACTACAGAAAATGGGCGCCCAGATAGTTGGCATTAGCGTTGACAGCCCATTTGCCAACAAAGGCTTTGCGGACGCAAACAAGCTAAGCTTCCCATTTCTAAGCGATTACGGGAGACAAACAATTGCGAAGTATGGCTTAGAATCGAACAACTTTGCAGGACTGCCTAACTATCTAGTCGCAAAAAGGTCTATTTTCATAACAGACAAAGATGGTATTGTAAGGTTCAAGTGGGTAACCGACGATCCTGGGATTGAACCAAATTACGAGGAAATAAGCAAGGCTCTTGCAAGCATCAAGTAGTCTTGTAGACTTTGCGTTTCATGTAGAGCATAGTTAACTGCCATAGAGCGAATATCCAGAAGAGGACAAGTATTCCTGAAACGACAACCTTCACCATCGCTGTTATCAGAATACCTCCTGGTACGATGTCTGGCAGAGGTACGACTATTGTGAATATGAAGTAAGATAAAATGAGCAGCAGAACCAAAGCTACTGTCATTATGCCCATTATCGGATAGATGGTCTTCATAGCTCCACCCATGTCAATGCTGCGACGATGATTGCCAATAATGATGAAAATGCTGTAAGTTTGTATATACTTTGAACTATTTCCTTCTCGCTCATGGGAGCGTCTGCAACTATCAGCCGGACTAGAGTTATCGGTGCCATTGAATCCCTCTCTGCAACTAATCTACCATCATCCAATACTACTGTTGGTCTTATCTTGATTTTTCTATGCTCCGTAAATCTCCTTACGCTTGAGAGGTAGAAGAACGAGTTCATTATGGCTGGCAGGATTGCAATCACGCCGACCAATTCGACTCCCCCGACTATGACTATAGCGCCGTACATCGCTCCGAATGCTAGGGTTCCAGAATCCCCAGGGAATATTTTAGAGGGAAACTTATGGTGCATGAAGAACCCAATTGCGGCAGAGAAGAGTACTATTGCGGAGGCTGCAAGGACGAACTGCTGTTTTAGCAACAACGCGAATATTACTGGTATAGAAGTTAGAATGACGAAACCGCTTACAGCTCCATTCAATACGTCTATTGTATTTACAGTGTTTGCGGTGACAGGTATCGCGAAAAGGATGAGCAGAATGTAGATCAAAGAAATCCTTGCAGCTCCAAATAATGGGAATGCAAAGTAAGGAGAATAAGTTCCGAGCAGGATTATCGGAAGACCTCCAGCAATCATTAAAAGAGGTTTCAGTGGTCCGGAGAGAGTTCTCAGGTCATCTACAATTCCGACGATGAAGCCAGAAAGCGTCGCCATGGATATTGCAAGGATTCCGTTGTTTCGGGTAATTGCATATAGAATGATCAGAGTGATCAAAAGGCCTAGGATTATTGCAGGCCCTGCAGGTCTTGGGACGTTGGGCTTATCTGGTTTATGATAATCCATCGCAACCCAGCCCCTTGCTGTGAGTTTTTTGATCAGGTACGCAGTGCTAAAATAAGTAATCAAAAGAGGCAGAATAGCAGAAATTATAATTGCTGGGATAGAATCTTGTATCATCTAGGTTTCAGCTCTGCGCAAGTATGGAATCTCGCAACTTCGAGTTATATAGACCGTTTTTATACTGTTGCCTTTTAGCGTTTGAAATTGCGGGGGTCGTCGGCTAGTCTGGTCTAGGCTTTATGGCTTGGGCCCATAAGATCGAGGGTTCAAATCCCTCCGACCCCACCAAAAACATGGTAATGGAAAATCCCAGATCCATATGATTGTCCTAAATGAACGTGTAGGCCAGGGGGAAAGGATTGATCTAAAGCAGGAACCCACAAAGCAACTACTCCTGCTGTCAGGTTATGGCCGACGAAATCAAGTGCATAGGAATTTCAGACATGAACGATGCACATATTCAGCGGAAGGTAAGGTAGAGGCGACTTTTATCACGAATAACGGAAGTATGCGGAAAGCAGTACCCGCTACTCAAGTTAAGGAGTTTATAGACCAAGTGCTAGGAGTGTGTTGCTCAGCTCCCCCTGAGGAGCCATAGTAAAGTTGCCTCTACGAATTGGGGAAGGTGCAGTCGCAGGTTCTTAAACCTGATTAGGTTCAAATTCTCTAATTGGAATGCAGATGTATAATCTGGCGACATCGGTGGGATTGATACCACATCTGGCCCGAGTCTCATAGCTTGGTTAGTATCATGGGTATTGGATCAAAACCTCTGTGCCCAATCGATGACCTAAATGAAGTCATTTATAAATGGATTTATTTATCTGAGCTGACGCAATCAAAGAATGTTGAATAGTATTTCAGGAAATCTGAAGATTTTAGGCCTCTGGGATAGAAAAGGCCCTTCTAGTCTTGGTAACTATAACCTGGTGTGCCAATCCGTATCATCTATGTGAACACGCCCAACCATATGGAAGTTCTCCCTTTCTCCAAATACGGCCACTTCATTCAGCTCCCTCGATCCAGGGCAAAGCCAATGGAGTCTGGATTGGTAGCTTCTCGTTCTCGAGAGAATTGAGGACATCATTATATAACGACTTTACACTCTTCTTTCTTGCTGCCTTCGAGAGCTTCATTATGATGAGCTTTGGAGTACTGGAGCCGATATGATTGAATAGAGGCTGTCTATCTACAACAAGTTCACCTTCTTTGTTAAGGCCTGTTGCCTCTATCCCGTCTATCCGAATCGGAAGCTTCACGTGCGGGAGTGTTTCTCGGGCCAAATGCGTGACGATAAGAAGGAGACTACTCCCCGTAGCCACCGCATTTATGATGGCTGCGACGATTCTTCCCGAAGCCCCTGGTTCCGTCAAAGCCTCGAACTCATCCATCAGCACCAGCTTTCGGTGCCTGTCAGCAAAAGTAGGAATCAGAGTACTTAGGGCTTGCTCAAGGCTACCAATCCTTCTCGTTACTCTCCTCCTGTAAAGGTAGATTGGCATCGGTGCAACCTCTGCCTCATCACATGGAACTGGCAGCCCCAAAAGAGTGAGGATTTGAACTACTGCCAAAGTTGTCAGAAGGGTGGTCTTCCCTCCGCTGTTCGCGCCTGTTAACATGACCACGTTTCTGGGCTTTGCGATGTTAATCGATCGCGTCTTCCCAAGGCTGTAACTGACTGGCTGAACCTCCTTGATTCTCCCCTCGAACTGCTCCTTCCTCAGGAAGATGTTGGTTCCATTTACAAACCCTACTCCATCATCCCCAATCTTAGGCATAACAAGAAAGTACTTCTCCATTACCAACGCGATAGCAAGGATCTGGTCAAGGAGAATGATTCGCTCAACAATATCGTCAATCATCTTCCAGTGTCCCTCGAAGAACGCCTCGCTCTTGGCTAGCTTTGCTGCATTTTCTGTCCTCTGTCTCTCCTCCCAACCCTGTATGAGTTTCCTCTTTCCGCTTCTATCGAATTCGAATGGAATCGAGAGTCCCTCAAACGCCGCCCTTCTTAGTTGGTTCTCCTCCTCCACGTTCACCTTCAAGATTTCGATCAGCTCAGCAATCTGGTCTTCAACGATGCTTCTTGCCTTCTCCTGATCAATTCTCCCCTTTTGTAGCATCTCGTTAATGAGAACTTCAGCATCAGACAGAATAGCTTCCGGGTCCACAACTCCAGAAGCCCCGAGCTGCTCCAAGGTTTTGATAACTAGGCCCAAAGCATCACGGTCGACCCCCTTCCAAAATGACTTCAAGGCCTGGCACTCCTCGAACTCCGTTAGAATAGCCATTCCAGCTTTCATGATCTGTTTTCGCGAAACAAAGTATTGTAAAGTATCGGACTCGTTTCTTTGGGTAGACTTCCCAGTGCTTTTCTCAAATGATACTTCCGACAATACATTCCTAAGATTTTCTACCTTTCGGTATTTCTTGAGCTCAATGAGGATTTCTTTTCCTGTTGCGCATAAGCTTAGCCTGCTCTGAATCGTCTCTTTGTCCAGTGAGGGTGCAGTTAGAAGCAATTTGTTCTTAGTCAATTTTGAAGAGGCTTCCTCAGCGAAGAGCGAGAGGATCTCCTGCTTCAACTTTCGTGCATCAGGAGTCCTGAAGATCCGTCTTTCATCTATTCCTACAGCTGTCTCATCGTACCTTCGAACAGCTTGTAGAGTTTTCTTCTTGTCTAGACCGGTAATTTCTGCCAAGCCATCGATGTCCCCAATCCAGATTCGCTGCATTAGATCTCTAACCCTCTCCTCGGAGAATCCCTGAAGAACAGGGTTCCAATCTGGACTAATCTTGAACGAATCCGTACTCTTTGTAAGACCTACAAATCCCCCCTCTCCAACTGACATTGACTTGGAACAACCTATTCCTCGCTTTATGCGTTTTTGGGGCTTGTCCATGCACTATGATAAGAGGTTCAATAACCCGCCTCCAAAGGTATACTCAAACCCTCTTAGGATGGAAGCGTCCTAATACTTCAGAAAGTCATTTGCAGTCATGTTCTTGGGCTCGAAAAGCCCGACCGCCTGTACCAATTCTATCCTCTACCAAGGTCTCCTAGAGCAGGGCCTGTTGCTCCGTATGAAGTAACTATGAAGACAGTTTCTGTCGTTATTGAAGAAATTGCTTACGCTCCTTTAAACGCAGAAGCAGGGGTGCTCATGGAAATTCCCCCTTTGGCGCACACGCTTCGTGGATCCATCTTCCTTCATGCTTTACGATCTCCTGACCCGGCTTGATGTCCCCCTTACATTCGGGGCACTTGGTTTTGAACTTGGCTTTCATATCTCGATACTCTTCTCTCCGACCTCTTCACTCTTAAATGGTTCCGTGCTGGATTCAACTTTCCTTGTGGGCTTCCCGCTTTGCTGATTGGTCTGACCCCCTCCCCCTCAATTCCGACATTTTGCGACATTTTCGAATATCATGAAAAGATCTTGACCATTGCATGGCCTTGTCATACTGCCCCATTTTCCTCAATTTACTCAAAAATCATATTCAGTTAAGGTATCAGAACCATCGGAATCTTATTCACTAAAGTATGATATTCAACAGCGCTATGAATGCAATAAGTGCCCAGATTACTTCGAGAGTTGCTGGTTGGTAGATTTTCTTCATTATCGAAACTACGCCAACGCCAACTGCACCGGTTAGATTCAGAATCTGATACAGAATATTGGTAGCGTCAAAAACGCCAAAACTGATCAATGCATACGCTATTATCGTTATAATTGCCCCGAGCCATCCGAATATCTCTGCTAATGTTTTGTAGCCAGACATAGTTTAGGATTTTACGGTGGTATAAATAAGCAAAAATTAACCATACATCGTCTTCAAATGAGGATACTTCTTCTCCAATAGTTTGTCAAGCTCTTCCTTCAGTTGGGAATTAACGTCTTTCTGTTTGCTCCCCATTATCGACAATGCATCGTTAGAATTGGTCACAGGCCCCTGAATTACTGCTGGCGCGTTTATGTTCGGTATCGAAACAGGATTTCTGCTCATCAATTCCCCTACAATATTCTTCTGGGCATTTTCACTCATAGCAAGCAACATCTCTAGCGTCCTGAAATCTAAAGGACGTAATCCAAAAGACGGCCCAGCAAGAGTTTTCTTGAAATTGACTTTTTCCTGAATTCCTACTCCGACAGCGCTAAAAGGATTGATAACTTCTTCCTTCATCGCAAAGACATCTTCGCCTTGAACAAACACAGTATCGATATGCCCTCTTGCATCCCTAGCGGTAAAGACCTGCCAGCCGTGAGGGTTCTCGTTGTAGCGCCTGACTATCTTGGCCTTGATATCTTCAGAAATCATCCTTGCAATTAACAGAAATTCAGCCTATTTAAGCAGAATTCTTCCCAATAGGAATGAGGTGCTTCATAACTTCCACGCTTGCGAATGTTATCGATGCTCCTGCAGCTACCCACAAAATGTCAGCCATAGTAGGAATAAGGACACGCATCGCCTCCCTAGTAAACGGTATGCTGAGAAGTATTCCGATAAGCACAATTTCCCATACCACAGACAAAACTAGCCATTTGTGCGGCCTTACCTTGAAGACTGTAAATCTCAACGACCTACAATTTAGTGCCAAAACCAGTTCGACGGCGACGAACATCAGGAACAATCTTGTCCTTGCTTGATCTAGTCCGTCAGGAAGAGCGCTTATGAACCCTGCAAGCAGAATAGGAGTCTCTATTATTATCGCCCTTAGCAAGAACAGTTTGATTTCTTTTGTGAAGACAGGTTCGTTCTTCGGTCTTGGAGGTCTCCTCATCAAATCAGGATCGGGAGGACTGAAACCCAGAGCCAGTGCAGGAAGGCCATCAGTTGCCAAATTGATGTAAAGTATGTGCACAGGTAGCAACGGGAGAGAGGCTTCGCCAGTATAGCCAAAGAGCCTCAAGAATACAAGGGCCCCAAGGCTCATGACAACTATTTCGACAAGATTAGCTTGAAGAAGGTAAGCAAGATACTTCTTGATATTATCATAAATCCACCTTCCAAGTTCTATTGCCTTGACGATAGTTGCAAAGTTGTCATCTGCAAGAACCATATCAGCAGCTTCCTTTGTGACATCAGTCCCACTAATGCCCATTGCAATCCCAATATCAGATTTTTTCAATGCAGGTGCATCGTTGACTCCATCGCCTGTCATGGCGACAACCCTGCCCTTCTTCTTCCACATTTCAACAATTCGCAGCTTGTCAGATGGAGAAACCCTTGCGTAGGTGCTGATTTTCTCTATTGATTTTTCAAATTCTGCATCATCGATCTTTGAAAGCTCCTCGCCCGTTAAGACAAGATCGCCTTCTTTGTAGATGCCCATCTCCTTGGCTATCGCCATCGCAGTAATCTTGTGGTCTCCAGTAATCATTAGGGTCTTCATTCCAACTTGGCTTGCCATCTGCACAGCTTGCGTGGCTTCGATTCTAGGAGGGTCTATCATCCCTACCAAGCCCAGAAAAGTGAATTCTTTCTCTAATTTTTCAGGCCCAGCATCCACGTTTTGTATTTTCCTTTCTGCTATGGCAAGAACCCTTAGAGCCTTGCTCGCCATCCCGTCATTGACAGCAACTATACGCTTCCTGTCCTCTTGGCTCAGCTTCTTAGCCTTCCCTTTTTCCGAAATAAAACTGCACAGCGAGAGGATTACTTCTGGAGCGCCCTTCATGTAAGCTATTTTGGAATTCTTGCTGCCATGAACCGTGGTCATCCTCTTCCTTTCCGAGCTGAAGGGAACTTCTGTAGTGCGCGGGTTTTCTGCTTTGATTTTTTCAACATCCAAATTCATCTTTTCTGCAAGCACGACAAGCGCCCCCTCCGTAGGGTCTCCCGTAACAGTCCACTTTGCTCCCTCCTGCTGAAGTTTCGAGTCGTTGCAGAGGATCGACGCTATCGCTAGATTCTCCAGCTCTGCATCCTTTGCAATCTGCTTCCCGGCACTGACAATATCGCCTTTAGGTTCGTATCCTGCACCGCTTACAAGGAACGTCTTCCCAGAAGCGAAGACTTCCCTTACCGTCATCTCTCCCTTTGTTAGTGTCCCCGTCTTGTCTGAACAGATTATCTGCGTCGAGCCTAAAGTTTCTACGGCGGGCATCTTTCTGATCAATGCATTTTTCTTTGCCATGATGTACATGCCTATGGCTAAACTTCCAGTCACTATAGCTGGAAGGGCTTCTGGAACCGATGCCACGGCGAGAGAAATTCCAAAGAGCAGGACTTTGAAGAAAAAGTCTAGCCTTATTGCTCCAATTGTAAGGTACTCTTCCCCAACTTCGACTACGGCAATCACAAGTATTACTACGAGAGCAAGCATCCCCAATTTCCTGCCGATCTCGCTCATCCTCCTTTCGAGAGGAGTGTCTTCAGCGCTAACCTCCGTAACCTCCTTTGCAATCTTGCCGAACTCCGTCCGCATTCCTGACGCTGTAACTACAGCCCTTCCTCTTCCGTACGTTATGGTAGTTCCAGAAAATACCATGTTCGTCCTGTCTGCCAGCAGCGCGCCTTCTGCAAGAGCTTTCGCAGTTTTGCTTACGGGAACGGATTCTCCTGTTAGAGGGGCTTCATTGACCTGCAGGTTTGCTGATTCGATAATTCGGGAATCGGCAGGGATTTTATCTCCAGCTTCAAGGACAATTATATCTCCAGGTACGATTTCTTTAACGGCAACTTCCTTCTGCTTGCCATCTCTTATTACGGTGCATGTAGGGCTCAGCATCTTCTTCAGAGCGTCGAGCGTCGATTCCGCCCTGTATTCTTGGACAAAGCCCAAAATTACGACGAATACTACGATTATGCCAATAACAATGGCATCGACAGTTTCCCCGAGTGCTGCAGAGATTACCGTTGCGCCAAGCAGTATCGCTAGTAGCAGATTCTTGAATTGCTTGACAAAGATTTGGACTGCAGAGGTTTTCTTCTGTGCAACTAGCTCGTTTGCTCCGTAAGTCGCTAAACGTGATTTTGCCTCTTCTTCAGATAGTCCTAGATCCTTGTCAGCGTTTAGAATTTTGAGAGTTTCCTCTGCTGTTTTGCTATGCCAGTTCTCTTGGGACATCTGAAGACCTTTACGTGAACGCCATAAAATTCTGGATTAATATGTTGTTATCAGGGGAACAGGCCTAGTTTCTTCATCGCATCTGCAACCCTGCCAACTGCAAGTATGTACGCACCCTTCCTCATGTTGACATTATACTTCTTTGAAATCTCCAGAACATCGTTAAAGGCTGCAACCATCTTCTGCTCGAGTTTCTCGTGTATGTCCCTTTCAGTCCAGCCCTCTCTCTGCTGGTTCTGCACCCATTCGTAATAACTCACTGTGACTCCTCCAGCATTGGCAAGTATGTCGGGAACTACGAAGATATTGTTCTTGTCGAGAATAGCATCAGCACCGGGAGTCGTCGGACTATTGGCACCTTCGCTGATTATGCTCGCTTTGACATTGGAAGCATTTTTCCTGGTAAGCTGATTTTCCATCGCACAAGGAAGCAGGGCATCACATTTCAGAGCAAGCAGTTCTTCATTCGTTATCGCCTTTGATCCTTTAAAACCCTGAACAGAACCAGCATCCTCTTTGTATTTAGAAACTGCCTCAATGTCAAGCCCATCGCTAGAGTAAATCCCTCCTTTTGAATCACTGACAGCAACAACCTTCGAGCCAAGGGTCGACATTATTGCAGCAGCATGATAACCAACATTTCCAAAGCCCTGCACAGCAACAGTAGAGCCTGTCAATTTTATCCTGCCATGCTTAAGAGCTTCGACAGCACAAATTGCAACGCTGTAGCCAGTAGCAGCATTTCTACCGGGAGAACCTCCGCATTCAAGAGGTTTCCCTGTAACAACTGCAGGAGCCATATACCCTTTGAGAGTGCTATAGGTATCCATAATCCAAGCCATAGTTTGCGCATCTGTGTACATGTCGGGAGCGGGGATGTCCTTGTCAGGCCCTATATCATCTGCAAGCATAGCCGTGAACCTCCTCGTCAACCGCTCTTTTTCACCAATAGAAAACTCCTTGATCGGACATGCAACTCCTCCTTTAGCCCCTCCAAAAGGTATGTTTAACACTGCACATTTCCATGTCATCAGCATCGCAAGAGCCTTGACATCGTCAAGAGAAACGTCTGGATGATACCTGATTCCTCCCTTGTAAGGCCCTCTTGCAAAGTTGTGCTGAACCCTGTAGCCAGTAAAGACTCTGATCTTTCCATTGTCCATCTTGACGGGGACTGCCACTTGGATTACCTTCCGGGGATATTTTAAGAACTCCACAAGCTCTTCGTCGAGCTTGAGAATTTTTGCTACATCTTCAAGCTGTTTTATTGCAGATTCGTAAATTTCCGAGTTCTCGGCCATCAGGCGAGACCCTTAGATCTTGTCCCTCTTGCAGACCCTTACTGTATCATAGTAGTAATCATACAATCCTTTGACCTTAGCCTTGATGTAGTAAGAGTGCTCTATGCATATCGGGTCTCCACACATGTAGCACTTCCTCCAGTCTCTTTCTGAAGGATCAATCATTCTTCCGCATTCAACGCATCTGTTTTCTGCCCTTCTCTGCCTTCTTTCCTGCTCTGACATAGCAATCAACTCTAAATGGAAAGCGGAGCCTCCGCAATTGCCTTCACAATGTCAGCAGAAGTTATTACCCCAACAAGCTTTCCATTTTTCAAAACCGGCAACCTTCTTATTTTGAGCTGAGCCATGGCTCTAGCAGCATCCTTAAGATCCATTTCTGGACTGATCACGGTTAGAGGAGAGGAGGAATATTTGCCGACTTTCTTTTTTGTCGAAACTCCCTTCCCGAGAACCCTTGTCAACAAGTCTCTTTCCGTAAACAGTGCAACCGGCTTACCCTTCTTCGTCACTATTAGGCTTCCTACATGCTTCTTGCCCATAATCTTGATCGCTTCTTCTATGCTCTCATCGCTATCTATTGTGAGAACCTTCTTCACCATAGCGTCGCTGACTTTGATCATTTGCCTCTCCCGATGGTTCAGGAGACTATATGTAAAACCTTTTTTTGTTTATTTTGTTGTTCAATCGTGCTCCTGTCTGGAAGGCTAAGCATCAAAGGTAAATTTGCAGTGTTGATCTTGGTAGCCCTCCTGTCAAAGACAAGCTTTGCAGGATCGTAGTTAGGCTTTACGAATACTCCAACTTTTAACGCTGTTTAGAAAGGTGTTGATCTATTTGGATTCTATTGGGAGCCCCATTCCAGCCTTGAGCGGTTGACCCACTCGAACTTCCTCTGCAAAGTTTTGGTGTAAAGAACCTTCCAGTCGAGCCCGACGCTGTCAGCCCAAGATTTGTATATTCTAGGGTCGATATAGTTCCTTAAAGAAGTATTGAGATTGTAATCCCTTGTCTGCCTTGCGATTTCTAAATTGAGTTTCAGCTTTTCCATGCTCTCCTTCCTCCTCTCCTCAGCTTTCTCGGTCTTCCCTGTTTGCGATTCAAGAGTTTTCAGGCGTTCCTCCTTCTTCTGTAGAGCTTGCTCCCAGTTCTTCGGAGGCGTTCTTTTATGATTGCACTTTATGGCTGCCTGTAAATTGGCGTGTCTGGCATAGTAGAGCTTCTTTTCATTTGAAGCTTCTGGAGTTATCTTTCCGTTTAGCGATATTAGATAGCCCTTTACTATGTTCGTAGCGTGGAACGTTCTGAAGACCTTTGCAGTAAGTCCTTCGTAGCAGTTGCCGAGGAAGCGATTAACGGCATCAGAAGTTATGCCGTCGAATATCAAGTCAGAAGGATTTTTCCCTGCACAGAACTCCCTCAAATTCTCAAGTATCCTCTTATCCGAGTCAACTTCAAGAGTCTTTTGCCACCTTACGCTGTCCTTTCCGAGAAAATCGAACTCTATCGCTTTGACAGTAGTCTTGATGTGCTCAACCCTTAAAGTGGTTGCTCCGACGGTATCAGCTTCGTCCTCGTCCTTTTCGTCCCCAACCCTCATAGCCAATTTGTCAATCAGGTAGCAGACCACGGCAATCTTGCGCTCCTTTGGATCTTTTGATTCCATTCCTTTGGAGATATACTTCCTTACCCTCTCTATCGTCTTTTCAAGATCCTTTGCCTTGTCGTACTTCGCCTTGTCCCTGCTCTGCCTGATTGGAGACACATCAGATAGCCAAACGTACTTCTCCTTCTCTGTTAGCTTGTCGATCCACCTTGCAATCCACGTAGAGTTTCTGTCGTGTATAATCCGGCCCCACTTTCTTCCGGGTACAGGGCAAGGAGGTATTGGTGCATTCTCATCTAAATTCAGTGTGACGTTTTCTGGCTTTGCCCCTGCCTTCCACTTCCCTCTGAAAGGATGCTGCCCTCTTCCCATGAATATGCTCGCAGGCTCGACCATGTAATTCGCAACTTCTGTCTTCACGCTATCCATCTCCGCATAGCCGAATTTTTCTTTTTGAGCAAGCCTCTTCTCCTTCCTAGCTGCTGCTAGCTGCTTCTTCACCTCTGGCTGCGTGTTCCTGATCTTCTCCTCTTCCTGATACTTCACTATTTCAGAGAAGTCTATCTCCTCCATCTTGGCATTGGCAAATTCTGGAGGGAGAACCTGCAGAAAGTCCTTGAGGAAGTTATTCACAAATACAGGATCTTGAACGTAAGGCGTGCTGAGCTTCTTTGCCCATGCATAGGCCATTTCCTCCTGTTCTGGATTTAGGGGAACCCTTTTCCCTTTGATAGTTATAGAGAGTCCTCTAGCAACATATTCTGGAACTACAACCCCGTTGTGCCTAAGCGTCTTCCACTTTTCCAAATAAGATCGCTCTGTTCTTTGAATGACTCCAGAGGCATTTCTTTGGCATACAATAAAAATTTTATTGCTGAAACTTGGGCCATTTATTTAGCAAAGACGGCATATATGCAATAATGCTCAACGGCGACGAGTCGAGGCCTGAAAAGATTCTGAAGAGATTTGCTAGTAAGTGGATTGCAGGCGACACGTTAGAGCAGGCAATTGAAAGGGCTAAGAAATCAAACAAGATTGGAGTTCAGGGCATCATAAATTTGCTTGGAGAGCATGCTGAGAGCATTCTGATGACTGAAAGGGCTGTTATCGAATATTTGCAGATTCTTGATGCAATAGCGGAAGACAAAGTACTAGCATCAATATCGGTAAAGCCGAGTCAAGTAGGCATTAGCATAGACAGGAAGCTCTGCGAAGAAAATTTCGTCAAACTTCTTGTCGCAGCGCAGAAGTTGAAGATATTCGTGTGGATAGATATGGAAAGCTCCCAATACACGGAGGAAACATTGGATCTATACAAAACATTGAAGAGTAGATATGATAATGTTGGTATTGCGCTTCAGGCGTACCTGAAGAGAAGCGAAAAGGATCTGGAAAGTTTGTTGGCAATTGATGGCAAGGTTAGGCTTTGCAAGGGAGCTTACAGAGAAAGTAATGATGTTATGGTTGGGCATCACGAGCAGATAGGGGAGAATTATGCGAAGCTCATGAAATTGTTATTTGAAAAGGGAAACAATTTTGCAATTGCAACACATGACAACAGCCTAATAGAAAAGGCTAAGATGCTTTCAAGCCAATACAAAAGGAATTTTGAATTTCAAATGCTGATGGGTGTAAGGGAGAGTTTGAAGAGCAGGCTCGTACAGGAAGGTTTTATCGTTGCAAATTATATCCCGTATGGTAGAAAATGGTTAGCATATACTGTTAGAAGGCTTATGGAAAGGAAAAGAAACATAATTTTGATTTTTAGGTCTTTATTTGCTAGGTAATTCTCTTACAATTCAGTTGTAGATCATACCCCAACCCGCAATCTATTTTGATATCCTTTCCTTTTAGCCAATAACGTGCAGTCAAGGGTTCTGGTCATTGATTCATCGGCTGCAGGGATAGCCGGTGACATGCTCGTAGCCGCAGCAATAGACCTAGGGGCGAATCAGAAGGCAACTGTTGATGCAATGCTCTCTGCAAAAGAACATTTAAGGGGCTGCGGCAGGCTGGAAATTTCAGTCAAAAATGTTGTCAAACATGGCTTCAAGGCCAAGCACGTTTCCGTTGAAGCTTTAGAAACTGTGCATGAAAGAAGAGCGGATGAAATGATCAGTGCACTCCAAGACACTCTGTCATCATTATCGCTTTCAAAGGAAGCGAAGAATTTTGCCGCAAAATCACTGAAGACACTCGCCGATGCAGAAGGAAGACTTCACGATGAAAAGGCAAGCAAAGTTCACCTCCATGAAGCTGGCTCCATTGACACCCTTGTAGATATTCTCGGTGTAGCTTATGCTCTTGACGATCTAGGCATTTTTGCAAATACG
Source organism: Nitrososphaerota archaeon (assembly GCA_024860875.1). GTDB lineage: Archaea > Thermoproteota > Nitrososphaeria > Nitrososphaerales > UBA57 > VHBL01. Next base: position 53,549 of record JACPSZ010000015.1, on the reverse strand, counting down.
AAGGTGTTTGCAACACCTATTGCCGTAGGCGGAGGTACATTCTCATTTTCGCATGGAAGAGTTCCCAATCCGGGACCTGCAGTTCTTGAGATTGCCAGGCAACACAAACTTGCCATAGTTGGAGGGCCCGTAGAAGCGGAGATTGCAACACCCACAGGTGTAGCCATGTTAGCAAACCTTGCAGATGAAAACGTAAAGTTCTATCCCTCCATGAAGCCTCTTAGCGTTGGTCTGGGAGCAGGAACAAAGGATTTTGATATTCCAAATGTTCTGAGACTCACTCTCGGCGAGCCCTACTTTCACCTTCCGTTAGAAGAAATTGCGATACTCGAAACTAACCTTGACGACATTACTGGTGAACATCTGGCTTATGCCTCTGAAACATTGATCGATGCAGGGGCAAAAGATGTTTCCATAATACCGACAATAGCGAAGAAGGGACGTCCAGGCTATCTTGTCAGAGTAATTGCCGATGCTGCGAAGGCAGAGGAGATTGCTGAGAAACTCATGATGGAAACTGGTACTCTCGGCGTTAGAATAACAACCTCAGCAAGGCATATAGCGAATAGGGAAGTTATCACAGTACCAGTTCAATTAAAGGGCAAAAGGGTCTCCATTTCCGTAAAGGTTTCAAGGAATATGAAAGGCCAGATTATTGCCGTGAAGCCAGAGTACGAGGAACTCAGGAAACTCGCTAAGAAGATGGACATTCCATTTAAGAGGCTCGCAGAGGAAGTAGTTTCAGCTACAAAATCGAAGATCAAGCTGTAGTTTGTGCGAGTTGAGTACTCTATTGCATAGTGCTCTACTCCTTTACTATTGTCGCTTCTTATTACAAGCCCTCCCAGTAGCTATACTTCAGGGCCAATGTACCCCCCTATACGAGGGAGTCATGCATGCGTGGGTCACCTAACACGCCCAAGCACAATAATTTAGGCACCTGTCCAATCTTTCCATTGATGAGCTATTGCTGATGCAACAAATGCACAACTACCACATGAGAGTATGGGCACATGCAGGGTGCTATCCAGCCAAACTTTTAGATATCCAGAATAACAACAGAGATGATGAAACGCAAGGAGATCAGCACAGCAAAGGCTTACAGGCTCTTCTACCCAAATGTCGTCGCACTGCTAAGCGCAAGTTTCAACGATGATGCTGATATAATGCCAGTAATATCGTACTGCTCGCTCTCCTTCGAACCTGCTCTTTTTGGTGTTGCCATAAATCCAAAAAGTTTCACATATACACTAGTAAAGAAGTCAGGCTGTTTCACCCTAAACATTGTAAATAGTGACATGGCAAAAGCAGCTGCTGTTTCTGGAGACATTTCAGCAAAAGACAGAGATGATAAACTCTCAATTGCAGGGATATCGCTGGAGAAGGCAAGGAAGATAAAAGGCAAAGCCGTCAAAGGAGCGGTAGCCGTAATAGAATGCACTGTTTTAGAAATTGTAAAGACAGGCGACCACGACTTTTTCGTTGCAAGATGCGAAACAGCTTATGCCATTGACGACTTCGAAGATTATTGGGAGTACAAAAAATACTCGCCTGCACTGTATGCGGGGTCGCATAAGGGCAAGAAGAAGAGCCACAGGTTCGCCAAGATGGCTCGAAGGTTCAGCTACATACCATATACGAGCAGCTAGCTCTTAAGCACCATATTTTAGACATTGATGATATGCCGATAGATCCTATGGAATTCCGCAGGACGCTTGGCCGCTTTGCTACAGGGGTCACCATAGTAACGACTTTAGACGGCAAGACCGATCATGGCATGACGGTCAACGCTTTTACTTCTGTCTCTTTAGATCCTCCTCTAGTACTAGTATGCTGCGACAAGAAGGCAGAATCCTACGAATTGATGAAGAAGAGCAAAGTATTTGCGGTGAACATACTTACCGACAGTCAAAAGCAGGTTTCAGTCAACTTTTCAAGGCCCGAACTGAAGCCCATAAGATTTCAAAATTTTAAGATCAGGAGAGAGGTTACAGGCGCCGCAGTTCTTCAGGATGCCTTAGCATTCATGGACTGCAGGGTAGTTGCCATATACAATGCTGGAGATCATGAAATATTTGTCGGGCAGGTAGAGAAACTAGGGTACAAAGAAGGGTCTGATCCGTTGCTCTTCTACGCTGGGAAGTACAGGAAGATAGGGCCTGAAATTTAGGGCCTACTGAACCTGTTCGGGATAGGGTACAAAGCACCGGAGGTCTTGTATTCTGAAGGCCACATAACTTCGTATGATACACTGCCGTCGCTTGCCCTGCGAACTTGCGCTATTATCTGTGCGTTGCTGTACATCAAACCATCTTCACCGACAAGAAATGGCCCAAGAGCCGTCATGGACCCTTGATACCCCAGTGCTACAGTTCGCATTTCCTTGGCGTTGACACTGCCAGCCTCCTCTACTATTTTCTGAAGAATCTTGGCAGCCGTATATACTTGGGCCGCTTGCGGCGAGTTGCCATAGACGCTTGAAATTTTGATCAGTTCTTCGTTGCTGGGTCCAACATTTACGTTTCTTCTCCTGAATTCTGAGCTAGGAACCCAAGAAGAGTAGCCGACCAAGCCGTCAGCGTCCCTTCCCATAGTACTTACCCTTCCTGGCGACTGCGCAGCAAGATCAGTGAATACTAGAGGTATCGAAGCCAAGTTCTGCCTCAATGACGAAAGGAATCTTAATTCGATTGAGGGCGGAGCAAGTATTACAACTGCATCTGGCCTACCCTGCCTTATGCTCTGTATAGCATTGGTAAAGAACGATGCAGAAAGCGTGTTTGAATCGGCGATTATTACAGGTATTCTTTCCAGCTGCAAGGAACGCTTTATTGTTGAGGACACGTTTCCATAGTAGAAGTCGTTCAGCCTGATTATCGCAACTGACTTGATGTCTAAACTCTTCGCAAACCTGCCGAAATCTGCTCCCACGCTGTTTGACGTGCCTCCTCCTAGCAGCACGGTATAGTTGTTTGCTTTGAACATTGCATCGGTTTGGATGTTTGATAGAGCTATATGGAATACCTCGTTTTCATCAAACACCTGTATTGCTTGACTGGCCGGTGAAGGAGCTCCAATAACTATCGCCATGTCGACTTTGTCCTGCAGCGCTAATGTTTCGTAATAGTTCCTGCCAAGATCCTCAAACTCCGAATCTTGGTAAATTACAACTTGTACGGGTATCTTCTTTTGCTGGCTGTTGAGAAATATGCCTCCATTCTGGTTTATTTCGGAGGCCCACTGGTTCAGCACGCTTCGAATAGTTCTTGCTATTGGATCAGAGTCAGAGCCGTAAACTACTATACCGACCTTGATTGACGCCTTTGGAGGTCTATAGGTGCTCTTTAGCTCCCTAAGATCAACGTTTACGGACTTTGCGGGCTGTGAAACTTCTGGGAAGACTGGTGCTGGAATTGGAGTCGTCTGGTTCTGGCTAGGCTTTGGTGCAGTGCTTGTGATTATGTTAATACTCTGTGTAATATCCGATGCGAAGATGCTGGCAGTGATTATCGTCAGCATCAGCAGAGAGGCGATAGCGTACTTTGCCCTGCTAGAACCCATCAACGCTAAATTGCAAGTAGGTGCTTAAGAATTATCCCTTTTGCACTGCTTTAAGTTACTAACCGCGTCTGCATGATTCCCCCGTATTGGTGATAGGCCCTGAGTATAGCTACCTAGGAGGGGGTTACATTATAAAGAAACAATAGTAAGGAGTAAAGTACTATAGTACTTGAGTATTCAGAGCAAGGTTAAAAGATAATGTGCTCCATATTAGGCTGGATTGAAGACTGATCTGGTTACTTTCAAGCCTCCTGACGAGGTGAACGTAATAATAGGGCAGACGCATTTCATCAAGACTGTTGAGGATGTTTATGAAGCCTTGATCACTTCGAGTACGAAAATAAAATTTGGAATTGGTTTCTGTGAGGCAAGTGGAAAGTGCCTTGTCAGGCATGATGGAAACGATCCCAATCTTGAGAAGATGGCTTCTGATTTATCTTTCAAAATAGGTGCTGGCCATACCTTCGTAGTTGTTTTGAAGGACGCTTATCCAATAAACGTCTTGAACAGGATTAAAGATGTTGAGGAGGTTGCTTCGATTTACTGTGCCACTGCTAATCCTATTCAGATAATTGTTGCAGAGACGGACCAGGGAAGAGGGATTATTGGAGTTGTTGACGGTTATAGACCTAAAGGAATTGAGAATGATAATGATAAGAAGGATAGAAAGGAGTTTCTGAGGAAGATAGGGTACAAACGATAATCGCAGAAGTTATGATAAAAGAGGTACTCGCAGGGCTCGGATCCGTCATAATACTTCAAGATTTAATGGTTTTGATGGGAAATAACGCTGATAGAGGCTAGCGTAATCCAGAACATTCTGTTAGGAAGTTTTGCAGAAAGGGAAAAAACGTTATGGATACCGAATATCATACTGATAATAGTGCTCAGAATGGAGGCTCAGCGTAAAGAGGCATTAACTTCAAAGATACTGATAGCAGTCCTCGCTACATCTTGGGCAGTATTCATGCTTGGGATTCTACAACTGCTTCTTTAGGCGGTTTGTAAATGGCTTGAGCAGATACCTCAGAATAATGAAGGATTGTACCTATAAGACTATGACTGCAGGGTTACACAATACAACACGTGAAAGGAACAAAGTACAGAGAGGGTGGAAAAAGGCTAATACGCCTCAAAAATGGACAGATGATTTTCTACAATTTCATAAGACCACACACAACATTGGAATAAGACACCAGCTCAAGTTGCTGGAATAAACTCAATCGATGATAAACAGAGATGGACAAGCTTGCTTAGGAACGCCATGAAGGACGATAAGTTTTAAACCTAAAGAGTTCCTAACCCCATTAGGCATGTGCTGTTAAGTGGCGGAGTTTTGCCCCTTTTCGCTCGTTGGCATAGCTCATCGCTAGAAGCCGTGTTAACACAGCTTCAGGAGGCTTGGTCCCTCCGCCACTTTTCTTTTCCTAGATGTTCTTTATTTGTTTTAGGTATTGTCATATCAGAGTTGGGATGTTAAGATCCTTGAAAGAAGCCCAGTTATTATAAAAGGCCCACGTTAAGTCTTTATACTTTTTTTTGGCTAAAGACAACAATGATAACAAGCATATTGCTATCTGCAATTGGATCTGGCCTGCTCATAGCAGGAATAGTCTCAAGCAAGAGGGGGTTCTGGGAATGGCTAAACAAGTATGATAGGTTCGTGAAAAGATTTCCACGAGCATGGTATTTCTGGGCTAACAACCACCTAAACAAGTATTCAATAACCTTGATCCTGATCGGATCTGGGCTGCAGCTCACAGGAACACTCCTAGGTTAGTTTCACCACACCATTTTGAACACACCAATTTTACACACCATAACTAGACAATGCACAAATTTGCACGGGTATCTTTATTTACCATAAAACAGTGGTAATTCGATAAAATGGAGAGAGTCGGATTAGGGCTAAATCCGAACATGCCCGTCAGAGAGGTCATCAACATAGCAAAAGAGGCAGAAAAAAACAACTTTGATTCTGTTTGGGTTCACGAAAACCCCTTCATTAGAGATGTTGTAAACTTTCTGAGCGGGATAGCATTAAGCACGTCAAGAATAAAATTTGCAAGCGGCTGTGTTAGTGCGATTACAAGGCTTCCAATTCTAGCGGCATCAACATTTGCATCATTAGGCGAGCTTTCTGGAGGCAGAGCGGCTCTCGGCCTCGGCCTTGGTGGCTTCCCATGGCTACCTAAAATTGGATTCAAAGTATTCCCGGTTCAGGAAACTAAACCGCTGCTGAGGCTCAAAGAATTTCTCCAAATCGTTAGTCCTTTATTGAAAGGGGAATCTGTAAGTTTGCAGGGCAAGTTCTATACGGCCAACGAGCTGAAACTCGAATGGGCTCCAAAGAATAAAGTGCCCATTTACCTAGCAAGTTTCGGCCAGAAAATCCTCAAAACGCTTTCTCCCTTTGTAGAAGGAGTAATCATCTCCCCAGCATTGATGACACCAGAAGAAACTGCAAAGAGAGTTGCCGTTGTAAGCCAAAACGGAAACAAAGACATAGCGTCATACATATTGTGCTCAGTCTCCAACGATGCAAAGCAGGCAAATGAAGCCGCAAAGAAGTATTATTTTCTGATTTACCAATTAGCAGAAGTGATTAAGGCAGAAGTTTTAGCAAATTATGGCGTCAAGGATGAGCATCTACAAAAAATGAGGGAAGCATGGAAGAAGAGGGACATACCAGAAGCTGCAAAGGCGGTTCCCGATGGAGCAATTGAAGCACTGACAATATCTGGAAGAAAGTTGGAGTCAAACTGCCAATTCTCATGCCTATTGGAGATATTCCTCAAGCGGTTCAATCGCTAGGCAAACATATTTCATAGGCTAATTTTATCACAAAAGAAAATGGAGAAGCAACCAAGATTAGGCTATACGATAGCCTCCCTTGCCATCGCAGCAGTGATATGGTCTGGAGTATTTCTAACAGACATTCTGAACTTCTGGTATAGGTTAACTACTGCAACTCTGATATTCTTGGTTCTGACATATTTCGGAAATAAAGCAGCTTTGCGTCTTGATTTCAAGATAAAACACATCGCCATTGGAATAGTTTCTGGCTTCTTACTCTACGGTTTCTTCTTTGGAGGGTTCAACATTGTAAAAGGATTAGACATTATTGTTCAGGGCGCAGAGAACGTCTATGCCTTTAAGACCGGTTTGCCTGTAAGCGTAATTGGAATACTGCTGTTAATCCCAATTTCTCCTGCTGAAGAAATCTTCTGGAGAGGGTTACTCCAAAATGGTTTTGTTGCACAGTTTGGGAGGTTGTCTGGCTACATCATCACAACTTTAGCTTATTCGCTCGTCCATCTCCCAACATTCAACTATCCTCTCATGCTCGTCGCTTTGATTGCTGGGCTAGTATGGGGAGCGCTGCTTCTAAAGACGGGTTCATTGGTACCCGGGATAATCTCGCATGTTATCTTCAACGAGATGATATTCGTAATTTTACCGATAAGTTAGAAGAGGAAACCCAAAGCGACAAGAAGGCCGAATAGAACTGTGAAGATAAAAGATGTCATGGTAATCTTGACATAGTGCAGGGGGGTTTCAGCAGGCTTTCTCTGCCGGGAAACTTTTCTGATGAATAGAGGTAGAATAATAAGTGATAGCAAAACTGTGATAGGGAACCTTAATGATAACACTCCAAAGAGAATTATCGCATAAGCGATTATAGCGGTAAGACTCGAAACTGCCATTGCTTTAGATGCTCCGAGAACTACAGCGAGGGTCCTTTTGCCTCCTTCCTTGTATGGTCCGAAGAATATCAAGTCATGATCAACGAGCACGGCAGCAGTCAGCAATCCACTAGGTATGGATGCCAAGATTGGAAGGAAACTTAAATCTCCCGTCATAACATAGTATGAACCTAGTGCTGGGATAGGCCCAAAGGAGAGAAAAATTCCGAATTCTCCAAGCGCTAGACCCCTGTAGTCTAACTTGAATGGAGGGCCAGCATGGGCAATTCCGAAGAAGGTTCCCAACAATGCAAGTATCAGAGACGGGAGACCTATGACATATCCGAAATACCCTCCAATCGCTATGCTGATAGCAAATAGCCCGTAGCCCATCAGCTTAGCATCTTTTGCAGCCATCAGCCCTCTCGGAATAACCTTCCAGCCTCCGAAATCTGGCGGGAACATCTTGTTGGAAATCTCGTCTATCCCGTTTTGGAAGTCATAAACGTCATCTATAATATTTGCAGCTAATTGAAGCAGCACCACTCCCACAAAGACCAGTATAACATGCAATGGGTTGAGAGACTTTCCTACGAACCATCCAGCGGAAATTCCTATGGCAGTAGGCGCTATTATGAGAGGTGTAAACTGGGCCCTAGAAAGTCTGAAAACCTTTGTATATAGAGAAACCTGCTGCATCTGGAAGGCGCACTATTAAACGGATTTTTAAGTATTGACTACTACAAGGTGGTAATTTCTATGCGAGTCTTGAAGCGTAAAGATATGCCTTGATTTCTTCCTTCTTTGACTGGAATTCTTCATCATCAAGAACTGGTGCAGAATTACCCAGATTAACATCTTCTTCGAGATCTACCCAAGACTTGCACCCTCTGTAGTAGCTTTTTACTGGTATTGCAATTGGTTCTGACAAACGGTAAACTTTCACAAATAGTACGCTCATGGGTTTCTCAGAGCGCCAGTCGAACCTGTTTTTCAGATATGGTGCTGTGTAAACATAATAGTCGGAAACCTTCAGCAGAGCGTCAAGGTCTCTGGTCAGGAAGGCCTCATCGAGGGTAGCCCAGTTAGTTATGGTAACAGTTTCTTCCTTTACATTTGCAGAGGCTTCCTGCAGAAGAGCATGATACTTGCTTTCAACATGCTTTTCCATTTCGTGAAAGTACGTAGGATAGAAGAGGAAGTTTTTGCCCTTTATGTCGAAGTCTTTCTCTGCTATCCCTCCTTTTCTGAGCAGCATAATCTGCTCTCCTAGATCAAGGGCAGACACGACGACGGCCCATTCCTTGAGGGCTAAGTTTGTCATTATCTATCTAGCAGTAAATTTGGAAACTCTTATGCCTTCTGCACTATTTTGCTTGCAGACTTTAGGTAGTCAAGATTAAGGAGAGCTACTATTGCTGACTGTCTTACAAATTCGTCTGGGTCTTTGGTCGCTTGCATAAGAGACTCGCGGGCACTTTGGTCACCTATCGAGCCTAATGCTACTGCAGCCTCATGCCTTACCAGAATGTTATCATCATTTAACATACCTCCAATCAGTGCAGGCACACCGGAAAAATAGCCCAATTGGCCTAAAGTAAAAGCAGCCTCGTGCCTTACCAATGGATTCGGGTCGTCTTTAATGACTTTGGATAGTATAGGAACAGACTCTTCGTCGCCAATCTCTGCAAGAATGCACACTGCTCTAATCCTGAGGGCTATGCTAGCATCCTTCTCAAGAAGCCTGACGAAGTACATAGAATTCCCTTTGTCGAACTCCTCATCGGTCTCCCTGAGAACGTCCAAGTCTTTTTCCGAAGCTATAAGGTCGTCGTAATACACGCCTTGCCTTTCTTTAATTGCATTAAATAATTTTTTCAGGACACGGTTGTCTGCGACTGCTCCCGCATGAACTGCTGAAGGTAATGCTTGCCTCCTGCTCCCTTGCCCGTGGAGCCGCTCGCTTTCCACCCTCCAAACGGCTGAACTCCTACCATTGCACCTGTAGAGGCGCCAATGCTTCTGTTTGCATAGACTGCTCCAGCCTCAATGTTGTCGAAGAAGTACTTGATCTCGTTCTTGTCTTTGCTGAAAATTCCAGCCGTGAGGCCGTATTCCGTGTTGTTAGCAACTGCTATTGCTTCATCAAGGTTCTTTACAGATTGCACGCAGAGAATGGGGACAAAGAGCTCTTCCTGCATCAGCCTATGATTTTCTGGAAGCTCATCAACTATGGTAGGCTCAACAAAATAGCCCTTGGAATATTCTCCTGCTGTAAGTGTTCTCCCTCCTACAACAACCTTCCCGTCTCTCTTTGCAACTCCAACAAACTTGCGATACTTCCCATAAGCATCTTTGTTGATTAAGGGCCCTAGGAAGGTTTCCTTCTTAGTCGGGTCTCCAACCTTGATTGATTTGGTACGATTGACAAGTATAGAAAGAAACTCTTTCTTGATATTTTCAAAAACCAATACTCTTGAGCATGCGCTACACTTCTGTCCTCCGTATCCGAATGCCGATTTTAGAGTTCCTTCGACAGCCTTCCCTAAGTCTGCTTTTGACGAAACTATTACGGGGTTCTTGCCTCCCATCTCTGTTATTACGGGTCTAGGCCTTCTCGAAACGAACTCCTTTGCAATCGCATAGCCGACAGCTCTGGAGCCTGTGAACGCTATTCCCGCAATGTCATCATTGGATACCATTTCAGCTCCGACTTCAGAGCCGCTGCCCGTAATGAAATTGAAGACTCCTGCAGGTAGTTCAACATCTTTGAGTACTTCTGCAAACCTGTACATTGTAAGAGGGGTATCGCTGGAGGGCTTGAGCACGACTGTATTCCCCGTTATCATTGCGCCTGCAGACATGCTTACAGGTATTGCTAGAGGGAAATTGAACGGCCCTATTACTCCCCATACACCATAAGGTTTCATTACGCTCTTTGCAGATTCGTTTGGAAAGGCTTTGCCCATCTTTGCCTCGAAGTCATTATTCGCCTCTATTTCTTCGCAGTAGAACCTTATTGCGTCGATTGCTTCATCGACATCGCCCACTGCTTCGTACCTGTTCTTGCCACTCTCGATGCTTATCGTGGCTGCAAAGAAGAACTTCTTCTCGGCAACCCTCTCCGCTGCAGCTTTGAGAGTCCTTACTCTGTTTTGCCATTCCATGCTGCTCCATTTTGCGAAAGCCTTCTTCGCAGCAGAGATTGCTTGTCGCACATCTTCCTTTGAACTCTTCTGGAAATTGCCTATCCTGATTCTTGTGTCAAAGGGCGGGAAAACTTGGAATGTTGATGTTGCTTCTGCATATTTGCCATCAATGTAGTTCGGGAAGGTTTTGCCAAGTTTGTCTTTGACATCACTGACTGCATCATCATAGTTCTTGTGGAATTCTTCCTCCATCTTCTCCTGCGCGTATTTGTACCAAGTATTCTCGTTCTTGAATCCCATAAGATTATTGATGAATGAAAAAATGAGTTATTTAATGTAGTGAGCCTTTTAATGAAGTTCAGAGAAGTCTTTGAGGATTAGAATTGGTGAGGGGGGAAGTTGGCGAAAATATTTCAGAGCCAGCGTACTGCGTAAAATGCGGGACAGTCTACCAAGACCCGGGCAAAATGTACAGAATTGACGGAATAGATCACAATACAGGCTCTTACTATGGCATATGCGGAAAATGCGCCCTGAAGTATTCAGTTTCTAAATGACGCCTCTCTGCTCTATTGGAATATATTTCATTCCTCTCGGCCCTACATATTCGGCCCTCGGCCGCATCAGCCTGTTGTTGTCATATTGCTCTAGTATATGCGCAGTCCAACCAGCAACCCTGCTGCAGGCAAATATTGGAGTAGAGAAGTCTTTAGGGAAGCCCAGCATCCTATATACTGAAGCGGAGTAGAAATCTACGTTGGGCTTGAGGTTCCTCTCTGCAAGCATGGTTTCTTCAATCTTCCTCGAAATTTCATACCAGCGAGTGTCCCCTACTCTCTCTCCGAGTTTGCGCGACAGTTCCCTCAATACCACTGCTCGTGGATCAATAGTCTTGTAGACCCTATGGCCGAAGCCCATTACACGCATTCTGTTTGCTAATAGTTCCTTTACGGATGTGGGGGCGTTGTCTGGAGTTGTGATTATGTCGAGCATCTCCAGTACTCCTTCGTTTGCCCCTCCGTGCAACCTTCCTTTCAATGTGCCTACGGCCGATGTCACTGCGGAGTAGACATCGCTCAATGTTGATGCTGTAACCCTTGCAGCAAAAGTTGAAGCATTTAATTCATGATCAACGTGCATAACTAAGCACATGTCAAATATCTTTGCAATCTCAGCATCTGGCACTTTGCCCTGCAGCATCCTCATGAAGTCAGAAGCATAGTTCAAGACTGGGTTTGGGGGAATAGGTTCCTTCCCGTTCCTTATCCTGTCGAACGCTGCCACTATGGTCCCGCACTTTGCAAGTAATCTAATTGACTTTCTAACATTGGCTTCCCTTGAAGGATCATTCTTGTCAGGATCAAAGAGCCCCAGAGCAGAGATTGAAGTTCTCAACACGTCCATTGGGCGGCTGTCTTTCGGTAATGATTTCAGCATGCTTACTATTTGATTCGGCAATTCTCTGTTTCTGGCAAGTTCTGAAGCGAACTCCTGCAGTTGCGCTCCAGACGGAAGCCTCCCGTGCCAGAGCAGGTATATGGTTTCTTCAAACGTCGAATGCCTAACTAAATCAACAACGTCATATCCTCTGTAGCTGAGCTTCCCCCTCTCTCCCTCTATCAATGTAAGAGAGCTTGGTCCGACTATTACATCCTCAAGTCCTCTGGCAGCTACAGTCGAACTCACTGTTTACCTTCCCAAACTGTACATGCACATAACTTATTCTTTTCCATTTGTATGTTGGACAAATGTCCAATTCTACATAAACCGATTTCGCTTATTAGTCAGCAGTGTGTAAAGCTGGTATGCAAACTCTGCGGAAGCTTAGGCCTGCAGCCATAGACCTTACAGTCATGTTTGCTGGCATAACCATAGCGGTCTATGGAGCCACGCTTGCCGATTTTAGATGGCCTATCATGTTTTTGGGCATAATAATTTCCTTGCTGCCCATAGGGAGGGTCACTAGGGAGCTAAAGGTTCAGGAAGTTGATCTGACGAACAAATCTCTTCGCGTCAGGTTGGATCACGAGGCTTGCATGGGAGTTGGGAGCTGCGTAAAACTTGCGCCGAAAGTATTTAGACTTGACGAAAAAGAATTGAAATCATCATTCATAAGTTATGCCCCTCTAACAATAATTGATGAAAAGGGTGCAAGCTCAAATACTATATTCAGGGCTGCACAGTCGTGCCCGTACAAAGCCATAATTCTTGAGGATGAAGCTACGGGCGAGCAGGTATTTCCTTAACGCTCTCAAAATTAGATGTAATACGCATAGACGCTTGCAACTATAGCTAAGAGTGTCAAGATTGCTCCTACCATGATATACATTCTGCGCGATTTTGATGCATTGGATTCAGAAGTTTGTTCAGAGTACCTGTAAATTGAGTAGAAGCTTATCCCTCCTCCAAGAACAATGCCAAGAATCACCATAAAGCCGGGAGGAAATCCTGTGCTAACAGTAATAATTTTGGTCAATGTCCGCTGGATTGGGCATCTGCCTTGTGGTTGGAGGAGCGATCTTGAACACGTTAGATAGAGCACCCCCAACGATGATTAGCAGGCCTATTACTAATCTAACAATGTATTTTCTTTCGTTCTGGACACCTTGAGATTGAACGGTCATGCCAGAATCATGGCTTATGTGCAGAATCCTAGTATATACGCCTATTTCTTGCTTTGATCAAATGTTAAATAGTGTTTAAGGAGGAAAAGACCTTCTATGACAGACTGGTTGCCGTGGGGGTTTGTCTTTATGGTCGGAAGCTTCGCAACGATTTATTTTTCTCTGCAAGCCATAGAAAAGACACCTGTAGGACAGACGCCTAATCTGCGCAAGGCAAAACTTGCATTCAACATTACGATTGCTCTATCCCTTCTGGTCTATTCAATGTACCTTGCATATGGAGAAGCATGGATATGGTACTTGCGGTATTAGCTTGATTGTTTAAGTTTCTTGCAGAAGGCGTAGAGTGCATCGTACACTGGGAACTGCTTTTCCATATTTTCAAAGTCGTTTTTTGACACTATCCTGAATCCTTCAGCTATAGCTTCCAAGCCGTTAGAGTATGGAGTCAGATTCTTGGCGTCTGTATCTGCCCCTCTAACGATTTTTGCCAGCTCAAAAAGTGCTGCGTCCTTAAGATTGTACTTTTCGATCAAAGCATCAAATGTGCACTTATCGCCATGATGGCCGAATTCTACGCCTTCAACATCGAACGGTGCGGCCCTTTTACTCTCTGCCACTGAAAGGACTTTGTCTGCGGGAACAAAAAGAAATTCTGCATCAGTGTCGATGAACTTCTTTATCAGCCAAGGGCACGCTATTCTATCTACTTTGGCCCTTTCCCTTGTTACCCATTTCATTTATCCGATTAAGGATAGTCAGCTATAAATGCAGAACCTGATGATGTGAATGTCACCTTATTATATCGGGAATTTGCATAATTTCTCATAATGATAAGAAATGTGGAAAGCGTGTGGCAGAGCGTTCCTGCCATAGAGGGCGCTGGAGTTTATTTGAGGAGGGTCTTCGGCCATGCACAAATGCCTAAACTTGATCCGTTCTTGCTTCTTGATGACTTTAGTTCTACAAAACCTGTAGACTACCTTGCAGGCTTCCCTTGGCACCCTCATCGAGGGATAGAAACTGTGACCTACATTGTGAAGGGTAGAGTTTCCCATGAAGATAACTTGGGCAATAAAGGAACAATAAACTCTGGAGACGTGCAGTGGATGACTGCTGGAAGTGGCATCATACATCAGGAAATGCCCCAAGAAAGTGAAAGGATGATAGGCTTTCAGTTATGGGTGAACTTGCCTTCTACAAGAAAGATGATGGCCCCAAGGTATCACGATGTCGGTAGAGGTGAGATTCCTGAGGTTGATTACAAAGGGGCCCTGGTGAAAGTAATAGCAGGTTCTGTAGGTAATGTGAAGGGTCCTGTGCAGGATTTGGTTGTTTCGCCTGAATACATCGATGTTAGTCTGCAGTCTCTCTCAACGTTTGAGCATCCTATTGTTATGGGCCATAAGGCATTTGCCTACGTAGTCGAAGGTGATGGGCATTTTGATCCTAACAGAGTTGTAAAAGATGGAGAGATTGCCGTGTTCACTAATGGCGATGATGTTTCCATAACGGCGGGGAGTAAAGGACTCCATTTCCTTCTGATAGCGGGCAAGCCGCTCAACGAGCCAGTTGCTTGGTACGGGCCTATAGTGATGAATACTCAACAGGAACTGGTGAAAGCTTTTGGTGAATATTCTAATGGGACTTTCATAAAGCATAAGCCGCAAATCTGACAATTTGATTAGGTGACTAAAAGGGTCAAAAGACCCATGTGTTGGCTTTGATCAAGCAGCTACGTTGTATGCCTCTATTAGGCGGTTAATTGCTTCACTATACTTTCCTCCATAAAACGCCTCATCGGCTTGAGCAATCTTCTTGCTAAATTCGTCTAGCTTCTTTCCAGTAAGACCTGCCCAAATGATAACCACTGTAGGTTTCAACTCTCTTTTTCTCTTTTTCTACAACTAATTAAGAAAAGAGAATGCCTTGCGCCGAGCAAGTCCAATTCGATCTATGCCTTCCTGCGTCTAGATAGTACCAAGCCCACTACAGCTATAACTATCCCAATTCCTATGGCAGCATATGATATTGGGCCAACTGTTTCGACTGTTACTTCTCTTGTAACCTCCTTTATGACCTCTTTCGGCACCTCTTTTATGACTTCCTTAGTTACTTCTTTGATAACCTCCCTTGCCTCTCCCAGACCCAGTGCCAGAACAGTGCCAGGAGTAACTTTGTCTGTTCCGCTCCCGCCAGATGTTACAAGCAACATCATGTTGCCCTTCTTATCGGCTCCTATCGAAACCCCTGCAGCTCCCAATCCTCCGAGGTTCATCGTTGCGAGCAGCTTTCCATTATCTGCATCGAGTGCGTAAAAAGTGCCTACCCTATCCACAGCATAGACAACACCGCCACTAACAGCAAGAGCAGCACCCTGGAATGGATTAGGCATAAAGTACTGCCACTTTGTCTTCCCAGTTGATACGTCAATAGCGTAGATGGTTGAGTTCACAGGCCCGACTCTCTGCCATGTCCACAAATTCGGGCCTGTAGATCTAGGGGTGGAGCAGCTATTCTGAACAGGAACGTAGAATGTATTATACCCATAGGCAGGAGGAGCGTTAGAATTACCTAATGGACAGATCACCTTCCCAACAAGATCCTTCGGCGTAATCAGCATGTCTGCTGCGGGCCCGGCATTAGCATGTACATCGTTAAGATGCACACCAAGCTTAGTAGGTTCCCAGAGTAGAGTGCCTTTCTCAGCGTCGAAAGCATATGCATATCCATTCTTTGAAGCTGTGAGCACGGCTTTCACGGTCTTGCCGCCTATCTGCACCTGTGCCAGTGTGCCAGATTGGAAGGGTATGTTTCCGTTGTAAATGTCATGCGGCGTTAGTTGGTAATACCATAGCATCTCCCCTGTAGTTGCCTTTAACGCGACTAAACTGTGTGCGAACAAATTCGGCCCAGGGAAGTCTCTTAAGTTATCCCCTTCAGGGACAGAAGTTCCGATGTAGAATATCCCGGTATCCTGATCAATTAGGTTTAAGTTCCACGAAGTTGCTCCGACTATCTTGTCCGAAGTACCCCAATCGCCTTTGTAGGGCGGAATGTTCCCCTTAGCCGGTCCAGTAATGTAGCTTCCATCGCCTTTCTGCACAACATACTTACTGTCCCAATCGGGATCCCCGCCCCTTGGAGGCACAACGAACCACCTCCATAATAATTGGCTAGTAGTTGTGCTGTAACCAGCGACAAAGCCTCTTCCCGACGATTGCCCTGCCTGCCCGAAGATGGCAACTCCGCCCTTTTCATAAATCACTGGCGTACCTCTCCCTGCATATCTGTAGTCCATCCCGCCAGGTATGTCTTTGCACGGGGAAGGAATTGTGAATTTCACGGTACCTTGTTTTGCATCCAGGCCAAATATACTGCAATCAGCTGCCTGCGTGTAAATTAATCCTCCATAAGATGATATGTGCTGGAGATCAACCGAACTACCTCCCGCCCCAGGGTTTGCAACTAGTGCAGTTAGGTTTGGCTGGAAAGACCAGACTTCTTTCCCATTTTCCGAGTCCAGAGCTATAATCCTGTTATAAACCGTGCCAATGTATACTGTCCCGTCAATGATCAAAGGTCTGGTCTTGATCCCTACAGCCCTGCTCAACGATCCT
The DNA here is from genome assembly GCA_024860875.1 of Nitrososphaerota archaeon. Taxonomy (GTDB): domain Archaea; phylum Thermoproteota; class Nitrososphaeria; order Nitrososphaerales; family UBA57; genus VHBL01. The sequence goes on along the minus strand of JACPSZ010000015.1, from coordinate 36,909 downwards.
GTATAGGGATTCTGGGGCACCTGATATGTCCACTTAACCTGGAGATAGCGTACGTTCTCTTTGTTAATTTGAGTCTGAGGGTTGAAACCAGAGTTATTATCATCGTATGCGGCTCTTTCCCAGTTCTTCCCTTGGGAAGATTGCGCCAAGGAAACTTGAGTAGTGAGAACGGTGAAACCAAAAAGGGCGACCAGAAGTGATGCTACCACAACCTGTAATCTAGGACCGGCCATGGGCATGGTGAGGGCTTTTCTGAATATCTGCTCATTGGTAGAATTATTCTAACGATGTTAACCATATTATTAACATTGTGAGACCTGACGCTTCTTGATGGAGCAACCATCATTTGCCTTAATGACAACATACTTTTCCCCTGTTTAATCCCACCCAAGGCATCCTGCTATGCTGCTAGTAAGGGCGCCGTTGAGCAAGGCAAGACACCTGTACTTCACCTTCCTGACCATGTTAGCGTTGCAAACCATACAGGCAGACCTGAATCAGCAAATTGAGAGAGGAAGGACAATGAACCCCAAACTGAAGTTCTGCTCGCAATCGCATTGGTAAGTAAGTGCGGTGCTGGTAATAACATTGGTGAAAAGAAGAAAACCTCAAGTCTAAGAAGTATAGCTCTCAATAAACCTCCCTAGAGGAAACTAATAGGTAGCATATTCTGGGAATAGAGAAACCACTATGCTAAAATGGGCTCCTTGAGATAGACCTAACCATAATATGGCGGGCCTGGTGGGATTTGAACCCACGACCTATTCACCTCTCCTTTAGAGGAGAACTGGTTAAGAGCCAGCCGCTATAGGGTAAATCTCTCTACCTGGCTGAGCCACAGGCCCATCTGGTTTACGCACCAAGATTTGTTTTGTATTAATTCTTTTGGCTATTGAAACTTAATAGAGCATCCTGAATTAGCGTGGCTGTGCTTACGTTCATAGGGCTAGGGCTTGCAGGAGAAAAGGGATTAACCAAAGAAGCCTCAGAAGCTCTTGAAAAATCTGACATCGTATATTTGGAAACATACACGAGCCCAATTCCAAATAGCATAGCAAAAGCACTCAATGCACAGGAAGCATCGAGAACCTTTGTAGAGGATGGAAGAAAAATACTTGCAGAAGCCTCAGAGAAGAATGTTGCACTGCTCTGCTATGGCGACCCCATGGTTGCTACAACACATATGGACCTAAGGATAAGAGCCCAGAAACAAAATATCAAAACAAGAGTAATCCATAATGCTTCAATCTATTCGGCGATAGCGGGAGAAACCGGTCTTCATTCCTACAAGTTCGGCAGAACAGTAACAATGACAAGAGCGGCACCAACAAAGAACCTCTACGTCTACTATTCCCTTCACGCAAATCTACTCAATGGTTTGCACACACTCATTCTATTGGAATACGACAAGAGTTCAGAATTTTTCCTTTCGCCTAGCGAAGCAATAAGGAGCCTTTTGGAAACTGAAAATGAGCAGAAGAAGCTCGTAATCCCGAACGACTGCTTCATAATTGTATGTTCACGCATAGGGCAGAAGGATCAAAAGACAGTTGCTGGCACTGCAGAATATCTCTCAAAGAAAATCTTCGGGAAACCTCCTCATGCAATAATACTGACAGGAGAATTGCATTATACAGAGGAAGAAGCTATCCAAGTTCTCTGCAAAACATCCAAAATTTCAATCAAAAACAATTCAGCAAGAGTCAGAATTCCAGCAGTTGGAATGGTCACAAAATACGTTGCAAAGACAAAGAAGGCTCTCCAGCAGGCTAGGCTTCAGGCGAAGCAGAAGGGGAAGAAGTTCGATGACCTTTTCGAAAATGTAGAGCTGTATACTCTTGATGCGGAGAGATTCCTCAACGAAGGGAAACATGAATTGGCAATTCTAAGCATAGGTTATGCAGAGGGTCTTCTCGACGCTTTGAACTTTACAAATGAGCTAAGAGTAGAGTGGTAAGGTTCAAACTATTAACTGACAAATAGCAATGTACTCCATCTTTTGAGTTTATATACACAATAAGGATTTTTTGCACACACGGGGTACGTTTTCTTAGTAACTCTGATAGTACTCTACTCCTTTACCATTGTTTTGCTTTATATGGCAAACCCATCATCAATTTGCACGCAGGGGCGGGCACAGCATCAATCATAAGCCATCTCCAGATCAAGAATTACATGCCCGCATTTTGTACATCTATACTCTGAATATTCCTTTTTCTCGGTAACCTGCATCATAGAACCGCAGTTGGGGCATAAGTCCATAATCTTTATTGGACATGGTTATAGTTGAACTATTCGACAGCATCGACGTAGCCGAAGGAGCGAGTTACCATATTCTTGGCTTCCTCCAAAAGCCCTTTCTGGCCTTCTCCGTAAATATATACGGTCCAATCGTCCTTGATTTCGTACTTTAGCCTCTTGTCATTATCTACCTTTGCAATTAACTGTTCAACGGCCCAGAGGTTGTTCAGCTTTGCAGTGATCCTGAACTTCTTTGGCATTGCCACTTCTAAATTTTAGGAGATTAAATCTGTTTTTACTTATTAGAAAGGGATTTTGAGCCGTTCTTTTGACCATAGGGTTCGGATAATGAAAAAGTTCAGAACTGAAAGGGACACTATGGGAAATGTAAAGGTTCTAGCAGATGCTCTATACGGTGCACAGACCCAGAGGGCTTTGGAGAATTTCCAGATTTCTAATCTAAGATTTCAGAAGAGGTTCATACATGCTCTATGCATGATAAAACTTGCAGCTGCTAGGGCAAACCTTAGGCTGAAACTTCTGGACAAGAAGAAAGGAGATGCTATGGTTGTTGCGGCAGAAGAAGCCGTTAGAGGAAAGTTTGACGACCAATTCATCGTTGATGTATTCCAGACTGGCTCTGGAACATCGACCAACATGAATGCAAATGAAATAATTGCCAACGGAGCAAGTCTGATACTTGGAGGCAAGGCTGGAGACAAAAAAGTCATTCATCCTAACGACCATGTAAATATGGGGCAATCTACAAACGACGTATTCCCTGCAACTATAAACTTGGCAGCGCTGCAAGCAGTAGAGGAAGATCTGATGCCTTCGCTTAAAACCCTCGAAACTTCGTTGAAGAAAAAGGCCAGAGAATTTGATACCATCGTAAAAGCGGGTAGGACGCACCTTCAGGATGCCGTTCCGATAACACTTGGCCAGGAATTCAGCGGCTACGCAAGCATGGTAGAGCATGGTATTAAGAGAGTTGAAAACTGCCTCCCACATCTTTCCGAACTTCCTATTGGAGGGACTGCAGTTGGGACTGGCTTGAACGCGCATCCAAAGTTCGCAGCGTTTGTAATAGAGGAGCTCAAACAAATATCAAAAATGGACGTCAGGAGAGCGGAGAACTTGTTTGAAGCTATGCAGAACAAGGACGCTGCTGTAGAGCTAAGCGGAGCTCTAAATGTAATCGCTGTAAGTTTGATGAAGATCGCAAATGATTTGAAACTACTATACTCTGGTCCGAGAACAGGTTTTGATGAGATAGAGCTGCCTGCAATTCAGCCAGGCTCAAGCATAATGCCCGCAAAGGTCAACCCTGTAATCCCAGAAGCTGTAAGCATGGTAGCATCGAAAGTTATGGGGAACAATCTTACCATTACAATTGCTGGCCAGGCGGGAAATCTTGAACTCAATACAATGATGCCCGTTATAGCCTATACATTGTTGGAGTCTATCGAAATAATTTCAGCAGCTGCGAGAACGTTAGCCAAAAAATGCATAGATGGAATTAAGGTCAACAAGACTAAAGTGCAAAAGTATGCAGAGGATACAATTGCTCTGATTACCGTCGTTGCACCGATCATAGGGTATGACAGAGCATCTAAAATAGCAAAGAAGGCAATGAAGACCGGCAGGAGCATAAAGGATGTTATTATTGAAGATGGTATTCTTTCTAAGGAAAAAGTGAATTCAATTCTAGACCCGAAAAAGCTGGTCAGGGGAGGCAGACTCTCAGACTAATTGTCCAGAATGCATATTGCAGTTGGGGCCGTGCTGATAATAGCAGCGACTGCATCAATGGGAGGACCGATCCAAACTCTTCAAAGAGTTGGAGAACACTTGTATGAGGACGCAATCCAATGGGCCGAACATCTTTTTCTTGCAGGAATCATCGTTGCTGCATATGGCGTCTGGAAAGTTTCGCGTAAGCGCTAGACCTTCTTTGTTGGGACAAATTTATTTCCACAATTAAACTCTGTTAGGCAAGTATGGCAAAGGTTATCAAGCTGAAAGGCTCGCTCTCCCCACTATCAGCTTATCCTCAAAGATAGCTCGACAGCTCTGCTTGGCGTGATCCAGAGCCAGCAATATCAGCTAGCTGCCGTTCATCATATCCGAATGGTTGCAGGATACTAGCAACGCCTCTTACCAATAGTTCAACGTACCGCTCCTTATCATACTTAATTGACGTATTGAGCAGCTGCACTGGTCGAACCTTTTCCCGAGGGTTTCTTGATTTGAACTTGGTAATAACGTAGGAAACTGACTGACCAGCCATCAGCTCAAGTCCCTCCTCTGCCAGTAGCTTTACCGCAGCTGCTTGGGAAATATTGCTAGTGTATTCGTTAAAGTTCTTCGACACGCTGTTTACGATAATCAGATCATTCAATGGAATCTTACCATCCCTTATCAATTCCACATACGATTTGAGAATCCGAATTGCCTCAGGAAGGAGATTTCTTACGCCTTCAGCATCTTCAGCCAAAGTGAAAGTCTCCAGTATATCCCGCTGGCAATCGGCCACAAGCTTTATTGTATCCCTCCTTCTGAGTTCTATCCCTCGGAGTTTCATTCTGTCATCTTCAAAAACGCCGAAGTATCTGTTGAGCACTGGAACATCTTCATGCATTCTGCTCGGTAGAAATGCAATCCATTTGTAAATTCCCTCGAAACTGATCGGCAGACCGATCTCGTCCTCGATTTCTCTACGCAAATCTTCAAAGTCTTCTTTCTCAGCTCTTGGTTTCTTCACCCAGAGAGAATCTACGATACCATGAACAACCTCGAATCCCCTTCTCTCCGCAATTGTTGCAGTTTCCAAGAGAATCTTTCTTGCAAAGGCACACACAGCGATATGACAGTCAATAAGTCCAAACTTTGCATTGCGATAGGATAAGTATCCGAAGGAACAGACCCCAACCCCCTTCAGAGCGTCTACCCGAGAACCGTACCTTCTTTTCAGCTCAGGGTCATCGGTCTTATTCCTTTTTTCCTTATAGCTCACTCGTTTCTTCAGCATCAACTGAAGGCTCTTCGGGATTATTCCCTTCCTTTTTTCACAGATGTTGTAGTTAACGTCTGGAACCCTGATTTTAGAATCCTTGCAGCACTTGCATAGCACAGTTTCCGCGCTGATATTGTACTTTACCATGATGTATGGGTAGAGAGAAGTAAAATCGATCTCTCCAACATATTCATGCACACCAATTTTTGGCTCGTAGATGAATCCACCCCTGTCTCCTGAAAGAAGCACTCTGCCAGTTTTTGGAACTTCTGCACGAGTAGGTTTCCAAGGAATCAATAGATTGTCCTTATGAGCTATTGCAAACTGCATGCTACTCAGACATTTCCCTATAGAGGCTCTGCTGCCTTTATGCAGCGGCATTCTGCATAGTCTTGCAACCTCGAATAGTCCATCAAGACCAGCTTCTTCAAACGCAAAGAAATTATCAGAATCCAGATTGATTCTTCCGTAGAGTTGATGAGACGTTGGCGTATGCATTATCCTCCCATATACGAAGTACGATGTACCGCGCTTCTGAAGTATTCTTAGTGGAATAGGATTCCTGCTCAAGATTAGCTTGGAAAGTATCCCGTTAACAGACGCTCGTTCGGCAAGATAATGCGTTGCAAAAGCATCCCCCTTTTCGATGAATAATAGGTCTGGGTCCAGCTTCTTGACCGCTCCAACTAGCGATAGCAGCTTGCTCCTCTCATCACCTTCTTCTATTTCGACAGTTTCGTCTGCAAAGATTGTAATCTTCCTTATCGGGTCAGAGAGTTTTGGAATGGCTCGCGACGCATTTACTTCTACACGCAGGATTGCTTTTTTTAGAGGAGGAAGTTCATATTCTTCTGCCTCGATAAAGTCAAGGAGCTTCCAGCTAATTGTTTCTCCTACTTTCTCTGCCTTTACAAGTGCCAATGCAAAAATGTTTTTCTCAATAAAGTATGCCTGTGCAGGCAGGATGTCTGCGTTGTATATTCGGAAATCCCCATATCCTGAACAGCCCTCTACAATCTTTGCGAGCCTCTCTGCTTCCTCTGCTCTCTTCAGAACAAGTTTCAGAACCTCCCGTTCGTCATAATCAAAGACGTGCTCCCGCTTCCTTACGAATTCAGTTGAAGCTATGTATGGTTGGATTCTGCCATGCCGTGCCAACCATTCAAGAGCTGTCTTAGAGTCTGCCGAAACATAGATTGAGTTTTGCCATTTGTCAACGAATCGAATAGATTCTCCATTTCGTGTCTTTATCCAAACTACCATCTCCCCCGCATTACCGGGATAAACATCTAGTATCCAGCCTTCGACTTCCAGATATTAATCTCCTCCCTGAGCAATTTTAGTCCAGATTCTAGAAATCTAATCCGCTTTTCTTGGATAAGCAGAATCGTAAGAAAAAACGGTTCAACCAGATACTTCTTCTTCGAGCTTTCTATCGCTGAAGCATACCTCCAACACCGCTCGATCAAATCTTTAGCGATTGATCTATCTTCTGCTCTGAGGGCATCGATGAATGGTTTCCAGCTCTCAATTTCATCCTTCAGAAGTCTCGGCGTTGGTTCAGTCTCTAGCATTTATCTCCAACCTTACCTTTTCAATTTCCCTTGAAATGTTCTCCAGTCTTGTTTCATGTTGCACTGCTATCCCCATGAACATACCCTGAAATCGCACAGGTCTGACTGCGTTCGAAGATGCGGAGCAGTAGTTTCTTGCTGCGTTGAAAAGATCCTCCAAAATCCCTCTTGAACCCTTTCTCAGCGACTTCCTGTAATCCTTCCAGCTCGCTATTTCTTGTTCGAGAGCAATTCTAAACGAAGGGATTGTTCTACCCATGGATTATCGTCCTCAGGGGTGAGAGCAACTGCTGATTGTAGGGCTGTAGGTTCAACTCCTGTACAATTTCGACCTGCGGCTTTGATGGATGCTTCACAAGTTTAGCTCTAATCTGATTTTCCTCTTCGCTAAATTCCACTAAAGTATCGCAATAGTCTCTGAACAGAAATTGGAAATATTCATTCTTGGTTGATGATGTCATGAGTATAGGCACGTGCTTGCTCTGACTTGTTTTTCGAATCGCATAGCCAAGCTTTCTTAAGATTCTCCTTGCTTCTCCCTCGTCCAAGTCTTGATTAAACAGGTTGAAGATGTCATTTATGACAAAGAGCTGGGGGTTGTACGCTTCGAAGACTTGCTCCACATCTTTGCTTACCAACTGCAGAAGCTCATAGGGAGTGAAGGCACGGGAAATGATGATCTTGTTCAACGCTTTATCAAAGTCTAACCCATAATCACGCACTATAGACGTAAACAAATAGATATCGAAACTGTTTCCTCCGTCTATGAATAGAGCTCTGCCGTCAAGCCCTCCAAGCTGTTCTGGAAACTGAGCTCTGACACAATACTTCTCTGCAATTTGAAGAGGCAACCTTGAACCTTTGATTAACGTGATACTATCTGATCTGAGGCCTCCGATCAGACTATCTATGAAACTTATCCCAGACGATAGCCCAATTAGCGCCCTGGCTGAAATGAACCTTACAGGATATTCTATGTTAACATTCTTCCTTGGGCTTATTTTAGGATGGATCCAGAACTGCGTATCAACAGGCACTTCAACTGTTCTGCAGGACAAATTTGCTGTAAGTATTTGCGTGCATGAAGGACAGCTTCCATGCAGAAGAATATCAATTTGCTTTTGCGAAAAACAGTCTCTGCTAACTGCGATGGTTTGGAAACACGCTTTACAATAATAGCCGAAAAAATAGCTTGTAAACTGAGACGTACCCAGAATGTCCCCAACATCCTGTTCGGTGAATAGCTTATGCTGGCTTATTGTTGCCAAACCTACTTTTACCTCCTAATTAGGGAGCTTTGGACTTCTTTTCCTTCTCTTCTGCGTCCACTACCCCCTTCTCTGAAACTGTGAAGATAGCTTCTGAATATGGATGGTATGGACTGTCAACCATTATTGCTTTCCGATTGCTGCCACTCTTTCGCAGGTAAACTCTGTAGGTACAGGCATGTCCTACAATATTCCCTCCTACTGGTTTGGTGGGATCTCCGAAGAACGTGTCTGGTTGGCTCATGACTTGGTTCGTAGCGATGATTGCTACATTGTAAATATCAGCAGTCCGTATTAGTCTATGCAGAAGAGAATTGAGCCTCTGCTGCCTTTCAGCCAAAGTTCCTCTACCAGTAAATTCTGCTCGATGCAGGCTCATGATGCTATCAACAACGATTAGTTTGATATTATTCTGCTCAATGTATTTGCCCAAAGACTGAATGATTAATTCGAGATGTGATGAATTGTAGACCTTTGAAACCATCGTGTTCTGAAGTACCTGCTTTTTATCATAGCCTCTTGCATCTGCGATTTGCTGCAAACGTTCAGGCCTGAAAGTGCCTTCGGTATCAAGATAGATGGCCCCTCCGCCCAAGCCTCCCTCCTCAGGAGGAAGATGACAAATAGCACAGAGTGTGTGAGCAATCTGCGTCTTACCACTACCGAATTCTCCATACAATTCTGTAATAGCCTGTGTCTCTATTCCTCCTGCGAATAATGCATCAAGAGCTTCAGAGCCTGTAGTGCAACGAAGAACTGATTTACGCCACTCTAATGCCTCTTCTGCTCGAACAAATTCTCTCTCTATGATGTCATTTTCTTGGAGCGTCTTCCTTGCCTTTGAAATTAGTTCATAGGCTTTTTCTCTACTGCCAACTTCGTTCATAATTTCGTCTGACATAGCTACTGCAAGTTGCAGAACAGACTCTATACCAACTTCCTTCAGCTTACTTACAGTTGCTGGCCCTATTCCTTCCAAATCACCTAATTGCAGCTCGACTGACTTCTGAGCCATCTTCAATCACCCTCGAATGACTTTCCGCACTTGGGGAAGTGCTTGGCAAAAGGCTACATGGACACAGTCTTTCGCATCATCATAAACACAACGAAGTTCTTTGTCGTGTAGACGAACATCAATTATGTCACCTGTTTTGTGATCTCTTAGGATAGCACTGTTTCCTTCGAACCCGATGGCCTCAATGTATGGGGCATACCGACTTAACTTTTCATCAACTTCCATGTAGCTAGCCAATACATGTGTTGCAAGAGCTGTAATGCTCTTCTTTTCTTGCTCGGCCTTGGCAGCGATTTTCTTATACACGCTTTCAGAAACGGTTATTGTTTTAAACCCCTTATCTGGCATATCTTCCGTAAAGATAAAGTAGATATTTAACAGTTTCTACCGTAGCCATCCATGTTCGTCTACTGTTGTATTATTGCATGCAATGAGATAAGCCTAATACGTCTCCGCTTGATCATAGCAATGCTTGGCAGAACTCCGAATTGGAACTTCCGGATGGGTCTATGATTTCTGGGTAGGAGGATTCTATCCAACATTCACCAAATCTGACGACTATCTTAAGATGTACTCGAAAATTTTCAATATTGTTGAGATTGATAGTTCGTTCTACAGGATACCTGACAGGAAGACGATAAAACAATGGGCAGACGAAACCCCTGACGATTTTCTATTTACTGCAAAGTTCCGTAAGACAATAACAGCAGATAAGAGGTTGACAGATGTAAAAGAGGATGTCGAATATCTCCTAAGTTGCTTCGAGCCTATGGGTAAGAAATTAGCTGCATTCGTTATCCAGCTCCCTCCCTCCTTTACATTTCAGGAAGGTATCGAGAAATTGGGAAAGATGATCTCATACCTTGATCCTCAGTACAGGTATGCTGTAGAATTCAGGGATGTCACATGGTTTAGGAAAGAGACCTATGACTTGCTCAGGGCGAGCAACATTGCATTGGCTTGGAGCGAAATTCCCTATACAAAGAATACCGGGGTTGTTACCAGTGATTTCATTTATCTTCGTTTCATAGGTGAGAGGAATCTGCCTCAAGGTCCTAAGGGAAAGAGTGCAGCAAAGACAGAATTGGGCTGAAAGATTGAAGGAAGAGCTCCCAAAAGTAAAGAAAGCATTCATCTTTTTCAACAACCAATTCGAGGGATTTGGGCCAGGTTCTGTGAACTCATTTAGGAGGCTGATGGGAGTGGGACAGATTGATTTTCAGAGAGTCAATCTGGGGGGACAACAGACACTTTTCGATTTCGGCCAGGAGAAATAGTATGTCAGAAGACCCTTGCCCATCAAGAATATTCTATGTGTCAAATTAATTTATTAGGGTATTTTCACGAATTTATAGCCGTGGGTGATTAAAATAATGCTAAGTCATCCGCATAAAGGATTTCTTGCGAACATGACGCGGATCACATTTGAAAAAGAAAAGAATGCCTTGCACACAGCAAGGCATTTCCATTCTATACCTTCTTCTTTCTACTGAACAGTACTCCAGATATTACTACCAGCACCACTCCAATGCCTATAGCGGCGTAGGAAATAGGACTGACAGTTTCTACGGTTACTTCTTTAGGTACTTCCTTTATGACCTCTTTTATGACCTCCTTAGGTACTTGTACTTCTTTGACTACCTCTTTTATGACTTCTTTAGGTACTTGTACTTCCTTTATGACTTCCTTTGTGATTACTTGAGGCTGTGGTATTACGTCAGGGAGACCGAAAGCTATCAGGGATCCGTCAACTGTTGCACTCACCCCGGGAGCTTGGAAGCCTCCTCCGCCGCCTCCTATGAAGGTGTAGATTCTATACTTGCCATCCTTACCTGCTCCTATTGTAGGCATTACGTTGACCGATATTCCGAAGTACTTTTGATGGAGTAGTTTCCCAGTGTCAGCGTCTATCCATCTGAGATTGCCATCTTGAGGGTATATCTGCACCATTCCTCCCGTAGTTGATATCCCTCCCCTATAGCCATAACCTGTTTCTTGATTGGTCCAGACTACCTTCCCTGTATTGACATCTAGTGCAGACAGCTGCCAGTTCCTTGGAGGTGCTTGTGCGTTGAGCGCCGCGTCCGTTCCTGCTCCATTATTCCCAAACGGTCTGACGTTTCCAACTAGAAGTGTCCTATAATCGTTGTAGTGCATAACGTACACCTTCTTCCCATCATATGCCACGTCAGATTCCATGCAGGCTGTGTAGCATGCTGTTTTGATTGGTCCCTTCTGTGGATAGTTCATCCATTGCCTGCTCATGTGTTCCTTTGTCAACCTGCAGCAAGCATCTGGACTTCTTGGATTGTTGTTCCTATCGACGCCGTAGTTCTGGCCGTTATCGGCCCATGGAGGACCTCCTCTGTTAATGAATGTACCACCATCGTATATCCAGAATGGCTTGCCTGTTGCTCCATCCAACGCATATACTATTCCGTTCTTGCACGGCTTAATGTATGCTGTCTTACCCTGTACATTTGCTAGGGTGCCTGACCATGAGCAGTCATAGTCCCATAAGTCACGTATGTTGGCATCGAACCACCACACTATCTTTCCTGTCCTTATGTCATGAGCTGTGAATCCACTTCCATGAACTGCAGGGCCATATCTGTGCGTTAGATTCGGATAAGGACCTTCATCTCCCCATCCAACAAACACGATACCAGTTTGAGGATCCAGAAGATACTGACCCCATACGGGTGCTATTGCACTCGCTGTGTGCATCTTTCCAAAGTGCGGTGATCCTGGTACCATATCAATCCAGTCATTTCTAACTACCTCTGGATCAACCTCGGTACACTTTGTCGCTAGATATGTTGGTTCTCTATCCCTTGCAGGATGATTAATTCCTTCCAAGTACCTTGGGTATTCGAAGTACCATCCATTTCCATTTGCTTGTGTGCATTGTTTAATGGCCCACTCAGGATCTCCTTGAGCCGGAGGCTGGACGAACTCTCTGTATAATCTCCTAGGATTCTGAGGATCACTCATGTCTACTCCTGATACGAATGCCCTTCCTCCAGAACCGCTACCTCCTCCCCATGGAACGAACATGATATTGCCTTGGAATACCGGCGGATTAGATTGACTGCCCATGACTCCTTGGTTGCCTATAGTTCCGATTTGGCCCTTAGCAACATCACCGAACTCTGCATTTGTGCCACAAAGCACTTCTGGCTTGACAACCCAAGCTGTCTTGCCGTCCTTTGCATCTATACCGTAGACCATACATGCTGTTGCACTCGGTATGAGCCATCCTTTGTCGCGATAGTAGTTAATCGCATGTGTCTCAGAGGCAGGTGGGTTGAGCCATCCTCCTGTGTAATTACCCCTGTGCCAATTTGGGTCGTACGTATTCATATAGTTGTTAACCCAGATGATCTTTCCCGTTGCAGCATCCACCGCGTACACTCTCTTATCTCTTGTCGAGAAATAGACTGTACCGTCAACTATGAGTGGTGGTGTAATAGATCCGTATTGCACGGCTCTCTTCGAGTCAGCGCCCGCCCTCGGGATGGGGAATATCCACCTCGTTTCAAGATACTGTATGTTATCTTTGTTAATCTGGGTTTGAGGACTATAGCTGCCGCCTGTAGGTTGATAGAGCATCCATTCCCAATTACCCGTTGGTACACTTGGAGCTGCTCCTCCAACAGGAGGGCCTCCTGGATCAAATGCACTTGCAGGTCTTACCGACAATGCAACAATGGATGTTGACATGAGGAGTATTCCTGCCAGCAGAGTCATAACCGCAGTCTTTTTTGCCTTGGAGTCATTTAGACTCATATTAGTCGCCGAAACAATGGGTGAATTCAATTTATTCATGCCGTCCACAATGTGGACACTTTCATTGATCGTGTACAATGTACACTGACAAGAGAACCGCGAGCAAAAAAGATCTCATGGCATCCGGATATTCAGAACATGGCCTTAATAATCCGATTAGCCTTTTGATGATAATCGTTATGACTATAGGGGAGGCTAGGAGTGTTTCATGACTCGACACTTGTGACCTCACAAGTGTATAGTTAGTGACAGGCTCTCCCTGCCCACCATGCTCCTAGCCCCCTTTCCCTAAACTAAAATCCTGAAGAAATAAAAAAAGTAGGGAAAGCCTTACCCTCTGGTAAGGCATCTTTTGATGTTATACCTTCTTCTTTCTGCTGAACAGTACTCCCGATATTACTACTAGTACAACTCCTATTCCTATTGCAGCATAGGATATTGGGCTGATAGTTTCTACTGTAACTTCTTTGATCATTTCTTTAGGAACTTCCTTAATGACTTCCTTTGGTACTTCCTTTATGACTTCCTTAGGTACTTCCTTTACTACTTCTTTAATGACTTCTTTAGGTACTTCCTTTATGACTTCCTTGATTACTTCCTTTGGTACCTCTTTGATGACTTCCTTTGTTATTACTTGTGCTTGCGGTAGTTGATCAGGGAGTCCTAATGCAATTAGAGCTCCGTCTGAGTTAGCAATCCAAGCGGGTCTGCCCCCTGATCCGCCCGTGCCGGTATACAAGAAGACCTTGTACTTGCCGTCACTCGAGGCTCCTACCGTAGGCATGGATCTGACCGGGTATCCAAAGAACTTCTCGCTGACTAGCCTTCCAGTATCCGAGTCGAGGAATTTGAGGTTGCCGCTATCACCGTAGTACAGAACCATACCGCCAGATACCGCGAGTCCTCCCCTGAATGAACCTCCTTCTTCTCTATAGGTCCATACCTGTCTTCCTGTGTTGACATCTACTGCATAGACATTGGTATTGGTCACGCTCCTGATGTTTGTATTGTTGGTGAATGCTGGATTGAGCTGTGCGTTTGGCCCTCCGCCCAATGCTCCTACGCCTTGGTTACCGAAGGGTCTAACGTTTGTTATTCTATGACTTACACCTGCATTGAACGATCCGATGTAGACATGCTTTCCATCGTAGGCAATGTCTGATTCAAGGCACGTTGTATAGCATGTAAGGAGTATCTGCTCTGTACTTGGATAGTGCATCCATTGCTTGCTCATATGCTCTTTGGTCATTCTGCAGCATGCGTCTGGACTCCTAGGATTATTGTTTGCATCGACACCATAGTTCTGTCCTCTTGCATTCCTTAATATCGTTGGAGGATCGAACGTCCAGAATGGTTGTCCTGTTGCTGCGTCCATAGCTCTAACAATTCCATCCTTGCAGCCTTTGATGTAGGCTTTCTTTCCTTGTACTTGTCCTAGTATGCCGGACCACGCGCAGTCATAGTCCCATAGGTCATGAGGAATTGATTGGAACCACCATACCAGCTTTCCAGTTCTTACATCATGAGCTGTCAAGCCGCTACCATGAATGTTTGGACCATATCTGTGTGTCAGGTTTGTATACGGTCCTTGATCTCCCCAACCTAGGTAGACTATACCTGTTTCAGGGTCCAGGGGGTAATTACCCCAGACTGCGGAGCCAAAATTGGTAGCTGTATGCATCTTTCCGAATGTTGGCGATCCCGGTACTAGATCAATCCCATCATTTCTAACCACATCTGCTGCAACATCAGTGCATTTTGTTGCCTGATATGTTGCTGGCCTGTCCCTTGCTGGATGGTTAATCGTTTCGAGGAATCTTGGGTATTCAAAGTACCAGCCGTTGCCATTGACTGCTGCGCATTGCTTTATTGCCCATTCTGGGTCACCTTGTGGAGGAGGTTGCAGGAAGTTCCTGTAGAGTCTTACTGGGTTCTGAGGGTTGCTCATGTCGAAGGCTGTTACAAAGGGTCTTCCGCCGTTGCCGCTTCCTCCTCCAATCGGGACGAACATTATGTTACCCAAGAACTGTGGAGGGTGTGCATGGCCTGTCGTTGTTCCCTGGAATCCTCCATCTACTGTCCCTAGTTTAGCACCGACAACGTTTCCACCACCGAACTCTGCAGCAGTCCCGCACAATACCCATGGTTCAAGAACCCAGGCTGTTTTTCCAGTCTTCGCATCAACAGCGTACATCATGCAGGACCTGATTTGAGGGATCAGCCAGCCCTTGTCTCTGTAGTAATTAATTGCATGGACATCAGTGGACGCGAGGGCGGTTGCTCCTATTACAGCAGGCCCGGCCATTTCTCTGGCCTTGACTATATCCCAACCAGTGCGGGGGAAGTCATTGGACCATAACAGCTTACCAGTTTTTGCATCCAATGCGAATATCCTTCTATCCTGAGCAGCTATGTAAACTACGCCGTCCACCACGAGTGGTGGTGCCTTGGCCCCGTACGCTTCACCTATCACTCCTGATATGGCTGGTGCATGGGGAAATGGGAATAGCCATTTAGTTTCAAGATATTGCGCATTTTCTTTGTTTATCTGTGTCTGAGGACTGAAACTTCCTCCTGTAGGTTGATAGTTGATCCATTCCCAGTTGCCAGTTGGTACGCTTGGAGCTGCTCCTCCAACTGGAGGGCCTCCTGGATCAAATGCACTTGCAGGTCTTACTGACAGTGTAATGAGGGATGTCGATAGAAGGAGTATTCCTGCCAGCAGAGTCACAACAGCAGTTTTTTTTGCCTTGGAGTCATTTAGACTCATATTAGTCGCCGAAACAATGGGTGAATTCAATTTATTCATGCCGTCCACAATGTGGACACTTTCATTGATCGTGTACAATGTACACAGAGCTAAGGAAACCATGTAACGAATGAGTAAAAACTTGACGACGTCTAGAATATCAGCACGAGAGACATTCTTCAGAAAATCGTCATAACAATAGGGGGAGGCTAGGAGTGTTTCATGACTCGACACTAGTGAGTCTGTCGCTAGTGTTAGAGTGACAGGATCTCCCTGCCCACCATGCTCCTAACCCCCTTTCCCTTTGTAAATTCCAAAGAAACAAAAAGTAGATGGGGCCTAGCGTCTCGCAAGGCCATTTTTTTTACACCTTCTTCCTCCTACTGAATAGTAGTCCAGCCACTACGATAAGTACTACCCCAATGCCTACGACGGCATACGAGATGGGACTGATGACCTCAACTGGAGTAGCCACTTCTTGTATTACTTCTTTAGGCACTTCCTTGAGAACTTCCCTCAGTACCTCCTTTGGCACTTCCTTTATCACTTCTCTCACGACCTCTTCGGGCTGGGGTATTTTGTCAGGCAGGCCTAGTGCAATGAGAGTACCATCCGCAGGGAGTGCTGGGGCAGGGCCTAGAACAAGGCCGCCGCCGCCGCCAACATGCAAGAAGATCTTCATCTTTCCATTCTTATCAGCCCCCACTGTTGGCATGGTGTTTACGGGTATGCCAAACAATCTCTCAGTGAGTAGTTTTCCGCTCTCAGCATCGATGAATCTTAAGTTGCCATCACCAGGATACACCATTACCATCCCTCCGGTTACGCTGAGCCCTCCTCTGTATCCGAAACCGTCAATCCTGTAGGTCCATTTCGACTTGCCAGTATTCACATCAACGGCCCAGATGTTCGAGTTTGTTCTGTCAGCATAGTTTGGATCACTATAGTGGCGAACCACCTGACCTTGATTGCCAAAGTCCCTAACCGGAGTAATAGTAAGAGTTCTGGGTTCGTTCAGTGAAGCTACATAGACATTCTTGCCATCGTAGGCTATGTCTGATTCTATACAGAATGTGTAGCAGATGGTAAATGCAGGAGTTGTCTTTGGATAGTGCATCCATGGTTTGCCCATATCCTCTTTTGTCATCCTGCAGCAGGCGTCCTTGCCTCTAGGATCGTTATTCTGATCGACTCCGTAGTTCACTTCGGTGTTCCTAACAGTGGTCGGAGGATCAAATACCCAGAATGGTTTTCCATTTGTCGCGTCGAGTGCAAATACCTGTCCGCTCTTGCAACTCTTTATGTACGCTTTCTTCCCTTCCACTTGTCCTATAATGCCACTCCATGAGCAGTCATAGTCCCACAGGTCATGGGGAATGGCGTTGAACCACCATACTAGTTTTCCAGTTCTAACATCAAATGCAGTGAATCCGCTTCCATGTAGACCTGGGCCGTATCTATGCGTGAGATTCGGATAAGGTCCTTGATCTCCCCATCCCAAGTATACAATTCCTAATTCAGGATCAAGGGGATAGTTACCCCATACTGCAGAGCCATGGTTGGTAGCTGTATGCATCTTTCCGAATGTTTTAGACCCTGGCACTAGATCCATCCCATCGTTCTTTACAACGTCATCGGGAACTTCGGTACATTGGGTTGCCAAGTAAGTAGGTTCTCTATCCCTTGCAGGGTGATTAATGCCTTCAAGATATCTTGGAAATTCAAAATACCAGCCATTGCCATTTGCCTCCCGACACTGTTTGATTGCCCAGTCAGGATCGCCTTGAGCTGGAGGTTGGGTGAAGACTCTGTAAAGCCTCTTGGGGTTCTGAGGATCAGTCATATCGAATGCTGTGACCATAGATCTTCCTCCAGAACCGCTTCCACCTGGTACTGGAAAGAACATTACATTGCCCAGAAACTTCGGTGGATGAGTACCTGCACCAGATATGAATCCTTGGTTGCCCAAGGATCCTATTATGCCTTCCCTCGGATTACCGAATTCTTGATTAGTACCACAGATTTGCTCTGTCGTTAGAGTCCATGCTGTTTTGCCTGTTTTTGCATCAACGGCATAGAGGTTGCATGAACCCATCGAGCTTGTGATGAGCCAACCCTTGTCGCGATAATAGTTTATCGCATGAACGTGTGCACCAGGCCTTGAGAGCCACGGGTAGGTTGCTATCAGCTTTGCAGAATCGAATTGGGTACCGTGAGTATTGTTCCACAATAACTTACCTGTAGCTGCATCTATTGCTAGTATTCTTCTATCATTCATTGCTACATATGCAATACCATCGGCGACTATCACTGGAGCACCCGAACCAAAACCTTGGCCTATCAATGAGGTTACAGGAGAACGAGCGTATGGAAAAATCCACTTTGTTTCCAGATGTCGCACATTGTCTTTTGTAATCTGGGTCTGTGGGTTGTAACTGCCTCCCAACTGGACCGAATTGATAAATTCCCAATTTGCACCTTCAGATGCTTGCGCTGAAGCGGTGAATATGAGTGATGGTACTAAAGTTGATCCTAAGAGGATGGCCACCGTGAGTAGACTTAAGTATATTGTTCGAGTCGCAACAGGAGCGTTTCTTGCCTCAGAGTCATTTAGACCCATAATAGTCGGTGAAATTCTGAGGAAAATTCAATTTATTTCTGCCGTCCACAATGTGGACAATCTCCCTGATCGTGTGCATTGTACACATGACAACTCTCGGATGACGGAGCAAAGAGCCAAAGATATCTAGAAAATCAGGACTGAAGGCATTCCTGGAATTAATCTGATGAATCTATGTAAATCAGGTTCTTGTGTGTTCGTTGTGCATGAGCCTTGCTTTTTCGCGCGCCCGCCTGCATACTCCCCTCTTGTATGGCGGAATCAACAAGAACCGTAAAGCATAATCATCATAACTATGATAGGGAGAGGCTAGGAGTGTTTCATGACTCGACACTAGTGAGTCTGACGCTAGTGTTGGAGTGACAGGATCTCCCTGCCCACCATGCTCCTAACCCCCTTTCCCTTTTCATGAAGAAACAAAAAGAAGAAAATGCCCTGCATGTAGCAAGGCAAGGCTATCTGGCTTACACCTTCTTTCTTCTACTGAATAGTACTCCTGATATTACTACCAGTACTACTCCAATACCTATTGCTGCGTAGGATATTGGGCTTACAGTTTCTACTGTTACTGTCTTAGGTACCTCCTTAACGACTTCTTTGATCACTTCTTTGGGCACTTCCTTCACCACTTCCTTGACTACCTCTTTGACCACAGGTTCAGGCAGTTTGTCTGGCAACCCATATGCTACCAAGCTGCCCTCCAGGTTCGCTATCTGAGCGGGGTTGAACCTCTGTATCCCTGAGCCCCCTACGTACATGAAGAGCTTGAACTTCCCGTTCTTGTCAGCACCTATCGTCGGCATGACATTTACAGGATGCCCGAAGAACATCTTCCGTACTAGTTGGCCAGTTTCAGCGTCGACGACGTGAATGTTTCCATCGTTCATGTATGCTATCACCATGCCTCCAGTGGTCATGATGCCTCCTCTGAATCCGCCACCATCTATGGGCCCGTACATCCATTTTATCTTTCCAGTGTCCATATCATAGGCGTTTATAGTTGCGTTGTGCGGATGCACATTCCCCCTTAGAGTTTGGCCTCCGTTACCAAAGTCTCTAACATTAGTGATTTTAAACTCCCGCATGGCGTTGAAGGTGCCCGCATAGACCACCCTTTTTGTTGGATCATATGCTATGTCTGATTCGAGGTAGGCCCATGCTTGAGGCCCTATGATTGGCTCTGTGCTTGGGTCGTTTATCCATCTCATGCTCATGTGCTCCTTTGTCATCCTGCAGCATACGCCTGGGCCGTTAGGATTCTTGAACTGATCTACACCCCAGTTCCAGTTTGGAGGACTCCTCCAGTTGGTTGGCGAATCAAGGACCCATACCGGCTCTCCAGTCGCTCTATCTAATACGTAGACTATTCCGTTCTTGCAGCCCTTTATGTAGACTTTCTTTCCAGCAGCTTCTCCAAGGATACCGCCCCAAGAGCAGTCCTCGTCCCATAGGTCATGGGGGGTGGCCGAGAACCACCATTTGAGGGCGCCAGTCCTGACATCAAGTGCAACGAAGCCGCTTCCATGCAGATTTGGTCCATACTTGAATGTCGAATTTGGATATGGCCCCAAGTCACCAAATCCGAGATATACTAGTCCAAGTTCTGGGTCAAGTGGCATATGGCCCCAGATGGCAGTCACCGAACTTGCCGTATGCATCTTTCCGAAGTGAGGAGTTCCAGGTTGCATGTTTATCCAGTCATTTCTTACAACATCATCTGCAACTTCGGTACATCTTGTTGCTTTGTAGCCAGGGGTTTCGAAGAACCTTGGCGATTCGAAGTACCATCCGTTGCCACTGGCAATTCTGCACTGATCAATGGCCCAATTTGGATCTCCCTGAGCTGGAGGCGCTATCCATGTCCTCCATAATTGCCTTGGATTTTGTGGATTGCTCATGTCGAAGCCTATCATGCTTGATCTCCCTCCCTGACCACTAGACCCAGTAGCTGGCCAGACCATTGTGTTGCCCAAGAATGCCGGTGGATGGCTCCTTGATGCTATATATCCTTGGTTTCCTAGAGAGCCTATCCCTTCCCTCCCTCCAGTCCTAGCTGCAAGGGCAGGGTTACCCAACTGCTCATTTGTACCGCACAGCTGCTCAGGCCCCATCTCCCATGCTACTGATCCATCTTTGATATTCCACGCTCTTGCAAAGCAAGAGTGGTTGTTCACCATTAGCCAGCCCTTGTCTGCATAGTAGTTTATTGCATGGACATGCCCGGCGAATGGCCTCATCCATGGATACCGCCCTTCGAAAGCTGTCCAGTTCACATCGGAGTACCCCTTACTCATCCATACCTGTTTTCCTGTCCCTGCGTCTATTGCAAGTATATGTCCAGTATTTTTCACTACGTAGACTATGCCATCCACAACTATTGGTGGGCTCATAGATCCTGGTGTTGGATTAGAGATACCTCCGCGTATAGTCGCTAGTAATTGGAACGGGAAGACCCACTTCGTTTCGAGATTCTGTGCGTTATCTTTGGTTATTTGTGTTTGAGGACTGTAACTGCCGCCATTTGGTCCAGAGTTGACCATTACCCAATTCGCCCCTGGAGGCATTTGTGCCGAAGCATGAGGTACCAATGATATTGCTAATGTCGGTGCCAATAATATTGCTGCTACAAGTAGACTTAAGGCCATTGTTCGAGTCTTATCAGCGGTTTTTTTACCTAAGTCATTGAGACTCATATTTAGTCGCCGAAACAATGGGTGAATTCAATTTATTCATGCCGTCCACGATGTGCACGACTCTCAGGAAATATCTCGACTGTACACAATTACGTCGATTGTAGAAGTTGTGCACGAAGAACTGAAATTGTTTTATAGAAGATTTTTCTTTATTGTTCCGTGGAAACACCAGACTTGAGACGAAAGACAGCACTTAAAACAATTCGTATGGATCAACGTTATTTGAATATTCTTGAAAAAGATGCCAAGGCCGAAAGACTCGATCTTCATACATTTATTTCTACGATTATTAAGAAATATATTGAATGGGGAAGGTATACCGAAATTGGCTTTGTTAACATAACCTTCCCAACCTTCCAACAAATTTTTGAGGCTGTTGAGACTGAAAAGCTCCTGAAGATTGGAAAAGATGTTGGCGAACGTATCTTTAGACAAAGTTTGTTGCACTTTTTTAAAGAGTCTAACCTAAACGCTTTACTCGAGTATTTTGATCTCTACGGCAGATATGCCGGGTTATTCGACTACGAGTTTAGGAAGCACGGAGAAACTAACATTATTACTCTTCGTCATGGTCTGGAATCAAAATATTCCAAATTTCTCGTAAGTGTAATTGAACACGCGATGATAAGAATAGGCGGGGTTCACCCCGAATCCCAAATTGACGAGAATGTCGTAATAATCAAATTCAAAACTCCAGAGATGACTCAGTCTTAGATTATTCAGTCCTTATGCATCTTCGACACGCATTAACACACGCGCCCCTGTGAAATTGTTACATGGGAGAGAGTATATAAAGAAAGATTGTAGTATATAAATAGAGAAGCGTGAATAGGCAAGCTGCTGTTGTTGCCATATGTACACGCAATCTCTAATCTATCATCCTTCCAGATGCGTGCCGATGATGCTCAAGAACCAAAAATGGTAAGAGTTAAGATTTACAAAATATAGACAGACCGTAGGTCGACATGAGCCTAGTACCATCCATCTGAGACGAAGAGGTGAATTACCATGATTTACCCTTCGACACCCTTCATGGTACCATCCAAAGGGCCCTTCCCTTTGGAAGAAGGGTCAAAACTACCCTTATCGACCCTTCCATCCCCTTCGAAGGGCCATCCTTAAGGGTCGTCAAAACAGTACAGGGAAGGGCGGAGCACGGTAAGGGGTCAGGCTAAAAACAGGCTCTTCCCAGGGAAGAATTCAACAACCCTTCCAAAGGGTCTTTGATAAACCTAATATCGATACCCATTCTTGATTTCTGTACCATCATTGGAAATTAAGTCCTTGTCGAACATGTTGTCAGCGTGCCGGGTTCTGTCAAGCTAGGTGCCCATGAACTTCACAGAGCCCTTATTTGTCTATTTTCACGAACTTATAGCCGTAGAATATTTGTCCTGCTTCTCCATTAACACTCACCCTTCTGAAGACTGCCTTTACTTTGTCCCCAACGGCTAACTGGTCAGCAGATGCATCGGCGATCTGGGCAACCATCTTAACTCCATTTTGCAGCTCTATTAGCCCAATAATCATGGGCTCTTGATCTTCAAAGCCAGTAATGATGTCCCTTGATAACGTATAGGCCATAACCTTACCCTCCTTGGGCATTTCCTGCTCAGCCAATTTTTCGGAATTACACTTGCGGCATTTGTACACAGGAGGGAAGAATTCGGCACTGCATTCTTTGCATTTCGAACCAAGAATTCTGTAGTATCTATTCCGCTCTCTCCAGTACGCTATTGACATCAGCCGACCCTCCTCAAAATATGAACCGCTGCTGAAGAATCGATTCCTCCCATGTTGTGCAGCAATCCTGTCTTCGCGTTTTTGACCTGATTCGCTCCTGCAGTACCAGTAAGCTGCCTGTATGCTTCTACTATTTGATAAACTCCTGTAGCGCCTATAGGATTTCCCCTTCCCTTCAATCCTCCAAACGTAGATATCGGAATCTTTCCATTAAGGTCGAATTTCCCTTCTTTTGCATCCCTTACCCCTTCACCCCTCTTTGAGAAACCAAGGGCTTCCACGCTCAACGCTGCAACGCTCGAATAGCTGTCGTTTATCTCGGCAAAATCAATGTCCTTTATGGAGAGACCTGCAAATGCGAGTGCCTTGGCTAATGCCCTGCGTGTAGCCGTAAAGTCGAACATGTCATCCCTCTGGAAGAAGTTCAGCGAATCTGTAGAAGCTGCAGAAGCGGAAATTTCCGCTTCGGCGTTCTTTGTCTGGCCGTTTTCGCTACACAAAACAACTGCAGCGGCACCATCGCCGACAGGGGCACAGTCCAGCAGCCTCAGAGGGTCGGAAACTGGCATCGACCTAGAAACGTCTGTTATTGTAATCGCCTTTCTAAATTGTGCATGTTCTGCAGGGACCGCGTTTTTGTGTGCGATGACTGGAAAGACCGATAGTTCGTCTCTGCTGATTTCAAACTCCTGCATGTACAGATGGGTCAGAAGGGCACACATTGCAGTTTGAGAGATGCCGAAAAATTGAGTAAAACTTGCACTTTCTCCTAAACTCGCTGCATGTACAGCATCATTGGGTTCCATGTCCCTCATCTTCTCGACGCCTATGACCAGAACAGAATTCGCTTGGCCAGACCTTATGATAGAATCAGCGACATTGCATGCCATGGCTCCAGAGGCTCCAGAACTTTCGACTTTAAGCGCGGGGGTTCCTTGCAACATTAGACTGTCTGCTATTATGGCACCTAGGTTTTCCTGCAGGGATGAAAAACCGGAGAACATGTTTCCTACTACTATCTGATCAGGTATTGCGATTCCGGCATCTTTGAGTGCTGCAGAGCCAGCCTCCACTGCAAGGTCAAGGAGTGATTTGTTCCAGTGGTCGCCAACCTTCGTTAGACTGGCACCAGCTATTAGCACCTTCTTCAACACAAACACCTAATCTTTCGAATTGCTTATAGAATCAGGTCTGGAGTCACAAAGACTTGGCCTTTATTGACCGTCTACCTTCAGAATGTTGTTGACTGTTGTTTGGAGTTTCTGGAGCTCTGGTGGAATATTTGCGGGTTCTGGCCAGGTCAGCTTAGTTTCCTTCACCTCGTTGCCAACCCTTAGCACGACTTTGATAGTATATGTGAAGCTTTCGTAGTTCATTGCTTCCATCGCTGGCAATGCGGGATAATCATTCTGCTGTATGGAAAATATATCCGAATCTAGCAACATCTTGCGAATGTCCTCCATTCGCTGCTGCGTCACGACTGTCTGCGCAATTAGTTTGACCTTTGTTTCATAAATCACAAGTTTTCCAGAGTTATCAAAGATTAGATCCCTCTGCGTTGTCGGCCTTCCTTTGTCGTCTTGGCCATTCTTTATGATTTCAACGAAGAAAGTGGGTTCTCCAGCAAGGGGCTTTATCGACTGAATTTCTATTGAAGTTCTTGATGCATCAAAAACATTCGGATTGTACCTAACTATCCCTGCAATCTGGACTTTCAAACCCACGTACTTGTCTAGATCCTCTTTAGAAGTTATGGAAAGTGATGCTCCTTTATCCTCCAACAGATAAGGAGAGGAAAGCAGACCGTCCTTGCCTGCCATGCCTTCAACATTAACACTCTTCCCCGCCCAGTTGCTTGGAGCATTTTTAATGTCATTGGGAGTAATCTTCTCGGGCTGAGCTTGCTGTGGGGGCTGACTGGAAGGAGGCTGGCTAGACACGGGTTGAATTGTGCCTGGAGACGATAGAACTACTCCTCCTGCAACAGCGGCCGCTATTACAACGGCCGCAGTGATTACAACTATGCTCCTCAAGTCTTCCTACCTTATCATATAACGATGAACGAGTATTTAACTTATACAAATCCGGGATTCTGTAAACTTATTTGCACGATGGAAATGATTCAAGTGGAACTTATAAAATGGAAACTATACATAAAGACGCAAGAATATTACATGAATAAAGAGGACAAGAAAAAATGTTCGGCTTGTGGTGCTGATTCATTTAGGATAAGAGCTAAAGATACGAAAAAAGACGCTAGCTTCCGACTTGAAGAAATCGAAATAATAGATATTCAAAAGGGCGAAGCTATTCCAATAATGGGTAATCTCTTTATTAACACCTATTCGTGTACCAGTTGCCGACATCTTGATTTTTACGGAATAAATGTTAGTGAAGGCAACATAATGCCGTAGAATATCTCTAAATATGCATAGAATTAGCCTTTCAGATTCTTCTTAATTTTCTGTTCCCATTCTTCTTGAGTGATAATCCCTTTGTCTTCAAGAAGCTCCGCTAGGGAAGTTATCATGGTATCCAGTACTTCAATGTCTTCGTCTTTACTTTTCTTTGGCATCTTTTCCACCTTTGGCTAGGTATCCTTGCTCTGAAAGGTATGATATCACGATAGTTCTGATTATATCCGAATAGCCTCCGCCCATTTTTCCTTTTAGCTCTGTATCTATAATGTCCCACACTTGATCGGGTAATGCAACTAGGGCTTTTTTCATTGAACCACCTGCACAGCTTCAACTGCTCTTTGCGTATTCGCTTGTGTCCCTATGGTTTCATTCTGAATTGCATTTTCGATTAATGTCTTCCAGCCTTTTACCTCAATTCCAGCTTCTTGAGCTGGCGTCTTCCCTTTTAGCGATAAGTGTGGCCTAGCATAGTTGTAATTTATTGCATATCCCTCTAGGATTAGCTTTGCAGAGTCTTCATTCTTGAACCCTCTCATTATCTTTGTCCTTTCCTTTAGCGTTTCATGTAGCCTTTCCACCATGTTGTTAGTTTCCCTAGCTCTAATCCCTACCCTCTTTACTAATTCTACTCTGTTAACCTTGTACCTAGTGTAAAAGACTTTATTGAAAGCTCTATCGTATGTATGAGAGCCATCTACAAAGAGGGCTTGTGGTCTTTGCTTTGAAGTTTCCAGAGCCTTTCTAAAGACCTCTATCGTGTCTTTGAGTGTTCTATCTTGTGAAAGTAAAGACGCCACTAGAAACCGAGTGTCTTCGTCTATCATTTCCCAGAACCATTCGTTTCTACCATCACATCTAATCACGGTTTCGTCATGGTGCCATTTCCCCGATAGCTGTGGCGATAGTGTCTTTACATATCCACTAACCAATTTAGAGTATTTTTGAAGCCATTTCCATACTGTCATCTGAGAAACTTTTTCCCCGAATATTTCTGATAATTGCCTCGATACTTTCCTTACTGAAAGCCCTTCATAGTACAGGTTTATTGCAGAAACGATAACATGCTTATTCACTCTCATTTTAGGTAGTGAATCATTTTCCATGAATCTGTGCTTACAGTTATTGCACTTTACGAGCTTCCTTCCGTTAACCGAACCCGAAGGCTTTATGTCTTCAGTTTGGCAATATTTACATCGCATATTTCCCACGCATATCTCTATGGATATGCTACTATATATATCTTTATGGATATTCTAGGGATATGTTTAAGACCGGAGGGTTTTTTAGGCTCCGGATCGCAATAGCCATACTTTAGGGGCTGGTCGCACTAGCATTACCGGTTTTTACCCGCTTGGCGTGGTGATGACACGCCAAGTCGCACGTTATCTAATGCGACTTTAGCTTTCCCCGTTTTGTTTCATAGCAAGAATCAGAATATAATGTTATTCCAAATCATCGATGAGGTACAAGTAATTTTGAGCTAATGCCGGCATTTCGCCGGCCATTCATTTTTATCGTGCAAATAAGTTTACAGAATCCAAATCCGGCTAATCATTTATGTAAAACTCCCCTGAACTTTGCGTATGTTCCATAGTCTATCTTTCTTGCGGAGGCGATCATTTCCCTCAATGGAATGCCTCTCTTGCGTTTCTCGATAATGCCATCTTCAACTACAAGGCAGAAAGCGTCGCTACCTGCACCTGAACCGAAAGAAGCAAAGAGTATCATGTCCTTTGGCTGTGCAATATCTAAAGTTGCTATGAGCCCCAGTGAGGAGGATGCAGAATATGTGTTCCCTATGATTGGATTTAGCAATCCTGGCTGAATCTGCTCCTGAGTAAAGCCCAGCCTCTGAGCAACCTCTACTGGGAACCTTGGATTAGGCTGATGGAAAACGGCATACTTGAAGTCTTTGGGCTTTGCGCCGATTTCTTCGAGCAGCATTCTCACTGATGATTGGGTGTGATGGAAGTATGCAGGCTCTCCCGTAAACCTTGACAAGTGCCTTGGGAACTTCTCTCCCTGCCTCCGCCAAAAGTCTCCTGTATCTGTAACGTACGAAACTGAATGCTCTATGCTCGCTATACTGTCATTTGAATTCTTTGCAAGGACGAATGCTGCTGCACCGCTCGCTGCAGTATATTCTAAATCATCCCCGGGCCTTCCCTGCGCAGTATCTACAGCTATTGCAGTGCCGCTGCTTATCATGCCCGAACCTACAAGGCCAGTTATGACCTGAATCGCTTCTGTGCCTGCTTTACACGCAAATTCAAAATCTGCTGCAAGAACTTTATGGAAGCCGAGAGCCTGAGCTACAACTGTGCTCGATGGTTTTACAGCATAAGGCTTTGATTCTGTTCCAACAAAAACAGCCCCTAACTCTTGCATGCCTGCCATGTTCAAAGCCGCCCTTGCAGCTTCCACGGCCATTGTGACAGTGTCCTCATCAATGTTGGCTACGCTCTTCTCAACGTTTGGGCCCGAGCCTCCTCCTTTCCAGACCTTTGCAATCTCGCTAGTGGGAAGCCGCAGTGCTGGGATGTAAGCTCCGTAGCCAGCTATACCCACTCTATTGGCCGAACGCATAGTAGCGTTGAACCCATACTTGGCTTATTAAAGAGCTAGTTCTGCCCTGTTCAGATTAGCTTTATTGTTTAAACGGCTTTTACCTGCTTCACTACTGGAGGCCTAGCCTTCTTGAAGACCCTATAACCGCATATGCATTTTATTTCAGGCAGAGCTGCAAGCTGCTCTCCCGTTGATTTGGTCCCACACCTCACGCACTCGTAAACTACTCCTCCAAAAGTAGTCTCTGTACCTGATACCATATTTCTGATCTTAAAAATTCCCTTAATAATTAAGTTTCTGGCCCGACAGGTAATGCTATGTGCTTCAGTCCGAAGAGCCAGAGCCTGAGCGTTGCGAAGAAGAACTTCACTATTTCGACAAATGAGAGTTTGGTCTGCCCCTTTTCCCTGTTTTCGAAGATAAAGGGTATCTCTTTCACCCTTAGTTTCAGCTTAGCAAAAAGGTAAATCGTTTCAGCATTGTAGCCGTAGCCTCTTGATCGTATCTCATATTCCAGTATCGCCTTGACAACTTCAGATTTCATGGCTCTGTAGCCAGACGTATTGTCATGCAGGCCAGTCCCTAGTAGCATTCTGATCATTGCGTTGGCTACTTTGCTTACCAGCCTCCTTGTGAAAGACCACGATTTTGTTCCTCCTCCCTCAACGTACCTTGAACCTATCGCAACGTCGAAACCCTCTTCGATAGTCTTTGCAAGCTTTGTTACAAGCTCTGGAGGATGAGAAAGGTCTGCATCCATCTGGATTATGCAGTCTGGAGATAGGGTTTGCAGCGAATACTTGTAACCTTCAACATAGGCGCTTCCGAGTCCCATTTTACCTGGTCTTACTATCAGGAATGCCTTTTTCCCAAAATCTTTCAGTGTTCTAACCGCATCTGCTGTACCGTCTGGACTGTTATCGTCGACAATAACGATATTTCCATCCATGCCCTCCTGCTTAAAGGCTCTTAGCAGTCCGTTGACAAGCCTATCCACATTGTCCCTTTCGTTATATGTAGGGATTGCGACTGCTACCTTGAACGTCTTGTTGCACCCGCTTGCTATACTGCTTTGATAGCTTCCTTGAAGCTCTTAGCAATTAATTCGATGTCGCTTTGGGAAACCTTTGGATGGATAGGAAGGCACAAGACATGATCTGCAGCCCAGTAAGTGTTTGGAAGCGCAATGGCGGCATAGCCCAATTTACTATAAAGTGGAGTCTTGTTTATCGGAGTCTTGTAATATACTATGGCTCCTACGCCCTTCTTGTACAAAGTGTCAACTATCTTATCACGAGATTTTGAAACTGCTATGGTGTAGAGATACCAGTTTGACAGCAAACCATCTTCCTCTTCTGGAATAATGTATCCACTACCATCCTCTAATAGAGTAGAAAGATTTCTTGCATTCCTTCTCCTTGCTTCAAGGAAATTATTGAGTTTGCCGAGCTGTATCCTTGCTATTCCAGCTTCTATTTCTGGCATACGCAGGTTTGCGCCCATGACTGCCGAATCGTATCCTTCTACCATACCATGGTTCCTTACCATGCGCAGATTGTCATAGACCCCATCATCATTTGTTGCGATCGCTCCTCCCTCTCCGCAAGTTATTACCTTCGACGGATAGAAGCTGAAGCATCCTGCCCTGCCTATCGTTCCTGTCTGCTTTCCATGGAATGTGGCTCCTATTGACTGGCATGCATCTTCAATGACCGCCAAGCCGTTATTTTCAGCGATTTCATTGATTTCGTCAATTTTAGCTGGATATCCATACAGGTGAACCGGAATTACAGCTTTGCAGTCCTTGCTGATTCGCTTCTTCAAATCGTTGGGATCCATGTTGTAATCTTTTCTAACATCGACAAAGACTGGCTTGGCACCAGTCATAAGCACCGCATTTGCAGTTGCAAGGAATGTGAAGGAAGGCACCAGAACCTTGTCCGCGTGTCCTATGCCAAGAGCTATGAGAGAAGCGTAAAGTGCAGATGTACCTGAATTGACTGCAACGACGTGCTTTACTCCGAGATATTTTGCCAGAGACCCTTCAAATTCCTTAACCTTCGGGCCTCCTTCTCTAGCTCCCGTAGTGAGATAGCCGCTCTTGATTATCGAGTCGACTTCCTTCCTTTCCTCCTCGCCTAGTATGGGCTGGTTTATGTTGATCATCGCAACTCACTCAATATTGAAACTACGCTTTCGGCAGCTGCATCGACCCTGCTCCTTGGCACGCTTGGCACTCCGCATCCGACTATCAGCATTTTCCTTGTATTGGCGTTGATCATGGTTCGCTGAGAGTCTCGATGTGGAAAAAGGTGCAAAATACCAGAGCTGTCTGCAAGCACTATTTCATTTCCTTGTAGGTCTTCTGTCTTGCCAGTTATATCTGTAAACCGCTCGCCATTTTTAGCAAAGCGTAGCGTCAATTTCCCTGAGATGTTATTCGTGTCATAAAGCCCTATAGGAACCAGAGTCTTCACCGACGCTATGTTCCCTGCATCGACAACGTTGTTAATCTTTGGGAGGCTCTGGTTCTTCAGAAACCTTCTTACCAGCGCTTCGCTTGCAGGTCTGGTCTTTGTGGGATCTATTCCTATTCTCCAGTAAAAGTCCCTGTACGCTCTGACTATCGGGTCGTCCTTAAGTGATTCAAGATCATAGTGTAACTCTTGTTTTAACGCTGTAATATGCTTGGAAATGTCGTAAGAATTGGTAACATTAACATTAGCCTCCCCTATCGAAAGATAAATTCCTTCGAACCTCTGCTTGACAGCATCATCTATTATTATCGATGAAGAAACTGCGCTACTCATTTTTGAAAACTTCCAAAAGCTCAGTTTTCTTTGCAAAGTGCTCCCTGACTGGTGCAACTATCTTCTCTATTCCCATGCTTACAGCATTCTTCAGGTCAACGGGATGGAGTTTCTTTGCTGAGTATGCTTCTTGCAGCTCTTGATAGTTATGGAATGTTATATTCCCTCCAAACTTTGCAGGCCTTTCAATATCAATTGATTCGAATTCATGAAAGAGTAGGTGCTTTGCAAATTCTAAAACAGGATTGTTCTCTACACTGCCTTCAGGGCACCACGCCTTCTTGAGCTTGTCCTTTATTTGTTCTTGAGTGTCGTGCACAAATATCGAAGTCCAAGGCTTGGACTTGCTCATCTTGCTCGAAATCAGAACATCTGTTTTGGAATCCTCGTCTAGTCCCAGCTTTACAGGTTCACCTAGCCCGGGCAAAAGATGATGATGTACAGCTACGGGAACCTTCCAGCCCATCTTCGGGAAGACTTCTCGGGCGAGCATATGCACCTTCCTTTGATCCATTCCAGCATGAACAATGTCAAGATCCATCGCTTTGATGTCGACAGCCTGCATGGCTGGGTAGATGTACTTCCCAAAGTCAAGGCTCTCCTTCTCGCTCCTGCCCATTATTGTCAGACACCTGGTAACCCTTGCAAGCGTAATCTCTGTTGCAAACTTTACAATGTTCTTCCAGTATTCATTATTATTATGATACAATTCGGAGCCGTGTACTACCTCGACTCCCGGACAGAAGAATTTGAACGCATCCTCATAATACTTTGATGCTGCCTTGATCTTCTCCCAGTTTCCGCCAAACTTGTTGTTGATGAAACTGTGCCAGTCCGCAAGGAATACTTTGCACCTTACCCCCGCTTTGAGAAAGTCGTTTATCTTGAAACCAGTAGTTATGAGGCTGCCAAGATGTAATAAACCGGAAATCTCAAGTCCGATATAATGATTAGGATGAGGGTTAGTTTCAAACAGTTTCTTCAGTCCATCAAGAATCACTATTTCCTCTGTAGGAGGCTTGCTCACAAGCGCTACTTTTTCTTCTACGTCCAACTCTATCCTCTTTCTGCAGGATCGCTTCTCTTGCTGTACTTAAGCCTGTTTCTTTTTGGTTCTGGTAACTCTCCGGGATATCCGAAAGTCGACTTCTGATAAACCGAAAGCCCACCAAGTATCAATCATGTCTGTAGGGGTCCCTATCGTTATCTAGGGCCTAGAGGGGGTATATATAGCGAATAATGGGATAACCCGGAGAGTTATCAGAACCGAACCAATAGGACAAGGTTTATAGGCTCGAGATTAGTCATTATGAAACGTAGATATAAATGAAGGCTACCCAATTAATACCCCTTCCCCTGATAATACTGACAGCAGTTGTCGGATACATGATGTTCGCTGGAGATGTTTCACCGGGAGCGATTCCGCAGCCTGGACCTGGTGGCAGGCAGACTCAAGCGATAGCACCTTTGCTTCCTAACGCACCTCCTTACAAATGTGCATCATGGATGGATGCAGAGCTTTGCGGTAAACTTCAAGCATCTTGCGGCAACGGAGTTTGCGATACTCACGAAAGGTGCAACACATGCGCGTTCGACTGCGGATGTGGAGGAGCTCAAGTCTGCAACCCAGAAACTGGTGCGTGCCACTCTCCAGCAGGAGTATGCCAAGCACCCAGAGGAGAGGGAGTAATACGACCAATTACAGCAGTAGATCCAGCTAGCGACGGAAAAGCGCCTATAGGATTCGTTTCGCCTAACCAAAACTAGCCTATGGGTAATCGGGCTCGCTTTCCTGTCTCGGCTGAACTTGCCTAGCAGGATAAACGTTCCCTACATGCAGGATGGTGTTTGCAACTTCTGTTGCAGATGCTATTGCACCCTTTTTCATGCTCAGCAGCTCAACTGTTTCTCCGTTGGGATATTCTACAAGTTTTGAAGATGCGTTGATTTGAGGCAATCCATTTTTTGATAACGAAGCAAACTGCGTTATAGCATCAATGGGGTTCATGCCGCAGTTCTTAGCCAGAGTTTCGACCAGCGATAACATTGCTTCCGCAAAAGTCTGAATTGCTATCTGCTCTCTGCCAGAGAATTTCAGAGCATGCTTCTGCAGATCTTCGTATAGTGCAAATTCTGGAGCTCCGCCTCCAGCAACCAGAACTGGATTTTTCATGAAGTTCCCTACGATCTTAAGTGCACGCATCGCAAGCTCTTCAAGGTAATTAGCGCTCCTTTGAAATGGCGATTTCAGTATAAGGGAAACTGCTCTTGGGTCTTTGCAGTCATCTATGAAGATGAACTTCTTGTCGCCCAGAGGCTTCTGCTGGACTGATGCTGCCGAGCCAAGACAGCTTGTAGTAAGCTCCTTTGTAGAATGTACTATCGTTGCACCGGATGCTTTTGCAATTCTCTTCAAGTCTATCATACCTATTCTCCTCACTGCGAGAATCTTTGCATCTACAAGCATGCTCAAAGCAGGCTCTTCGATTCCTTTGTGCGTAAGCAGAGCGTTTGCTCCGCAATCTATTATCGGCTTTACCTGCTCTCTTACCATAATGTCTTCTTGATTCTGTAGAGCGCCTAGAAACTTTGGAGAGTCGATCTGCACTTGCGAGCTGAACTTGGTCTTCCTCACATCAAGAAGTTCTTCTACGATCGCGATTCTGGCATCTGATATGGAGATTGGCATCCTTCCGCTCAGAACTTCTGCCTCAACAGCCATTCCCGACAGTACGCTGCTTCCAAATACTGATGAACCACTCTTTGCAATGATTTTTACCATTTCCGCATCGAATTCACCAGCTCTAAACAGCTTTGAAACTGCAGAGCACACAACGTTGGTCAGATGAGCAGCCTCCTCCTGTTCAAGCTTTGAAGAAAAGAAAGTAAGAATTAGCTTACGTATGTCATCCCTAGAAGAATTGACTTTGATCTTTTCTAGAAATGATAGTGATTCATCCCTAGCGATAGAATAGCCTTCAACGATCTTTGAGGGGTGAATGCCCTTTTCTGCTAACTCAAAGCCCCTATCAATCAATGAGCAGGCAAGAAGTACTCCAGCTGCAGAACCGTCGCCCCACTTTGCGTGAAGAGATTTTGCGAGATCCCGCATCATCGTGGCTACAGGGTGCTTAAAGTCAGCCTTCTCCAACATCGTCTTGCAGTCCTGCAGGATAAAGACGTCACCATGTTCGTTGAATCTAAGTTTCGAAAGCCCTTTTGGGCCAAACGACGTTCCAATGAATTGTGACAAGAATATTGCTGCGTTCTGGTTGTCTTGTTGGGCTTTATTGAGAGAAGTTTCTTGCTTACTATTCACGGTTAGCTGCTTTGAAGTTTTGTATGCTTTTTTAGGTTTTAGAATATCTGCTTCCAAAATTTTCGAAATTGTGAAATAATGGCTAGTGTGGGTTAATGGTTAAATACCCGACAACTAACCTCGCTGCCTAATGGCTCGTCTATTACTGCTATCGAGTCTTGTTGTAATGTCAATGTTACTCATGACATCCCTCTCCGCTGTATATGCACAGGCACAATCGGTTCCCGGTGCAAACTGGGAAATGGTCAACTATGGACCAAACGGCGGCAGCTCCAGTCCCCAGACGCAGATTACCAAAGAGAATGTCCAATATCTGGAAACTAAGTGGATCTACCCCTACACAAGAAATCCTAACCCTGGGAAGATAGGTACAACTACCGTGGGAACCACATCAGCGCCACTTATTGTTGACGGCGTGGTCTATGTATCGATGAATGATCGAAGAGTATTAGCAATTGATGCGACGACAGGCAAGTTCCTATGGAATAACTCCTTCGGAAGCAACTTCTTCGACAGAGCAAAAATACTAGCTACGTATCCATGGATCAGCTCAGTTGGCGGCCATATTCATGCTATGAGTTACTTTAGGGAGAAGGGCTGGCTCATGTCAAGTTCGAACTCTTGCGGCACATATGCAATTGACGCAAAAACTGGCAAGACAGTTTGGTCAATAGGCCAAGAGTTGATGTGCGGTACCAATGCTGAATTCGGAGAGCCTCTAAAAGGCATCATCGGAAGTTTGGGCAACCAAGGCTACGTGAACGGACACGCGCACCCACCGGTATTCCTTGGGAACATAATGTTCATTCCAATTGGAGGAGGTAGCGGCAATGGCGGAAGAGCGTTTGTTACAGCATTCGACGTGAGCGATACTTCGAATATAAAGAGGCTTTATAGAGAATTCATTATGCCTCCAGCTCAAGGAGATCCGAATTGGGCCATTGATCTGTGCACCAAAGTAGGAGGCAATGGTTGGTACTTCGAATATCCAAAGTACTTAGAGGGGATTAATCACCCAAGAAGAGACAGGGAACCAACCTATCTTGCAACAAAGTGTACCGATGCACCTGCTGATGTGGTAAGAAACGATTGGATGGACATGGTACCTAGTTCACCAAGCTTTGGCAAGATGCACAGTGCATCAGCCACATCTCCGGTATGGGGTCACTATCCACTTGATCCAGAAACTGGAATAGTATACATGGGATGGGGAGACGAAGGACCATATACTAACTTAACCCATAGGTATGGGCCAGGAGTACCAGGCAGTGGATTCACTGCTCATGATGTCAGAACGGGTAAGATGATTTGGTGGTTTGATGCTGTTGTCAGGGACTTGTGGGACTATGACTGCTCATGGGGCGGGATATTTGCCAAGACATCTGCTGGACAGAAGGTATTCATCAAAGGGTGTAAGGCAGGAGTCATCTTTGCTCTCGATGCAGCAACTGGCAAGCCTGTCTGGATTCATGATCCTCCATCAATTATCAGGAATCTGGGGACAAACTACGGCGTAGACAAAGATAATAATCCAAATGGCAAGGATGCCTGTTGCAGGCTTACGAAGGAGGATATGGGCAAACCATGGTACCACTATCCAAGTAAGGAAGCACGAATTACAACGAGCTGCTTCACCTCTTGCTTAGAGTCTGATATAGCTTTTGACGGAAAGAAGGTCTACGTAGCTTCTTTCAATGAGCCAAGAACCAAAACCATTACGAACGTCAGACCCTTTGGCAATCAGGGACAAGACGAACGCCAGTGGCAAAACCCGCAATGGGCGGACAAGCTGAACACAGACATAATCGCTATCGACATAAATACCGGAAAAGAAGTCTGGAAATATCATATAGATAAGGTTGGTTATAGAGGCGCGCTAACGGTCGCTGGAGGATTAGTGATGGCCTATGCTAGTGATGGAAACCTCAAATTTATCGACGCTGAGACCGGAAAACTGGTTAACGAGAAGTTCTTCGGAATACCAGTTAATGTCCAGCCCACAATTGGAGCTACAAAGGAAGGAAAGATGCGAGTCCTTGTGTATGTAGGAGGTGGTCAGACGACATACTTTGGTAACGGCCTCGGACTGGATGGATCGCTTATAGCCTTCGGAGTCCCTGACGCCCTACCGCAACCCCAAGTCGTAACAAAAGAAGTGATCAAAGAAGTACCCAAAGAAGTCATTAAGGAAGTGCCTAAGGAAGTAGTCAGAGAGGTAACAGTAGAGACAGTAAGCCCGATATCCTACGCCGTGATAGGAATCGGCATAGTAATAGCTGTCATAGGCGTGGTACTCTCAAGACGAAGAAAAGCCTCGTAAAAGGCTCACGGCCCCTCAAAGGGGCCCGTCCTTTCTTTTCTTAATCAAACGCATATAAGTTACATTTGCAGTCATAGTTACGATGCGATTTGCAGTAGCAGTTTTAGCTTTGCTCCTTTTGCAATTTGCTCAGGCACAGCCTGCAGAAGTTGCAATCAAGGAGTGGGTTATCCCGACACAGAATTCTGGGCCCCATGATATTGTGGTTGACAAAAATGGCATAGCATGGTTCACCGAGATTAACACGAATAAAATAGGAAGGTTTGACCCCAAGACTGAGCAGTTCAAAGAATATCCGATATCAACACAGTCAGCAAGGCCGCATGGCCTTATCGTAGATGAGGAAGGTAATGTATGGTTCACCGAAATGGGAGCCAGCAAAATTGGGAAGCTTAACCCGCAGACGGGGAAAATAGATGAATTTCCAACTCCGACACCAAATTCAGCACCGCATACTCCAATACTAGGCAAGGATTTCTTATGGTTCACAGAAATCGGTGCATCTAAAATTGGAAGGTCGGACATCAAAACTGGCAAGATAGATGAATTCCCAACTCCAACAGTGGCCTCTTCACCGTACGGCATAATTCTTGATGAGGAGGGAAATCCATGGTTCGCAGAGCTTACGGGACATAAAATAGGCAGAGTTGATGCTAAAACTGGCGAAATTACGGAATATCCAACGCCTACAAAGGAGAGCGGAACCAGAAGAATTGCAATAGACAGCAGAGGCATGCTATGGTTTACGGAATACAATGTTGGGA
>JACPSZ010000008.1 GCA_024860875.1 Nitrososphaerota archaeon | reverse complement strand
TGGATCGTCTGGCAAACCAACTATGTATGTTTGCGGCTCTTGCTTTGCTTCTTCTGCAAGAATCTTCACAACATCTCTGAACGTTGCTATACCATGAAGTTCATGGGACCATGTTATCAATGCAGCATTGACCCTCATCTTCAGCATCTCCGCAATAAGCTTCTGCAGAGAATCGTTTGGAGCGAACTCTAAAACATGAGCGTTCATTATTTCGTCCACCGAAGACAAAGCCCCCTGAAAGGCAAAGCCCCCTTCGGATTGCCTTTCAGGAGGCCTTGTAGCGTACAAAATCGAATTAGAATTTATAATACCTGCAAGCCTACCATTTTTCATTATCGGCAGATGGTCTATCTTCCTTCTCAGCATCAAGTTCTTAGCCTTCAGAACGGTGTCAGTAGCGTCAAGTGTTATCGGGTTCGGGGTCATTATAGAGGAAACCTTGGCATTGGAAGGTACAACATCTTGCATCGCTTCAGCAATGTCCTTGATCTTCAAGGCCCCTGCGACCTTCCCTTTTTGAACTACAGGAAGGGCACGTATTCTATATTCGCTGAGAATTCTCACTGCACTGCCAAGCTTGTCATCAGGAGAGAGCTTCGGCACGGTAGTTGAAATATTTGAAATCCTACTAGTTATGAGGTTCTTCGCGTTCAACAAATCCCGAACCGTAGCCATCAAGACTTTGCCTGCTTGGACTGAGAAGACCTCATAAGCGTCGTTATTCTTCAGCATCCCTATCACCTTAGAAAGCTCTGTTTCCGGGTCGGTCAGCAAAGCTTCGCTCATTAATGCACTAACAGCGATGTTCTTTAGTTCCTGCATCCCGCTCACCATCTCTTTTCAACTATTTTAATTGTGAACAGTCTTTTTTTTGCGGAATATGTCTAAATATGACGCATGATTATGGTAGTACAAGGACGCAAGGAAAAAATGGGTTATGATAATCCTAGTACTGGAACATCTGTAGTCGATCCATCAACATTCATAGTCGCAAGGGAATTCTATGAGATTCCCAGCAAGCTCACGACATATTACGTAATTACAAAACCTCCAACATTTGAAAAGCCAGAGTTTCTGGGTTTATTATCATTGGAGCTAAGGGGTGCTGGGGGGAGGAACTTGGCAGGGTACATGGTTGTCAGAAATAACTATGAGCATCTTGGGGAAATGATTTTTTACCAAATTCCCCTAGAGCCATCGACCAAGCTATTGGGCCCTACAGCAGTAATTGAAGCTCTAGAAAGGAATCCAGATTATGCGACATTGAAGACATTGTTGCGGAACCCGAGGCTCGGCGACAACATACTTTACAGAATTGGCGATTTTGATGTCTATTTTATTCCCGTGTACACTGCAGGTTCGGGAGGAGTTGTTGCGGAACTCGGTACTGTTGCTGCAGTCGGCGCAGCTTTCAATGGACAATATTATGTTGGTTTAGGCGCTGATGCTCAGACTGCGTTGCAACGTATGCTAGAGAGAATTGCTGGTGGACCAGAAAACCCTCAAGCCCCTTCAGGTGCAAGCCTTGACGATCTACTGCAGAAAGCGGATTCGCTGCTCAAATCATATATCAACTCTTGGTCGCAGGGCAAGTATGAGGAAGCGGGTAAGTACCTCGATCAGTTCATACAGGTCTGGAACAGCATCATACAAGCAAGAGGGAAAGGAGGATAACCATGAGTAAACAGAAGGTCAACTACGACCCAATACTGAATTCCATATTGCTAGTTGCAGGGATAGTCGTGCTCGGCGCCATCGTGGTAATCGTCACAAGGTTTCAGAGAGGATTATTGGCACTTGTTCTGTCAGCACTTGCAGCAGGACTATTGATATTCTGGCTCTTCGAACTCAAGAGGACTTTCAAGCAGAGCACAAGCCCATTTGATGATCAAAAGAGAAAGTGGACATACGACCTTATTTCCTCTAGCGATGAAATTACTTTCGTTGCCGAGGTTCCTGGCCCCGATATCAACGTCTCGGTAGAGCTAAATAAGGGGAAGCTCAAGGTCAAGAGCTCAGGAGATTTTGCAAAGGAGATAGAACTAGCTGATCCCGTCGAGCTCGTAGGTTCAACTTGTGTCAACGGCATACTCAACGTAAGGCTTAGGAAGATCGACGCAAAGCGCTCCTAGCGATGCAACTTTCCAGAATCAAGGCTCCAGCACCGTTTAATCTTAATTATTCGCTGGAATGCGGGCAGGTATTCAGATGGAAGAAGATTGGTGAATATTGGTTTTGTGTCTTAGGTAACGGTGCAGTGAAGGTCAGACAAATTGGAAGCTATCTTGAGTATGCAGGTTCTGATGGAATAGACTGGCATAGTACAATTCAGAACTACTTTCGCTTTGACGATGACCTCAATCCAATTCTTAGAGAGATAAACCGCGACACGTTCATTTCAGATGCTATAAGTGCGTACAGAGGGCTAAGGCTTCTGCGGCAAGACCCTTGGGAATGTATGCTGAGCTACATCTGCGCCACGAACACGAATATACCTCAAATTGAGAGAATAATAGATAATCTCTGTAGAATGTTTGGGGGGCGCATAATATTTGATGGCAAAGAATTCTACACATTCCCAAGCGCAGAGACACTTGCAAGGGCTACCATCGCATCAATAAGAGCATGCAAAGCTGGCTACAGGGCAGAGTTCATTAGAGCTACTGCAAAGACTATAGCTGAAGACGCATCTCGATTCAATAAAATACGCTCTTGCACTTACGGAGAGGCTAGAGAAGAATTGCTGAAAAAATTCCAGCAGCATAAAGTCTTCAAGGGAATAGGGCCAAAGGTAGCCGACTGTGTGCTATTATTTTCGCTTGATAAGCTCGAAGCTTTGCCAATAGACGTGTGGGTACTCAAAATTATCGTTAAGAAATATGCAAGCTTGTTCGAAAAAGGATTCCTCAACAAGATAAAGGCTAGAGGTTCGTTAAGTTTCAAAGATTACAGCATAGTGTCGAAAGCCATGAGGGGTTATCTCGGCAGATACGCTGGATATGCTCAGGAATATATTTACCATTATGCGAGAACATTACTTTAGCCAAGACTTCAGCGCAGAAACGTTTTCTTCCCTTTTCGTAGACCTTCTTTTGTCAACGTAGAGTCCTAGCTTCTTGGCCACGCCCAGAGATACGTTGGCTTCTTTGAGCTCCTGCATCGAAAAACCCCTGCCCGAACGTAATTTACCCTTGAGTTCCCATGTGCTTATTTTAGCGGCTGGAGCAGGGCCAGAAGGCTTCTCCATCTTGGGTTTTGATTCCTTTTTTACAGTTTTTTCTGTTGGCTTCCGAGTTGCAGGTTTCTTGCTCATGCATCCTGCTAAGCTGATGGTCTTTTAATTCCTTGCTTTAGGTTAGTAATGCTAAAGTACCTGCATATTGTATCTCGCAGTGTTGCTCAACATACACTCTCTGATAATACCAGGCCTTGGGTCGGCAGAGCTAATTTCTCTGGTTGTCATAGTCGTAATCTTGCTTTTTGGTGCCAAGAAGATACCAGAACTTGCAAGGTCTATGGGAAAGGCCAAAGGAGAATTCGAGAAAGGCAAGATGGAATCTGAGAAAGAAGCTGGAAAGCTGGGCAAGAAGGATTCTATGGAGGAAGAGAGGGAGAAACTGGAAAAGGCTGCAAGGGCTTTGGGGATTGAGGTTGAAGGAAAGAGCATCGAAGAGCTCAGGGAAGCTATAAGGAAGATGACCTGAGTACAGCATCTACCATCATTGCAACAAAGATTATGGCAAGATACGGGCTCGTGAACTTGAACAGTGTCCAGGCCCTTTCTTCCGTGGGAACAAAGAGCAGTTTCACGCTGAGGTAGATTATACCAATTCCAAGAACTAGGGCACTAACGAGATAGATCCGCCCAAAGAAATGAAGCAAATACGGCACAACTGAGAATGCAACCAGAAGTATGGAGCTGAACGAGATTATCCTGATCGCAGTTGAATTGCTTGTTACCACTGGGAGCATGGGAACCTTAACCTTTGAATAATCGTCCTTGAATCTTAGAGAAAGGCTCCAGATGTGTGCAGGTATCCAGATCATCACTAGCGATGCTACAAGGAGTGCCTCCAATGAAATCGTACTCGTAATACCTGTATATCCAATTAGTGCGGGCGCGCCGCCAGAGAAACCGCCAAGTATGATGTTTGATGGGTTTCTCCTCTTCAGGAGCATGCTGTAAACGACAACATTGTCCGCAATGCCAAGAAACATCAGCAGTGCACTTAACGGATTAAGAAGTAGAGCAAACGCTATTGATAAAGCTGATATGGCAAGACCGAAGTAAAGAGCTCTTGCGGGAGTGATTCTGCCAGAAGGTATTGGCCTGTGCTTTGTTCTTTGCATAATAGCATCGATGTCCCTGTCGATATAGCACGTCAACGTGTTGGCGCCTGCTGAACCCAAAGCAGTTGAAGCGATGACTAATAGTACAGCCAGTGGATTTTTCCATCCTCCTGCTGCTATGGCTGCACCTAAAGCGGTGAATACCAGAAGGTACCAGATGTTCGGCTTCGTCAGCTCATAATAGTTTGTAAATGAATTGCCGTGCAATTTCGGCTCCAGCAGCATTGTATCCGCACCTGAATTTGCTTTATTTATCCTTGCCTTCATGCTATGTTGAATTTTTTAACCTACTTACTCAACCAATTTGACAAGACATGCTATGTTTGGTATGTGTTGAATTCACAACAGGTCAAAAACATGATGCATTCTCAGACCTTGGCAAACTTGGTTCGGAAGCAAGTAAAAGACAGCTACGGTAGGCACATAGGAAACGTCATCGGTTTCTCTCTGGACAACGTCGGGCACATCAAGGCCTTGGCAGTTGAGCACACCGGAGGGGACTTTGGTGAATATACAAACGAGCGCATTCTCTTCGAGGGCGAATACATAGTACTCCTCCCAGACTGGAAGGAGGAAGTCGAGCGACTGAAGAGGGACACTACTCTAGCCCAGAAGAGGGCTTCAGTTCTGGACAACCTCTCCAAAGAGGGAGAAATCTCCTCGGAAGCGTATGAGCACTTGAAGATGCAATACGATGCTGAAATCGCAGCTCTCCGCAATACGTACACGTCTCTGACAGATGGACTGAAGGAAAGAATATCCATCCTTGAGCACAGAAATGCTCAAATCAGCAAGTTCAGTGCTGGGCTAAAGGTTCAGTACAGGACTGGCGAAAGTGATGAGCAGACCTACAGGGCAGCGATGGAGTCCGTGAACAGAATCCTGAAGAGCGACATAGAGGAACAGGCAGAAATCTCGGGCATTCTTGCTTGGCTTACAGGCTCCGATGCTGTAGCAAAGCAGGATCAGATAGCTCCGACCATAACTGCATAAGGCCGTATTGGGTGTTAAGAAAATGCTCCCCATGGAGATCGTCATCAGGGGGCTCCACATGGAAAGGTCCCAGCTTCGGCTGGGCCTGATAATTTCTTCGATGATCATGGTAAATTCAACTCTTCTGGTTGGAAGCATCAGTGCCCCAGCCAAGTTTGCAGTTCCAGCTTTGGCATTTGTCTTCTCTGGACTTTCACAATATTACCTTGTAAAGCAATCAATAGAGAGGTCTGACAGGAACATTAGAGTATTCAAGGAACTTGGTGCTAGTCATTCTCTTTTGCTGCAGACGATGTTCGTCAATGTCGTCTTGGTAGGCCTGTTAGGTTCTGTTGCAGGATTCGTCTTCGGAGTAAGCGCACTGTTTGCAATGCAAACAACATCTTTTGCAGCGGGTTTACTTGAAAATGCCCTTCTGGTATTCGGAGCACTTGCTGGAACAACGGTAGGATCATATATCGGAATACGCGAGACTCTTGCAGCAAGATAAACTCAGGGTCTCCGTGATGGCTGTGAACTATGCTGTCAAGTTAGAGAGTGTTAGCAAGTCCTATGGAGATGCTTCTCCGCAGAGAATATTCGAAAGCGTGAACATATCCTTCCATGATGGAGAGTTTGCTGCTCTTAAAGGGCCTATAGGCTCTGGGAAGACTACACTGCTGAACATAATTGCAGGTTTCTTGAAGCCCAATTTTGGTAGAGTAGTCGTAAAAGGTATTGATATTGTTCGCATGCCCGAGAAAGAGTTAGCAGTCTTCAGAGCTAAGACCTTTGGGATAGTCCCCCAGACTCAGAACCTTGTCCTAGAACTTTCTATCGCACAGAATATTGAACTTCCAATGATCTTCCAGAATATCCCTAAAGTGGAGAGAGCAAAGAGGGTTCAGGAGATTCTCCAGAGAGTGGGGATACCTAAAATGGCTGATAGAATTGTTGGAACGTTGAGCGTTGGCGAGAGAGAGGTAATCGCGATTGCAAGGAGCACCGCATTAGACCCTCCTATTTTGCTTCTTGACGAACCTACCGAAGCCCTTGATCCTGCAATGACTGACATGGTAGTGGCTTTCATCAAAAGTGATCATGTATTGAAGAAGAAGACCGTTATTATTGCTACTCACGACGAAAGAGTGACTAAAATCGCTCACACCATTATCCAGGTTAAGAAAAGAATGCCCTGATTACCATATAGCGGTGGGCCTTTCCGCTTCTTTTGTAGCTATCTCT
Organism: Nitrososphaerota archaeon; assembly: GCA_024860875.1. GTDB lineage: Archaea > Thermoproteota > Nitrososphaeria > Nitrososphaerales > UBA57 > VHBL01. The sequence goes on along the minus strand of JACPSZ010000008.1, from coordinate 213,424 downwards.
ATCCTTCTTTTGTCCTTTCCCACCCATCTTACGGAGACAAGGTTCAGGATTTCTAAATGGAGGAGGATTTTGTTGATGTCACGCATGGTAGCCTCTACTCCAGATTTCTTCAGGGCCTCTAATAGTTCAACGTCTGTGATGTGCCCTTCAGACTTTACCTTTTCATAGACTATGTTCCGCAGCGCATAAACCAAAGATGACAGTTGCTTTGCTGTTGGATTAAATTAACCTTACGCCATTGTTCGGGCACGTGCCCCTGCGCAACGACGGGAGAGAGGGTTGCCATATCACGCGGTAGTAGAGTTAGAAAACATATGTGCAAAAAATTCCTTGTTTGTACATAAACTCAAAAGCATTCCAAATTGCATTACTCAAAAGTGAAATATCGTATCAAGAACCATTGCAGTAAATACTATTGCAAGATAGGGACTCGAAAATTTGAAAGCAGTCCACGAATTTTCCTTATTGGGCTCCCTCAGCATTTTGATATTCGTAACCAATAGCAAAGCTCCAACAACGCTTGTTATTGCAAGGTACAAGATTCCATTATAGCCCAAGAAGTAGAATAGTAACGAAAAAGGTATCAGAAGAAGCGTGTTAAGTACGATGTACCTGCTTGCCTTCTGCTCGCCAACTATTGCTGGCAGCATCGGGATACCAGCTTTTTGATAATCTCTATTAGTCAAAATTGCAAGGCTCCAGAAGTGGCTAGGAGTCCAAAGGAATATCAAAAAAGCCATGAGGATTGCAGGGCCTCCAATTGAATCACCTGCAGCAGTCCAGCCCGCAAGGGCAGCGAAAGAGCCTGCAAACCCTCCAAGCACAATATTCCAAGTAGTCCTCCTCTTGAGAAAGATTGTATAAACTACGATGTAGGTAAAAGCGCCCAAAAGTATCATTGCAGTGCTCAACAGATTCAACATAGTCAGAGAAACTACAGCAGCAATGCCGATCATCAGAACTCCGAACTGCAGAGCCCTGATTGGAGGGTTTATCCTCCCTAATGGGATGGGCCTGTTCATAGTCCTCGCCATCACAGCGTCAATATCTCTATCGAGATAGGCGTTAAACGCGCCGGCACCTGCGGATGAAAGAGTTCCTGCAACGAATAGAGCTGCAAGAGGTACTGCTAGAGATTGGATAGACATGTTAGGGCCAGCTGCTACGAGCAGGGCAGCAATGGCAACGAAGTCGAGCAAGGAAACTATCTTCAGTTTTGAAATGCGAATATAATCCGTTGCCAGCTCGTAGTGCAGTGCAATTCACCCGCAATAATCATGGTTTAGCTTCAATAAAGGCATGTCTGGAGCAAGGCCTTGTCTGAGGTTGATCAACAGCAAATATGCATGTCCGCAAATTGGTTCAATACGACTGAGCAAAGCCGACCTTAAAATAATTTGTTGCTATGCACCGTTAAGTTATCGGAAGCTTGCGTGCAAGCACTGCCGTAATTACTGTTGAACCAAAGACAGCTGTAGCCATAGCAAGATGAGCAGTTCCTATAAGAGGATCAAGCTCTGAAAGCACCGTCACCATTCCTAAAATAACCTGACCAATTATGAGCAGGAAGCTAAGCGTAGCGAACGTGGCAACTCCGCTGCCCCTGTGCCTCTTTACTGCAAGCACCATTGTGATTAATACGAACAGCGATGAAAAGGCAGCAACGACTCTATGAGTGTACTCCGATATGACAGGTGTCGTGAACTCCGGAATTATTTGGCCATGGCAAGTAGGCCAATCCGGGCAAGCAAGGCCAAAACCGCTCGCTCTTACGAACGCGCCGATTATCATAAGGAGGTAGACCATAATTGCTGTAATCGTAGCTATGGTTCCTGTGCTGACCATCGCATCTCCTTTGTGAGTGGCGATATAAAAAGCTGGAAATTGTCTTCAAAACAGAAACATCCTTTGAGCCAGAAATTGTTAAATAACCTATAGGGCAAGTGTCTCTTGAACATGGTTTCGAGCACCAGCGAAATCTTTCAACCCCTCTTTGACCTATTCGTCTGGCTGGGGATTCTTGTGGGAGTCGTAGTCATAGCAATATTTCTAATTGTGATTTTTAAGTACCGAGATAGAGGCTCGAAAACACCAGAACCGGAAGATACTCCAATACTAGGCAAAGTCCCTGAAGAAAGGGGACACCCCAGGTCAGTGGTAATTTCTCTAGCGTTGTCCATCGTAATTCTGACCTTTCTGCTAAACGGGACGTTTGCTGTGATTGATACGCTTAACACACCTCCTTCTGGCACACTTAACGTGCAAGTAAATGGGTTCCAGTGGGGCTGGAAGTTTGTTTATCCAAACAATTATGAAGACACAGTTCTAAGAGTGCCAAAAGATGAAACAGTAATATTGAAAATTGTTTCCAATGATGTCGCGCACAGTTTTGGAGTTCTCGAATACAAAACAAAGATGGACGCTTTACCAGGCAGAACCAACACAATCTGGTTTATTCCAAAGGATACCGGAGAGTACAACATAGTATGTTTCGAGTTCTGTGGTGTAGGACACGCGTACATGAAAACGAAACTCATAGTTATGGATCCTGCTGAATTTCAGGATTGGTATTCGAAGGTGAAGCCTGCGGAGGCTGAGCACCCGGTTCAAGGGGCTTCAAGACCATGAGCGAGGAACACCATATACCACCATCTTACTCAATTAAGAGATGGCTGTTCTCTACTAATCACAAAGACATAGGTTCACTCTACATAGTTACATCACTATACTTCCTCTTCGTTGGAGGCGCATTAGCACTTCTTGTTAGGGTGCAGCTTACAGTGCCTAACAACAACTTCATCGCAAGCTCTGCATTCAATCAGGCATTTACCACTCATGGACTCATAATGGTGCTGTGGTTCCTGTCCCCGTTTGCATTCGGATTCGCAAATTGGATTGTCCCTCTACAGATAGGGGCGAGAGACCTTGCATTTCCTAGGATCAATGCTCTGAGTTATTGGCTATACCTCTTCAGCGGTATATTGCTCTTAATGAGTTCTGCAGCAGGCTTGCCAGACGGAGGCTGGACGCTCTATGCCCCCCTAACAACACTGAGGTTCACGCCTAACCTGGGTCTCAGCCTAGCTGCCGGTGGTCTTATTCTCTTTATCGTATCGATAACAGTAAGTTCTGTCAACTTTATTACAACTATTCTGAAGATGCGCGCTCCAGGCATGAAACTGATGCAGATGCCGATGTTCACTTGGACAATCCTCTTAACTGTATTCATGATGCTTTACGCATTCCCATCGTTACTTGCAGGAACTATTATGTTAATGGGGGATAGAACTCTTGGTACTATGTATTTCGGCTCACCGCAAGGCGGTTCACTGCTTTGGGACCATCTTTTCTGGTTCTTCGGCCACCCAGAAGTGTACGTTGTTCTGTTCCCTGCTATGGGGGCAATCGGTGACATTATCCCGACATTTACAAGAAGACCGCTATACGGTAGAAAGTACATCATCATGTCATTCATAATTGTAGCTCTTCTAAGTTTTGGAGTCTGGGGACACCATATGTTCGTGACCGGCTACGATCCCTTAGTCGCAAAAATATTCACGGTGACTACAATTGCCATTTCTCTACCATTTGACATCATAGTGATCGCCATGATCGAGTCGCTTGTAAAGGGTAAGGTTAGGCTCAAAACACCTATGCTGTTTGTTTTGGGTTCTATAGCACTATTCATTGTAGGCGGCATTACGGGCGTGTTCTTAGGATCTGTAGCTCTTGATTATGCACTAAGAGGAACCTACTTCGTCGTGGCACACTTCCACTATGTAATGGTCGGGGGAGGTGTAGTCGCACTCTTTGGCGCATTCTATTATTGGTATCCGAAGATCACTGGGAAGATGTATGACGAGGGTCTCGGCAAGGCCCACTTCGTACTCTCTGTAATCGGTTTCACTTTGCTTTATTTCCCGATGTTCATGAACTACGAAATGCCTAGGCGTGTTGTCACTTTCACAGAAACCCAGTGGGCCTTCACGAACTATTTGTCAACTATTGGAGGGTTCGTCTTCGGCCTTGCTCAAATCCTCATGCTCTACAACTTCTACGAAAGCTCAAAGACTGGAGCGCCCGCAGGATCAAACCCGTGGAATGGCTTTACGCTCGAGTGGGCGGTTCCATCCCCGCCTCCTCAAAATGACTTCGATGTCACGCCAAGGTTCTCTGAAGATGGCACGATAAGCCTGCCTGGCCTCGGAGCATTTGCCAATGGAGGAACACATACTATGAGTACTGCACATGCAGAACATGGGATTATGGAGAGCCACCTAAGCCAGTGGCCCGTCGCACTAGCTGGAGCGGCCTTTACCCTTATACTAGGAATATTGGGGGTCACTCTACTTCCAACAGCGTCGTTTATTGAAGGCATGTTGTATCTCTGGATATTATTGACCGGCTTCATACTTGGGGGTTTGGGGCTCTACGGCTTTGCCAAAGAAAAGTTCGTATCTTTCGAAGACGAGGAAGCTGAAGGGTGGCCGTTCAAACACGTCGCAAGGGTGAGGATGGGAGTATGGGTATTCCTCGCTTCAGAAGTGATACTATTTGGAACATTCATAGGCGCTTACATTTTCATACGGGCAGGAACGCTAGATTGGCCTGCAATTAATACTGTATTTCAAATACAACACGGTGCAATCAACACCTTCATTCTGCTTACAAGTAGTTTTACTGCAGTGATGGCACTGGTCTATTCAAAAAGAGAATCAAAGGCAGGCGTAATAGGATCACTTCTATTGACAATATTCCTTGGTCTCTGGTTCCTCTATAACAAGGCAACTGAATGGCAGGAATTGTTCCACGAAGGACACACCTTCGATAGCGGGGTCGTTATGAGCACCTACTATATTACTACGGGAGCGCATGGAGCGCACGTGATTGGAGGACTCGCCGCAATGACGATCCTCATAGGAGGAGCCCTAAAAGGCAGGCATATGGGTGAACATGGAAGCGAAAATATCCATAACTTCGGCCTTTACTGGCACATAGTCGACATCATATGGATATTCCTCTTCCCGCTCTTCTACCTAATATGAGTGAAAAGAATTGGGCGTCGTAACGTATTCAGCAATATTTGCTATACTTATCGGAAGTACTGTCTTTGAGCTTATACTGATAGGCCAACCGTTGTCGCAACAGGTGTTGATCACTTCCATAATAGGTTTGGCTGGAGTGAAAGCCGTACTTGTGGCACTTTTCTTCCAGCACCTTAAAGACGAGCCTAAGGCCATTTCATCCATTGTGCTTTTTGGGTTCACAGCAGTCATACTGCTGATAACGCTAAGTCTGCTCTCAATCGCAGCGTTGCACGGAGTGTAGAACATGAGAAGCACCTATGCAGTAGCATTACTTGCACTGATAGCAGGAGGTATATGGCTCGAATGGATTTCATTGGCATTAATTTTTCCAGCCCAAAGTCAGGCTCAAACAGCAATCCCTACGATAGAGTTCGTTGTAGATGGTGGAGAGGTTGCGAAGGGTTTCGGATTTGGTTTTGACGGTCAGAACCTGAGTTCTCCAGGCCCGACCATTACAGTAAAGACTGGAGATGTGGTCAAGATTACACTCAAGAATGTCGGAGCCACTGCACATGCATTTGCAGTAACGCCGGAGAAGGACGACAAATCGCCAATTCTGTTCAAGTCCAATGTGGGGACTGGTGCAAGGCCGCTTACCCCTGGACAAGAGGGAATTGTAGCATTCAAGGCTGACAAGGCTGGAAGCTATTACTACATATGCCCAGTGCCGGGACATTCCATACTCGGCATGTGGGGTGAATTCAAGGTCGAGGGTTAGCCTACAAAACCCTCATATTTTCCGCCTTGCGCATAAGTAGCATTGCAGAGCTTATCACAATATATCAATGAGATCACTTCACTGCCAGCAATCACCTTGGTCGGGGCATTGCTTGTTGCCATTAACATGGGATTCTATTCAATTGTAGAAGCCTCCATCCCTACCCTTTCAGCAGAGTCATCAGTCTTCCTTGATGCATTAGCATACCTATACTTCTCAGTTCTTATTGCAGCCGTTTTGCTCTCTGCATTTGGATTATACAAAGTGCTCAAGCAACGAATTTTAGCAGTGAAAAAAGCAGAAGAAATTCCTTACAATATAGGTTCGATTATTCCGTATATTTTTACAGAGAAGGGAGTTGTAAAAATATTCATTATTGCAGTCATACTATACGGCATGTTCTACAGTTTCGTTACAAGCATGATAGTGTACATGCCCGATGTCAAGTTTTCTGAAGTGTACAACGCAATCATACCGAGCGTAATCATCAGTCCCTGCTGTGGCCCTCCAGGCCAGATACCAGTGTTGGTAGGCTATCTTACTGAAAATATCGGATTTCTGATATTGCCGTTGACCCTGCTTACTCTAGTAATAGTTTCCGGCCTTGTAGCATTGAACGTTTCGCTGACGTACTATGCTTGGAAGAACAGGCCTTCCATATCTAAGCAGAATTGGAGCGCCGGGCTGGGCGCCGCAATAGGTCTGTTCACAGGGTGTCCCACTTGCGCGGGCTTGTTCCTTGCAAATATTGTTGGAGGTGCAGGTGCTACCACACTTGCGCTCTCTCTGGCACCATTCCAATTTCTCATAATTGCGATAACGATCCCTGTTTTGTTAATCACGCCCTACATGGTTCTGGGTAACATTGCAAAGGCGCTTGGAGGCAGCTGCATAAGAATCTCCAAAGAAAGGAATAAGGCTCTGCCAAATTAACCTCAAAAAACCTTTTAGGCTACTCTTATGATAATTAATACATGTATCCTGACAGATCTCCCAGAAAATGGATCTCTGCCGGACTGGCAGTAATGTTCGTTCTTATCGGCGTAGCAACCATCCTTTCAATATTACTCTTTAGAGGTACATACCCATCGATGATGGGTTTTAGATTCGGCTGGTTCCCGATTATCGGACTATTTTTCCTTTTCATAGTTTTGAAATGGATATTCTTTCCTTGGGGATGGGGATACAGGAGGTATTACTGGAGAGATGAAGACAGGGCGCTCCTGACAATTCGGGAGCGATATGCCAAAGGCGAGATCACCAAAGAGCAATATGAACAGATGCTCAAGGATTTAGTTAGGCAAAGTTAGCAGAAACATTTTAAAACAAAACCGTCAGGGTAAAGGCAGAGAACATGGACTGGGAATTAATGACACCTGGTTCCCTTTTGATTGCGGGCGGAGTCGTTGGGATATGGATTTCTTATGCAAACATAGCAGAGACCTTTCTGCAAGGTCTGCATGCGATATCTGCCTACTGTCTTCTGGTAGGCGTAATACTGTTTCCTGGCGGCCTTCTGAAAGACGGCCTTCCATCACCTAAAGGAGCTGCAGCAGCGGGAGCAGCATTGATAATTACTATGATACTGGCATTTACGATAGCCTTCTTCTTGAGGTTCTTCGTCATCACACCTCCGACGCCATAAGAACCTGAATCTGACGCAGATATAATATCGGGATGCGGCAATCCGGCTCTCAAGCTTATAGGACATGGGCCAGCATTACGTTAGCATAAACGCCTCAAGGATTGGACAGAACAGTAGACGGTCATGGTTAAATAGACCACACCAGAGTTCTCGTTTGTCATCGCTCCGTTCAGAAGAATGTTTCTGACTTTCGACGATGATAGATTATATAAGTGAACTATTTAGAAGAGCGAGTTAGGAGAGGCGAATAGAATGGGAAAGAGAAAGGTGCTCAGCGAAGCTGATCTTAAGGAGCTTGTGATGCCACAGACTGGGCAAGTGCTTGGGAAGGTGGTTAAGCTTTCTGGAGGAGACCATCTTCTTGTCAAGTGTACTGACGGAGAAACACGGTTGTGCAGGATCAGGGGCACAATGAAGAGGAGAATGTGGATTAGGGAAAACGATATTGTATTAGTTGCACCGTGGGATTTCAATAAAACCCGTGCTGACGTAGTCTGGCGATACATACAGGCACACGCACAATGGCTTTTTAACAACGGATATCTCCCTGAAGCACTCAAACCTACCTAATTTTTGTAAAAAATGCTGTATCCGGAACGTAGGAACCGTTAAATAATCGGCATTAAACCTAAACAAAAGAGCGCAGCACGTGCTAGGTTAGTGTGGATACTCGAAGAGTGTATTGTGTATGAGTGAAGAGTCTAAATTAGATTTGAAAGTGTCGGATCACATCTACGTTCCCAAACACGAAATAGTTCCGGAGGAAAATGTAGGCGAGATTCTGAAAACGTATAACGCAAAACTCGAACAATTTCCGTATATTCTGGTATCGGACCCCATCGTAAAGGAAATCGGAGGAAGACCAGGCGACCTCATTAAAATTTCAAGAAAGAGCCCTACTGCAGGAGAAATGCCATACTACAGGTTTGTCGTGGAGGGTTAGAAGATGCAGAAATTAGCTGGTAAATTGGATACGTGGCCCATAATCGAGGACATTCTGCGCAAGGAAGGCATAGCCAGACAGCACCTTAATTCGTACAATGAATTTTTCGAGCGAGGGATTCAGCTCATTATAGATGAAATAGGCAGCGCAGAAATAGAGTCGCTGACCAGTCCATACAAAATCAGGTTTGGGAAGGTTAAGGTTGGAAATCCGAGAGTGGTCGAAATCGACGGCTCGGTAAGCAATATTCTACCTCTTGAAGCTCGGCTGAGAAATCTCTCTTATGTCGCTCCAGTGCATTTGGAGATGATCGTAGAAGAGAACGGCATTGTGCGAGAGCAGCAGAACCAGCACATCGGAGACCTGCCAGTAATGGTAAAATCTGATTTGTGCGCTCTTTCAAAGATGACCGAGCAGCAGCTTATCGATGTTGGCGAAGACCCGAACGATCCTGGAGGTTATTTCATAGTAAATGGATCTGAAAGGGTCATTGTTGGCTTGGAAGATTTGTCGCCTAACAAGATACTTGTTGATGTTGAGGAGACTGGAGGCAACGTAGTCTATAAGTCGAAGATTTATTCTTCCATTGTAGGTTATAGGGCCAAACTCGAAATCTCAATGAAGAAGGACGGAGCAATAAACCTCAAACTTCCGAGCTCCCCCACAGACCTTCCTCTAGTTGTCATAATGAAGGCTCTGGGAATAGAGACTGACAAAGACACTGCCAATGCAATATCAAGCAGAGCAGAAATTCAGGATTTCCTCGAAGTTTCCTTTGAGAAGGCTGCTGAAGTCAAGACCAATCAGGAAGCCTTGGTTTACATAGGGAACAGGGTTGCTCATGGAATGGTCGAAGAATACAGGCTGCGCAAGGCAGAATCGTTGTTGGATTGGGGTCTCCTGCCTCACCTTGGGAGAACTCCAAATGACAGATTCGACAAGGCCATGTTCCTTGGAGAAGCAGTGTCAAAGCTACTTGAACTGAAGCTTGGATGGGTGGTTCCTGACGACAAAGACCACTACGGAAACAAGACGATAAAATTCGCAGGCCAGATGATTGCCGATCTCTTCAGGACTGCTATAAGGAATCTCATACGCGACATGAAGTATCAGCTCGAAAGGACAGGACAGCGAAGAGGCATGAATGTCGTTGGTGCAGCGATAAGGCCAGGAATAATTACGGACAAATTAAGGAATGCCATTGCAACAGGAAATTGGGGCAGAGGCAAGGTAGGCGTTACGCAGCTTCTTGACAGGACAAACTACCTCTCTACGCTGAGCCACCTGCGAAGGATTCAGAGCCCCCTTAGTAGAAGCCAGCCTAACTTCGAAGCAAGAGACCTACACGCTACACACTTCGGAAGAATATGTCCGAACGAAACCCCCGAAGGTTCTAACTGTGGTCTTGTAAAGAATATTGCACTTTCAGCACTGATTTCAGTCAGCAGCAGCGCATCTGAAGTAGTAGAAAGGCTGACAGAGCTCGGCGTTAAGACTACAAAGGAGGCGGATCCTACCACAAAGGCTGATGGAAGCAGGGTCTTCGTCGATGGAAGATTCATCGGCTATGTCCTTGATGCTGAGAGGCTCGTAGGCCAGTTCAGGGCTATGCGGAGGCAGGGCACCGTCCACCCGCACGTAAGCATAAGCTACGTAGCTCCAAAGAACGAAAATGCTGCTGGAAGGATCTATGTCGATGTAGCCCCGGGAAGAGTCCTTAGGCCATTGCTGATTGTTGATGATGGAGAACTCCTACTAACTGAAGAAACGCTCAACAGAGTTGAAAAAGGCGAGCTGAGCTGGAACGACCTTATTCAGATGGGTGCCATGGAGCTTGTCGATGCGAGCGAAGAGGAAAATTGCTACGTCGCTATTGACCAAAAGTCTCTGACTAAAGGTCGTACTCACATGGAGGTCTTCCCATCGGCTATATTCGGTGTAACGGCATCGATGATTCCCTACCCAGAGCACAACCAATCTCCAAGAAATACATACGAATCTGCGATGGCAAAGCAATCTCTGGGCTTCCCCGCTCCTACATATGGCTACAACACTCTTGTTAGACAGCACTTGCTCGTATATCCACAGCCGCAGCTAGTAAGAACGAAATCAACTCCCCTGCTGAATCTTGACGTTAGACCGACTGGGCAGAACTGCATAGTTGCCGTGCTTTCGTATGAAGGGTACAACATCGAAGACGCGATAATCATGAACAAAGCTGCCGTTGATAGAGGTTTAGCACGCTCGTTCTTCTACAGGCTTTACGAAGGCGAAGCAAAGCAGTACCTCGGAGGAATGAAAGACAACTTCGAAATTCCTTCTGCCGAGTCCAACATCAGAGGGTATAGAGGAGAGAAGTACTATAGGCTTCTTGAAGGAGACGGAGTAATCATGCATGAATCCGTCGTTAGCGGAGGCGACGTTATCATAGGAAGGACAAGCCCGCCGAGGTTCATGGAGGAGTACAAAGAGTTCGAGATCAAAGGGCCCGCAAGGAGGGACACCTCAGTCGCAGTCAGGCCTTCAGAAACTGGAACTATTGATGCGATATTCATGACTCAGAATGTGGAGGGAGGACAGGTGTTCAAGGTAAGGGTCAGGGACATGAGGGTTCCTGAAATTGGGGACAAGTTTGCATCAAGGCACGGCCAGAAAGGAGTCGTTGGATTGGTCGTGGATCAGGAGGACATGCCTTACACTGAAGATGGAGTCGTACCAGATGTCATCATCAACCCACACGCCTTCCCTTCAAGGATGACGGTAGGACAATTCATCGAATCTATTGCAGGAAAGGCAGCAGCACTCGAAGGCCATCCAGTGGATGGGACTGCATTCACAGGAGAAGAGCCAGAAGATCTCGGAGGCATGCTGGAGAAGCACGGATTCAAATCTACAGGAAAGGAAGTGATGTACGATGGCAGGACAGGAAGGAAGTACACTTCTGAAATATTCGTTGGAGTAGTCTATTATCAAAAACTGCATCACATGGTCGCTGACAAGATACATGCAAGGGCAAGGGGACAGGTGCAGATGCTTACAAAGCAGCCTACAGAAGGCAGGGCAAGAGGAGGAGGTCTCCGCTTCGGTGAAATGGAGAGGGACTGCCTTATCGCCTATGGAGCAGCAATGGTTCTAAAGGACAGGCTGCTTGATGAGGCTGACAAGACCAAGATACACATATGCGAGAAGTGCGGCTTGATAGCATATCATGATGCAAGGCAGAGGAAGTACGTCTGTAGAGTGGATGGAGATCAATCGCAGATCTCCACTGTTGTGATAGCATATGCCTTCAAGCTACTTTTGCAGGAGATGATGAGCTTGAACATTGCCCCAAGACTACTAATTAAAGACAAGGTGTAAGGAGGGACAGCGATGTCGGTAGAAGAAACTGTAAAGGCCGTTGGCGGAATAAAGTTTGCGGTTATATCTCCTAGCGAGACACGCAAGTATTCGGTCGCGGAGATTACTGCTCCAGAGACTTACGATGAAGACGGAATGTCAGTGCAAGGAGGCTTGATGGACAACAGGCTTGGCACACTAGAGCCGGGACAGAAATGCGGTACTTGCGGAAATACGACATCAAACTGCCCAGGCCATTTTGGCCATGTTGAGCTTGCAGAACCAGTGCTGCACATAGCATTTGTAGATGATATCAACAGGTTGCTTGTCACAACATGCAGAGCATGCGGAAGATTGAAACTTCCAAACGAGTTAATTGGTCAATACAAAGAGCAGCTCGAGAATAACGCCGCTTACACTCCATACCTTGTCGAAACTATAGCAAAAGAAATCTTCCTGAAGGCAAGGAAGGAAAAACTCTGCCCACACTGCGGCAAGAACCAATACGAAATAGAGTTCACAAAGCCTACGATATTTCATGAGATTACAGAGGAAGGAGGAGCCACAAGGCTTCTGCCAATTGCAATTCGGGAAAGGTTGGAGCGCATCAAGGATGAAGAGTTCAGGCTGCTCGGCTACAACAACTTGGCTACAAGGCCAGAATGGTTCGTCCTGCAGGTTCTCCCTGTTCCTCCAGTAGGCGTAAGACCATCTATTACCCTTGAGTCAGGCATCAGATCAGAAGACGATCTAACACACAAGATCGTGGACATTCTGAGGGTGAACCAGAGGGTAAGGGAAGCCAAAGAATCTGGCACTCCTCCGCTGATCGTCCAAGACCTTGTTGACCTGTTGCAATACCATGTAACTACATTCTTCGACAATGAAGTTTCTGGCATACCACAGTCCCACCATAGATCAGGGAGACCTCTGAAGACTTTGAGCCAGAGGTTGAAAGGTAAAGAAGGAAGGTTCAGGGGCAGTTTATCAGGTAAAAGAGTCGACTTCTCAGCAAGAACAGTAATATCTCCAGACCCCAGCCTCGACGTATCCGAAGTTGGAGTCCCAGTTGATATTGCAAGGAAGCTTACAATTCCCGAAAAGGTTTCCGACTGGAACATAACATTCCTAAAGCAGCTCGTCACGAACGGCCCGTTCAACCACCCAGGTGCAAACTATGTCATAAGACCGGATGGAGTAAAGATCAGGCTAGATTATGTGACTGACAGATCAACAGTCGCAGATTCTCTAGCGCCTGGAGTGATAGTCGAGAGGCATCTGCTCGATGGAGACATCGTTTTGTTCAACAGGCAGCCATCTTTGCACAGGATGTCTGTAATGGCACACTTTGTGAGAGTGTTGCCCTACAGAACCTTCAGATTACATCCAGCGGTGTGCCCGCCATACAATGCAGATTTTGATGGCGATGAAATGAACCTTCATGTACCTCAAGGAGAAGAGGCACGGTCTGAAGCTCTGGCTCTGATGCAGGTAAAAGACCAGATACTATCTCCAAGGTATGGAGCGCCGATAATCGGAGCTATCAGGGACTTCCTGACAGCGGCATTTTTGTTGACAAAAGACGATACACTGCTTGCAGCAGAAGAATTCACAAACTTAGCACTTGTTGGAGGCTATTCGGGTTCTCTTCCAGAACCAGTAGAAAAGAAGCCCCAGCCAAAGTACTCTGGAAAGCAGCTCTTCTCACTATTCCTGCCTAAAGACTTCAACTACATAATGATCTCAAAATGGGCTAGAGGGCTCAAGCAGCAGAAGGGAGGCAAGGACATTGTGATACGCAACGGTGAGCTTGTGAGCGGAGTCGTCGACAGGGCAGCGATAGGAGCAGAGGAGCCCGACAGCATACTGCACAGGATCGCTAAGGATTATGGAACCGAACATGCTCGGAGGTTCCTTAACTCAATACTTTCGATGCTAAGAGCGTACATGACAAGGATGGGCTTCTCGTACGGATACGACGAACTTGTGCTAGAGGATGAGGCTCAGAAGGAGATCAAGAGCGTCCTTGACGAAGCCTATACGAAGGTCAAAGATCTAATCAGACAATACAATCAGGGAATGCTGGCTCTGACAAAGGGTCTTTCTCCAGAAGAAGCTTTAGAGTTTTACATCGTCAATGAGTTATCGAAAGCGAGGGATCGTGCGGGCAGAATTGCAGACAGAGCGTTTCCGCTTACAAACGCAGGAGTGATAATGGCACGAACTGGGGCAAGGGGTTCGAGCCTCAACATAGGGCAGATGACTGCATCGCTCGGTCAGCAATCAGTTAGAGGGAAACGTATTACTAAAGGCTATGCTGGTAGGGCACTTTCGCACTATAAGCAAGGAGATCTTACGCCAGATGCAAAAGGTTTCGTAAGGTCGAACTACAGACATGGATTGGGTCCTGAAGAATTCTTCTTCCATGCGATGGGAGGAAGGGAAGGACTTGTCGATACAGCGGTCAGGACCCAGCAGAGTGGTTACATGCAGAGAAGGCTTGTGAATGCGCTTGAGCATTTAAGAGTCGAATACGATCTGACCGTTAGAGACCCGAGCGGAGGCATAATTCAGTTCGTCTATGGCGAAGACGGCATAGACCCCGTGAAGAGCGACCATGGACAGGCGGTCAAGGTCGAAAGGCTTGCAGAGATTGAAGCACTAACACACTCAGCCAGCAAGGTCACAGCAGCGCAAATCGACAAGATGCTTGCAGGATACGATGGGACATTGAACCAGAGGATACTACAAGACCTCAGGCGGGCATTCGAAAAGTTGCCACTCTCTGTAGAAGGGATGAAATCTGTCTGCGAAAAGACAGTTGAGCTGTTCAAGAAGGCTATGGTGGAGCCTGGAGAGGCTAGCGGAATAGTAGCTGCACAATCAATTGGAGAACCTGGTACACAGATGACGCTCAGGACATTCCACTTTGCAGGCGTCAAGGAAAGGGATGTGACACTAGGACTTCCAAGATTGATAGAACTAGTCGATGCTAGGAAGGTACCTGCAACCCCAGCAATGAACGTATACCTTGACGAGGAGCATAGAAAGTCAAACGAGAAGGCACTTGCAGTTGCTCGAGAGATACTCTTTACCAAGGTCGACGATGTGCTAGCGTACAGCGAAGTTGACATTGACAGCGGAGTTGTTCTACATCTTGATGCAGATAAGATGAAGGACAGAGGAGTCGAACCAGAAGGGATCAAAACTGCGGTGCAGTCTGGCAAGAGGGATGTAGAATATAGCAAGAAGAATAACACTGTAACAATTCAAGTTGAAGGGAGCGATTTACCGACGCTGTTTACTCTTAGGAACAAGGCTCTAAACCAGAAGGTCAAAGGAATACCTGGGATTGAAAGGGTTACGGTTGTGAAAGAAGAGGAAGAGTGGATGATCCAGACTTCAGGTTCAAATTTGGCCAAGGTTCTAAGAACGCCTGGGGTAGACTCGAGCAGGACAACTACAAACAACATCTTTGAAGTTGCAACAACATTGGGCATTGAAGCCGCAAGAATAGCACTGATCAACGAGATTACAAGTACCCTCGACGAGCAGGGTCTTGAGGTTGATATAAGGCACATATTGCTCGTTGCAGACTTGATGACATCAAAGGGATTTCTGCAGCAGATCGGAAGGCATGGCATTGCTGGAAAGAAGCCCAGCGTACTGGCAAGAGCGGCATTCGAAATTACAGTGCCGACGCTGGCAGAAGCGTCCGTGACTGGACAAGTTGAAGAACTGAAGGGAGTAACCGAGAATGTCATCGTAGGGATGGTTATACCTGTAGGCACGGGCATGATAGACCTCTACATGAAGCGATGAGTATGATAGATGAAAAGACCCTGACAAGGACATTAACAGGTGTTGCGAAGACTGGAAAGTACGTTGCAGGGTACAAGGAAGTTGCAAAATCGGTGAAGGGCTCGAAGGTCGTCATAGCATCGTCAACTCTGGATGATTCAGAACTAGGTGCTTTGCAGAAAACGTGCGACACTGCTGCAGTTCCATTCCTGCAGCTCGAACAGAGCTCAGTAGGTCTGGGCAAAGCACTTGGGAAGCAGTTCCGCATATCAGCACTCGCCATAAAGAGCCCCGGTGATGCCAACCTGAAGCCTATACTAGAATCAATTGCAAAGTAGATTTCCTGATGCCTGAAAATATCAAACTAACATCGCAAGAACTAGAGCTCATACAAATATTTCAGAGAAATAGTGGCTCGACGCCCAGAGATTGCATCATTGATGATGCTATGAACAGGATAATTTTTGTAATCAACAAGGGAGAGATGGGCTTGGCAATAGGAAAAGGAGGTCAATCGATAAAGAATGTGCAGAAGTATGTCGGAAGACCAGTTGAACTGGTAGAACATTCAGACGATCCAAAGGAATTTATCAAAAACTCACTTGATCCAAAACTTGTTTCTGAAGTGAGGATTACTGACAAGCTAGATGGAAAGAAGGTAGCTACAGTAGTGGTAGATGAAAAGAAGAAGGGTGCTCTTGTGGGAAGAGGAGGAAGGAATGCTGAACGAGCTAGGTTGCTGGCAAAGCGCTATTTTGCTATAGTCAATGTTCATATAGTGCATCAGTAATGAATTCGTTTAGGCTTTTATAGAAGCAGTAAAATGGTGCTGACACTTGGCAAACTCTCCGAAGGGTGAATTTTCAGGAAGGCAGTTGCGACTGAAGAGGCAGCGGACGCGCTGGTCTGACAAGTATTACAAGAGGACGATGCTGATGTTGGACACAAAGGCAGACCCACTAGAAGGCGCTCCGCAGGCTCGAGGGATAGTACTCGAGAAAGTCGGAATAGAATCCAAGCAGCCCAACTCCGCTATTAGAAAATGTGTCAGAATACAACTAGTAAAGAACGGGAAGCAGGTAACCGCTTTCCTGCCCGGAGACGGCGCTTTGAACTTTGTTGATGAGCATGATGAAGTTTCTGTTGAAGGGATCGGAGGTTCAATGGGACTGTCAATGGGAGACATTCCTGGTGTCCGATGGAAGGTCTTCAAGATCAACGGTGTTTCGCTGAACGAGTTAGTTTATGGGAGAAAGGAGAAGCCCAGAAGGTAAGAAGATGACAAATGCACCTAACTTGATGTTGTTTAGAAAGTGGGATTATAGCCAAGTGGAAGTTAAGGATCCAGGACTTAAGAGGGTAATTTCTCTGAACCCTGTTATTATTCCTACATCGATGGGAAGGCACGAGCACAAAAAATTTGGAAAATCCCATGTCAACATTGTAGAAAGATTAGTTAATTCAATAATGCACTTTGGGAAGAAGCATGCTAAGAACACGGGAAGGATGGGAGGGAAGAAGCAGAGAGCCATGAACATTGTAAAGTCAGCATTTGACATCATAGCGCTTGAAACTGGGAAGAATCCCATAGAGGTTCTTGTCAGGGCCGTGGAGAACGCATCTCCAAATGAAGACACTACTAGGATTGCTTACGGAGGAGTTGTCTATCATGTTTCTGTTGATATTTCTCCTCAAAGGAGACTTGATCTTGCATTAAGGTTCATCTCTGAGGGTGTTAGAGATGCTAGCTTTGCTTCTAGGAGAAGCGTTGAAGAGATTCTTGCTGACGAAATTATGGCCGCTGTTCGTAATGATACTAACAGTTATTCGATAAAGAAGAAGAATGAGCAAGAACGCGTGGCTATGGCGTCAAGGTAAAAAGTAACAAAACACGCCCCTGCGCAAAAGACGGGTACTCAGGTATGGCTATTAGGAGAGGGCTACAATATAAAGCAGAATAGAGTTACAAAATGGGCCCCATGTTAGACTATGGGGGAGTATAGATGAAGTGAAAGATAGAAACTGCAATTGAAGTGGTGTTAATTTTTGCAGTAAATTGCTTTCATTCCGTTGCAAGAAAAATTGTTCTGATGAGTACTAGAATAGTAGAGTATATGCACGGGAATTAGCTCTTGGTTTCAACCTTCAACGGCGGTGTTATAGAGGTCTTTCAGGAGAATGCCGAGAATCGATGCACGGGCTCCGGTGGCAACGTAGATTCCTTCGTTAAGGAGGCTGGGCTCTGGCAATATCATGCACCTGGATCCTGAAGATACCGCTACCATCTTTGCATTTTCGCTGTACCTAAAGCCAAAACTGCTGTTAGACGCGTATTTGCTGACTAATGTGGCCGAGTCTCCGTCTGCTTGTGTCAGTACATGCACCTTCAATTTTTTGTTGGATACGCTTCCCGAGTTTAGTATCCGAAGAATTTCGTTCAAATGCTTGGAATCCGATACTACGTAGACGTCCTTGTTTGCTTCTAGGGCTATCTTTGCAATAACGTCCATGACAGAGTGCCTGTCTTTGAATAGTTCGATGTGAGGAACATTGCTGCCTGCCTTTATCAGCTCAAGAATTATTGAAATGTCCATCGCGCTCTCCCAGAGCTCCGAATTCAGGGAGATTATGCAATCCACGAAGCGCTTGTTACTCGACCATATCTCTATCATGTTAGGCCCCTGATCATCATGCTCTCCCGATTGAAAGACCAGCCTTGCGTTGTTTTGGTCGAATACCGCTAAACCTGCGGGTATCATCCCCCTGTGCCTTATTGTAAATTGCTTGGCTAGGTTCTGAACCAATTCTGCATTACTTGTGGTTACTCTTGTAAGAATCTCAACCTCCACGTTGCGCTTTTGTGCCTCGAGCAAAGTTCTGAATATATTGCCAGATGAAACCATCTCAAGTTCTCTGGTAGTTAATGTCGTCGCAATCTTGAAATGTGCTTCGTTTATTGCAGACATAAACATGCTTACTGAAAGAGCATTATCTGCTATCCACCTGAAGCCTTTTTGCTCGGGCACGCCTTTGTGCTCAATCCTTATCGATTCAAGTTTCTTTGCAAGATCACTCTGCTTTTTCTTTAGGGCCTTCACTTTCTGCGTTTCTAATTCTATCAATAATGAAAGGCCCTGATCGGGAGGGAGCGCCAAGTATCTTGTCGGCCTTCCAGGCATTACTGAAATTAATCCTAATTCTCTTAATTTATCGATTGATCGATATACCTCCTCATGGTGCTTTCCAGTCAACTTTGCAACTTCTAACGCGGATGACCAAGAACTGCGCGTGAGAGATATGTAAGTCTCAGATTGATTACGTGTAAGACCGTACTGGCAGAGCTCTTCAGCCAACTGCTCGTAATTTTCTTCAGTTTGGCTCTCCAGAGGCATTCACTTACATTGTGAATTAACTCCCCCATATTTATTTTAAGCTAGGAGTGGCTCTGGTAACTCTTCGAGAAATCCGTTTGTCCACTTTTTATACCCCCTCTAGGCCCTACAAAACGATAGGGGCCCCCAGGACATGCTTGATGCCTGGTAAGCCTTAGGTTTATCAGAAGTTAACTAAAGATCTCCCGACGAGTTATTCAGGGCAAGGAGTTGATTACGGTCGAGTACCTCTCGGATGCCGTTAGACAGGCTTTCCCAGCAAAGTACCCTGCATTGGCTTCCTAGCATAGTTAGATTCTCTTAAGGGTATTCTATGCGCACATCTTTGTGTGTAGCATAGCAGATGCTCTTACTATTCAAGAAGAGGATATATATCACTCAATATCATCTAATATCAACATGAAGCAGTTACTGATTCGCATTGATGATGACCTTGACAAGGAATTACGGGAGGCTATCAGGAGACGTATTGGCAGCCGAAAAGGCTCGCTGAGCCAGTTCGTTGAACAAGCAATAAGGGATTATATTCATCCAAGATCAGAGATCGCTAACGCTACCCTTATCGAAGCTATGGATCTTATAGCCGATATGATCTCGCAGGGGAAATCCAAGGCAGACATCCTCGCCAACCTGGAGATACTATTCGATCCTGAATTCGAGGCTAGTATTATTAGAGGGATCCGAGAAAAGGGAATCGTTGTGCCTCCAACGACCAAGCCATCACAATTCCTTCACAAGATGCTTAAGCGGAAGGAATGAGATATACCGAAGTACGGCCAGAATTCATAGCTAGGTATAAAGAACTATCCAGCACTCAGCAACAAGCCCTTGATAATGCAATCGATGAGCTGGCTACCTCGGCAGACCAACCGAAAGGTTCTCATCATCTTCAGAGAGAACCGTATAAATGCTCATGGAGCTGTCGGGCAACTTTGACACTTCGAATAGTATACAGGATATACAAAGACAGGCTCATCCTCCTCTCATGCGGTACACACAAACAGGCATATAGCCGAGGATTGTAACTCTCGATGTCCAGCAGCTTCCAATTTGAGGTATAGGCGTTATCTTCATCCCGAAGGGCAGCCGATGATGCCATTGACGCTTTTACAGATGCTTTAGGTAATCTTCGCTCATTCACGTCTGACTACGCCATGAGACCTTCTATTTTTCGTAGACCTTACTCCTGTGCTTGGCAACGTGTACGATGAGCTCGCGCTTTCGGGTATTGATGGAGTAGAGTACCCGATATTCACCGACCCTCAGTGAATATATTCCCTGCAATTCTCCCCTGAGGGGCTTACCAAGGAACGGCTTCAGAGCTATGTCCTCGATTGATCTGATGATTCTTTGGTTTGTCTGCCTGTCCAGTTTCTCAAGACTCTTAAGGAACTCTTTGGTGGGGACAAGGCTATAGTTTGCCTTTTGACTTGAGCTCACGTTTCAATTGCTCCCACTCGAGGACTCTTCCAGATTTGAGGTCACGCTTTGAACGTTTGATCGAATCGACCAGTCGTCGGTCGGCTAGGACTTCCTGAGTCTCCAATATCTCTTCCATGATCTTCTTGGTTTCAGTAAGCAACTTTCTATCACGTTTCGTAAGGAGAGCTTTAGACATTAGTAAGGAAATCCAATTATGCCCAATAAAACCCTTATGCACCACCCGATTTCTTGTACAAACTCCTCAGAGGCCACTAGAATTTCTGCTCCGGTCATCATTTTCGGAGCTCAAATCCGTAGAGACTAAATGCAGGTTAGAGGTTCGTGGAGACTATCTATGGCATTGAGCATGAAGACTATTGGTATCATTACTGCTATCTCGCTTGCAGCATTGCTGTTTCACACCTTCCAAAGCACTGGAGCCAATCCCTGTAGTCTGTCTGGCTCGTTAAGTGGCGTAGTGGTTCGTCAGCCTGCAATAACGACTTCACTAAGCGGATGGGAGTTCAGCATAAGCAATAGCCAAACTGTTCAAGGCACGGACGGCATCTTGCTGGGAACGTTAGAAGGCACTTTCTCAGCGACCGATTTAGGAATTAGTAGCCCAGTTACTGGAAGATGGAGCTACAACCAAGGAACTGGAAATCTTTTGATTGCAATATCTGGCGATACATACAGGGTCGATATCTCTATCCTAGACCTGCCAAGCCCAGGATTTACTTTCTCAGGGATACTCTTCGTCGACGGTCAAGAGCCTTACATCATTGTGAACAAATCAAGCAGCATCAGTTGCTAAGTGACGGGATTGA
Organism: Nitrososphaerota archaeon; assembly: GCA_024860875.1. Classification (GTDB taxonomy): domain Archaea; phylum Thermoproteota; class Nitrososphaeria; order Nitrososphaerales; family UBA57; genus VHBL01. The sequence continues at coordinate 192,250 of JACPSZ010000008.1, read as the reverse complement.
CTATGTTCAGAGTATTTGTTGGTAGAAACTGTCTGAACAGGCCGTATAAAGAAACCTCTTGCAGAGTTGCCAGAATCAATAATATTGACTTGGAGTACTGATTATTCGGTCATAATGCCTTTATTCTGTTAACTTTGCACATGAAATACCGAAACTATAGAGTGTAGATAATGTCTGGCAGTGAAAAGTCCAATAATGGGATTGCAAGGCTAGTAGACGCTATAGGCCAGGTCGGCGGAGAGAACTATTCAAAACTGGCAAAAATGGTTGGAATGCCAGAAGAAACGGTTCGATATAAGGTCAACCGCCAATTCCCAAAGCAGAGAATAGCAATCCATCTTGGTATCAATTACGATAAAATTTCACTCTCAAGAAAGATAATTTCGGTAACCTTCCCGAGCCAGTACATAGCAAAGGCTGCTAGGGCGCTCGAAGAAGTTTCAGAGCAGCTCTATGTTACATACTATGCCAAGACAATAGGCAGCAAAGTCACGACTATGATGCTTGTCGTACCGAATAACGGCTGGACAGAGTACAAGGACTTCCTTTCTTATCTGAAGGAGAATGGCATTCTGGAGTCTTACCAAGCCGAAGATACAGTATGGTACAAGCACTTTCCGCTTATGACCGATCTTTACGACTTCCAGAAGGGCGAATGGAACTTTAAGTGGGAGGACCTGGAGAAGCTCAAGATTTCACCTGTAGAGATTCCTGCTGCAAACGTTGCCATCACTTTAGAGGAGCCTGACAATATAGATCTTCAGATTCTTGCTGAATTGCAGTCCAATGCGAACATTTCGGTATCGAAGATGGCTGAGAGCCTCAAGGTAAGCGAGGATATTGCGTATTATCACTTTACAGAGCACGTGAAGAAGCGGAACATGATAGGACAGCACATAGTAGGCTGGGTAGGGACAGGAGGACCATATGATAAAAACAGCGTCTCCAAAGTCATATTCTCATTTGAGAATGTTAAGCAAGATGGGCTGAACAAAGTCAGGGAAATGTTCTACAGGTTCCCGTTTTCGTGGATGGAACTTTACACTACGAACTCCAACTACTATGTGTTTGCGAATATACCAGCGACACAGCTTAACGCTGCAATGCACTTTATTGACCAGAATTCTTCGGGCCTCGGCAAATTGGATATCAGGATATGCGACTCTTACGACTCTGCAGGCTTCCCTCTGCCTACAGGAATGTTTGACGAGAAGAAGGGATGGCAGCTCAACAAAGCTCGCATGATAAAGGACTTTCAGGGCTACTTCAAGTAAAGTTTGCCGAATTAGTAATCTGTACTGTATTTCTTTTTGAAAAGGGCGGTCAAATTTTTACGGTTTTCCGTAAAAAAGGACAATTCCCCCACCATACCTATATGGGGTAGGAGGAAAAATAGGTATGAATAAGACGGTCCCAATCGCTGTGATGGTCGGCCTAGTGGTCGCAATTGCGTCATTCGGCTACGGCTACTCTAGCGGAACACAAGTGTACGAAGGCGTGAAGGTCTCAGGATGGGTCAAGGTGCAAGTAGTCAGAGAAGGCAAAGTCATCTACTTCCAAGAAGGCCACAACCTGATCACAAACCAAGGAATAGACATAATCGCAAAGCAACTAATTGCTGGCACTAATGCGAGCGTGAAGGCTAATCCTCTAGGTACAACCTACATCGCATTGACTACTACAGCAATAACACCAGCAGCTGGTGACACTACGCTGAGCGGAGAGATCACCACGAATGGACTTCAGAGAGCAGAAGGAGTCTATAACCATGCGAACAGCACTAGCACAATCATCGTAAAGAAGACGTTCACTGCATCAGGCTCGTTCACGGCAGTTCAAGCAGCAGGGCTATTCAATTCGAACACAGCATCATCTGCAGGTATGCTGGCTGAGAACACTTTCAGCTCGGTAAACCTGATCAGCGGAGACCAAATAACCATAACCTGGACTATAACGATCTCGTAAATAGTCCGCAATAGGAAAAAAGAGGCTAAAGGGGATACCCGATGCGCACAAGCGCGGGTTTTTTTATAATCCTGCTTAGCCTCACCACTCTTATTTCTCATTTCGATCCTCCAATTCAGCCAGCTTTTGCTGATAACTCAAGTGGACCTCTCTATGCTGGAGCTGCAGGCACAAATTCTTGGACAAATCCAAATGATGCTAACGGTAGCGATGAAACTGCATGTGCAACATCAGCGTCAGCCATATCAGGTTTTTGGAAGAGCTTCAGCTTTAATATTCCCTCTAACGCTACAATTACGGGCATAACCGTTGAGGTCAAGGCGAGCAAAGGGGTTAATCCAGCTGCTGGCCTGCTCGTAAATGTTGGCAAAGATGAAAGCACTCTTGGAACTGAGACTACAGAAGATAATCTAGCAAATCAATCTTGTGATTCTGGACAGAATATCAATACCTATGGCAGTTCTTCAGCCTTGTGGGGCCTGTCATGGGTAGCTTCTGACATAAACTCTGCTTCATTCACCGTCAAGTTGGGAACAGACGATACGAGGGCCAGAAGGGTAAATTGGATAAGAGTTACGGTCTACTATACGCAGGCTTTTTCAAAAAGCATGAGCGAGACGGTAACTACATCGGACTCTTCAAGCAGAGGAATGGCAGGAGTTAGAGGCATAAGCGACAGCATGACATGGTCTGAAATTGTGGATAAAGTCTTCGGTGTTCTCAAAAGAATTAACGATACCATCACCTTGTCAGATGACATAGCCAGAGCGACCACGCTAGTAAGGCAGGTTACAGAAACGCCATCGATTACAGACTCATTACAGAGGGCCATCATTGTAGCAAGAAGCATGACAGAAACCCCAACAATATCTGACGCAATTGATAGAATGGTCCACTTCCCAAGAACGGGATCAGAATCGCTGACGGTAAGCGACGACCTGGCAAGACTCTTCGTAGGCACAAGGGCAATGGCCGAAACTGCAACATTCGTTGACAGCGTAGACAGGATGCTCAATTTGGCACGCCTTTTGGAAGAAAATCCAACAATGAGCGACTCTATAGCAAGAATGGCCTCTCTCTTTAGATCGGTTGGAGAGCTTTCTACATACACAGACGAGATCAACAGGCAGTTCACAGGGACAAGGAGCCTGGCAGACATCGCATCGTTCTCAGACGAAGCTACAAGGGTAGTGGAACTTACAAGAGCTCTAGCAGAATTTCTGGGCGTATCTGACGATATCACAAGACTTGTAACAATGGCAAGGGAAGTTACAGACAATCCTGCATTCATAGATTCAATCGCAAGAGTGGTAGCACTTGCAAGGAGCGCAACAGAAACAGTATCGCTAGCAGATTCTATAGAACGAACAGTCCTGCTTTACAGAACGGCGGACGAAACTCCGGTCTTCTCCGATTCGGTAGAGAGAGCAATATTGCTCTCCAGAAGCATGGCAGACGCTGCAAGCGTGGTTGACACTCTGGAAAGCTTGCCTAACTTTGTTAGGGCGATTACTGATTCAAGTACGATAAGCGACACAGTAGAGAGGTTCACGCAATTAACAAGGTCTCTAACAGAGAATCCAACAATTGCAGATGCAATAACTAGCATGCCTAACTTTATTAGAACCATAACTGATCCAACGATATTCACTGATGCTGCAAGCCGATTAATTGCATTGAGCAGGGACATATCTCAAGCGATATCCATGTCTGAAACTTTAGAAAGGGCAATTGATCTGACAAGAGGAATTACTGACACAACTACAATTACTGATATAGCATCATATCTGAGCAACTTTGCTAGGGCAATGACTGACTCTAGTACAATATCTGACACGGTAATTTCGACACTTAACTTGTTCAGGACAGTAGCAGAATCCAGCACCTTTAGCGATACTGTAGACAGAGCTGCAGTTCTTACCAGAAACATAAGCCAATCACTGATAGTTTCTGACGTAGCAACCTCGCTTAGCAACTTTGCACGAACAGTTACAGACTCCAGCACTGTATCTGACACTGTGACTTCAATGCTCAACTTATTCAGGGTTGTTTCGGAAGCAGCAACTTTCAGCGACACAGCAGACAGAATCACGGTACTCTTTAGAGATGCAACAGAAACTGCAGTGTTCACGGAGACTGCAGAAGGATTAAGAGGATTCATCAGATCAATGACAGATTCTGCTACAATTACTGACACAATCGAGAGAGCACTTACACTAAGCAGAGACGTGGTTCAGATGCTCTCCATATCCGAAACTTTGGACAGAACAGTAGCATTAACGAGGGAAATTACAGACATTTCCACATTCACGGATGCTACGGATGGAGTAAGGGGCTTCATTAGACTGATAACAGACACATCTACAATCAGCGATACAGTTGACAGAGTTCTTGTGCTCAGTAGAGATATGACTCAATCAATTTCCATATCTGAAACATTAGATAGAGCAATAGCTCTATCAAGATCAATTGCAGACTCATCTACATTAGCTGACGTAGCATCATCTCTGAGCAATTTTGCAAGGACGATCGCAGACACAGCAACGATCACTGATGTTGCGGACAGGTTAGTAGTAATGGCAAGAAGCATTGACCAAGCATTGACAGTGTCGGATACAGTATCTTCCTTAACTAACTTTTCAAGAGAAATTGCAGATTCTAGTACAATATCTGACACTCTCGCCTCGACGCTGGAATTATTCAGAACTGTTACTGATACAACTATCTTTAGTGATACCGCGGGCAGAATCACAGTACTTTTTAGAACTGCAACAGACACAGCAATTCTTGCAGACACAACTGCTGGATTAGGCGGATTCATCAGATCAATGGCAGATCCGACTACAATAAGCGATACAGTCGATAGAGCCATCGCACTGACAAGGGATGTAGCTCAATCGTTCTCCATATCCGACTCTCTTGAGAGGGCAATTGATCTGACAAGAGGAATCACTGACACAACTGTAATAACCGATGCAGTAGCCTCCCTAAACAACTTTGTAAGAGAAGTCGCAGATTCAGTATCTATCAGTGATGCAATAGATAGGCTAGCAGCCATGACCAGAAGCATTGATCAAGCGTTAACTGTTTCCGATTCGATTGCAAGAATGCTCGGGTTATCCAGAACTGCAGACGAGAGCACGTCCATGTCTGATTCTCTTGACAGGGCTCTAGTTTCAACAAGAACAGTCGCTGAAGTTCCTGTAATTTCCGATGCTCTAAACAGGGTTGTAGAATTTAGCAGAAGCATTGACCAAACCATGGCAGTCTCGGAGACAGTAGAAAGGTCTGTAGAGTTGGTAAGAGGGCTGACAGAAACTGCAACGCTTGCAGATATGGCTGATATTTTCGCGAACTTTGCAAGGGGCATCAGCGACACGAGCTCTTTTGCAGATACCGTAGAGCGAGCTATTGCATTAGACAGGGTAATCTCGCAAGCACTTTCCATAAGCGAATCCATAAGCAGAATGTATGTAGCGTCACTTTCCATAACAGAATCTCTCACGCTAAGCGATGTAGCAAGCAGATTTCAATCGTTCTCTCCAATAATAATAAGCGATGGACTAAGTTTCAGCGATGTAATTAACAAGAGCTTATGGCCTCAACTGGCTGAAACCATAGCCATTACGGAAAATGTAAATAGAGGTTTGATCTCTCTCAGAAGCATAATCCAATCTTTGCTATTCGTAGATGTATCTTCAACAGGACAGGGGCAGCAACAGCCTACCCAACCAATCATAAAGCCTCCATTCTCCTTCTTGGTCGCAATTGAGGATGTCCTCGGAGTCGCTGGAGAAGCATCATCTAATACAAATCTTCTAAGAGGGCTAGCTGATCAAATAGAAAACATAGATACCCTGACAAGCACATACATTCAACAAGTGCTCCTGACCGAGACGATCCAGATTGCCGAGCAGTTGGCACGAACTATCACAATAAACTTACAACTACAAGATATCGTTAGGGTTGTCGATAGCCTTACAAAAAGCATACCTAACTTTGTCGAGCTTGCTGAAACACTGAACCTATCTGACACCATAGGCCGTCTTGCAAAACTGACAGCGCCAATAGGTGACAATATAGCTATGAGCATTGCTTCACAGGCTACCTCTAACATATACAGAACGATTACCGACACCATGAGCGTCATTGTAAAGACGCTTGAAGCTCACATTATTGGTCCAGTAAAGCAGACACTAGTTGCTATAGCTGCCCCACAGCTCGTCAGTCCGAACGAACCATTAATGGTCAACGCAAGGTCGACTTCAAACGCAGCAGTTATGATAACAAAGATTGACAACGCCGCAAACGTAATCGTCCAACCCTTAGCAGACGTTCAGAGTATAGCTCCGCCTTCGAGCCACACAATCGTAGGTACGCCTGTAGAAATCACTATGAGCATACAGACGAATTTCAACGCAAAAGTAAGGCTCTATTATAGCTCAGAACAAATGCGAACTCTTGGTCTACAACCATCGGACCTCTGGCTATACACCTTCTCTGAGTCACTGCAACAGTGGAGGCCTGTTGCAAGTGTAGTAAACGAGGTTGAGCACTATTTAGAAACGAGCGAGGATATTACTCACTTTAGCAAGTGGGCCATAATGAACAAGCCCGTTACAATAGGATTATTTGACGTAGTGATAGGTATGGGAAAGGTTCTGCCAAGTTGGAGCAGGTTAGAGATAGTCCCACAGGCACAGATACTCACTGCGGCAAGTTTGATAAATATGGGCGACAGATCGAGCAATGTCGTCTTCAAGTACTGGTTAATGGACCCGGAGGGCAACACGATAACCTCTGGCATAAAGTCGCTCTCAGTAGATGTTGCAAACATGCAAGAAATTCCGCTAGGATTCCCGATTGCAACTTCTGGAAAATATAGAGTCGCATCGCAGATAATTGCAGATGGAATAGAATCTGAGGCAGTCACACGAATTTACGATGTCGGCTTCCTAGACATCTATGGTGTGCACGCAGCAGTTGCAGCAGCTATGGCGATGGTCATGCTGGGCTTGACCTATACGGAACGCAGGCCCCATGAGCCAGTAGGACGAAGGCAGAGATTCGACTACCCGCTCTAGCGTTTGAATAACTGAACTGGGCATATGTGTCATATTCCTATCTGAGTACTTTTAGCTTTGGTTAGTTGTCGTATTGCGAAACTGCTTAGGCCTATCTAGTTTGCCTTTTCAATGGGCAGATCGACATAGGCCTCAGCATCGTAAAGCTTGCCCAAGAGACCTCTGTGGCTTCCACTTTTTCGCACAAGGTGGGGCCCATCCACTTTACGGGCTACGTAGATTATCCGTTTGCCTATTATCCCATCGCCTTCTGCTGTAAGGATTGTCATACTTTATTCCTTACTCTTACGCTACCACCTTGGACTAGCTTCTCTACAGCCTCAAAGGCTATTCTTGGCTCGAGCCCAAGCTCCTCAATCAGTTCGCTTACGTAGTGGACGCCCGGCTTATTCATCAGATACCTGTCAATCATCTCCGAGGCTTGGTCTACAGAGACATCTTGCATTTCTACCACTCGCACCTGCTTTATTTCCTCCAGTTTGCTTAGGACAGCCTCTCTTATGAAAGCGCTTCGCGAGGAGAGCCCGAGGACTCTGCGAGCTCTTTCTATTTCCTCCACCTCCCTCTTTGAATACCTTGTCGGTAACACCAAGGACATCCTATCTTTGATTTTTAGTGTGACAGTTCTCACCATCGAGTACGTATACCGCATATACACGTATAAAGCTTGCTAAAGACCTGCAGAAACAAGCCCTGTGACTCTGCCCTCCAATAGACTTTTTTTGCCCTTTTTGGAGGCGATTAGAATCGGCAGAAATCGGTGGCACGTAACGATCGCGTTTAGAGAACAGGGTATCGCACGCTCATCTTAGAATGTCCCTAGGCTCAACTCGAGTTAACGCTTTGGCCTTATCAAAATCTTTGTCGAAGGATACTATGTCTTTTATTTTCAATCGCTTCATGGCTGCAATAGACGTAGAGTCGTCAAAGTCAAGGCGTTCCCTGATCATTTCCTCGGCGGCTACTATTCTATCTTTGAGATCAAGACTGTAAATAGAAAGTCCGTTGTAAAGAGCGAGACTCACGAAGAATTTCCTGATGTCTTTTGGTGGACTCCTCTTATCTTCCATAACCAACGCAACGCTATCTAGGATAAAGTCAGTCGTCACTGCTTTGATTCTTCCTCTTGCAACTTGGGACAAGAATTCCTTGCATTCGGATGATCTTGATTGTCCGAGTTCAAGTTCCAAAAAAATATTGGCGTCAATGAGAGATATGTCCAAGGGTCTTCTTCACTCTAATTCTGCTGGCTTTGTATTGCAACTCGACTGAAGACTCAGTAGCATGCTTCAATAACCCTTCTATGGCCGCTACGGGATCATCTAGTTCGTCGAGAGTTACCTCCTCTATATCCTCTTTTGAGGACCATTGTGCAAGGGCTGCTTCAGCAGCTGTGCTAAGGGCGCCTCTTCCATATCCAAACTTCTTCATGGCCACCCGTCTGAACCGCTCCTCGACTTTATCATCGACCGTAACTTTGATGTTTCCCACAGCGAACTTTAGTTCAAAAGTACCTATTATCTTTTGCTCCCAAGGGCTCTGTTAACTCTTTAGTTCATATGCGGCGCGGGCAACAGTCGTATTTGGGAAACAGGGTATCGCGCCCATAATGTTGGCTTCCTAGACATCTATGGTGTACACACAGCGGTTATAGCAGCCATAGCGATGATCATGCTGGGCTTGACCTATACAGAACGCAGGCCGCATGAGCCAGTAGGAAGAAGACAGAGATTCGACTACCCGCTCTAGGGCTTTGCCTTGATCAAAGGTGCTATCGTTTTTAGCAACTTCAGACAGACATCCCTAGAGTCTTTGCCTACTATGACGTCGATTCCATACATGGAAGCTAGGTCTGCACCCTTCCGAGCAACTTCTGAGGGCGATATCGAAAGAAGGAAGGCTTTGGTCGGCTTAATATCGACCATTCTAGCGTAGATTGAGAGCATCGATTGAGGTTCTATGGCTTCTGGACCGACTCTTATGTCAGCGACGAAAAACTGTTTGGGTTGCTTAGCATTCCTGATCAGGACATCGAATTTGTGCGATACCCCACTTAAACCCTGAACTCTGCCCGGGCTCTCAAGCTCAAGCCCATGCACATTAAGCTCCTTCTGTAGATTTGTTAGAGACTCTTTAATCTCAATAGACATCCGCAGGGTTTCCATCAATGGTTGGGCATCTATTCCTTCGCCCCACAATTCGTCGGCAAGCTGCAGGATAAGGTAGACGTACGCTTTGATATTCGACCACATGAACACGGCCGAAGTATCTTCAGTGGTTGACGGAGCTAGCAAGACCTCCTTTCTGTCTGATATAAGCATCTGCAGTGCAAGCCTCCTGTTAGAATGCTTAACCTCTGCAATAGACTGCAACCTTGTAACAGTTTCAAGATTTTCTGGCAGTATAGACGTTATGAGCCTGACCTTTACAGCTCTTGCAGATAACCCTTGCAGAATCTCCCACGAATTTTGAGGAAGGAGTTTTGGATTTGGTAGGTTCACGACGAAGGTAACATCGTTTTTCGCAGAGGAGAGCATTCTTGTGAACATTTCCGCATATTCTTCTACGGAGCGGACTATCCTCAATTCCTCAAGCGGAACACCGCTAACTAGAGACTGAATTTTTGCCTGCGCGTCAAGAGCGCCTTCCCAAGATGTTTGAAAGAATACTTTGACAACTCTCACAAATTCGGTCGCGTCGGTCGATAATGCAACGTCTCTGCTATCATCGAGTTTCATCGAATCCTCCGATGTGACCGAGATTAGAATTTCGTTGTTGTCAACAGTGTAGAAAGAGGCCAGCCCTGGCATGTCCATGTGCCTTAACTTGGAAATCCCCTCGTATTCCTTAGTCATTTCTATGGCAGACTTGTCTATTTGCGTAAGTATCCTGATCGACTTGCCTGCCCTGCTGGCTTCAGCAAGAGCGTCATAGACGCCAGAGTAGAGCATCCTGTTAAGATCATTCCGAGTTGTGAGCAGAAGAATCTCCTGCTTGGCAAGCTTTGTCATCCTTGAAAGCTCTGAATGTATCTTGAGCCTGCCTTGGTGTATCTTGAACTTGGGACCAGAGAGTGGCTCTGCTAAAGATGGAAGTTTGGCCCACGCTTGAAGTAGTTCTTCTTTGCTAGCTTCCATCTTCGTGACCTTTTCCCTGAATTCAACGATTAGGGAATCTAAGGCCTTCTCCAGAGGCACTGCAGTAAATCTCATGGGCTTGCTGAGCGAGGATTCAACTACACCCGCGCTTCTGAGGCTATCAAGGATCCTGTAGGTCTTGACCCTATCAAACTTCAATACCGATGCTAATGTGCTTGCCTTACTAGGACCAAGCTTGTTCAGGGCTATGTACGCTCTTGCTTCTTCGCTATCAAGGCCGTAATCGGTGAGCTGGCTGACTACAGCATCTTCCGCCATTAGCCACCGTACGAGCATAAGGTATTTAAAAACTGTTCGTTCAAAATGAACAATTCACTGTTCACTAATTTGTTACAGACTGCAACAGATATCCTCCACCCATCCTACATAGGATGGTGATGCAGATGCGGACAAAGCGGTTTGGAATTGCAATGGCTATGGGCATACTGGCTTTTATGCCTATTGCACTAATGTTCAATCCGCAGGCAACGGCGGTCACTGTAAGACCTACACTGCCAATACTTGAAACTTTCACAGTAACTTTAGAAAATGCTAAACTGAACCAAGAGAAGTCCGCACCCCCTCCAAGCGCAGTAGTTACAGTAAAGGTTCTAGTTACAAATACAGGGATGGAGGAAAAGAAAGACGTTCTGCTAAGAATAACGCTTGAGAATGCAAAGGGAGAGGCAGTTGCCGAGAACAGCATGTTAGTATACGTCCCTCACCTTAAGACAAATGCATACACGATACACCTGATGACGAGGGAAGGAGGAGATCTGAATGTCCATGCTGAGGTTGTGAGCAAGGGAAGGGCTGCAGTTACTGAACCTACGACAATGAATATATCTATATTCGAACTACTGAATTAAGATGAACACGTGCCACTGCAAAAAGTACCCCCTCCCCCCGGTATATAAAGCGAATAAGAATAGAATGTTAGTGTAAACTCCTGTGTGCAAATGATAGGCCCCCCTTCATATATACTCAAAAACTAAAGTAAGTATTTGTTTGATGGTTGATCGTTATTGATCTTTCGGGTATTCTCGTACTAAGACGTATGGTATGTCATATTTAGAGTGTTGTTCTGAGGAGTAGAGTAGTAGAGTATGCTAGTAATTTACTCTTGGATGCCCTTACTCTATTACCATCATTGTTAGTGTAGAAGTAATCTCGGAAATCTTCCTGAGACTTAGAACACTATCTTTGAGTTCGTCCGTCGTTGGTGCTGTTACGGTGACGATAAAGTCGTACACTCCGTAAACAAAGTACGCTTCGCTAACATTCTTTGCAGTCTTTAGCTGCTTTATGACCTTGTCCTCAGTGCCTGTTTGGACGTTTATCAAGACGAAGGCCTTTGCCAATATCTCTCCCTATATGCTATTGTAGAACCCATTATTGAATCCTTTGGATGTTTTGAGGGCAAACTTCAATAGCATTCGATATTAATTGCATAGCGACTTGCTCATCGAAGAAGGCTCCCCATATCGGGAAAAGCTGCTGAAACTGTTGGAGGAGGAGTATGCGCAGGAAAGAGAGGGTACTCATGTTTCAGACTTGATACTCTGCATAAGAGAGCAGGTCTTCAGGAAACTCGAGCCCAGGGCTATTGATGAAAGGGATTTAGTTTCGTATGCTTTGGGCGAAGGTGCGCACGTTGCTCTGCAAAGGCTTGCTGAGAAGGGCTCTGCAATTGCAGAGCGGGAGATAACGGTTGATGGAGTTATAGGCACAATTGACCTTTTTGATGGAGTTCCGATAGAAATTAAGACCATAAGATCTGACGATGACTCCGTAAGGCCTTTCCATGTTACCCAACTAAAGTACTATATGGCGATGACTAACTCTAATGTCGGGATTTTGCTCTACCTTATGGTCAACAATAGGGGCAGACCATTCAGGTTCAGAACTATCACTCTCAATGATAGCGAGCTTGCAGAAGTTAAGAAAGAGATCGAAAACAGGGCAAAACTGTTCAACGATGCCGTATCCTCAAAAAATCCGTTTGCTGCACCGCATGTGAAGAAGAATTTGAACCTTGTCTGGAAGTGCTCTTATTGCAAATATAGTCAGAAGTGCTGGAGCAGAGAGGACTAATATTCGTCTTTAAAGCGTTGTGCGAAGGCAGGTATGCTAGGGCCAGTCGTCTAGCTTGGTTAGGACGTCGCTCTCACACAGCGAAGGTCGGTGGTTCAAGTCCGCCCTGGCCCATAGAATTTCCTCTTCTAGACCTTTTTAGCTTTGAATTATGCCAATACTATCAAGTAGAGTGATTTCCAGTTTGTGCTGCTCTTGCACTCGCAAAAAACGGGATTGCCATCTCATTGGGCCAGCTTCTGGAGCGAATTTATGTCTTTATCCAGTAAACCGCCCCTCATCTAGCCTGCCAACCATCCTACGCTGCTCGGGGTTCTCTTCTCTAGATTGCCAAGACGACTTTGCCTCTTGGATGCACGTTTTTTTGATAGTCGAGTGCCTTGGCAGCCTCCTCAAGCGGAAAGGTTCTGTCAACATGCACGCGGATATTATTTTGGTCGACCCATTGTGCCAGTTTTGTCAGTCGTTCTCTGTTTACTTGAGTGAATTGCGATATGGCTTTCACGCCGAAGCGGCTCATCAGCTCTTGGTTTGACTGCTCTAGCATCGATACGATCATGCCGCCTTTCTTCAGTATTTTGAATGACTTAGTGTAGGTTTCGCCTCCTACGGTATCAAAGACTGCGTCATAGCCATGCAGCAAGTCTTCAAAAGTTTGTGTCTTGTAATCTATGACTTCAACCGCCCCCAGCTCCTTTGCAAACTGCTTGTCGCTTGTGCTCACTGTCGTTGCTACGTAAGCACCAAGATGCTTGGCCAACGGAATAGCAATAGTTCCTATGCCTCCTGCCCCGCCATGAATCAGAAGCTTCTGACCCTTTGTTAGTTTAATAGTTTCCACAAGGGCCTGCCAAGCGCTAACACCTGCCAGCGGTAAAGCAGCAGCCTCTCGATGAGTCAGGGTTTTGGGCTTATGTCCCATGCTGTTAACCTTTGCCAAGGCCATCTCTGCAAAAGCTCCCGATCCTCCATTGACGACTCCTGCTTGTCCGTACACTTCATCGCCTCGCTTTAGATCGGGGACAGAGTTTCCTACTTTCTCGATAACCCCAGAAAAATCCATGCCCATTGTCGATGGGAATTGAAGCGGTATCATTTTTTGCATGTAGCCTTCGCGGATTTTCCAATCTGCTGGATTAATGCCGGCTGCTTTTACCTTGACTAGAACCATTCCCGCGGATGGATCATTTAGTGGAGGCGTATTTCGATTGATTTCAACTACTTCGCTTCCTCCATAACCTTTTATTTGAACCGATTTCATTGTTAATGCAAGGCAGTATCTGATATAAAACAATGGGAGTAAGAATTTACCTACTCAGTAATACTGGAAATACTGGTGCGAGGTGATTGGACTTGAACCTATTCCTATTCAAGTCCGCCCTGACTCGCCTCAAGATTAAAACAAAAATTTGGGAAGGAGGCTCCATAACTTGCCTCCAATAGGTGAGACGCTATGTTTTGATATTATCGGGTAGTTTTCTTGCCAGTAAAAATTGCTACAAGGAGGATCTTTGACCGGGGGAAGAAAAGGAATGACTAGCTTCGCCTCAAGTGAGGCTTCTGTTCTCTAAGATATTTCCTGAAGAACCACTGGCAGAAGATCCTTTCGTTATTGTTGACCTGCGACCTCTCGAGGGCATTGTAGTAAGTTCGCCTTCCTTTATGCTCGATGTTCAGCATTGGGTATTCATTTTTGTTCGAACGGATGCACAGTAACGAACTTCAGATGCACTAATGCGGCGAGTTCGACGGGATGCATCGTCACCTTGTTGCCATTATACCAGCTGAAGAACTGTCTGATTAAAGGATGGAGTTCGACTAGAGACGGAGGGACGAACTTGCTTCCCGTGATCCTGACTCCGTGCCTTCTTATCTGTCCGGCTATATCGGGCTTCGTTCCCTCGAAGAGCTTCTTATGCCAGTACAGCACAACTTCAAGTGACAGATCTTTTTGGTACCTGAGCATCTCAAAGAAGACTTTTTGGTGCGCATCAGCCTCCTTAACGTCCTCGAGAGGTTTCCCGCTCGGGCTGATGCCTTTCTCCAGTAGCTGAGCTGTTTCCCTCAGACTCAGGGTCGAACCCTCTATTCTCTGTGTGTCGTAGGTGAACCTGACCGAGAATTCGTTGAGCTCCTTCTCTCTAGCCGACTTTGGGATTTTCGCTAGTTCGGTAGCGTAATTCTCCTTGATCTTGTCGAATATGTCGAACCATTTTTCCCTGTTCAATTCGTATGCAAACTGCTTCTTGACCTTCTCTATGTCCTTCGGGATTGTGCGGCCCAGATATCTTGATTTCTTTGTTACTCTACCGTCTTGCCTTATGGTGTGCTCTAGGTAGTAGTACGTGATTCCCTTCACTGTTCTCCTTGCTATCGTTGCCACGCAGTATCGTTATCACTACATATTGATAAGATTTTGGTTTGCATGTTGAATGTAGTGGTAACACCCACGATTCGAACTCGATTGATTCATATCAACAAATGATTCAAAAACAAAGGGGAGGAGGCACCATAACCTGCCTTCGTAGGCGGACTCAAACCACTTAATGGATAAGGCCCGCCCCGGCCCACTAAATTTCTTCTACAGTTAAATTGGTTAGTAAAAGATGCTAGATACCCTCACATGTTAGGGTGTAAGGATTATTCTGCTATAACGCTTAATTTGATCTCTAGGCTCAGACGGATTTGAACAGACATGCCCGATACAGAAGCAAAGAATATAGCGGTTAAGGAACCTGAGCGCGAACTGATAGTTTATGGCCCATTCCACAGCACCTTCTTCAACATACTGAGGAGTTTTAGGAGAAGATATCCTGAATACGACATAAACCTGACTTATTATGGTGCGCATCCAGGCCCAACAATAAGCAGAATAGAGCAGGAAGTGAAGAACGGAATGCAGACTGCTGACATCGTGATGCAGCCTCACTACGCTATTTTGCACCTTAAAGAAGCCGGCTATCTGAAAAGATATTCTTCAGACCTTCTTGACGCTTATCCTGCGCAATTTAGAGATGAAGATAACCAGTGGGCTGGCATAGCAATAGAGCCAACAAGGACAGTTTACAATCCAAACATAATCGAACCTGATGATGTCCCTTCAAGCTGGCAAGATTTAGCAGACCCTAAATTAAAGGGTAAAATTGCCATGCAGTCTGTAGTTGACAGAACCGACGGACTATACAGTTTCTATTACTTCGCAACTCTGCTGGAGATCTTTGGAGAAAGGAAGTGGGAACGCATAATGAAGGATTTTACCCATAATGTAGAGCCAAAGTCTTTTCCATGTTATCATAATTTGCACAAATACATAGCAAGAGGAGAGTATGGAATAGGATTACCTCTTCCTTTAATCAAAGTAGGCTGGTCTGTCAATACGGTGAACATGGAAGATGTTCCAAATCTTGCGATGCAGAGGAGCATTGCCATGCTGGAAAATGCTCAGCATCCTAACGCTGCAAAGTTATTCTACAATTATCTATTATCAGAGGATTGGCAGAGAAAGATGGGGACAGAGTATGAAGGGCTGATACCCGCAAGGCCAAATACCAAAATGAAGTATGGTGCTCGGTTTAACATTGAAAAGATCAGATTCTTCCCGACCGAAGAAAATGTAAGAAAGATGAGCACGTATGAAGAAAAGTTCCAGCAGGTCGGCCTTCCCTGACCTTTTGGAAATATGAAACACTAAAAAACTCGAGAATTAGGAAGCATAGTTCAGCCCCGACGCAGCCCCGTCGAGAGCACAAGCTCGCGGAGTCTAGCGGCCAATCACTAGGGTTGGGCTATGGATGCCAGGCTCTGGATCCTCAGAAAAAGAAACCTGGTGACCCCAGTTCGAATCTGGGCGGGGCTACCAAATTTTCAATGTTCAGCAATGAACCCGTCTATGATTTTCTGGATTTCAACACTTCTTCGAGGATTTAGGCTCACATGATAGCCGTATGATGTTATCTTCGCTACGATATAGCCCTCCTTGATCAGTTCCTCAGCAAGCTGCTCGATCCTCTTCGAACCTCTCTTCCCGAGCTACCTCGGGCTGAACCCTTTCTTTAAATTCTCAAAATCGATGTGGCTTCCTCCCCACTTGCCCTGCTTGTACAATCTGTAAAGAATTGATGCTCTGATGTAGGCATCGCTCACTTGTTCCAAGGTTCGATAATGGTACTTTCTGGGTGCACGGTTATATACCTATTGAGCTAGATAAAGAATGAAGATGCTACGCGAAGAAAGCCTGCTGCTGAAACAGTTAGGGGAAGCACCAACCATTAAGATACTTGATTTCTTTCTTTATAACCCGTCGCTAGACTACTCCAAGCAAGAGGCATCTAAACAGGTTCCAATGTCAAGGAGCACCTTCTTCAAGGCTTGGAAGGCGCTAGAATCCTCTGGGGTGTTCATACAAACGAGAAAGATAGGAAGGGCTTCTCTGTACAATCTCAACAGAAAGAATCCAGTAGTCCAGAAATTAATTGAGCTTGATTTGGCATTAGGCAAGCAGGCAATGGAGAAAGCTACTGAACAGGAAGCTATCCAAGTAAGAAAGACAAGTTAGTATTTCAAGAGCTCCGTGCACAGCAGTCACAACAGCCGCTTTTCTTGTGGAATATCTTAATATCAGAACATGAACATGGGTATAATGGAATATCTTGAGTAATAGCAACTTATCTGCAATACGCAAATATGTTTTGTTTCTGATACTGTTTTTGCCGCTAGTATGCCGAGCTTCTTATCTCCCGTTACATCACTAGAGTCTGGTTCTCTCTTAGAATTGTTGATGGCTTAAGGTTCCCTTTTCTTAGATTGTTGAAGGTATACATTATAAAACCATAATTCTTCCTATCCCCTACAGCACTCCCAGCAATTAGCTTGGCATACTCCCAATAGAGTAGATCTCGTATAGTCTTCGCAACCGGGGGAGGCATCAGAAATGAAGGCTCGTCACTTTGATTTTTGTTTTTCGAACAATAGCATATAAGACGCAACACGAAGATAAGCTAAACATATTATCTAATGTATTATAATACGTCTTAGAAGTATTTATTAGTAAACAAAAACGTTTACACTTTAATGGCCACTCTGCAGGTTCAAGTCAGGATCCCAAAAGAAATGGCTAAGACAATAGACAGATGGGTGAAAGAAGGGAAGTTCGCCAGCAGAAGCGATGCCATCAAGACCATAGTTGCCATCCATCAGGAAAGGGAGCGCACTAGAGTTTTTTCCAAGATGCTTGTGCAAAGGAGCAGAGAGGCCAAGAAAAAGCCCGAAATGCTCTTACCCATTGACGAAGTTCAATGAGTTATAGAGTCTTCCTGCATCAGAAGGCGGCCAAGGCTTTTGCCAAACTGAACCCCGATCTGAAGAATCGAATAAAGAGCATTCTAAAATCATTAGAAGATTCTCCTGAAACTAAAGGTGAGCAGCTAAGACCTTCAGCCTTTTGGCGCATAAGAATAGGCGATTATCGGGCTATTTATGAAATTGACAGAGATGAACGTAGAGTCATTGTCTTATACATTGGGCATCGAAAAAATGTTTACGATGACTTTTCTAGGTTAACGTGAATATGCTTTGATCGTTTCAAGTTGGTGACCCCAGTCGAATCTAGGGGCTGCCAATTCTTATTTCTTGGGCTTTTCCTTGTTCAGCTTTACGGCTTCTTTTATCCATGCAGTAAATTGCTTAGCATCAATATCCTTCTCGCTCTTGATCTTCACATGCCGGAGACCTTTTCCTGAACCCTCTAGCAACCTTTTCGGGTCCGACAATTCTGTTGCCCTGAAGAAGCCGAAGTTGGTGTATTCTTTTTGAGGGTAATTGATGATCCAAGCGATATTTTCATCAGAAATGAAGGTAAGGCTGCCCCACTTTATTGCCTCTTTGATTGAGGGTTCAGCCTTGAAGACTATCTCTCGAACCTTCATCGCCAGCTCCTTCTTTGACTCAGAAAGATCATCTAGCCACCGCTTGACCTTGGCATCCATCATTGCCTTCAAAGTATTATTTGGTATTAAAATGATGATATCAAAGACGCTAATCTTTCGTATTCTATGAATGGCAGCTTTGCAATTTGCACATTTTCTTTTACATGCGAAGAATCCTTTTGTCCCACAAGAGGGCAGATTATGGGTGCAGACCGTGCTATCTGGAGGCATTTCAGAGCAGGTTTGTCGATTCCTTCAATGTTTGGAAGTGTTCTTGGATTAAGGAGCCTCCCCTGTAGCAGTGGCACACTTGTAAAGACGCCTAAGCCAAGTTTCTTAGCAGCTTCAAGTGTCGAAAGCATTTCGCCATCAACGTTCTGGTTTCTGAGCATAAAAGCTTCCTTCATTCCAAGGTTGAAAGGCAATTGGATAAACTTGAAACCATGATCATCATCTACTTCCTTTGCAACAGAAACCACTTCTGAAAGGCTCAGGTATTCGGGGTCATCCGCAGGCAATCGAAAGCAGGACCATGTAGCTAAACCATAATATCTGATCTTCCCCTCTTTCCGCATGTCTTCATAGAATGTAAATACTGACATTAGCTTTTCAAAGAACTCTTCCATGGAGATATCGTTTAATTGAGCTTCTGCAGCGTTGTGCAAATACATTAAATCAACGCACTCGACTCCTAAATTGCGAAGGCTTCTTTGCAGTTGATCCTTAAGGTAATTTACTGACATGCAGTGCATTCCCGACGAGATTTCATTAGGTTTGATGATGTTAGTCTTTACGAGATTTTCGTGAACATACTTCCAGAAGTCCATTTTCAAATCTCCGTCTGGTGTAAGGTAGCCGTTCTTTGTTGCGAGGAAGATTTCGTTCCTCTTGACAGAGTTCCCTTCAACCATCTTTCTTAATGCATTACCAACAGAACGCTCAGCCTTCTGGAAGCGGTAATTTATTGCAGTATCAATTACGTTAATTGCACCAGATCTTACAGATTCTTCGACCGCTTTGGAGACTAGAATGTCAGTTTCCCTGTCAGTTTCCCCGAGGTAGGTTCCCATGCCGAGGCTTGACAACGTTAGTTCATTGTAGCTCCGGAAGTGTTCTCTTAGAACTCCTAGCTTAACTGCCTTGGCGGCAAAGTTTCTTGTTCCTTCTTCGCTAGCAAACCCGTCTATGCCCAATTTTCCAGCCATTGATAAAATACAGGGCTATGTATCTTTGCATTTGGCTGTTCTGATAACTCCTCACGGTTGGAGGAATGCATCTTCACGCCCGCCCACACACGGCCCCCGTATAGGGGGCCAGATAAAATCATAACAGAGCAAATCCCCAAAAGTGAGGCAGAAAATCCGCAGAGGTATCAGAAGACATTAAGCGAATAGTTATTATGAAGCTTTTAAATGAGAATAGACGGCGACGATGACGATTCAGAGTTACGGGAAAAAATGACCTAAAGGCATTTGACCGAGTCGCCTTTCATCTAGAAGGCTATTAAGTCAGAGGTTCCTGAAGCCTTGAAGAGAATTATCGTCCCTCGTATGCTTTCTTTAATTTCGCAATATCAAATTTTTTCATTTTGAGGAACGCCTCTGTCACCCGCGCTATTTTCTTCTGATCTCTATCTTTCATCATCTTGTCCATAACAGCGGGAACAATCTGCCACGAAAGGCCGTACCTATCTTTTAGCCAACCGCACTGTTCGGCCTTTGGATCTGCGGACAGCTTTCCCCAGTAGTAGTCAATTTCCTCCTGTGTCTTGCAGTTCACTATGAAGGAAATCGCTTCGTTGAAAGCAAAGTTGTGTTGACGCGCGCTGTCCATGGCGCCAAAATCCTGGCCTTCAAGCGTGAAAGCGGTATACTTTACCGTTCCTTCCTTGTCGGGTTCTTCGCCTTTGCCGTAGCGGACGATATTCCCAACTTTGGTTTTATGGAACACCGATGCGTAAAAGTTGACCGCTTCTTCTGTTTTGCCGCAAACGTTGCCGACAAACATGAGTACGGGGGTAATTCTTTGCTTTATCTCGCTCTTGCCCACGAAGATCACCTGCCAAGAAAGGCCGTACCTGTCTTGCATCCATCCATATCTTTCGCTGAACGGATATTCGCCCAGCTCCATGAGTACCTTGCCTCCTTCGGACAGTCTTTTCCACAATGAATCAACCTCATCCCTACTCTTACATTTAACATGGAACGAAATGGATGGATTGAATTTGAAGAATGGGCCTGCGTTGATAGCCATAAATGCCTGCCCAAGAAGCTCGAATGATACAATGTCCGCCGAGCCAGAAGGGGTGTTGTGAAGCGTTGTCGTGTTTATAATTTTGGAGTCCTTAAAGACGGAGGTGTAGAGCTTAGCCGCCTCCTTGGCTTCTTTGTCAAACCATAAATGGGGTGTAATTTTTTGTTCAGTTGCTACCATTGTATTCCTCCTTAACTTTTCTATGCTATCTCTTAATGATTTCTAGCTCTCGGTCTTGATGATGAATTTTTTCATGTTTTACTTCACCGATTATTGCTGACTTTCCTCCACAAGCTTTTTGCGGCGAGCGAGTTCTGCCTCTGTTGGATTTTCGAGCGCAACCGAACCTGTCTTGACCTTTCCGCCCCTCGCGTAAGTGGCAATGATGACGCCCGTCGTCGAGATTTTGCAGTCAATCAGTTTTAAACTGGTGAGGATGGTGCCTTCGCCGAAAAGGCGCTTGCCGCCACCGAGAGCAAGAGGGAAGGTCCACACACGGAACTCATCGATGAGGTCGTGTTCCAGAAGCGTCTGGATAAGATTGCTGCTACCGTGGACTTGTATTTCGGGTCCAGTCTGTTCCTTGAGCTTGATGATTTTTTTCATAACGTCTCCTTTGATGAGCGTGGAGTTTTTCCAGTCGGCTTTGGCAAGCGTTTTTGAGACAACGTATTTCTTGGCGCTGTTCAGTTTGTCTGCAGCCATTGCGTTCAGCTTGTCCGGGTCATTCTTGACAAATGGCCAATGTGCGGCGAATATCTCGTAGGTCTTCCTGCCGAGCAAAAGGTCGAACGGTTTTCCCAGCAGCCCTTCCATGATGACCTTGCCCATCATTCCATCCCAGTAGTTGACCGACCATCCACCGTACTTAAAACCGCCTGTGGGATCTTCTTCGGGTCCGCCTGGCGCCTGCATGACTCCATCTAACGTTAGAAACGTATTTGCAATTATTTTTCTCATACCACTTCTCCTTGCACACTTGATCTATTTACTATCCGTCCCAATTTTCTTCGTCGGAATTCCTCCTCAATAATTACCGGCTTCAATACTTTTTGGCCACCTTGAAGTGTAGCATTTTGGCGGTTGTCTTGTCAATTACTTCTTCGAAGGCTTTTCCGCCAGGGTTGTTCGGAAATTCCCGCGCTGCGTTTTCCGCGCCTTCGACTGTTTCAAAATGTACGACGTCCATCCACGTTCCATCATCGCTTTTTATTAGCTCTCGGCTGATGAAGCCCTTGCACTTGGATAGAAAGTCGTCGTACGCCTTTTGCGATGCTTTGAGCACCTGTAAATCAGTAACACCTTTTTTGGTTTTGAATTCTGCTATTTCCACGATCAATTTTTCATCCTTTTAGCACGTTCTTTCGTATCTTTCTGGTGGTGTGATTTTTTGCATAGTTATTTGTTACCCTCAACATATTTTTTGAAATTGTCTAAAATTGCCTGCCAACCGGATCGCTGCATGTCTTCCGGATTTTCCTTTTCAGGTTCGAAGGTTTCGGTAATCCTTACACTCTTCGGAAGCTTAGTAAATTCTACTTTCACATGCCGACCGTCGTCCATGTTATATTCGATCAGCTCGTGCTTTTTTAAGTTGGTATATACGCCCGTAAAATCAAAGCCCGCACTTTTATCTTTGGCCGCCATGACAGTTTTGAATTTTCCGCCCACACGCAGATCATTCTCAGCATGCGGAGCTTCCCAGTCGTCTGATGCGTAACACCACTTCATAACATGCTTTGGCTCTGTCCACAGTTTCCAAACCTTTTCTAGTGGAGCGTTTATCATATTTTCCACAGTAATTGTTTTTGCGATCGCCCGGCTTTCTTTCGGATAGCTATAATTCACCATCCACTGTACTCCAAATTTATCCTTAAAACTGCCATAATAATCTCCCCACACTTGGTCAGCGATTGGCATCTCTATCGTGCCGCCGACAGAAAGTGCACTAAATATCCTGTCTGCCTCTTCTTTGCTTTCCGGATTAACTGAAATATGGACATTGTTGCCCTGTACTAATTTCTGTCCAAGCGACTCAAGCGTGTCTGTTGCCATTAACACGTTGTCTTTTCCGATGGGCAAGCCAATGTGCATGATTTTGTTTTTATCTTCTTTTGGGATATTCACACCTTCCATAGGCATGTCTTTGAAGCGGACTACGGATGTAAATTCTCCTCCAAAAACGGATTTGTAAAAATTGAATGCTTCTTCCGTGTTGCCCGCAAAATTGAGATATGTGTTTAGCTTTGCCATAACGATAGATAAGTTTGAATATTCATTAAGTTTTCGAACTGCATAGGCATCTAGGCGCTACTTTGAAGTTTATGAAAATCTTTCCCATATTCAAAATCAACCTTTTTACCTGACGCTAGCTTAACAGCTCAGATTAACTACAACACATGAGCAGGATGTACTCTGCAAACTCGACAAAGAAATTATTGTAGGACAATTTATTGCTCATTGCTCGATGAGTTCGCTCTGAATCAAGAAAAAAGAAGGAGGTACTATAAACCCGTCTCCATAGGTGGAGAGGAATTTTTGAATCATATAGGAATATTTTGATGCTGTATTGTAGCACCAGGGTAAAACAATACCGAGCTACGGTGGCAGTCGGCTTTACCATTGTCGCAATACCTAAATGAAAAATGTGGGGAGGTAGGTGGGCTAATCACCCACATTATAGATTTAGGTGAGTGAGATCACTCGTCTAAAGGCATTTAGCAGAGTCGCCAATACTATCTGATCCTTTCCCGTCTGCGTATCACCTTGTAATCACCAATGTATCCATCGACATTTGCAAAGAAGTTGTTGATCTCTGAAACAGGTACTACAGGAACACCCGCAATAGTTCTACTAAGACTAGGGAGCAGAGTTACTATGGCTGGCAACGCAGTCTTAACATTCGAGGACTTTGCCTCATCACTCCTCAACAATATTTTCGCCCTCCTGATCTGCCTCTTTGCAATCACGCTAAGGCTCGACACCCCTGCACTCTTCCCCCAGTGCTTGCAGTCTATGGCTATGCACATAGTCCCTTTTACAGCAATGAGGTCAATTTGCACCCTCGGCTTCGCTATGATCAAGTTGCTCTTGACATGATAACCATAATGCTCTGCAACCTCAGAAACGAAGAGCTCGAAGTCCCTCCAGCCTAATTTCTGCGAAACTTTCCTCAAATCCTGCACCATTGGAGCCGCAAGCATTGCAATTCTAACCCTGTCCGAAGACTTTAGCTGCAGTTTTCCATCGTACGTCTGCCCCATGCCATGAGATTTCACAAATGCGAGGGAACTCTTCCAAACATTCCTCGCTATGCCTTCTGGGGCAGAAACATCAAGCAAGTCATTCTCAATCAAATCAAGCATTAATAGGAGAGCATTACCATTCAAAGATATTCGTGAGAAGGTCAAAGTTTCTTGCCATTTAACAACATTGTGGACATTATTTAACCCAAACCGACTTATGTCATTGAGCATTATTTCGGCACATGGGTATCTTTACCGCACTAAGAAACTGGTTTGGCGGAAGGCCAAGCCTGTCTGTCGTAAGCGCTGATATGTCAGCTTCGATGTCAGACCCAATAACAGAACCATCGGCAATTTCCATTGCCCACGAAACAAGTATCGAAGAAACGCCAATAACACACCAGTTCGATTATTCGCCAGTACTCTCTGTCGAGACGCCAGTCAGCTCGCTGGCTCCAATCACAGAAGTCCATGAGGTTACTCCCATAACAACAACAGCACCAGAGATGTCTGTGCCGTCTGTAACGACTACAGAGGTCTCCATCGAGGCTCCAAAGCCCAAACTGAGGTCTCGGACGACAAAACCCAGAAGGTCTACCAAGGTCAGGGCAAAGCGCTAGCCCAGTAAAATGGGGCCTGAAAGGTCCCTCCCCTTTTAATTTTTCTGTAAAGCCTATATTATTCAGTATCAAATTACAATCCATGTGGCCTGCCCTTGCGGTTTGCGGGGTAATCGTAACCTTCGCGGGGATATTCTTCCTGCTGTTCGGTCCTCTCGGTATAATGCTGCTTCTAGCGGGACCTGCAATGATAGCTGGAGGCATTCTATTAAAAGAGCCCAACCCTCCGGTACCAGACGATCCTACAAAGAAGTTCTGCTCTTACTGCAGTGCAGAAATCGAAAAGGAGGTTTCCGAGTGCCCTGAATGCGGCTTTCCCTGCGATTAGGCAAGAGCTTTTAAGAATACACTTTTGACATGGCACCAGAATTGAACAAACCTGCAGCCATAATTCTTGCACTCTTAACATTAGCACTATTCACAACCTTCCATACAGCGTATTCTGCAGAGCAGGCACCCATCAAGGGCACATATGAAACTACAGCAGCGACAATGCTGAGCAACAGGACAACTGCAGAGGGGATAACGTACAGGACGCTAAATGTCAAGGCTGAAATGAGAGGGGATTTGGAGGGTTTGCTGGAATATCTGGTCTTTCAGGAAATAGATACCAAAACGAACAAAGCAACTTCGACTGGGTGGGGAACCTTCACTGGCAAGGTCAATGGTAGAGGGCCTGGGCAGGCAGTATTTTCATTTGTTGCTAGCATAGAAGGCTTCAATACTACAGGCTCTACTCTGATAGGGCAGTTCTGGCACGATAGAGGAAGAGATGGTTTAGAAGGATATCATTTGGAGGGCGCATTCAGAAGCAGCAGCTCAACTACAGGGACATATGAAGGGAAGGCGTTCTTTGGTGAAGTGGCTGCTGACACGAGCCCCCTACCTTACATCATACTAACAATAGGAATAGCCGTTGCTGTAGTTGCATTAATCTACACCAGAAAGATATCTGCTAAGAAGGCTTGAGTTCAACAATTAATCCGTTACTCCAGCCGTACTTCTTGTCCATCAACTTTGAAACTCTTGATGATAATTCGGGTTTTTTTATCAGCCATGATTCTTGCAGTTCCCTTAAAGACCTTGTCCCCTACTCTGAAAGATATTGATGTTTCATGCTTGATGTTCTGCACCCAGTTCGAACCTTCTCCCAGCTCCGAAACAATGTAGCAGTTTCCATCATATTCAACAAACCATATCTCTATCTCGCGCATCTTTCGCGTATTTCGACCTTTCGTAGTTAGGTAGAGAAACTGAGCTTCCTGCATGCCAGCTAAGGATAATTCCCTGCTAATTTTAGGTTGAGCCAATGGAACAAGAACTCTGGATAGCAATCCCCTCCATAGTCCTTGAAGATTGCTCTACGTTAAGGGAAAGAACGGAAAAAGCAGGTATGATAGCAAGGGCTGCAGCGATTTTTGGCATTAACAAAATTTGCATTTACGGCGTAGAGGGCAAGGCAAGGGACGAAAGCAGGTTCCTTAAGCTAATACTGGAATACCTCGAAACTCCGCAATATTTGCGGAAGAAAGTTTATCCAATCTCCGAAGAGCTCAAATTTGCAGGGCTTCTGCCCCCTCTACGAATCCCAAGCCATCTTGTCTCTGCAGACATCTACAAAGTGAAAGCAGGCGACGTAAGGGAAGGCATCGTAGTAAAACAGGGCGGAAAAACTCTTGTCGATATTGGGTTATCAGAGCTTGCGATCATCTCTGGTAATATGCTTCAGAACAGTAGAATAACTGTCCAAATAGACTCCGTAAGCAATGAAATTTCCGCAACAATCATAGACAAGAAGGATACCCCAGATTACTGGGGCTATACCGTAGAAACCTTCCCCAGCTTGACCAAAATGTTTCAGCAGCTCAGGCCAGATTTTGCAGTTTTTACATCGAGAAAAGGGACTAATATTCAGGATAAATGGAATTCCATAGGCGAGAGAATCAGGTCATGTAATAATGTGCTTGTTGCCTTCGGCTCGCCAAAGCATGGGTTGCCTGAAATACTGGCAAAAGAGGAGTTGCAAGTGCAGAACTCTATTCTGCTGAACACGGTTCCTAAACAAGCCGTAGAAACAGTTAGAGCTGAAGAGGCCATACTTGCTACATTAGCAATTCTAAACCTTGCTAGGAGCTAGAGAGTTTCCCTGAAGATTCTTTGCCTTTTCCTTATCAGGAAGAAACTTACTACGGATATAATACCTACCCAGAGCAAAATCTTCCAGTTGAACAGGAACTGAAAGTTATCTAAGATCAAGATGTAAGCGACTCCTGCGAAGGCTACAAGCGAAATTAGCAGAGACGCAATATCGATGATCCTCAGCTTGCTCTGAGCGTCCACGTTCTAGTCATCCCAAGGCACGGAGAAATGCTTTACTCTTTGATCAGCAATACTGTATCCCCGGCACCGCATTTCTCAATTATCTCCATGCCAAAAGAAACCTCTCCAAGAGGGTTCATAGGTACTCTAACACTTGCATCTTTGAGGAAGAAACATATTGCTCCTGCAGAAGACATGAATGCAATCTCTCCTCTCTTGAACTGTCTCTTAGCCTTCTCGACCCCAACTCTAATTCCTAGAGGCGCGTAGATGAAAACGTCCTGAAAACGGACTATTCGCCCTGCAAGTTTGGTTTGCATCAGCATGTTGTTCACTGTAACTGGAGAGAGGTGCCTGTATATGCTGATGTTGGCTTCGCCCTTACCCTCAAAAATTGCCCTAAACTCTATCTTGGATACTGATGACAATCCCATCGAAGGTCAAAAGGGGTTCTGTAAAGTCTTTTTGGAAAAAGTCAGAGGTTGGCCTTGCAAGTGCAAGGCCAATTTTTGTTATTACTTCTTTCTTCTTGTGAAGAGAACTCCTGCAATGACGAGTATGACTACGCTTATGCCTATTGCAGCATATGATATGGGGCTGACAGTTTCGACTGTTACGGTCTTGATGACTTCTTTTGGTACTTCTTTGATCACCTCCTTGGGAACTTCCTTTATGACTTCTTTGATCACTTCTTTTGGTGCTGGTACATTGTCAGGCAGGCCGTAGGCAGCAATTGCTCCGGGGAGGTTACCGTCTCCTATGTACCTAAGCACTATCAACTTGCCGTCCGCAGTTGCACCTATGCTTGGTTGCACGTTTCCTTGCTCTTGCTTCTCGAACACTACTTTTCCGGTGTCAGCATCAAGTATACGGAAGAAGCCGTCTTGCGATGTGGGCCATACGAGCCCTCCGCTCGCCATTATGCCTCCTCTGTAACCAACTCCGACGGTTGAAGTGAACTCCCATTTCAGTTTCCCTGTATCCAGATCATATGCGTTGACGGTATAGTTAACTTTGGGTATGTATGGCCTGGTTCCTGCGGGTGCCGATGCAAGGCTCACTCCTCTTATCTCTGCAGGCCCCACCTTCGACCAACTTGGAGGGTTCTGTATAGCAAAGTAGACCGTATTTCTTGTTGGGTCGTAAGCGATGTCAGATTCGAGGCATCCACCAGCAGGGCAGTTCAACCAGAATGAGTCTTTGCTTGGATAGCCTAGCCACGGCTTTGTCATATCCTCCTTGCTCCTAGGATTATATGGGTAAGCATTCGGAGTTCTCTTTATGGATGGAGGTTCAAAGACCCACAACGCTTCGCCAGTAGCTGCATCAAGTATGTATACGATACCGTTCTTGCATCCCTTCATTACCACCTTCTTCGTCTGTCCCTTTACCTTTGCAGTAGCCAGCACGCCGTTCCATGAGCAGTCGTAGTCCCAGAGGTCATGCGCGCTTGTCTGATGAGCCCATACCAATGCTCCAGTCTTTGCATTCAGTGCTATGATTGATGCGCCGAAGAGATTGGGGCCAGGTGCATAGGTCTTGTTCCAGTCTGGTCCTGCTTGAGCCGTACCAAAGTATACAATGCCAGTTTCCTCATCTACCATACCAGTTGACCAGATTTGGCTTATGCCCGAATTCGATCTCATGTCTCCCCAGTCGTTTCTTAGTATGTCCCGGTCTATTTCACAAGCCTTTATACCTTGTATCCATATCTTGTTGCAGTTATCGACAAGCCATTGCCCCCATTCCTGTTTCTCTTTGACGAATAATGGCCCATCTTTACCGGGTCCGCACGTCTTTGGATCTCCGCATGGCGGCATTAAGAACGTTCTCCATATGAGCTTTCCAGTATTAATGTCGTACATGGCCGCATAAAGTCTTCCTCCCCAAGTTCCTTCGGATGCTCCTCCTTGCCCGTAAAAGAATGAATTACCGCCCTTGTAAACCGTTGGAGGGAACCCAAATAGACTGCCATACCATCCGCTGTTTGTAGGTATTCCTACTCCTCTCGGATCGTTAATAGGAATTTCTAAGCATAGATCTCTATATTGCCTGTCAACTTTTCCTGTCTTTGCATTTAGGACTGTCACAGCGCAGCCGTAATCAGTGATCCATATTTGGCCATCGATGTAATTCATGCCATGCGTGTGCGAGCCTTCAGTTGTTATGGGATACTTGCCGCCTGCCTGAATCGAGTTGTTGGTGTTGCTAGCTACAACAGGGGTCACCCATATTTGTTTGCCCGTCTTTGCGTCCAGAGCGATGACAGTCTTGCTGTTCAGGATTACGTAGGCAACACCATCTACAACAAGTGGGGGAGCCTTCACACCTTCTGCAGGGTTTGTCCCAAAGCCTTGTAGGACTTGACCAGGTATCCTACCCAAGGATGGCACAGGCCATATCCACTTTAGTTCAAGATATTGGATATTGTCTTTGGTAATCTGTTTCTGGGGATTGTAATTTCCGCCTAGCCTTCCACTAGCTATATATTCCCAATTCCTTTCGTCTTTGGACATTTGTTGGGCCGCTGGGGTCAGAACAGGTATCTGTGGCGGCGCTACTTGCGCGTTTGCAGGAACAATCATTGAAGAGATTGCTATTAGAGGGGATACGAGGAGTAATACCGTTACTATTACAGATAATGCCTTCACAACATACCGTTTTTCTGTAGTCGAGTCTTTTGGACTCATTTGGGGTCAGAAATCGGCCTCTAAGGCTCTATTTATTGGTTTCGTAAATTGATTACCATAGCAGGGCTATGTCTTCTTTTAAGAGTTCTGGGAATATCTCCCCTACTGATTGCTTGTATGAATCCAGAACTTGAGCACCCTTGGGAGTAAGGAGAAAACTTTGATCTTTGGGAATGATTAGCCCTTTTTCTTTTAGTCTATCCAAAGCCTTTTCGCAAGTAGGTGAGCTAGTGTTCGCTCCCAGCATAAGCTTAGTCTTAGCAGATCGACCAGTTGCAATCAAACGGAGGACGTCAAATGCAATTTCTGCAAAGGATCTTCGCAAAATTAGTCTAGCTCATCGACACCTTCCAAAAGGCCAAACATTTTTGGAATGGTAAAGTATTTCTGACCTTTTACCTCTTTTGTTATTAACCATCAAATTTTCGAAAAAACTTGCGATAAGATATTCTTAGGTTATTCCGAAATATTGCCGCAATACTTATTATTTGAGTTTCGCATGCATAGTGTTCTTTTAGAGGTTATGCTCGCCCATGGTTACAGCAAGTAAGACACGCAAGACAAAGAAAAAGGCTCCAGAACCTCCTGCACCAAGAATAAAACGAAAACTTGTCACCGTAACACGGGACGAGATAAAAGGCTCAGAAGTTCAGATAGGCCCTCCGAAGCTTACAAGGTTTGAGAGGGCAAGGATTATCGGTACACGTGCACTGCAGCTATCTTATGGCGCTCCTCCATTCCTGCCATTAAAGGAGAACGTCAGAGATCCAATAGCAATTGCGACTGCTGAACTTGAGAGCAAAGCCCTTCCAATTTCAATAAGAAGATCGCTTCCAGACGGAAGATATCAGGATATTCCTCTTAAGGTTCTTCTAGGCTAATCCTCTACAGAAATCAATGTTGTAGTGGCTTTAACGTTCTTCAGCCTTCTAATCTTCCAAGTTATGACTTCCTTGACCTTCTCCATCGAAGTTGCTTCAACCTTAGCTACGAAATCGTAGATTCCGTAAACCGATGTTGCTTCAGTAACCCCGTCTATTGCTTTTAGATGTTGAATGAACTCCTCTTCGACTTCTGGGTCCGTGTTTATGAGAACGTAAGCCTTTGGCATGATATCATCTACTATATTTGCATGAATAAAACGCTTACCACTACTGCATGAACCACTTTATGCTGCAACCGAAGGCTCTTGTCAAAGGAGTTCTAACCTCTCTTCCCGCAATAAGATCGTCCAATGCATTTCTTAGATCGTGCGATTTTATCATTTTCGGGTCTTTGCTGTCGTCTATCCTTCCCTGATACCTCAATTTCCTGTCTTTGTCAAAGGCGAATACGTGCGGTGTACATACAGCACCATAGGCAGAAACAACATTTTGCTCTTTATCTCTCAAATAAGGAAAGGTGAAGCCTTTCTTCTTGGCTCTTTCGACCATATGCTTGTAGTCGTCTTCAGGATACGATTTTTCGTCATTGGAGTTTATAGCTACAATTTGCACTTTGGCCATGTAATCCCTTGCTATTGAGATAATCCTGTCTTCGTACGCCTGAACGTACGGACAATGATTGCAGCTGAAGATTATTACAAGTATGGGCTTACTCAAGTCCTTTAGGGAATACCTCTTCCCATCTGCACCTAATAGATCATAAAATTCAGGTGCATCAGCCCCGAGTTCCAGAGTTTTTTGTTGCGACAACTGATGTTATAGCAAAGGCCAATGGTAAAAACATTCTGGGATACTGCAAACGTTTTAGAAAACGCATCGCATGCTAAATGCCGTTGGCAAGAGCAAGAAATGCCGTAATAGTTGGAGCTGCAGGAAGGGATTTCCATAATTTCAACGTATCCTTCAGGAACAATCCAAGCTATAACGTTGTAGCTTTTACAGCAGCACAAATACCACTCATAGAACATCGCGAGTACCCTGCAGATCTTGCAGGGCATCTTTATCCGAACGGCATTCCGATTTACAGCGAAGAACTTCTTGCACATCTCATAAAGAAATTCTCAGTGGACGACGTGTTTTTCTCGTACAGCGATATCTCCTACAAATCTCTGATGACGCTAGCATCTATTGCAATGTCTGCAGGGGCAGCTTTTCATTTTCTTGGCCCTAACGACACTATGCTGGAGTCCAAACTACCTATCATTGCAGTCGTAGCCTCAAGAAGTGGCGCGGGGAAGAGCAGTGTATCAAGGAAGGTGGTTGATGTGACGAAGGCGTTTGCTCTGAAACCAGCAATTGTAAGGCACCCCATGCCTTATGGCGATCTGAATGATGCTGTTCAGGTATTCCGCACAAAAGCCGATCTCGAAAAGCATCATGCAACAATAGAAGAGAGGGAGGAGTATGAGCAGCACCTTGACAGAGGAGATACTGTCCTTGCAGGAGTAGACTATCAGCAAGTACTTGATGCAGCAGAAAAAGAAAGTGACATAATAGTCTGGGATGGAGGGAACAATGATTTCCCATTTTACAGAGCAACTATTACGATAACAGTCGTCGACCCATTAAGGTCAGGTCATGAAACAGAGTATTACCCAGGCGGAGTCAACATAAGGATGTCCGATGCCATAGTAGTCAACAAGTGCAATGTGGCGTCTGAAGAACAAATCAAAAAGAGCGTTAATATCTACAGAGAATTAAACTCGAAGGCTCCAATATTCCGTGTTAAATCTATTGCAACTATAGATTCTGCAGAACTTTTGAGGAATAAAAGAGTGCTTGTTGTTGAAGATGGCCCGACAACTACGCATGGAGGGCTTGCGGAGGGTGTGGGAGCCTCTGCAGCCAGAGCTGCGGGTGCAGTTTTAATCGATCCAAAGAAGTACGCAGTCGGAACCATCGCTGAAGCATTTCGAAACTACAAGCACATAGGTTCTGTGCTTCCAGCCCTTGGCTACAGCGACAAACAGATCAAAGACCTCGAGCAGTCCATACAGAATGTCAATTGCGATGCTGTTGTGCTTGGGACACCTGCAGACCTTAGAAGATTAATCAAAATCAAGAAGCCTGTTTATCGTGTCCGGTTTGAGATCTCGGATATTAGCAAGCCTGGGTTGGAGGGTTTCCTGCGTGATAGGATACAGGGTATAATGAAGAGGGCTACGAAATGAGCGATATTGCAGTTTTCAATGCGTTGATCCCTTTTAGTATGCCCATGCTGCCCTTCTTTGCCTCTTTTTCCGTGTACCTGCATGTACCATCTTTGTCCATCCCCTCCAACGAAACCAGCAGGGGTACTGGGTCGTCGCTGTGTCCTTTCATGATGCAAGGCGTCGAATGATCTGCAGAGATTACAAAAGTGGTCTTCTTCAAGTCTACCGTCTTGATTAGAGGAGCGAGAAACCTAGCGTCAATCTGCTCGACGACCTTCGTTTTCAGTCTAGCATCGCCATCATGCCCGGGTTCATCCGTAGTCTTGATGTGAACATAGACAGCGTCATGTTTTTTTAGAATGTCTGCAGTCATCTTGGCTTTGTATTCATAATCTGTCGTAGAGCCTCCCGCATACTGCTCCATCTTTGTCAATTTGGCTATTCCTTTCTCAACCGGCATATCTAACAGACAGGCGAAATCCAAACCATATTTTTCCTTCATGCTGGGAAGCTCTACCAAAGAGTCTCCAGCATCCCTTAGCAGAATGACGTTCGCAGGCTTCTTTCCCTCCTTCCTTCTTTTTGAATTGACTGGATGCTCGGCAAGAACCTTCTTGGCCTTCTCGGTAAATTCGTTTATCAGTTCCGCAGCAAGTTTGGTTTGAGGTTTCCTATCAAGAGGTTTGCATTTGGCAAGGGAAAATTCACTATCGCCAGTTACTGCAGCCCCAATTCCGTGAACCCTTTCATACGCAGGGTCAGTATTAGAGATGTTTGCAGAGAGTTTCTCGCCTTTGACGGAAATTACCAGAACGCACCTATGTCCAACAGTGGAAATGAACTGAATCTCTGCGTTCTGCGGAAGGCTCACCTTTTCGCTTATCGTCTTGCTCAGATCATTCGCCTCTTCCGTAGTGAGATTTCTTCCAGCCCTCCTGTCAATTATCGTGTTCTTGTCGCCAAGCGTGGCAAAGTTTCCCCTTAATGCGATGTATCCATTTTGAAACCTCAAAGCAGACCCAATAGCTTCGACAACTCCCCTTCCAATGTAACTCTTTGTAAAGTCATAGCCGAGCATGCAGAATACTCCAATATCGGATTCTGGGGCTATCCCCTTCTTTACAGTGTAGACTAAGCCGCTCTTTCCATTTCTTGCAAGTCTATCAAGTGCTGGGGTTTTCGCAGCATGCAGTGGAGTAACGTAATTCAGCGTGGGATCGGGCTTGTCGCCTACGCCGTCGAGCAAAATATATACAAGTTTCTTGTCCATTCAGTGAAGCCGCGAAGTTTCTTCCTTTAAAAGCCTAATCATGATGCTCCAAAGACATAAATCTCCTCAAACTAAAGCGACAACAGTGATTGCTATCAAAGTCCTCGTCAATGACGGCATGAACCCCGAAGGCATCGAGATATTCCAGAAGGCTGGCATATCGGTAGATGACCGCAGAAGGAAGCCTGACGAACTTGGCAGAGCCATTGGAGGATTTGATGCTCTAACGGTCAGAAGCTCTACGAAAGTGACAAAGCAGGTTATCGAGGCTGGCGCCTCTGGGAACCTTAAGATTATTGGAAGGCAGGGAGTGGGCTTTGACAACATAGATGTTGAGGCGGCATCGCAGAAGGGAATTATTGTTAAGACTGCTCCATATGGGAATACAAATGCAGTTGCGGAATTGGTAATCGGATTGATGCTGAACGTTTCGAGGAGGATATCGAAGGCAGATCATACGCTAAAGAATGGCAAATGGAGCAGGCGCAACATGGAAGGCTATGAATTATCGGGCAAGACTGTAGGTCTGCTCGGCTGCGGGAGAATAGCACAAAGATTATCCAGATTGCTTAGCGGGTTTGGTGCTCAAGTCATAGGCTATGACATAGCCTTGGATAAGGTTCGCGAAGCTTTCCCTGATTCGAGGATAAAATACGTTTCAAAGGAAGAAGTGCTTAGGGCAGACTACATCAGCCTTCACACAGGCGGGAACGCGACTGTTGTTGGAGAGAAAGAAATTGCCCTTATGAAGCCCAACGCTATCATCATAAACACGTCAAGAGGACAAAACATTGATGAAAGTGCACTGTATCAAGCATTAAAAATTGGCAAAATAGCGGGTGCAGGACTCGATGTCTATGCAGAAGAACCAGAATCCGAGAGCACGGACTTTGTGAATAAACTCAGAGGGCTTGACAATGTTGTCCTTACTCCTCACCTTGGAGCGTCGACTAAAGAGGCACAGATGAAGACTTCCATAGAGATTGCTCGCATAGTAGTAGACTATCTTCTGAAAGGCGATTTCTCCAATTCCGTGAACGTTGGGGAAACTGTAGAAATGGAGGAGAAGCAAGTCTATCCCCTGTTCATACACCACCTTGATGTTCCCGGGGCATTTGCGCAGATTGATGGAAAGCTAGGCGAATACAAAATAAACATACGAGAGAACCGTTCGAGAGAGATAGGAACTGGGCACGTTTTGACCGTTTACCTTGTCCATCAACTGCCGAGCAAGGAAGCCCTTGCTGAACTGAAAAAACTCGATATCGTGCTCCGAGTCGCTGCTTAACCTATAAGCCTATAATCTTGTTGCGCAATGCGTTTGGCGTGCCCGAGCTAAGGAGGGATTATTTTACAGACAGGCTCACCTTAACCAATACAGATCGAAGCGTTAGGGGCACTGATTTAGCAGTAGAAGAAGAGCCAGACACGGAATGCTTCGTCTGCGATTATGTGAATAGTTCAAAGAGCAAGCCCTCCCTCCCGTTGATTATTGAGCATACAAACAGCCTGAGCGTTAATGAAGTTTCAGACAAATCTCCGCAAAATAACACGCATCATGTTTTGGTTGCAAACCTTGGCCATAACAGCTCCTTCCAGAAACTTCCTGTCGATAGCATATCGAAGCTGCTGAGCGTTGCTCAGGAAAACATGAAATCGCAATATGGAAGGAAGGACAATTTCGTTCTCTTGTTGGCAAGATACGGCAATGCTGCAGGAGGAATACTGCATCCAAGCCTCGAAATGCTCACGCTTCCTGAAATACCCTCTGTGATAATGGAGGAAATGGCAGCAGTGGAAAGGTCGATGCAGGATCTTGGAATATGTCCAATGTGCAGGGTAATCAGCGTTGAGCAGGGAGGCCCGAGACAGTTAATCTCGACGGAACATTTCATAGCGTTTGCACCTTGGGCACCGACAAGTTCCTATGAATTTTGGATTTACCCTAAATCACACGACTCTGGCTTCCTGAGTACCTCTAGCAGAGTGATTAATGATCTAGCATTGATATTACGCTCAACGCTTGGAGGGATGCAAAGAGAATTAGACAAGGTTCCCTTCAGCATGAGTTTCCATTCTATAAACGAGAAGATGGGCAACGATTACCATTGGCATATAGAGGTTCATCCAATGCTCAAGACATGGGGGAGCATAGAAAAGGGCTTGGGCGTCTTTGTAAATGATATATCGCCTGAAATGACAGGTGAGATTCTTGGCAGGGCTGCAAGAAAAGAACTTGCAGAGCTCGTGGGAATTTAGCTCTTTTCTATTATCATATCTATAGATGATAGCCTTGCATCGAGCTTGGCCTTCAGAGCGTCTATGTTAGGAGTGGGCGTAGGATCGACTTTCTTTAACGTAGCAAGGTAGATCGAGGCATAATCGAGCAGGTAAATCATTCCGAGAATGTTGCTCAATAAAGTCTCCCCCTCCGCAACTATGTTGCTAGGGATGATTTCCCTAGCAGTAAAGAGCTCTTCAAATGCTTTGAACCTCTCCTTGACATTTTCATTTTCCACGGGCTGCCTCAGCAACACTGGCTTGAGTACATCGTCCCAGTCGTTGTTCCATGCCTCGATTTCGTTATGTGCTATCTCGGGAAGGGAGTCGCTGAAGGCGTGAATTTTGGAGTTTTCGTTGAGGCAGTCTTTGAAACGAGTGGCCGCTGCAGAGAGGAGGTCGGCAGAGAAGATAATTGGTATTCCACCACGAAGCCTGTCTGCGAGCGCCTTTGCAGGGTTCCTCTCAAACGGAACGTTAACAGATATCGTGCCCCATATCTTTGATAGCGTCTTTTTAGCCTCGTCGATTTCATAGCGGGGAGGCCTGATTATGTCAAGGCCTGAAAGCATGGAGACCATGGGGAAGAGAACGAAGAGCAGACTCGCCCTCGGAACCTGAAGTTTCCTTACGGTAGTATGAGGTATGCTATGCTTCTCGGAGAACTTTGCGAGTTTCCCTCCAGCAGACACAGTTGCCAATATAGCCTTTTTTTCGGATGCCTGTCTTGCTGCCAAGATTGTTTCACGTGTATCGCCAGATACGCTCGACGCGATTACCAAAGTATTCTTGCTGACGAAACTAGGCAGCCTGCTATCCCTAACTACTATCAGAGGAACTTCTATCTGAGGAGAGAGCCAGTTTCTTATTATGTCAGCGGGACAAGCAGAGCCTCCCATTCCTGCAAGGATTATGTTCTCTATTTTATCATAAGAAGGGAGGTTGACCCTTATGTTTGAGGCTTGTATAGCATACTCTGGCCATGCCTCATATATCCTGTAGAGACCAGATTTATCAACTTTTGCAACTTCTGCTTCTTCTAGCATCTATTTCACTCTACAACTTATCAGATTTTGAACTTTTCTCGACTTACCTTCATGTGTCGCCGCTCATTTATAGTCATTTTGAAAATATGCTTTAGCAAGTTTACATAATCACTATTCTGCATGACCCCTCTTCTTGCCATCATGCGCTTCTGCGTCTCTATCGCTGATTGCAGTTCTAGTTCTACAGGTCTTTTGTCAAGAGTCTTTGCGTATATTGTAAAAGATGGGACATCTTCTGCAGCGAGGCCGTACACGTGTGACGTTATTCCGATCTTCTTACCTGCAAGGATTAAAGTTCCTATTGCTGTTTTAACGTTGTCCGCTATGTAGCTTCCAACTTTGATACGCTTTGTGGATATGTCATTGATCTTGATTTCGCCGTATGTGTTTTTCAGGTTCGAATTTGTTGTTAGTGCTCCAAGATTGACCCAAGAGCCCACTATGGAATGGCCGAGATATCCCAGATGTGCCTTGTTGGCGTAGCTTTGGATGACGGAATGCTCAATTTCTCCTCCTATGACGCAAAAATCTCCTATGCTCGTCCCCTCTCCTATCTGTGCTGAGCGGATTTTCGTGTTCTTGCCTATGTAGCACGGCCCTTCTAACCTCGTCATTGCATCTACGTGTGCTCCTGCATCAATGACTACATGCCCTTTACGGGTATCAATTGCAACGGGAGATTCGATCTCCGCTTTTGTCGATACCATGGCTCTGCTCCGAGGGCCGTTTATGAAAACATCAGTTTTTGCACTTTGGAAACCTTTGGTTTGCTCTTCAATAGCCTTTGCATTGTCATCGACAAGTTCCCACGGATGTCTATAGAGGGTCGATTCATCAGCTTTCAATATGTCAAATTCCTTCAGAGTTGCAAGCTTAGCCAGAGGATAATCACCAGAACCAGAAATGTATCTTGCAGGCACTCTTGCTGCTACAACGTTATTTCCTGATACTGCTACGAACCTTCCCTCTCTGCCAAGAATCCTTTTAGTTTTGGAAGAATTAATCAAACCATTAACGACTAGTGCATCGCCATCACGCTCTACGCTGTTTATTTTGTGCTTCAATCTGTGCTTCAGGACATTTCTTAGATAGCCTCTTACATAGACGGAAACATCGTCATGATTCTGCGTCAAGCCACTTAGCAGAGTCTTCGTACCAAAAAGTAGCTCGAATCCTGCCCTCGTCAGAGTGAGCGGGTAAAAGTTTTCGACTATTGAATCCTCAAAGACGATTAGGCTCACAGTATCTTGCCCAGCTCGCTAAGGTATTTCTCGTAGGCAGAAGCGTAGGACCTTTTGTCTCCAATGTCGTTGAAGGTGCCCTTTGCAGGATAACCATAGATCTTCTCCCCAGCATCGATGGCATTTCTAAAAGCGATGTCCATGCCGTACATCTTCTCTTTGGGGATATACTTCAAAAAGCGCTTTTCCATTATGTAGCATCCAACGTTTATCATTCCTTTGACTTCGGGCTTCTCTCTCCACGCCTTTACCCTCCCTTCTCCATTAAGCTCTATGAACCCGTATCTGAGATTTGTTTTGTATTCCATTAATATCATCGTTGCAAGGGCTTTTTTCTTTTCGTGGAATTTCATTGCATCTTTGAGCTTGAAGTCTAATATTGAATCCCCATAGATACAGACGAAGCTTCCTTTTAATTGAGATTCTGCAGATTTTAGTTGGCCAGCGGTGCCTAATGGTTTGTTAGTCCTTGCGTAATTGATTGAAACTCCTAACTCCTTGCCATTTTCAAAATATTCCTCTATACTCTTGCGGAGGTAGCCTACGCAGATGGTAAATTCTGTAACATCGTTCCTCTTCAGCCATTCGATAAGATGCTGCAGAAGAGGCTTGTCACCCAAAGGGAGCATGGGCTTCGGTAGGAATAGAGTGTATGGTCTGAGCCTCGTTCCTAAGCCTCCTGCCAGAATCACGCCTTGCAATCTGACTCAATAAAGACTCGAAAGTATGTAGTTAAGCCTTTAGCCTGTAACTGTACCATTTCCTACCACTCTCGTAGATGCTGAATTTAGATCAAGCATTATGCAATGTTCATCTGGCTCATATGTTACGGGCTTGTCGGAAGATATCATCATCCCATTATTCATCTTAATTATAACAGGTTTGATTTGAAGACCGATGCAGAGATGGTACGTCCAAGATGGATTGATTTCGCCTTTGTAGAAGCGGTTCGTCTGGAACTTTATCCTCAACTCGTTACTTATTTGAAGGGAATTTGGCGCTCCAATAACATCTCCTCTGTCTATCTCTTTTGCAGTCAAGCCTTTTATCGACAAACCGACTCTTGCTGGGGAAGGTGCAGACTCGACATCATCATCGTGCATCTGTATTGACCTTACCGAAACGGGCTTTTTTTTTTTTGAGGGAAACCTCCAATTCGTCGTGCTGTTTTATCGTTCCCCTCCTTACAACTCCAAGAACTCCTGTTCCTACACCTTTTACTTCAA
The DNA here is from genome assembly GCA_024860875.1 of Nitrososphaerota archaeon. GTDB lineage: Archaea > Thermoproteota > Nitrososphaeria > Nitrososphaerales > UBA57 > VHBL01. Next base: position 152,759 of record JACPSZ010000008.1, on the reverse strand, counting down.
ACGAAGCGTCGACCAAAACCTTTGCCTGACCGTTCTGTCTAATCTCTGGGAGATTCTCAATCTTCTGCCTTAATTCATCAAGAGCAACAAACTGGTACTTTTCTAGTATCGTAGATCTGATGAACTTTCTTAATTCCTCGTCTAGCCAGCTAGAAATTATGAAACCTCTCTCAATTTTCATATTGTCGAGCGCAACGATCTGCTCGCCCAGAGCCTTGTCTATTTTTGTAGGATTCAATATGACATATTCTGAAAGTGCAATAGTTTGAATTAGAGGTTGAACCTTATCTGGGAAACTTGAAGGTGCAATAAAACAAAATATGCTGTCAGATGTCTTCTTTTCGTAAAAAGTGATGTCACTCTTTGGACCCGCTTTCCCAAGCTGATCTGCAATAGAGGCGTCGCCAAGCACCGCAAAGTTGAACGATTTCATTGCCGGTCTGCTCGGAACATGGAGGGAAGTTATTAAGCAAGATTCACTGTTTCATGCTGAGCCTTTCGCCAGCTATAGTCCTTCTGACAGCTTCTGCCAATGATCTTAGATGCTGTGCAACAGATGTCATCGAGGAAACCTCGCTTTGTATCCCAAGAAGCCTGAAAGAATCCTGCGAAATTCTATATGGCCTTTCCCCTCTTTCCAAAAGTTCTGCAACGAGTCTATTATGATGCTCCGGTATTCCCATTTCCCTGCAGAACCTGCTGTACATCATTTTCACCATTCTAATAGCGTGGTAGCCGAGAAAGGTTTGAGCCTGAAGGACTGCGTGATTTTTAAGAAGCCACGAAACCTTTTGGTTAAGCTGCTTCGAATAAATGTAAATGCTTTCTGGCGATCCCTCCTGAATCTGCAGACTTGAGAGTATTATCTGGTTCATGCCTTCAAGTCTCCTTTCTACAGATGTCCTGCTTGCAGACTGCAGGTTTATGGCTTCAAAGAAAGTTTCTTGAGGAGCGCCAATCTCCATGAAAGCCTCTCTTATGTCGTCAAGCAAATGCGTAGGATGCACTGACATCGCATGTGTGGAGACTGCAGCTTCTGCAAGGCCGTAGCCAGCGAAATTCAGCCAAAAGGAAGCATCGACAAAATTCTTCTCAATATTGCAGCTTTCGGCCTTCTTTATCGCGGAGATTGCCTCCAACAATCTGGAGAGGCCGTAGCCCTCTGCAACTATTCGTTGATCGTCCCGCTGCAGAGCTGCAAAAAGCAGAGATGGATCGGAAATTACCTTCATCTGCAGGGCATTGAACAGATCGGATTCGCTAGGCTTGGTCGGAATAGGGATGATATCAATAAACTTCGAGTCTATTACTTCATGCCTAACAGTATTGTCCTTCACATCTACAAAAACGTCGAACTCGCAGCAGGGGTGAAACCTTCCCGTGCTCCTGCATCCTATCAAAGCTATTGAGTTTAAGCCTGCATCAGTGAGATGCTTCTCTATCTCTTCGGGAATCAGTCTCTTCTTTGGCAATGTTTCTGCCTGAACCTCTCAGCTATATAACAAGCGAATACTAAGCAAGTTTCTTCATCTCTTCTTTAACCTCCTCTGCAATATCTTCCCAATCTTTGATCTGATCTATTTTGTTTATTCCCTTACCTTTAGATGCAGAAGAGGCACACGCTACACCAGCACACGCAGACCAGAGAAAGTCGTTTGTTTTGAGATACGTGGCCATGAAAGAGCCTGCAAGTATGTCGCCAAGACCTGTAGTATCATTAACATTCACCTTTGGAACCTTCAGCTCTACGACACTTTCTTCTGATGCTACGATTACGTTTTTTGCTTCATTGGTAACTACGACATTTTCGAAACCATGTTTTCTCAACTTCAGGGCTATGTCATGTAAGTTTGAAGTGCCAGTTAGAATGTAACCTTCTTCGGGGTCTACTTTTATTACAGATGTCCTTGGCAGTTTGCTCAAAGAGAGTTTTCCAAGGCTGCAGAACCCTTTTTTGTCGAACTTTCGCAAATAGCCCTGCGGGTCAAGAAATGTTGTAATCCCTTTTGAAACTATTGCGTCGGAAACTTCCTTTGGTATCTCGCCTACTATGGGGCTCAATATTGCTCCGTCAACATCCAAACCATTAAGCTGGGAAGCTTCAATCTCTTTACACCTTGAAGTTAGCTGTAAACTCCTACCCTCTTTTCTTACATTAATTTTGAATCTAGTAGTTTTGCTGTTAAGAGATTTGGAATTTTTTGCAAAGTTTATGCCATTCCGAGCTAACCAGAGCAGGTATTCATCAGGGAAATCTGCACCAATTTTGGTAACAAGAGTAACCTCAGAATTAAGCCTCTTTGCAGTCAAACCTGCATAGCACGGAGGCCCTCCCAATGAGGAAACCTCAGAGCCTTTCAACGCTATAGTGTCAATAGCGATGTGGCCGACTATTGCAAGGTGCAAAGTACAGGGGGTCGAAGGGCATAAGATTTATGCATGTGAATTCCATGCTGTGCCAAGCGAACATAATGACAAAGAAGCGCAAGAGCAGAGGCCGTTCAAAGGGCGGCAAAGGACGATCAGACTTAGTACAATGTAGCAACTGCGGAACCTTAGTCCCAAAGGACAAGGCCAAGAAACTCACAACGAGGGTAGGTTTGGTAGAACCGATGCTTGCGAGGGAGCTGAGGGCGCAGGGAGCGTACATTGCAACGAGCAGGACGCTGAAGCACTACTGTGTATCGTGTGCAGTTCACTTCGGATTGGTCAAGGTCAGGGCAAAGGACGAGAGAAGGTTCAGGTAACCTCTCTTTCCCATAATTTTTGTTCTAATTTTGTTGAACAGAGTACTCTACTCCACTATTATTTCTATTAATAATAATGAAAGGCAAAATAACATAAAATTAGCACCACTTCATCAACATCGTTTTCTATCTTCCACTCCATCGCTACCCCTCGTCCGTTGTTGTGCAGGGGCGGGCACAGCAGTAAAGGCAAACTATATTTCTGCCCTCTTCTGACAAAGAGCAGAATAGAAATTGGGCGGAACCAAGAAGAAACCTCTAGCACAGGCAGAGAAAACTCAGAGTAAGACAGATGAGCCAAAGAAGGCGGAGGAGAAAAAATCAGGCAAGGCAGATAAATCTCTACAGCAGCAAAAATTGCAGTCCATCTCAATTCCCAAGATGGATGATAGCCAAGTTGCAAAGATTTTCGGGGGAATGAAGGCTATCACGATTTACAAAACTGCAAAGGCATTGAATATTAATGCATCTGTCGCAACGACATTTCTGAAGGGTTTAGAGTCTAAATCTACGATCAAAAGGGTAGGAGGATACAGCGGCCACTACATCTGGCAACTGGCAAAAGCTGGCTAGGTGCAAGAATACTTAAAAAGGCAATGAATGATAGCGTATAATCTGTTTGCTGATAGTCTATGGGTCATCGAAAGCACAGTTCTCCAAGAAGGGGCTCCCTTGCCTTTATCCCGAGGGCAAGAAGGCAGAGGCTCATCCCCAGAGTGAGGACTTGGCCTGCAACATCATCTGACAAACCAACAATTCTAGGCGTTCCGGCCTTCAAAGCTGGAAGTATCCATGTCATAACTCTTGATGACAGGGAGAAGACGCCCAATTTTGGCAAGCCCCTGTTCAATGCTTCCACAGTCTTGGCAACTGTTCCAATAACGATAATCGGTTTCAGAGCCTATTCGCACGGCTATGATGGGATGCAACCTTTCACCGATGTTTTTGTCGAAAACCTCCCAAAGGAGCTTGAAAGGAAGTTCAAGATAAATGCAAAAGATTCCGAGAAGAAAATTAAGCATGTTATTGACAACATATCAAAGGTAAAGCAGGTCTCTGCTTTGATTTCTGTGAAGCCTGAAGATGCAGGGCTATCGCAGAAGAAGCCATTCGTTTTCGAGATCGAAATCGGCGGTGGTGACATAAAGGCACAAGTAGAATATGCAAAATCCATGCTTGGAAAGAGCATTAAGGCCAGCGATGTTTTGAAAGCTGGCATGATGGTCGATGCTATCGCAGTTACAAAAGGTAAGGGTTTTGAAGGTCCTGTCACACGTATGGGCGTAAAGCGAAAGCAGCACAAGTCTCGCAAGAGCGTAAGGGCAGTCGGTGTGTTAAATCCATGGCACCCGAGCACTATCATGTATACAGTGCCCAGAGCAGGTCAGATGGGCTTCCATCAGCGCATGGACAAAAACAAGAGGATACTCGCAATTGCAAATGCTAAGGATCACCCAATAACTCCAGCGGGAGATTTCCTGCACTTTGGGAAAGTTGAGAGCGACTATCTGATAGTGAAGGGTTCCGTACCTGGTCCTATCAAGAGGCTGGTCACACTCAAACTTCCTTCTCGACCCGTAAAAGTGAAGAGTGAACCTCCCAAGATTTTGCAGATAAGCACAGTCCCAGCGAGGTAATTTGGATGAAAGTTGCTGTATATGATTTGGATGGAAAGGAAGCCGAAAAAACAGAACTTCCTGTAATATTCTCTTACGATTACAGACCTGATCTTATTCAGAAGGCTTTCTACGCCTTGAGGTCACATTCGATTCAGAGGCAGGGCAGAGATCCGATGGCAGGTATGAGGACAAGCGCACTTTCGTGGAACACAGGAAGAGGAGTTGCAAGAATGGCAAGGGTAAAGGGTGAAGGGAATTCCCGTGCAGGACAAGCTGGCGGCGTTGCATCGGTGGTTCATGGAAGGCAGACGCACCATCCAGTAGCAGAAAAGATCGTTTACCAAAACCTTAACCGCAAGGAAAGGAGGCTTGCCCTGGTATCTGCAATCGCTGCGACTTCAAACAAAGATGTTGTTACTGCTCGAGGTCATAAGGTTGGAAATAAGGCAACATTACCTATAGTTGTCAATGACGACATTGAAAGTGTATCAAAAGCAAAAGACCTCAAGACAGTACTTGCAAAGCTTAAACTTGAGGACGAACTCCAAAGAATTACAAATGGAAAGGCACTTTCTGGTACTTCAAGGCTAAGAGGCAGAACAAAGAAGCAACCAGTTGGTCCTCTAATAGTCGTAGCGGAGGACAAGGGAATATCAAACGCTGCAGAAGGGCTGCCTGGCATCAAGGCAGTTTTAGCAAGAAACCTTTCTACTCTTGATTTAGCCCCCGGTGCAAGTGCAGGTAGGCTAACGGTATGGTCAAAATCAGCACTTTCAGCACTTCCAAAACCAATCTACGAAAGGGTGAATGTAATTGCTACCTGAAGAAGCATCGAAGATAGTCATTAGGCCGTATGTTACGGAGAAGGTCTTTAACACGATAGACAAAGAAAATAAACTGGCCTTCTTAGTTGACAGAAAGGCCAACAAGCACACAATTAGGGAAGCAATTGGGACATTATACGAAGCCAAGGTGATATCTGTTAATACAGTAATAACTGCAATAGGCAAGAAGGCTTACGTAAGGTTCGACCCGACCGTATCAGCATCAGATCTTGCATCAAAGTTAGGTGTTGTCTAGATGGGTAAGCGTATTCTGGTAAGGAGGAGAGGAAAGGGAGGAATGCAGTGGAGAGCCCCCTCTAAAGGTAAGATAGCACCAGCAAAATACCCTCTCTTCAACCCTGAAGAACTCGTGACTGGCAAGATAGTCGATCTAGTGCATGAAAGAGGCCGGTCGGCTCCACTGTGCAAGATTTCGTTCAATGGTTCGCTGAACTACATACCTGCTGTTACAGGTTTAACAGTGGGCTCTGACATCTATATGGGGTCAAGTGCCCCTCTGCAGCAGGGAAGCATTCTGCCTCTTGCAAGTATCCCCGAAGGTTCTGAAATATGTAACATTGAAAGGAGGTTTGGTGACGGAGGCAAGTTGGTCAGAGTTTCAGGCAGCAGCGCAATATTATTCTCAAAGACAGGCGACAATTCTATCATAAGATTCCCATCACGCAAGAGTTTCATTATCAGTTCAAATTGCAGGGCAAGCCTTGGTAAAATTGCAGGTGGAGGGAAGACGGAGAAACCGTTCATGCGAGCAGGCGAGCGCTATTACGCTAAGATGGCCAAGAACCAGCAATATCCGAGAGTCAGAGGGATAGCAATGGCAGCAGTTTACCATCCATTTGGAGGGGGCAGGCACCAGCACCCAGGCAAATCAACGTCGACATCTAGAAATGCACCTCCGGGCAGGAAGGTAGGCCTAATTGCACCCAAGAAGACTGGAAGGAAGAGGATTACAAGAGGGCCGATTGAGGTGAGCCGCTAATGCCGAAGGAGTTCAAGTACAGAGGACATACGATGGGGCAGCTTCAGGCAATGTCTATAGAGTCATTCCTAGCATTGCTTCCCTCAAGGCAGAGGAGATCCCTGAACAGAGGCATCTCGGAAGAGAAGAGGGAGCTTCTTGAAGAGATAAGATATGCAAAAGATTCCAAGAAAGTGGTCGCAATAAAGACTCATGCAAGGGACATGATAATACTCCCCAGCATGCTTGGAATGAAGATACACGTCTACACTGGAAAGGAATTTGCTCCTGTCGATATCAAACCCGAAATGATAGGCCACTTCCTTGGAGAGTTTGCCATAACCAACAAGAAGGTCGTACACGGAACTCCGGGTATAGGAGCTTCTAGATCAAGCCTTTACGTGCCTCTAAAGTAATTTGGTGATTTTTATCATACTAAAAACGCTTATATCGTTTCATGCATCTTCGTGCGAGGGTAATTCGCACTTTACGGAAAAGTGAAAGTTAAAGTTGCCGCAATTCAAGTACAGTTTTGCTGGTTACGATCCATTAGTTCATGTGCGTTCTAGTGGACGCGAGGTAGACTGTAGTCCGAAAGCTGCAAGAGAAGTCTGTGAAGCCATAAAGGGCAAAACATTGCCAGACGCCAGATCATTTCTTGAAGATGTTTCATCTATGAAGATTCCCGTAGCATTCAGGCGCTACAAGTTGAAGGTTGGACACAAATCACAACTGCAGGGCTTCCCCTCGGGAAGGTTTCCCCAGAAGACTGCTAAAGAAATTTTGGGAGTTCTTGATAACCTTGAAGCAAACGCTGAATTCAAGGGCCTTGATGCTGAAAAGATCAAGATCATCCATGCCGTTGCTCATCGTGGCAGGCGAATTAAGGGGTACACACCGCGTGCTCATGGTCGCTCTTCTCCGAGCCTTAACACTCTAACGCATATAGAACTTGTTGCAGGTGAAGCTTAATGTCAGCAGTAAAGAATATTCTTAAGAACTATTCAAGGAACATCGAACTTGACGAATATCTTTCCAAGCAGCTTGCCGAGGCTGGCTTTGGAGGCGCTGACATTGTAAGGAGTCAGGTCGGGACACGCATAAATGTATACGTTTTCAAACCTGGTCTTGTTATTGGAAGAAGAGGCACAGGGATCAGGCAGTTAACGGAAGATTTGGAGAAAAAGTTCGGCCTTCCAAATCCACAAGTTTCTGTCGCTGAGGTTTCAGTTCCAGAGTTAAACCCTTACATCATGGCATGCAGGATAGCACAATCAGTAGGAAGAGGAACAGCTTTCAGAAGAGCTGCATCGTTTACACTTAACAGCATAATGGGCGCAGGTGCCATGGGTTGTGAGATAGGCATTGCTGGCAAATTGCGGAGTGAAAGGTCTCACTTTGAAAAGTACAAGGGAGGCGTCGTTCCCAAGAGCGGCAACACTGCAAAGGCAATTGTCCGCGAAGCCACAACCGATGTTTTGATGAAGATGGGTCTTTATGGAATTAAAGTTAAGATTGCAGTGAAAGATGCCATTCCAAAGGAGTTCGAACTAATCGAAAAGGATGGAGCAAAGCCTGCAATTGAAGAAACAAAAGATGGAGTAGATACTCATAATGAAAGCGAGTGAACTTAGAAAGCTATCAGAAGACGATTTGATGTCAAAATATGCGGAGCTTCACGCAGAGCTGTCAAGGGTTAAGGCTGCGGCAGCAAGAGGAGCGGCCAAGAAGGAAATCGGAAAAATCAGGCCTCTAAGAAAGAACATCGCACGCGTACTCACGGTTCTGAGTGAGAAGGAAGTTGAGGAAGAGAATGAATAGAAACGTTTCGATTGTACTAATCGGTCTGCAAGCTAACGTCGTTGAGAATTCAGATCCTACAATGAAATCCGTTGTGGGGAAAATTGTTTTGGAAACTCGAAATACCTTGGTTCTTGAGACGTCTGAAGGGAGGAAGATACTTCCAAAGAAGAATGCAGAGTTAGAATTCTCAGATGCAAAGGCTGCTAAAGTGGATGGCTCTGCAATAATCGGAAGACCAGAAGAGAGGATAGCAAAGCTGGTGTAAGAAATGAGGAACATTGGAATCGACATAAATCCCCCAAAGAATTCCTGCACCGACCCATACTGTCCGTTTCATGGGAATATTGGTGTCAGAGGAAGGATTTTGGAAGGAATTGCAATCAGCACAAAAGCTAAGCTTACAGCGGTTATCCAGCGAGAATATTACAAGTATGTCCCAAAATATTTGCGATACGAAAAGAGAACCAGCAGAATATCTGCACATCTAGCTCCATGCCTTGGCATAAAGGAAGGCGACACAGTCACAATAGGTGAATGTAGGCCGATAACTAAGACAGTGTCTTTTGTAGTATTGGAGAGGGTTGAGAAGTAATGTCAGCCAAATCTCGCGCAGTTTCAGCAAAGGGTGTAACAGAATATAAGCCCTATATCACACGTTCCATACCAGTTTACGCTGTTATTACCTGCGCAGATAACACTGGTGCAAAGACCTTGAGGGTTGTGCAGGTTCAGAAATTCAAGGGCAGGCTCAAGAGAATGCCATCTGCCTGCGTTGGCGATCTTATCACTGTTGTAGTAAAGAAAGGCCCTCCAGAGCTGTCGAAGCAGACCTTTGGTGCAGTAGTAATCAGGCAGAAGTACCCTGTGAGAAGGCTAAGTGGGATGAGAGTCGTGTTTGAGGATAACGCTGCTGTGTTGATGACGCCAGAAGGCGAATTGAAGGGCACTGACATTAAAGGACCGGTAGCCTCTGAAGCAGCGGAGCGATGGCCTAGGATCGCTAACGTGGCGACTATTATAGTGTAGGTATTGTTATGGCTACAAAGCACACAAAGGCAAGAAAAAGATACTTCGGTGCACCTCTGCACATCCAGTCAAAGAGGGTTTCTGCGGCGGTATCCGATGAACTTAAGGAAAAATATGGAACAGGCTCGGCCAGAGTGCGTAAAGATGATAGTGTAAAGATCGTGAGAGGAGAATTCAAGGGAATAGAGGGCAAGGTCACAAAAGTTTATAGCTCAGAAAGCAGAATTTCTATTGAAGGCGTCAACAGAGAGAAGATAAAGGGAGGGCAGATACCGATAAAAATACACGCTTCAAAGGTAATGATCACAAACCTTAACCTAGCAGACAAGTTCAGGAAGAGTAGCATAGAAGGAGAAGCATCGTAGGCGATTTGAATGACAGGTAGCACTAAACTCAACAGGACACAGGCTCCAACGTTCTGGGGAGTATCTAGGAAAAGCAGGCATTTATCTCCAAACACTTCACCTGGCCCTCATCCAAAGGCCCTGAGCATCCCTATAACAGTCCTCATTCGAGATGTATTGAAACTGGCAAAGACCGCAAAGGAGGTAAGAACCGCCATTGTAGATGGCGGGGTAATTGTCGACGGCGTTGCAAGAAGAGATCCAAACTTTCCTGTAGGGCTGATGGACGTTTTGGAGATGCCGCTCCTCGGCAAGACGTTCAGGCTTGTTCCCACAAAGACTCGTACCCTTTATCCGATCGAAGTTTCAAAAGATGAAAAGAACCTAAAACTCTGCTCAATAAAGAACAAGGTTTCTGTTCAGAAAAGTATGATTCAATATGGGATGCACGATGGGCGATCAATCCTTACGGGACCAGAAGTTAACATGAATGTCAGTGATTCTGCGCTAATAGAAGTGCCTTCGCAGAAGATTGTCAGGCACGTAGCCATGAAGAAGGGTTCCATGATAATGGTTACTGGAGGAGAGAGGCAGGGAGAAATCGGCATGTTGAATGAAATAAAGCCAGGAACAGTTACAAGACCACGTATGGCAAGTATCGAAATTAAGGACAACAATGTCGAAATACCTGCAAAACTTGTCATGGTAGTCGGCGACAACAAACCTGCAGTTACAGTGTCAGTGAGTTAGAGATGAATACAGTTCAAATTCAGTCAGAAGTGCCAATGAAGGCCATCAGAGTCGAGAAGGTAGTACTCAATATTGGTGTAGGAAAAGCTGGAGAACCCCATGAAAAAGCCAGAAAGGTCCTCCAAGAACTCACAGGGCAGAAGCCTGCTGCAAGAGCAGCGAGGGAGTCTATCAGGGACTTTGGAGTTCACGAGGGAGAACCAATAGGAGTTATTGTTACTCTAAGGAAGGCTAAGGCAATAGAGGTCTTAAAGAGGATTCTTGCAGCAAGAGACAACAAGGTCAAGACAAGATCATTCGACAATAATGGCAACTTCTCTTTCGGCGTCAAAGAGCACATTGAAGTTCCTGGTATTCGCTATAACCCCGACATCGGAATATTCGGCTTTGACGTTTCAGTTGTCTTGGGCAGGCCAGGAAGAAGGGTAAGCTCCAGAAAGAGGGCAAGGTCAAAAGTCGGGTTATCCCATCGAATAACAAAGGAGGAAGCAATAACGTTTGCGCAAAAACATCTTGGGATAGAGGTGGTCGAATAAATGAAGGCAAGGCATGGTAAGCCAAGAAAGTTCGGAAAGGGTGCAAGATGGTGCAAGCGTTGCGGACAGTATGGTGCCATGATTCAGAAATACAACTTGCTCTTGTGTAGGCAATGCTTTAGGGAAGTGGCTCCTAAGCTCAGCTTTAGGAAATATGATTAGGTGGAATAGATGGCAGCAAATAACATTTTGGCAAATCTTTTTTCAGCGATGTATAACAACGAGATGAGAAACAAGAAGGAGTGCCTTGTAGTCCCTTCGTCAAACTTGGCTACAAAGGTCCTCAGAACTATGCAGGCCAGCAAGTACATCGGAGAATTCGAGACTATTGATGATGGAATCGGAGGAAAGATTAGAATTCAGCTTCTTGGAAGGATTAACAGGTGCGGAGTCATATCGCCAAGGTTCGCAGTCAAGCTCAAGGAGTTCGGAAAGTGGGAGAGGCAATATCTTCCAGCAGTAGGGATCGGAGTTCTAATAGTTTCGACTCCCCAGGGCGTAATGTCGCACAAAGAAGCTCAAGAGAAACAGGTAGGAGGGAGGCTAATTGGCTACGTCTACTAAGCATACTCAACCCAAGGAACTGATAAGGGAAATAGAGATCCCTAACGGCGTCACTGCATCGATGAAGCAGGGAGTATTCGAGATTAAGGGTCCTCTGGGAACTGCAAAAAAGGACTTCAACTTGGTCAGAGCAACGATAATCGTAGAAGGCAAAAAGGTAAAGGTCAAGCCATTCGGAAGGAAGAAGGAAGACAAAGCAGTCCTTGGGACAGCATCGTCAATAATTGCAAGCCTAATTCATGGAGTCATGAAGGGCTTTACCTACAAGGTGAAAGTAGTATTCGCACACTTCCCCATTACAGTAAAGGTCAAGGGCAATGAAATACACGTAGAGAACTTCTACGGAGAGCGCTCTCCAAGAGTTGCGCAGATAGTTGGCGACTGTAAGGCTAGCGTGCAGGGCGATGATGTAATAATTCAAGGAACTAACGTCGAAGATGTAGGTCACACTGCCGCTAACATAGAACAGGCAACAAAAGTGCGCAGGAAAGACCAGAGAGTCTTCTTGGATGGCCTGTACCTATATGAAAAGGTGAGGAACTAATGGTGAAGAGGGAAGAGAAGCTAAAGGAGAAAAAGAAGCCTGCAAAGGAAGAAAAAGAGCAGAAGGTCGAGAAGAAGGCTGTAAAGAAGGTTGAAGAGAAAGCTAAAGTTACTCCTGCAATAAAAGCCAAGGAACCCAAAAAAGAAGCGGGGAAGCCTACTAAGAAAGAACCTCAGGTTCCTAAAGTAGAGGCCAAAGCTCCTCCTGCGAAAGAAGTTCCAGAAAAGAAGGAAGTGCTATTACGGAAGGAGAAACCTACGAAGGAAGGGGAAAAACCTGAGGTCAAGGTTCCTCCAAAGAAAGAAACTCTGCCTGTTCAAGAACCAAAGAAGGAGATCGTTGTATCGAAACCAGCACCTGTTGTTGTCGCAAAGAAAGAGATTATTGAAGCTCCTAAACCCCAGCCAGTAGCGGTTCCCAAGAAGGAGCCTATAACAAAACCTGAGCCTAAGCCAATTTCTAAGCCTGTTGCTGCACCAAAGATGCAGCCTGTACAAGTAAAGAAAGAACCAGTTGTGGTTCCTAAGGTCGAAAGGGTGGTTCCAAAGAAAGTCATTCCGCCGCCTCCAAAGCCAGCTCCTGTTGTAAAGAAACCTCCGCTGGCTATGAAACGGGTTAAGCTTCCAAAGAAGCAAGCAGCGCAGAAGAAGGTTGACATTGCAAGACTTTTTGCATTAAGAAGGGAGCTAAAGCAGAGGAAACCCGATTTCGTAAGGCCTGAATCGTGGAGATATGTTAGATTGCATGAACCATGGAGAAAGCCGAAGGGTATAGATCACAAAGTCAGGCTCTCGGTTAAAGGATGGCCTCCACTTGTTAAGGTTGGTTACCGAGGCCCAAAGGCAGTCAGAGGGTTGCATCCTTCAGGTATGAGGGACATACTTGTGCATAACACAAACGAAATGGAGAAGCTTAACCCGAGGACTGACGCAGCAAGATTCGCTGCAACTCTCGGCGGAAAAGCCCGAGCAATGCTGATGCAGAAAGCTCAGCAGATGGGGATAAAGGTACTGAACCCCGGGACTGTTAAGGTTGTGTCTTAAGGTGAATATGAGAAATGGCTGATCTACGAGCTAAAAGAAGAATGGCTGCGGATATATTGGGCATAGGGGCAACAAGGATTAGGCTGGACCCTGCAGAAACAGAACGCTTAGAGGATGCGATCACAAGAGGGAGTATAAGATCTTTGTTAAAGGAAGGCGTAATCTGGGTCGAGCAGAAGAAAGGAATTTCACGAGGAAGGGTAAGAGTCAGGCGCAGGAAGGCCAAAGTCAGAGGAAGGGGGGCGGGTTCGAAAGAAGGCGCCAAATACGCGCAACTTTCAAGAAAAGAAGCATGGGTTACAAGGGTCAGAACATTAAGGAGAAGACTCAAGATAAAGAAGGCCAGAAGCGAAATTAGCAACGATGTATTCTGGCAGATTTACAGGCAGATAGGTGTAGGTCAAGTCAGGACGGTAAAGCATATGCAAGAATTGATAGCTGCGGCGGGAGGCAAGTAAAATGCCTAAAGCAAGATTTGTAGCTATGCTCAGAAGAAGACGTGATGGAAAGACTGATTACAATACGAGGAAGAAAGTAATTCTGTCGAAGGAGAATTTCATCGCGATAAGGATTAGCGGCAGAAATACGAATGTACAGGTTTCAGAGGCCAAGATCGGAGGAGATAACGTCATTGCTGCAGCACACTCTAGAGAATTGAAGAAACTTGGCTGGAAGAGTTCTGGCAAATCAATACCAGCAGCCTATTTGACAGGTCTTCTTGCGGGCCAGAAGGCGAAGAATGTGGGCGTAGAAAGTGCAATAGTGTATTCTGGCATAAGGCCGTTTAGAGCAGCCTCAAGGATTGCGGCTGCTGTAAAAGGTGTAATTGATGCAGGTATTGCAATTCCAGTCGATGAGGAAGTTCTTCCGTCTGAAGAAAGGATAAAAGGAGAACATATAGCTGCCTACGCGTCTTCTAGGAAAGGGTCCGAGTCTCCACAGTTCTCGACTTGGAAGAAGGCTCAACTGAGCACTGAAAAGTTTGGCGATCACTTTGAACAAATTGAATCGAAAATTAAGGGAGGAAAGTAGAACTTGAGTGCCTACAGAACGGAAGAGAAGGAAAAGCCTTGGATACCGAGGACCAAACTCGGCATGCTGGTAGCTCAGGGCAAAGTTACCTCCATGGAAGAGATTTTCCAGAATGGTTGGAAGATCAAAGAGCACGAAATAGTAAAGACACTGCTTCCCGATTTGAAGGCTGACGCTGTCAGCGTGGGCATAGTGCAGAAGCAGACTGATGCTGGCGAAGTTACAAAGTTCGCAGCGGTAGTTGCAGTTGGAAATGGAAACGGCTGGCTTGGCGTCGGGAGGGGAAAGGCAGCTCAAATGCGAAGCGCTATTGAAAAAGGAACCTATGACTCTTATCTTAAGGTGATTCCTGTTAAGTTGGGTTGCGGAAGCTGGGAATGCAGATGTGGGAGAGGGCATTCGATACCTTACAAGACCAGCGGAAAAGGAGGAAGCGTCAGAGTTGACATAATCCCGGGCCCAAGAGGGCTTGGGCTCGTAGCGGGGGAAACTGTTAGGACGCTTTTGTCCCTTGCAGGCATCAAAGACGCTTGGACTAGGACTTATGGTTCGACTAGTACAATGGCTTCAGTTGCTAACGCTGTATACGATGCTTTGAAGAGGGTTCACGGCCTAAGCACGGTTGGAGGCTAGCATCTTGCCAAGTTTTTTGGTCGTCAATCTTAGAGGTCTAGTAAATACACCAACAGGCGTAAGGGAGACTCTGAAGAATTTGCACCTTGAGACAAGGTTTAGAGCAACCGTAGTTCCAGACACTCCAGATTATAGAGGGATGCTCCAAAGGGCAAAGGAGCATGTGGCTTGGTGCGAAGCGAAGCCAGAACTTACATTGAAGATGATTGAAAAAAGAGGGAGAGTAGAGGGAAAGACTCCTATTACTGATGATGTTCTGAAGGCTTTAGGATACAGCAAACTTTCAGACCTTGCGAAGGCTCTTAGCGATGGTAAGACTACTCTTAATGCGGTAGGGGTAAAACCTTCAGTTGCATTATCTCCTCCGAAAGGTGGCTTTAGGCGCTCGACAAGGAGGTTGTATTCACAGGGAGGAGTTCTGGGACACAATCCAGAATTACCAAAACTGGTAGAGGCGATGATTTAGAGGGAGAGCTATGGCAACTCGAAACAGAAAGGTAAGACGACTTAGAGGTTCAAGGACTATGGGCTGGGGGCAGATTGGGCAACATAGAAAGAGCGGAGGCAAGGGCGGAGTCGGAAAGGCAGGTTTGCTAAAGCACAAATGGACATGGACTGTAGTTTACGATCCTAATCATTTCACCAGAGAAAAGCCGAAGCCTCCTCAAAGGACCATAGTTACAAAATGGGTGAACGTTGGCCAATTAGATAGCATCGCACATTCACTTCAAAGCGATGGAGGAAAGAAGGTCATTAATCTTTCAGGCATGGGATACCAGAAGCTTTTAGGTCAAGGAAGCGTATCTGGACAGTACAAGATATCGATAGGTTCTGCTAGCGCATCTGCAAAAGAGAAGGTAGAGAAGGCAGGCGGAGAGTTGGTGCTGACAGCGGGTAGTGAGTAAGTTTGGGCGCAATTTGGAACGCTGTATCGACCGTCGCTTCTGTATTTCCGCAAGTTCCCAAACCCGAACGAAAGCGAGATCTTTCTGAAAAGCTCGTCTGGACTGCTACTGCATTGGTACTGTTCTTGGCTATGTCCCAAACTCCTCTCTATGGGATCGCGTCTGGTGTTGCAGACCAATTAGCGTACACGAGGATCATCTTCGCATCTTCTCAAGGCACCCTGATGGAGCTTGGAATCGGCCCTATAGTGACTGCAGGACTTATTCTCCAGTTATTGAAGGGTGCAGAGATCATCAAACTAGATTTCAAAAAGAAAGAGGACAAGGCTCTGTTCTCCGCTGCTACGAAGGTGCTTACCCTGATAGTAACCATTATAGAAGCGTCTGCATTTATGATTGGAGGGCAGTTCGGCACCAACCTTTCTACAGGCGTCGCAATAGTGATAATGACTCAGCTGCTCGCTACGGGGTTTGTAGTCGTGCTAATGGACGAACTTGTCCAGAAGGGCTGGGGAATAGGCTCTGGAATCAGTCTGTTCATCATGGCCGGTGTAGCCCAGCAAATTGTTTGGAACATGTTCAGCGTACTGCCAGCAGGAGACGGATATCTTGGCATTGTACCGTATCTTGTCAACGCGACTGCTACTGGTCATCCTGAGAGTGCAGTCTTCAGGTCTGGACAGCTGCCAAGCCTGTTCACCCTTTTGCTAACCTTCGTTGCAATAGTCATAATTGTCTATGTTGAGGGGATTCGCATAGAAGTTCCTATTACGTCGACAAAGTACAGGGGCTTTTCTGGAGTATATCCTATTAAATTGCTTTACGTTTCGAACATACCTGTAATACTTACATCGGCGCTTTTGGCTAATCTTACATTCTTCTCGCAATTCATCTGGTCTCGCTATAATCCCAACAATGCTGATCCATTACTAAATCTGATCGCTACCTATAATCCGCAGACTGTCACCAGCGGCGCGATAGGAGGCTTCTTGTACTACATAACCCCTCCAAGAGGATTGGAATCTTTGGGGCTTGAACCCTTGCGTGCTGTATCTTATGTTGCATTTTACATAATAATATGCATAATATTCGGGAGGATATGGGTTGAAATTGGAGGCCTGAATCCTAGAGCAGTATCAAAAAGCCTCCTTGATGCCAATGTTCAGGTGCCTGGATTCAGAAGGGCGGAGCAGTCCGTCGAAGGAATTTTAGGGAAGTACATTCCTGTTATTACCATACTGGGCTCTGCATTTTTAGGGATACTTGCTTCTAGTGCCGATCTTCTGGGTGTGTTCGGCACTGGTACTGGGATTCTTCTGATGGTTAGTATTACTCTAAACTACTACCAGATGCTGATGAAGGAAAGACTGGAGACGATGATGCCGCAGCTTGCAGGGCTGCTGGGCAAGAGCTAGTTTCCTTATTGTACGCGTGCCCCTGTAAGACGACAGAGGACGGGATGGGGTTACAAGAAGAAGCAATGGTATAGTAATAGAGTAGATTAGTAAAAGATGCTGCTCCTAGCTCTGTGTATATCCCCACCCCCTCAACATAAACTCAAAATGGTGATAAGGTGATTTAGTTCTGTGCTAATGTCGCTCTTGCTATATGAAGCATAGGCGGTTAAAAGTAAATGCTTTTTTGTCAGGTAAATAAATAAGGGGCAGACTTGCCAGCAAAACCATTCGATGAAATTATTGAAGCACAGAAGGCCAAAAGGGCTAAAGAGCAGGGCATCTTCAACGATTTCGATCTGAAGGTTTCAGGTTCTCACAATCTTCCACATTTTGAGGTCAATCTTCCTTGGTACGTGGAGCAGGAAGAGATCTTGGTGAAGCAAAGGTTGAAGACTGGCTCGGCAGGACTCGATTCGTTGCTGGATGGAGGGCTGGGCAGAGGGTACATCACGGACTTTTATGGGCCCCGTTCTTCAGGTAAAAGCCAGCTGTGCTTCCAGCTCGCACTGAACAATTCAGCGGCGGAAAAGAACACTCTATTCATTGACACTCTGGGCAGCTTCAGGCCTGAGCGGGTAAAGCAGATTGCCAACCATAAGGGCCTGGATGCAAAGAAAATACTCGACCGAATCTTCGTCCTACGCTGCTTTACAGTTGATCAGCAACTGATTATACCTCAAAAGATAAGGGAATTTCTGAAAGAAATGCATGCAAGCTTGGCGATAATTGATGATATAACGAATAACTTTGTCTCATCGAAGAGGGAAGAAACTAACATAGAGCTCCGCTCTTTGTTTGCCGAGCACCTGCACGAAGTTTCGCATCTTGCATTGGAGCATTCTCTTTTTATGGCGATAACTAACAGCGTGCGGTCAAGGCCAGAGGTGGAGGGAGTGAAGGTTACTCGAGAAACGTTTGTCCAAGTCATGAGCAGGGCTGTAGCAGAGAGGATACCGCTAGACAATTCTGGAAGGTACATAGTTGCAAGCAAAGGAGGAAAGACTGCAAGGTTCGGCATAACTGAAGCAGGGGTGCAGAATTGATGGTGACCAACGAGATAGTTGAGCAGTGCTTTACCCTGATAATGGAAAAGAAGTTTCAGGAGGCAAAGGAGCGTATAGCGCAGAATATGGGTAACACGAAGAGTAGCAGGGTTATGGGATCTGCGTTTGCTATTGAGGGCTTGATATCAATGCAATCTGCAAAGCCTCCCACTCTGCCTTTCGATCCAAACGATATTACAAAGTTCAAGCGAATGTTAAACGAGAAGGAATCCTCTACATGGGCTGACGATTTCGACAAGGGGTATTTCGCAACGTGGAAGAAGTTTCTGAAGTTTGCAGATGAGAAAGGGTTATTTGGGCAGCAAGGTGTTGTAGAGAATCCAAGTAAAGAAGAAGAGCATGATGAAGGTTCCTAGCCCAGCAGTGTAAATTTTTGATGCTCCCGTCTTCGGCACATCGCGAACTAAACTTTTGAGAATTACGAACGATATACCATAGATCGCCAAGGCTACGAAAAGGCCGAGAAATGAGTAGGAACTCGAACTTACGTATCCTAGAATCCCAGACAAAAGGCCAGAAAAGGCTCCGAGTGCAGCCCTTACCCAAAAGATAATTTCAAAGGGATTTGGCATTATGTGGTGCACCCGGTGGATGGTCTATGGAGATTGCTAGTGTCGAGCTGTATAATGTAGTGCTGAACATAGCGGAGCAACTGCAAGGGTACTATGTAAATAACGTTTATGCAGTCTCGTCTGAAAGCATTCTAATCAAACTGCATCACCCTATTCAGGCAGAGAAGCAGCTAGTGGTTTCTCCCAATAGAGGCCTGTGGCTAACAAAATACGAATTCGAAAGCAGACCTGTAGAGAGTTTCGTCAAGACGCTCCGCACGCACTTGGGACGAGTAAGGTTTGTTGGAGCTTTGCAGCCAGCAGGAGAGAGGATTGCAGTCTTGGAATTCGAAGGCAGCAATGGAATTGTCAGAGTAATTGGCGAATTTTTCGGAGGGGGCAACATAGTCCTTGCAGACAAAGACAGCAGAATCATGGCATGTTTGAGAGCCATAAGGGTCAGGCACAGGAGAGTCGTACCTGGTGAAAAATACGCTCTGCCCCCGAGCAGGGGTATCGACTTCTTCCATGTCAGATTAGATGACGTCGTTAAAGCAAAAGAGAGCGATCTGGCAATAGCAAAATGGTTGGGAAGAGAGGTCTCGCTCTCAAGGAAGTATGTAGAAGAGGTCTTGGCTAGAGCAAACGTGAATAAAGATACTAGCACGAAGACTCTTTCAGATTCCGATTTTGGGCGCATATACAAAGCGTGTATGGAACTTGCTGATACCCTATCAGACACTGAAACCAAAGGCATAGTAATTCTTGACAATTCTGCACCTTCAGATTTTGCACCTCCAAACATGGTTACGCTTCAAGGAAGAACATCGATTAAGAAAGGATCTCTTGCCGAGGCTATGGATGAAGCTTTGTCCTTCGACCTGAAGCGAGGCCTAGAATTCTCCTCAAACAAGACTCAACTGGCTAAGATACAGGAACTCGACAAATCCATTCAAGAGCAGGCTAAGGCAAGAGAGAATGCTATCACATTTGCAGCAAAACTCCGCGGGAGTGCAAACACCATTATGCAGAAGTGGATGAACAAAACTGTAAGCATGAACGAGATGCAGAGGGAATTCTCTGCTGAACCCATCAAGGCATCTGTCAGCATGGGCAAGTTCCTGTTGAAATTCGGCGACGACTCCATGGAGCTTCAAGATGGAATGTCTGCAATGAAAATATCATCAAGACTCTTTGACGAAGCCAAGCGGCTCGAAGCGAAAGCCAAGCTGATTGAACAGGCAGAAGCGAAGCTTAAGGAACAGAATAAGGAGCTTCTGCTACAGGTGGAGAAGAAAGAGTCTAAAGAAACGTTCGAAGTTAGGGAGGAGCCCCTGTGGTTCGAGCGTTATAGATGGCTCAATACTTCTGAAGGTCTGCTGGCAATCGGGGGAAGGGATACACACTCCAACGCAGCAATAATCAGGAAGCATCTCTCAAACAATGACATAGTTCTGCATGCTGAGATCGTCGGTTCTCCATTTTTTGTAATAAAAGATGCAACTGAAGCAAACACAGTTTCCATAGAAGAGGTGGCAAGGGCTGTAGTTTCGTTCAGTAGGGCTTGGAGAGAGGGCATAAGGGTTGCAGACGCGTACTGGGTCAAGCCAGAGCAGGTCAAGCTACAGGCGCCTACAGGCATGTTTTTGCCTAAAGGCAGTTTCCTTATAGAGGGGAAAAAGAACTACATCAAATCGATAAAACTCGAAGTTGCAGTCGGAGTATGCAGAGTTGGAGATAGGGATACGCTAATGGCAGGTCCAACTAGCGCTATTCAGAAGCACTGCTCAGCGTACGTTTTGATAACACCAGAAAACTTCAAGGCGACCGACACTGCAAAGAAGGTCAAGGCCGAGATAATAGCTCTTCTCGATGGAGAGAAGGCGCAAATCTACAAGAAAATGCCTCTTGACGATTTTGTAAGAGTCCTTCCTTCAGGAGGGGGAAAGATTATCGGGAAAGGTAGAGGGTAAAAGGATTAAAGCAATTTTGAGCTGATGATGGAGAGATGGCTTACGGCTCAAGGATAAAGACTAAGGTGCTTCTGCGGGACGTTATGAACAGCCCTGTCATTACCATATCTCCAGATGCCAAAGCCGATGCCGTTGCAAAGAAAATGTCCGACCTTGGGGTTGGAAGCCTAATCGTTGTTCAGAAGGGCACGCCCATTGGGATAATCACGGATACTGATCTAGTTGAAAAAGTAGTGGCTAAGAATGCAAAGCCAAACACTATAACTGCTTCCAAGATTCTGTCATCTCCCCTCAAAACTATAGATTTCATGGAAGACCTTCCAGAAGCTGCAAGGCTGATTCGGAAGCAGAGGGTAAAGAGGCTGGGAGTTGTCAGAAATGGCAACCTTATAGGAATTATCTCGCTCTCGGACATACTTGCAGTGACTCCAGAGCTGATGGAGATAGTTTCAGAAAAGGCCAGAATAATGACTGGCGAGTCAAGAAGGGCAGGGGCTATGTCGAAGGGCATTGTGATAGTTGCGGGAGATGGACAACAAGTATCTATGCGAAGAGTGCAGGATGGAAAAAGCTGCGGAGCCGCCTGAGGAATAGTTGAGATCAATTAACATAGTAAACGGGAAGGTCTGGATTAGCAGTAAATTTGCCGATGCAGGAATTTCAATCAGTAATGGTATGATCCAGAAAATAGCAAAGGAGTACAGACTTCCTGACGCTGATGTCAAGTTCGATGCAAGGGGCAAGATGGTCTTCCCGGGCTTTATCGATGTTCACACGCATTTGAGGGATGCTGAATATTCTTACAAGGAAGATTTTGCAAGTGGAACTTCCGCAGCAGTTGCAGGAGGGTTTACAACAGTTCTCGACATGCCAAATACTTCTCCTCCAATAACGAGTGTAAAAGCATTAAGGAATAGAATCCAAACTGCCAAAGGCAGAATCTACTGCGATGTAGGGTTCTACGGCACTACTAACAACCCATCAATAGCTACAGAGCTTGCAGAGGCAGGTTGCATAGCCTTCAAGGCGTACCTTCACAAGGCAATTGATAGCATAATATTTGACTCAGAAAAGATCGAGAACCTAATGGTTGCAGCGAAGAAAACCAGACGTTTGGTGTGCTTTCATGCTGAAGATCCTGCTCTGATTAATAAAAACACAAGGACGGCAGAAGAGCATCTTCAGGCTCATCCAGCAAAGGCAGAAGTTTCAGCTATAGAGCAGGTTATCAAGATTGCTTCAAAAACTCAAGGCAAGGTGCACATATGCCATCTCTCGACCAGAGAAGGTCTGAAGCTGATAAATGAAGTAAGAAAATTAGGTACTAATATATCATGTGAAGCAACCCCTCATCACATGCTGCTGAATTCTGCAATCATTGATGAGCTTGGAGGAATGGCTGTCGTTGAACCTCCATTGCGTCCTCCAGCTGATTCTGCAGCCATCCTTGAGGGAGTTTCCGCAGGTCTGATACCGATAATCGCTACTGACCATGCTCCGCATGCCTTGAAGGAAAAAGGAAATCAAAATCCACGCCCGGGATTTCCCCAGCTTGAAACTCTGGCTGGCCTGCTCTTTACGCTGGTTAACCAAGAAAGGATATCGGTAAAACGTGCCATCGCTGCAATAACAGAAAATCCTGCATCGAGGTTCAACCTGAGCAGAATTGGTGCAATGAAAGAGGGCTTTAAGGCAAATATTACTATTCTTGACCCGAAGAAGAGCTGGAAGATAGATTCTGGTACGTTCTATACGAAGGCGAAGTATTCTCCGTTTGAAGGAAGAAGTGTAAGGGGGAAGGTCTTTGCTACGATAGTTGGAGGAGAATTGGTCTACGAAAATGGTGAGATCATCTCAAAGCCAAAGGGTGACATAGTCTACGGAAGCGAAGTTCGCAGTTGACGGAATGCTGGGCAGTTTGGCAAGGAAGCTCCGCATGTACAGCTTCGACACCATTTATGATGCGAAATTAAACGATGCTGAATTAATCAAGATTGCAGAATCGCAGAATAGGACGCTCCTGACATCTGACAGAGAACTGTTTTTGAGGGCGACTAACAAAAGTATATCAGCGGTTCTGATAGTAGGTGATAACGACGCTGCAAGACTTGCTTACGTATTCAGCTCATTGCAAATTGCCGCTGATCTTAACCCTGAAAAATCAAGGTGTCCCGTCTGCAACGGCCTGCTCGAAGGAGCTATCAAGTCCTCTTTGACCAATGTTCCGAAGACTGTATTAGAGAGGCAAGAGAGGTTCTACGTCTGCAAAAGCTGTGGGAAGGTGTACTGGCGGGGGAGTCACTGGCAAAGGATGAAGTCCATGGCTAACATCGTAGAAAAAATGGCACAAACTTAAGTGGAACTGCATTGCAGAAATTCATATCATGAAGTTGGACGACGGAACTGGTGCATTTCTTGTCACGCTTGCGAGGAGCACGATAGAGAAGTTCTTTGCAGAAGGGAGATTGCGGAATGTACCGAAGGAGCATGGTGCTATTTTTGAAACTAAAGCTGGAGTTTTTGTGACGATTAGTAGCGTAATCAATGGGGGGAAAGAGCTGAGAGGCTGCATAGGCTTTCCATACCCCGACAAGCCTTTGATTGAAGCTGTAATGAGCGCAGCAGTAGCTGCAGCGACTGAAGACCCGAGATTCCCTCCTCTAATGAAAAACGAGCTTGAGAAAACCCTCTTCGAGTTGAGCGTACTTACACCTCCAGAACTAATTCAGGTTAAATCTACTAAAGAGTTGCCGAGGAATATCGCTGTAGGCAGAGACGGCCTTATAGTGCAATGGTCTCTTGGTAGAGGACTGTTGTTGCCTCAGGTGCCCGTAGAATATGGATGGAACGCGGAGGAGTTTCTTGAGAACGCCTGCATGAAGGCTGGTGCAACTCCGGACATCTGGCTCGTTCCAAGCACAAAAGTTTACAAGTTCCAGGCGATAATCTTCGAAGAGGCTTCTCCAAAGGGTAGAGTGGAGAGAAAGAACCTGTAGTGATGCAGATGGCTCTGGCTTACCTTCCCGCATTTGGCTCTGGTCTTGGGCATGTTAGCAGGCTCTCTATAATAGCCAGAGAACTGCAGTTAAACGGTTTCGACGTAAGGTTTTCATCATTCGGGGAGGGTGCAAAATACCTCAGAGAGGTTGGGTTCGAGTGCGACACATGTCCTGAAATGGACGTGGGCTTGACTGACGGTAAAGTTTCTCTGAAGAAGACAACACTGGGATTTCCAAGCATGATGGCGAGTTTTGCGAAACAAGTGCGATTTGAAATGAAGAATATGGCAGCACTGAAGCCCAAAGTAGTCTGTAACGATTCGAGGCTTTCAAGCGTAATCGCCGCTTCAAGGAAGCATATCCCCTGCATAACAATGCTGAATCAGATCAGAATTAGGATGCCTGAAAGCGGGTTGAGCAGAGTTTCCAGCATAGGTGAGGAAACAATGGCAGAGCTCCTTGGCAGAGCATGGGCTCTCAGCAAAGAAATTCTTGTACCAGATTTGGCTCCTCCTTACACGATATGCGAGAAGAGCATTTCCGATATTTCTTCAATCAGCAAGAAGGTTAACTACGTTGGATTTATTGTAAAGAAAAAGGAATTCAAGAATTCTGAGCTTGCAAAACTAAGGTCTACTTTTGGAATCAACTGCTCGAAGGTATTCTTTGCACAGATAAGTGGGCCTGCTGGAACGCGGGAAGGGGCTGTAAGGAAGGTAATCGAAGCCTCAAAGAGGGCAAACGGAGATTTTTCGCTCATAATATCTGGAGGTGTTGTAGGCGGAAAAACAGAGCCCATGAAGATAGGTAACTCTTGGTACTTCGAATGGTGCCCGATACGCGATGAACTATTCGCTCTTGCAGACTATTCGATCGGTAGAGGAGGGCATTCGACGATAGCGCAATCATTGTGCTATGGAAAGCCGATGATAATCATTCCTATAGAGAAACATTCGGAGCAGATAGGCAACGGGAGCAAAGTTTCTGAGCTTGGAGCTGGCATCTGCATAAAGGCTGAGGATCTGAAGACCAAAACCCTACTCGAATCTGCAGAGCAGATATCATCAGACGACAAATACACAAAGAGCGCTCGGAAAATAGCCGAGATTGCCGAGAATTACAATGGTCCTCTAAATGCTACAAAAGCGGTTCTTTCAACATGCGACTAATTGCAAGATTTATTCTAGCTAATCATTGAGGCTGCAGAATGTCCCTCCATACAATAGATCAAGTCTTCAAGCTGCAGGATGGCGAAACTGCGAGGATTCATGGGTGGGTAAGGTCGAAGAGCAGGATTGGAGGTCTAACGTTTGCAATAATTAGGGATGGAACGGGAGAGATGCAGGTTGCTGCAAGGAAGGGCGTCGCAGACGACAAATCAATTTCTGCAATTAACGATGCAAGCAAAGAGTCTGCAGTTGTTGTTGAGGGTTCAGTAAAAACAGATCCGAGGGCTTCTGGGGGCAAAGAGATTCAGGTCAAGAGCTTCCAAGTATTGGCTAAAGCGGAAAAATGGCCAATTACAAAAAGTGCAGTAACTTCTCCCTCGTTTTTGTACGACAACAGGCACCTTTCGATTAGAGGCAGAAAGTCTGCTGCAGTAATGAAGGTTAGAGCTGAAATAATCTATGCTTCTTTCGATTTCTTCGTACAGGGAGGTTTCACGCTAATTAGCGCACCTACAATCGTTCAATCTGCATGCGAAGGAGGCTCAACGCTTTTTGAGCTGGACTATTTCGGCCAGAAGGTTTACCTTTCCCAGAGCGCTCAGCTCTATGAAGAAGCGGCAATATTCGCATTCGAGAAGGTCTTCATCTTCCAGCCTGCATTCAGGGCTGAAAAATCCAAGACTTCAAAGCACCTTACAGAGTTCTGGATGATAGAGGCTGAGCAGGCGTTTGTCGAGCAGCAGGATAACCTGAAACTTCAGGAGGAGTTAGTTCATGCTATTGTTAGCAGGGTCGTAGAGAAGAGGGCCAAAGAGCTTGCAACTTTAGGAAGGAATGTTAGAGTTCCCGAAAAACCTCTGCCAAGGATAAGCTACGACGAAGTTCTTGGCATGGCATCCAAAAAAGGAATTGGATTTACTTGGGGCGAAGATATACCCACAAACGTCGAAAGGATGGTCTCGCAGGCATTTGACAGACCGTTTTTCATAACCGATTATCCTCTCTCCGCTAGAGGATTCTATCATATGACCAAGCCCGACAATGACAAGGTTACAAAGTCTGCAGACCTTATAGCGCCTGAAGGCTACGGTGAAATTGCAACTGGCGGGGAACGAGTTTCTGATTATGATATGTTGTTAGAGCGCGTCAAGAAGCAAGAGCTTCCTGCCGAGTCGTTTCAATGGTACCTCGATCTAAGGAAATACGGCATGTCCACTCATGCAGGGTTTGGAATAGGTGTCGAAAGGACAGCTAGATGGCTGTGCGGTTTGAAGCACATCAGGGCTGCAAGTCTGTTCCCAAGAACGATGACTAGAGTGAATCCTTAATCGCAAGCAGTTTGGAAAGGCAACAACATGGCAAAGCGACCCCAACAGCTCCTAAGCAGAGCCAAGATAAGGGAATTCATAATGAAGGACTACAAAGAGGTTGCAGAAATATGGGAGAAAGTAGGTTTGGCAGCGAAAAGCGAGAGCACAAAAGATGTCTTCATCGAGCAGCAGAAAGTCGCCAAGGATTTGTTTCTTGTTTATGAGATCGACAAGAAGGTCGTTGGAACAGTGATTGGAGGGTGGGACGGCTGGAGGGCGTGGATTTACAGGATTGCCGTTGATCCTAAACATCAGAGGAATGGAATCGCTTCAAAGTTGATTGCAGAGGTTACAAGAAGGCTCTCAGCGAAGGGAGGCAAAAAGTTCAGGGCGTTGATAGTCTCGGACAATACAGCATCAAAGTCAATGTTCAAGAGCTTGGGCTTCAGCATTCACGAAAACATTCTAATGGTAGCCAAAAACGGAGATTGTTGCTAAGTTTCAATGCTGTATCACTTTTGTTGCACCAAACTTTCTTATCACAAGCATACCATAAACTATCCGTGATTCAAAAATGGCAAGTGAAAAGAATACACTTGTAGCGTTGGGGGTCGTTGCTGCTATAGGAATTGTGGCAGCGTTCGTAATTGGCTACTATGTTGGGACATACTCGTACTCTAACTACGGAATGATGGGTCCAGGTGGAGGTATGATGGGATCGGGAGGGATGATGGGTGGTATGATGGGTTCGGGAATGATGGGACCGGGCGTGATGGGTCCTGGCATGATGGGGCCTGGTGCAGGCATACAATCAGCAACACAGAACACAGTCATCATAACGAACTATGCATTCTATCCTGACATTTTGACGGTAAAGAAGGGTACAACTGTGACTTGGATCAACATGGACCCTGTCCCGCATACGGTAGAAGCAGGCACTCATGAGAAACCAACAGGAAAGTTCGAGTCTCAATTATTAGGGCGCATGGAATCTTTTAGCTACACTTTTACCGAGCCTGGCACTTATGTGTACCACTGCGACCCTCACCCATACATGACGGGAAAAATCATAGTTGAGGGTTAGCTGCCCTCTTTTTCTTTTTGCAGCCATTCTGCTATAGAAACTTCGTTTGTGTTAGCATACTCCCTTATGTTTACGATGCCTCTCTCTGCAAGCCTTGCAAGTATTCTATGAACCTTTAACCTCGTCAAGCCCGACTCTTTTACAACGTACTTCTGCAGGTACTTTCCATTGTGCACAAGAATAACCTCTATGACCTTCTGCTCTTCTACACTCAGAGTCTTCATTATTGTCGATAGCTTCTGCTCTTTTTGTGCGATGGGTTGAATACTGCTTGGAACGTTCCTGATCTCTGGAAATAACATAGAGTAACTAAGACCCGCAACCCCAATAACCAGTATGGCAATGAATGCTAGGGGAATTATTGTGTAAAGTGGTGCAAAAGGCATCCCAGCAGGAACCATTGCGCCTCCCATCATCATGTCCATCATGCCCTGCATCGAAGAAGGCATTGAGCTGCGCATTTGGGAAGAAAGCGTAAAGAAATAGTACCAAGTTCCAAATAGTCCAGCTGCAGAGCCTGCTATTAAGGCTACAAATAGGAAGTTTCTGTTCAAACGTGCTCTAGTTTTGTCCGTTGGAGCACGAAATAAACCTTCAACGCTTCTTTGGCACGTACTTCATTTCTAGATCGTGGAATTCGTCATAACCGACTAATTTGTTGAAGTCGCCAAACTGTATCAGGTTATTTTGAAAGCCTTCAGATGTCTTCTTTTTCTTCAGATATTCTAACGAATCCCTGATACCTTTTACCGCTGCATACAGCGATGTCAAGGGATACAGAACGATCTTGAAGCCAAGCTGCTCAGCCCTGTCAAAAGGCACTAATGGAGTTGCACCCCTCTCAATCTGGTTCAGTAGCATCGGAGCATTGATCTGCTTTGAAATTTCGCCAAGCTGCCCATACGACTTTGGAGCTTCTAAGAATATTATATCCGCACCTGCTTTCTTGAACTCTTTTGCCCTATCAATAGCCTCCTGCAACCCTTCCGTGGCAATAGCATCTGTCCTCGCAATTATTATCACATCGGAATCAACTTCATCTCTGGCATCTACAGCAGCCCTGATCTTCCCCAAACTTTCTTCATGTGAAATGGTTTCTTTACCTGTCATGTGCCCGCATCTTTTGGGCCAAACTTGATCCTCAACAATCATTCCCGAAGCACCTGCCCAGATGTACTCCTTTACTGTTCTGTACACGTTGACAGCGTTGCCGTAGCCAGTATCGGCGTCGCATATTACGGGCTCGTTTACAGCTCTGCAAATGGATGCAACTCTGCCTACCATTTCGCCGAAACTTACCAATCCGACATCGGGCTGAGCGAGCAATGATGCTGCAGTGCCATAGCCCGTGTGGAATATTACTTCAAAGCCTACCCTCTCTGCAATCTTTGCCGATAGCGCATCGTAAACTCCAGGTACAAGTATCGAACCCTTTCTTTCAACGAGTTTGCGGAGCTGCTTAGCCTTTCCCATGTTCGGATGCTAAAATGGGCGGTATTTAGAGGCGAGCTTTATTGCGCTTTTTGATTTCGTCCTGTAGCTTATCAGGAATCGGTCTGCAACCACAATTCTTGACGTGCTCCAGATGCCACTTTATCCTCTGCTCGATTGTAGGGTTCTTTGGCATAGGATTTGCATTATGCCATTTTTCATTGATTTTCAAAACTATTCTTTTCCAATAACTTCTTGCGCAGGCTCGGCCTCTATCTTCTTTAATTGCGCTTGATACATCTCGAGCAGTTCTTCCGTTGTCGTAGCGTCTTCGGGACTCTTGTCCTCTCTAATCTTGCCAGTGAACTTTGGAAATCTTAACGCCAAGCCAGCACCTTTCCGTATGGCATCCATTTTTGCCGTGTGTATAGGGCTTAGAGTAATTTCGGAGCCTATTATTTCTAGGATTACATTTGGAACGAACCAGACATCAGCTTCCATCTTCGAATTTACTCTGGGATGAATATGCTGTACCTTGTACTTCTGAAGCATGTCAAAAATCCTCATCAAATCTTCGTCTGTAAATCCCGTCCCGACCTTGCAGACAGTTCTGAAGACATCAGTTTCTTTGTCGTAGGAAGCAAGTAGCAAAGCGCCGTACCTCCCCGCCCTCCTCCCTCTACCATGGAACCCTCCAACTACAACAAGGTCAACAGAATCTGTCAGTTCGCTCCTGTATTCCCTCTTTAGCTTGACCCAGAGGAACTCTCTTGCTCCTGCTCTATATGCGCTATTTCTGTCCTTTATGACAAGACCCTCGCATCCGTTTGAAATCGCTTCCTGCATGAACTTCTCAATCTCTTCAGGATCAGATGTAGTAATTGCTGGGACAAGTTTCAACCTATCTCCATCTTGCAGTATTTTCTGCAATGTTGCTCTCCTCTTCGTGTAAGGCAATGCAGTAAGGTCTTTCCCGTCAAGGTACAGAACGTCGAACAGGTTCAGAGAAACTGGATATTGCTTTATGGCTTCATCAATTCCATATTTCCTTCTCCTGTGCATCAATTCTTGAAATGGCAGGTAATCTCCTGTATCAACATCAATGGCAACCGCTTCTCCCTCGATGATGGCATTCTTAGCTTTGATATCCTCTTTTACAAGACTTGCAACATCGCTATAATGAGAGGTTATCTTTTCCAAGCGTCTTGAAAAGATGGAAACCTCCTTCGTAGAGACGTGAATCTGGAGCCTTTCACCGTCAAGCTTGTATTCTGCAGCCACTTTTCCTCCAAGTTTATCCACTATTTCTTTAGCCGACTCCATTCTCTCTGCAAGCATGGGTCTTATCGGGCTGCCGACTTTAACCTTGAAAGTTATGATCTGCTTTAATCCTCCTGCAGCAACTTCTTTTGCAACTAGTCCTAAATCGCTGGAAAGGTTGTAAGCTCTCTCAAGCTCGGGCCTGCTGGTCTTATCGCCTACAAATGCTACTGCCAGAGCATCAAGCAGGGTATAATCAGCAATACCTAATCTCAAGTTTCCCGTAACCGTCCTTACAATGTACTTCGCTTCCAGCGGGCTCGCATCGGTCAGCAAGTTAGAAAGATAGCCGAGTTTGATGTCAATGGAACCAGAACCAGAGACACCTGCAGTCTTTTTAAGCGTGGAAAATACTCTTTCAACAGTCAAAGCCCCTCCAAACAATGTAGTCTGGATCTTCTGCTTTAGCACCTTCATGGCCGCTGCTCCAAGGTCTCCAGTCTTTTGGTACACCTTCCCAATATCATCTTCAGAAACTCCAGAGACTGTAGAAATTGCCCGCGTCGCTAGTTTTTCTGCTATCCCGATCTCTATACCCATAAAATCTGGATACAGCTTGCCCTGCGTGAGATAAACGACTTTATCGATAAGGCCTTTTGGTGTCCGCTTGAATAGATTTGTTAGTATGTCTGTAAGCTCGAGCCGCTTCTTCGTCATCTCAAGAGCTTCGTATGTCTCTGCAACTGTAGAATACAGCAAGTCAGGCTCAAAAGAGGGATGCGGTTATTAAACGAGCACTGGCAGGTGTTGAACCACTTGTCGGTAAGAACTGCCCAAATAATTAAAGAGTTAGCCAAAGGGCTTGCAGAAGACCTCCAATCTTTCTCATCGAAGATTAGAGGCAAAAGCGTCTTGATAAAGGCAAGCACTGGCTACCCCAAGCCTCCTCCATTTACCGTGGACATAGCAATAGTGAAAGAAACGATAAGCATATGCAGGGAATTAGGTGCAAAGAAAATCAACATAATAGAAGGTTCAACGGCACTTGACGGTGCCAGAGCAATTGCAAACGCTCTTGGATTTGATAAAATAGAAGGGGCAGAGTTTGTTGACGCTGATGATACTCCAATTACGAAGGTCCATGTGCAGGACAGGATACGCTGGGAGTATCTGTACCTGCCGAAAATAGTACTTGAATCAGATTTCAAGGTTTCAATTGCCGTGCTGAAAGTTGAGGATGGAGCAAGATTTTACAGCGGAGTCGTAAAGAACCTTCTGGGAATACCCCCAAGGCGAATATACAGGGGGAAGAGACCTTGGGCAAGAGGCAAAATGCATCAGAGTCTTCAGGCCTCAATATTGGATCTCTTTAGAACTGCTAATTTTGACTATGGAATTTTGGATGCCACTCTAATACTGCATGGTATGGCAAATATAGGGAGGAAACAACAATTTGAAAAATACTATTTTGGGACTGATCTTATCAAAATTGACAGAACTGCACTTTCTGATACAGGCTATGAGCAGGCATTCGCACCTTTCACCAAATACCTTTCTTGAGTAGAACAAAGCAAAAGACAGTGAAAAGGATAATAAGGCGTAAGCTCCCTTTCTTAACCGTGAACTATCGTAAGATAGTAGGGTTAACACTGGTTTTTGTATTCCTAACGTCAGGGGTTTTTTCAAACATATCGCAAATATATGCACAGCAGGCAAAGGGCCCCTACCTCGACGAGATAACGTTCGTCCATTACTTGGATGAGCAGATAGCTGCAAAAGAGGTGCAGGCAGGCAACCTACAGGCATACTTCTGGAGGATTCCTCTAGAAGTTGCTGATCAGATGAAGCAGGATCCCAATGTTGTAGTCACAGAATCGCCTGGGGGCATGTGGAGCCTCGTTCTGAATCCTGTAACGACGGAGAAATTCAATCCCTTCTCAAATAGGGAAGTTAGGTATGCCCTAAACTTTCTCATAGACAGGGAGTTCTTGGTAACTGACATTCTGCGAGGTTATGGGGCCGCTCAGGTTGCTGTCTATGGAATTTACGACCCAGATTATCTCGTAATCGCGGATGAAGTTGACGCTCTTGGCATAAAATACAATCCTGAACTTGCCTATACCATGATTAACGAAGCAATGACGAAAGCCGGTGCTCAGAAGGTAGGTGGGAAGTGGGTGGTGGGCGGAGAGCCAGTAACAATAAAGTTCTTCATACGAAGTGACGACCCAAGGAGGCTTGCGGTAGGAGGAGCAGTCACTTCAGGGCTAGAAAATGCCGGATTTACTGTCGAGAAGGTTTTGGGAGATTTAACCAAGGCATTCGAAATTGTCTATGGCTCAGATCCGAAGGAGGCAAAATGGCATATGTATACGGAGGGTTGGGGGCGCTCAGGCTTTTTGAAATATGATACGATCATAGATGGGCAGATGTATGCACCATGGTTTGGCAATATGCCTGGCTGGGGAGAAGAATCATACGCCAGCTATAAACATCCTGATCTTGACGAGTGGAGTAAGAGAGTAGCTACGGGAAACTTCAGTTCCAAAGCAGAGCGTGATGAGCTCATTAGGAAGGTTGCACTTGAAGGAATCAGAGAATCAGTAAGAGTATTCTTGACAAGCCAGATTGAACCATATGTTGCCAACAAGAACTTCAAGGGAGGTGTAAATGACTTTGGTGCAGGTCTCAAGACCAGATATACGCTGGTAAATGGAAGACTGAGCGATAATCAGGGTGGTTCCGTAAAAATCGGGATGAAGCAGATCTATCAGGGCTCGTGGAACAACATTGCCGGGATAAAGGACTCCTACTCCCAAATGATCTGGAACGGCCTTAATGAACCCAGTACCTGGACTCACCCGCATACAGGCGAAATCATCACAGCTGACAAAACAGGCAAAATCATCACAGTTGCCGAAAAAAGGAATGTAGAGACTGCTGGTCCCAAGGGAATGCTGGATGTGCCTGCTGATGCGCTTAATTGGGATCGCGCCTTACAATCATTCAAGCCAGTAGGGTCAGGGATTAAGGCAACTTCGAAGATTACATCGGAGATGAACTTCTTCAACTGGCACCATGGTATACCTATGAGCAGAGCTGATTCACTGTATGGCATATACTTTGGCCAGCAGTGGGGTCTGAGCAAGAGCGGTGAACCCACCTTCGATCCTGAGTACACTGCTCAGGCTGAGCCGGGTGCAAAGCTCTTCAAAGGAGTAAGGTTCACTGGAGACAATAAGGTGGAAGTTTATATTGACTATTGGCACTTCGACCAAAACTACGTAGCAGATTCTGGAGGTGTGGGGGCGAGTACTCCTTGGGAAATCGATGCAGCGGCGGAAAAAGTTGTTGTTGAGAAGAAGGCCGCATTTTCACGAAGCGGGGCCACTGCAGCAAAGCTGCCATGGCTCTCTATGATCATAAAAAATGACGCTGACCTTGTCAAGGCTGCTTTGCAAGACATGAGAGACAAAGGTATCGTACCACCAGCTCTGCAGGGAATTGTAACCAGAGAAGAAGCTGTAAGGCGCTATGACGCTGCGATAAAGTGGATAAATGAAAAGGGACATGCAATAATAAGTAATGGGCCATTCTGGTTGGTTGGATACAATCCAGATGCAAGAACTATAATTGTAAGGAGGAATACAGACCCTACATATCCAACTGCACTTGGCTTCTGGAAGGAATTTGAAGTTGCCAGGACTGCTCAGATAAAGAATGTACAGGTGCCTTCCACGATTGAAGCTGGTAAAGCAGCAGCAGTAAAAATAAATGTCGATATAGGAGGGCAACCAAGTGCAGAAGCACAACTCACTTATAGAATTGTTGATCCTCAGGGCAAGACTGTTCTTAAAGGTGAAGCAAAGGCGACACAACCTACTGGAACTTACGACATTGCATTCGCAACTACAGACACATCTAAGCTCTCTACTGGTTCATACCAGCTGAAACTCTTCGCCGTGAGTCCAAAGGCGATAAAACCTGACGTGTATCAAACATCATTCCTAGTATCTCCTCCGATTCAACAACCTGGAGCACCAAGGCCAGACGCACCAGAATCACCCTTAACAACAGCACAACCGGCACTGGGCATTGAGACTACAGTTATTATTGGCGTCGTCGTCGCTGTAATAGTTGTCGGTGCAGGGATAGCACTATTCAAGGGAAGAGCAAAGAAAGTGTAGCCCCAGAAAAGGGGAAGTAATTGGGGCTAGGCAGGTTCGTAGTAACTAGGACGCTAAACTTAGTTCTGGTGCTGTTTGCAGTATTACTCCTAACACTCGCCTTCGCCGGCCCCGCTACTGACAACGTATTGAAAAGACAAGTAGAATCATATGTAAGGGGGGATATCTCTACACGATGCAACATGCTGAGGCCTCCATCATTTTGCGGAGATGCAAACCTGATTAAACAGCAAATGGAGGAGATAAAACAGAGAGAGATACAAAACCTCGGTCTAAACGACCCGTGGTGGTCGCCCAAGCGGCTGGGTTACAGTATCTATAGCTTGGCAACTTTGAATCTAGGAGAATCCTATTTTTTGAGGAGTTACGGTGGTTCGAACATAGTTAGGGATATCATATTAGAAGCACTCCCAAAGACAATCTTGCTCTTTACTACAGCAACTATTCTGAGTCTTATCATAGGACTTCTGATAGGGATTAGAGCAGCAAGAAAGCCAGGAGGCATTCTCGACAGGCTGATTTCAACGATTGGAGTCGCAAGTGGAACTGTGCCAATATGGTGGGTTGGCATCATAGCGATCGTGTTTTTTTCCTACACCCTCAGGATATTCCCAGCCAGAGCGACTCCCCTTATACCCCCTAGCGACCCAGCGTATATCCCGGCGTTGCTATACCATATGACACTTCCTTTACTCACGATTACTCTGCTTGGATTTGGGGGGTGGGCCTATATTGTTAGAAACCTTGTCATAGGAATAATGCAGGAGGATTACATCACGGTCGCAATGGCAAAAGGAGTTCCAGAACGCGGAATACTTTACGGTCATGTGTTGAGAAGTGCTGCACCTCCAGTTATTACTTTAGTAGTTCTAAGCTTGTCGGGTTCTTTAGGCGGAGCACTGATTACCGAGGCGGTCTTCGACTGGCCGGGTATGGGAAGGCTTTTCTACACAGCAATAGGCGCTTTGGATATTCCAATCATAATTGGTCTTGTTTATGTATCTACAGCAGTTTACCTTGCAAGCATTTTCATTATTGATGTATTATATGGTTTCTTCGATCCCAGAGTGAAGGCAGGTTGATTTTGATTCGTGTCACAAAGAGGTGTTAGGTCTCTATGGAGAGACTTTGTTAAACAGCCCGAAGGAATTCTGGGCTTATCTATACTTATACTGCTCATTATAGCTACATCCATAGCATTAACTTCTCTCCCCCCAGAAACATTTAGAGAATGGAGCAACCCAACATACTGGGTAAGATATCCCAAGACTGCCGAGCCTGCATGGGTAAACTTCTTTTCATCAAGCAAACAACCCGAGCACCTGATTCTCCAGCAACCTGCCGTTAATGAGGATGTCCTAGGAGAGTTTAGAAGAGTAATTCATTCTTATACGTTGGATTATTCTTACGACGACTTTCCCAACGACATCAATTTTAACTATTTTTTGAACTATGGAGCAACTCCGCCGCAAATAGAGCTTAGAGTTACAAGGCCTGATGGCGAGGTTTTTTCACTTGTGCGCACAACTGCACCATCTCCTCCAGCTCAAGTTGCAGTTTACAGATTTAACGGAACCATTTCTTCTGCTGAGAGAATCCTGAGAAATACGGTCTTGCAGCAATCTTCCAAGCCGAACTGCCCTGCCTCGGCTCTTAATGATACTAGAGCTAACGTTCTAATATTCCAGGTAAGCTGCGACAAATTTGACGAAGGCTCACGACTCCTTAGAGGACGATATACTTTCGAGTCGTCGTTCTTTTTATTCGGGTCGGATGACAGGGTTCAGAAGACAGAGCTGATAATTGGAGGAAAGGTCTTTGGCTTCATGGGCACTGATGATCTTGGAAGGGACATATGGACAGGTGTGCTTTGGGGGACGCCCGTCGCACTCTTCATAGGAATTACGGTATCGATATTTGGGACTGGCATAGGTTTGATCTATGGTGTAGCAAGCGGCTATTTTGGGGGAAAGACAGACGAAGTCATGATGCGTTTCAGTGATATTATCATATCATTTCCGTTGCTCTTCCTTTTGATCATAATTGCAGTTTCGACTCGGATGACCCTTGGCCTGTTGATAGTCATTCTTGTGGTATTTGGCTGGCCAGGTCTCTCTAAGGTTACAAGAAGCATAGCCTTGCAATTGAAAACCCTACCATATGTAGAAGCATCACAATTAATTGGAGCGTCTAGCAGATGGGTGATGATAAGGCATATGGTTCCTCAAATAACACCATATGTTATCGCAAGTGTAGCGCTTTCTGTTCCTGGGCCAATACTTACCGAGGCGGGTTTGAGTTTCCTTGGGTTAGGAGACCCAACGGTTCCTACTTGGGGGAAAATTCTAAATGACGCATATACTTTTGGTGCAGGTGCAAGGCAGCTTTGGTGGTGGATAATGCCACCAGGAGTGATGTTGGCCCTGACAGCAATCTCCTTTGTCCTGATAGGAAATGGTCTTGACAAGGTTCTGAACCCAAAGATGAGGAAATTGTAAGTTGGTAGAGCTCGAAGTAGACAATCTAAAAGTGCATTTCTTTACATCAACAGGGACGGTAAGGGCAGTTGATGGAGTATCATTTTCGTTGAAAGGTAAATCTCTTGGCATTGCTGGAGAATCTGGTTCTGGTAAAACTACTCTTGGCTTGGCATTGATGAATCTAATTCCTTCACCGGGGAGAATAGTTTCTGGTTCAATAAGTTTGGACGGAAACAATATTCTGCAGTTCAACGAGGAGAAGTACAGGACTGAGGTGCGTTGGAGGCAGATCTCTATGATATTTCAGGGTGCCATGAACGCGTTGAACCCTGTTTATACTATAGGCCATCAGTTGATGGAGCCTCTAAAGTTTCACTCTGAATTGGTAGGCGAAAAGGCTAGGAAGAAGGCTGAAGATGCATTGAGGGAAGTTGGGCTCGATGCAAGCATGATGCAACGCTATCCTCACGAGCTCAGCGGCGGAATGAAGCAGAGAGTCGTCATTGCAATGGCTTTGATCTTAAGGCCAAAGATTGTTATTGCAGATGAGCCTACAACAGCTCTTGATGTAATTGTTCAAGCTCAGGTCATAAACCTTCTAAAGCGGCTGGAAAGGGAACTTGGAATTTCAATAATAATGATAACTCATGATCTGAGTGTAATTTCTGAACTTGTAGATATTGTGGGGATAATGTACGCAGGCGAATTGGTGGAGATTGGTCCGGCAGAGCAGATTTACAACAATCCAAAACATCCTTACACGCAAAAACTCCTGAACGCGGTTCCTAGACTGCATGGGAAGCGTACAAAACTTGAATCGATACCAGGCATTCCTCCAGACCTTAAGAGCCCTCCGCCAGGCTGTAGGTTTCATCCTCGCTGCCCATATGTGATGGGTATATGCAAAGTTTCTACGCCTCCATACTTCACCTTTACTGATCAGAAGGCTACCTGCTGGCTCTATAAGGAAAAGGCTTGATACTATGCAGGACGATTATCTTATAGTTGCAGAAAATGTTTCAAAGTGGTTCCCGATAAGGAGAGATCTGTCAGATATAGTTCTGCGAAGACCAATCCATTATGTAAAGGCAGTCGATAACGTCAGCCTCAAGATAAAGAGAGGGGAAATTTTCGTCCTTGTCGGAGAGTCTGGTTGTGGAAAGACTACACTAGGAAAGCTCCTGCTTAAAGCCTATGAGCTTGATGCTGGTAAAATTACTTTTGAGGGCAACGACATTTCAGTGGTGAAGGGCAAGAAACTAAAAGAGTTCAGAAGGGTTGCACAGGTGATCTTTCAGGATCCTTATGCTTCCCTAGATCCTAGGTTCACTGCTTGGGATGTCCTTAACGAACCTTTGCATATTCATAATGTAGGAAGCACAAAGGAAGAACGCCAGGAAATCATATTTCGGGCTATGGAAGATGTCAAGCTCATACCTCCAGAAGACTTTCTCGAAAGGTTTCCTCATATGCTTTCTGGGGGGCAAAGGCAGAGGCTTGCCATGGCCCGGACTCTTGTACTTGAACCGAAGTTTATAGTTGCAGATGAACCTGTTTCCATGCTGGATTTGTCGATAAGAGCAGAGATTCTGGAACTGATGTTCTCGCTCAAGCACCGCAGAAACATAACATATCTTTACATCACGCACGACCTTTCGACAGCAAGATATGTTGGAGACACTATTGGCATAATGTACCTTGGCAAGATAGTGGAGATGGGAAGGGCAAGCGATGTCATTGAAAATCCTCTGCATCCATACACCCAAGCACTGCTTGATGCAGTACCTGAACCAGATCCATCAAACAGGTTCAAGGAGAGGCATGTCAGAATTACTGGCGAGATACCTAGCCCCGCAAACATACCAAGCGGCTGCTCTCTACATCCAAGGTGTCCCTACGCCTTTACTCTGTGCCCTGTAAAATACCCGGAGATGAAGCAGATTTCTAACGGACGCTTGGCTTCCTGTTATCTGTACGAACCTACAGTTTCCGACGTCAAAGCAGACTGATTTTACGCCTTTTAAGGAACTTTATAATGTCATTAAGGTTTGGAGGTCGGGCATCATTGCTGTTCAGGTACAGGTAGGCGCAGGCGTTTGCAAGATGTAGCCTCTTCTGAGGCTCCAATTTCAGCAGGTGACCGATTATGTCCCCCGCATCCCAGACATCGCCAGCTCCTGTCACAACGCCTTCAATATCGCTAAGTGAATCTGCCCAAAACAATTCTCCATCAAATGCTGATGCGCAGCCTTGCGGCGTATGAATGTCAATAGCAATATCCATGGCATCATGTAGAGACTTTGCAGCTCTCTTAACATCATTAGCATTATAGTTGCTCGGAAGCTTTGATGATAGAAGAGAGGACAGAATCCTCGCCTCGTTTTCATTTATGCTAAGAACATCAAGCAACCCTCTCTGGATTATTCTTTTGATTAGAACATCAATTCTGTCTTCCGTGCCTGTAAGGTCAGCAGGGTCAAGGAAATTCAGTCTATCTTTCCTTTTCGGGAGAGAGAAAATCAATTCAGCAAGGTCGTTTCCTCTTTTATTGGATGACCAGTTCACCAGAGCAACGCAAGACGAACTTGAAATTTTTTTAATATCTGCATCGCTCAGTTTGTCTCCAGAAAACCCTGCTAAATCTCCAACATCGCTCACCATGACATTCACCCTCTTGCCTTTGTACGGAAACTCTATCGCAATAGTATAACCAGATGCACCGTCAATCATATGGACATTACAATCTTTGGGCTTTGACGCTATAAACCCTTTAGCTACATCGTCGCCAACGATAAAGAGATTTGTCTTGACAGAGAGCGATGAAAGTGCAAAAGCAAGGTTCGTCGCGTTCCCTCCCTTGATCTCCTTCTGTTTGTATCCGCGCAAGCTTCCTCCTCCAGAAGACGCTTTTTTCTTCGCATCCTCGAAGAATTGTTCGATAGAAGGGACATAGAGGATTCTGTCGGCAAAAAAGTCTGGAAGCACTGCTACTGATAATTTGCTGAGCCTTTCCTGCAGTTTCAAAATCTGGCTCATTTTAGAATGGTTATGCTTCTGACAGACTCTATATCTTGGATCCCTGTCAACACCGATGCAGGAACCTTCCCTTCTACTACAAGGGTAAGTTTCGGATCCTGCGTCATATCAGGGTCATCAGCAAGTGCCTGTCTAATTACAATATTAGCATCAGCAAGAACGTCAGCGACTCCAGCTATGACTCCTGGCTTGTACGGGTCTGCTGAAATTACCAAAACTGTATAGCCGAGCAAGCTTGCAATTTCTACCAGACTTGTCCCGACGGGCTTGATCTTACTAAATATTCCCCGCAGTTCAGCATCTCCGAGTATCTGCGTGACAGTATTTCTTACAACTCTTCTGTCAACATTTACAGCCCTTGCAAGAGCGGTATCATAGACCTGCAAGTTGCCGATGAACATTCCGCCCTTGCTATCAACCGAAATGCCAAGCTGGATCATTTTCTGGACTACTTCCAGCCTACTCCTCTGGCGCATGAACTTTGCATAAGCATTTCTCCACAAGTTCGGCAGAGGTCTCTATGACGCGGTCTTTATGGTTGTTGTTTTTGGTATGTTTAGTTCTGTTCAGATTTGAATGCCTATATGCGTGCCACTGCACACAGGCACCCTTGAGTATAGCTTCTATGCAGGGGACTACAATATGAAGCCAGAATAAGAGTTACTAACAAAACATGTCCTATGTGCAAAAATTTTGCCTTGTTTTGTATATAAACTTAAACGTCTTATGTCCGACAATTTTTGCAAATTTTCAGAAGTCAATATTTGGTTCGATGAATGATATTCCTCAATATAGTACGTATGGTATGCAGTATAAAATTGTATTAGTAGAGTACTGGAGTATCAGAGTAGATTACCATATCGTATTCAAGTGATATAGTAAGGGAGGACGATGTAGAATTGATTGCAAGTATACCAATATTGTTCATGGTTGCAGTTACTCTTAGCAAAGAAGACACTCAATGCAGAGAAATTGGGTTCTGGTGTGTCTTCGGGACATTTAAAAAGAAAAGGCCAAAGAAATGGGGATAACCCCGGAGAAGCTGCTGAAGAGTGCTTTATCAGAATATGCAAGGAAGGTCAGGAAGCAGGCAAATAGAACCAGTTTCTAAGATTATCGTCTTCTGCTAAAGTTTCTAATTTCTTTGATAACCAGATGAATTTCTTATGAAGGTCTGCTACATCAATATTGACCTTCCCATCTGGCTTTATATATTATCCCCTCAAAAATAATTTTATGCAGGTGAGTGCTTTGACATTCCAGTTGAAGGGCTGCATCAGATCAGGGAAGTCTGGTGCATGTCCCGAAGACGCACCAGAACCAGAAATTGAGTCTTGATTATGTTGCCTTAGAATGATAGTTAAGTAGAGGACTCGTAAGATGATTATTTTGAAAGCTGCTCATCAAGAACTCCTCTGATTCTGTCCCTCCCTATGTCGATTATGTATGGGCCTAGTCGGGGGCCTCTCTCACTTCCGAGCAGAACCCTGTAGAGTGTCTTGAAAAACTGCGAAGGTTCAATCCCATTTCTTTTTGCAATCTCGAATATCTCGCTCTGCAGAGCCTTTTGATCGGCTTCCTCAGCAAGATACTGAGCAAGTTCAGATATGCATTGCTTATCAACTTCAGACAGAATAACTCTCTTCCTTTCCAGTTTCGAGAAATCTTCTGTCCACTTTCTTGCCAGCGCAAT
The DNA here is from genome assembly GCA_024860875.1 of Nitrososphaerota archaeon. GTDB lineage: Archaea > Thermoproteota > Nitrososphaeria > Nitrososphaerales > UBA57 > VHBL01. The sequence goes on along the minus strand of JACPSZ010000008.1, from coordinate 111,716 downwards.
TTTTATCTTTAATGAATCATCAATCTGCTTGAGCATTCCGTAGCTAGCAAGTTTCTTTTCCACATAGCCGACTAGATCGTCAGGAGGTGCAACGGCAACAAGTTGTGCAAGAAGCCTGTAGGGAACGTGCAAAGACGGTTTTTGCGGAGAAGACAGCTTATGCACGTATTCGTATAGACCCTTTAACCTGATCCTCTTCTGCTCGTTCTCCTCCCTTGTTTTGCCGAAATACAGATCCTCCAGAGTATCAAGTTCGTCCATGTAGTTCGGGATATCCTCGACGGAGAGGTTTCTCGTGCCCTTTATCCTCTTGAACATCAGCAGCATCAGAGACTGCGGAGTTCCGTACATGAACCATGTTTGGGGGGTGAAGACATTGCCAAGAGATTTCGATATCTTCTTGCCAGATTTGTCGAGGAATAATTCATACTTAACATGAGAAGGATGAGGAAACTTCAGCACCTCGTCGGAAATCCAGTCGTTTATGTGAACAGAGTCAGCAATGTCTTTTCCATACGCCTCGAACCTTATGTCCAATGCGGACCATCTTGCAGCAAACTCCCCCTTCCAGCTTAGTTTCCCTAGACCTTTTGTTATATCTGTTTCTCCAGAATGACCGCAGCCCTGCAGCCACTGCTTCCTAATCTCCGCACCGTCACACTTGTAGATGACTTTCTTCTCTGCAGGAATGTACTGACTGACCTGAGCCACGTATATCCTTCCGCAGCCGGCGCATATCGGATAGTATGGCAAGACTTTCTCGAATTTTGTCTGTCCTAAAGCGTCGGCAATCTTGCTACCTATTTTGTCGGCCTTCTGCAGAATGATATCAATCTGCTTATTCAACAAGCCACTTTTGTAAGCCTCCGCGCCGCTCTGAAACGTGTAGTCAATCGCAAGTTTGTCAAGGCCGTCCAGAAGCATAGAACTCATGTGCGACCCGTAGGACTCGTGGCAGTCGAACGGATCAGGTATCATCGAGACCGGCTTTGCGATGTGTTTGGAGAGCCACTCGGGAAGACCATCAGGAATTTTTCTCAAGCCATCAAGATCGTCTGAATATGCTACCAGTCTTGACTTATAGCCCGTGTCCTGCAAAGCAAGTTTTACGCCGTAGGCCCTTACAGCGTCGCCTATGCTTCCAACATGCGGTATGCCAGAAGCTCCAAGACCGCTTTCCACGTTTATCAGATGTAGAGAACGCCCGAGTTTCTGCTCCCTCTCTAAAATACGCTTGGCAACCTTGTCGAGCCAAGTGCCCCGGCCTACAACCTCTATCGTTGGAGAGTCTGCCAATTCATACGCCGGCATTAAAGTACTTTTGAAACGTAAGGCCCGTCAGACTTGTAGCCTAACTTCCTATAGTATTCTCGAGTCCCCAAAGCGCTTATAACGACCATCTTTTGGGTATCGAATTCTTCAACCGCTATGCGTTCAGCTTCTTCCATCAAAGCCCTCCCAAAACCTTTGTGTTGCCAAGAAAAGTCTTCCTTTTCTCCAACCGGGACTACAGGGCCATAAATGTGTAATTCTCTGACAAGTAGAGCTCTCTGCCCAGCAATTTCAGAACGGTGTGCTTTTTCAGATGGTACCCTTAGCCTCAGAAAGCCGACCAGAGCATCGGCAGACTTGTCGTCGAATGAAAGGAAGATTTCCTTACCCTCAGAAGCATCGTAATTAGTCCTGTTCATCGCTATGTCGTCTGGTCTGAACGTGATCTTTTCCTTGATTTGTTTAAGGCCAATTTCCCTGCAACGTATGCACCTGCAGGAATACCCTCTCCTCTTCAGTTCTTCAAGAACGAGCTCGCGCAAATTGCTCTTCTTGACGCCATCGACAATCATCTTTGCAGGTATATCCCTCTGAATCCTCATTATCCTCACCCATTTGGGAATGTACTTCTTGGCTTCCGCAATTATCTGGACCATGTCTTCCACGCCGTATGGCTTGTACCTTCCTTCGAGCCACCACTGGTAGAGGTCTGCGGATGCAATCAGAAGCGTCGGGTAAATCTTCAGCATGTCAGGTCTAAAGCGTTCATCTTCGAAGAGCTGCCTTATTGATTGAATGTCTTTTTCAGGAGTCGAACCTGGCAGTCCAGGCATCATGTGAGCAACGATCTTGTATGCAGAGTCTTTTGCTATCTGGAAAGATTCAACTACATCTGCAACCGTATGTCCTCTGCGCATTATTCGGTAAATTTCATCGTCAAGTACTTGAACGCCGATTTCGACCCTCGTTGCACCATAGCTTAACATGTTGTCAACGTGCTTCTGCCTGCACCAATCCGGCCTGGTTTCTACCGTTATGCCCACATTCCTCGTAGCTGCAGTTTCTGCAACGAGCTTGGCTTCTTCTAAGCTAGACGATTCAATTCCATTAAGAGCGTCTAATGCACCTTTAACGAAACCTCGCTGGTAGTCTGGAGGAGTGCTGAGAAATGTTCCTCCCATTATGATTAGTTCGGCCTTACTGAGTTTATGGCCTGCAGACTTTAACTGCCTTAGCCTTGAATATACTTGCCTTGCAGAATCGTAGTCGTTTTGCTTCCCTCTTAATGCTGCCGGCTCGTGACCCGTGTAGGCTTGTGGCGAATTGTTTCTTACTCCGCCAGGACAATAAACGCATACTCCATGAGGACACGGATGAGGGCGCGTCATGATAGCAATTACTGCAACACCAGATGCCGTCCTTGTAGGTTTCACCATCAGGACAGAACGGACACGCTCTTTGTCCTCGCTTGGAACCTGCTCCAGTATGGCTGCATTCCCAGGCATTCTTGATAACGAGTATTTTATGCATGCATTTTTTCTGATGCTTTCAAATTCGACCTTCGAAACTTTTCGCTCAACCAGAGTACCCGCTATCTCCCTGCAGGCCATCAGCATTCTTTCATCTTCAGAAACATTGCTCTGGGCGAGCATCAGAATCTCTGCAAAACCTTTGTGCTAAAAAGCCTACCTCTTGTCTTTGCGCTTACCTTTGGCTGATAATCCGAAATATGTGATGCCTAAACCCAATATGGAAATTATAGCTCCCGCAGGCGCCAAGCCATAGTCAACAGTTCCTGTTATTCCTACTTCTATATTCTTTGTACCTTTGCTGTTGTCAATTACGAAATACAGCGTATTGTTAGTAGGAGTTAATTGGGTACTAAACCCTCCAGTCATATTTGGCTTTGAAATAATACCTTCAAAAGGTCTGCGGCTCTGATATAACCGCAGATTTGCACTGTCTAGAAGGTAAAAATCTACGTTGCCGTTCACTATTACGACTTCTACCTTGAGCACCTTCTGTCCGAAGGGATAGTCCTGGAGGGTTCTTGAATATGTGAGTGTTTGCTGCGCATTGAGCGTTCTATTGTCCGAAACTAATGTTGGCGAGGAATAGTAAGAAATGGAAATGCCTCCTATAAGCAAAACCCAGCCTAGTGCAAGAAGTTTCAGATCCAAACTGTCTTCTGACCGACCCTTCCCTAACCGTTGCTATATTAGCGATATCCTCGAATCAAAAATAAAGTTAGAGGTTAAAATTTCATCCAGTTCTGGCCAGGCTTTCTCTTCAGGGTATAGCGCTTTACGAAGGTGCTTCTGCTCCTAACCTTTGGTATAGGAGAGGTTCTTGGCTTTGCCTGAAGCTTTGGCGTCTGGCTTCTTACCTTTCCAGCCTTTGTCATAGAGCCATGTGTCGGCATTGTATCTCTATCTTTAGAGAGTTAATCCTGCTTAAAAATCTTCGGTAGGCGCTGGTGTGTTGCACGATTTGAGTTCATTGTGAAGGGATTTTGGCTCAGGTGTGCTTGTATAAGTGACATGATCCTCCACTCATGTCAGGCAGGGATTGGAGCAGGTACAATGATGCACTTGTCAAGAGGGGAGAGATCAACATCTCACCTTCCGTCATCGGCGAGTGGAGTAACGAGCTGAGGAAGGCCAACGACGGGAAGGTCGGAGAGCCCTACCACTATCCGGAATCGTACATCAGGTTCCTTGCGTGTATAAGGCTGCTCTTTCACATGCCCTACAGGCAGGCGGAGGGATTCATCACCTCCCTCTCCAAGCATGTGGAGGGGTTGAAGGCGCCAGACTACTCCACCATGGACAGGCGGGTGAACAAGCTAGAGATATCTCTTGATGACTCTCTTATCAGTTCGAATGCTCCGGTGAGCATAGCCGTTGATGCGTCTGGCATAAAGGTTCACAACGGAGGAGACTGGATAAGGCACGTCTGGAAGGTGAAGAGGGGCTACCTGAAGATCCATTTTGCCGTCGATATCAAGACCAAACAGGTTGTATCAATGGATGTCTCGTCGGAGAAGGTGCATGATGGCAGACGACTGAAGAGGCTGGTCAACAGAGCGAGTGATATCGTCAGGGTGAAGAGATTACTTGCGGACGGGGCCTACGACTCTAGAGCTAACTTCAACTTCTTGGATGAACGTCACATCAAGCCCGTAATCAGGGTAAGGAAGGGTTCTGTACCTAAGAGCAGGGGAAGCCAGGCCAGAAAGGCGGCTGTGATCGAGCAGCAAGCATTCAAGCCTAAAGCATGGTCGAGGATACATCGATTCGGCAACAGGTGGAGGGTGGAAGGGGTGTTCTCCTGCATCAAGAGGGTCTTCTGAGAGTACGTCACAGCAAAGAAGTTCGTGAACATGGCTAGGGAGATGGCCCTGAAGGCATCCATCTACAACGCATTTATGGCGATGGTGTAGGTATCCAGGATAAGCTCAGTGAATGGGATACTATGGCATGATTCGTGCAACAGAGCAGTAGGCGCGTGCCCTATACAAATATACCTAGTATTCTTTTACTTGCACTATCGCACCAGACTTGTTCCTTCTGAATATGCCCAGCTCTGCCATGCATTCTCTGACCTGCTCTGTTTTCAATATTGGACCGTCTCTGCATACCAGATATTTGTCTATCGAGCAGCTCCCGCATAGACCTATCCCGCAGAGCATTGATCTTTCGAGTCCAAATTGCACGGGAATTCTTTTTGCCTCAGCAGCTTCAAATATAGTTCTCAGCTCTATTTCATTTAACCCTGCATAGATGCTGTCAAACTTGCCTCCCTTGATGAGTTTTGTTGCTACTTCCGAAGCTTTGCCTCGTAGACCTTCACTCCCGTCGCTAGTAACTGCAACAACCTTGCACATCTTTGCAAGCTCTTCATAAAAAATCAATCCATCTTTATTTTTACCATGGAGTACAAATGTTGCAGAGAGCTTCTTCGACCTGATCTGTTTAGCAAGGGCGAATAAAGGAGATAATCCACTTCCGCTACCTATTAGCAAACTGTTTTTCTCTGTAATTGAATATGGATTTCCGTAAGGCCCTCTCAGCCATATAGTATCCCCATTCTTCATGAAACATAATGCAGTAGTACCAGGGCTGTAAGGCCATACAGTAATCGAGCAGACATCCCCCATGCGTGAAAGATTCATAGGTATTTCTTCGACATTAGGGAGCCAGACCATGACAAAGTTTCCAGGTGACGCCTTCAGGCACATATCATCTTGGAAGAATACGCTCTTGACAGAACCCTTCTCCGTTCTAACTTCGGTGATTTTTACTGGTCGAGGTCTGCTAACGAGAGTGTGCGAGTCCAACAAAGTCTGATACCCTCTTGTACCCCTTTCTTGTCATGTACCCTCTAATTCCACTCAATATTTCTTCGATCACTGTTGGAGGTCTGTAAGCAAGAACCGTTCCAATCTCTACGGCCGATGCTCCAGCGAGGATGAACTCTACAGCATCCTCCCAGCTATCTATCCCTCCGCAGCCAATGATGGGGATTTTGGTCTGCTCTGCAATTTCATAGACGCACCTGACTGCAATTGGATGGAGAGCGTCGCCAGACAAACCTCCAAATCTATTCGACAGGTAAGGCACTCTTGATTCTACGTCTATTGCCATTGCGCGGATTGTGTTAGTTGCTGTTATGCCGCTAGCACCAGCCTCTTCTGCAGCCTTTACTGTTTGAAGCATAGTTTCCATACCCGGCGAAACTTTTGCGAATACAGGCTTTGATGTGCTCTTTCTCACCGCTTTAACTATTGCAGCGACGAGGTGAGGGTCATGGCCAACTTCTGTGCCTACGCCTTTCACATGAGGGCACGATAAATTCAGCTCAAAAGCAACTGCACCAGCAGAATCGAAAAGTTTCGTCATTCTTTCAAAATCATTTGGATCTGAGCCGAACATACTCGCAATTACTGGGATCTTCCTTGCTGAGACTTTCTTCAGTTCTTGAGCGAAGGCATCTGCGCCGGGATTGCCTAGACCTATTGCATTAAGATAACCAGAATTAACCTGCACAACAGTTGGTGGCTTGTAAGCCTCTCTGGGTTGCAGAGAAACCGATTTTCCTATAACAGCAGAAACACCTGCATTATATATCCTCTCAAAGACTTCTGTCGAATGACCTAAAATTCCAGAGGCAAGAATGATCGGGTTGCGGAGGGATAACCCCGCTATTTGGACCTCAAGCGAAATCTGTGCTTGCAAAGATAAACCTTTACACAAGCATTTATCTTGATGGCTTTAAGGCTTATCGAGAAGCGAGACATTGGCAACACTATTTCTTACGGAAGCAGGAATGATATTGCTGGACGATAAACTGGCTACTTTAGCCATTGCAAGGTATGCGGAAGGAAGAGAATACATGGAATTCAAGGAAAGCCAAAAAGGTCGCGGCTCAGCAATCTCTACAATACTTGCTGAATGTCATAAGCAGGGTGTAAAGTCAATTTCATTACCAAATTCTGCACTTCAAGAGGCTTTTGCATCAAAGGGTTTTGAAACTTCAATGACTGATGCACCAACAGCATCGCAGCTAAATCAAAAGAAACTCGAAATTTTGCTATCTTCAAAAATCTATGAGTCAGAAATTGAAGCAAGGGAATTTCTGAGAAACTTTGCCATAGAAACGTCTAAGGAACGCATCAGAGAGCTTTCTACGCAACCCGACCTGCAGGTCATGGAGGGGGTTCAGGGCTTGGACGAACTGGACAAAGCGTTGAATGTTATCACAGCAAGACTCAAAGAGTGGTACGGATTGCATTTCCCTGAGCTCACAGGTTTAGTCGATGATCCTATTGGATATGCAAAGATAGCTTCTGCAGGAACTCGCGACAAAATAGATGAGAACATACTTTCAGGCCTGAACCTCTCGCCCAAAAAGGTTGAAGCCATGATGCTTGCTGCAAAGGTATCAAAAGGAGGTTCGATATCTAAAGAAGATGCTGCGATGGTAGCATTGCTCGCTGAAACAACGATGTCGCTTTCAGCATCAAAAGACAGATTGCAGAGGTATGTAGAATCTTCAATGCGAAGGTTAGCACCTAATATAAGTGCCGTTGCGGGAGAGACGATTGGGGCACGTTTGATAGCGAAGGCAGGAGGACTTGCTAGACTTGCGAAATTACCCTCCAGCACGATACAGGTTCTTGGTGCAGAAAAGGCCCTTTTCAGGGCTCTGAAAACAGGTTCAAGACCGCCGAAGCACGGCATACTCTTTCAACATGAACAGGTTCATGGAGCACCCAAATGGCAGAGGGGCAAGATTGCAAGGTCTCTTGCAAGCAAGATAGCTATAGCGGCAAGGGTGGACATGTTCAGAGGAGAGAAGCAAGAGGGCATAGAGAGTAAGTTTGCCAAGAGGCTCGAGGAGATAAGGGAAAAGTACAAGGAGCCGCCTCCTGAAGAGCCCAAGAGAGTATTCAAGCCGAAGTTCGTGCCAAGAACAAGGGATAGGCGTGAAAGAAGAAGAAGGTAGAGCCCAAAAGCTTCGATGGGTAACCATAGACAACCAGCAAAAACTTGCCACTGAGAATTTCGTTGCAGGGAATAAAGTCTATGACGAAAGATTCGTTTCAATTAACGGCATCGAGTACAGGGTTTGGGATCCTTTCAGGAGCAAGCTCGCAGCTGCAATAACCAAAGGGCTCGAATTAATGCCTATTGGGGAGGGCTCTTCTATATTGTACGTTGGAGCATCTACAGGAACAACGGTCAGCCACGTTTCAGACATAATCGGAAAGTCTGGCATAGTTTATGGCGTTGAAGTTTCTGCAAGAGTTGCTAGAGAATTCATAGAAAACGTTGCTGAGAAGAGAAGTAACATAATCCCGATAGTCGCTGATGCCAGAAAGCCAAAATCGTACGGTGTTATTTTGTCCAAGGTCGATGTCGTCTATGCAGATATTGCACAGCCAGATCAGACGCAGATTACCATACAGAACTGCCAGGCCCACTTGAAAAGAGGAGGCTATTTGCTTATGGTCGTAAAGTCGAGGAGCATAGACGTAACAAAGGAACCAAGAGAGGTCTTCCTTGAAGAATCACGAAAGCTGCAGGACGCTGGATTTACAATAAAGCAGGTTCTCAAACTTGAGCCGTTCGACAAAGATCATGCCATAATACTGGCCCATATGCTATGATTATCACAGATGAGAATAGACGGTAAACGTTAAATTTTTCCGATTCTAATCTAACAACATGTCAGACCCTGTAGATTGGTGGCTAAGGAGAAGAAGGGACCCGTTCAGAAAGTTCTTTTCGGACGAGTTCTTTGAAGAGTTCGAAAAGTTATTCGAAGAAATGTTCAAGGACGTAGAGAAAAAGTTCCCTGAAGAGCTCATTAGGGAAAGGAAGCTTCCCGATGGGACAACGGTTAGAGAGGCGGGGCCCTTCATCTACGGTTATTCAGTCACGGTAGGGCCAGACGGCAAACCAGAGATCAGGGAATTCGGCAACATAAAGCCGCAGGAGCACGGCAAGCAGCATTTTGAAATTACTGACAAAAGGGAACCTCTGGTAGATATCATTGAGGAAGACAACAAAATACGCATCATTGCCGAAATGCCGGGAGTCGAGAGAGAGCAGATAAAGATTGAACTTGTAAATGGGAAGGTGCAGATTTCGGTCGAAGGCGATAAAAAATACTTCAAGAGTATAGACTTACCAGCAAAAGTAGACCCAGAACAGACAAAAGCAAGCTACAAAAATGGAATCCTTGAAGTCACTCTGAGCAAAACCAAGCCTGTAGCGAAATCTGGTAAGCACATCAAGGTAGAGTAAAGTCTTCTATTTTGGGAGTGATTCTGAGCCAAGTCTTCCAAGACCTTCTGGCAAACGGAGGAACAGATAGCTCCCTCTTCATCCATTTTTGCAGGAATTCTATTGTCTGAGGATCAGAAGGATACCCTGAACCTATATCACCGTATTTGCGGCCGATTTTCTGCACGTGTCTATCTCTGGTAACCTTGGCAACTATCGATGCTGCGGAAACTGAAGTATAAATTTCGTCAGCATGGTGTGAAACTACAAGCCTTTGTTTCTTTTTCATTATATCAGAAATTATCTTTGCAAACCTCTTTGGGTTTACATCGCAAGAATCAACATATGAAACCTCTGCATCAAGGCTAGAGAGAATCTTTGCTATAGACAGTGCTTCAAGGTAATTCAAGCCCTTCAGTCTTATTTTGGGTTCAACGTATTTATCAATATCAGAAGGTGCAAGCACTTCTGTGCTAACATTCTTGCAGAGTTTCAGGATTTGCGGATAGAGCTTTGACCTCTGCGCTGGGCTGAGTTGTTTAGAATCTTTCACTCCCATTCTTGCGAGCTCTTCTATTGCAGAGGTGGAGGCAGAAATTCCAGAAACTACCAGAGGCCCGATGACAGAGCCTCTTCCAGCCTCGTCCACACCTGCAACTATCATCTAGTTCCTCTCAATAGCTGCAGAATTATATCCTTAAGTTCCTTTTCAACCGAACTTCGATTTTCTTCAGTTATCTCAATGACTTCAACGGTAGGGCTCGTTTTTATTTCTTCGATTAAAGGATCAACTAGCCTTTTGTGGATAGAGCCTAAAACCGGCTTTGACGACGATATAACCTTCTGTAGCGCTCTGCGAAATTCTGGGCTGAATAGTTCCATAGGGCCCATTTCGTCACACACGATAAGGTCAGAAGATGCTAGAGCATTCTCAAGAGCCTTCGAACCGATTTCAGCCAAATCCTTCAAGTTCACTTTGTATTTGCCTACCCGAGGACCATAAGACTGCTTCGTAGAAGCAAGGCTGCCTTTCTTCGTGGAAGCGACATCAATAATCTCAAATCCTGTGCGTTCTCCCTTCTCCCTGACTTCCTTTGTTATTATGCCTCCAACCGTGAATCCTTCAGACCTTGTAGCAAATATTATCCTTGAAATTAGAGTTGTTTTTCCTGAGCCTGGATCTCCAGTTACAAGCCAGATCTTTTTTTGCTGCATCGGACGTTCAAGAAATAGGGACAGAAATAAACTTGAATCTGGTGCTGGGGCAATAGCTTATATTGTTCCTATGTATAGAGGGGTTGGCGATTGAGCGCAACTGAAGAAGCGGCATTGGCCGAGATGACGAAGAGACTCGACTCGCTTGCTGTGTACAAACGGGGGATTATAGGTCAGCTCAGGGAGCTGAACCAGCGAGGGAAAGAATTACAAATCGAGTTCGGGAAGCTTACCGAAAGGCTTCGAACTGAGAGGGATCAATTAAACGAACTCTTTCCAAAATTGAAAGAGTATAAAGACAAAAGGTCCGATATCATAACGAAACTGAAAGAAGACAAGGAGCAGGCTCGTAAAGTTGGAACGACTCTGAAGAGCTATGAAAAGGGCGGTTTCGAGAATGACAGGATTCTTACAGACAAACTCAACAAGATCGAGTGGAAGCTCCAGACAGAAAGGCTTACAAGAGAAGAGGAGAAGGAACTCGTCCAGTTCGTGAAAGAACTTGAGGCCAAGCTTAAGCGCTACAAGAAGGCCAACACTACTCGCCAAGAATACAGGGATATAATGGGCGATGTTAACGAGTTAAGAGACAAAGTTGACGAAATAGACGTTGCTGCTGATGGCATACGAGAAGAAATAGGTAAGAGGAAGGAATCGGTGCATCAACTTCTTACGCAGAGGCAGAATATACTTGACGAAATCATGGAGCATGGCAAGGACATCGGAGAGCTAAGGACGCAGCTGGACAAGGCTTATGCAGAATTTGAAGATATCAGGAAGAAGAGAAATGATCTGATCATTTCAATGAAGGCGAAGGACAACGAAACCATAATGCTGAAGAGGAAGGCGTTTTTGGAAAAGGCCAAGGACGAAGCTAAGAGCAAGTTGGAAGCTGGAATGACTTTATCATTTGACGAACTCCGCCTTGCTTTGGGCGAAGAGGCTTAATACCTTAAGTATCTGTTCGCATTATATTCTCATAACATGCCTCCAAGACAGGAACGAGAATCTAAACTGCTAGTGCTGTGCGTCGATAGGGATGACGATGTAGGCACAAAGGCTATGGTGAAAACTCCTGTCATGGGAAGGGAAGCATGTGCGAAGGTAGCTTCCAGTTTGGCAATTGCAGACCCTGAAGAGGCCGACGCGAACGCAATCTTTGCAGCTATAAAGTTGCATGATGAAATTATGAGGAAAGGATATGCAAGCGAAGTTGCCGTAGTTGCAGGAAGGTTCGAGGGAGGAGTGGAAGCTGACCAAAAGCTAAGGAAAGAGTTATTGCAAATTACCGATGCTTACAATGCCGATGGTGTAATCTTGGTTACTGACGGTGCAGAGGATAAGGAGGTTCTCCCAATATTACAAGGCGTTCTACCCGTTGTGTCTGTGAAGAGGGTCGTGATAAAGCACAGCGCAGGAGTCGAAGAAACTTATGAAGTGCTGGGAAGGTATCTGAGGATGCTGATTTATGATCCAAGGTATTCGAAGTTCTTCCTTGGATTGCCTGGCCTGCTGATCTTCGCATGGGGCGTGCTTGCATTTCTTGGCAGGATAACTGAAGCAACGACAATTTCTCTTGGAATAATGGGAATTGCATTCATGATTAGAGGGTTCAACCTTGACAAGCATGCTATGTCGCTGGCACACATAAAGCCTTCTGGATACATCAGGCTCTTTTCAGCATTGGCAGCTATGTTATCCATAGCAGCAGGATTCTTCCAAGGATTTGCAACAATCGGAACCATGCCAGAGTTCGCATTTGCTGCAGCCGACGCAGGTCTGTTTTTCAGGTACGGGCCTAAACTTTTTGGAGAATTCCTCCTCGAAACTTTGAACCCGCTCTGGATAGGTTTAGGACTATTCTTTGGAGGAGGGTTCTTGGTAGGACTCATAAGAAGGAGGAGGTTTGCAGTGTTACGCTCTACAGTCGCACTTGTGGCTCTAGCGTTTATGTACCTGCCAGTTCAGCAGTTCTCCTTGATACTCAGAGGAGCGGGGAATACCTTCGCATTATTGTCGATGTTGCTGATGGGACTTGCAGCAATATTCGTGGTCATAACATTAGTATATCAGCACGTCAGGGAGAGGGCACAAACCTAAGGTAAGAAAACAATTTGTTGCTTGTGCTGCTGAAGACGCTGGGCGTCTATAAGGCTTACGAGAAGTATCTCTCCTCCGAAATTGCAAAGGGAGATTCGCCTAAACATGTTGGGATTATTCTAGATGGCAATAGAAGATGGGCTAAGCTGCGTTCCATCCCTACATGGCTGGGGCACTGGTACGGTGCTCAACTTGCTGATGAGGTCCTTGAATGGTGCAGGGAACTCAGGATCAAGGCCATCACTCTTTTCGTTTTGTCGACTGAAAACATGTCTCGCTCTCCAGAAGAGGTTCAGGAGCTTTTCAGAGTGATAACTGACAAGCTCAACGAGCTCCTAACTGATCCGAGAATACATGCCTACAAAGTTAGGGTCAAGGGCATCGGAAACTTGGCTATATTGCCAAAGGAACTGCAGGACTTGCTTGCCAAGATAGAGGAGGCCACAAAAGACTATGACGGTCTGTACCTGAATATTGCGCTTGCCTACGGAGGGAGATCAGAGATAATAGATGTTGTCAGGAAACTTGCTGCTAGGGCGAGGAAAGGGGAGATATCTCCAGAGTCCATCAGCGAGGATACCATTGCTCAGAACCTTTACACGTCCTATCTTCCATATCCCGAGCCCGATCTAATCATAAGGACTTCTGGGGAAGAACGATTGAGCGGCTTTCTGCTTTGGCAGAGTGCGTATAGTGAGCTGGTCTTCCTTGATGTCTACTGGCCTGACTTTAGGAAAATTGATCTGATGCGAGCTATCAGAACATATCAGAAGAGGGCCAGAAGGTTCGGAAGATAGAGCCCGCGCCTGCATTTCTCTGTAAGGGGTACTCGGTTATACTATCCAAAACCTCCACCTGCAATATGAACTCAAAAAGTCCCTAACAAACACGCCCCTGCGTGCAAAAAGATGACGGGAGATCGTATATAAAGTCAAAATATGAAGTAAACCTTTGATTTGTTGTGTATAGCGCCGTTATCCTTGCCGTTAGGAGTAGAATGATATAGAGATGCAGTACTAGAGCATGTTAGCAAATCAACACTCTCATTTCTTGAAGTATTCTTTCATTGGAACCCAGTAGAAATCCTTCCAGCCCTGGTCGTACGACGCTGCCTGCTCTGCAGGTACGTCTGTATGTAGCATTGTAAGTTCAGTCCCTCCTTGCTTCTCCTTGAACGTAAATTCCAGTTTCGATGGAGGATAACCCTCAGGCCATTCGGTAGTCTTCCACTCCTGAACTATCTTTTTTCCCCTTTCAAGCAACAAATGCTTGCCCAAAATGTAACCGTCCCAAGCGGTGAATTTGCATCCTACATTTGGTTGCGAAGTTGCCTTTGCACCTGTAAACTCTGCATGTTTCTTAGCATCGATAAGAGCGTTATAGACCTCTTCTGGCTTGGCATGTATGAAGACTATTTGCTTGATCGTTGTCTTTTTCATGGCAGTCTGAACACCTTTAGAGGAAAGTAGTATACAAGTATAATATCGCTACTTTTTGTCGGCCAATTCATTATGTACTCTCGCTCCAAGAAACTTCGCTAAACTATTATTGTATTGCCTATTTTTGTTCTCTACGAATTTACTTCATTCCAATGTGCTGACTATATGGACATTTGACAATTTTTCAAGGTTTAATCTTATGCCAGAGGCGACGTTCTGCCCCATCTCGGCGATTATTTTTGGCTCAGGCTCTCTTGGAAAAGGATGATCGATGCATTCGTACACAGTTCTTCCATGAACAGAAAATTTTCTTGCCAGCCTACCCCTATCTAGCAACTTTCCACAAAATCGACAGACGGTAACAGATTTCGTCCTCCTGATGGAACCATTTCTTCCTGACAACTTTCCCCACAAACCTGACATTTATTGAATAAAGTACAAGAATAAGGAATTCTTTGGAACGCTCGTTCCATTGCCATGCGCAAATTTACCGACAGGAGGGTTAACACTTTATCCTTCCTCATCATAGCCGTGGTGATGGACACCTTCGCAACCAAGATCGTCTGCACCGTAGGACCTGCAAGCTCCACCACCGGTACCATATGTCCGATGATCAAGGCAGGAATGAATGTTGCAAGGGTCAACCTCTCTCACGGCAACAGAAGTACCCACAAATCTCTCATCGATGCGGTAAGGAAAGCATCCAGCATTACGGACAAGCCCGTAGGACTCCTGCTTGATCTACCGGGACCAAGAATCCGTGTAGGAAAAATTAGGAAAAGTTCGATAATGCTGGAGAGAGGTGCAAAGATTACGCTGTCGCCCGGTGATTTTGAGGGCACACAAAACATAATTCCTGTTGATTATGCTGATCTGGCATCCGAAGTCTCTGCTGGCGACGACATTTCACTTGCCAACGGTCTGATAACGCTCAAAGTTGATCGAGTAAAGGGCAATGATGTTATCTGCAGGGTAGTTGTAGGAGGGTTGCTCTTCTCAAGAAAGGGAGTGAACATACCGAGCAGGAGCCTGAAACTTCCAGCGATAACCGATGTCGATAAGACACATATACGCTTCGGCATAGAGGCAGGGGCTGACTTTTTTGCAGTGTCTTTCGTCAGAGGGCCTGACGACGTAAGAGTAGCCAAGGATCTTATTCGTGATAACGACAGCAATGCAATGGTCATTGCCAAGATAGAAAAGGCAGAGGGTTTCAGGAGGCTGAAGGAGATTCTCGAAGTTGCAGACGGCATAATGGTAGCAAGGGGAGACCTTGGAGTAGAATTGCCCATTGAGAGGACTCCGATCATACAGAAGAGGATCATAGAAGAATGCAACAATGCTGGCAAGCCAGTAATAACGGCAACGCAGATGTTGATGTCCATGGTAAACAGCCCAACTCCTACCAGGGCAGAAGTGACAGACATAGCCAACGCCGTTCTCGATGGAACAGACGCAGTAATGCTGTCGGAAGAAACTGCCGTGGGCAGCTACCCTGTCCAAGCAGTGAAGGTTATGTCCAAAATCGTGCAGGAGGCTGAGAGCGCAATAGACCATCGCGCAGTAATCAGGAAGCATAGGGAGAATTTAGAGCCGGGAATCGGGGAGGCCTTGAGCCTCTCAGCAGTAGAACTTGCGCTCAACATAAACGCTGCAGCCGTAGTAGCTCCAACAAGGTCTGGGTTGACAGCAAGGAGAATTTCAAGGTATAGATGCTCTCAGCCTATACTTGCCTTAACGGGGAATGAGAATGTTGGTAGGCAGTTGCTGATTTCGTGGGGAGTTATACCGATCATGTGCCGTACCCTGAAGACAGCCGAAGCAATATTCAGGAAGTCAGAAGAGATTGTGCTCAAAAATAAGTACGGCAAAATAGGTGACCAGATTATAGTCGCTGCGGGGAGCCCGACGAGTCCCAAAGGTAGGACAGACATCATAAGGGTTCTTACGCTAGGCAAATCGCAGTAAATTCTGTCTTTATTTTAGCGGCTTAAGGTCTAGCTCTGTAGCTATGTGAACGCTCTCGTCTTCGCCAAGAGTTATTGAAAGCGAGAGTGCAGGAGAGGGGCTGAAGTAGTGCGACGAGTTCTTCCCGTATAGTATCTGGATGTCTGGAACCATGTTGCCATTTTTATCCAAAGGCTGAGCTCTTATCCCTGAATGGGGAGATTTGACCAGATCAGATTTCTCGAGTGATGGCACCAACTTCCTTGCGTCCTCCAAGAAGTACTTCAACGCCCACCTTTCTGGCAAGACGGATTTTCTAAATTCCTTGTAACTCATATTCCAGAAACTTCCCTTCATCAGAAGCTTCCAGAATCCCGAAAAGCCAAGAGTTGCTTTCGCTAATTCCAGCAAATAGTACTTGCTGTCCACTGCTTCTTCTTCTGGCTTCCCTGCATAGAGCTCCATACCATAGATAGGAACAGCAGTCGGTCCTCCGTAGGTCTTTCCGTGCATCGTAGGGTGGAAGTGCTGAGGGTTGCTTGTACCCGCAGTAGACGATTTAACAGGCGCTTGGTAGATGCATTTTGTTATCTCCTTCGCCTTTCCACCGACAATTTCAAAGAAATCGCCTCTTACTGGTATCAGCGTATAATCCTTGCCTGCCCCTAATTCTCTGGCTATCGTTATTGCGTGTATCCCTGCAGAGTTTACCACGTACCTTGCAAGGAAGCTTCCCTTGTTAGTTTCCACCTTCAACAAGCCATCTTTTTCCTTCAGGCCAGTCAGTTTCGTGTCGCAAGCAAACTCGGCACCTTTCTCCTTGGCCTCGCCCACTAGAGTATCAACATACGCGGAAGAATCGATTATGTGAGCTTCAGGATGGTAAAGTGCAAACACTTCACCGTCTTTTCTCCCATTGATGACTATCGGCTGGATTTTTTCAAGTTCTTTCCAGTCAATCACTTTAACGTCAAAGCCTAGCTTTCTGCTGCCTTCTTCCATCTTCTCTAGTTTCTGCCTCCCGCTGTCAACGACGAGTTTGCCGACTTTTTTGACTAGATGTTTCTTGTATTTCTTTTCTGCAGATTTGCAATAGTTGATGAGTTTCTTTGCTCCCGAAGGACTCATGATATACTTCTTTGTCCCTGGTACGTAATCCTCAGTCGCTCCGTCGTGTATTGTGCCGCTGTTCCTGAACATGTTGCTGGTGTGCATGGCATGCAGATGCTCCTTTTCGATGAGCAAGAACTTCCCCTGATATCGGTGTGATAGGTTATAGATGGTGGAGCAGCCAACACACCCGCCTCCAATGACAATGACGTCGTAAACATCCATCATGACAACGAAGAAAACGCTTCTTATATCTGCTACGACCCATTATACGTACTAAACGATGTTTGACTATTCACGGTAGCTATTACGTGTCAAACATAGACGCAGGATCCATAATCCCTTAATATCCTAACAAGGAAGCAAATTCAACTTGGACTATTTGACAATACCGGCGGAAGTATTTCTATCCATCGCCACGATTATGTTTACGGGTTTCCATGCGTATCTAGTCATGAGTCAGAGGCTATCTTATTTCCACTCTGTGAAATATTTGCTGTTTTTTTCGTATTTGTCTTTCGGTACCGTTGTTGCCGCTGAATTAGTGCTTTCCCAGGTAACTAACATTGCTCTAGCCACTCTAATGATGAAGACCTCGATTAGCGCAGTAATCGTTGCGGCAATTCTGCTCGCGACCGCATCGCAGGTGCTTCGCCTCCAAGCGCGAGGACATGAAACTCCGTACAAAGAACTCCGGATAAGAAAATCAACTTCACTGCTTATTACGATTGGCGCCAACTTGTCCATTCTGGCCTTAGTTTGGAATGCCTTCCAATTTAACTTCGTTCAGGGTACGATACCGTTGCTAGGTACACCCACCCTGATAGCCTCTCAAAGTTTGTCCCAACTAGCTTTGCTATCCGTAGTGTATCTTGGCTTTCTCTGGCATCAGTCCAAACTCCTGTCCGAGGAGATTGTTACACAAAGTAAGTCTCTCTCCAATGTAATCAAAACTACAGGTCTGCTTTGGATAGTTATGTCTTCCATACTATTTACAGTCAGCGGGGCTCTGAGAATATTGGGAATCGACATTGTTGTGTTTGGTCACCTGCTAGAGAGCATTGTGCTTGGCTACTTAGCATACACCTATGCCAAACCTACGGCGCTCTTGGAATTCTTCGCATCTAATTCTCCACTCGCAATTGAGCTGAAGAGGAAGCAGTTCTCCAAAGTACTCGATCTTAATATGGGATTCGGGAAGAAGATTCTTCTTGAAGTAGACTCCATCAGCGATTACCATGAACTTGTCTACTATTACTTAGGTTCAGGATGGAAGCCCGGCGTCTGCGTGACATATGAAGGAAGTCCGCTTCGGCTTGCAGGATCTATGAACAAGACAGTGAAGATGATCGGATTCTCCATGAGTGCTGACCGCATTACAGTATCCAAAGACGAAACAATCGAAGCACCTCTGTTCAAGAAGAACACTTATGACCTGCTGAAATGGACAATCGAAGCAAACCCTCAAGGAAGGATTGTCCTTGATGGCATATCCCATCTAATACAGCTACTCGGGATAGATGAAGTGTACTCGATAGTGAGCTATGTATCTGAGCTGTGTGCCAAAAATGGTGTACAACTGCTATTGACACTCAACTACCAAGTACACAAACTAGAGGTTATCTCGTCATTTGAAGGCATGGCAGATCATGTCATACAGCTAGAAAGGAATAGGGTTAAGCAGATCAAACCTGTATCACAGGTTACTATAACAATCCCAACAGGCAATCAGGTTAGACCAGAATAAGTCTAGACGTAATTTTCCCATTATTCGCTCCTATCTCTAGCTTCCAGCTCTAGCTGACCAATATATACATTTCAGCGATTTTGCAATGGAGCCTGCTAAGAGCTATTTCTACCTAATAAGATCGTCGTTAGAAAATTAAGTTTTAGTGATTTTTCGAATAGGCGTGAGTTGTATACTTAGTTGTTCTTTATCAAAATATCAATGGCAGTTCATTAGAATAAGAAGAAATATTTTTCCACATCTTTTCTATAAATAGCAATGCTTTATTCCAATCCTTCTTGTTATGGTACTTTCCAGCCATCATTAGGTAATACGTATTTTCCATCGCTGCTATCGGGTGTTTAATTCCCATCATTAATAGATTGTATCTGAATAAAAGAAACCCAGTTTTGCTATATTTACCATGTCTCCATGATTTCCACCAGCCTATTTCAAATCTTGAATATCTTCGATGTCCCATTCTATCATTTATATCATTGGCAGATTTTTTCATAGCATTATACGATATATCCTCTTGAATTTCATCCCTATTTTTATGATGGTTGTCTGCTTCGTCTGCCATTAGATACATTTGTTTGACTCTGCCGGATATATCAGAAGCCAGTTCACTATCATACCCTTCTTCGACTAGAAGTTGAAATGTATTTTTACGCAATCCTTCATAATCTGCGTCATCATGGAGAATTAAGTTATTAAGAATTAATTGCGATATAACTTTTGTCTTACTCAAACTATCACTAAAGTTGTTCTTTTGTAATTTTTGTGAAATTTTCTTGTAAACAATTTATCTGGAACATCAAGTGCTTTGAGTGTTACACTGCTCTTCCCAAGAGCACCATAATTTTGCTGATCGTGACACCTGACCTTCGCATGGGAAAAAGCCAGAGTTTCTATTACCTGACAAGCAATGGGTTCAATAGGAGTTTTTTGGTTCAACTTCCGAGGTTCCTTACAACCATTCCAAAGGCATCAAGGGCCTTTGACAAGTCCGTAGCTTCAAGATCCGAAATGAAATTATCAATAACGTATAATTCCGCATAAGCAGTCTGATATGGCAAAGCATCAGATAGCCTTGCCCTGCCTCCTGTTCTGATCACTAAGTCGATAGAAGGTAACTCAGGTTTAACATCTTTCACAGACAGAGTTTCATTTTCTCTACTGCCACTATACCCTATTAGTATAAAGAGGTTCTTCCAATCGTATTGGCTTGTCTTTTCTTCCAATTCTTGCATAGCCTCTAGGTAAGAGGGAGGAAGTTTTTCAAACATCACTTTCAGATCTCCATGAAAAGTCACCCTCACTCTACTCGATGAGAAGAATGGATCACTGAGCCATATCTTGTATCTCTCTTCCTGCGCTTCAAGTATGGAAGCTAATTCTGAAGCTTCCCTTCGCACTAGGTTGTCATAAGATAGACCGTATACAACCACACTCTTTACTTCTTCTTCTTGGCTGAGCAAGAACTTTACTGCCATGTCCACTTTAGCCGCGGCTAACCTGTACGCGCTGGCATAGGCCATGCCTTTTTTCCTTGCGGCTCTCCTCGAGCCATCGGGGATAAGTAATATATTGACCAATTGCAGTGTGAGACAGTTGACCATCGTTAATACATTCTCTGTCTAAGATCATTGACCACCCAATAACTAAAAGATAGACTATAGATCCATAAACTATAATAGGGATTATGATTGCGAAATTTGCAGATGACATCGGACCCACAAGGGCGTAGGTCAAAACTGGAAATCTATGTAGATATTCTGGGAGCAATAGCAAGCGGTAACATAGGTCCAACTAGGATTATGTATAAGGCAAATATATCTTGGCAAGTGCTACAGGAAACCTTAGACTTTCTAATGTCAAATGGCTTCCTTGCAGAAGAGTTGGAAAATTCTAGAAGGATTTACAGGTTAACTGAGAAAGGTTTCCGGGTCCTCAAAGATTTCATACATGTCAAAGAAGAACTTATTGCGACTAAACCCCTAAATAACTACCCTACCAGAAGCGATTTTTGATCTCTCAACGCTAAGCTGGTCAGCGAGCCACTCATTAATCTTGTTAAGATCCACAGAAACAAGAATTCCTTGACTATATTCTCCTTCTTTAGTAGAAGATTCGGTTCTCCGGAGAAAAAATTCTAGTCCGCATTCAAGTTTAACAGTGTGCTTCTGCTGCGAATCCTCGCTATCCCCTCCTGCTATAGAATAAAGAGGAATCCCTGTTTTGAAAATGTGCTCGGAATACTTCAGAATTCTCCCGTTCGGCATAAGTGTTCTAACAATGAAACTCATTCCTATCTCATAGAGTACTTTCGCAGCCGATGAACTTCTCTCTTTGAACTCCTTCCAATCCGATATCCTCTCTACAGAAATGCTTTCAACATCAACCTTAGGCCTGGCAGCAGGCTCTTTCACCATTGATATAGCATCTGCAATGTCTTCAAGGCGGCGAGCGACTTTGTCCAGTGCCTCTTCGTGTTTTCTTAGGACGGAGAATACAAGGTCTAAAGAAGCAGCATTATCTGAAGATCGTTCATTATCGCTCATCTGAGCCAGTAATCACCTATGCAAAGATGGTTTTTAACCCTATCCAATAACATATAAGCGAAATCCCTATTACGTTCAATGCCCTAAAACCTTATTGCGTTGCTCGCAGAATTGTCATCGCTCCTGACATTATCATTATTACCAGATTTGCTATCGCTGCTCTTCGGCTTCAGTTCCGTGATAGTCATAGCAATTCCATTTTTAAAGGGACGCCAGATAGCAATGCCTTCCGAAAAGATAATTCGTAGTCTGGTTGCCTCATTGTTTTCTGATGCGCCTATTGCTGCAGACATCGAGAATGCCGTATTTCAATTCAATAAAGATCTATGGAAGGCCGTGCGTGAGCAGAGAAAGTATACTGCAATAGGACTATTCCTCTTGGCTCTCAGTTTAGTCTTCCATATGATCAGCCGAGCTTTGTGATAACACAAACAATCGAGAGACTAAAGATGCTTGTATCAATATCTTCGGACTGTTTGGTAGGCATCCTAAGCCTTGGGGAAATTTTTCCTCAGGATTCGTGGTGATAGTCACGTATCGCTTGGACACTCCAGTGTATAGACATTACAGTAGAACTCAAAAGCAGATCGGAAACTCTAAATTATTGTTTAGCTAGATGGAGCCCACGGAAATTGCGAAGGATCCGAATAGTCTTCCTATCAAGATATACACGCGAAACAACATCGATATAGTTAGGACGCTATCTACAGGCGGAGCGCTTGATGTTGCTACCTCGTTGAAAGAGAAACTAGCTGGCTAAGGCCGAACGGTGGCGTACGATTTTTGTTTTTGATTAGCATTCAGGCATAGTTCGGACTGCCAAGCATGAATCTCTGCACTGAGCCAGAGGGTATCTAATAACAACGATGGTAAATTGTCTCCATTCTATATGCTCGAGCGCGCGCCCAAGGGCTAGACGGTACTTCGCATGCAGTGCTAGTTCCAGCGGCAGATCCAACAGGACACATTTCGTATGTCCTAAAAATCGCTGGTTGGAAATTTGCCACATCGATAAGACTTATTAGTCCACGTTAGAAATTGTTCAGGCATGCAGAGAATAAGGGTTAAAGTTAGAAAGAAAGGGCAAATCACACTCCCGCAGCAACTCAGGAACAGGTGGGGCCTAGATGAAGGATCGGAGATAGTGATAGCTGCGGAAGATAATCAGGCTATAATCAGACCTATCAGACGGACCAAGGTGAGAGATGCAGCAGGAGCTCTTGGGCAGGCAGACAGTGACGAAATCGAGTTCGCGATAATTGACCCCGAACTGATATTCCAGCATTACTCAAAGAGATATGGTAAATAACGGTGGCCAAGCATTTAGCTGCAATACCCAAGGGCAGTATCGTGTTTCTTGATGCTAACATCTTCCACTTCTACCTCAGGGGACCAAAAGAGCCGCAGAAGGTTTGTATGGCTCTGCTTGAAAGAATCGAAGGGCGTGAGATCACGGGCTATACCTCCACACTGGTCTTGGACGAGCTGATGTACAAGATTCTCTTGAAGAAGATTGAAGAGAAATACCGTAAGAATCCATTAACCATACTGCAGAAGACTCCTGAAGTGATAGGCGCTCACTCACCAGAAGTCAGGAATGCGTTGGATATAGTGCTGGGAATAGAAGCCCTAAATGTACTTGCGGTTGAGAGACACCACATAGAGGAGGCGGTAGAATACATGCAAAAATATTCGACGCTGCCAAGGGATGCCGTTCATATTTCAGTCATGCGATCCGTAGGATGCGCGGACATTATATCGGCAGATACCGATTTTGACAAGGTTGTTGACATTAATCGATGGACCCCGCTGTAACCGGGAGGATTAGTGGCGGTTGGTTTTTGGGGAAGAACCTCTGAAGAAGTTGAAAAGAAATTGAAGGAGGATGGAATTCTCTGGCGGCGCGCGCCGTAAAGTGTAATGTCAAGCTGGGTCAGAAGGATCATGGGTGGAGGCTCAATCTGGGGCCAGGGCCTGATTGCGAAAAGGCCTTGGAAGAAATGAAGAGCCTAGGCCCGGCCGCAAAGAGTTTCTTGGCAAAACACATCGTTACAGATGATCCCAAGCTGAAGGCCCTCATTCGAGAGATGAAGATGAGATGAGTAAATAGCATAGGATTCAAGGTATCGCAAACGTAAAGACGGAAAGAGGGGTGCGCGCCGCGCCTGGGATGCGAACGTAAATGGGGTCGGAACTATAACTAAGCTAAAGTTTCATACACCCCCATGAATCTGAAAAGAGCCTATTTTGAACTCCTGTGAGCAATCGGGGATGGAATATAGGGGGCATATAAAATCTAGACATAACTTGTGTCGCTTTGATAAACCGATTTTGCCAAAGATCTACCTCTAGGGGTCATTTTTAGGGAAAATGGATAGAAACCGTATATCACACAATAGAGCGCTAGGAAGATGATCGAAATGCTATCAAGAATCAAGGCCATCGGCATACTGGCTGCTATCGCATTAGCAGTAGTAGCGTTCTCTACCACAACAAGCGTACTTGCGAGTCCATGCAACCTATCTTATCAGACGCCTGCACTAAGCGGAATCGTCGTTCGCCCACCACAAATCACAGACTCCCTAAGCGATTGGAGTTTCACCATAACAAGTAGCGACCCTATAAAAGAGGTAAATGGAATTGTCCAAGGGTCATTGGCTGGAACCTTCTCTGCAACCGGAGTGGGTATAAATGAGAACAGCCCAGTTTCTGGACAGTGGAGCTACAACAAGCAGACTGAGAAGATTCTCATAATGCTTTCAGGTGACGGATTCAGAGTCGATATCTCCATACTGAACCTCCCAAGTCCGGGCTTTACCTTCTCTGGTACGCTATATCCGGACGAAATGCGGCCTGCTATGCTGGTGAAGCAAGCAGGTTCTATAAGCTGCGCGGTTCAATAAGCTGCACTTAGAAGCAGCTTCTCCCCTTTTTTTAAGCTCAATCATCGACATCTTCATCTGCTTTTGTAAGCAGAGAATGCTCCGTTAATGATTCGATCACTTTAAAATAATATGAAGATTTGACTACGCTTCTACAGCAGGTGCAAGTTCACTTGGAGAGGAGTAAAGGCGTGTAGTCTTTAGCAGACCCGGTGCTGGATGCGGTATCGTCAACGAACCAGAAAGAAGGTACAAAATTGCATACACCTTCTGGTAGATCTTCATAAATACCGGGGGAATATCATTCTGATCTTTCGGAGTTATCAGACTCTGAATCTCATCGTTGCTTCCCTTCACTATTGCTGAACCTCCGACAGAAAGCTTTGCGAAGGAAGGTTGCGTTTCTACCCCTATATCGAATTTCAAAGCCAACCAACCAGAGTTTCTTTCAGTCTCTGAAAGCGACGCATTGACATCAAAAGTTACCTCGGAGCCTTCATCGGCCTTCTCGGAAAATTTAGAACATTCAACTTTTTTGACCAGAACTTCAACTTCAACCATGCTTGCTCATCCAGTTGGCTGTATAACTATGCAGACGCAATTTAAGCAGTGTGGAGTGCTGCTATGTATTAACTGTCAGTATTATTGCTGCATCTGAGGGTCAGATAAGCCTATCAGCTTTGCTACCTATCAAATGTACGTCCCTTATAATCCAAGGCGAAGGTATATCGAGCCCTAGGCAATCTAGAATTAGATAAAGTGTGTCATAATTCTTTCGATAAATCTCGATCACAAGTTCTGTAAACAAACCTTGATCCAGATTCCCCAAGTCCGTGACCGAACCAAATACCGGACTCTCAACTTCAGCATCTCCTTCGAGTTCGGCTCTTTGAATTGCTGGGAAGGTCTCCAAGAAAAGTGCATACTTAAATCTTAATTTTGTTTTATCCCTCTTTACCTCCTTGAGATCTGCGTTCAGATCGTATCTTACTTGAGGAGGTTTTTCATAGGTCAAAGTCAACCTTGCCACATGAATTCTTCGAAGGCTGGCTTCGACACTTATAGGGAGAGATGCAAGCACAACCATGACTGTCAATAGGCCATAAGATAAATGATATCTGCAATTTCAGAAACAGAGGAGCTCTTTTCTTTATGAAATTGGCAAACTAGCCCCCGCTACCATTTGTAAATTTCTATGCCATTTGGTGCAAACGCTATATTATGATATTTCCTACTATGCTCCGTCCCTCTAAGTTTCCTTATGATAAATCTTGTCTTGAGCTCCATGTGCTCGTTCACATAGCTTTCTAATTGGAATAGGCCGTCAGCTATAAACTCTTCGACCCCCAGACCATTCGATCCTTGGGGAGTGCTGACAGTCATAAGCGTAGTGATGCCTTCTCTTTTGAGTGTCTTATAGATCAGATGCATTAGGAAACTATAATCAAACTTCTCTTGCGCCCCGCTTAAGAAGGCTGTGAGAGAATCCACAACGAGCCTTTTACCTTTCACATCATCTAAAGCCCCAAGGAGAGTTTCCACGTTGGCACCCATGCCTCCTCCTTCAAGGGCTTCTAGGTCCATCAACTTGATCTTCCCTTCCTTTTCTAGTGATCCGAGATCCATTCCGAACTGTAACATGTTTGTCTTTAAACTGTTAATATCTTCCTCAAAAGTAGCGTATACAGCATGCTCATTGTAGAGCTTGGCTGCATTGTAAACAAATTGGCACGAGAAAATCGTCTTACCTGTACCTATTCCGCCTACCAGAAGAACAAAGTCTCCTTGCTGCAACCCTCCCTGTATAAGTGGATCCAGCCCTGAAATACCTGTTTTTATTCGCAAGCTTGACTCAACGAGGACCAATTGTTCATCTCTATAATAGTTTTTGCAGGCTCTTTGCTTAAATATCTTATTTGCCGTTTTCCAAAACACTATAGTCTGATGGCAGGAAAAAGGCAAACATTGTGCACATTGACATGTACCACAAATCTATAGCTCGAATCCACAAAAGGATTATACATTGATAGCGGGAACCCATGTAAGGCATGTCGACATTCGAAAAGCTGGAGAAGAGTAGGGTTGACCATCTGCTAGTTGAGACTATCAAGCAGGTTGGTGTTTCAAACTATTCTCTAATAGCACGCCTGACAGGGTTAAATGCTGAAACGGTAAGATATAAAGTGAATAAGCAGTTCAACAAAATGGGTTTGGGTGTTTTTGTCAATATTGATTATGAAGGTTTAGGCCTTAGGAGAGGCATTTTCTTTGCAAGAGCTACACCGAATCAAGGCAAGTCGTGGCTAGATCATACTAGTTACCTAACATTTGTGGGAAAGGCAATTGGGTTGGACCGATATCTGTGCATTTATGCTATACCCTACCGCTTAAAAAAGAAATATCTGGATTCCTTGTTTTACTTAAAACAATCAGGTTTAGTGGAGGAGCTTCTCCTTGCGGATATCTCCTGGGTTAGGTACCCGCCTTTCAGGTCCGAATTCTACGACTTTGACAAAGGGGGTTGGCATGTTGATTGGAATAGGGTCGCTATGACAATGCGAGAGGTTGGCATAACGTTCTCTACGGTTAACACGGATGCTAAATTGGATTATATTGACCTTAAGATACTCAAGTGCCTGCAGGAAGATCCTACCCACGACATAACAAAGGTTGCGGAAGAAATAGGCGCAAACCCTAGAACTGTTAGGTACCATTACTCCGAACACGTTTTAAGGAATAAGTTCATTTCGGGTAATAACGTAAGATGGATTAGACCTGTCACTGATAACAAACCCGTTGACCTAATGCACTTGGTCTTTTGCTTCAACAATTTAAGCAAGGAAGAAATGGATCTCGCACGCAAGACCTTCAACAAGATTCCGTTCACCTGGCTTGAAATAGGAACCGAAGACAACCGATATTTCGCCTTTCTAGACCTTTCATTGGCAAACTTCCACGAGACAGTAAGGTTTGTTGAAAGGAGTACTCTGCTAATACGCAATCGCCTCGAAATGATTACGCTTGACCCATTGAAGACTAGGTCACTCAATATCCCCGATGAGATGTACGACAAGGAGAGGGGTTGGACATTATCCATGGAACAAAGTATCATGGCACCAAAGGAGGGAACAGATTGAAGGGTCTGTTGTTCCCTGTATACAGGGAAATTGTATTAGGGGGACATCTGCTGGCTCTAGGCACAGCCAGCATAGCGTATACTTCATCGATTCTAATGAATCATTCCCCAGCTCTCGACCTCCTATTAATGGCATACCTTTTCTCTTATGGTGCATACACAATAAACAGAAGCGCCGAAATGGATCAAGACGCATTATCGAATCCGAGTCGAACTGAATACCTGCAGAGAAGGAGGAGGTACCTTCCAGGCCTAGTGGTCACCTGTTTTGGATTAGGGTATGCTCTAGCGGCCTTGCGAAGCCTCACTTTCTTTGTTGCTCTATTAGCGCCATTACTTCTCAGTTTAATGTACAGCATAGGTTCGAAGAAACTCAAACCAATAATAGGTGTCAAGAAGCTTAAGGAAAGGTTATTTGTGAAGAATATTGTGATTTCTTTTGGCTGGTCGCTTATACCCGTTCTAGTAGGGCTGTATTACCAAGAAATAACCTCTATACTATTACTGTTCGCACCTTATGTCTTTCTGAGGCTTATGGTTAACACAATTTTCTTTGACGTTAGAGACAAAGATGGAGACAAAAAGTTCGGGATTAGGACACTTCCTACTGTTTATGGAATTCGGGCATCTTTTGCTGCTATGACTACAGTTGATCTTTTATCGGGGGCGTACATTATTGCATTAGTAGCCTTAAAGATGATGCCAATATACATGGCTTTTGCACTTTTTCTCCCCGCTTACTCAGCATTGTACCGATGGCTCGCAAGTAGACCCAATGCTGACATAAACATACTTTGTGATACAGTAGCAGATGGCGAATATGCAATTTGGGGTCCGTTGATGCATCTTGGCAGAATTATATTCTAAACTTAACCAAACACTAGCAAAATCAAAGTCGGAGCTTGACGACATCGCTGCTAAGTATCGCCCGATTGTTGAAAATGCTCTCCTACACGCATTAGAGGGAAACTCGGAGCTTTCAGTAGCAGCTTCAGAGATAGTTTCTGCTGGAGGCAAGAGAATTAGAGCGATAATGGCCCTTCTGACATGCGAAGCCGTCTGCGGAAGTTATGAAAAAGCAATTCCCGTTGCAGTGGCTTATGAACTTGCACACGCCGCATCCTTAGTTCAAGATGACATAATAGATGACTCGAATATCAGGCGGAAGCAACCAACTGCTCATAAGAAATATGGAGTAACTAGGGCAATCTTGATTTCTGACTACCTTATTTTTGAAATCTTTTCGGAGCTTGCAAAATATTACGATGTCAGGTTGTCTAAGAAGAAATTAACAAAGCTTCTACTATACGTTGCAAATTCAGCGAAAATGGTGGCAAAAGGGGAATACTTAGAATCAAAATTGGTAGCAGTTGGGGCGCTAACCGAAGCAGAGTACCTGGAAATTATTGGATTGAAGACTGGAGCATTATTTGCCGCTCCTACAGCTTCAGGTGCGGTGGTTGGAGGTGCAAGCAAGCGTGTTGTTGATGCTATGTATCAATTTGGCTATAATCTGGGTATTGGCTTCCAACTTATGGACGACATGCTGGACATAATAGGAAACACTAGAGTTATCGGAAAACCAGTGTTTAAGGACCTCCAAAACAACACGTGCAATGTAGCACTCGTCCACGCACTATCGCACGCCAACCCTTACCAGATGAACCTGATCCATTCGATGCTTTGGAGAAGATGGTTTACGCCGTCAGATGTGAAGAAAATTATCTCAACCTTGATGGATTTGGGCTCACTGACCTATGCAGCATCACTAACCAATAAGTACTGTTCCATGAGCAGAAACTTATTACACTGCCTTCCTCCCTCTAAAGCTCGAGAGAAGCTTGAGAAGCTTACTGAAGCGCTGGAGAACAGATCCGAATGACGACACTATCCCAAAGCTTTTTTAGATATGAGTCGATCGAGAGGTTGAGTGTCAGGATTTGAGAATGATGACTCCAAAGCAGGTAGAAAGGATTGAGTCAGGGGTAACAGGCTTGGATGAATTGATAGAAGGTGGTTTGCCTGCCGGTGGAGTTCATATCTTAGCAGGAGGGCCAGGAACGGGGAAAACCATTTTCGCCTCGCAGTTTGCCTATAACGCTGCTTCCAAACAGGGTAAAAAAGTGATCTATGCCACATTTGAGGAATCGGCTGAATACTTTAAGAGAAATATGAAGATGTTCGGGATGGACTTTGCACCTCTGGAAAGTGCAGGGACTATAAGGATTGTTGACCTAGATGCTCTAAGAGGCAAGGAGCTTGAATCAAACATATCTCTTCTGCTAGCAGCATTGGAGGAAATAGATGGTAGGATTCTAATCATAGACTCTTTGACAGCACTTTTGATTGCCTGTGAGACTGCATTTGAGCTTAGGAGTTTTATGAAGATCATCTACCGATCAGTAAAGAACAACAACATAACAACTCTTATGACCATAGGAACCGCTCAGAGCGGAAAGCTTGGGCCGGAAACATTCTTAGCTGATTCGGTCCTGATGTTAGAAAACTGGTTGGATGATTTTGAATTGAAGTCAAGGTTCGTTGTACTCAAGATGAGGGGAACTAACCACAGCAGGAAATACCATTCGGTCATGATAAGCCAGGATGGGATGCATGTTTCCAAGTACTAGGTTTAGTGCATGGACGCCCCGTATGCACAATTTATAACCCCTGCTATACACATTCTTACTTTAGCAATAACTGGGATTTCGGCATACCGCATCTACAGCCAGCAGAGCACTTCATACAATTATGTAAGGAACACATTGGTTCTTGTGTACATTTTCTTCAGCTTAGTCATTGTGTTGGAATTCCTAAGAGTCACATATGTTACTCTGTTTGGAAGGTCTCCAGGCCCCTTTTTCATTAGGCTGTATGCAGAGGGGGGGACAAGCCTCATCATCTTAGACGTGTGGCTCTTAACATTAGCTGCAGTAACAATCCACTTCCGGCCTTCTGGCTATCTAAGAGGAATTTTTTCAGACATAATGAAGAACCCCCGCCACAGGTTAGCATTTATAAGCTTCTCTTCATATATGATCTTCGCAGAAATATTTCTCCTTACGTTCCATCCATACAGTATAATCACTTTGGAAAACTTATGGGGAGTTACTATTGTCTCCAGCCCTCTCTCTCAAAATTACTTGCTAATACTCTTGATAGTTCTGGTAGCGTTCATAGCATACCCCACTTACCTAATAATTGCTGCTTCACGGAAGTTTGCTGAACCAGCCATCAAAAGAGCATTGGTTACGCTCCCTATCTGCTGGTCTGCAATAGGGTTGGATCTCCTGATATTCAATGGATACCTATGGATTGTTGGAATTGATGCTAATGATGTTGGCTATCTTGTAGCAGCAACGGTCTTCTCAATTACTGCGCTTGTCTTCCGCAGAGCGTCTGTGCTGGCGAGTTTCTTTGAGGTGAAACCACTAACTTTAGAAGGCCCATTGGAATATCCATTTTCGAGGCGTTTGGGTGTGGGGAAAGAATTTCTTGGGAGCAGGAACATTTTGCTGGAGGTTAACCCCGCTACAGACTATGAGAAAGTGATAATAGATTTTGCTAAAGAGGTTATATCGACTAAACACATACTGTTTACTTTTACTTCCAGGGGAAGCCCGATTCACAGAGCCTTATCAGAATCGCATGATAAAATCGGCGTAGTGCGGTTTTTCATTCTGACGGACAAAGTTTCCTACCCCAAGCCCACCGAAGGACAATTGAACGAGATCATGGTTCCCCAGCATGACCATTCCGTCCTGCTTGATGTGCTTGATAAAACCCTGAGATCTATTCCTGATAGTTCGATTGCAGTATTATTCGATAGCATTACAGACTTGATACTTTCTTTGGGCCTGGAGAAAACGTACAATTTTCTAAAGCAGTCGAATGAGATATTGAGCAATCCTAGAGCTATGTCGCTCTTTATTATCAACGAACCTGCTCATGATGACAAAATGATGACTCTGATAAGGGGTTTATTCCCGAACCACTTGACCTATACTGATGAAGGTCTGAAGGCCACAAAGCAGGCATGATTTGCCGTAATCCAAAAAATTTAGGCTTCCTTTAGAGGAAATCTTCTATGAAGGATAAGTATAGAGCAGAATTCTAGAGCAGAGTATGATGCGCAGGTCAAGGATGGAAGTCTTCATGGATATCATGAGGGTAGCAGCGGCTGGAAAGATTAGGCGAACTCACATAATGTACAGGGCCAATCTAGCTTGGACAGTGTTGAAGGAAGCACTTCAAGTTCTAGAGGAAAAAGGGATTTTAAGAACCGAAAGCAAAGGTCATGAAACATACATTTTCCTTACGGAACATGGCTTTAGGACACTTCGGCAATTCTCTGAAATAGAGAATGCTTTCAGTATTGCAGCAGAGGAGCCCAGGGAGGAAGCCATCCACGCACGCTCTATTGCTTAGATATGCTCGGATTTCCATCAGTTTGTAAAGGCTGAGGTATTTCCCTAGTTGTGCTTACTTGAGTGGACTTTAGAAGACCGGGCGCTGGGTACGGGATTCTTAACGAGCCACAAAGAAGGTACATCGTGGCATATATCTTCTGATAGACTTTCATAAATAAGGGCGGAACGCCGCTCTCGTCCTTGGCAGTTGTTAATGTCTTAATGTCTTCGTCTGAGCCCCTAATTGTTGCAGAACCCGCAATAGAAAGTTTTGCTATAGCAGGCAGAGTCTCTAGTTCGATGACAAATTTAACAGACATCGAATCAGGATTTCTTTCCGATTCGACTAATGAAGCGTGAACATCAAATGTAGCTTTAGAATCCTCTTTTGACTCTTGAGTGAGCCTTCTACCTTCGACACTCTTTACCATGACATCAACTTCTGCCATGGTTACCCTCCAGAATATTATTCAACCAATCTACGTGTTATGCGACGTGGTTTAAAGGTATTTGAAGCCGAGTTCTAGATCTGTAATCCATAACCGTTTAATTATTCGACGGAAAGGAAAATCCTGAATTGGGGAACGAAATACGCGTTAGAGCTGAAGGCACTGGAGCGAGGCTTACAGTAAAACTTTCTGTGACACCAAAAGTAGGAGTAGATTCGCTGAAGGCCAAATACGGTGTAACAAAATACGATCTTGGACAAGGCTACGCTCTCCCCGAATCTTTGAAGGCTTTGGTTCCAAAAAACTCTCCTGAATATGTTGAATCCGGCAATAACTACGTAGAGAGAATTATACGAGCTCTTTATTATTTCAAGCAGGCTGCATTGATTGGACCTAGCGGAACAGGTAAGACGCACATCGTATACCTTGTTTCCGAATTATCAGGGTTGCCTCTTTGGGAGATTAACTGTGGTCTCCAAACTTCTGTCTATGATCTCTTTGGAAGATTCGTTGGTTTAGGCAAAGAAAACTGGATTGACGGGCAACTAGTTTCATGGTGCCGATATGGAGGAATCCTATACCTTGATGAAGCTAACATGATGAAACAAGACGTTGCCACTCGGCTAAACCCGCTCCTTGACACCAGAGGCCACCTAGTATTGAACGAAAAAGACAATGAAGTCATACCAAGACATCCCAATGGCTACGTCATAATTAGCATGAACCCGTTCGCATCAGAATTTGCTGGAACTAAACCCCTGAACGCAGCATTCAGAAGAAGAATGAGTGTATGGGTAGATTTTGATTACTTGAGTGTTGGAGCACGAATATCGAAAGATGAGGTTGATCTTATCAGCAAGAAAGCAAACATTCCTCCAGAAACGTCTGAGAAAATCATTAGAGTTGCAGCAGAGCTCAGAAAACTCTACAAAAATGGAGATCTCCCGTATGCACCATCTGTTGGTGACCTTGTCAACTGGGGTGTTCTCGTTGCGGACGGGCTTACTCCGACAGCGGCAGCCGAAGAAACCATAGTTGCGGTTACTTCTGATGAAGCAGAGATTAGAGGGACCGTAAGAAGAATCGTGCAGATGGTTATTGGAAAATAGCATTGCAGGAGCTTGCAAATGAAACTGCTTGACTACGCTTGGAATACCGCTACAAGCATATCTGGGAGAGACCACCAGAATCTGAGGTTGCTATTGGATGAGGATCTTGTTAACCCGATTCTCTCCAGCGATTCAAGAGGGTATGTGATCAAACTTCCTGTTCCACGGCGTGTCAAGGAAGGCTTTTACACTCTACACGGATTGTACTTTGATGAAGATAGAACATCTTGGCTAAGCTCTTGGAGGCTCTTCAAAGCATCACTATACCACACATCTCTCCACGCTGCATATTCGAATTTCCAAAGTTACCCTGATTGGGCCAAAGGGAAGGATCTCACAGCAGCAACGTACTCAGTTTCACTGATTGAGGACCTCAAGGTGACGATGGGAGCGGCAAGGGACTGGAAGGGACTTCTTGGTGACATAGCATATGCAAATTATATTTCATCACTAAGAGTGCACGATCCCGACGACATCGACAGCAGGGCACTGCGCTTCGCTACCAAACTGTTGTTCAAAGTATGGGGGGTAAACCATTCAACCTCCGATCCCTCGGATGAAGATATTATCGTATCCAACCTGTCTAATGAAATTACTCAGCTTGTGCGACAAAGCGTGAACACTAAGCAGGATGACAATTCCTTGCTCCTTCAAGCAGTAGATACAGTTTACAAAGCCATTATGAATCAAGGGACTCTAAGGGAAGTAATCTCTCTACCGTATGCTGAAGCCCACGGCAAGTGCAGTATTTTTGACAATAAGATGGTTGATCGTGAGAATTCCAAAGAACTGATGCAGGCCGCCTACCAAACCTTAGGACTAGGTACTTCACTACTTACTGAGCAGGATACAATGGCGTTTGGAGAAACTGAGGAGTTCCGCCATCTCACTAAAGCTACCGAGACTAGTATGAAAAGGATCATGGAGAAGTACAATGAGCTGATAGCTCCTACACGGCTGGATTCAGTAGAAATTCCTAAAGGAGACTATGGAATGTTTCTTAGGGCAAGAGCAGTAGTATCGGGGGCTGTAAGAAGTATAAGGGACAGGTTGAAACTCGTAAGGAATGCTTCTGATGAAAATTCTGGCTATGAAAGTGGGCAGGTTGACATTACAGCGGCTATCCAAGTTATGGCGTCAGGGACTGAGAGGAACGATGTCTTCACAAGAGACGATATTATCAATAAAGAAGAGGCTTGGGCGATTCTGGTTGATACAAGCAAGAGCATATCAACCGTTGCACACGAGATAAGAAGCATAACAGCCTGCTTGGCAGAGATTGCCAAAGACCTCATGCCTGCACAGAACAGATGGGGCCTTTTCGGCTTCAACAATTCTTTGCAGGTCATCAAAGAGTTCAAAGAGTCTTACGACATAGAGAGCAAAGCAAGAATTGGAGGCATAACTCAGCGAAATTCTACGCTTCTACCCGATGCAATGCTTGCCTGCTACAAAGCACTTGCAGAAATCCCAGTCGACAACAAAATTTTGATGGTAGTATCGGATGGATATCCAACCGGCTATTCCCAGATAGAGAGAAACCTTGTTTCAACTATCAACCAAATTTCAAAGACGGGGTGCCTGCTCATGGGAGTCGGTGTAGATAACCCTGCAATTCAGGACTACTTTACTGTCAGTTGTGTGCTTGAGAGTCCATATCAAATGATGAAGTTCTTCGCAAAGTCATATCTCGAATTAGCTTCAATGTTCTAATCTGCAATCATTTCAAAATTAAACAACTTGGAAATCAGCAGAGAATATGAACTGCTGCGGCCTTGCGTTCTGAGTGTCGATGACCAACTTGCTTGGGACACCATCAACAAGATACAACATATAGGAGGCTCCTTCCTGCTTTCCTAAACTCTCAATGCTTTCAAGAGACTTTAGAGCTTCAGTTGTTTTGGATATTTTGAGTTTGAACTCTTCAAAGACATCGAAAAGGACCTCAGTCATGCCCACATTAGGGTCGCTTAGATTGACGAACATCTGGCCCATCTTTGACCAGCCCTTTGATAGGGGTTTGTTGCTTCCCTTGACCTTTTGATCCTTATGAGCGTTTTTGTCCTTTTGTGAGCCTTCTTGCTGCTGAGGGGCTCTTATAAGCTTCCCAAGCCACTCCCCGTATTTGTCAGCTTCGCGCTGATAGTGTTCTGTAAGCTCCTTGACGTAGTTCCTCAATGCTTCCTTTGAGTAGAATGTCTTCAGCCCAAAAGCTGTATCCATCTCGCGCATAGCAAGATAGACCTCTCTACTCGCTTGTTATAGAGTTTCTGACTATGTCTAGTTCTTCCAGCTCCTGCTGGGCAGGCGCCTTTAGAACGGCTTTGGCCTTCTTTAGCTCCTTCATGACCTTCTCCAGTAGGCCGACCCTCTCTGATACCATGTCCCTTCTTTCCGCGATCATTTCCTTGAGCTTAGGAGAGCAGTCCACTATAACATCAAGGATGTTCTTTGGAGGTAGCTGAATTAGTTGCTGTGAAGTAATATTGCCATTAGAATCTACAGCGAGAATTACAGCCTCAGATGCCAGATATGCCTTCTTTACATCAGCAAAGGAATTTCCCAGAGCCTCTACACTTACGGGTACAGTTGCTCCTACCTTGGAGAACAAAAATTTCAAAACATCAAGAAGATTTTCAAGATGAGTCCGTTCCATTTCTTGGAGCTCTGAAAGTTGGGCAAATTCAGCATGGAGGTCTTTTAGTTGGTTAACTATGTTTACAGCCTGATTTTTACCATTATCTTCGTTGGGCAAGACTGAATTCGTTCAGCGCCAGTATATTATTAGCCTTATGTATTAGTGCTCTAGGTTCAAGATCAAGGCCAACTTCTTAATGTATAAGCTCTCTCATGAGTAGCGTAGCATTGTGCACGACTATGAACGCATATATGAGGTTACCCGCTATTAACCCTGCAAGGAAACCGTAAAAGTCATCGAAAGCTGCAGAGACGAAGGCGAACGAGCCCCCTGCTCTTGGAACATAATAGCTCAAATAGCCGAAGACCCTTGCTAGAATTGTAGCCATAATCCCTGCTACTATCCAGACGAGTATCCAGAGAGGCCCTATCAATCCTGCAGTTATGGCTGAAGCGATGTAAATGTCGCTGCCTACTATCGCACCTATCACAATGCTGGTAAGGTCTTAATATGATAAATCTCTCTTTAGTTCCATCGCCTACATCCGCACTGGGTACTATCTCCTTGCATTTTTCGTTTAAAGTGGTGCGGGGGGTGGGATTTGAACCCACGAACTCCTAACGAGAAGGGATTACCCAGCAAGCCCATTTGATCTTGAGTCCCTCGCGGTTGACCGGGCTTTGCGCGACAGTTCTCGTTTCGCTACCCCCGCACGAGATAGCAGTCAGGAATCCTACAGATATATGAATCGATATTTGCAAAGCTTTACCTTTATCAAGCATAAGTTTAGCGCTAGTAAATTGATGCAGAAGATAGTTGTAAAGGGACCTGCTTCCAGTGCAAATTTGGGCCCGGGCTTTGACACTTTCGCCATTGCAATTGATGGTATTTACGATTTAGTCTCCATAACATTGGAGAAGCAAAAGGGCATAAGGATTAAAGTAAAGAGAGCAAAGATTCCCTCTGAAGTCAGGGAAAATACCGGAGGGCTAGTAGCATCCAATATCTTTGAAGAGTTTAAAATTTCTGAGGGGTGTACAATTGAAATTCAAAAAGGAGTACCCGCTGGCTACGGTTTAGGTAGCAGTGCCGCAACGGCTTCTGCTGTAGCTTATGGTCTTAACAAACTCCTCGATCTCAAATTAAGCAATTCAGAGCTCCTGCGCTTCGCAGCCAGCGGTGAAGTCGCTTCTGCAGGTGTCGGCCATTACGACAATGTTGCAGGTTCTTTGTTCGGAGGGTTCGTAGTAGTCCGCTCTGCAGAATCTATGGATATAGTTAATTTCGCTGCTCCAAAGAACCTTGGCATCTGCATAGCAACGCCAAAGATTCCCACGCCTCCAAAGAAGACAGGCCAAGCAAGAGCAGTGCTTCCGAAATCCGTACCACTTGCATACATGATACACAACTTAGCCTCAGCATCGATGATGGTTGCGGCCTTTGCCAAAGGTGATATTGATTTGATAGGAAGAGCGATGTCAGACAAGATAGTCGAACCCGCAAGAGCATCTTTGGTACCTGGCTACCATGAAATCAGAAGGATGGCACTCAAAGCCGGCGCATGCGGTGTAGCGATAAGTGGTGCGGGCCCCTCAATGGTAGCTTTTGTAAACTTGAAGAAGGTAAAAGCGGCTAAGGTTGCAGAGGCGATGAAAAAAGGCTTTGCCTCGGCAGGCGTAGGTTCCGAAATCATTATCACGAAGATTGGCAAAGGAGCTAGCGTACTAAATCGATGAAACTCAAGTGCATAAGTTGCTCCAGAGAATATCCAATTGACGAGATGATATACTACTGCAAGTCGTGCAACGATCTGCTCGAGGTCGTTTATGATACATCCGAGTTTGAAAAGAAAGCCAGCTCATCAGACTGGAGGAGGCTCCCTCTCTCCGTATGGCGCTACCATCCATTCTTGCCCTTCAAGGACGGAGCAACCCGCATTGCACTGAACGAAGGAGGAACTGGACTGCACAAGTGCGAAAGGCTGGCAGCATTTCTTGGGTTGAAGACCATTCACATAAAAAATGAAGGTGAGAATCCTACTGGCTCCTTCAAGGACAGGGGTATGACAGTCGGAGTCTCAAAGGCTCTCGAACTGGGAGTTTCATGGGTAATCTGCGCCTCTACTGGCAACACATCTGCTTCTCTTGCAGCATACGCTGCCCGTGCAGGTCTAAAGCGCATAGTGCTGATACCGTCTGGCAAAGTTGCTTATGGAAAACTAGCACAAGCGATGATGTGCGGCGCTCAAGTTGTGCAGGTGAAGGGAAACTTTGATGAAGCCCTCGAAATGGTGATGGATCTAGCGGAGAGGTACAAGGATGTATATCTTCTAAATTCTGTAAACCCCTTCAGGCTCGAGGGACAGAAGACTCTTGCATTCGAAGTTTGTGAACAATTGGGTCATGTGCCAGACTGGATAGTTGTGCCAGTAGGCAATGCTGGAAACATAAGCGCAATATGGAAAGGGCTCCAGGAGTCCAAGTCTCTCGGCTACATCAGCAAACTACCAAGGATGGTCGGGGTTCAGGCTGCAGGCGCAGCACCAATAGCAGAAGCTTTTGAGAAAGGCTCATCAGAAATCAAGTTTATTGAGAAACCTGAAACCATAGCAACCGCGATTAGGATTGGAGCCCCACAGAGCTGGAAGAAGGCTCTGAAGGCAATCCATGAATCCAATGGATTGGCAACAAAGGTCACTGATGAGGAAATACTCAGCGCCCAAGGTTCAATGGCAAAACTGGAAGGAATTTTTGTCGAACCTGCAAGTGCTACACCCGTTGCTGCTGCAAAAAACCTTATCAGAAATGGCACGATAAAGAAGGACGATGAAGTTGTATGCGTGGCAACTGGACATGGCTTGAAAGACCCAGACGTAATTACGAAGTTCTTCGAGAAGCCCATAGAAGTCGAAGCAGACATCAAGGCACTTGAACACATACTGGGTCTATCGTAATCTTGAAACTGCTTTCTGCCCTGCTAGTTGCCCTAATAGCTTTAGACCTCCTATTGCCCATCTCTGCTTATGCTGATGTTTCCAATATAGCACATACAGGTTCGCTGAGAAGAATTACGCTGGAAGTCAAGCCGAACGGTTATTCATTAAATAAATTGCAGGAAATTGGCTTTAAGTTTGAATTACAATCAGATAACCTGATTCAAGGAACAATACCAGAGACAAAGCTAAGCGAACTTGCTTCCTTGCCTTTTGTGCTTGGCCACACTTTTGCAGAGCCAGCAGTTCAATATGCATTGACCAACGAAGCTGTAAATTATACAAGGGCTAACATAGCACATTCATTTGGTCTTGCAGGAAAGGGCATCAAAGTTGCAGTCATCGATATCGGATTCGAACCATCACTTATACAATTTACCCAAAACGTCAAGGAAATGCGCTCATTCAGGTTTGATGGAAACATAAGAGCAGAAAATCCTCAACATGGAGTTGCTGTTGCAGAGGTACTTGTAGGCATTGCACCTGACGTTGAACTGTATCTCTACAATGCCGAAACAGGGACGGAATTTGTGAACGCTGTTGATTTTGCAATCCAACGCAATGTCAATATAATTTCAACATCAGTTGGGTTCTTGAACCTTGGACCTTACGATGGAAGCAGTAGACCTTCGAGGGCTATGGATAAGGCAAGGTCTATGGGCATTCTGCCTATTGCGGCTGCTGGCAATGCAGGAGAAAGTCACTGGGCTGGCAAATTCAAAGACGATGACAGAAACAACCTCCACGAATTTTCTGGACAGGATGAAAGGAACGCTGTTGAGCTGATGAGAGGCGAGCCTGTCGACATAAAGCTGAGCTGGGATGAGTGGCCTTTTACAGCTCAGGATTACGACTTACTTCTGACAGATTCTCAGGGAAGGATCGTTGCCATTTCGGCAAATGCTCAGAGCGGCTCTCAGCCACCAACAGAGTCGTTAAAGTTCACTCCATCCTCATCAGGCACATACTACATAGAAATAAGGAAGACTAAGGCAAGCAGGGATGTTAGCTTCGACCTTTTTGTTGCTCCCAACTTCATACAGTACTTTGTGCCAGAGGGTAGCATCGTTCATGTGGGAGATGCAAGGGGAGCGATTACGGTAGGAGCAATTTCCATGCCCGATGATTTGATACGACCCTACAGCTCGAGAGGCCCTACCAAGGATGGAAGGATAAAACCAGATTTAGTAGCACCAGATGCTCTCACGACATCTGCCTTTAGATCACCATTCAGAGGGACCTCTCCCTCTGCACCTGTTGTTGCTGGTTTGGCTGCACTGCTCCTAAGCGGAAACCCTACTCTCGCACCAGATGAGCTTCAAATGCTCCTAGAGCGAACTGCGGTAGATCTTGGGATTAGGGGCAAGGACGGTGTATATGGTTCGGGGAGAGTAAATATAAAATTCCCCTACCTGAATTCAGTACCGAAGGTTTCTTCAATTTTAGTAGATGGGATCTCATACGGACCATCTGAACTTCCAAAGGCGTTCGTATGGCAATTTGGTTCCGAGCATGTATTTACAATACAGTCACAGAATATCGATGATGGTCCCCGGCGATATAGGTTCAATGGATGGAGCGATGGTTCATCTCAACCGCAAAGAAGGATAACTTACGATGGCTCCCAAGAAGCCATCAGCGCACTTTTTTCCGGGCAGTATTTCTTGACCATAGAGTCTCCTTTCGGAAGACCGTCAGGGGGAGGCTGGTACGATGGAGGGAGCCGAGCTCACTTTTCCGTTCCAGCAGTTGTTGATCACGGAAATGGGACTCGGAGAGTCTTTGCAGGTTGGGAGGGCGACTTTATGAGCAAAACGGCAAACGAAACTTTGCTCGTGGACGGACCAAAGAAAATCGCTGCTGTGTGGGGGACACAGTTCTTTGTAAACATCAAGACGAATGGAGGAGATGTTGAAGGGGGAGGCTGGCATGACAAAGGCATCATTGTAATTCTAAACGCAAGATCTTCCGAAAAGGCATCCAATGCTTCGAGGGATGTTTTCATAGGCTGGTCTGGCGATGTCAATGACAAAGCATCAGAGGTTTCCGTTCCAGTTACGAAGCCAATTTTTGCTGAAGCAAGCTGGAAGACTCAGCACTATCTAAAGGTGGTTTCGAGTATAGGTAACCCGGAGGGAGAAGGATGGCATGATCAAGGCGCTGTGGTGCAGTTTTCCATAGAGTCCCGAATTGGGCTTCTTGGAGAACAAGTATTCGACGGCTGGGAAGGAGACTCTAGTGCCCGAACGCCTGCAGCCTCAATAGTTATGGACTTGCCCAAAATTGTCACTGCAAGATGGAGGGCTGACTACAGCAATATCATAATCGCAGTAGCATCAGTAGCCGCAGTGCTGGCAATTGCGTTTATTTTAAGAGGCAGAACTAAAAGGGTAAACTAGATGAGCAGTTCTGAACCGTCTTTTCTTGAGCTTGTAGCATCGCTCGACATCACATCACTTCATCCCGGGGGACGTAAAGCCACCAAGGAGCTTCTTGACAGGCTTGGGATTGTTGCAGACGATTATGTGCTCGATGTTGGGTGCGGGACTGCTAGGGATTTGGTCGAATTGGTACAAAGCAAACGGTGCAGTGCTGTAGGGATTGACCGCAGCGAAAAGATGGTCGAAATGGCACAAAACAGAATCAAGAAGCAAAATCTGCAGGATAGAATTACAGTGCTAAAAGGGGACGCGCAAAACCTGCCATTTATTAATTCAAATTTTGATGTGGTTTACATACAGTCTGTTTTGTTGCAGGTTGACAAAAGCAGGGTAGTAAAAGAGCTTGCAAGGGTTCTGAAAGCGGGAGGGAGGTACGGCTCGCTGGAATTTGCGTGGAGTGATGAGCCAGACAAACCTTTGATGCAGAGAATAATGGAGCTTACAGGAGAACCTTTTGTGCCGTTAAGGCACGAAGAATGGAAGAGCACCTTTGAAGCAGCGGGGTTGAATGAGTACTATTCATTCTTCACAAAAAAGGCTGTTGTACCTTATCCGCTCAGCGAGATCGTAGCTACCGAAGGATTATTGAACACGCTCAAAGGCGTACTAAAATTCGCAACTCTACCATTAGCGACTCGAAACAGGGTAAGGTACCAGACTCGATATATGCGCTGGATAAAGGAGAACGGGAAGCTGGGCTACGCAATTTACTGCTATAGAAAATAGCTCAGCAAACCATATATCCTATTACCACTGAATAGTGGTTTATGCAATCTAGCTCGAAACTTGTCACATCAGTAATCGTTACAGCTTTAGTCGTTTCGCTGGTCTGGTATGCCGCTTTACCTATGCTCGTGCCGTCAAAGACTGCTCAAGAGGCTCCCGTTACAACGCCAGAGCAGAGCAGAGTGATAAAAATTGGAGGGACATTGCCTCTTTCCGGGCAGTTTTCACCAGTAGCTGGAACCTTCAATAGGCTCTATGA
This sequence comes from Nitrososphaerota archaeon, assembly GCA_024860875.1. GTDB lineage: Archaea > Thermoproteota > Nitrososphaeria > Nitrososphaerales > UBA57 > VHBL01. The sequence goes on along the minus strand of JACPSZ010000008.1, from coordinate 69,512 downwards.
CGCTTGGGCGACTCAAATCAACGAAAGGGGAGGATTGTACGTAAGCGAATATGGTAAGAGGTTACCAGTAAAAGTGATAGTATATGATGATCAAAGTGATGCTACAACAGCAACAAGGCTCTACGAGAAGCTAATCTCTGAAGACAAGGTTGATGTCCTTATCGGGCCTTATTCAAGCACTCTTACTGTTCCTCTTGTTGCAGTAGCTACAAGGAACAGCATTCCTCTTATTGCAACTTCTGCGGGTGCTCCTCCAATATTCAACCAAGGCTCTGACTGGGTCTTCGTTGGGATTGATTTGATCACAAATTGGCCGAAGACGTACTTCGACATGGTAAAGGCAAAAGGGCAGGCCAAGACCATCGGGTTCGTTGCTACTGATGAACCCTTCGGACAAGGGGTGCTTGCGGGGGGCAAGACGTTTGCTCCTCAAGCTGGTCTTACTATAACCAGCGAGAACATTGTGCCAGTAGGCACGAAGGACTTTACCGCAGCAATAATCAAGCTCAAAGAAGCAAACCCAGATATTGTTTTTGTTGCAGCACTTGCGCCAGACGCGGCAACGTTCGTCAAGCAGGCAAAGGAGCAGGGATTGAAACCAAGAGAATTCCATGTCCCGCAACTGGTAAAAGGCTTCATTGAATCCGTTGGCGTTGATTCTGCAAATTACATCACGGGAGAATGGTACTGGACTGACGACGTTTTATACGGAGGGGTCTGGGGCAAAGAAATGTTCATGCAGGCAATGGCAAAAGCAGGTATTACAAACGTTGACTATCCTTGGGCAGCAGTACACTATTACGGTTTAGAGATAATCGGAGCAGCAATAGAGCGCGTAGGCACACTTGACAAAGCACAGCTGAAGGATGGCCTGAAGAATCTGTCAATTCCAACAATAAGCGGGGAGGTTCACTTCAAGAGTTTTGGCAACTTCAAAGGCGTCGGAACACTAGTGCCATTCCCAGTGCAGATGCAAAACGGGAAGGTAGTAGTAGTCTGGCCTTCAGAAACGAAGAAAGGCGACTATGCATATCCTTCGCCTTAGGTAAGCAATGACGCTTGCTCCCCTGCTAGAGCTCCTAATCTTCGGCATACTTTTGGGCGGCATCTACGGCCTATCTGCCATAGGCCTGAGCCTTATCTTCGGCATTGCAAGAGTTCTGAACCTTGCTCACGGAGCCTTTGCGGTTTTTGCAGCGGCAGTTTCTTTTGTCGTTATTCAAGCCACAGGTCTAAACCTGCTCTTTGTTGCAATGCTCGTAGTTCCTCTGTTCTTTGTTGCTGGTTATGTATATGAAACACTGCTGATTCACAGGATGCTGTCTTTTAACAGGGAACGCAGGATCGAGGCACTAATACTTGGCACTCTTGGCTTCGCTCTTGTAACAGAATCCATTGTATCGATAATAATTCCGAGGAACTTCGGTGTCAACTATCAATTTTTGCCAATTTCATTCGGAGAAATAACAGTTTCTACGCTTAGATTGCTGCTCTTGGCCGTGGTTGCAATAACGACGGTTATTCTTCATTTCATAGTTTACAAAACATGGTATGGAAAGGCTCTCCGAGCGACTATAGACGATGCAGAGACTGCGCAGTTAATGGGGATTAACTTCGACAGGATTACTTCTATAACCTTTGGTCTTGGCACAGCATTGTCAGCTCTTGGAGGAATACTCCTGCTTCTTGTTTTTAACATCTCACCAAATATGGGGTTCCCCATAACTCTCAAGGTTCTTGCGATTATAATTCTTGGAGGCCTTGGCAGCATACTCGGCTCCCTTGCAGCTTCAATAGCCTTAGGCATAAGCGAAACCTTTGCAGGTTTTTTCCTTGACACTGCGTGGTCTAATTCCATCAGCCTTGTAGTGCTTCTTGTGGTTGTGCTCATAAAATCTGAAGGGCTTTTGAGGAGATGATTATTATGAAGACAGCTGAAGATATCGTGATAGCAACACTCGCCTTAGCAACCATGTCAGCAGTTCCCTTTGTTTCAAGTTCGTACATAGTTTTCCTGCTGAACGGCATAATGGTTCTTGCACTTTGCTCGCTGTCCTTCAATCTGGTATATGCAGACACAGGCTACATGAATCTAGGCAATTCGGTACCATTCGGCGTTGGCGCATACGCATTTGCCTTTGCTTTGAGCCATAATTGGTCTGCTACTCTGGCTGTAGTCGTTTCAATATTAGCAATCTTGTTCTTCTCTGCTCTTTCGGGAATTTTTATCGTAAGACTGAAGGGTGCGTACTACGCCATAGGAACTCTTGCACTTGTCTTATTTGCACAGGCCCTTGCCTACAATTTAGGATGGCTTACAGGAGGCTATCAAGGGATAATTGTCAGTGTCACAGTAGGTTCTGCATATTCTGCATATTACATTCTTGCATTTCTTAACGCTGTATTGCTCTTGCTGACAGCAGCAATACGGAAATCCTCTTTCGGTTACAGGATGAGGAGCATAAAGGGCAATGAGATTGTTGCAAGCACACTAGGAATCAATGCAGCGGTGAACAAGGTCATCGTCCTCATTATAGGTTCGTTATTTGCTGGCATTGCAGGAATTTTATCTACATCCTATAACGGCTTTGTGACGTCAGAAAGCTCATTCGGAATTTCTATCACCTTCCTGCCAGTCATAATGGCAATTCTCTTGGGCTCCTTCAGCATAGTAGCGCCGCTAATAGGAGTTACAATAGTTGCACTTGCGTCAGAGATATTTGTAACGACAATTCCCCAGCTCACTGATTTTATGCTTGGGATTCTGCTAATATTGGCCGCCTTATACCCGAAGAACCTTATCGTCTTGAAAAATTCGAGGTTTCTTAAAAACAAATCAGGTGTGAGAAGTGCAAGTTCTTAAAATTGAAAATCTATCCCATGTGTTCGGGCCGCTCAAGGTTCTTGAAGACGTGTATTTAGATCTTGAAGACAATACAATAACTGCCATAATAGGCCCAAATGGATCAGGTAAATCTACGCTGTTCAACCTGATAAGCGGAACTCTTCGGCCTCAAGGAGGCAATATTCTGTTCAACGGGATTAACATTGCAGGCTTCAAACCATACGTAATTGCAAGAAGAGGCGTATCCAGAACGTTTCAGGATCCGCAACCCCTTTGCGGAATGACCGTTTTGGAAAATGTGAAGACTGCATCGCTTCTAACTGGTACTGCATCTAAAGAAAGCCTATTGCGTATTCTGGTGCAATGTAGTCTTGAAAATGAAGCAGACACAGATGCAGCGGGTTTAAGCTTTGCAAAACTTCGATTCCTTGAACTTGCCAGAGTTATGGCCATGAAACCTAAACTACTGCTCGTGGATGAACCCTTTTCAGGCCTTAATACTTCAGAAATAGAACGTATGTCAAATTTGCTATTAAGGATGCGTGATGAATTTGGAACCTCGACTTTGATCTCCGGTCATCTGGTAGGGCATTTGGCAAAGGTCGCAAAGGAATTCGTAGCTCTCCATAGAGGGAAGGTAATAGCAAAAGGCTCGTTTGACGAGGTTCGCAACAACCCTGCCGTGATAGAAACATACTTGGGCGAAAGCAATGTTGAAAATTAGTGATGTAAGCGTAGTCAGAAACAGTAACACTGTAATCTCCGACATATCCCTAAACGTTGGCGACAACGAGATAGTAGCGATCTCTGGACATAATGGAGCTGGCAAGTCAACCCTGCTAAAAACAATCTGCGGCCTTGTGAGACAGTCAAAAGGTTCGATTTCCCTAAATGATGTTGCAATGGATAATCTGAAGCCTGATCAGAGGGCAGGGCTCGGCATAATATACGTTCAGGAAGGCAACAGAATATTCCCTTCCATGACAGTCTTGGAAAATATAGAACTTGGAGCCTTCAGAAAAGACGCAAGGAATAGCATAGAAAAAAACAGCGCAGTTGTTTTCTCGATGTTTCCGAAATTAGCCGAAAGGAAGCATCAGAAGGCTGGAACTTTAAGCGGAGGTGAGAAGCAGATGCTCGCCATAGCGAGAGGGTTGCTGTCAGAACCGAAGCTACTGATGCTCGACGAACCCTCGCTGGGTCTTGCACCCATAATTAAGCAGCAAATATTCAGTACGATAAGAAGCATGAAGGGTAGATTTTCAGTCATCATAGTAGAGCAGGACATTATAGGAGCTTTGAAGGTTTCAGACAGGGCAATTTTCATGCAAGAGGGCAGAATAATACTTGAACGTTTCAGCACCGAATTGCTGAAAGATCGTCAAACTATACGCAAACTAATAGGATTTTGAAGTTTTTGCGCCATTCCCGAAATGCTTAATATACCGCCCTATAGGCTTGCCTCCGAATAGAGGCCCTGAGTTGTCATCAGTAGCCATTGAGGCAAAAAATGTTATAAAACAATACGGTTCGTTCAGGGCAGTCGACGGTCTCACCATTGACATCGAAACGGGCGGAGTCGTAGCACTTCTTGGCCCTAATGGCGCTGGTAAAACAACTTTCCTAAAGTGCATTCTTGGTCTGATAGGTTTCAGGGGGGATATTTCGGTAAACGGAATCTCCGTCCAGGATCATGGAAAAGAAGCACGAAGGTTTGTGGGCTATGTTCCCCAAAACCCTTCACTATACGAGGGAATAAGTGTCAATGAAACTTTGAGGTTCTACGCAGACGTAAGAGGCACTCCTTATGGAAAGATACGCGAACTATTGGAATTTGTCGGTCTTGATTTGTGGGGAAGAGCCAAGGTTACTGCATTATCGATGGGTATGAAACAGAGGCTCATGCTGGCAACAGCATTGCTTGCCGATCCTCCATTGCTTTTGCTCGACGAACCAACAGCAAACCTTGACATCAGAAGGCAGCTCGAGTTCAGAAGCCTTCTTAACACGCTAATAGGACAGGGAAAGACCGTCGTATTCACGACTCACATCTTAGGTGATGTTACGGAACTAACGAGAAACATCTTGGTGCTCAACAAAGGCAAGCTGATCGCTACGGGTTCGGTGGAGCAGTTGATGAAGCAGCTCGATCTTAACGCTCATTTGTACATAAACTTGGAAGAATTCGCATCGCAGAAGGCAAGGGACATCATCGTCAACTCTGGCGGAAGGGACATCACGGAAGAAAACGGCTGGATCGTGGCTACTTGTGACCCCGAGAAGAAGCTCGCAATTCTGAATTCGTTAAGAGATGCAGGCTACAAGATAAAAGACTTTAAGGTGGAAGACCCCAATCTGGAAACTGCCTTCCTCAGGCTAACAGGTGAGACCAATGCCTAGCCCATTCCTTGTAATAATGAAAAAGGAGTTCCGTGACTCCCTAAAGAGCAGATGGCTGATATCATTCGCAGTCACATTCTTCTTCCTCGCACTAGGTGTTCCATACATCATCTTAAGAGGTGGTGGAGTTCTGCCCGAAGATTATCCAGGTATGGTAGTCTCTACGTTAGTTTCTCTTTCCGTCCCGCTCGTACCTCTGATAGCGTTGGCAATGTCCTCGACTAGCGTTTCAGGAGAAAGGGAAACAGGGACGCTAGAATTCCTCCTTGCTCAGCCTGCAAGCAAAATGGAAGTCTTTCTGGGCAAATACCTCGGGCTGGAAGTTTCGATAACCCTTGCCATGTTACTCGGTTATGGTACTGCTGAGCTTCTCGTATATTCAAGCAACCCCGTATTCGCATTACAGTTCCTCTACGGTCTGTTATATTCAATGATGCTGTCTGCTGCTGCAATATCAATAGGATTTGTAGTTTCAGTGCTGTCGAAAGGGAGGGTCAATGCGCAGGGTACAGGCATATTCATCTGGTTCCTCTTGGTCATAATATATGATATTGGTTTCTTGGGCGTCATTGCCGTAGTTCTGAACCTTAACCAGTATCTCGTTCCTATGACGCTGGCGAATCCCGTTGAAGTGACGAGAACTCTATCGTTAATGCACTTGGCAAAGAGCCCTCTTGGCGGAGAGCTCGGGCCCGTAGCAACATACATGAACAGGACATGGGGACAAGAGCTTACTATAACGGTACTTACGTCAGTATTGAGTCTCTGGATAATCATTCCTCTGGGCATATCTGCATTAATATTCAGGAAGCAAGACGCTAGGTAGTTAACCATGCAAGGGATGGGCTTTCCCGTGCCTTCACCTTTTACGATAAAATTGTTTGTCCAAAATGAACAACATTCAACTTATATTGGCGCAATAGCTCACCTCAACCCAATTTGACCAAGCCAAACACAGGTTCATCAAAGGACATCGTGATGCTGCCTCTCACAATCATGTCACTCATATTCCTAGTTTCATTCACAGGGCCAATGATAAGTTTCAGTCTGGCTCAGCAACAGGTAACAATAGAAATCTCCTTGGACCCCAGCACTCCAATAATCGATAAGGACACTTCGCTGAAAGTGACTGCAAAGGATGCAAATGGTAACCCTATCCAGAATGTCGAGTTCTTGATCAGAATTGAAGACCAAGATCCGCTTTACAATGTAGACTTATTTTCGAAGACCGTTACCGCGCCTACAGGGACGCATACGGAGCAAGTAAAGATACCTGCACACACGTGTTTTGAAGGAGCAAAGTGGGCTGCCATAGTTCAAGTAACCAAAGTCAACGGCGTAGCCATAAATCCGATAAGGAACGCCCTAGAGTTTAGTACACAGAATGCTCCGCCAGCTCCTGCCCCTGCACCGGCTCCAGCACCAGCTCCTGCACAGCCTGCTCCGCTTCCGCCTCCGCCACAGCCGCAACAACCACCTGCACCAGCACCAGTCCCGGCTCCGGCGCCCGCCCCAGAACCAGCACCTCAGCCAATACCCGCTCCCCCTCCACAGCCTCAGCAACCGGCTCCGTTACCTCCTGTTCCTGCACCACAACCACAGCAGCCAGCACCTGCCCCTGGTCCAGCTCCACAGCTTGAAGCAAAACCTGTTCAAGAGGTCCAGCCCCAGCAGATTCAGTCACAACAACCCTCAATGGACATGACTTTCATAGTCGGAGTCGTAGCGGTTATAGTAATCGTTGCAGCAATATTTGGCGTTATGCGGATGCGCAAAACCTAGTAAGACATACGCAACATAACTGTACTAGCTAGCATAAAGCATGCCGATAGATTTGACAAGTGCTAGTACTCGATAATGCGTTAGACCTGAATGAAGACGTTTGTATAGAACTTGTGCATCCATATGCGCTCAAAACCCTCAAGAACTCTTATCAACACGACACGGGAAATAGAATGTCTTGCCTGTCATAATGCCAGATAACATTTCAGACGGAGCGTCAATAGTCATAGTGATTATCTCTATGTACTATGGCGTGAAACTTGTCCGCCTCTCTCGCGAGATGGAGTTCGTTGCGCTAAAGGGAGGCAGAGCCCCATACTACATCATGGTAGGAATGGGATTTCTGGCCCTTAATAGGATCTTCGACCTTTTGGCAGAAAACTTTTTTGCAGAGATCGTAGGGAACGAGTTAGCAACAACCTTGGATGATCCTCCCGCCCTATTGGCCGCACTTTTTACTTTCTTGGGTCTTCGAAACATGTACGAAATTTACAGGAAAGGCTCTACATTGAGCAAAGGCTCTAAAGTTGAGGAAATCTGGACTACCGAGAGTAGCAAAGCTTCTGATTAAACCGTTTCTATACTCGCTGCAAGTTTCTTGAAGAGCATCGTCAGGAACCCGGGCTTTATAGCATGATCAATTACCACGTAGCCGAATACATTAAACATACCCTCAAATGTTTTAAAAAGACTTTTCGTATGCTCCAGCGGCATTTCCGGGACAAATACTAGCCTAACGAAAATACCATCACTTCCTCTCCGCTCTATCGTATGTTCGGTGCAGTCCCAAGTAAAGCTTGCAAGCATCTTCTCAATTGTAGCGATAAACTCCTCGTGAGAACCATTGCTCAGGAATACATGCGCATACCACTTCGCATTATCATAGACTTGCCTGAGCCATTCATTCTTGAACGTCTTGTATGCTCTGGAGCTTCCTGAATACCATAGATCTTGATTGACAAGCACCATCCTGGATCTCTTTGCTCTGTCAACTATCGCCTTTCCCTGGACCGCTTCATTAAGGGAGAATCCATGTTTGTTGCTCTCAAGGGCTGCGAGTCCAATTTCATTAATCAGACTGTAGAGGGTCTTTCCTTGGGAATTTGCGAGCCTGTTCAGTTCTTCTGCTATTTCCTCATTCATGTTAACCGTTCTACGCTTGCCAAACGTAGTAGAAAGGGACATAACGCATGGAATTATGCAGCGAGCTAATAAGTGTCGCGGTATCCGCAATCTTGTTGAATGCATTTGCACTCATAACATACATTACACCGTTAGGCTGAGCAACGTCCACTTATGTCAATACAGACGAGCATGATAGGCTTTGTCGAAGACATCGCAACGTCAAGAATCAAACCGTCATCAATCCAGCTCAGGGAAGTTGATGATATTGCAGATTTGGCACGCTCCGTAGGAGAACATGGCTTGCTTGAGCCTATAATAGTAAGACCTGTAGGTGCGTGTTTTGAGGTGGTTGCAGGTAATAGAAGACTTGCAGCCTTCAAGAGTCTAGGCCAGAGGAAGATTCCATGCCACATAATCAGCCTTGAAGATAAGGAAGCATACGAAGTTTCACTCGTCGAAAATATCCAAAGGAGAACTCTATCGCCGGTGGAAGAAGCAAAGGCGTACAGGAACTATGTCTCAAAATATGGCTGGGGAAGCATAACAGAACTTGCGCATAAGATAGGTAGGAGCCAAGAGTATGTGAGCAAACGCCTTCGCCTTCTCAACCTTCCTCCCGATGTTTTGGAGCAAATCATTCGCCGGCGAATATCCCCCAGTATTGGAGAGGAGCTACTTTCGCTGGAAAACAGAGTGGAACGGAGAAGACTCGGCTTGATGGCTGTCGGTGAAGGTATGACGAGAGCAGAGGTCAGGGAGATGGTAAAACTTCACAGAATGAATATTGCCACAAGAAACTTTGTCGATGTCGATGGTCCTAAGATACTATTGCGTGCTTTAAGGAGGGCTATGGCAGCACTTCAGATTTCCTTAGCAAGGATGGACAGAGTGATAGAAGACGTTGAAGGCGATTGGATGGTTCGGGAATTTCTCATGCAGCATAGACTGATAATTCATGACCAGATATCGTCAGTAATCAGATTAAGAAAGAAGATTGAAAAGCTTGCTATGTACAATGATGTGGCGACTAGTGGCAAATCTCTCCCCAGAGAAGGAAACCTTATTACGACATAGTTGAGAAATGGTACAGAATGAAGGCCGCTTATCTTTACGTGGCTCCTCTTGTGATCGCGATTGTGGGCATAGGGATTCTGCCTTTGGGTCATGCTTTCTACATAAGCCTAACAGATTTCTCCGCACTCAGGCCAGAGCCAGAATTCGTTGGACTCAGGAACTACCAGGACTTCTTGACAGCACCTTTTTTTTGGAACTCCGTCCAAGTCACAACAATCTTCGTGGTTGGTACAGTCGTAACGGAATTCCTTGTCGGTCTATATTTGGCACTCCTGATGTTTGGCGAGGTTCGAGGCAAGAAGGTATTCGACAAAATTCTTTTCGCACCAATAGCGATATCACCTATAGTCATGGGTGTGCTTTATTCTCCGAATGTTGTTCTTGATGACTTAAACACTCTGTTATACTATGGCCTTTGCATATCTCCAATATGTAGCGATAACACTGGAGTATTCCTCAATACGGCCTTACCTGTAGTGTATTACGGGATGATGATACTCTCTGATGTTTTCGTTTGGGGGCCTTTGATGATGCTTGTTATACTTGCAATTCTCAATAACATTCCTAAGGAGCATTTTGAGGCTGCGGATGTGAGTGGTGCAACATCATTTCAAATCTTTAGACGTATAACCTTCCCGGCAGTAATCCATTCACCTATACTTGCGGCGATGATAGTCCTTAGAGCTGTCGATAACTTCAGGGCATACGAAATTCCTTATACTTGGAGTTTTTGGTTGTTTCAGGAGAGGTTAGGAGCCCCTGTGGATACATTTAGTGTTGTGATGTTCAAGCTGCTCTCCAGTGTTGACTTTCCGCTTTCTCAAATAGCAGCAATTGGAATCCTTCTGACGGTCTTTAGCGTCACTACGGCAGTCGTTGTGATGAAGGCTCTCACAAAGAGCTGGGAGGGTATCAGATGATACTCGGCAAAATCCGATTTTCCTTGTTATGCGTAGCCGCATTCTGGATAATATGGCCTCTCTTTACAATGTTCAACGAAGGCATGAGAGTAGACTTGGGCCCTATGATGTCTGGAAGAGGGTCGAGTTATGTGGGTAGATTCTTCCAAGCTCAGGGAGGAATAAGATACAACCCCCTTACTTTCATACGAGCTTTTACTTTCGAAAACTTTCCTAGAGCCGTTTTTAATAGCACCGTTATAGCCGCAATCAGTATTGGACTGGCCTTGGCTGTTGGGATACTCGGGGCTTATGCGCTTGCGCGCCACAAGTTCAAAGGAGGAGGCACCCTCACTCTTTCGGTACTTATGCTCAGAACGATTACACCACTAGCCGTCATAGTTCCCTTTTTCATAGTCTATGGTCAAATCGGCCTCTTCGATACATACATCGGGATGGGGCTCGTATATCTGATCATCAACATACCTATAGTTACATTCATGATGCGAGCGTTCTTCGCCGATATCCCACAATCCGTCTATGAAGCTGCATCGGCAAGTGGGGCATCAGAATTCCAGATCTTACGGAAGGTTGCCTTACCACTTGTCATCCCAGGCATATTGGCAACTATGGTCTTCGCCTTCGTTGCTACGTGGAATGAGTTCCTATTCGCCCAATTCCTATCAGGTGTTCAGGTCAAACCGGTTAGCAGAGGAGTGTGGTCAGGGTTTGCGGAAGCTATAGAATCTTTCAAGGTTTTGGACTTTGATGAGCTCAACGCTAATGCGACTCTGGCTTTGATACCGGCGCTAGCACTGGCGTTTATGATAAAGAAATATGTAGCTAGAGGCTTTACGTTGGGTAGCGCTCGCTAGCTTATGGCTGCCCCTGTGTCTAAGTCGAAAAGGGCCAATCTTCTCTCGTTGAACCGTACAAAGACTTGGTCTCCAATCTGAGCTCTGAAGTCGACCTTTTCTCTAGCTCTAATGATTGAGTTGCCTACCTTTATGTCAACTATCATGCTATCACCGAGTGACTCGAGCAAATACACCTCTCCTTTGCATACAGCTCCGTCTGCCGGCGCAACACTAACCTCTATATCTTCAGGTCTGATGCCTACATACACCTTCTTACCAGCAGACAATCCTTCTTTCTTAGATAGAGTCTTCACGGTTATTGGAGGCCGAACACCGCTTACCTCGAGCTGTCCATTTGACAACCATGTCGCAGGGATAAGGTTCATTGGAGGATTACCAATAAACGATGCCACCCAAGACTCCCTTGGCGAGTCGTAAATAGTCTGAGGGGAATCGATTTGTACAAGCTTGCCATTTCTTATCACTGCAATTTTATCTGCCATTGTCATCGCCTCTGTCTGGTCATGCGTGACATACACCAAAGTTGTTCCAAGATTCTTTTGTAATTTCTTAAGTTCGGTCCTCATGGCAATTCTCATACTAGCATCAACGCTCGAGAGGGGTTCATCCATCAAGAAAACATCTGGTTGCCTTACAATTGCCCTACCTAATGCGACTCTTTGCTGCTCTCCCCCACTAAGCTGTTTAGGTTTTCTATCGAGAAGATGTCTTATTCCCAGAAGCTCTGCAACTTCTTTGACTCTCTTATCTATCTCTGACTTTGGAGTCTTGCGAACAGTGAGAGGAAATGCTATGTTATCGAATGCAGTAAGGTGTGGGAAAAGGGCATAGTTCTGGAAGACCAGCGATACGTTCCTATCGCGGGGTAGAATTCCGTTCACTAATTTGTCGCCAAAGTAAACCTCACCCTCGGTAGGAACTTCCAATCCTGCAATAAGCCTAAGAAGAGTTGTCTTACCTCCTCCAGAAGGCCCTAGAATCGACAGAAATTCCTTGTCTTTTACTTCTAAATTGACACCTTCTACAGCTGCTATGTCTCCAAAACGTTTTGTGACATTCTTCAGCGATACGCTGACCATCGTCTTTAAGGATGGGGTATAGGTTCTTAAGCTTTCATCGCACAGATTGCAAAAACATAGGAACTGGGGAGAAATGGGGGAAAAGGTTAGCGGCATTAGAAAAAGTTAAAGTAATCGTAAGATATTTCGCTTGTCCATGGCAACTGCAGGTACGGGGAAAAAGAGTCCAACAAAGATGATCGTCGGAATTGTTGTTATTGTTGCAGCTGCTGCAGCTGGTTTCATTTTTCTCTCCCAAGGTCCGGGAGGACCTTCAGCAGAGCCGGGCGTGAAAGAGTTTCAGATTCTCCTAGTCGAATCAGGGCCGAGCAGAGCATGGAATCCTAACGAAATAACAGTGAAGCTAGGTGATAAGGTCAGGTTTAGGGTAGTTAACACTGATGCGGAAAACCCTGCTGTGCCAACCATTCACAGATTTGTCCTCACAGAGTTCAATATTGACTCGGGTGACATACAGCCGAACAAAGAATATGTCGCAGACTTTGTAGCTGATAAGGTGGGCGAATTCACATGGTTTGACCCTAGGCCAGATGAAATGGTCGGAAGGGAAAATGTCAGGCACTCACAAGAAAAAGGGAAGCTAACGGTAGAACCCTAAACTCTGAGAATTCAGAAGTCGAACTGCGTTTGTAATAGAACATTCAAAACCTCAGGCAAATGCCGAGAGATCGAATATCTGCCTACGCTAGTGGTTGGGGGAAGTGCCGTATCCGAAAATGGATTTTGATAGATTTACGGGGTATAGAGTTCCTTGGGCTGCATTGGCATGTTCCCCGCCACCGCATCCCCCTGGCATAAGGGAGCCATTACATAATGGACAGCAAAGATGTTGTTACTTTAAGCTTTGAGTCCAAAAAGATGCCTACTCCGAAGAGTTATTAGATTAGGAAAAAGCAATGATAACATAGCTCACGAAACCCGCAACGATAAGAGTCGAGATTAGGCCTATAGCAACAAGGACGCCTTCAGGCCTCGGCTCCTTTTCCCTTATTTCCTCATAGTCGCTTCTATATTTGTTAATGGCATAAAGGTTGAGGGCGATTCCAGCAACTACGAACACGATTCCAAAAACTGGACTTGGCTGGCCTATGCTCTGTACCTCAACAGCTTCCTCTCCCGCTCCTATCGGAGGTGTCAATATCGTAGCTTGACCTAACGCAATGCCGAAAATGGAGGCGACCAAACCTGTTTTGATTATGGCTAGCCCAACAACAATTCTGAGGAAATATTTTCTTTCGATAACCCTATGTTGATCCTTTGGGCCAGGATACTTCTGCAATTTTTATCCTCAATATACCTTGATCTAAGCCGAAGCTTTTAACATAAGACCTCTGCAAAAAATAGAGGGAGAAAACCTTACGGAGGTACTCCTGCTGCGGTTGCCCACGCGCTGACACGTGTGGAAAGGAGCCTTCGCGCATTGTCAAGCTCCCCCATTCTGGCATTGATACCGTCGATATTGTTGGCATCAAGAAGCTTCAACAAATCCAAAGCGAGTTTCTCAAGATTCTCGGCAGCTTCCTTTGTCGCAGCGTCAGGCCATTGTGTGTTCTCTGCCAGACCCGCCACGTCTTCCGGCCCATCTCTAATCCCATCAGCATCCCTCTCTGCAATTCCCTCCCTCACCTCGCCGACCTCGTCTATGATCCTAGTAAGCTGCATGTGAAGGTAGTTCCTTGTAGCCAGATTTAACGCTCGCTCGGCTTTCTGTGCCACATCTGCAGGCACCTGTCCACCAGCACCTTGGGCTGGTGCCCCCTCAACCGCTGCTTCAAGCTCTTCTACCTCCGCTGCAAGGTTGTTAACTGTCCTGACAAGTTGATTCACAGTACCTGTGAGTTGACCGCCTCCGCCGCTCGCAGCGACCCCGACAGCAAGTACAGCTATGACTAGAGCAACTATCGAGATACCCTTGAATATGTCCATAACAGCTTCTTATCATCCTATCATCTTATACCCTCTGAACGCAATTATGGGCAATTACACTCAAAGCGCGCGCTATCATGGCAACTGCAAAGCAATTACACATCCCATGCGTCACTGATGACCCACATTTTACTGAAGTGAAGAAGGTTTGGATTTGAAGGAAACAGTGTAATCCTAAGAGATCACAAAATCAATCGCGTAGTGGATGTATATCTTCGTGAGAAACAGCTCTATTGTGCCCATGATGGATCTAAGGATTGTATGCATGTGAGCTTCTGCCATGCACTGCCACAGGTAAGAAGGGTTCCCAGAGGTTGATGATTGACTTTAATGACGCATTACAAAAGCACCGACTTTCAGAATTTCAGGTTTATTGAAAAATTTTTGCAACTGCAAGTATCCACGATGGGAAAAAGGAGGACGCAAGAAAGGTTCTCAAGGCTCTTTTGCTCTTGGAAATTGAGAGCGAATTAAGACGGACTGGGAAAGTACAGACATGTCCAACAGAAAGATAGAAAGAATCGAAAAGATTCCGAATCCAGAACACCCTTGCAGTGATGATGTCTGCACCTATGGCGAATGGGACAACTTCAAGACTACATTTGTTTGTCAAAAGCGAGCTTCGAAGCGATTAGTTTTTGATGATGGTACATTCATGTTTCTTTGCGATCAGCATGTGGCGATAGTGGCAAATTACATTAAGCAAGGGGGGAGTAAGACGACAGGGGTTGTGGACAAACAGGAAAAAATGATTTGTCGCATGCAATATGGCGGGCCCGGTGGGATTTGAACCCACGACCCCCGGCTTAGAGGGCCGATGCTCTGTCCATGCTGAGCTACGGGCCCAACGTTGCATTCCGCCTATGGTAGAGCTTCTTATTGGTTTGCTCCCTTCCGAATATTTTATTTCTCGAAACCTATGCCTTTTTCTACTGATGGCCCTAAATTTCGGGTATGTCAAATATGAAAATAGTCTCCATATTTCTGATATCAATTCTGAGCATGTCGTTTCTGCCATTCTCATTGGCTCAACCAGCAGTAAATCCCCAAGCCAGCGACTATTATCTTCGAGGGGTTGAAGCCGCAGAATGGATATCATCCTTTGCAGTCACACCGCCTGAGGCAGGATGGGGTATACCATATCACAACATTTCAGCATGGGGCCTTGATCCATTCTGGTATGACAATGCAACGATAATGGGAGGCAATCCCGGAATTCCTGCTGGCGAAAAGCAAAACACGGCTTTCCTGATTGGAGGACATGATTCAGGAGGAGCGGCACAGGCACTCCTCCGCTCTTATTTGTTCACAAAAGACCCTGCATACCTTGCGAGGTTCAACATCTATCTGGACTATTTCGGGAGGGCACAGTTGCCAAGCCCTTATGTTGCTGTAAGAGCAGTTTCCAACGTTACAGTGGGAAATTCTACCTTCCTGATTGATAATAGTGGATACTTTGCGGAGCAGAGCAACGTGTTAGCAGGCAAAGACGGCATCTACGGGACGCAAGATGACAACGTAGTTTTGGTTTCCTCGTTCCCTTCACCTGAACACGGCAACCCGATAGCAAAAGCAACGATTCTGTACTACGATATTACTGGCGATAAAAGCGTACTTCCTCTTCTGACAAAGTATACAGAATGGCTTCTGCGGATACAAATCAAAAGTGGAAATTATTCGGGAGCATTTCCAGTAACCCCTCAATCATACATACAGAGGAGATGGCTGCCGCGAATGTACGAAACTTCAGAGTCGGCAGTTGTTCTGCTTGACATGTACAGGATTACGAAGAATGCGACTTATCTTCTAGCCGCTGAAAACGCAGCCAAACTGATGCTCAGGCTGCAGTATAATCCGAGAAATACAAACGATACAAAGATGGACGGCTCACTACCTTTCATGTGGGCTGGAACTAGGTTCAACCCCGACCCTCTAACAAATCACGCAGGATATTCGCTCTCCGCTTGGATATTCACCTACCAAAATACGGGAAACTCAACATATCTGTACGGTCAAGGAGGCACGAAGGAAAAACCTACTGGAGGGGTAGCTAGATATGCAGAGTGGTTACTGTCATGGCAGGTAACCCCGCAATCAATATCGTGGGGAGACCATTCCTACAGCAACGATACAAATGCCGTTGGAGGCTTCTATTATGCCTATAATGCGACTGGGCATAACAGGGAGGGTTTTGCAAAGGCTCAAGCAATATGGAGCGCTGCAGGTGCTATTGGGCCCCTTTTGCAGCTTGGCGAAATAACTGGCATAAGCAAGTACAGGGAGTCTGCAGAACTGGCTGCAGAATGGCTTGCAAAGATGAAGTATGATGATGTAGAGCAGAAGCAGGTTCAAGGTCTGACGATATTCAAAGCGTACAGAGGTAGCTGGTGGGGCCTTTATCCACAAGCGTACATGCCAGATGCAAAGGAAATCCAAATCCTGAAAGATTACGTACAGAAGGGTTCTGCGAACATCACAGCAATATCAAAGCCTGATACGAGCAAAACTTGGTTCGAGCGCACCTTCAATATCGATTTCAATATTGAGCTCTTCAAGATGGCAAGCAAAGGCGTGAAGTACATGAAGATGATGTGGTCTTGGTGGCCTGACCTCGGCTTCGAGCCTAGATACGGAGGAGACGTTGCGAGGGGCTACTTTGACATGGCAAACTACCTGCAGGCCAGCGACCTAATTCGGGCATCTGCAGAAGAGCGGAATTCGATCAAGAGCATGCTGGCACAGGCACCAAGATTCGGCTCACAGATAAAAGAGGCAACAGGATTACTTGCTGACGCTGATTCATACTATGGCAAGGGCGCAGAACATTTTCAGCAGGGACGCTGGGAACTTTCTGTCCAAAATACACTTTTAGCAAAGGAACTTGCAAAAACAGGCATAGATGCTCTTAATGACGCAACTCGCAATTCGATTGATAGAGTTTCAACTGAAGCCAGCCTCCTTACCGGATACGCATGGTTCAGTCCTCAAGCAAGAACTTACTATTCTAATGCATTAACAAGCATTCAAAATGCAGAAAGGGCACTTGACCAAGGAAACGCTTTAGATGCTTTGGAAAGTGCGTCAGCAGGTTCAAAACTGCTCTCAAGCGCTCTGCAAGTGGATGCTCAAGAAAGGTTCAACCTGTTGGCAAGAACCAGAGGTGAACTAAACGAAACTAGATTGCAGCTAGCAAGTACGAGAAACCAGCTAGCAGATGTAGGATCGCAGCTGAACTCGGCAAGAAATCAGATTCAGGAAACAAGCGCAGCTCTGCAGAATACCAGGGAGGCACTTGCAAGCACTAACAAGAACCTTGAGACCACTAAAGTCGCGCTAGATACTGCACAAAAGGATGCAAACAATACTAAAGCTTCGCTGGAGCAGACAATAAGCACTCTAAAGCTGGAGCAGGAAAGAACAGCACTCTTGATTCAGGAGTTAAACGCGACAAAGAGCGCACTCCAGCAAAGCAACAGGGACATCAATGCTGTCTTACAATTGCTCCAGCAGACTCAGATTGGCGTAATTGTAACTTTCCTGCTCATAATACCCTTAACGTTAACCATGAGGAGAAGACGCTAAAGTTTCCTCACGACTGCCAGTCCATCGTCAAAGCTTCTTGGAGAGGTAACGAGGACACCAGTGCAATACTCCATAATCTTTGAAACGAACTTTGCTGGATCCTTCGAATGCAGCGAAACGTCGAAATCGAACATACTTGCTGAGGGTGCATTGGCCTCCGTAGGGACTAGCGCAGTGCCTATGACTTCTGGCACTCTCCCAGCAACATACGAAGAAATTTCCTTCATTTCGTCAGGAGTTCTGATAATCTGGGTCACCAAGTCGTCTGCTCCCGCAGCGATCTTCCTGTCAATGTCTTTCTTGTTCAGAATTGTAGGAGTTGCTAGATAGAACTTTATGTGATTGCTCTTGAAACCTATCTCTCTCAACTTGCTCACTACCTTAGAAGGAGCTTCTGGGTTCAGCGAGCCGCCAAAGCGAGGAGGGTCTCCTTTGACAAACAATATCCCAGATAAGCGAACAAATATACTCCCATTTTGAAGGTTAGTGGGAATTGGAAACCTTAATCCTGACCAGGTCAGACGTAAAGGCCCTTGTTACGCCGGACGAGATAGTCACGGCAGTAACAGATGCTTTCATACAGAAGAGCGAGGGCAAGGTTCAGATGCCTGCGAAGAACTTTCTGTTCTTCAAAAACTACCAAGGCGATTTGAGGAGTATGCCTTCCTATCTTGAAGGTTCAGATATCGCCGCCGTAAAGATCATCAATTCGCATCCAGAGAACAGGGTAAAAGGTCTTCCATCAGTCATGGGACTCACGGTATTGGTTTCGCCTGAAACTGGAGCTCCATTGTGCATCATGGATTCGACGCTTTTGACTGCGTTAAGGACTGGAGCAGCAAGCTCCATAGCGACAGACCTTCTTGCCAAAAAACAAGCCCATGTATTCGGGATGGTTGGTGCTGGGGCTCAGGCTCAGGCTCAGCTTGAAGCCATAGTCAAGGTCAGGGATGTCAAATACATGAAGGTCTTTGATAGGGTCATAAGCAGGGCAAAGGAGTTTACGTCGCAGATGAGCCAGATTTTCGGCTCAATGCACATAGAAGTTGCTACGACTGTTGCCGATGCGGTAAAAGGCAGCGATATTGTGACGACGATAACTCCTACTAAAGCTCCAATTGTTATGGACGCGTGGGTTGAGGAGGGGGTTCACATCAATGCAATAGGTGCAGATGCCCCTGGCAAGCAGGAACTCGACCCGAGGATACTCAAGAGGGCGAAAGTTGTTGTTGATGATCTTGAACAGGCTTCACATGGCGGTGAAATTAATGTCCCAATAAAGAATGGAATAATTAAAATTGGAGAGATTTATGCAGAGATTGGAGATTTGATTACGGGCAAGAAGCCTGGCAGGACATCTAACAAAGATATCACGATATTCGATTCTACGGGCCTAGCCATACAGGATGCTGCATCT
Organism: Nitrososphaerota archaeon; assembly: GCA_024860875.1. Lineage (GTDB taxonomy): Archaea > Thermoproteota > Nitrososphaeria > Nitrososphaerales > UBA57 > VHBL01. The sequence continues at coordinate 50,505 of JACPSZ010000008.1, read as the reverse complement.
GCAGCAGCAGTGTACAAGAAGGCTCTGCAGAGAAAAGTCGGTCTGCTATTGGATTTTCTTGACTAAGTCCACCTCTGCGCAAATTGTGACGGGGGATTACAATAGTGAGGGAGTGGAGTACTAGAGTAGTATAGTACATAAGCCACAAGTATCAAAATGAATCTCTGCTTCAAAAGCAATTTAGGCAAGTTATTACATTAGGAGGATTGCTATGATGTGCATTCTGCCGTGAAATCTTAAATCAGGCCAGTCTTTACGCTTGAAAGTACTAAATGTCGTATGTTTCAGCAAGAGCAGCGATAATACTCGACACTCAGCAAGAAGTCGAGCAGGCATCTACTGACTATCTCGACTCTGACAAGCAAAATACCCTTCTGGAATACGTACTTGATGCAGTGTGGACAGTTGCAGACCAGATTTACGTAGTATTCAGAAAAGAGCCAGACCTTAGACTAGTCGAATCTATATCACCTTTCGGCGTTAAAGTCATTATACACAGGGAAGACAGTTCCATAGTTTCAGCAGTGGTCAGCGGACTCCAAGCTGCAAAGTCGGAGCACTGCTTCGTAGTATCTGGAAACATTCCATTTATGAAACCAAATGTAGTTCATGCATTGTTCGAATCGGCAAGAAACTATGATGCTGCAATACCAAAGTGGGCAAACGGCAATATCGAATCTTTAACCTCCGTATATGCTAGGAAGGCTTTCATCAAGGTGGCTACAAGGGGTGCAGACATTACAAGCATGTCTTCCGTAATAGACAACCTTTACGCCGTAAGGTATGTTAATGTTGAAGAGGAATTGAAGCCTCTTGACCCAGATTTGTACTCATTTATGGCTGTAAAAAATGCAGAAGACATGGAAAAGGCTAGGGCTATAGCTTCAATAAAATCGAAGCGCCTTTAGAGGCGTAAGCCCTCCTTGAATTCTTTCAGGGTTTTAGCTACGATTTGCTGATGTTTATACACATCTGAAAGCTTTGCAGGTGACCTATATTTTGACATCCCCTTGCCAACCAAGAAGAGTGGAATCCCCACAATATCTGTAAAAGGTTCGGGCGATAGCATTATTGCCGCACCTGCAGTTGACACGGCCTTCCACGGCGAAGAGGGGTTGGTGACCTGCCTAACAGGTTTTTTCACATGAGAGCCTAATTTCGAGCTCTCCTTGTACATCTTCTTCGTCTCCTCGAGAGTCTTTGCGTAATCCTTGAGTTTCTTTGCATCCGCTGACATATAGGTGAGTTGTTAACAGCTTTGTGTTAAGTTGTTCAGTCTACCGGTTTTGAGCCCGAAGTTAATTGCCCCTCTCTGGTGAATACTGCTGCGATATACCTATCGCATTTTTAACGACTTCCAATGCGCTTTCGCCGAAGATGTAGGTTATCGGCTCTATCCCCTGGCCCCCAGCATCCACTATTGCTTGGGGCTGCTTCTTGATTTTAACAAGGAGCTGCTGGATCGATTCGAGTACAGGGTCGGTTCCTTCCCTTCTTGACGAATCAGTCATCATATACTCGATGCGGTTTTTCTTCAGAATCTTTGCTATTTTATCATCATACCTGATGTTCATTGACGCTCGTATAGAGGGGAACTTTGAATGCAGGGCAAGGAGCACTCTGGCCATGTGATGCGATACTCCAAATTCTGGCGCCAGAAGACCTCTAGCCCTCCCTTTTACGTTGACGATCCTTCCAGGCATTGCAGCGACATCAGGTTCGCCCTTCGGCGATTTGGTCGATACAACAAGATTGACAGAAACCTCGGGCATTATATTAGGAAAGGCAGTTGAATCCTCTATGATTTTCACTGCTCTTTTGATTTCTTCTACTATTGCCATCCTTTCATCTCCCGTCGTAGTCGGGTTCATCATCGGCATCCAGATATTGCACAAAGGCTGTCCCTGCAAATTTCTATTGGGGTCGGAGAGTTTACCTTCCAGCAGAAGCTGCCTCCATACCGTATAGAGGGTATGAACCGCAGCAATTTGGTTCGTCACCAAATCCTCTCCGAGAAGACCCGCGTACCTTGTAGATTCTGCTTCGCTTATTCCCAATGCTGAAACCTTTTGAGCATAGAAATTCTGAGGCTTTGCAAGGTACTGGTTGATGGCTGGCTGGGTAACTCCTAATAATTTTGAAATTTTGGACTGCGAAAAGCCCTTCTTGGCAAGCTCGTGAGCCACGAGTCCTCTCATGGCAGGGAGAAAGGTTTCAACCATCAGTTCGCATGGAGGGTGCATGTTATAATTGACTTATTAAATGCTTTATAAGCATTGGCAATTCCAAAATTCTAAATGATAACCTCGCGCCAGCTAGCTCTAGCAGCAATATTGACGGCTTTGGGCGGTGCACTCTCCATATACCCAGGATCAATACCAGTAGGGCCTGCAAGAGTTCTGCCTTATCAGCACATGGTCAATGTCATCACAGGAATAATGCTAGGGCCGTGGATAGGCGGAGGAGTTGCGTTGGCAATAGGCTTGATTAGAATAGGAATGGGCACTGGCTCGATATTTGCCATACCAGGAGGGGTGCCAGGAGTTCTAGTCGTCGGTCTTACTTACAAATACTTGAAGAAGAGCTTTCTGGTTGGATTGTTTGAACCACTAGGAACAGGTATTGGAGCTTTGATAAGCGCATTTATCGTAGCTCCAGCTGCAGGCACTAGACCATTACCTCCAGTCTTCGGCTTCAGCGAGCAATGGATAGCATTTCTGCTAAGTTTTTGGGCTAGTAGTATCCCAGGTACAATTCTTGGATTCTTGGTGGTAACAGGACTTGCAAAGAGAGGCATCAAACTCGGAGTATAGGTTCGCTGACTGCTTAGGCAAGAAGGTTCTGATAACTGGGGGCCTCGGCTCTGGTAAGACAGCCTTGCTGGCAAAGCTGCTCGATGAAGCGATAAACTCGAAGCAAGGAGCTAAGATTGCAGTAATTGATATGGCTCCGGGTGAAAGAAGGATTGAGTTCCATATTGTCGGGAAGACTTTACGCGCATATCTGAAGAACCTTGATCTTGTGCAGTACAAGGCACCAAAAAATGTCTACGCGCCAAGACTAGATGGTGAGTCAAAGGCTCACGTGGAGAAACTTGCGGTCGCAAATGCGAATAATTTCGCCGCTTTGTTGGAAGAGTTCATGGACATCCCCTCAAAGATACTCTTTATCAATGACATTACGCTGTATCTTCACAGAGGAGAGCTGGCCAAGGTTTTCAAGGTGATGTCCAAGTGTACAACATTCATAGCCAATGGCTACAGGGGGAAGTTCCCCGCAGACGACATGGGAACGGGAATCTCAAGGCGAGAAAGAAGATTATTGGATAAACTGCAGAAGAGCATGGACATTATAATAGAACTTTAGGTGTCAAGTTGATCAATAGGGCTCTAACCATTGCTGGTTCAGATTCGGGAGGGGGTGCAGGGATACAAGCCGATCTGAAGACCTTTGCAGCGTTTGGGGTTCATGGTATGAGCGCGATAACTTCGATAACCGCTCAGAACACAGAAGAAGTCACAAAGATTATGGATGTTAGCCCAGAAATAATACGTGCTCAAATTAGGGCCGTTGCAAATGACATTGGAGTAGACGCTGCGAAGACGGGCATGCTACACACGAGCAGCATCATCAATACTGTAGCATCTGAAGTTAAGAGGTACGAATTCCCTCTAGTAGTTGATCCTGTAATGATAGCGAAGAGCGGCTCTTCCCTTCTGCTCCCTCAAGCTAGAAACGTATTAATTTCAAAGATCATTCCGCTCGCAACCGTTGTCACACCGAACATACCCGAAGCCGAAGTTCTGTCTGGTTTCAAAATCAGAAGCTTGGAGGATGCGGAGAGGGCTGGAAATAAGATACTGAAGATGGGTGCAGAAGCAGTAGTAGTAAAGGGAGGGCACATGCCCGTTGAGAACCGCGCTATTGATACACTTGTTATGAAAAACAAAACTTTGAGAGTTGAGGCACAGTGGGTTAAGAGCAGAGTTACACATGGGACAGGCTGCTGTTTCTCTGCAGCTATAACTGCAAATCTAGCTAAAGGCAAAAGCGTTGAAGAGTCAGTCAGAATTGCCAAGAAGTTCGTTACAAGAGCAATAGAGCTCGGACTGCGGATAGGCAAGGGACACGGGCCCGTATGCTCAGAAGGTGCAAGTACTTTCAAGTATCCAGAAGACTATAGAGTCCATCGAAGCGAGCAGCAATTTTGCTTATCTGATACCTGAATCACAATCTAATATTGCAATGGCTCTTCCTGAAGCAAAGAGCATCGAAGACATTGCAGCAATCCCTGGCAGAATAGTCAAGATCGGAAATAGAGGCCATGCGTCTGCCGTGCCAGCTTTTGGCGCTTCTTCACACGTAGCAAAGATGGTTTTGGTAGCCATGAAATATAATGCAGAAATGCGTTCTGCGATGAACATTAAGTACGATAAATCACTAATTAAAATTGCAAAGGCAAAGTTTGCAGTTTCGTCATACGACAGGAGGAAGGAGCCAAAGGAGATCAAGATGCAGGAAGGAAGAAGCACAACTTGGGGTGCAGAGCAAGCGATCAAAAAAGCTGGCAAAGTTCCAGACCTAATTTACCATGGAGGGGACTGGGGCAAAGAACCGATGATAGTTGTTCTCGGAAGGGATGCGGTAGATCGCATCTTTAATTATTCATATTGAAGTTTCTCTACCGATGCAGAAGTTTGCACTGTTTTATGGAGAAGCCCTCCGCAGGTATGCTTTCCCAGCAGGCCATCCCTTCAGAGTGGAAAGGGTAGAAAGGTTCTGGGAGCTCGTCAACAAGGATGGAGTTGCAAATTCGGAGAAGGTGCAGGTATGCGAGCCTGTGATGGCCTATGAATCTGATGTTCTTTCTTTCCACATACCCGAATATGTTGACTTCGTGAAGAAAGCCTCGCAAATTGGAGGGGGCTACCTTGATCGCGGAGATACACCAGCATTCAAGGGCGTCTATGAAGCATCGCTGTACGTTGTAGGGACGACTCTCAAAGCTTTAGGGATGGTCATGTCCAATAATGCTTCAAACGCTTTCAACCCTATTGGAGGATTACATCATGCTTGGCGGGACAGGGCTTCTGGCTTCTGCGTCTTCAACGACGCTGCTATTGCGATAATGCTGGCCAAAACAAAGTACAAACTTGACAGGATTCTGTACGTTGACATTGACGCACATCACGGAGACGGCGTCTTCTACGAATTCTATAATGATCCAGAAGCCTTCATTGTAGATATACACGAAGATGGGAAGCTATTATTCCCTGGCACAGGCTTTGAGGATGAAATTGGCTCGGGAAACGCTGCTGGAAGGAAGATGAATATCGTCATGGCCGCTGGTTCTGGGGCTGAAGAATTCAAGAAAGGCTTTGCAAAAATAATTCAGTTTGCAGAGAAGGCAGAACCAGAACTCATACTATTGCAGTGTGGGGCGGACGGCTTGGCAGGAGACCCGATTACACATTTGCAATACTCTCCAGAATGCCACAGGTTTGCAGCCGAAAATTTGTACAGTTTAAGTGAAAGGTTCTGCAAGGGAAAAATAGTTGCTATGGGAGGAGGGGGTTACAACTTGGATAACGTTGCCAGAGCTTGGCTAGAGATCGTTAGAGGTTTAACGCATTAGAATTCGAATGCTCCATCATTACTCGCTTTATATACGGGGGAGGGGTACCTTTTTTGCACAGTGGATTACAGGCACTCTATCCATAGAAGAATCTACTAGAATATTCTAGGGAAATGTTATTACATTATTGCGAAATTAATATGACTTGGTTGCTTAAGCTTCGCATCAATTTCCTATGGCATAGAATTGAGCTATATAGCTTCACAGAAACAGAAGAAAAAGCCCACATGCGGCTACTGCGCCAGAAGGCTAGGCTACGAATACTACTTTACCTGCAGGGAGTGCGGGGCAACATTCTGCTATATCCATAGCGACAGGCACAAGCACGAAAAGCCCAAACAGACACTAGTTAGCTAATCAGATTCTGGCGGAAGCAAAGCTTCGTTTATCTTGGTGAAGAGATTTTCGAGAGTCTTTACGAGCTCTTCTGGAAGATCGCTCATCTCTATATCTCGTAAATCATTGAGCATTATGCGTGCGGGCTTGCTCCTGTGGAACTCTGCTCCTCGTAATGACAAATACTGCTCGATCTTACTGCGTATAGTTGGCCCAGAGAGAGGCACTGCAGGCGTCATTGGATTATCCCCAAGCTCTTTGGCGTATGCTCGATTAACGTAATTGAGGTAGAATTCTTCTGGGAAGAGGTCTTCGAACTCCATCTCCCTCCTGTTCCCAGCGACTTGGTTAATGTACACTATCTTGCTCTGTTGCAGAATCTTGCTCCTCAGTAAATCCTCCTTGACCTTCTGCCCTATCGAATCAGAATTCAATAACACGCACACGTTCTGGTTGTGAGTCGAGAGCATCGCAGATAATAATACACAGTTGCTCGCCCCTCCTGCAGGCGTTATGACGACCTTGTCGCTCAGATGAGCCAGATTGTTCTGCCTGAACATGTCCGAGAAGCCTGCTATGTACCAAAAGTCCGTGATGTCCTGCACGACAAGGTTGTTCTGGGCTGCAAGTAATGGCTGAGAAACAGAGTAGTACAATGCTGCCTGCAATGGAAATAGTGATTCCTTGTCCTTACTCCAAGCATCTGCAGAAACTGTTGCTCCAGTACCTCTGCTCTCCGAAACTGTTCTAACGGTATCAAGGGCATCCATGTCTATCATAAAGGGCGAATGAGTCGTATAGATCAGCTGGTTCTTCTTGGAAAGTTTCCTCAAAAATTTTACCAGACTGGCCTGAGAAGAAGCATGAAGATTCATTCCTGGCTCATCAAGCAGCAGAACTGCATTCTTGTGGCCCTCTTCAGATTCTCCATTGAATATGGCGTAGAACGAAAAGAACCACTGGAATCCCTTTCCTCTCTGCTCAAGTTCTATGGTAGAGCCTTCCACGTCTGCAATCCAGATTCTGATAAAATCACCATCTAATCGGAACTCGACTCTGTTTCTCTTCTGTCCCCAAATCTCAGCAAGATCTCCGCTCATAACCATGCTTGCCCTGCTGATTCTTACGCTCCTTTCGTCAATATCCTTCTGTACCCGCTCGGGAGTCTTGCCCTCAACATTTCCGAGTTTCATTAAAATCTCTGGGTCCAGTTTGACCAGCCTGAACAGTGTCCGAGTTGTCTTATCCTCAGGTGTCAGAACGCCAGTCTTCAGCTTCTGTAAATAAGAGGGTATGTGAATCCTGCTCTGTATTATCGAATAGTTGTCGAAGTAGATGAACTTGGGCATCGTCTGCCTGAGATATGCCTGAACCTCAGGCAGTGTATCACCATTTATGATTTGTATAACTTGGTCAATCACATCAACTACTAATGCTGTATCAGCTGATGTGTCTGCATACGTAATCATGGAGTGGACATCTTGCAACTGCTGTATGAGATTATTTTTTTCATCTGTCGCTCTCGCATCGAATGTGTCGCTCATTCCAGCAATGATCTTGTTCAAAACTTCAACGAGCTGCTCTTGCAGAGGCTTGCCTGCGGGAGTCCCGCCGAGACTACTGGAACCAGCTTCCTTGATCTGCCCAAGCAAATTTGCTGCGATTTCTTTTGTCACGTGAGGTGGGTTATCAATTTCGGGAAATTCAAACTTATAGCCACCTGCATAATCTCTGGTAATTCTTACAATGTTAGAGTCCTTGAACCTCTGGTTTATGGTTCCCAGTTTGTGTACCTCATCATCGGATAAGATAAAAGTCAATGAAACGACTGGCTCATCGCCCTTGAATTCGTGAAAACGATTTCTCGGGAATTCTCTTAAACCATCGAAGGGTTCTGGCTGAGTAGGATTGAACTTGTGAATCGCCTTTAGGCATGATGTTTTTCCACTTTCGTTCTTACCTACCAGTGCAGTATAACCGTTAACTGGGACATCGCCAGAGTCTTCTATGCTCCTGTAGTTCACGACGCGGAAGCTCTTTAGTTTCAACCCACGCACCCAAGGTAGGTGGTAGCATATTAGTTTGTCAGCTAGTAAAAAGATTGATCCCAAGATTCTGCGAAATGAATAATAGCTATCATAGCTAAGCTCTGCAAAATGCATGCTGACGGGGAGAAGTTCGACGCTATAGTCGTTGGTGCAGGGCCTGCTGGGACAACTGCAGCCCTTACGATGGCTAAAGAAGGTATGAGAGTTGCTTTACTGGAGAGAGGCGAATATCCCGGAGCTAAGAATGTCTTCGGAGGAGTACTTTATCGATGGCCTTTGGAAGAAATTATTCCAAAGTTCTGGGAGACTGCTCCGCTTGAGCGGCAAATTGTTGATCACAGGTTCATGGTTATGGCGAAAGACTCTGGCCTCTTGATGAGTTTCAAGGTCGATGGAAAGGACAAGGCGCCTTACAATGGCTATACTGCTATTAGAGCGAAATTTGATAGATGGTACGCATCAAAAGCAGAGGAGGCTGGAGTTCTGCTGGCAAATTCAGTTGCGGTCGACGATGTGATAACGGAAAATGGAAAGGTTGTAGGGGTAAGGGCAGGACAGGGAGCAGAAAATGAACTTTATGCAAGTGTCGTTATCGGTGCTGATGGCGTCAATTCAAGCGTGGCAGTAAAAACAGGTTTGAGAAACCCTCCGGATCCAGACGAAGTTGCCATTGGCGTCAAAGAAGTTGTCGAGCTACCTTCTGAAACCATCGAAGCAAGATTCAATCTTAGAAAAGGTGAGGGCGCAAGAATGGAGACCATTGGATGCACTCATGGTAAGATGGGCGGCGGTTTCATTTATACGAACTCTAGCAGTTTGAGCGTTGGAGTAGTAATCCTGCTTTCGCATTTAATGGAGCTGCAGATGAAGCCATATACTCTACTCGACGAGTTCAAGTCGCATCAAATGATCGAACCTTTAATTGCTGGGGGCAAGGCGAAGGAATATTCTGCACATCTCATACCAGAAGCGGGGTACAGCAGACTGCCAAGGCTCTATGGCGACGGAGTCATGATAGTAGGCGACGCAGCATTTCTATGCTCTTACCCAGAGGGAACAAACCTTGCAATGGCTTCTGGCATGATAGCTGGCAAAGCTGCTTTGCATGCAAAGAAGAACAACGATTTTTCTGCTAATTCATTGTCGGCATATCAAAAGATGCTTGCTGAAAGCTATGCAATGAAGGAGATGAAAAGAAAATCAAGCTCGCATAAACAATTGATTCAAAATCCGAGGCTCTTTGGAGTGTACCCTGATCTTGTGGGAGAACTTCTGGCTGATATGTTGCACATAAACGGAGAATTGAAGAGCCTTAAGCATAAAAGGGCGATAAAAAAGTTCAGGCAGAAGATCGGATTGTTAAGAGCTATTCGTGACGCCTATTCGGCAAGGGGTATGGCACCATGAAACTTGAAGAGAGATTATTTCTCGACAGATTCAATGTCCACGAAGATAACCATCTGATCGTAGACACGAGCAAGTGCACAGAATGTAGCCTCAAGCCTTGTACATTCGTATGTCCTGTTGATGACTACAACTGGGACGGGGGGAAATTGATCATTTCTTATGAAGGATGCCTAGAATGTGGAGCCTGCGAAGTTGTCTGCCCATTCGACAAGATCAAGGTTATGTCGCCACCAGCAGGAAAAGGTGTAAGCTTCAGATTCGGTTAGGCTGGTTTTATGGTCAACATTATTGTCTGTGTTAAGCAGGTTCCCGATGTTGCTGAGCTCAAAATAGATCCTTTGACGCACAACGTGGTAAGGGAAGGAGTACCTAGCATCGTCAATCCTGATGACAGAATTGGCGTCGAAGAGGCTCTACGGATTAAGGAAAAGTACGGAGGGAGAATTACGATTCTGAGTATGGGGCCTCCGCAGGCAAAGGCCGCCCTTTTCGAGTGTCTTTCAATGGGAACCGATGATGCTATTTTGCTTAGCGACAGAACCTTTGCAGCTGCTGACACGCTCGCAACTGCTTATACGTTAGCAAGAGCCATCAAAATGTATCGCAATGATTTTGATCTTATAATTTGCGGGAGAAGGGCAATAGATGCAGAAACGGGGCAGACTGGAATACAGATTGCAGAGCAGCTAGAGATTCCACATCTTACATATGTAAAGAATGTTCAAGTCTTTCCAGATGAAAAGAAGGTCGTCGTAAGAAGGGAAGTTGAAGGCCAAATTGAAACTATCGAAGCTCCGATCCCCATTCTGCTCACGGTCATGGAGGGCCTGAACAAGCCCAGACTTCCAAATCTAAGAGAGATCATAAAATCTAAGAAGAAGGAGATTAGGGTTGTCAATGCTACAGAACTTGGAGGCGATCTCAGCCTTTACGGCCTGAAGGGTTCTCCAACATGGGTTGCAAAAGTGTATCCTCCTCCGCCTAAACCCGGTGGCACAATAAAATCAGGAGAACCTAAAGAATCCGTGAGTGAACTCATCAACATTCTAGCTGAAAAGAAACTCATTGTAAAGAGGGTTGAATGATGGCTCAAGTTTCTAGCGCTCTAATTGACATTCAGAGTTGGAGGGGCGTATTCGTATATGTTGAAATGAAAGACGGGAAGCCTAGAGATGCGAGTCTTGAACTTTTAGGAGCATCTCACAAGTTGAAGGAATCACTGCAAGAAGAAATCACCGCAGTAATACTCGGAAAGGATGTAGCTGAATTTGCAAAGATTCTAGCATCATATGGAGCAGAAAAGGTCATAGTTGCAGAGCATGATATGCTTGGGCACTACACTTCCGATGCTTACACTAAGGTTCTCTCGAAGATTGTCTTGGAGAATAAGCCTTCCGTAGTTTTCTACCCTGCAACTCCGAACTGCAGAGATTTAGCATCGAAAATGGCTGCCAGATTGAAGACGGGCCTTGCTGCTGACTGCACAGATTTGAAGGTCAATGGGAACAAACAACTGGTTCAGATAAGGCCAGATTTTGGAGGCAAAGACCTCTCCGAAATACTGACAAAGACAAGGCCCCAGATGGTCACTGTAAGACCAGGGGCCTTCAAGAAACTTCAGCCCAAGGATTCTAAGGTAAGAGTGCAGAAGGTCAAAGTAGACCTTAAGCCTGAGGATATGCGCGTAAAGATTCTGAATGTTGAGAAGGCTAAGATCGAAGGTTCAGATGATCTTGTAAAGTCTCAGATCGTTGCATCTGCAGGGATGGGCTTCGGAAGCAGAGAGAACATAGCAATTTTTGAGGAATTCGTAAAAGCTATCGGTGCGTCGCCAGGAGCTTCTAGGCCTGTCGTTGAAAGAGGGTGGATTGCTAGGGATAGACAGGTTGGGCAGAGCGGAAAGACCGTAGCTCCAAAGCTGTATTTTGCAATCGGAATTTCTGGTTCTGTTCAGCATAGAGTAGGCATGGAAAACTCGGAATTCATAGTAGCTATTAACAACGACCCAAATGCACCAATATTCAAGTTCTGCAACTTTGGGATCGTTGGAGATTTGTTTAAGGTTCTTCCTCTGATTACCGAAGAAGTGAAGAAGATAAAGGGAAATTCTGCTAGCAGCTAGAGTGGAATGCTTGAAACTGCTTCTTTGAGAACTCTTACGCCTTCCATGAATCTACGCTTCTCATCCTCGTTGAGCTCTATCTCAACTATCTTTTCAATGCCATTGCTTCCCAGTATCACTGGCACCCCTATGCAAATTCCTTTCACTCCATACTCTCCTTCAAGGTACGTGCTTGCGGCGACAAGCGTCTTCCTATCTCTTGTAATAGATTCAACCATTCCAGCTACGCCATTGCCGGGGGCGAAGTTTGTGGCTCCCTTTAATGCAATTACCTCTGCGGCTATCTTCCTTGCATCTTCTGCAGCATCATCAAGATCATTCTTTGACAATAACGATGTTATTGGTATTCCTCCAACTGAAGCATACCTTGCCAGAGGAACCATGTTGTCTCCATGTTCTCCGATTACAAGGGCTCGAATAGATGCTCTCGATATTCCCAACTTCAATGCTAGAGCATATTTTAGTCTGGAGAGGTCTAACATTCCTCCCATTCCAAAGACTCTGTTTCTAGGAAAGCCCGTGGTCCTGAAGGCGACATATGTCATCGCATCAAGAGGATTTGTTACCATAAGGATTTTCGAATTTGGCGCATAGCGCTTCATCTCCAATGAAATCGGTTTTATGATTTCAGCGTTCTTTATTGCAAGGTCCAGTCTCGACATCCCAGGTTTCCTTGCTAACCCGGCCGTGACAATTACAATTTGTGCTCCCTTTATGTCTGCATGATCATTTGATCCTTTCACACTAACATCCGAGCCCATCTCCGAAGCCGTGTGTCCAAGATCAAGGGCTTCTCCTTGAGGCAGACCTTTTACTATGTCTACCAGAATAATGTCATCAAGTTCTCTGCTGATCAACTGTAACGCTATCGATGTGCCGACTCTGCCTGAACCAATGATTGCAATCATAAGATATCGTCCTTGCGTCTTTGCTACTAATAAAAAGGTTCAGCAGCATTAAAGAGTTAATTGCGTATTATTTTTCAAGCGTGGTCATGTCGTTCGTGCAGACTGCAATCTCCAAATCTTATGTTGCTAAGCTTCCATATGGTGCAGACCTGCTGAATTCGATTAAAGACATTGCAGCGAGGGCAAAGGTTCGCTCGGCCTCTTTTACTGCTATTGGAGCTGTCAGGAAGGCCAAAGTAAGCTATTATGACCAGACCGAGAAGAAGTATAACGAATTGATATTTGATGAACCTATGGAGATAGTTTCCTGCATAGGCAACGTTTCCGAATTAGATGGAAAAATTATAGTTCACGCACATTTGGTTCTCAGCGACGAAAAGGGCAGAGCCTTTGGAGGTCATCTTCTCGAGGGATCAGAACTCTTTGCCTGCGAGCTGATGATGAACGAATACAAAGACCTCAGAATTACCCGCAAATATGATCAATTGACAGGCCTTAACCTGATGGAGATCTGACATTGCCGCTAATTGCATTTAGCGGGAAGAAGCCAAAAATCCACAAAAGTGCGTACATCGCAAAGAGTGCAGTAATAATTGGAGATGTTACTATCGGTGCCAAGAGTAGTATATGGCCTAATGCAGTGCTCAGGGGTGATGTCTGCAAAATAATAGTTGGCAACAAAACGAGCGTTCAGGACAACGCAACTGTGCATGGAGATTTCGGTGATTTGGTGCGTGTAGGGGATGGGGTCACAGTGGGACATAATGCTATCCTCCACGGTTGTATAATTAACAACAACGTCATCGTTGGTATGCACTCTACAGTTCTGGCAGCGGAGATTGGAGAGTATTGCATAGTCGGTGCTGGTGCCGTTGTCCTCGATGGCGTTAAGGTTCCTGAAGGAACGCTTGTCGTTGGGGTGCCAGCGAAAGAAGCCAAGAAGTTAGCTGACAAAGAAAGAAAGAGGATCGAGGGCAATGCTCTCGCATACGTGAAACTGATAGAATACTACAAGTCTAGTTGAGTATTCCCAATGTTTTATTCGTCATTGCCATTGATTCTGACTTTGATGCTGAGCCAGTTACCGCTCTGATAGCATCAACATTTTCAGGAACCACTATAGATTCTTGATGTACAGCCATGAAGAAGTACGCTTCTCCATCAACAACTTTAATGGATTCTTTCCATATAGCTGGTTCGTAGAGGTCTCCTCTGTTCCTTCCCAATTCTCTGGCATAGTCCATAACATGTGCAGTTGCTCTGATGCCATCCTTCTGGCTAACGAGCAGAATTCTTGGAGCTTCCTTGAAGGCGTTTATGATCCTATCCTCGGTGACTCCGTTTTCTTTTAGCGAAACTATGACGCTGTGCAGGTGCATGTGTGTAGTCGGAATCTTGTAAGCCATAGTGACTATGGGGATGTGTGGAAGAACCGTCTGAACATCAGGGCCGTGGTGAGAAGGAATCGTTACTGGGTCAAGGTTCACGGAGTCTATAGGGCCCTTTGTTGGTTCATCGGGATCTGATGCCCTCCTGGCTATGACGATTCTTGCCCTTTTTACACCGAAAGCCTGATCAAGGGTATGAAGAGTTCGAGAGAGAGCTGTAGTATTGCATGAAACTGCCCTTATGAACTGTTTCCCTTTTGCTAGGTCGTAATTACATTGAGCCACGAAGGAAACCTCTGCAATATCGTGCTCTTCTCCGCCTTGGAATATCGCCTTTTTACCTGTCTTCCTGTACATCTCCTTGTAAGCTGCTCCTACGTCTTCGGGTGTAGCATCAACTATCACATCTACTTGTGATAGAAGATTTTCAACGTTTCCGCCCGGTTTATAACCTGCATCCTTGAACGACTGTATAGATTTATCGTCAACGCCGAAGAGCGTGTAGCCCTTTTGTGCAGCGATTTTGGCTTTGTAGTCTGGCTTTGTCTTTACTATTCCGACAAGTTTCATGTCAGGCTGCTTTGCGACCGCATCTGCTACTCTTCTTCCGATGGTGCCGAACCCGTTTACGCCGACTCTAATCATATCAATCCTTCTGCATTGTTAGATTTAAATTTCACGATTAATATCGGCACCAATAGACTGTTCTGGAAAATTGTTCAGTGATAAGTTCTGCAGAATATCTGCCGTTTGCCCTACGTTCTGGGTAGTTCCATGTCGCAAGCCAGCCTCAATCCCCCTGGCCAAATCAGATTTCCGAAACTCTTCAGGAGATCCTATAGTTTACTTCTGATACACCAAAAACTATCGATTATCAGTAATGTCTGCAGGGGCCCCTATCGTTATCTAGGCCCTAGAGGGGGGTATAAAAAGCGGAAAAGACATAACGCGAGAGTTATCAGAACCCATATTCGCATTTTATCTACCCCCTTCAGTTGTAATAATTACGTCCAAATAATATGTATAGTTATATAAATAAGATTAGTCTTACTTATCTGCTCATATAATCTCTCAATAAGCATTATTCCATAATATAGTCTATAGCAGAAGACAGCTTTTGATCAAAATCTTTTGGAAAGTCATGACCTAGGTTAGGCTCTACACTCAACTGGCATTTAACCTGTCTCGACGTTAGTTCATTGTACAACATTTCAGTCTTGGGTCTGCCAAAGTCATGCTCTCCTGTTAGAACCTATCTCAAAAAGGGTTATTTTAGTCCGATTTAGTCCATACGAACCATGGATGCATCTTGTGAGAGGATGGCCAGCCTACTCTGTCAGGGCGGTCAATCATCACCCCGTAGCCTGGTCAAACTCGTGGAGAAGACTGGTCTGGCCAGATCGTGTCATGATGCACCTAAAGCACCTTGAAGGACAGTCCCTGGTGGTCAAAGAAGAGATACTGCAAGGCTCCGTCGGCAGACCCAAGATGCTCTACAAACCGTCTTCTAAGTTACTTGAACAGCGTGTTCAGACTAAATCGGACTAAATCCCTAATTTTGAGATAGGTTCTTAGCAAGCAACCCTTTAATCCTCGTCCTCGGGATGGTTTCAGAAACTGAATTAACAAATCAATTTGCCTAAATGAGGGGGCAACAGCTATAAACCCTTTGCAACCTATTGGTTCACCACTTAAGGCTATTTTGACTGCTCGGCCAGCACCTTGGGAGAAACCTGATACAATTACCTTGTTTGTATCAATCTCGATTTTCTTCTGAATTTGGTTGCAAGATTTGATTATATCTTCCTCTGCGATTCCTGGATCGTCCCAGCAAAACCCGTCTGTCGAAAATACTTGAGAAGAATTAGGAACTGCCAGGGCCAAACCTTTTGCCAGTGTTGCAGATATCCAATTACGCGCATGATCTCTAGCATTACCATTGCGTCCATGGAGTGTCAGGAGTAGAGGAAGAGGATGCTTTGAAGCTGGAGGAGTGAAGAGCAGTAGTTCAACTTTATTCTTTGTTTGTACTTCTACCTTCATCTTTTCGCATCTTTGCAGAATATCTTTGAAATCCGATCTTTCCTGAAGTGATTTTAGATCAGGCTCGCTTTTTAGCATCTGCTCAGACCACCAGACACCCATGTCGAGTGCATTCTCCAGAGTAGCTATAGCCTTGTCAGGCTCTCCAATAAGAGAGTACAAACACGCGATCCAGAAGTAGGTTCGCTGGGGCTTGTCTGGAAATTTTTGTCTTGCTGATGCTGCAACATCAAGAGCCTCGTGGAACTTTTTATTGTTGTAGAGCTCAAAAACCCGCTTTTCAAAATCATAAAAGGTAGGGGAAGACATTTACGTTATTGCGTAAACATGTTTCCCGCTTAAGAATTAGGCGGAGTATATCTCCTTAGTTGGCTTTTTTTTGCAACTCCAATTTTTGTAATATCAACATCGATATCGACGTCGATAATACCTATAGCAAAGGAAATACAGTTGCTAACAGTATCGATATCGGCGAAAGTTCGCCTCCAAACAACGTTTCTGACATTTCTGCAAAAACTGACCATTAACGCTAGATTGCGAATATAGAATCCAAACTGCTAATATCGCACACCACCCCAAAAATGCAGAATATTCCCTAGTGTATAGATAGCTATCACTAATCAGCAATAGCACCATTACCCCAACATCTTTTGATCGGATTTATTTTCTGCACGATTATCGCAGGTCAAGGGCTGGAAAAACAATTCTGATAGTTTCTGCAGCGAGATTTTTTTAAACCGCGACACGTTTGTACAGGCATATTTCTTTGCACGTTTCTGGCACGTCTACCCCATGGGGTAATGATGACAGATTGTAGTAAGTTCGTAGAACCTTTCGGCTGTCCTGCTCTGTCATCTGCAGACACATCAAAAATCTAGTCTTTGGTTGTCAGGTCGATATAGTCCAGCTCTCTATCACTCTAGTACTCTACTCCTTAGAAGAGTACTCTACTTGCTAGATACCACACATCCTAGTAATAGAACATTCTGCAGGGTGTGCACGCTACCCTATTACAGCAACATTAGCAAACACTGCGGGCACTTGTCCTATCTTTCTATTGATGAACCATTGCTAATACAATAAATGCACAACTACCCTTGAGGAATCTGGACGCATGTAGGAGCGGGGCGTAGAATTAAACAATATCTGTTTACAGGTCAGAAAACTGAACAGTTTGCACTAACAAACCGCATAAGAATTATGGGGGGAGATACTCCCCAATATCTCCCTGTTGTCTTACCTGTAGGAGCGAGAGTCTGACCTGTATGCCCAGAACATTACTACTATCAGCGTCACCAAGGAGCTGGCCATGCCTGCTATGGTAGCGCCTACTATCTGGCTGTCCAATCCCAGAAGGAATGGAACCAGAGACACGATCACGCTGCTCATTACAGGATACGATAGATAGGCTATGAAGCCCAGCATGAATCCCGCAACCCATACGGCTAGAATTCCAGTAAAGCGGTTCATTTTTATCATGCTCCAACAAACAGGTATTCGATTTATTATACGGGCACAAAATCGATTAACCATGCGGTCAACTATTGTTTTACTTGTTAAGCATAGTCTTTGCAGTACAACGATATACAGATGAATTAGATATGTATAAATAAGAAAAGTAAGATTGCATTGACAGGGCGTTTATGAGCGACGTTACGGTTGATACAACAAGAGTTTCAGAAAGAGGCCAGATAGTAATACCAAAGGATGTAAGGGACAGAATGGGACTAAACATCGGTACTAGGCTGCTTGTGGTAGCTACGAACGATGCGATAATTCTGCAGAAAGTCGACCTTGCGGCAGAACGGCTTAGGGCATGGGACTTGCTGGAGAAGGCCAGAATGATAGTGCAGAAGCTTGGCCTGAAGAAATAAACGTGCATAATCTTGCTGCACAGAATTGTCATTGCGCTGATAATGCTAGTTGCAGCGTCATATTTAGATCTGAAATCAAGAGAGGTTCCAGACAAATTCTGGATTCCCTTTGTGATAATTGGTGCATCTTTTACAGCTTACGACTTCTATCTGGGCACGCTTGGCTATGATATCCTCCAATTGGCAGTTGCAATTGGATTAGTATCGGCTCTGTCTTGGGCCGGTTATTTTCTCCACCTCTACGGCGGTGCAGACGCAAAGGCGATAACTGCTCTGTCGCTTTTATTTCCCATATACAGCTCTGCAGGAATGTTGCATAGTTTTGGCGCATTAGCAGCATTTACCAATTCCGTTCTGCTTTCTGCTCTTTTGCCTGTATTCTTCCTTCTGGTGAACTTGTTCAAGATTGCAAAAGGAGAGAAGATATTCGAAGGCTTTGAAGATAGCAAAGCATCGAAAATCAAAGCGCTGTTTTTGGGCACTAGGAGAAAGCAGGCAGGAAGGTTCGATTACAGCATAGAAAAGTTGGCCGAAGGAAAAAAAATGTTCAATATTTCGCTAGGGAAGATAGACGAGGATTTTGCAACGGGTAATGATATCTGGGTAAGCCCTGGTATACCATTGCTCGTTTTTGTCCTGCTAGGGTTCATTACAACTGTGCTCTTTGGAGACTTGCTATTTACGATACTTAGATCGATTTACAGAACCTGACAGATTTCTGGCATCGCACGCTTGTGCTTTGACGCTTTGTGCATCTTCAGAACTGATTCGACTTCTTTTGCAGTATTACCAGTGATCTTCGCAGTTTCTTGCGGAGAGCGCTTTTCGTCGAATATGCAGAACAGTATTTTGTCAATAGAATCATAAGGCAGTCCTAGGTCAGCTTCTGCCTCCTGGCCCAGCCAGAGTCTTGGGCTGCTCTTCTTTTCAACGATGTTAGCGGGAAGCCCCAGATATTTGCCAAGAGCCCGTACTTGCGTTTTGTATAATCCGCCTATAGGAAGAGCGTCTACTCCTCCATCGCCATATTTTGTAAAATACCCTATCAAAGCCTCGCTTCTGTCACCTGTGCCCAGAACGATCCTGTTAAGCAGGTTAGAATGATAGTATAGTAAAGTCATGCGTATCCTTGCAAGAAGGTTACCCTCGGGGACGCGCTCAGGACTTAAGAACTGCATGAACGCATTTTTTATCTGCAACAGTTCAATCCTCCTATGTTCTATCCCAAGGCTGGAGGCAAGGTTCTCCGCATCCTGCATGTCAGTATCTGGAGTCGTTCCAGAAAGCGGCATCAGCAGAGCAAGCACTCTATGTTCTGGAAGGGTCCTCCTTGCAAGTGCAGCAACTACCGCAGAGTCTATACCACCTGAAAGTCCCAGCACAACACCTTCTGCACGGGCGTCAGCAACCTTCTGCAAGATAAAGTCCTGAATCTTTTTGGCTACAGAAGCATAGTCAAGTCGGCGAACCTTTTCCAGTATGTCATGCTGGCCCATGCTACTCTGCTGTTAGGTTACTCTTGAATTAAGTATTGTTATGCTACTCTTCGTCTTCTGGTCTTTCTACTTGCCGCTTGACCAGAAATGATGTCGAAACTGCTATTACGCCAGCTATCAGGAATGGTAAGACTATGTCGGTTACCCCAAGGGGTACTGACGCATAAATTGGTGCAACAGGACTGACATCCTTAGGCATCTCTTTGACGACCTCTTTAGGTACCTCCTTGATTACTTCTTTAGGTACCTCCTTTACGACGGCTCCTTGTTGAGCTTCCGGAGCTTGCAAAGCAACGTTCGGAGGTTCTGGTGCCGCTACTGCAGCTTGCTCTGGTGCTGGGGCGTTGGCTAGACTCTTGTTTTCTGGCAATTTTGCGACTATGGACGCTCGTGCTGGCGCTTGAGGTTGTTGAGGTGCTGGTGCAGGAGCTGGAGCAGGTTGTTCAGGTTTCTGTACTGGACCTGCTGCTGAAGGGCTATATGCTATTTGAGCTGTTTGGGAAGGCAATTCAGATGAAACTGCTCCCAGAATTGCTATGGCCAGAACAAAACCAGCAACGCAGCCTAGCAATACTTTGTTTTGAGCTTTCAAAGCGCCTCCCTCTCTGTATTCATGCAATAGATTTGATATAAAGCCAAGGAATAGAACAATGTCATATACGATTCCTGCCCTTCCGTTCTATGGCCATTTCGCCTTGGAGAATCTTTACCTGCGCCGCAACTTCGAAATTCTGAATTTCCTCCTCAGTCAGGCCTTTCTGTTTCAACCTTTTTACCGTATTCTTTAGGAACCCGACAGAGACGTTATGCCCTCCAAACCTGCCAAAAGCAACCCCTCTGAATGGTAACTCCTCTCCATCGAAAATGACATGCCCTCGGAGATGGTACATTCCTTCCTTGCCTTTTATCGAAGTTATGATTGCTTCGAATGGCCTTGCAAATATCTCGTTTCTCGGAGTCTCTTTCATATTTTCACTCAGAATGGTCTGTTCTTCCAAGAGCGCAATGTTTCGTACCATGAAACTGACGCTGCTGCGCCAGAGAACAGAACTGCAAATACGTTCAGGGATTCTGTATAGCGGAGAATATAGAAGCCAAGCAGAGTGCTGAAGAATACGGCGTAAAAGGAAAACCTTGGCAGCATGAACCTACCTACTCTGGAAAAACCCTGCAGTATGCCAACTTCTACCTGTTTTACAAGTACGTATCTTCCGTATTCGTCTTGACCAACTACCCCTATCTCTCTGAGCTTTTCAAGGTGATGGTGAGCAACGCTCGGGCTGGAAAGGCCCAAAGCCCTCTGAATCTCTCTTACGCCTGAAGGGTCTCCCTTGCTGAGCATGTACCAGTATATTCTCAATCTCTGCTTGTTCGTGAAGATACCCTGCATAGCTTCGGAGTCGTTTATTGGAGGCTTTGCAGTCAAGTCTTTCTGCTGTTCGACAGGCTCTCTATATAAATCAAAGCCGATGCAGAAACTAAATTCACAATCTTGCAATCTTCAATTAACTTTGGTGATAATCAATCATCACCAACTCTATCGTCTTATGCCTACATCTGCAAGATTGAACTTTGCTGAAGAATCTATACATGCTGCCAGCGACGCTCTTGACGTAATATTCCCCAACAAGAAGACTAGAGATGCTGCTAAGCTATTTGTCGAATGGTTGAAGAAGAAAGGAGGCTCAGCATCAAAGAATGCTGTAAGCGACTTTGCCGATGAGCTGCAGAACGGCTCTATGATGATTAGAGATATGCCGTTTTCGTACAGTAGAAGGAACTTTTATCTGACGTTGCTAAGAACATTAGTTGGTTTGGGGTTTATACAAAGAAACGTTCCCGTTTGGGATTCTGTAAGGAAGCAGACCGTTTACATATACTCAAGAAACATCTTTGACATACCTCAGAAGCCGCCTTCCGTGGGGTTCTGGCGGCTTTCTTACTATGTCTGCAGGAAATGGAACGATTTGTTCTTGGAGAAGTTTCAGGAAAATTTGCCAGCTAAGCCACTCTAGTCTCTCGAGCATCGAACCTGATTCCCAGAATCTCGGCCATGATTTTAGTCAAAATAAGATGCTTGTTCCATGAAGGTAACAGAGCTTCCCGTTCGAGCGTAAGGTACGACTTTCCTCTCGCCGTTGTGATGTACTTCTTTTGGCCCTTTGTTGGAGTAAATATCTCGCTTATCAGTTCCTCTTTGGCGAGCCTTTCCAAGATATAGTAGATTGAGCCAGGGCTGGGCTTCCATGCACCGCTAGTCATTTCAGAAATTTTCTGAACTATTTCAACACCGCTTGAAGGAGCCTTCGATGCTATGTCAAGTATGAGTATCTTGAGAAGTCCCTTTGGAGCGCTTATAGCGTTCTTCGCCAATTCTTTTTCAAGGACTGCTGTTTTCTCTGAGCTCTTCAGGTGGATTGCTTGCATTCTCCTGAGCAATCGGCTCTGGGATTCCTGTATCCTCTTTCATCTCTTTGACCTTCGGAGAAAAGCGGTTTAAGAAGACATCGAGGACGACATCATTGCCAGACTTGTCCTGACCAAGCTCTATCCGCATGCTGACCTGATTTCTTACCGATAATTTCTCTAGTAATTCTGCCTTGAGCCTGTCGACAAGATACATGTTGTACAATAACTGGCCGATTTTAGCCTTGAGCTCTTCTTCGCTGTTGAACCAGTAACCCATACTAGGTCAAATAATTAGGTTTAATATAAAGAAAAAAAGAGTGGAGATCGGATTAACCTCCGATCCTGAACACTTTACTGCCACACTTTGGACATGTTCCAGATATGGCTGGCTTGCCGTTCTTCAGTTTGACTTTCTTCGGATCCTTGATCTCCACTTTCTTCCTGTCCTTCACGCAGTATGCTGTTACCAAGTGAATCTCGGCATGAGCGTGCGCAAGGTTAGTATTTAAGCACTAGCCTTGATTGGCTAGAAAACGGCTATTTGGCCCAATATCTCTGTCAAAAAGTGGTTTTGCTAGAAATTGGTTTAAATCGTCTGCCGTTTTTGTCCATGTTGTATATTGTTAGGAGGAGATATTGCAACTCCAATGGCTAATAACGGTTATCCGGGGGAAAATGGCATAAAAACCAATTTGTGGAAACCTTGCCAGAAGGATGGCAAGCTTATTCTTTGCCATACTGCTCAAGATCAATAGACGATTTATCTATTTCCAGCATTTTTCTGGCTCCGATAAACAATTAAGGTTTTATTGGAGGGCTGCTATCCGGTCAGACGATATGCTCTACTGCCTTTTGAACGTCATCTGCAGAAATTATTCCTGAATTTATCATAGCCTCCAATAATCTTAACACTAGCAGCTCTCCGGTAGCATTAGCAATGCTATCCGGTACGACTAAACATATTTCATCGATAATAACATCGGCGCTTCTGTCTTGTCCTCCTTCCCAATTGCCAGGTATCCTGATGATGTAATCTTCTCCGTTTTTTACCAGATCTTGCCTGATGACTTCTGTCATGAATATTGTTGCATAATTTGGGTATATGAACAAGCCTAATATCTGAGCTGTAAAGTAAACGTCACCCTGCATAAATGATTTTATGAACTCAGGATGAATACTATGATTATGCGCAAGCCATCAATTACTGCATTCAAAAAAGAGTTGTCACCAGAACAACGTGAAGAACTACTCAGAGCATTGAAAGCCCGTTTTGAGAAAAACATGAACCGCCATAAAGGTCTTGAATTGGCTAAAGTACAAGCAAAGCTGGAAGCTAATACTGAAAAACTGTGGTCACTCAATGAAATGGAAAGAACTGGCGGTGAACCGGATGTTGTTGATCATGATAAAAAGACGGGCGAATACATTTTTTATGATTGTTCAGCGGAAAGTCCGAAGGGCCGCAGAAATGTTTGTTACGACCGTGAAGGGCAGGAGGCAAGGGAAAACCGAGGTGTGCATCCAGAAGGTAACGCTATTGATATGGCAGCTGCCATGGGCATTGAGCTTTTAACGGAAGAACAATATCGAGAGTTGCAGAAACTTGGAAATTTCGATACGAAGACGTCGAGTTGGGTGAAAACACCTTCTGATATTAGAAAACTCGGCGGCGCCATCTTTGCCGATCATCGCTACGGCAATGTCTTCGTGTATCATAACAGCGCGCCCTCTTTCTATGGCGTTAGGGCGTTCCGTGGCTCGCTAAGGGTCTAAATTTAGACTTTGAATTTTAGCATTTCTTTGATTTTTGCTTTTGTTTTTTACGAGCTCCATTTTGTGGTTGCATATTCCAAAAGTAGAAGAAGGAATAAGCTGGGGCGTGCCATTCTACAAATATCACGGTGTTCTTGCTGGATTTGCCGCATTCAAGAACCACGTTAGCTTTGGCTTCGGCCGTGCTTCAAAGTAAAGACCGCAAAATGCTTAACAGCTCACTAATATCCCTGTCAATAGAGCAAGGAGCATTGTCAAATACTCCAGAAGATGATTTAGAAAAGAGACTTAGCTTACCAAACATACTCTTGGTAGTTGGAACTGCATTATTGGTGCAGGTTTCCACTTTGGTTCTTGCCATGCCCTTTGTCCCCTTTTACACTGAACTTCCCTCTTACGAGCCCGCAGGTCAAACTGGTGCAGGGCCAGTATTGAATTCTATTCTTCTAATTGCTACGGCTGCTTTTGCTACCGTTATAATGCTTGTTATGATAAAACTGAGGAAGGAATCGTTGCTGAAGATAGTGCTTGGAATCTTGGTCGCTGTTGGTAGTATTTCCATAAGTTATACTGTAGGATTAGTTTGGTTATCTTACATCATAGATGATTCTTCTCTGCCTGCCTTGGTTTTGGGAGTTGTATTTGCTTCTGCCGTGTTTGCTGTTACTGTAAGGCCAAAGTTCAAGCGTCTGAGCCTTGTTGTAAGTCTGCTGCTGGCTATTTTATTTGCAACGTCCTTTGCAATATTTCTAAAGCCTCCTACATCTCTGGTTCTTCCTATAGCTTTTGCAATATATGATATCTATGCAGTGTTTGCTGGGCCTCTGAAGGCTCTTTTGAGCCAGAAAGAAGGCACTATTGACAGCTTTGCTCCTTTACTGTTGAACGTTGGAGGGATACATATTGGGCTGGGGGACTTTATCTTCTATGGAATGCTTCCTGCTACTAGCCTTCTCCTTGTTAACCTATATGCTTCTGCCATGGTTTCCGTAATAATACTTGGAGGCCTTGGTGTGACTATGTTGATGCTGAAACGGTTCAAGATGTTCCCTGGTCTGCCAATTCCTTTGATCCTTGGAACTGCTGCTTTAGCTGCTGTGCTGTACCTTTAGGGTTCACCGTATAGGCCCTCAGGTTAGATTCTATAGACGGGGGGTATAGATGAAGTGAAGAATAGAAAATAATGTTGATGAAGTGGTTAATTTTGCCTTTTAAGCTGCGCATAGAATCATTCTAGAAGTAGATGGCATCAACTTGACAGAATCGCTTATAGCGTGACACAATAGATAGAAATATGATCCTTGTCATTTATTGGGCAATGACTTGGAAAGAGAGAATCAAATTATTATGGAAGATTCTCAACGAGAAACCAACACCTTTAGCACTTGTGTTTACAATTTTTACTAGTATCTCCATAGCACCTCTTATTATTGCTGCCAGTGCGCCTACATCATCTATCATCTTACCAACCATGGCTCTTTATGCGAGTTCAGTGGCGATAGCCGGCTTATTTGCCGCTGTAGTATTCCTTATTCTCCGTGTATACCATTTTTTGCAATCGTCCTTCGTGGACGTTTCAAAAGTAACAATCTTTGAACTCGCTCAACAATATCGGCTATCGGCTAAATATTTTACACTCTCTATATTGGTGAGCATAACATTCTTTTACTTGGCATATCTAGTACCACTTGGAGTCCTTGCATCGGCCTTCCCAGCGCTCAGACCGTTCGAATCACTTGTGAAACAAGTTCTAGCGTCCCCATTCTCACCGGGAAGTTATCTTTTTGACCCCCAAGTTCTGGTGACCGTACTCAGCTTTCCTCTGTTAGGCTCTACGAGCATTTTAGTACTTAGACTAGTTTCCAACAAGAAGACAAAAACAGGAGAGGGAACCATGAAGGTCTTGTCGATTCTGATTATTACGGCTTTGATAACCGTCGGATATTCAGCATATAATAATCCGATCGTAGAATCAGCTCCTACTCTACATGTAGTTGATTTTGCAACAACATACGCATTGCTATTTATTATTCCATATAGTATTGTTAGTGCATTAATGATTCTTCTGATTGAGTGGGCGGTTAGACCATACTTAGATTCCCGTGAAAAGCAGATACCGACTGCATAAGTTTGGTCGATTAGAGGTGGGGAGGGGATTCGAACCCCTGTAAACTCGCTCTGCAGGCGAGCGCGTAACCGCTACGGAAACTTGCAGTTTACTCCGCCACCCCACCGCAACATTTCGGGAATAGATTCTATGCATATATGATTTGCAATATTATTTCTTCTTTAATTTCTTGGCAACTTCCTTCTGAAGCCACGCTTCGTATGTGTCAACATAGAGAGGAGTTTTCCTCTTTGAATCTTTCTTTGCTGATTTTTTCGCCATAGAGCTAGTGTTCAGCACTTTCATTAATTAGTTTTTCAATGTCATCCGAAGACCAAATCGAAGGGGTTGAAGCCCCCTAGTCCTACGATCATCATGATGCCGTATATGATACTCAAAGAACCTGCAATTACATTGACCGCTGTCTGTACCCTCCTCATACCGTACTTCAAGATTGGAATAGTCACTGCAACGCCAAATAATGTCATTCCCAGCACCACTCCTACAGTAAATATTGCAACTCCTCCAAGCAAAAGTTGTAACGAACCTACTCCCAATCCTGCAACGAATACTGCAATTAACTCATCGTTGCTTGCTAGCCCGTGAATAATCCCTACTCCGAATAACTTATGATGGAAGTGCAGTCTTTTCCCCAATATTCCGAGGCCTCCGTAGCGGTGAGTATGAACATGAGAATGCACAGAGCCTCCGTGCTCGTGAGTATGCTCATGTGTAACAGGAACTCCAAATATTATCCCGACAGCGCCAATCCCAATTAACATAAAAGCAACAGCAGGTTCTAGCCCGTTCAAAATTCCCGTTATCGACCCAACAGCACTGGCAAGAGTAAAGAGTGCAATTGTAACTATAGCAGCAGTAGCCATGTGTCCTAATGCCCAGCTAACTGCCATGTGGGAAGTTTCAGCAATCCCCTTGCTCCTCGTAAGGAAGTTAGAAACTGCGAACAAATGGTCTGCATCGTAAGCGTGCTTGAACCCAAGAGCAAGTGCCAATAAAGGGAAGAAAATTAGGCTGAGCTCCATAATAGCTCTGCCTATCTCTACCCTTTAACTTTTGCTTACAGCATCAGGGCATAAAGCACAAACAATGGCACGAACGTGAGCGAAACTGTATTGATGAGTTTGACAAGAACGTGCAGAGATGGCCCCGCAGTGTCCTTGAATGGATCGCCAACGGTATCTCCTACGACAGCAGCTTTGTGAGCTTCAGAGCCCTTGCCCCCATAAACTCCTGTTTCAATATACTTCTTTGCATTGTCCCACGCTGCTCCGCCAGTGTTCATCATATATGCGAGCATAGTCCCGCTTACAGTTGCGCTTATGAGGAATGCACCTACCGCTATTGGCCCTAGCGTAAAGCCTATGAATATAGGGACGAGAACAGGCATTATTCCCGGTATTATCATTTGTTTCTGCGCGGTTAGAGTGCTGATATCTACGCATTTTGAGTAGTCTGGGCTAGCCTTCCCCTCCATCAAACCGGGGATTTCCTTGAACTGCCTTCTAACCTCCTCAACGACTTGGAATGCAGCCTTGCCTACTGCTCTGATTGCGAACGAGCTGAAGACATATGGCACCAACCCCCCTATGAATAGAGCCGCTATAACTTCTGGGCTGACAATCTTGACAGTTATAGCCTCTAATATCGGCTTCCCTGCAGCTTTGGCATACTCACTAAGATAAGCTTGGAATAAAAGCAGAGCGGCAAGTCCAGCAGAGCCCAGAGCGTAGCCCTTTGTCAAAGCCTTTGTAGTATTTCCTGCTGCATCGAATAGATCGATCTTCTCCCTCACCTCTTTCGGTGCACCTGACATCTGCGCAATTCCTGCAGCGTTATCCACTATAGGGCCAAAGCCATCCATGCCCAGAATCACCCCTGCAACAGAGAGCATGCCCATAGTCGCTACTGCAGTGCCGTATATCCCTCCAATCAGAGGGTCAACCGCGACTCCCGCACCAAATAGCGCTGGAGCCTCAGCGACAAAGTTGCTCCCGAAGTAGAATCCTCCAAGAATGGCTCCTACTATTACAAGTACTGGCAATCCTGTGCTTTCTAATCCGACTGCAAAACCAGTAATTATGTTGACTGCAGGGCCCGTCTTCGACGCCGTCGCTATTTCTTCTACAGGCCTGTAACCCCTTTCAGTGTAGTACTGTGTAATTAAGAAAATCAGAAGGCTTGCGCCTACACCAATTACAGCAGCAAAGAACAGGTTGATGCTCTGTATTGTTACTGTGACCAAAAGATACAACCCAATCACGATGATTATGGTCGTAGCGACGATGCCATTTCGCATTGGTATCATTGGATTGGTAAAGTTCTTCGCCCGCACAAAAGGAAGCCCGATTATAGTTCCGAATATGCCAACAGCCCTTGCAAGCAGGGGGAATATTACGAAGAACGCATTGCCCGTGGCAGCTACAAGGGCGACTCCAACAATCATTGCACCAATATTCTCCGCAGTCATCGATTCAAAGAGGTCTGCACCCCTTCCAGCGACATCGCCAACATTGTCGCCAACGTTATCAGCAATTACTGCAGGATTTCTTGGGTCGTCTTCAGGGATTCCAGCCTCAACCTTTCCAACGATGTCAGCCCCAACATCTGCAGCCTTTGTAAAAATTCCTCCTCCCAACTGTGCAAACAGAGCGGCAAGGCTTGCTCCGAAGCCCAGACCAATTATGAGCTCAGGCTTTTGGCCATAGGCGTAGAACAATACCGAAACTGCAAGGAGGCTCAAGCCGACATTGAACAGACCCATAACCAATCCTCCGTTGTAAGCAATCTTCATGGGCAACTCGACGCCTTTGTGCGTAGCATATGATGTTCGTGCATTTGCCCTAGTCGAAACGTCCATTCCTACATAGCCAGCAGCTAGAGAGAATGCTGCACCAACAAGAAATGCAAGGGAAACATAAGGAACTCCTCCATGAGGACCGAAATCGAACGCACCATACAACAGCAGAGTAAGAATTACTGCTATAATCGAAATAGTCTTGTACTGCCTTCGCAGGTAAGCCTTTGAACCTACGCGTATCGCATCATAAATCTCCTTCATCCTATCCGTTCCTGGTTCGAAACGGTTTATCCAGACCGCAAGGTACAATGCTACAACCAGGGCTATTATGCCTGTAATCGGTGCAATCAGTTCCATCACTAATGGTGGTGCAACTACAGAAACCAAACCTTATCACTAGATTTGGCCCTTTGCCCTATCTGTCATTGATATAAACTTTCAGAATCTCTCGAATAAAGCCGCGGCTATGAACGGCAATATGGCAGTTGCATCGGCATGAATTGTAACCTGCTTCGCTTTGGGCTTCACCTTGCCCCAAGAAATCGCCTCCCTCACCAAAGCTCCGCTCAAACTCCCGTCATATTCCATCGCCGTAGTTATGTAAACAGCATAATCTAAACCCCCTCTGAACTGGTTCCACCAAAGAGTATGATGTTTTGAGATTCCTCCTCCCAGCATCAGAGCTCCCGTCTTCTTAGCAGTGAACACGATATCAGAAAGAATCTGCTGGTCTTTCATCATGTCTATTGAGAAGTCTCTTTTTTGTTGAGAAAAGAGCCATAATTGACTACCAACAGCACCGTCAGTAATTCCAGGTACAATGACAGGAATATCATTTTTGCTCGCCCAATACAATATCGAAGATTCGTTGTTAACATATTTCCCCAGTCGCCTGCAGAGTTCCGATGAGGAAAGCGATTTTGTCTCTTTGTACACAGACTGCAAAAATGGAGCCAATTTCTCCTCAAGCAGAGGGCCATAGGCTTCCTTCGGAACGAGCACGCTTCCCAGTCTGTGAAATCCTTCCTTCTCCAACATTACATCATCTAAAGCAAAATCTCCTTGAAGGTAGTCCTTCCACGACCTTGCAAGATCATGGTCTAAAGTCCCGCATGTAGTTATTATGACATCGAAAATTTTCCTTTTGACGAACTCCTTTATCACTCCCCTCAAACCAGTCGCAATAATGGCTGCAGGGAAGGAGAGGAATTTTATGCAGTCTTTTTCATTAATCATTCTTTCGAGAATGCTGAAACCATCTGCCAAGTATTTGCCAGTGAACCCTCCGCTCTCTCCCATCTGCTCAATTAATGAGGAGAGTGACTTTCCAACCTTGATGTCTTTGACCTTCTTCGGGTTCACGAATTGCTTGCTAGACTATGGGGAAATAAGCCTTTAGAGTGGAAAAATGCTAACTAAATGTGATATTTTGTGCCCTTTTACTACATACGGGAGTTGTCCACTTATCAACGTTTCGGTATGTCTAAACATTTGCCCTCCTATTTCTCCTCCTTCACTAAATCTTGGAGACCCTCCGATCGGCTAGCAACGTTAGCGAGGAGATCTACGGAGTTCATTTTGTTTCCTAATAGCTCTATTCGTGATGCTTACGGTTGCACCCAACAATCAGCCAATATTGGGTACATAATATTTCTTAATCAAATTAACCAGATAGTCGCAATTCTCCCTTGATGCTTTGATTCGGCCAGTACCTCCATGGCGCCTAAATATTCTTACATTGACCCTAGAATCTGTTGTTGCATTCTTCATATCGTAGTTAGTTTTCAGAATTTGTAGCTTATACGGTCGAGCTTCCCAAGTCGTCACTTCGATTCTATCACCCACAAGAAACTGGGGCGCTCCAAACAAATATTTTTTTGAGAAGAACAAGAGATTCTCAAACTCTCTTGCGCCATCCTCGTCAATATACTCACTTACGAAGATGTCTTCGATATGATCGTCGGTAAGTTCCTGAAACTGGCCAAATATTTTTTCGATTCTGTCGAAAGCCTTTTCCGGCATTCCGATCGTCTTCAGGTAATCCAAGAATTCGGGTTTCATTTTACAGAGACCTCTGCTTCTCCCGTATATCCATTATCATTCCTTCAACATAATGGAGAATGTGCCCTAAATAATTAGTGGCAAATTCATCACTTCTATAGTTCCATTGCCATTGGATGCTTTCCTTTTGGACTTTGCGCCTTCTGGAATCATAATATTTGTGGAGCAATTTCCTAATAGCTTCCTGTAGCTGCGTCGTAACTTGGATCTCAATTGTGACGCTCATTCTCGTGGTGTCCCAATCAGGTCTGGGAATTGTAAATTCTCGCCTAGCATAAGCATGCGCAGCATAGTAGCCCTCCATTCTTGCTTCTAGATCTACAGAAGAGGTAAGACCACTTTTTTCGCAAAGCTTCTGAATCTTATCCGTTATGAAAGTAACACCGTCCAGATATTTTACGACTAAGGTCGTTCTTATGATATCATTTATCCTTGAATACCACTCTTCCGGACGCAGCCAACCTTCCTTAGGTGGTGACGGCCAATCACTATTCTCCAGAACGTTTTTCCTATAAGTCTTGAGCAGGAAGGAATTGAAGGGTTTTATGGATAGTTTTGGCGTTTCCTGAGACAGGAGCAGTCTGTATCCAGTTTTCGCTAGATATTCTCCGTCGAACTTTTCAAGCTGTCCAGTAATGGCACGCCATAGACTGGATTCTTCGAAATCCGCCTTCACTTTATTTGCAACAGATTGATAGTACGTTTCGGTCTGATCGGTGATCTTAACACCGAAGGTGGCCCGCAACCATCGCTTGTACTCTTCAATGTTAGCAGGCGCCTCCTTAACCATTGCAATCCTCAAGAACATAATAACAGGGGTAAGGGTTAAAGAACTATGCGATGACTTGATTCTGTTAATTTAGTTGCCCACTAAGATTTCCTCTTCTAAGGTTTATCTTGAATGGGTTCACAACTACCTACTTGTGTCAGTAATGGACAAGAATATGAAGACTATTGTAGGAATAAAGAAGAATCCGTAACTTGCGGGTTCCGGTGTTAGAAAAGCGAATAAAATCCCTACTGCGGGAAGAGCAGTTAACAATATCCGCTCAATCCAAAAATATCGATTTCTAGCCTTGTAAGGTTGCCTGTAGATCTTCGGAGGATCGATGTATGGGAAAATCTTTCTTACTGTTCCCTCCAGTTTGAAATAGGCAAGATCTCTTAATTCGAATATTGCGGTAACACCCACAGTGGCTCCTAGCAAAGCTATGTAGAAGACTAAGCTTAATCTCAAAGGTATGTTTGGTATGAAATCGAAGGGAATTCTTGTTACGAGAAGGCTGAGTAGCCCGATAACACCGAATCCTACGTTAAGGAAGAGAGTTCGCCATGCCAACAAACGTTCAGATACGGAATTCTTGATTATCGCCTTTACTTGTTGTCCTGCTCCGAAAAGGAAGAAAAGTAACACCAAAATGAACACCCGCCGTGGATCGGAAGATGTTATGTCAAATAGAACTCTGCCTAGTTCATTGGGATCGAATAGAATTATGAAAAGATAAGGTATGTTGATCAATCCGAGAATGAAAAAATAGGCCGAATCTAAGGAAGACAGATAGAATTCAAGTGTTGTGGGGTACCTTTCTTTTTCATTGCTGGATGCCAATCGGAGTATCTCCGAGCGACACTGCTTCATAAATTGTTGCATTACCCATGGAACAAATTGCAAGGCTCGATGAAACCTATCAGGGTTTGATTTTAAAGGTTCAAGATCTATCCACTAATTTGATTATCTATAAAGAGTTTATAGGTACAGGCTCGACACTTTGATCGTGAATGGTCTACTTATCATTATTTGAAGTGGAGAATGGGAAAATAAAACCCCTAGCCAGTGAGGAATATGCTCGAAGAATCAGTGTGATGTATGATATTCGGCAGAAAGTCTTCATAGCACGAGCACTGACTAAACTCGCAAAGATGTCCCCATCCATCAAAAACTGCCCTCCCTTTGAGACCCTCTGGGGATCTGTTGCGGTGAAGGGAGCAGATACCATACGGCAAATGATATCCATGCAAGCCATCGCAGTGACAATGGAAACAATAGAGAACTTTGCAGCAATGTGCTTTGCCTACGGTGAAGCATTGGATCATGGTAGGAGGTTCTTCCCATTAATATTACGCGATTTCGGAAAGATGAGAAAAAAATATGCAGACACACCAATTGCCACTGATTTGGGAGATACACAGACACTCCTCCGCAAGATGTGTTCAGATGGGAATGTGTTAAAACAATATTTGGGCTTACAAGGTGCGAAAAGTGATGAGGTTTCAGAAAAGCGGGCCATTATTGAGACATTCCTAACCTTCTGGGAAGCAAACGATAGTTGGTACAACAAATTCAAACATACAAACTCTGTTTTTGGTATTTACTTTGCTTTTGACGTACCGGGTCTGACATCTTTGGCCTATCGGATACCCGATTCATTACGCCATAGTGATAAGGATATTATCCATCCCGACAGGTTATTGGAGAAGGAGCTTAGATCAGTGCGGAGTCTAGAACTTGGAACAGAGGTTGCACAAATTCGAACCGAATCTCTATTTACGCCATACCAATTTATGGATGACATGATTGGGGTATTGGATCTAATTGAAAAGATCTGGAAGCCTCTAAAGACTGAACAGCACAAACGTGTCTTCGGGGAGACTTTTTCCGCCTAGAGATTAATTCAAAAATCACTCTCCTGCTTCTAATCAAGAATTATCTTCATCTGTAATTGTTTATGTCCAGTTAACATGAATGTCATAATAATCGCATAGAGACTTTACGGCAGCCAAAGAAGTGTTGACAAAGGCAGGAGACTTCTTATCCCTGTTCTCCTTTATCCAACCGGATACTACCTCTTCAACATGTAAAGGGTTCTCTTTCACAACAGCAAGGAAACCATCTGGATCCTTGACAACTCTTTTGATGATATACCGATAGGCCTCTCTCTTGTGACCTCGGATCTCCTAGACGCTATGAAATCGTCAAAGAACCTTAAGGCTTGCACACTATGGCATGGCAGAAGTGGTTATTTAAATTGCAGTTCTGCTCGTTAAATAAGCCTTTGATCTATAGCTGCTGAATGTCGTGCGGTTGGCTCTCCTTATATCCAGCTTCCGTTACCCTGATGAATTCAGCATTCTGCTGCAGTTCCTTGATGTTCGTTGCACCGCAGTAGCTCATTCCCGATCTTAATCCTCCAATCAAATTAGAGAGTACCTCAATCGCTGCACCTCTATATGGTACCAAACCTTCAACACCTTCGGGGACGTAATTCAGAAGATCTTGCTCCTCCATCTCCCTGCCCTTTTCTCTTGCGCTTCTTCCCATGGCTGCGCCCAGAGATGCCATGCCCCTGCTCATCTTGAACCTCCCAGAATGCCTTGAAATGATCACACCCGGAGCTTCATCGGTTCCTGCCAATAACGAACCTATCATCACTGTAGATGCACCAGCAGCGATAGCCTTTGTCAGATCGCCAGAAGTCCTTATCCCTCCATCCGCTATTACAGGAATTCCCTTCGCATTTGCAACTTCTGTGCAGTCCATCACAGCGGTTAATTGAGGAACTCCTGCCCCTGTGACTATTCTCGTGACACATATCGAACCTGCGCCTACTCCTACTTTAACGGCATCTACACCCGCTTCAATTAGGTCTTTGGTACCTTGAGCAGTTGCAACATTTCCCGCTATCAGCTCAACGGGGCCGAACTTGTCCCTAATATGGGCTACAGCTCTAATAGAAAGGTCAGAATGGCCGTGTGCAATGTCGACGACAAGAACGTCTGCTCCAGCTTCAATAAGAGCCGCTGCTCTCTCCATGTAATCACCTTTCACCCCTATTGCAGCACCAACACGCAATCTTCCCTTCGAGTCCTTTGATGCCTGCGGGAACTGTTGCCTCTTTATGATGTCCTTGCCAGTTATCAAGCCTCTAACCCTCATCTCTTTGTCAACGATTGGAAGTTTCTCTATTTTGTGCTGCTTGAGCGTGCGTTTTGCATCCTCTATCGTAGTCCCTACAGGGGCCGTCACAAGATCCTTTGTCATTGCTTTCTCGACAGCCACATCGAGATTTTCTTCAAAACGCAAGTCTCTGCTAGTCAAAATCCCAACTAGTTTGCCATTGTTAACGACCAATAATCCGCCTATTCCATACTGCTGCATTAACTGTGAAGCTTCCCTGACTGTTCTGTCGGGAGTTATGGTCATAGGCTGCTCGATAAGAATGCCTTCAGATCGTTTTACCTTGGAAACTTCTGCAACCTGCTCCGAAACTGAAAGGAACCTGTGAATTATGCCAATTCCTCCCTGCCTTGCCATAGTTATCGCCATTGCAGACTCTGTTACAGTGTCCATGTTCGCGCTTATGATTGGTATGTTGAGTTCTAAATGCTTGGATAATTTCGTCCTTGTATTCGCAGCTTTTCTAGTTTCAATAGTTGATTTTTTTGGAACGAGCAGTACGTCGTCAAACGTCAATCCGACTCTAATGCCGTTGTCCATTCCTAGAGGCTTCGGATTTAAGTTCTTGAAAAACCTTTGCTAAATTGTTTGCATCGTATGCTGTTGGAATCAGTACTAATATAGGATACGGTACGGCCGTTATTAATATGACCGGACCCTTAGGAAAGCTTAGGTTCCTCTACATGGGCTCTGAGGATTTTGCCGCTGATCTGAAATATTATCGTGACTCGGTTGGGGGAGAACTTCTATGGAACTTCAAGGCGTTTGGAGCACGTGTAGCAGCTCTCCGTGTCGGGGAAGGGCCTTTACTCCTCATAGCGGATCATAGACCAGCCCCAAGCTACCTGCCTATATACGAAGTGAAGAATTTAGAAAGCACGGTAAACCAGCTTAAGAGTCGGAAGTGCCGTCCCAATTCTGGCCCGTTTGAAATCCCAAATGGCCCTTGCTATGTTTTCAAAGATCCAAGCGGCAATGAATTTGCAATATTCCAAGACGTCCGTCCAAATGCGATGGGAGTATCGTATACTAACCCTGATAACCCACGTGCCATTCGAGATTGAGTACAGTATAATACATACTCCCTATTAGCATCGAAGAGCATGCCGATATTGGGCGAAGAGCTACTGAAAGAACTCCCCGCAAGGAGAGTTGACTCTCGAAAGGGGCAGAATGGTACGGTTGCTGTAATTGGAGGGAGCAGAGTCTATCACGGAGCCCCTGCGTTATCAGGAATGGCAGCTTACAGAACAGGCATTGATCTGGTGTATCTCTTCGTTCCTGAGCCTTTGACAGCTCCGATAAGGTCTATCTCCCCTTCGTTTATTGTGTATCCCACCCCAGACTACAAACTCACTATTGGTTGTGCGAACAAAATACTTGCATGGATGCCCAAGATCGATGCATGTGTAATAGGCCCGGGATCGGGGAGGCAGAAGCCCGATGGTATGAAGAAACTTGTTGCCGAACTTTCGTCAAATAAAGTCAAAATCGTTGTAGATGCTGACGCTCTGCAGCCCGAAGTTGTAAATGGCTTATCTGGCAGAGAAATAGTACTCACTCCTCATCCCGGAGAATTCAAGCGGCTTTTTGGAGTTGAACTTGAAAGTAACATAGAGCAGAGAAAAGAAGCAGTAAAGAAGGCTGCAAAGTCTCTAGGAGTTACGATAATTGTGAAGGGATATCTTGATATTATTTCTGATGGAGAGAGGGTTGCAGTAGATGAAACTGGTTCGCCTGCAATGACAGTTGGAGGAGTCGGAGATGTGCTTTCAGGAATTGTTGCAGCCCTTCTTGCAAAGGGATTAGAGGCCTTCAAGGCTGCTGTTGCTGGTGCTTACATAAATGGCAGATGCGGCCAGATGACTGCAGAAAAATATGGCCTCAGAATACTGCCTACGGATTTGATAGCAGAAATTCCTAACCTATTGAAAAAATACGATAAAGTTGTAAAGTAAATCAGTTCTGAAATATGGGGCTATTTGACAGGTTCTTCGAAGTCTTTGACAGTTTGTCGAACTCCGCATCCGTAAAGACTTTGAATTCATTGTAGACGCTCCTGTACTTCCTCCCGTCGTCGCCTAATATCGCAACTATCCTTGAAACGAACATATTCTCCTTTGTAGCAATCTGCTTTACAGTCTCAAAGGCTTCGTTGTCGTTAATCGTATACCATTTGTCTATGACGCTCTTCCTCCTCTCCAGTAGAGTTGGAAGGTTAGATTCTCTGGTATTCCTTAAGCCCTGTATGTGGTGCCCCTTTTGAGGCTCAACCGCGACTATCTTGATGTTGGGATTCTTCTCCTTCAGGAAGGTACCAACGCCAGTGATAGTGCCTCCAGTACCTATTCCAGCAACAAAGTGCGTAATCTTCCCCTCCGTATCCCTCCATACTTCAGGACCAGTGCCGTAATAGTGAGCCATGAAGTTGGCATCGTTCTCATACTGATTTGGCATGAAGTAGTCGCTTGGATGACCTCTAACAATTGCTGTTGCGAGCGCGATAGATTGATCTGTACCTGGGCCAACTCTTGGGCATAAATCGTCTTCAGTCTCGAGAACCTTGGCATCAAACCTCTTCAGAATTGCTTTAGTCTCATCGCTGACTTTGTTGGGTATGACAACTTCGAACCTGTATCCCAATACCTTTGCAATCCCCGCCAATGCAATGCCAGTATTGCCCGAAGTGGGCTCCATTATGACGGATTTACCCCTCTTCAATAAGCCATGCTTTTCGGCCTCGGAAACCATCCACGATGCAGGCCTATCCTTTATTGAACCGAAGTAATTGTACCATTCTAATTTAGCAAATATTTTTGCATCATTAACATTGAAAGCTTTAAGCTCAACTTGAGGAGTATTTCCTACGCTTTCAGTGCTGTATTTTGTGACTGCAGTCTTCATTATTAACTCGCCTTTTTCTGTATCAGGAATATCAGATCCTTGCCCTCCTTCCTTATGGACAAAAGGGCATTACCAGTCCTCCTAGCCCACCTTGATATGTCTTCCTCCGCTCCAGGATCGTCAGCCCAGATCTCAACTACATCTCCGTTGGTCACCTTATCTATCTGGCTCTTCGTCCTGAATACTGGTTCGGGGCAGAATAAACCCCTCGTATCTATTTGGGCCTTTGGAGCGCTGCTTACCTTTGCAGGTTTTGACATTCTGAAGCAATCCCGTTTTCAGTTTCTTTTAAGTATTAGCTCGCCTTTAGCGAGTAACTGCTCTATGAAGCTGCCCATATGCACCTTTGACGCAAAGAGTGGCATACTGTGCCCGAAATGCGAAGCCAAGCTGAAGAGCGGGCAGCTCACGCAGGCAGACGTTGACATTTCCATTAAGATGATGAAGATCGCTCCTCAAATATCTGAACTCGATAAAGTCTCTATTGTAAGGGCCTTCGAGATCGATGACTCGATAGCACTCGCTTTAACTGCAGGAGACCTTGCACTCTTTAGATCAGATTACGCTTTGTTCAAGAAACTTGAGCAGGCCTTGGAAAAGAAGACATGGCTCGTTCAAGCTGAAGGAAGCGACAGGAAGGTTTTGGAGGATGTGTTCTTCCCAGTAAGGATAGTTAACGTAAATCAGGTCTGGTTGCCCGATGGCTCTAAAATGACAAAAATTGTAATATCTGGGAGGAAGACTGAAAGGTTTCCAATCGATATAGAGAAGGCGCAGAAAGTACTAAAGGCAGTCAAAGGCATCGAGCTGCTG
Organism: Nitrososphaerota archaeon; assembly: GCA_024860875.1. GTDB lineage: Archaea > Thermoproteota > Nitrososphaeria > Nitrososphaerales > UBA57 > VHBL01. The sequence continues at coordinate 12,408 of JACPSZ010000008.1, read as the reverse complement.
GTAGGTTTCGAGAGGCAATAGTCTTGAAGAGAACTTATTATTCCTCCGATCTTGTTCACGAGCAGAAAGGCAAGACAGTTACTGTTGCGGGCTGGGTAGAGGACGTTCGTCTGCTAGGTTCCCTAGCCTTTCTTACGTTAAGGGACTCGAGAGGGGTATGCCAGCTCGTTGCCAAGAAGCAGGAACTCCCTGCTGATTTATTTGACGCTATTTGTAGAAGCCCGAGGCAGAGCAGCGTAATAGCTCAGGGGGTATTGAAGGAGAGCAAGGCTAAGAACGTCTCTGTCGAGATTCAAGTTCAGCAGTTCCGCATTCTGACAGAAGCTGTCCATCCTCTCCCTTTGGATCCTACAGGTAGGGTAGATGCTAACACGGACAAGAGGCTCGACGCAAGAGCCCTTGACTTGAGAAACCCTGAGAATCTTGCAATATTCAGGATAAGGCATTTTGCCCTGCAGGGCATAAGGAAATCTCTGATTAATCATGGCTTCTTGGAGGTAAATACTGCAAAGATAATTGGCCAGGCGGCAGAAGGAGGAGCAAACCTGTTTTCGCTTGATTATTTCGGCAAGAAGGGCTACCTAGCACAAAGCCCACAACTATACAAAGAGCAACTGACAATGGCCCTAGACAGAGTCTTCGAAATCGCTTCCTTCTTCAGGGCTGAAAAATCTCATACCAGAAGGCACCTCAATGAATTCACAAGTGTTGACATTGAAGCCGCCTTCGCTGACGAAGATGACGTAATGAAGATTCTCGAAGAGATGGTCAGAACGACAATAGACGAAATTCGGGAAAAATGTGCCGAGGAATTAGCAATACTCATTTGAAGCCTTTGGGCAACATTGAAAGGGTTACATATTCGCAGGCTGTCGATGAGCTGAAGAATTCAGGGATTGACATAAAGAATGGCGACGATTTGACAGACCAAGCTTTAGGAGTCCTTGGAAGCAAGCATCATTCGTTCTTCTTCCTTGTCGAGTGGCCAGCATCACTGAAGCCTTTCTACATCGCTAGGAAAGATCGTACCCAAATTAGCAGGTCTTTTGATCTACAGTATGGAGCGTTGGAACTTTCTTCTGGCGGCATGAGAGTTTCCAACAGAAAGGAGTTAGAACAGAGGCTGAAAGAGGCTGGTCTTTCTTTGGATAGTTTTGCATCGCATCTGGAGGTCTTTGACTGGGGGATGCCACCTCATTCTGGTTGGGGCTTCGGCCTCGACAGGTTCATGATGGTTCTCACGGGCCGGAGCAATATCAGAGATGTAGTTCTGTATCCGAGGGATCAGTTTAGGTTTACGCCCTAAGTGTATTTCAACGGTATAGTTGAACAGGGTCAGTAGTTGAACAAGGTCAGCTTGATATCCTGTTTTCTACGCCGAATCGCGATGGTAGCCCCAACTACGACCAAGATGATAGCTACTGCACCGATGACTGAAAGTGTATTTGATTCTACATCAGGTTTTGCTACTTGATCTTTTGCAGGTGTCTGTGCCGGTGCTTGCACTACAGGAGCATCTTGCAGGACTTGGGCAGGAGCTAGGGATACATCTGAGGGTTCCGCAACGCCTACACTTGGGTCATGAATCAAGACATGATTTTTAAAGTTGGGATAGACAAAGTCAGCATCTAACTCCTTTAGATCACGGTTTAATCTGTGTGAAAATCCGACATCCATGATCCTCTGCACCCCGTCTGCTTCCTGAATCAGTGCTCTGGGTACCCACTTTATCTTGACCAAGATGCCTTGGGAATCTATCACTATTCTTTGCTCATCAGCACTTACCTTCTCAACATTTACTTCTCCTTTCGCGTCTGCCTGCGTCTTGACTCTCAATGCTAGTGACGAAGAATCCATCATCCACGGCCACTTATTGACAATGAGGTCGAATTTGGCTTCCCTCGCTCCTCCGTCTACACTGTATACGACTGTCCTTTCATCGTTCCTGAAAAATTCCACCCTTGACTCTTCATATATTTTGAAGATGATAGAAATATCGTACCTTTCGCTGTGCGCCCTGTATGTCACAATGATCACCGATCCTTCTACTGTCTGTTCCGCTGCCCATTTCATATCAGCAAAGTTAAGCCTCTGTAGAATCTCCTCTTCCTGAACAACATTGTCCCTATTCTTGTCATTGAACTCTGTGAGAGCATATACTCGTGATTGGAAGTCCACGGACTTCTCTCCCTGCTTTACCGAGTATACTATCCTTGGAATCTGAAGGTTCAGCCTTATGTTGCGATTCTCCGAAGTAACATTTACGCTATCCTCCTTCTTCTCCACTCGAACTTTTTCTATCTTCTTGACTTCCTTTCTGGCTATCTCCGTATTCTTAGCAGATTCCATAAGAATATCTATCAGCCTTGCAGTATCGTTGAAGAGCTTCTCAGCAACCTTCGATAGGGCATTCGCCGCTTCTACCTGCCCTGAAGCAAGAAACTCCTCGGCCTTGGCTATTGTGTCGTTCCCAGCTTCGAATATGTTTAGAATCGGAACCATGTTTATCCCAGCCGTTTTTGCACGTTCAATCTTCTGCTGAGTCTCTTGCATTGTTGCCTTTGCCTTCTGGATTGTTGCTCTGACCTGACCATCATTAACCTGAGCGTTCCTTTCTTGTCTTCCTAGCGATTCTTTGAACTCAGCCAGTGCCCTATCTACCAATGCCTCAACATCCTTGGCAATAGAATATGCTAGTGTTGCATTACCGTTCTTGAGCGCTTCGTATCCTTTTGTGAGCAAGGCATGGGCTTCCCTCAACACATTTTGAACACTAGAGACATTAATTCTTGCATTTCTGACTTCGACCGCAATTTTCTCAGCGTTCTGAATTTTTTCGTAAGCCATGCGCAACTCTTTTGCCGCTGCTTCTGCTCGATCAGGGAGTTTCTCTCCGCGATGTAGAAGTTTCTCTGCATTTGCATAAGCCTCTTTAGCCATAGCGTAGGCTTTCTCTGTGTTTCCCTCCTTGTAAGCTGCATTTGCCCTTTCTACCATAGCAATTAGTTCAGAAATCTGCTTTGATGCATCACTTGCTTCCACATTGCTGACTCTGCTGGGAATCAGAATCTTTTTCGCTTCTTCGATCATTCGATGGATCTTCGCAATTAACTCCTCGAACCTTGCTCTTTCTTCCATCTTCGCCCGATCTATAGAAGCGACCCTAATGGCGGTGGGGAGTCTGCTATTTGCTTCAATATTAGTAATAAGCTCTAGAATCTTGACAGATAGAGAACTGAATGCTACGTTATCCTTGTTCTTGTAGGCAACCTCCAGAAGTGTGATCATCTTGACTGCTTCATCGAAACTGATTTGCAGCTTTTCAACATTCACATTATTCTTTCTTGCATCGGCCAGAAAGCTCCTTAGTTTCTCAATCCTTTCATGTATCTGAACGAAGATGCGTTCTGCCTGTATATGATCTATTGTCAGAAGTGAAATTGCTAACTTGACCTTTCCAACAAGCTCCAGTGCGGAATTCGCCAATTCTAAGGCATCACCATATTTCTTAGATTCAAAAAATGTCTTGGACTTCGCGAGAATTTCTGATGCTTCCCTTAACATTAGTGTTACTCTTGAGACGTCAAGGCCCTTCTTTTCAGCCTCTGCAACTGCAGCAGTAACATCGGTTAGAGCTCTAGATACGCTCGCGATCTGTTGCTCTACCTTCGTCCTGAGCTCAATTACTCTATTGTAGGCTTCCACCGCCAGCCTCTTGGCGGAACCAGCATTCTCTATCGCTAGATTGGCAGATTTTGTTGCTGCCTCATAATTGCCCTTTGAATTTGCAGTCTTAGCCTCTTCTAGATACTTCTGCGCTTGTGTTAGAAGAGACTCAGCCTTTTCGACATCAGCAGCAATGTCTTTGGCCTTGCGCGTATTTTCAATCGCATCCTTTACGGCTGTCTCAGCCTTTGAAATTATTTCTGCTGCTGACGCTTTTGCCCTATTATCTTCTTGTGCATATACTTGAGCGAACGGAGTAACCATGCTCGAAGCTAGCAACAGTATTAGGAACAAACCTGCAGGAACTTGTCGCAAACCTTTTGCACCTTTGCCAATCCTTTAGCCAAAGGATAATAGTCTTTGTGTATTTGTGATACAGCGCCGGAATCTGGATTCAGTATCTAAAGCGCCTTGTAGTTGTCAGACCAATTTGTATACGCTCTTAGCATTTCTACCGAAACGCTTGGCTTCCTACTTTCGAGAACCTGCTTAAAGTCCTCAAGGGTAATTGCTCTTGGCTGACTACCCCTGTTTGCAGCCTGACCGCTCTGGAACAACTCCCGAACTACCTTAAGTTGAAGCGCTTGGCAGATGTCCCTAGTGTCGCTTCCTGAATAACCATCAGTAAGATCAGCAAGATCTTCGATATTAACATCTGGATCCATCTTCAATGGCGCGGTGTATAATCTCAACATCTGAACCCGTGCATCATTGTTGGGCAGAGGAACATAGATTCTCTTCTGGAACCTCCTTAAGAAAGGCCAGTCGAGAGTCCAAGGCTTGTTCGTAGCGCCGATAACATAAAGATGCAGATTCTTACCCTTATCAGTTATACCATCCATTTCTTTGAGAAATTGGTTTCTAACTCTCACCTCTCCTCCAATTTCTTGGCTCCTCGTACCTAACAGTGAATCGATTTCGTCGATGAAAATTATCACGGAACCCCTCTCGATCATCTTTCGCATGGACTGGAAGAGCTTAGCAACATTCTTCTCTGCTTCGCCGAGCCATTTCGACATGATAGAAGCGGCATCGACATTGACGAAATAACCATCAATCTCTGCTGCAGTTGCAGCTGCCAGCATCGTCTTTCCGCAGCCCGGTGGACCATAAAGAAGGACTCCCCTCGGCCATCCAAGAGGGAACAGGTCAGGTCTCTGAACGGGGAATGTTATCGCTTCCCTAATAGCATTCTTAGCCTCATCAAGACCGACAACTTCGTCCCACTTGACGTTCGGCTTCTCCTGCATGACAAGTTCGTTGTAGGAAGCCTTGAGAGACTCGACTACTCCAGGCGATGATACAGATGAGCCTACTGAATTGTCGGATTCATCAGAAAACTGCTCTTCCTGTTCAGGATTCTCGTCTGGAGGTAACAACCCGTGGGCGTTCTGCAGAGCCTTTATTCTCTCCTGATATGCCATGGCCCTATCCATGTATAATTTGTTCAGTTTGTAATATGGATAAAGGTGTGCAAGCTTCAGCAGTGTCTGTATTGCAAGCTGGTACATCTGTACGGCTTTGCCTCTTGCTCCATGAGAATCGTGCCTTATCGCTTCTGCAGCGTACTTAGTTGCCGCTTCTTCGAGTTCTTTTGCCGCTAGCACGCTCATACTCCATCCCTCAACTTAATTTTACCTTTGCTGGCTAATGACACTGCCGCAAGTTCAATATCTCTTATGGGAAGCTGAAGTTCCGCAGCAGCCTCCAAAAATGTAAATTTGCCGCTAATGCTCCTGTAATATTGCTCGACCCTCTCCTCAACTGCATCGCTTCTGGGCCTTGACAGTAAAATGGGCTTGAACTCTTCCTCTTCATTGTTAGTCGCAGCAAGGGCAACTTTCTTCATGGAGTCCATCAATCTATGTTCTTTTGCCTTTGGAACTAAACCGACATCGACCTTCAATTCAGAAACCTTCTCCTCCGCGAACCTCTGAGCAGCTTCGATGATCTCAGAAGTCGAGTCATTCTCCAGATTGATTGCTATATTTGGTGATACCTGTCCCAAATCCGCCATTGTTTCTGTGAAAGTCATGTTAATTTCGTCCGTAACTCCATGAAACGAAGGTATTATCTCTGAAACTGATTTGTTAGCCTTGCCAACTTCCTGCATGGCAGAGCTCATCTGGAATATTGCATCGCCAACATCCCTCATGCTTTCCATTCTGGTTACAATCTGGGTAAGCGCTAGCTGGCTAGTAGTTACTACATGCATCACCTTCTTCAACTCCGCAAGCTCGTTTGCAAAAACAATTACCTTTCCCTCTTCCCTATTTTGCTTGGCCTTTAGCATCATCTCATACAAGCTCTTTTTCCTAGTTTCGAGTCTTGCCTTTAGATTGTCTAATTCGCGTCTATGCACCTCTACCCCCTGTATTGCGCGGTTTATCTTATCGCGTAGCGCTTCTTTTTTCGAACGCCTAAAGTAGGATAGTATCTTCATGACGCTATCATTCTATGTTAACTATTGCAAACGGAAATCTACAAAGAAAAAATGTGGGTGTATCGACCAAAACCCCTGCACCCCAAGGCGGCTGTTTGGAATATGCAGAGGCTTGATCGACACAGTAATGCCTCCCTACGAGTGAAGGCCTAGCGAATCGCTCGATTGGATGGTGGGCGGTAGATCAGGGAATTTGTCCTTCATGCGCTGTTCTGCGACGGCTGATGCTTCTCCGAGGATCTTTTCTGCTTCCTCTCCTGCTGCTTCGAAGTTCAGCGTGTAGCCTCCCATCTGGCCTGCATCGACGAGTATGCCGCTCAGTAGCCCGCTTATTTCGCCGATTTCGTGCTCTGCCTCTGGAAGTACTGACGTCAGGCCCGACTTTACGTTTTTTATGACTGCCATTGCCGGAGTCAATGTAACGACTACGTCACCGAGTTCCTGCACCGTGTTAAGCCTTAGCACTATCTGCTCAAGCGCCAGCTTTGCTGATGAAACCATCTTGTGCATCTTTCTGACTTCTGACAGCTCGTTCGCGTATACTGTTGCATGGTCCATGTCATGTTTTTGTATCGAAGACACTACTCTGCTGAAGATGGAAGAGTCTCTCTCCCTCAACTTGGTAGCTGTCTGGTCAAGTCTGCTGACTTGCACTTGGATTTGCCGCGTTGCCTGCTCAAGCCTTGGCTTGAGTGGTCCTGCTGGTCTGACTGATTCCCTTATCCGTTCCCCTAGACCTGCTGTCTGGGGCTTTGCCCACCTAGATGTGAATTGGGACATGATAACACACTGGCGAATTCTCTACAGGGTTTTTTGTTAGAGGGAGTAGTAAAGAAAATTATAGTCAATGGTGAATATCCCCTCTACTTGAATAGATTGCCAATTCTTGTATCAAGAAAGTGCTAAACAGAAAAAAGTTCAGGAAAAGGGTGTGGAGCATGCAGATTTTCAACGAGAACTAGATGGAATAATATCGGCTCACAACCAGCTTATTCTAGGTATCGATCAAAAAGCAATAGGAAATAAGGAAGGAAGAGCCATGCAGGCATTATAAGATCTGGCAAAGGAGCGCTTGTTGAGAGTACTGCAAGCAACTAGCTTGGCTTGCTTGGAGGCAGTTAGGACGGCCTGAAAATAGGTTTGAAGCTGGGAGAAAACCCGCACTATCGCATTAAGTAGGTGTCGGTTTTGGGTGTCCGAAACGGGTCGCGCCCGCGAAAGTATGTTGGGATAGACATCCCTAATGGTTATTGTAAAATGGCAAGAAAACGGGTTGCTGCGTTATCGCCTTCTTGGGAGTAAAAGAAACTAATTTTTAAACTGCCCCCGCGATTCTACCTTATGGTTGAGGAATGGCAAAAGCACTTGAGGAATTTTGAGAATAAGATCTCATCTGACTACAAGGACCGTGGAACAGATTTTGAAACATTTAAGCAGCAACATTATGACCCATACTTTACAAATCAAAACGCAATAGTCGAGACGACCGAAGCCGCCATTGAGAAACGGGTTCAGACCCTTGATATATATTATACTCAAGTTAATAGGTTCAATTCTCGTGAATGGATAACGGCGCAATCCAAGTTCAGACCAACGATTCTAGAAGAATTTTGTGGTTTTTTGTTCAAAGACTCTAAAGAAATTAGGAGACTTGGGTTGGGTTTATTCAGTTCCGAAGTATTCGCTGGCATAAAGATTGATGAGAACGGAAAGGTAAAAACTCAAACAAAATATGTTGATTTCTGCATTGGAAAAAGGGTAAATGCCACCTTTGAGGGCGTTCCTTGCAAGTTTATTATCCCAGTAATTGCTATTGAGTGTAAAACATATCTCGATAACACAATGTTTAGCTAAGCTCAATTTACGGCGCAGAAACTCAAACAGGGTGCGCCGAATGTTCGGACATACATAATCGCCGAGACAAACGAGGTAAAGATAGAGCAAATTCCATCCCAAAGTCCGATAACGCAGGTCTTTATAGCTCGGAAAGATAAAAACTCTCTATTAGACCCCAAAGTTTTCATAAAATTATACTCTGAAGTGTCGGATGTTCTCAAAGGATTGGCAGAAGTCAAAACAATAGAGTTTCCGGGCGTCTTCTTTTAGGAGAGTTAGACGAATTTAGGAGCAAGCATCATCGTTTAGGAGCAAACGGGCTTTTAGTAGCAAAGCCGGTTAGGATACACAAGAATAAAAACCCTTGTCGATTAAATCTCCTTACTTCTCTGAAGACTTTCTCAATAGCTCTAGCGATTTGTTTCGTCCATTTCAGGAGCACATGGAAAGAACAAAGAAGGAAGATATACCATCAAAAGCGAATTCATTAAAGGGTTTGTAGAGGCGAGTAAAGAAAGAATCGATTAGATAGAAGCTGAGGAATACTTTAAGCCTTTAACCAAGGAAGGGTTAGAAAACGCGGTAAAAGCATTTCAAAGCATCCTGAAGATTTACTGAGAAATACTATAATACCTCCATAAGCCTCTTTTTAGCAATCCTGCAGTACTCCTCAGACACATCTATTCCAACATAGCGTCGGCCAAGTTTTTTGGCCACGAGCGTGGTAGTCCCGACACCGTTGAATGGGTCTAACACAACATCGTTCTTGTAACTGAACAATTTCAGTGCTCTCCTTACTAATTCTTCCGGGAACATGGCTGGATGGCCATATTTTTTCATCTGTCTTTCTGGCGAAATATCCCATTTCGCATATACCCACTTCTTGAACTCGTCTCCTATTATGTCTATATTCTTTGTTGAACCCTCCTTTCCTAAACTACCCTTGCAGAAAATCTCAAGAAACTCCCACGTGTACTTTAGGTAAGGACTGCTTGGACTCTTCCAGCTACCCCAAGCTGTATACTTACAATTATAGTTGTGTTTTTCCCACATTATTTCTCCTTTCCAAATTAATTTCCTACTGATGAAGAAATTTGAGACCAAATGATGGCTCGGAATGTAATCTGAGAAAAGTGGTTGGATATTTACTATTATCCTACCGCCGAACTTTAATACTCTAATACATTCCTCAAAGATAGCATACAGCCCCTCAAAATACCTCTTCCAATCTACACCATCTTCGGAGGTATCGTAACCTAATCCGAAATTATACGGGGGTGAAGTGAGCACAATATCGATACAATTCGAAGGAAAAGATTTGAGAACGTTTAGGCTGTTGCCCTGAAGAATTCTGTTGACAAATTGGTCGGGGACATTGTTGTTTTTTCGCAGAAAGGAACCTTCTTCAGTGTAAAAAATTGAACCCCTTTGTCGTATTTTGGATTTCCGCTGGGAGACCTTGCGTTCTATGTTGTAATCCACGAAGATTCTCTTGCCACCTTTTATACCATAACTGCCTATTGATTCAATCTTAGAAATAAGTGTGGATAACACACTATCTTCTAGATTTAGGTCATAATGGTGCAGAAGATCGTTCACGGTTTCTTTAAATTTCCTAATATCTAGAACCCTAAGATAGAGTATGAGTTTGCTGTTGCCGTCTATCTCGAAGAGCAGGGCATCAGTAGAGAATTTCTTTCCGATTTCTTTGATAATCTCTAATTCTTCGGCGCGAATCTGTTTAACAACTTCTATCTTCCTGAACTTGTTTCCTAAAGGTTCAAGTATTGCCAAAGTCAGAATACACCACTACATCTACCCAATAAGCTCTTCTACGTCTTCCGCCGCCTGTAGCTTTCATCATCATTACTTTTGTATCGCTCATTAATTAGTTGTATTCATAAATACGAACAACAAATATTGTCAAAAGAAAGTGTGTAAAGTCTTTGCGCCTTGCAGTACTTTCCGATATCCATAGCAACTTGGAAGCTTTGCAGGCAGTCTCTAAGAATCTTGACGTTGATAGGATCATCGTGCTTGGCGACTCCATAGGCTATGGTGCAAATCCAAACGAAATTCTTGACTGGCTGCAGGAGAACAAGTGCATCTGCATAAAGGGTAACCATGAAGAGGCTGTGATATCTGGAGAAACTGGTTGGTTTAACCCAATCGCAGCAAGAGCAATACTATGGACTAGAGACAGAATAACATCTGCAAACATGGCCTTCATAGAATCGTTGGAGGCAAAGAAAATTGTTGCCTTTGGAGGATTAAATATTGCTATGTGTCATGGAAGTCCAAATGACCCCCTTTATGAATACGTTTACAGGGAGACGCACGAACAACTCTTTGACTATTACCTGCAGAAAGAAAATGCAAGTGTGGTTGCCATGGGGCATACCCATGTCCCATACTTGTGGACAGGAAAGAATGGAATTGTCTTGAACCCGGGCTCGGTAGGCCAGCCGAGAGATGGAGACAGGAGAGCTAGCTTTGCAGTAATCAATGTTGAAGATGATGTACCAATAGTTGAGCACCAAAGAGTTGAATACAACATTGGTTCAGTAGCAAAGAAAATACTCGATGCAGGGTTGCCAGAGATGCTTGCAAAGCGATTGTACGATGGTCGTTAATCAGAAGACTTTATCCCAAGGCTTAATCGTATAATTCCTGATCTTTTTGACAACATAGGGATCGTTTCGGGCAATCTTCTCAGCTTCCTCCATACTCTCACCACTGGCAATTATCATTCCTCCAGTGCCATCAAGAAACCTTCCAGCGGCAAAGATCTTGCCTTTTTTGTGCAATGCACCAATATAGTCCAGATGGGATGAACGGTGCCTTTGAACCTCTTCAATGGACGCTATGTTAGTTTCGAAGATGACAAAGAACGGCATTTGCTATCATGCTAGAGGAGCTGCGAGCTCTTCTATGGTTTTTATCCAGTTCTTTGCCCTTACTATACCGCTTGCAACAAGAACGCCTTTTGCCCCAAGCCTTACGGCTGCTGCAACGTCTTCCCCTGTAACTATACCTGCACCGCATAAAAGTTTCACGTCAGGATTTGCCTTCCTGCACGCAACAACAGAATTGGTAACTATCTGAGGCTTCACCTTCGAAACTGCTTTGCCAGAGCCTATCAATTCAGGAGGCTCTACTGCCAGCCAATCTGGTCCAAACTTGGCAATCTCTGAAACTTCTTCAGGAGTCTGTGCACATGCAAGCGAAAGAAGACCAATGCTTTGGAGCCTATCGATTCTCGACTTTATCCCCTCTGATGCCCAAAGACGCCTTTCTGAATGGTTTATCAGAGAACCCTTTGCTCCGATTGATTTTATGACTTCAGGTACTATTGCGCCTGTAGAAGAACCCGGTTTTGCCAAATCAACATGCTGTGCAAATACGGGAAGAGAAACTTGCTTTGAAACCTCTGCCAGACAAGGATTTGGAGGACAAACCACTATAGAAACATCGAGCTTCTTCTGAACCTGCTGAGCGGCTTTAGCAAGCTCAACAGTACCAGTATCGAAAATCTCTTCGTAGTTTTTAAAGTTAATCACTAGCACTGGTATTGCGATGTCATTCACGGGGAAAGCCAAAAGTTATGAAATACTTAATCTTTGCATGAAAGCTATTCTTCGTTCCAGTCTTCTTCGAAGTCCTCTTCTATATCCTCGTCTAAGTCTTCGTCAAAGTCTTCGTCAGAATCGTCTTCGCTCATGCTAGTCGGCTTCGAAATCGTTCGAAATATGTTAATAAGCCTTTACCATCGCTCGCCTTGAACCTTGGAGGTCATCCGCTGCACCGAATCGGGAATAAAGAAGGCAGCCGAAGCTGTAAGAAGAGGGGCTGTCATAGTATATCCTACAGATACAGTCTACGGAATAGGCTGCGACCCTTACAATATCAAAGCGGTGCAGAGGGTAATTGAGATTAAAATGAGGGAGCAGAAACCATTGCCGGTGTTGTGCTCGTCGCTGGAGAATGCGAAGAATCTTGTGAGACTCGATCGAAAGTCGTTAAGATTAGCGCAGAAATTCTGGCCAGGGCCTCTAACCATAGTGGCAGAGATCATAGATCAAGATATTCCAAGGGTTATCACATTGGGCTCCAAGATGCTCGGCGTCAGGGTTCCAAACCACGAACTTGCACTGCACTTGATAGAACTCTCTGGAGGTTTCCTAGTAGGCACAAGTGCAAACAAAACTGGCTTGAAGTCTCCGACCAGCGCAGAAGAGGTAAAATCTGTGCTATCATCAGAATACGACATACTGCTGGATGGAGGAGAAACGCCTTTGAAAATTGAATCTACTGTGATAGAGGTTGATAATGATGATGTGAAACTGCTTAGAGAGAAGGCTATTTCGAAGGAGGTTCTTGGCATTTGATGCAGGAATTCAATT
>JACPSZ010000002.1 GCA_024860875.1 Nitrososphaerota archaeon | reverse complement strand
TCTGCCTTTCGGAATTGGTTCGATGAAAGAATCTGTAACGAACCCTCCCATCGATTCGGCTATTCTCCTCAGGTCGGTTACCGCCTGAGCTACGCTTGAGACATTCAACCCCACTGACGCCGTTGAAATTACCATTCTATCATCAGCAATGGGTTGCTGTAGTGGTATTAATGATCCAGCAACTAGAGGAGCTCCTTTGAACCCCTCTCTTGGTACTTCTCTGATTACTTCCTTAGGTACTTCTTTGACCACTTCCCTTACCGGTTGCTGTGGGGCCGGTGCAGGCACTGGTGGACCACCAGGATCTAACCCGCCTCGTGGCTGTTGCGGAATTCCAGGAGGGCTATTTGGGAGCAGTGGAGGGATATTGGCTTGCGACGACTGGGGAATTCCCTGCTGTCCTTTTGCGAAGTCACTTGACACAATTTGAGATGCAAAGTTGATAGTGCCATAGTTCATGGATGCTAGTCCCGTCCCAAATGCTAGCAAGAGCAGTATCACGACTGCTACTTTCTTGCTCTTCAGGCCCTTCAAGTTCAACATTCTAATCATGGTTTGAATATTGGTTTGGCAAACTTAATACTTTATGGATGGAACAGAGTGTTCTCTACTATAGAACAATCTATCTCGAATATGGGAAGTATTCCTTTTCGATTATTGCGATTGCTTCAGATTCTTTTGCCTCCGAGTATTCCTTTAGAGGTTCTGCATTCAGCTCAAGAAACGTCGTTCCCCATTTGAACTGGGAGAGCAGTCTCTCCGCCTCTTCACTAAATCCGAGTATTACCAAGGCTGCTGACAAAGCCTCAACGGAACTTAAAGTGTACAAATGTCCATAATTCGTAGGGTTAGCTGCAAGCAATAATGGCAACCTTCTGCCAATCCCCTTAAACTTCCTTACGAAGACTTCTTCAGCCCTCTTCCAAGAGCAGTCTATTACTACCAAGCCATTTTTGATGTGCTTGCTATCCTGCTTCGTCAAAATCTCTGCTGCAGAAGGGTTCAGGACAAGAGATTTTTTGCTAATCATGCCTGCTTTAGCAATGGGCTTTAACATTCTTGCACGGACAAGTTTCGATGCGGTGCACTTTGCAGGGTCGTCTTGGTGCATGTGATAGACGTAGAGTTTCAGCTTGCTCAGCCCTGTCTGCATAGGATGCGTATTTAACAAGGTATTCATTTCTGTTTATGTTACTAACATGAAAATCGCGGCATAAGAGAAGTTTGATAATAATGAGCAGATGGAATAAGAATTTGAGATATAATGCACAATGTATTTCTGTATCGTTCTTTGAAATATGCAGGTAGCGGTAATATTGTGCAGGGTTCTCGGCGTAGTTGCAAAGGAGGGTTTCTCTCAAGAGTATATAGCAGAATTCAGAAACCTTGCAGAAATTGGCAAGGTTAGGAGAGGGGCGGAGCCGGGACATAAAGACGGCTGGGGCATCGTCCTTTATGATGGAAAAACTCCAAAATACCTTGCTAGAGAACCGAAGAACGCCTCAGCAGACCCAATATATCTCGAAGTTTCTGAGCAATTGGCAAAGGTCAAGGAGGGAATTCTACTTGCACATCTACGCAAGGCTACCAGAAATGGAGGACCGCCTTCTGTAGAAAACACTCACCCGTTTGTTATTGGCAGATGGGCATTTGCCCACAATGGAGGGATCAGAAGGTTTAACATAAAGCCGCTAGGGCTGCAGGGAATAACAGATAGCGAGAGGTTCTTCAGGCTCCTGACAAACAGAATTGGAAAGAGTGCCAGTTTTGAAGATGCACTTGCATGGTCAGTTTCATTTGTGAGGAGGAGCTTCGACTATTCTTCGCTAAACTTCGTGCTCTCCGATGGCAATGTACTCTATGCGTACAGGGACTGCAACGGAGCTGAAAATTACTACACCATGCTTTACAAGCGCAGCAAAAAAGAAGTGGTTGTATCGCAGGAACCTTTAGCCGGCGGAGGCTGGAAGTCTATACCAAATAGAAACCTTGCAGTAGTTCGGAAGGATTTGAGCGTCCAGATACAACCGCTACAATTGCATTAAGAATGAGCTTAGGAAATTAAATTAATAGGTAATTATTTCATATAAAATTGGTTTCACGTGCCTGTCAAAATAGCCTTGGATGTCGATGGCGTACTTGCCGATACCATACGTAGCTGGTTGAGGCTCTGCAACGAGCGGTTTAATATGAATCTAACCTATGATCAAATTGATCATTGGAACTTCTGGAAGGATGTGGGGATTAAGCAAGAGGATTTTGAGTGGCTCTTCAATGAAGCTTGGTACAATTGGAGGGCAATGCCTCCAACCGAGGACAAGATTGCTGCCAAGGTAGAACACTTGAAAAATATTGGTAAGGTCGATATTGTTACGGGCAGGAGCGAAGACACTATGGGATATGTCGAAAAATGGCTTGCACTGCAAAAAATAGACTGCAACGAAATTGTTGTGGTAGAGCCTGATATGACAAAGGGTCATCTCGATTACGACGTATTCATAGACGATTCTCCTCTTAATGCTATCGACGCTGCTGAGAGAGGCAAGACCGCTCTAGTGTATGACCAGCCTTGGAACCGGCATTTAGCTCAGAGAGACAATCTGCTCAGGATTAAGGATCTCTCTGAGGCTGCTTCACGCATACGCTCATTGCTGAACTTTAAGAAATAGCTACTGCTTGCCCTTTAGGAACCTTGCCAGCCATCCAGCCTCGCTGGAGACGCTTGAAGAGCCTGATGTTTGAGCAGATACTTCCATTGTCGGCGGAGCTTCCATCTCTGGCTGGACCTCGACCTTTCCACGTTTGACGGGCTCTGTCTGTATTACTGGAGCATTCGAATTCAGCATCGAAACTGTAGCGGAAATGTCAGCCTTTTCTTTTTCAACCCTTTCCTTCATGACAGAACCATATTGCAGGGAGGCCCGGAATGACTCGGCGTCGATTTCCCCGCTCTTGAACTGAACCTTTACGTTCGTCGTGAGTTTCTTGATGTCCTTCGACTCTCTATCAAGATCCTGTAGCCTCCTTTTTATCTTCTCATCAAGGACTTTCTTTACTTCGTCTAATTTTGCTTTGTAACCTTGATAGACCTTCTGGAACTCATGGTACTCTTCCTGAGTAATCTCGCCTTCTTTGATCAAATCCTCAACTGCTTGTAGCCTGTTGTTTACAAGCACTGTTTCACGCTTGAACCTGTCAGAATCGACCTTCCAGCCTGGTAAGAACACAAGTGAATCTCCTTCAGCATTGACACATTGGCCTGGAAATTCTAGTAGTCCTCTCTCTCCAGAGTCTACTCCAATCGACCTCAAATCTCCAAAAGGATCTTTAGTCAAGCCTACTACGAAGCCTACATACCTTCCGTAAACGTCTCTTACACGCTTACCCATATAACGCTGAAATAGGTTGTCTCCATCTGCCATTTTAGTTCGAGGGTTTTATGATGCCAGAAGGGTTTAACAAACTAGGTAAATTCCGGTGGATAAGCCGGGCAAAAATACTTGATTAGTACTCTTCAGGAATACCTAGTGTAGCTTCTTTAACGATTCTGCCGATCTCCATCTTCTCCCCTCCGACGACTTTCAGGTATGTCTTGATCTTGCGATCATTTATTTCGACGATGTTATAGGAATTTGAGAAGAAGCCCCTCATCCTCTCCGAGGATAGCGTGCCTGCATGTATAACTGTAAAGTTCTCTATGTTCCACATCCAAGGTCTGTGTCTGTGACCGCACATCACTAGATCGACGCCTCCTTTCAGAAGGGCTCGCAAAACATCTCCGGCATCGAGTATTGGAATCGAATCTTTTCCTGTATCTGGAACAGGGATTAAATGATGGTGCAGTGCAACGATCTTGAACTTGTTCTTGTACTTGGTCAGAGTCTCCTCGACCCACAAAACCTGTCTATGGCCTGCTTCGCCATCATCTCTGTCTGGCCTTGCAGTTCCAATTGGTATTATTACTACATCTTCAACTTCGGTTACTTGCTTGCTGGGAAAGAACTGCTTGAAGAGCAGATAGCCCGTCGATCGGTAGTCATGGTTTCCACTCAATGTTACCTTTATTTTGCAATCA
This sequence comes from Nitrososphaerota archaeon, assembly GCA_024860875.1. Taxonomy (GTDB): domain Archaea; phylum Thermoproteota; class Nitrososphaeria; order Nitrososphaerales; family UBA57; genus VHBL01. The sequence goes on along the minus strand of JACPSZ010000002.1, from coordinate 38,177 downwards.
AACTTCGCTATGCCCTGCTTTGCAGCTTTGTACTCATTTAGCAGCCCGTTCTCTGTTAAGTCGCCGGTAATGACTATGGCATCTGGCTTGAATTTGTTAATTTCCTTGACTGCCTCGGCAAAAAATCCTTTTCTGTGCTGAGGGCCAAAGTGCAGGTCTGATATGTGTGCTATGATCATTGCTACAGCTCCTCAATTTATGCTATTTAATCTGCTCATTGCAATTATGAATTAGATCAAAGGAAAAGTCTGATCAAAGCATAACAAATCGCGGCGAAGAAGGCACTCATAGGAATCGTCAGAATCCAAGCCGATGTCATGCTCCTAGCCACGCCCCACCTTACCGCAGTTAATCGCTTTAGTGCACCTACTCCTATTATTGCCCCAGAAATTGTATGTGTTGTGCTGACTGGTATGCCGAGTGTGGAGTTCATGAATAGGGTTATTGCAGCTCCGCTTTCAGCACTAAAACCTCCTATTGGTTTTAGCTTTGTAATCCGCATACCCATCGTTCTGATTATCCTCCAGCCCCCGAAGTATGTTCCTAAAGCGATTGCTGTATGAGCCATCAGAATCACATAGAAGGGAACAAAGAAGTGGTCTAAAAATCCCGCTGTCCAAAGAACTACTGCTATAATTCCCATGGTCTTTTGTGCATCGTTTGTACCGTGACTCAAACTATAGAATGCTGCTGAAACTAATTGGAGACGTCTGAAGTATTTGTTTGCTCGGTCTGGTGCAAACCGTCTGGTAATATGTATAACAACGGCCATTATCAGAAAACCAAGGATCATGCCGACTATTGGGGATACCACTATGAACGTTGCAACAGTTGCCAAGCCACTAACCACTATTACCTGAGGCCCAATTCCTACAAGTGCTGCGCCGACGTATCCTCCAACCAATGCATGCGAAGAGCTGGAAGGTAGCCCGTAGTACCATGTTATCGCGTCCCAAATTATTGCTCCAAGAAGCCCAGCAGCTATAACAGCAAAGGCAACACTAGTTCCTACTTCTGCAGGTTTTAGGTCAACAATCCCCTTTCCAATGGTATTGGCAACGCTCACTCCAAAGCCAAAGGCAGCTGCAAAGTTCCACCATGCAGCCCATAATACTGCAGCGCGAGGTGGCAACACTCTTGTGGAAACTACGGTAGCAATAGAGTTTGCCGCGTCATGAAAACCGTTCATGAAATCAAATGCAAGCGCTATGAATATCACTCCTACTGTTCCCGCTAGGAGGATGGTGCTATCCAAAGTTCATCACAATAAGGCTTAGGCGTTTTTCAGAACTATGTCGTGCATAACATCGGTAACGTCTTCAGCCCTGTCTGTCGTCTCTTCGAATTTTTCATAGATCTCCTTGAGTTTCAATATTTGAATAGGATCGTTAGTCTTGAATAGTTTTGCAACAGCCCTATTCAAAAGGTCGTCTGCCAAGTTCTCCAGTCTATCAGCCTCTATGCAATGTTTCTCTATATGTTCTTGATCAAATTTTTGCATCACTTTCAGGGCCGTATTAAGCACATTTACGCTTTGAACGATTAACTCAGCAAACTCTCCCATTTCAAGCGTCGGCTCAGGAATTTCATATAGTATGATCCGTTTTGCAACACCATAGATTCCATCAATGACATCGTCGAAGTTAGAAGCAAGCTGCGAGAGGTCTTCGTGGTCGATCGGTGTTATCAACGCTTTGTCCAATTTCTCAAAAATCGTGTGTACAATGCTATCTCCTTTGTGCTCAAGATCACGAATCAAGTGATACTTCGTTTCTTTTCCCCTAAAGTCGTTCATCATGTCGCGCAAAGCATAAGCTCCTTCGACTACGTTTTCAGATTCTTGAGTAAGTAGATCGAAGAACTTCTTGTCTTTAGGGAGTAGTATGTTTCTTAAGCCCATATTGGTCATCTCCGTCTTGTATAATGCGCTTGTTTAATATTGTCCCTAATGCATCAGGTTCGCTTTTTTCCCGATTCTTTATTTTCCTCATATCAAATGTACGCATCATTAACGTCCTTGTCTATCCTATATATATGAGATGCAAGTGATATATATATTCAATATCCTACTATATAGATTGATTATATGAAAGAGAAAAAGGATGAAGAAGTTAGGAAGATACAGTTCACCGGCAGGTCGTCATACATCCTTTCGCTCCCAAAGTACTGGGTCAAAGAAATGAACCTTACTGCAGGTGATTCTGTAATTGTGTCTAGAGTCGATAGTTCATCACTACTGATAACTCCGAAATCTGCAAAGGTTGAGAAGAGGCCGGAAGTCCTTGTCTCGGTAGGCCAAGATGACAGTCCCTCTTCTCTAGCGAGGAAAATCGTTTCCATCTACCTTATCGGATACGGCAACATACAGGTTAGGTCCAAAGAAGGAAGGTTTACACCTGCACAAAGGAATGCAGTAAAAAATTTGGTGCGCACAAAACTTGTCGGAACGGAAATTGTTGATGATTCGTCCGAAAAAATGACACTGCAAGTTCTTTTGAGTATTGCAGACCTCTCGGTAGAAAATGCCGTGCGGAGGATGCACCTGATTGCAACTGCCATGCACAAAGACGCAGTAATAGCTTTGGGGGAGCGTAACAAAGACATTGCTGAGGAGGTTATACTTTCTGATGACGAAGTTGACAGATTCAGTCTTTATGTGATTCGGCAATTGAAGTTTGCTGTGCAGAGCCAGAGCTCCCTTGAAACTGTAGGCTTGAAGGACAGAAGGGATTGTTTGGGGTATAGGTTGATAATCAAAAGTCTCGAAAGGATTGCAGATCATGCGAGTGGCATAGCAGAGATAGTAGTTGAATCAGAGATTGTTACCCCTCAGCAGGTAATGAAGAAGATAGAGGAGTACAGCAAGTACGCTCTTGAAACCCTTGACAATTCTATGACCGCTCTCTTCAAGAGAGACTACGCTCTTGCAGACAGCGTTGTTGAACTTGCTCAGCAGGCCCCAAAATACGAAAAGGAAATTCTAGAGATTGCAGAAAAACTGCGCGGGAAAGATCTCTCAAGCCTCAGGGTAATTTTGGAGGATGTACGCAGGACTGCAGAGTATGCAGGAGATATTGCTGAGATAGTGCTCAACCTGACTGTTGAGAATGTCGTGATGAAGTAGTTTTCTTCCTAACGGAAAGATATCCAGCAGCGTAGAGAGCCATCATGGGAAGTGCTACGAACCACATCGTAATACCACTGCCATCTGGAGTTATGACTGCCCCAAAGATCGTTATCGCTACAACGGCATATCTCCAATTGTTCTTCCAGAACTGAGGCTTTACCAAGCCCACAGTCGAAAGAGCCCACATAATAACTGGGAGCTCGAAAGATATTCCGAAGGCTAAGACGAACAGAAATACAAAAGAGATCAATTCATCTAACGTAATGAAGGTCTGAGCTCCAATAGAAACTGCGTATCCGTAGAGAAAATCCATTGAAAAAGGTACTACAAAGAAGAAGCCGAAGGCACAGCCAATAATGAAAAGAATCGTTGTAGGTATCATTATGTTCCTTATGAGTCGCTTCTCGTTTTCATACAATCCCGGGCTTATGAATGCGGCAATCTCGTAAAGTATCACGGGAGTGCTGAGCAGAACTCCAAGAAATATGGAGGCGTACATCTGCGAAAGAAATGCTTGACCCGGAGAAGTCACTATTAACTGCACATATTTTGGTAGAGTTGTATTCTTTACAAAATCAATCACTTGCGAAGCAAGGTTGTTTGCAGGGTCGGGGTATGGAAGAGGCAGGGTAACGTCTTCAAATGTAAATTGCCTGATAGAGAGTACGAAGGAGAGGCCAGCTATGACTGCAACAGAAATAAGAATCCTTACCATGTGCTTGCGGAGCTCTTCTATGTGCTCCAGTACAGTACGCATCTGGTCAGGCAATTTCTCACTACCAGCCAGAATATCTCTGCTTAACTATCTTTTCTGTATGCTTGTTAGCAACCCTAATACCACCTCTACTGTATTATTCAGAGCATTTTGACTTGACTGTCAAACGAGGATTCACTTCATCTTTTGGGTTTATATTGCAAGGGTAGGGGGACATACACAGACAATAATCTACTCTATTACTATACTATTTTTTCTTGTGTTGTAACCCCTGATCCTTTGTGCAGAGGCGGACAAAGCAGTTAAATGCAATAATGTCAGCACAATAGAGAATGTCTGAAGAGGGCCTCCTAGTCGGCAGGATACGCAATGGAACCGTGCTAGACCATGTAGAGCCTGGAACCGCGTTGGTGGTTCTTTCTGCCCTCAACATAAAGGGAACAGATGGCAATATCGTCAGCGTCGCCATGAACGTTTCCAGCAAGAAGATAGGCAAGAAGGACGTTGTTAAGATTGAAAATAGAGTGCTCAAACCTGAAGAAACTAACAAGCTTGCATTAATAGCCCCAAGAGCAACGGTCAACATCATCAGGGAATACAAAATAGTCGAAAAAAGATCCGTTCAACTGCCAGAAAGTTTCGTCGGAATCTTCAAGTGCCCAAATCCAACATGCATATCAAACGCCAGAGAGCCGATAACTTCCGAAATCAAGGTTTTGAAGAAAGAACCCCCAATGTTGCAGTGCAAATACTGCGCCAGAATATTGCAACCAGAGGAGTTAGCCGAGGTTTGACAGATGCTAAAACACGCATAAAACGCAGAGTCATGATAACTCTGGCCGTACTTCCAATTATAATTGCTGGGTTTGTGCTGGCAGGAGTATTTCTGGGCTTGTACGTTAATGAGGCTTGGGGACTCGGCAATTCCGCCCTGATGCCCATAGTATTTTCTCTGGCAGGTTTTTTTGTCTCTCTAATAATATCCTACGCGGCTGCCAAGCGAGCTGCCACGATTTAGTTGAGAATTTTAGCTCGGCAGAATGAACAGAAGAACTAGTCCGTAAATCGCTAGCGCTTCCCCAAGTGCAACGATGATGATAGCGAAGGTTCTCATTTCTGGCTTCTCGGCTACAGCTGCAAGACCCGCTGCACCTGCATTTCCAATTGCATAGCCAGCGCCTAAAGCTGCAAGGCCGAAACCTATCGCCTTCGCTAGACTATTTGGGATGGTGGGGGTTGGAGATGCTTCAACCGCGAAAACGGGACTGGTGGTAACAGTAAGGACTGCGACGAACAACGCACCGAATACAAGTAATTTGACATTCATCTTTCATTACACCTGTAATTGCCTACGTCTCCTTCCCTAACCTTTTATAAGCTTTCTCCCGTGCTTCCCTGACCTTGTCATCTACATTTTTCGCACTCTCCTCGTACTTTTTGTCGAGTTTTGCCTTTGCCCCATCAAACGCTTTCTTGACCTCTTTTTCAAATGACATTTAGACCTTCACCTCCTTCTTCTTCTCCAATACAGCTTTGACATGTTTAAGACGGACAAACTCCTCCCTCTCCCTCTCCTCAAGAGTCGCAGCGATGAACTTCACAGAGTCTTGATAGCCTGGTATGATTATGTATTCCAAAGCATTGAGCAGACGCTGGGTCTTTTCCAGTTCTCTTGCAAGGCCGAATATCGCGTTTTCGTATTCCGCAGCCTTTGCTATTCTGGGCAGAACCTTCCTTATCAGCCTTGTAGTTTCGTCTAGGCTCGATGTCGTGTCCGCAAATCCGTACGTCATTCCAAGATTCTTCTCCGATATTACAAATGTAGGAACCTTAACATCCACAATGGTCCTAAGATTGACATCGACGCTAACCTGAGCTGGAGTTGTTATCGCTATAGATTCCAGTCTTGCAGGCCCAACTTCGAGGTATGCGTTGAATAATGCCCTATAGGCATCAAAGAGAGGGGCGGACATCTCCTCCCTTGCGTTGCCTGCCTGCTGAATTAATTCGTCAATCCTCTTTAGCAAGACATCTCTCTTGTCTTCGAGGATTTTGTAGACAGACCTTGCAACGGCTAGGCTCCTCTTTACCCTAATCAGTTCTATCTTGGTAGGTAGTGGTCTGCGGCCTGAACTTACGGACATTGCAATCTCTAGCTCTTCTTTCTGTACTTGTTGATGTAATCTTGTCTGATCTTCGTGAGTTCATTTTCTGGCATAACGCTCAGGATGTCCCATGTAATCGAGAAGGTGTCTTCGAGGGTTCTGTTCTCTTCTGTTCCTTGCTTAAGGAACTTCTGCTCAAACATGTCTCCGAATTCGAGATATTTCAGGTCGGTTCCTACAAGTCCAGCCCTGCCGACGATTTCTGCAAGTGCCCTTAGCTCTTGCGCTCGAGCGTAAGAGGCGTACAACTGGTTGGCAATCTCAGGATGGTCCTCTCTTGTCTTGCCCTTTCCTATACCGTCTTTCATGAGCCTGCTCAGGCACGACAATACGCCAATCGGAGGGTAAATTTCCTTTCTGTAGAGGTCCCTTGCAAGGACTATTTGGCCCTCTGTGATGTAACCTGTGAGGTCGGGGATTGGGTGTGTAATATCATCTGATGGCATTGACAGCACTGGCATTTGTGTAATAGAACCTTTCTTACCCTTAATCCTGCCGGCCCTCTCGTAGATTGTCGCAAGGTCTGTATACAGATATCCTGGATATCCTTTCCTCCCCGGCACCTCTTCTCTTGCAGCGCTGATCTCTCTCAAAGCTTCTGCATAATTTGTCATGTCAGTAATGATTACGAGCACATGCATGTCAAGGTCGAATGCAAGGTATTCAGCAACTGTCAAAGCGACCCTTGGTGTGATTACCCTTTCGATTGCAGGATCGTCTGCAAGGTTCAGGAAGAGAGCGCTCCTCTTGATTGCACCGCTTTCTTCAAGAGACCTTCTGAAAAATCTAGCTTCGCTACTCTGCACGCCGATAGCGGCAAAGACCACGGCGAACTCTTCTCCCCCTCCAGCTACTGTAGCCTGCCTTGCGATCTGCGCAGCGAGCATGTTGTGAGGAAGGCCGGCGCCTGAGAATATTGGTAGCTTCTGCCCCCTTACTAGAGTATTCATTCCGTCAATTACTGAAACTCCTGTCTGGATGAAATCTGTAGGATAGTCCCTTCGCTCTGGGTTGATCGGCTGTCCATTGACATCCCTAAAGTCCTCTCCAACTGGCTCTGGAAGACCATCTAGAGGTCGACCTAATCCGTCAAAAACCCTTCCAAGAAGTTCTGCTGAAACTGGAACATCCATCGTCTTACCCAAGAACTTTGTCTTCGTTCCTGATACGGACAGACCCGTAGTGCCTTCGAATACCTGAATAACTGCTCTGCCTCCTCCAATTTCGAGAACCCTGCCTAACCTTTTCTCTCCTGCAGGAGTTTCGATTTCCACGAGCTCATCGAAGGCTGCTCGTGTAACGCCTTCAAGGATCAGCAGAGGACCCTTGATCTCTGCTACCTTTGAATATTCTATTCCGCCTACAGTTTTACTGGGCAACTGCTGGCACCTCCTTTGCTGTCAGAGCCTTTATCGATTTGACCATTTCTTCGTACAGTCCATCGATTCTATTGAGATCTTTTTCGGATATTTCGAACCTTGCCCTGATAATCTTTGCAATTACTGGCAGAGACCTTATCGCTGACAGAGGAGCTCCGCCTCTTAATGCGTTGAGGGCCTCCTTGTAGAAGTCAACGAATATTTTAAGCAGTTTGACCTGCTTTGTCGTCGAACAATATGTGTCAACCTCGTCGTACGCGCTCTGCTGCAGATAACCCTCTTTCAGCATCCTTGCCACATCGAGTATCAGCTTCTCCTCATCTGGCAGAGCTTCAGGACCGAGTAGCCTGACGATTTCCTTTAGAACGTCTTCCCTCTGCAGAATTGAATATGCTTCGACTCTAAGCTTGGTCCTTTCCTTGTCGACATTCTCGGCCCACCACTTGTCCGCGTTGAGCACGTAAGCAGAATAGCTGGTCATCCAGTTGATAGCTGGGTAGTGCCTTGAATAGGCGAGCCTTGTGTCGAGCGCCCAGAATGTCTTGATGAACCTTGTAGTGTGAGTAGTAACTGGTTCGGTGAAATCTGCACCAGAAGGAGACACTGCCCCTATGAGTGTGACAGAGCCTGCCCTATCTGGAGAGCCTAAACATTGGACTCTTCCTGCCCTTTCGTAGAACTCTGCAAGCCTCGATGCAAGATATGACGGGTAGCCCTCTTCTGCTGGCATTTCTTCGAGTCTTCCGCTTATCTCTCTTAGAGCCTCAGCCCACCTGCTCGTCGAGTCAGCAACTAGTACGACATCATGCCCCATATCCCTGTAATATTCCGCCATCGTGACTCCCGTGTATATGCTGGCTTCCCTAGCAGCTACGGGCATGTTGCTCGTATTTGCAACAAGTAGTGTTCTCTCCATGAGAGGTCTTCCCGAGGTTGGGTCTATTAGTTCAGGAAACTTGATGAGCACTTCAGTCATTTCGTTTCCTCTTTCGCCGCATCCCACATGTATGACGACCTTGGAGTTTGCCCAAGAAGCCACTTGATGTAGCGTTACTGTCTTGCCAGTTCCGAATCCTCCCGGAATGGCTCCAGTCCCTCCCTTCATCATGGGGAAGAATGTGTCAATGACCCTCTGTCCTGTGATCAGAGGAATGTCTGGATCATGTCTCTCTGCAAATGGTCTGCCCCTTCTGACAGGCCATGTATGGTACATCTTTAGATCTTCTTTCTTGCCGTCAACTCTTACTGAAACCACGGCCTCCTCAATGTTGTAATCGCCTTCCTTGACAACTAAATCTACGATACCTCCAGCAAAGTTTGGAGGCGCCATGATCTTGTGCTCAACCAATGGAGTTTCATTGACAATGCCCAGAACCGTACCTGGAGCTACTTTATCGCCCTTTTTGATTGCAGGAATGAACCTCCACTTCTTATCCTTCGAAATTGGAGGCACTGAAATCCCCCTTGCCATGAACGCCCCTGACTTTTTCGCAATAGCGTCGAGAGGTCTTTGCAGTCCGTCGTAAATCGTTCCCATCATGCCCGGGCCGCAGGTTACTGAAAGAGGTTCGCCAGTGCCTATGACAGGTTCGCCAGGTTTTAGGTTGCTTGTCGATTCATAGACTTGAACAAACGCAACATCTCCAGTGAGTCTGATGATTTCACCTACCAGCTTGTCTTCTCCGACTTCTACAGTTTCATACATCTTAGCTTCAGACATGCCCCCAGCTTTTACTGCAGGGCCGCTGATCCATACAATCTTGCCTTTTGCTACCAACTAAGCCACGCTTGGCATGGCTCTAGATTCGGGATTTAAAACGATTTTCATGATACCGGTATGATTATTGCAACGGCCTTCTGTAGACATGATTGCATTCCAAACATGTTAACAGGAGCATCTTCTGCTTGTTTGATGTCCTAACTCGTGCGTTTATACCTGGCACAATGAATGTTTTACACCCTCTGCAGAATAGCTGTCTCTTCTGATATGGTAACCTTATGTTGAATTTCAGACAGATTCTCCTTACTATAGCAGCTTGCTGCTTGGCAAGTGTAATGTCGTTTCTCGCAGTTTGCAGCGCTTCGTTAAGTATAGCGTCTACTTGTGATACTGCTATTGCCTTCTGCCTTGACCTCTTCTGTCTCAAGCCTACATTTTGATTTGGTTTATTGATATAAAGTTCTGGTCTTTGCAGAACGACTACTATTTCGTTGCGGCAAGTTTCTTCATCAAGAATTCTGCGTTGTTCTCTGATGTACCTAGAGCCTTTGCAAGTGCAGGCGCTTTATGGTCGTAAAGGGCTATCATGCTGCGGAGTTCTGCCTCTATGTCAGATACCTGAAGGAGGGTTTCTACGACTTTGTCTGGGTTGACGCCTATAGAATCGAGGTGGATTACAAGGAATTTGATGAACTCTTTTCCAAGATCGCTAGGAGCCTGACCGCAGATGCCCACGCTCTTTGGAGGATTAAAATCATGTGAACCCTCGCTCAACATAGATATTGCTTTCATGACTGCAGGATCAGCTTCGTTAAATTCCCATGCCAGAGTTTCTTGGTCCCTGTCTATGCCCAGCACTAGTTGCGTAAGATCGTTGCTGCCTATGCTAAAACCGTCGCAGTAGGAAGCAAAGAGCTCAGGCGTGAAGAAAACGCTGGGAACCTCTGCCATGAATATTATTTCCGGTATTGTAATGCCGTTTTCTATGAAGGCGTTCTTGACAAGGCCGGTGACCTTTTCTCCTTCCCTAGTGCTTCTGACGAAGGGGATCATGGGTATAGCGTTTGTGAAACCAAGCTTGTGAACAGCGATGAAGGCTTCCATTTCGAGTTTGAATGCTGAAGCAAAGTCCTTGTGAATGTAGCGTGATGCCCCTCTATGACCGAGCATTGGATTGCTTTCCGTAAGTTCCAACTGCACCCTTGCAACTTTGATCTCTTTTGAGCCACAGATGGGGCAGTTCTGTAGCTGCTCGAACGAAATACTCTGTCCACAATTGCACGTTATCCTATAGTGTATTCCTCCGGGCAAAGAGCCGTATTCATTTGTCTTAAAGTCGCTGAATCTTACTATGGCCTTTCTGGGATAAAACGCTGCAGCAACTATGGCGATACCGGTCTTGAGTCTCTCGACATATTCCCTTGTAAGCGACTTTACGTTCGGAAAAGCATCTTTGATGTCAGGAGCCCATCTGTCGAAGCCTATCTGGTCTGCAAGTATCGCAAAGACCGGATGCAAGCCAGCATTTGTGACAATAAATTCAATTCTAACCAAAGAGCTTCCCTCTGCTGGTAACTGGCTAACTTTCAGTGCCTCGTCGGGTGTCCCAATGTTGACCATGACTTTTGTTGATGTCTTAGGCAGCTCTTTGGGAATGACCTCTTGCACTTCGTAGGGTATCAAATAGTCGAAGATTCTTGCTTCTCCCGTAGAGCAGTCAAGCGTAACTAACATTCCTTCGGGTATATTGCCTGCACTGCTAACGCCTACGGCACATGGGATTCCTCTCTCCCTTGACACTATTGCAGCGTGGGAAGTTCTGTTGCCCCTCTCGGTAACTATGCCAGAAACCTTCGTCAGATCCATTATTATTTCCCAGTCTGGTGTCGTCATTGAGGTCACAAGGATGGGCTTCTGTTTCCTCTTGTTACTCTCTTCGACCTTCTTCCTTGCTTCAAGGTGATCCTTTGCATAAACGATATGCCCGGAAGTTATCTTTGTCCCTACGGCAATTCCCCTAGTTATCGGCGGTGCTTTTGGAGACTCCTTGAGCCTATGGATTGTGATTGATGCTTTTGTAGTATGTACAGTTTCTCCCCTTGCCTGAACGATGCTAATCTTCCCTCCCTCGATTGCATACTCAACATCCACAGGCTGTCCATAAGCATCTTCGATCTTCTTCACCATCTCAGCAAGCTGATGAGCCTCTTCGTGCGTGATGACCCTCGTGTCTTTCTTCCCTACGGGCACTATGACATTCTTCTTTGTCTTTGGGTCGTAAACCTGCATCTCTTTCTGCGGAGTTCTGGCTATTGTGCCAAGAACTTTAATGCTGGGAACTTTGGAGAATGCAGTCCAAGAAGCGTTCTCCCTACCCTGAACCAGCATTTCGCCTAGGCCGTAGATGGCCTGTATTACGCCAACGTTTCTGTTTCCCGTATCAGGATCTATTGAAAATGCCACTCCAGCTTTCTCCGAATCGACCATTGCTTGAATTATGACAGCTATCTGCCCGCTTTCGAGCAGCTCCTTTTCGGATATTTTGAGCATGTTTTGTTCTCTGAGTCTTTGCCTGTAATGGACTACTCTCCACAGATATGCTGATGCCAAGCATTTGAGAATGCTCATCCGAATTTCGTCGGTAAGAGGGACGTTGAGATAACTTTCGAATTGTCCTGCAAAGGCTGCCTGCGGCAAGTCTTCCGTGATACCAGAACTTCTTACGGCAACCCTCTGCTTAGGCACTTTTGGTTTCAGGCTTTCAAGCTCTTTTTGCAGAACATCAAGCAGGTCTTGCGGAATCTTGATGTTCTCTATTTTGGCTCGTATTTCGTCAGTAATTTTTTCTGCGTCCTTCTCCTTCTTTTGTCGCAACAGCAAATCTAATTGAGAAACTAGTTCCCTGATATCGGGCTTGTCCAGCAGAGCCTTAGAAAAGTGAGTAGTTAGGAAGATGGCAGGAGGCACATGGTTCTCTCCGACAATCTTGACCAGCTTTGCCAAGCTGGAGCCTTTACCACCAGTAAGCTGTCCATCAGTTGCTTCTTTCGAGTCTACCCGCAAAATGAGATGGGAGACGCTTGTGCTCTGATGCATTAACACAGTACTAGATGGTCTCGTCGTATTTATCTGTCATGTATATCTTCTAGTTGCTAACGTTAGCAGAAGACAAAAGTCTACAGAACCTTACTCCAATCAGACTCTGGTCATTCTTTTTACATCGAAGACCAGAACCGATTTTGGCAACGACAATTTGATTGACTTTTCATCTGGAGGCAGAAAGTTCAATGTATGAATTAGGATATCGTTTGGATTATTGCTCTTCGCATGCTGGGGAATCTCCCTCTTCTCGAGCTTGATCTGAGGAGTAAATAATACGTCGAAACTATGCGTGTAAGTATCGTTCCATATTGAAAAGGTGTAGTCTACCCTGTAATATGGAATTGATAGGCTCTTTATGGAGTGGTATTTACCAGAATGGAGAACATCCTCTTCCATGTGGAACCTTCTGTGATAGTTATCGTAGAAGGGCTTTGCGGCATAAACGGTGCTTCTGGTTCTTCTCCTCTTGGCTATAGTTTCGTACTTCTTGAACTCAAAGTCAGGTATGAACGATAAACCATATTTGCTGTCATCATGCTGGATTAATGACCTATTTACAACTACTTTGACATGCGATTCTAAAATACGTCGCAGGTTTTCTATAAAGTGATTCTCGTTGCAATCGTAGAAAGGCATCTGACATCTATGCTATTTTGCGTATCTTTTCGATAGTTTCAAAGTTGCCAAGAATCGTAATTACAGGATCTTTCATATATATGACCTCGCCGACCTCGTCCGAAACGGTTATCGTTTCGCTTGCGTTTTCAAAGATTCTTTTGTGCCAAAATCTTCCGTCGGAAACAACCGTGGCTGAAGAAACCTCTTCAAAGTTGAGCTCTGCCAGCTTAGCCTCTATAGTTCCAACAGATGTAAAGCTGGGCATCGACTTCAGCTTCAGTGTCTCCCTACGTCCTTCCATGCCTCTACACTGCCTTCTGATGGACATAAGTCGAATATAAGATTAATCGGTTATAGGGTTCTGATGACTTTTCGGGAAATCCGAAAGTCGACTTCTGATAAACTGAAAGATCCACCTAGTATCAATCATGTCTCTAGGGGCCCCTATCGTTATCTAGGGCCCTAGAGGGGGGTATAAAAAGCGGTTAAATGGCATCCTAAGAGTTATCACAATCGGTTCTTGTGCATATTCGGCTTGCTCGCCCGCCTGCACGCCCCCCGTCTAGGGGGGAGTATATGAACAAAGGTAAGGAGAAGTTGCTTTGCGTAGTTGCGATAAATGGGTCATGCGTGCCGACGTTGCACAAGGACCTCATAGCCTACGTTCTTAAGGTAGTCAGTTGCCCCAGTACGGCCTTGTGGTTATGAACTTTAGTTTGGCCTCAAGAAGGTCTTTGTAGAATGACTCCTCATCATCATGCATTTTTGCAAGGATCTTTGCTGCGGTCTGAGGCCCGACGCCGTAGATTGACATGGCCAAGACAGCCTTCTTGCCGTAAGAGAGCACCAAGTCTGCAGTCCTCCTTGCCTTTGCCAAAGTATCCCTCTCTGCATCGTTCATCTCCTGCCTTGCAAGCTTCTTAGACAGAACGTCGACTACGCTCTGGGACGACCAAGACGAAACGGCTAACAGACCAGAACTGCAGTTCTTGCAGACAGGCTGTTCAGCAATGTCTTTGATGAGAATTCTATTCTCTCTTCTTCCACAGTTAAAACAGATCAGATCGACAGCTTTGTATCCCAGTGCAAGCTTCATCCTCTGGAGATTGTCCTTCACTACCGTGTCAGGCGAGATCAGCTCGGGAACATCGAAGTGCTTGTAGAGTATGTGATACGCTATTGGCGTTGGCTTCTCAGTAGCGATAAAGAAGTTCATCTGCAGCTCATGGTTCTTCACTCCTGCAATGACCTCGTCAGCACGGTCAAGGTCTATTTTGTCCATAAGTACCTCATGCATTGCTTCTTCGTAAATCGGGGTTCCCGCGAACCTCGAATCGAGAGAGCAGAGGTTAGGATGGCCCAAGTATTGTCCCCTTTTCAATACGCCGAACCTTTGTGCGATGTTCTTAATGCGCTCTGGGTACGGGAATTGCTTCTCTATTCTATTAAGAAAGAGCTGTTTTGCAGTCTCCCACGATAAAGAAAACAATTCGTCTGCAGTCTTCTTCAAATCTATTTGCTGAACCTCCATCGTCAATTCAATGAGAATCCTTGTACCGTCAGACCACCAGAAACGTATGAGGTTCTTTCTAGCTAAAGCTTCTTCAAAGACATAGCCGAGAGTCCTGTTGATGTTGTCGCCGAAGCAGGCATGAATTACGACATATCTATCGTATCCTTCAATTAGGATCGTCTTATTATCTGGGACTGTGGCTCCCATCTTCTTGTGCTCAAAAATCTCTTCTACAATTGCAGTTCTGGCATTCCGCTCTGCAGGTACGTTGTTTGCCAAGGCTTTTACGACATCATTTGGCTCAGATCTGTCGAGCATTTCAGAAATTTCTCTTCTCAAAGCTCCCGCCCGTTGTGCAAGCTGGTAAGGAATGGGGAGTAACTCTCCGTCCCAGCCGGGTATGGCTGCCAGAGGATCATCTACGGGTGTGACATAGACCTTCATATCATCGGCAATCTTCTCTATCTTCCAGACCCTTCCCTTGCAGATGAAGTGTACGCCCCATCTGAAATCTTGACTATCCTAAGGGCCTCAAGATAGTTCAGAACCTTTGCGAAATCCTCCTCGGAGAGCTCTTTGAATGGATATGCACTTCTTACTATTGTTAACGCTTGTGTAGAAGGTAATTTTCCGTCGTGGTCTAATGCAAACCCTGCTATCTGGTGAGCAAGGACATCATATGCATTTTTTGGAATCTTGAGTTTTTCAAGTTCACCAGCTTTCGCGCACGCTATGGTCGCTACTGATTCGAATATGTCATCGGTTGAGACCGCAAGTATTATTCCCTCAGAATCTTTTGTCAGGGCGTGACCAGCCCTCCCTACCCTTTGGATCAATGCGGAAACCTGCCTTGGGGACATGTATTGAACTGCTAAATCGACGGAACCTATGTCGATGCCGAGTTCTAACGTTGATGTACATACAAGACCTTTCAGACCTTTAGCCTTGAACTGTGACTCCACTCTCTCCCTTTCTTCTTTGGGAAGGGAGCTATGATGTACTGCCATGTCTTTGCGTAAGACATTGAACTTGTGGCCGAGCATCTCTGCTATCGTTCTGCTGTTTACGAACACTAACGTAGACTCATGGTCGCTGACCAACTCGCTTATCCTTCCAATCCTTGCCGCTGGTTCTGGGGCGATGAAGAGGCTTTGCGCAACAACCTGATCCTCTTCCCTCGGCTTTGGATACTCGATGTAGTATTTCATCGTCTTTTGAACCGTCGAATGCACCATCTCTATGCTTCTTCCCTCTCCCACCAGAAACTTTGCAGCCTCCTCTGGAGAGCCTATCGTTGCTGAAAGACCAACAATCTGCAGGTTGTTTTTAGTTACTTCTCGGAGCCTTTCTAATCCTACAGTTAGTTGGACTCCTCTTTTGCTCTCTACGAGTGCGTGGATTTCATCGATTATGACCCATCTAACAGTGCTTAGGTGCTTCCGCATAGCCTTCCCGGGCAATATTGCTTGCAGCGTTTCTGGCGTAGTAACAAGAAGGTCCGGAGGTTTCTCGGACTGCCTCCTCCTATCTTTTTGAGGAGTGTCGCCGTGCCTTATTTCAACAGTGAATTTTAATTTCGAAGCCCAGAAGTTCAACCTGATGAGCAGGTCTCTGTTAAGAGCTCGCATCGGGGTTATGTAAATTATCGAAATTCCACTATCTGGTCGATTCTTTAGGAAATTGTTCAGAATTGGCAGTAGAGCAGCTTCAGTCTTTCCCGTTCCTGTGGGTGCAAAGAGCAGGACATTCCTGCCCTCAAGGACATGCGGTATAGCATCGTTCTGCGGAGGAGTGGGAGTCGTGATAGAGGCTAGCTTTAGCGCTAGCTTGATCTGTTCTGAAAAGCTGTCGAAGACTGACTGTTGGGTCAAGCAGGTAAAGGATTATGTGCAATGATAAAAGATGTTCCCTTAATGCCTGAGAACCAAGATGTTATGCTGAAAGAAGATGAGCGAAAGAAAAAGGCTCGCAAGAAGAAAAGAGGCCCTTACCGAAAATCCTACAGAAATGTGTGAATCGGGGAAATTAGTTACGCATTCCTTTTGAGCTTTACCAGAACTGCAAACGCAATAAGACCTGCAAGCGTCAATAATGCAGAAGATTGGAAGGCAATCGGATAACCAAAGTTTTCTATTACTATCCCTTCTATTGCCGACCCAGTGCCTAAGCCCAAGTAAATTGCAGTGTTGTGAAAACCTATCACGAAGCCTCTCTTTTCGCTTGGAGCCTGTTCAGCAACGATGGTTAGAAGAAGAACTATGCCTATACCTGTGGAGAAGCCGATAAGAATTGCAGAACCTATAAGAAATTCAAAAGACGATGAAAGACTGAGGACCAACATCCCGGCAGCTCCAGAAACCATGCCTAGAGAGATCGCAAGGACTCTCCTGCTGATTTTTGCGGAAAACTCGCCAACTAATGGTCGCCCGACCACGTTCATCAGGCCCTGAACCGTGAACACCAAACCGATTATTGCAATCGGGAGCTGCCTTGCATATAGAGGTATGAATGATAAGAAGACACTATTCGAAAACTGCAGAGAGAAAGTAGCGACTACACAGCCGAGAATTATTGGGTTTGAGATGGCGTCTCGAAAATTGTACTGCATCTTTGCTACAGGCTTTTGCTGTCGCAAATCTGGCAGTTTGAGCCAAGAAATTGACGCGGCAACTGCGGCCATTAAAGCAGATATTATGAATACAGTACTAAAGTCTGAAAATGTAGCAAGTACTCCTCCTATTGCAGGCCCAAAAGATAGAGCGCTCTGCCTTGCCGCTTGGCTCCAACCTATAGCTCTTCCTGCCTGCCCAGATTTAGCAAGATCAACAGGATATGCTGCAGTTGCCGTGCTGTAAGCTCCTTGTCCTATTCCCGCAATAAAGTAAAACAGCATAATCAAAATTACAGTTGATGCTACAGGAAGAAAGAAGAGCCCTGCAGCGGCTATTATTGCGCCTAAGATGGTTGTTGCCTTTCTTCCGATTTTGTCTGACAAAGAACCGGAAGGTATTGCAAGAATGGCCTGAGCGAGCCAGTTCAGAAATATTGCCAAGCCAACGGCAGCCTCACCTCCACCTTTCAATTCCACATATTGCGGGAATATCGGTCTAAATTGGACTTGAGAAGCATAGAGTATGAAGATTATTGTTGATAAAACGAAAAGCGTTGTCCGTTCCTGTGTCCGCTGCTTTTCCATGCAGTAAGCGCTACTGATGATTGGCTATATGCCTTCAGTAATTGAACGTTACAGCCAGTTTGCCCTTACTAGAAACTCCCCTGGATCTTTGCCCTCTAGAACTCTGATGAGTGCTTCAGCTTGAGGAACAGACAATACGGGCCTGTCAAAAGTATACCCATCTACAGAAATCCTCGGGCACGCAGTTTGTATGAAAGCGTCAACTCTCCTTAGCTGAGCTAATCTTTCGCTCGTAATGTCCCTTAAGGCGATCAGTTCAACTTTCTTGCCATGATCCTCTAGTTTCTTCTTCAAGCTCAAGGTTTGATGCAACATCGACTGCCCATCTCTTAACCCAACAATTAGCCCGAACCTCTCCGCATCCCTGGCCTTGTAAACTGCAAGTATGGATTTTTTCAACCTCTCGTTGGCAAGCTGCTGAACATCTATAACTTCGCTAGCATATGGGTCGAGCATGTAAGTCGGCTTGTTGGAGGACAGTGCAACCCCGATAGCGTGAAAGTTACTCTGCCCCAGAAGCAGAAAAGCGTCGACATCATCCTTGACGTAATAAACTGGGTAAAATTCACAGCCAAAAATTTGCCCATCCATTAGCTGGCCCTTACCCTTTCCAACCACAACTCCGAAGCCGTGTCTCTCGTAGAATTCTTTAGCTTTCGCAAGTTCATGGAGGTGTTGACTAAAAGTAGTCAAGCCTATCTGCTTGTACTGCTTTAGAATAGGAATAGAGTTTTCAAGCACCCTGTCGAATTTTACATCATCAAAAGCATCTATCAATATTGTTTGCTTGCCTAGTTTCTCGAATGAAATTGTATGGCCTATGTTGAAAGCAAGGTCAGCCTCAAGCTTGACGATTTCCCCGTCGCTGGTGTCGCAGGTTCCGTAGCAGGCATCACCCATTACGAAGGCGTTTATTCCATATCTCTCCATAATCCTTGCAGCGATCTCTTCTGTCTTAGGGATCAGGGCGTCTGGCGCTGAAAGTGCGACTGCTCTGGGCTTCCTCCGTTCTATTTCCTGATAGATTCTCTCATGATCAATCTGTAGCATGTAAAGCACTCAGACCTTTTGCATTTGCAATTTGTCAGCCATAAGGTAACTTTCGAGGGCCTTGCCCGAAGTTGTCCCTCTGAGCTTCTCGATTGCCTGATAGACTGTGAAAATAGATGCTTCAAGAGCGTCGTCCCCAGCCCTCAACTCTCCTCCTATAGTTTCTGTTGCAAGCGCTATGTAGATCAGAGCCTTGTTCGGTCTGTTTATAGGATACGTTCCTATGACCCTGTTTATCCTAACATCCAAGTTTGTTTCCTCCTTGACTTCTCTTACAGCTGCCTGCTCCGCATTTTCCCCATCTTCAACGTAGCCTGCAGGTAAAGCCCATACAGCAGGCTTCGCCCTAGGCCTTACCAATACTATCCCTCCATCGTATTCAACAACCGCAGCAGCTACTGGAACGGGGTTGCCCCATACTACAAAGTCACAGTTGACGCATGCTAACCTCTCCTTCCCATCAATTACCCTTCTTGTAAGCTCGCTCCTGCACTCGGGGCAGTATTTCATATTAATCACTTGACGCAAAACAACCCTAATAAACAGTTATTCAGAATCATAGTTCTAATCCGAATGACCTTGTGAATTCTTCAAAACGGGAATATGTCTGCAGAAATTCGTATCCTTTGAGGCTTATTTTGTATCTCCTGCCCTTCTCATGAACTATCTCCTCAAGTAAATTATGCTGTATTAAGTTCGCGACCAGGGCCTTCAGGCGATTGTATGGTAAGTTGCCCCCTCTAAGAAGCGTGCTGATGCCAATTCCTTCCTCTTGGTGATTGTCCCTAGCGGTCTTCAGAACATCGGTGATGATTTTTAGCTGTGTTCTGTTGCTTGGCATCTTCTATCATTCCTGAGCTGGTGGAAGGTTTCCAAAGCGGAAACCTCCATCAACTCTCGAACACCCGCATCACGCATAGCACATTATTGTTTCTGGCTATGATAAGGAACACTTTGGAACGGCTGTCCCGCAAAATCTTCTAGAAGATTGAATTTCTATCCTCGAAACGGCCGGCTTATATAGCATGAAAGCAAAATCGTGCTAATGCCTGATCCAATTGTTCACGTTGAAATTCCTGTAAACGATCTCCCCAAACTCAGGAAATTCTATGGCGAAGTCTTTGGGTGGAAGTTCAAGAACTCCAAGATGCCGGGTATGGAATACTGGCTGATAGACATGGGCTCAAAACAAATCGGCGGAGGAATGTACAAGAAGACTAAACCGAACCAGACGGTGCTCAACTATGCAAGTGTAAAATCCATAGACGACTCTATCAAGAAGTTCAAAGAGGCTGGCGGCAAGATATTCATGAAGATGGAAGTTCCAAATGTCGGATGGACGGCTGCTGGTTTTGATCCTTCTGGGAACCCGATAGGTTTCTGGCAGGATATGCCAGCTCCTCCAAAAAAGCCCAGCAAGAAGAAAAAGTAATACTACATAGACTTAAACGGTATTTAGCTTTATTGTCATAGCGATGAGTATCAAGAGCGAAGAGGAGAAGGTCAAGGGTACTATTTATGCGGCATTCGAAGCAGGGAAGAATAGAAACTTTGGCGTATTGTCAAGGATACATGTTGACGATGGGAGGTTCAGCAAGTTCGGAGAAAACCCCCCTTATGAAATGCAGGATGTGCGGGATGCTTTGGTGCTGGAGGAGATGGGCTTCGCGAGCCTTTCTGGATACGATTACCAGATTCAAAACATTAAGATCAGTCTAATCGACAAAGTTGCTATAGCGACGTTTGTACTGAATTACAGCGGCGTATTGGTTGATAATACGACTTTTGAGGGAAGAAGCATCAAAGTAAGATCAAGGGTAACCTTCGTACTGACCAAGAACGACTCAGATTGGCTCATCATTCACGAGCATCTTTCAAGAGTTCCTGATGAACACATAAAGACCTAACTCCTCGACTCGTTTTTAGCCCTCTCTGCCCAAGAACTCTGCATATACTTGCGGGTATTTCTTTACTAACTCCAGATTGAGCATTAGCACGTTAGCATATTCCTCAGCGAACACTTCAAGGTTGGCAACCCTATTCCTCTCCACTTCAAGCTCTACGAGTGCTTTTAGTTCATCTTCTGGGATGCCTGTTGCTCTGCTCAGGTTTGGAATCTGGGAAAATGCCCCCTGCGGAGTTATATGTGGATCCAACCCTGATGCTGATTCGGCTGCAGGTCTGCTATGGAAGAACTTTGGAGACTTGAACTCCTGCCCGATTAGTTCCGATCCAACGGTTCTGCCATCTATCTGTACCAAGCTGCCATTAGTCTGAGATGGAAATGCTATCTGGCCTATTGCAACCAACATCAAAGGATAGACGACTCCAGTTATTAGGAGCATCAGCAAAAATGTCTTTATCGCGATTCCAAATTCGGTCTTCATTTAGCTACACCAACGCTGAGAGAAGCACATCTATGCCCTTTATCGCGATGAAAGGCAGTATAGTACCCCCTATTCCATAGATCAGCATGTTCTTAATGAACGTCCTCTGCGGTGATTCTGACGCGAATTTAATTCCTTTTAGCGCCAAAGGTATGAGAAGGGGAATTACAATTGCGTTGAATATCAGCGTGGAAAGGACCGCAGTTTCCGTACTTAACTGCATGACATTTAGAGCGGCAAAAATGGGACTATCATTAACGAATATTGCAGGCAATATGGTAAAGTATTTTGCAATATCATTGGTTATGCTAAAGGTCGTTATCGCTCCTCTGGTCATCAATTTCTGCTTTCCAAGTTTTACAACGTGCAAGATCTTTGAAGGGTCCGAGTCAAGATCAATCATGTTTGCAGCTTCTTTGGCAGCTGCTGTGCCACTATTCATCGCTAAACCAATGTCAGCTTTTGCCAGTGCGGGGGCATCGTTTGTTCCATCGCCTACCATTCCAACGACATGACCCTTTGATTGCTCCTCTTCGACCTTCTTCAGCTTGTCAGCAGGCACCGCCTCGGCAATTGACTGATCAATATTAGCTTCTTTTGCAATAACCTGAGCAGTAACGCTATTGTCTCCGGTTATCATAACGGTGGTAATTCCCGTAGCCTTGATTTCGTTTATTTTTTCACGAATGTTTTTCTTGAGGCTGTCTTTCAGAAACACAAGCCCGATAACTTCCTTATTTATTGCTATGATAAGAGGAGTTCCTTGGTTCAGCGAAATCTCTTGCGCCTTGAATCTCAATTCTGCTTCATTAACATCCTTGACCATTTTCAGCATTGCATCTATCGAACCTTTGAGAATCCTAATTTCTTTGTCAGCTTTGTCCAAGTCCAGAAGCATTTTTGCAACTTTGCTCGCACCTGTTTCTGCAACTGTAGGAACTGATTTTTCAACCCTCGCCCTTTTCCGTGCTACGAATTCGATGCCGCTGAATCTGGTTTCTGCGGAGAATTCTATCTGCTTGGCAACGAGCATTTTTTCAACCAACGGAGGAATAAACCCTTTCTCTTCAGCAAGCGCGATTATAGACTTTCCTTCATGTGTATTATCGTGAATTGAACCTGCATAAGCTGCTTGCCCTACGTCCCCTTCGGTATAATTCTGCATTGGTATGAACTGAATTGCACCTCTACACCCCTCCGTAATCGTGCCGGTTTTGTCGAGGACAAGAACGTCGCAGTCCCCTGCAGCTTCGATTCCCTTGCCTGATTTTGCTATAATGTTGTCCTTGCCGAGTCTTGTAATGCCAGCAACTCCAATCGCAGGCAGTAGGCCTCCTATAGTTGTAGGCAACAGAGCTACAAGCAGAGCAATTAGCATGGCAATGTCGACATCATAGCCCAGAAAGTGCGCGAAGAACAGTAAACTTCCAACTACCGTTATGAAAATTACTGACAGCCCTGAAAGCAATGTCATTAATGCTATTTCGTTCTTAGTCTTCGGTCTTGTCGCACTTTCAATAAGTCCAACCATCTGATCAAGGAAACTTTTGCCCGCTTCCGCAGTAATTTCTATGACAAGCTTGTCTGTTGCAACCCTAGTCCCCCCCATAACATGGCCATTCTTCTCTTTTACGACGGGGTTCGACTCTCCCGTTATCATTGATTGATCTACAAAGGCGACTCCCTTGCTGACGAGTCCATCAACTGGAATTATCTCTCCCGAATAGACTGTGACTTCGTCACCTGGCTTTAGCATTGAAGACTTTACTATCACTTCCTTTCCGTCCACCATCTTCCTAGCAAGCACTTCTCTTTCCAGCGTCCTCAGGAAATCAACCCTTGCCTTGGCCTGATACTCTGCAACAGCTTCTGAAAAAGTAGCAAACCACACTGTAGCAATCAGAATTATGGCTAACTGTAAATAGAATGAGGACCCCCTCCTTATGAATTCTGCTGGGATCAAAGGGAATAATGCCGTAGTAAGCACTATTGCGAAACCTATCTCTACCATCAGCATCACTAGATTATTCTTCGCGAGATACCTAGGATCAAGTTTTGCAACGGACTGTAGTAGGACATTTTCTTTCATTTTCCATACGCCTCAGAGAGACCATGGCCCTATTGCCAAGAACGGGAAGAAAGTCAGTACAGTTAGCAGAAAAGTTACTACTAGAATTGTAATTATGAATATGGCTCCCTGCGTCTTTATGGGCTCAACGATCTCCTTCCTTTCTTTCACTGTAAAAGAGCCTGCAATTGCTAGCATCAAAGCTATAGGCACATACCTTCCCAGTAGCATGACTAGAGCCGTAGAGTTGTTCCAGAATGGAGTATTTGCTAAGACGCCAAAATAGTCGGAGCCGTTGTTAGCTGCTGCAGAAGTATATTCATAAAATACCTTAGTAAATGAGAGAGGCGTGATTTTGTTTCCTATGAGAGCCTGAGCATTTCCAGTTGTAAACGCTATTACTGATGGGACCAGTATGAGAATAGGGTGTATAATGAATATCAGCACTGCAAGTTTGATATCCCTTGGGCTAATCTTCATGCTCATGAATTCTGGAGTTTTGCCGACCATAAGGCCTACGATGAAGAGTGTCAGGATGATGTAAATTACGATGTACATTATTCCAGTTCCGTCAGCGCCGGGCACAGCCTGAATGAACATGGCTAGCAGTAGAGAAGATATAGCATTAGGCGACATTGCTGATAATGGTGCGTTTACTGTGCCCGTGTTAGTAGAGATGGATACAACATTGAATATTATGCTCCCAAAGTTGCCGAATCTAGTTTCCAGACCAGAAGGGCCGCTTTCAGCAGAGAGGGCTAGGACTAGTAGGGCTCCGAACCCCAGAAGTAGTGTAATTAGAATAGACACCCCTCTCCCTCTTCCTAGCAGCCTCCCGTAAGCTATGGGGAAAGCCAAGGGGATTACTAGCATTAGAACCATCGAATAGAGGTTTGTCAGGCCGTTCGGATTCTCGAATGGATGAGCGGAATTAGCCTCGAAGAATCCCCCACCGTTGCTCCCGAGATGCTTTATAGATTCGAGTGATGCTACTGGACCTGTAGCGATGATCTGCTCGTTCCCTTCGAGCGTTTTAGCCGTAACTGATGCATCGAGCGTTTGGGGAACTCCTAAAGCCATGAACAGCACCGAAGAAATCAATGCTATTGGCAGCAATAATGTTAAAATTACTCGGGCAAAATCCATGTAGAAATTCCCGAGTCCGAAGTTCTTTCTTATGAAGGCTCTGATGAATGCAAAAGCTGCGCAGATTCCAGATGCTGGTGCAACAAACATAACATATGTGATTGCAAGCATCTGCGAAAACGGAGACAATTGTTCTCCAGCATAATGCTGAATATCCGTATTGGTTATGAGAGAAGCTGCTGTACTGAAGGCCAGATCTATGCTAAAGCCCTCTTTTCCAAAAGGCATTATACCCTGCAGAACTAGGAGAATAAAGACGAATGCCGCAGCAATAAAATTAGTCAGTACTAAAGCAATGAAATACTCCTTCCATGTCATTTCATGGCCTGCCCCAAGGCCAAGGGTTTTGTTAAGCTTTCTTTCGAGTTTGGCTAAGCGCTTCTCAAGAGGTTGCAGCTCGTAGGAAATCATTCTGGCTATGTACAAGCCAAGGATGGCCGACACGCTGAGTGTCGATGCAAGAAGAACGATAATCAGCAATATTGGGTTCAAACTGATCACATGAATCTCTTATTCTGGTCTTCACGGTAATCGGCTAGAGTTTGCTCTCAATATAAAAGGTTTCAACAACGCTATTATAGCAGAAAATTGTAAAAAATCTTTGCAGTTTATGTTCAGGGTTTGCTGCTATTCGCTCCATGGGAGCTGAGAAGGAGCTTGTTATCGCAAAGTGGTCTGACAGGTTCATTGCTTGGTTGATTGATTTCATAGTTGTTGGAGCTATAGCAGAGGCTGTATTCACCGTCTTTGCGCTGCCGTTTGCTTTCAGGTTCCCGAACCTTGATTTCAACGATGTCATGAACACGGCTTTTGGGAGTGTTCTTCAGGTCAGGTCTTTAGTCTTTCTGGCTTATTGGACCTATTTTGAGTCTACGAGTGGTCAGTCTCTGGGCAAGAAGGTGATGAACCTTAAGGTCGTTGATATGAATGGTAATGTGCCTACCTTAGCAAAGGCATTTTTGCAGGCCCTTGGCAAAGCGTTCATTCTGGTATTGGATGTGATAGTAGGCTGGATATTTCTTAGCGAAAACAGGCAGAGGCTACTTAACAAGCTGACTGATACCTTGGTGATCAAGGTCAAACCTCTACCTCCTTCAGGAGTAAAGCTCGTCAAAGAACAAGAATAGTTTAGCGTTGTGCTCTGTTTAGCCCGCCCCGGCACAAAAGATAGGAAGGGCTTACAATATAAAGAACAATAGTATAGTAATAAAGTAGGTCAGTAAAAAATGCTGCTCCTTGTCTGTGTGCATTTCCTCTACCCCCTTGCAATATAAACTCAAAAGATGAGGTGAATTTGTTTTTGGCAGCTGACCGTATTTAAACCAAAAATGTGAGGGTTCGGTTCTGATAACTTAAATGAGTTTAGAATTCATCCTTCCTCCCATCAAGATAGCAACTGAAGTCAAAACCAAGTTTAGTCATCAGAACCGTTCTGGGGGTAAAGTAGAGTGATAAAAATATGTATGGCGATCATTCAATATTATTCTCCTTATTCTCCGCTTCAAAGCCATTTAGAGAAGAGAATGCATTAGGTGGATACCTAGAACAAATAACGCTAAATGTTTTATATCCAACAAATTCTTGAAGGTTTTAGAGAAGAATGGGAAAGACGCTTGCCGGGAAGCTTGTAAGCTCTCATGCTGGAAGGAATGTTTCTGCAGGTGAGAGTGCCATTGTTAAAGTTGATTACGCTTTCACTCACGACGCCAGTGGGCCTCTGGTAGTTAAGAAACTAAAAGAGATTGGAGGGGGCAAGCTATTCGATCCAAAAAGGGTTATCATCTTCATAGACCACGCAGTCCCCTCTCCGAGATTAGAGGTTTCAAACGACCATGCTGTGCTAAGAGAATTTGCAAAGAGTAGCGGCTGCGTCTTTGAAGAAGCTGGGACAGGAATATGTCATCAGGTAGTTGCCGAGAAATATGCAGCGCCGGGAAGAATGATAGTAGGCACGGACTCGCATACAGTAATGGCAGGCGCATTGGCATCCTTCGCAACGGGCATGGGCGCAACAGACGTTTCCGTAGCGATGACTTTCGGTAAGACTTGGCTTAGAGTCCCTGAAACCTTTCGCTTTGTCATAGATGGGAAACTGCCCAAAGGAGTTTACTCGAAGGACATAATCCTGCACTTGATCGGGATGCTGGGCGCAGAGGGCGCAACGTACAAGGCGATGCAGTTTGAAGGGAGCACCATCGAAAACATGGAGATGTCAGAGCGCCTTGTCCTCCCGAATATGTCAGTTGAAGCTGGTGCTAAAGTCGGGCTTATAGCTTCAGACTCTAAAACCGAAGCATACCTCAAGCAGATGGGAAGAGGAGATCAATTTACAGAGCTTCATCCAGACGCTAACGCACAGTACGAAAAGACCTTTGAAATAGATGCCGCGAAGCTGACTCCGCAGGTTGCTCTTCCTCATGCAGTTGATAACGTAAAGCCCATAGGCGAAATTGGAGAGGTCAAAATCGATCAGGTTTTCGTTGGAAGCTGCACCAACGCAAGGCTGGAAGACATCAAAATAGTCGCATCGATAATCAAGGGTAAGAAGGTCGCTCCGGGAGTAAGGCTTATGGTAACTCCCGCATCCCACAAGGTGTACATGGAAGCTGTAAAAGACGGAACGGTGCAGACTCTGCTAGAGGCTGGAGCTGTCATAACTCCTTCTGGATGCGGGATGTGCTTCGGTGCTCTCGGAGGAGTGCCTGCAGATGGTGAACGAGTATTCTCAACCACGAACAGGAACTTTCAAGGCAGGATGGGCAACCCAAAGGCTTTCACTTATCTTGGATCTCCAGCAATGGCTGCTGCTACCGCATTGAAGGGTGTAATCACGCATCCGGCAGAGGTTCTGTAAAATGGGAGGCAGAGCTTGGAAGTTCGGAGACGGAATCAGCACAGACCACATAGCACCGGGAAGGTTCTTCCATTTACGTTCCAACCTTCCAGAGCTTTCAAAGCATGTTCTTGAGGATGCAAGGGCTGACTTTGCACCAAACGTCAAGAAGGGCGATTTTGTAGTCGGAGGGAGGAACTTCGGTTTGGGATCGAGCAGGGAGCACGCACCAACAATAATCAAGATGGCTGGCGTAGAAGCCGTAATTGCAAAATCGTTTGCAAGGATATTCTATAGGAACTGCGTCAATATAGGATTACCAGTTATTATCGCAGACACGGATCAAATTGATGAGGGAAACATTCTGGAAGTTGACCTTTCTGCTGGCAAGGTCAGAAATATTACGAAGAAGATAGAGCTGAACTTCCCTCCTCTCCCAGAGATCATGACGAAGATACTGTTGGAAGGAGGCTTAATACCGTATATCCAGAAACACGGCGGCCTCCCAGATATTTAGGATTATTCTAACGGAAACGTTAATGAGGAAGCAAAAGTCGCAATTCGATGTTTTGACCCCCAATAGTGCTGCAAAGAGAAGAGTTCTGGCAATCGGGCTTCTAATCGTGCTGGCATTAGGAGCAACATACATCCCCGTAACACTTGCTCAAGCTCCATCAAGGACCGTATTCTCCGCATGGGCTTCGCAAGAGCCTACTATGGACGGAAAGATCGATGACAGCGAATGGGCTTCGGCTTACAAGGTCACTTTCATTTCCAAGTATGGAGAATCCACAATATACGTGATGAACGATGCAAGGGATCTGTACTTTGCCCTTAAGATCAGGGATACTAACCTTGCAGACGTAATAGGGCAGTTTGACCAAGTCGTCATTGACTTTCACCTTCCTGACGACGGCCTTGTATATGGACAAGGTGATGATCTCATAGGTTGCGCACCTCCACGAAGCTTCGACGATTCAAACAATTTGGGACAGGATCGGTTCTCCGCAGACCGCCAGATTGATGGAGAATGCGCAGTCACTCGTATTGGTGATCATAACCACTTTGAATTGAGGCACCCGTTCAATTCTGGCGACCAGCAGGACATGGCGTTGGGCGCTGGAGGTACCGCAGCAGTAAGATTTGTCATATTCGATGAAGGTAGAGTCGCCGACGTGTATCCGAAGACTACCGATGCCAGAAACCCCAACACAGCCACTTGGGCGGGCTTGAAAATCGCATCACCCCCAGGAATAGGAATCTCAAATCCTCTACTAATCGGGCTTGCAGTAGTGGTTGTAGTGGGATGGCTGGGCTGGGTAGTCCTGATGGTAAGGCAGAGAGGAAAGAAGGCACAAAAGCCACCACAATAGAATTTTTGCTTGACTAAGCTGCTGAAGAATTAAGAAAAATAAAATATGGGTGATTGCCTTACACTAAGGCAATCACAGGTCTGTTCACACTTTCTTTCTTCTTGTGAATAGTACACCAGCTATTACTACCAGTACCAGTCCGATACCTATTACTCCGTAGGAGATCGGGCTTATTCCCTCTTGAGGAGCTACTTCAGCAAGCACATCCTTTGGTACTTCTTTGAGAACCTCTTTCAGCTGCTCTTTCGGTAAATCTTTGATGATTTCTTGTGGCGTAGGTATCTTGTCAGGCAGTCCATAGGCCATGATTGCACCTGGCACGGGGGAGCCGCTACCTGCAGGACCCAGCAGATTAGCGAAGAACTGGTGTCCTCCAACGACTCTGAATAACTTCATCTTCCCATCAGCATCTGCTGCAATTGTAGGCTGAATGAGCTGTGATATTCCGAGGTTTTGTTGGTACACAACTTTGCCAGTATCTGCGTCGAGGGCCTTTGCTGTCCCGTCAGTCGCTGCGAACCATACTAACCCTCCACTGACCATCACACCGCCTCTGAACCCCACTTCATCTATGAAGTACTTCCACTTTAGCTGACCAGTGTCAAGGTCCCATGCGTTAATTGTCATGTTGATCTTAGGTGTGAAAGGCCTGTTAGGCACATTTAGCTGTCCCCCTAGTGAAACTCCTCGAGGATCGGCATTTGTAACCCTATTCCAGCCTGGGCTGTTGTAGGTGCCTGCGAATACCATGTTTCTTGTTGGGTCGATTGCAATATCAGACTCTAAGCATCCAGTTACATTGCAACTCATCCAGAATGCATCTGTACTTGGATAGTTTGTCCATTTCTTAGTCATGTGCTCCTTGTTCCTTGGATCAAGAAGTATACCGTTCCATTCTTTGTTCCCCAACAACTGCTCAGGTGTCCTCTTTATGTCGGGGCTCTCCAAGAGATGTTGTAGCTCTCCAGTGGCTGCGTCTAGCACATGTACAATTCCGTTCTTGCATCCCTTTATGACAACTTTCTTGTTCTGGCCCTTTACCTTAGCATTCCCAAGTACTGTGTTCCATGAACAGTCATAATCCCAGAGGTCTCTGGCTGTAGTTTGATGGGCCCATATCAGTTCTCCTGTGCCAGCGTTAAGGGCTATTACTGATGCTCCGAATAATCTGAATCCCGGTGCGTGTGTTGCGTTCCAGTCTGGTCCGGCTTGTGCAGTTCCGAAATATAGTATTCCGGTTTCTTGGTCAACTACCATTGTACCCCATACGTTGCTTACTCCTGAATTGAACCTCATATTTCCAAAGTCGTTTCTCAAAAGGTCTTGATCAAGCGTGCATGACTTTATGCCCTGTATCCATATCTTGTTACAATTCTGAACGAGCCAGTTACCCCAGTCTTGCTTTTCCTTCTGGAAGAGAGGCTTGCATGTTGCTGGATCACCACAGGGTGGGATGTAGAAGAATCTCCATTTCAACTGACCTGTATTAACATCATAGCCAGCAACGTATGATCTTCCACCCCATGTCCCTTCAGATGCTCCACCAATCGCCCAAATCATGACGTTGTCCCTGTTGTAGAATGAAGGAGGATGGCCTCCTGCACCCGCATAGAAGCCAGAGTTAGTCGGAATACCCATTCCTTGAGGACTGTCCATTGGAATTTCCCTGCATAAATTAGTGTAGTTCCTCACCGACTTGCCAGTCTTTGCATCAATTGCAGATACTTGACATCCAAAGTCGTTCATCCATATCTTTCCATCCGCATAATTTATGCCATGAGTATGGCCAAGCTGGTATCCGGATATAACAGGCAATGAACTATTTATGTTCCTGTTATCGAAAGTAGATATGTATCTCCAAAGCTCTTTGCCTGTCTTTCCATCCAACGCGAGTATCATCTTGCTGTTTAGCACAGAGTATACGACTCCATCTACGACTATCGGAGGAGCCATAGATCCTTCGGTGACGGTGGGGAATCCTTGAAGCCTATTAGCTTGCTGGGAAACCGTAGGAATTGGGTAGATCCACTTCAGCTCCAAGAATTGGACATTGTCCTTATTGAGCTGTGTTTGAGGATTGTAGTTATGTCCCAGTGCATTACCATTTAGATATTCCCAGTTTCTCTGTTCGCGGGGGAGTTGTGCCTGAGCTTCTGCAGGCTTCATCGAGGGCGTCAGTACTGAAAATACAGACAGCACGAGAATTGCCGCAATCAGTATTGCAGCCATTTTACCTAATGAATTGGGGAGTTTCATTATAATCTTCTAAAAAGGAGTGTGCCTATTAAGAATATCCCTTTTTTTGAAACGCGTCTGCTCAAATCTGTTCTGCGATTCTTGTATGCAATTTCCTTTTATAGCCCAGATTTGCAAAGAAGATTTCGATATGGAGATGAGGAACATAATATGTCAAGCAAGTTCACCACGGTACGTTTGTCTGTTGCAGGTGAACATTTCGAGATTCTGGTAAACCCTGAAACAGCATTAAATTATCAACTAGGAAGAAACGTCGAGATAGCACAGGTTCTAGCTGTTGATGAGATTTATTCCGATGCTGGCAGGGCTCTGAGGGTATCTACAGAGAAGCTCCTGAAGGCGTTCAAGACCACGGATGTGATGAAAGTCGCTGAGGCTATACTCAAAGGTGGAGAGCTCCAATTAACTACTGATCAGAGGAGAAAGATGGTCGAGGACAAAAAGAAGCAAATCATAAGTACAATTGTAAGAAACTTCGTTGATCCGAGGACAGGCATGCCGCATCCAGCTTTGAGGATTGAACAAGCCATGCAGGAGGCCAGAGTCCAAATAGATCCTTTCAGAGCTGCTGCAGAGCAGACAAAGAAGGTCATTGACGCATTAAGAACTATCCTTCCACTAAAATCGGAAAAGATACGATTTAAGATAGTTGTCCCTCCGCAATTTGCCCCTCAATCGATAGGAGCATTGAAGAGCTTTGGAGAGCTCCAGAACGAACAGTGGGGAGCGGACGGTTCATTAACTACCATCATCGAAATACCTGCGGGCGTCAGAACAGCTCTCCTTGAAAGACTAGGATCAGCGACCAAGGGCGCTGCACAAGCTATTGAGGTTAAGTGAATAATATGCCAGATATAAGAAGAAAATATGTAATCCCGGGCGAATTGATTGCCGAAGGCAACTACCGTCCCGTAGCAAATGTACTCCGAGTAGGAGAAAAATACTACAGCACGAGAGTGGGAATGGCAGAAGTTGGCCACGAAGGAGTGAGGGTAATACCTCTTTCAGGGCCATACATACCTAGAGTTGATGACCTCGTGGTAGGAAAGGTCGTTGACTATTCTGCTTTCGCATGGGAGGTCGATATAAACTCGTGCTTCTTCGCCTTCCTGCCTGCTCAGAGCGTCTTTGGAAGAGATTATTCTCCCGCAGAGGATTCTCTGACAAGCAAGTTTGCCGTTGGAGACATGTTAGCCGCTAAGATATTCGCCTTCGACAGGACAAGGGACCCTCTGCTCGGCCTTGCTGGGCCGGGATTAGGAAGAATTCCAAGAGGGGAAATAGTTAAGATAACTCCCACCAAGGTTCCTCGGTTGATAGGAAAGAGAGGATCAATGATAAGAACAATTGAAATGGCGACTAACTGCAGATTGACGATTGGGCAGAACGGAGTCGTTGTAATCAATGGCTCTCCAGATGGAGTGCTGATGTCCCTGAAAGCTATCAAACTTGTCGAGGAAGAGGCTCACACTGCAGACCTTACTCAAAAGGTTCAAGCACTGCTTGGACAGAGAGGTGCGACAGCATGACAACAGTTCTGCTAGATGATCGGGGCTTGAGGCATGATGGTAGGAGAGTAGACGAATTAAGACCTGTAAAGATCGAAGTTGGCGTGTTAAAGAATGCCAACGGCTCAGCTTACATAGAGTTCGGGAAGAACAAGATTATAGCGGCAGTTTACGGTCCGAAGGAGGTTCATCCAAAACATATGGCCCTGCCAGACAGAGCGGTCTTGCGATGCAGGTATCATATGTCCCCATTCTCAACTGATACAAGGAAGAACCCAGCACCTTCGAGGAGGGAAATCGAGATTTCCAAAGTGATCAGGGAAGCACTAGAGCCTGCGGTGTTGCTCTATGATTACCCAAGAACCGCAATAGATGTCTTCTTGGAAGTTCTCCAGTCTGATGGAGGCTCAAGGTGCGCAAGTATTGCAGCGTCTTCTGTTGCTCTTGCAGATGCGGGGATAAATATGAAAGATCTTGTTTGTGCTTGTGCTGCAGGCAAAATTGCCGACCAAGTAGTTTTGGACCTTGATGATGTAGAGGACAAGGAAGGCTCTGGAGACATGCCCCTAGCGATGATGCCAAACTTTGAGCAGGTAACTCTATTCCAGCTCGATGGAATATTATCAAGCCAGCAATTCAAACAAGCGTTTTCGTTTGCCCTCGACGGCTGCAAGAGAGTCTATCAATTGCAGAAGGAAGCCCTCATGAAGAAGTATTTCGGCCAAGGAGAGCCGAGCATGGAGGAGAGCGAGTAGATGTCAGCAGTAAAGAAATCTCTCGTCGTTGAACAGCTAAGAAGAAACCAGATGATCGAGCTTCTTGCGCAGGGAAAGAGGATGGACGGAAGAGGTCTTCTAGATTATAGGGCAATAAAGATAGAAACTGGGATAATACCAAAGGCTAGCGGCTCCGCAAAGGTCACAATAGGCGACACGCAGGTCATAGCAGGGGTAAAGGTAGAAACTGGAACTCCGTTCCCCGATACACCAGATCAAGGTCTCTTGATAGTCAATGCTGAATTGCTTCCACTGTCTTCTCCTTATGCAGAGCCCGGACCCCCAGATGAAGGCGTGATAGAGCTTGCAAGAGTTGTCGACAGAGGAATTAGAGAGTCGCAGATGATCGACGTTTCACAACTCGTCATAAAGGAGGGCGAGAAGGTATATGCTGTCTTTGCTGATGTGAGCATCCTCAACACCGATGGAAACCTCTTTGACACGACATCCTATGCAGTCGTCGCTGCTCTGCTCTCGGCAAAGTACACCAAGTATGAAATGGTAGATGGAAAGCTTCGACCTACAGAGGTTAAAGAAGCGTTACCATTGAGGACAATACCAGTTTCAGTCACGATAGCAAAGATAGGAGATTCCATCGTAGTTGATCCTACAGACGAGGAAGAAGCGGTAATGGATGCTAGGCTGACTCTAACGACTGATTCAAATGGAAACATATGTGCAGGCCAAAAGGGAGAACCTGGGACGTTCAGCTTCGACCAGATGCTTAGCGGAGCAGACACTTCTAGGATGAAGGGCCAAGAAATAAGAAATTTGCTGAAGGAGGCGACAGGGTATACCGGCTAAAGGGAGCTTGAAGGGTCTAGGGCAGAAATACGGAGGAAGTCTCCGCAAGAGGTACTCCAGAGTCTATCGACAATTAAAAGCAAAGAGGGCATGCCCTCGCTGCAGCTCTTTGAAGTTTAAACGAGTTGCAATCGGGATATGGAATTGTTCATCTTGCAACTACAAGGTTGCGGATGGAGCCTACGACGCTACAGTTTAGGCCGATGAACTCTAAACTGCTGAAAGGGTGCGAAGCCGAGCTAAGCTTCAAGGCCAATAAGCGTGTTTCAAAATCAATAATGTCATCATTGGCTCCAGAAATCAAAAAGGACATGGGGGAGATTTCTGAGACTGCAGAGGGCTTCAAGATTGTTTTGAAGCATGCAGAGGTTGGAAGGTTAAGAGCATTAGTTGGAAGTTATCTTCGCTTGGTCAATAGCACGATGAAGGTTCTGCAAGGACAGTAAACACTTATCTACAAACACATCAAGATAAAACAGCGATGAGTACGCAGGAAGTTCCGCCTTGGTTGAGAGAGCAGCTGGTAAGGTTTGAGCAGCTGCAGCAGAACCTGCAGGCCATACTAGTTCAGAAGCAGCAGGTTGAAGTCGAATCAGCTGAAGTTGAAAAGGCTCTTGCAGAACTGACAAAGATGGGTTCAGACGGCATAGTCTACAAATCTGCAGGATCCCTATTAGTTAAGGTGAACAAAGACGACATCCAGAAAGAACTTCAAGAAAGGAAAGACTTAGCTAATACAAGGTCTGCAGTTTTGGCCAAGCAAGAACAGAGGGTCAGGGAGAGCGCAAAGGAAGTTCAAAACAAAATAGATGAAGTTGTCAGGGCAAGGCAGCAGCCTACAGGTTCATAGAATTGCTTGAGGCAGAGCCTCTTAAAGTGCTGAAAGTTCCAGCATCTTCTTCAATTGGAATTATTTGCCATAGGCATGCTGATGTCGATGCGTATTCGGCAGCCTTGGGCCTTGCAGAGCTCCTGCAGAAACTAAATGGAAAATTAAGAATTAGGATTTTTGCACCAGACGGATTAGGACTCTTGGCAAAGAAAGTCCAAGCAGCAGTCTTTGAGGAAGTCTTCGAGAAATTCGAGCCATCTGGAGAAAGCAGGTTCTATGTCGTCGATACTGGGCACGCATCACTCCTCAAAGACGCTCTAGATCATCTCAAAGCATCCAAGGCTGAAGTCGTCTTCATAGACCATCATCCTCCAAGCGATTCTACAAAAGAAATTGCCCTCGCAAGAATCATCGATGAGACAGCATCATCAACATCTGAGATAGTGCATATGCTCTTCAAGGAAGCCTCCGTAATTCCCACACAAAAGACAAGTTTAGCACTGCTTGCAGGCATATTATACGATTCGCAGAACCTGAAACTTGCAAAGGTACATACGTTGGAAAGCGTAGTCGAGCTCTGCAGGCTTGGGGCTGATTTGCAACAAGCAAGAGAGATGCTGTGGATGCAGAGAGAGCAGTCGGAGGTTATTGCAAGGCTAAAAGGTTCACAGAGACTGAAAATACACAGAGTTGGAGAATGGATGCTTGCAGCAACAATCATCGGCTCTTTCCAAGCTTCTGTTGCCAGAGGATTGGTAGAACTTGGGGCAGATATTGCATTTGCAGTTGGAGAGCACGAGGAAGAAACCAGATGTTGCTTGAGGGCTACGCAGCATTTCTACAAAAAGACTGGACTGCATCTCGGAACTTCAATTGCAACGAAGGTTGCAGAGGCTAACAACGGTGCAGGAGGAGGGCATCCAACAGCAGCGTCATTGACGGTCAATATCCCTCAAGAGAAGTTATTCAACATACTCGTTTCGGAAATATCTAAAGAACTAAATGCAAAGGCGGAGCAGATGAACTAATACCTACCAAAAAAGTGGTAATTACCAAAAAAGTTTATTATCTTTGCAAAGCCAGGACTATCTCGTGATAAGTCCGGTAAAGCCTTCCAAGACAGCTAAGATTGCAGGCGCAGCAGTATTCGGCGCTCTCGCATGGTTTTTGGCGGTTCCAGAATTCTTCAAGATACCGTTCTACCCTCTAACATATCTTACATTTGACTTCGCAGAGATCCCCGTCATGTTCTCGTTCTTGGTCTTCGGCCCAGCAGCCGGCATCATATCATCAGTCGTGCTATGGGGGACATTGAATTTCGTAGGTAGCACGGGTACTTTTGGAGCAACGATGAAGTTCATTGCAGTTGCATCCGCAGCATTAGGTCTTTGGATAGGAGTATCTTTGTACTCTAAAGTTTCCAGCAAGATCGCTTTGAAGGGTGCCCTTGCTTCGGGATTCATTTTCTCCCTATTGCTGAGAGTTGCTATAATGACTGTTGCAAATTATGTTGCGTTGACGATAGTCTTCCCAGACTTTATGGGCTTCGCAGTCGATATGCTTGCAAAGGCCAACATTGTTGATGCAACGGCTCCATTCTCGGGCATAGTAGCAATACTGCTCATAACCGGAGTTTACAATACCATACACACAGCGTTATCACTAATACCTTCGTACTTCCTTTCAACTATACCCTCTTCATCTACAGCACTCAAAATGGGCAGACCTTGGATAACGAGCATACAAGCAAAGAAGCAGAATCCCTAACATCAATTCAGAGAAGATGCTAATGCAAGCCCTGAAGGTAGAGGACTATACATTCTCCTACCTTGATACCAAAAACCCAGCATTGATAGATGTTAACCTTGAAATTGCAAAGGGCGAGATTGTTGTACTTGCGGGGCCATCTGGCTGCGGAAAATCCACGCTTCTGAAATCCATAGTTGGCCTAATTCCTCACATGTATTCGGGGAGCTGGAGCGGGAAAGTGATTGTCGATGGTGCAGAAGTGTCAAAGACGAAAATTTCCGAGCTTGCAAAGAAAGTTGGTTTTGTATTCCAGAACCCGGAAAACCAGATCTTCATGTTTTCTGTTGAAAGGGACATCGCATTTGGTTTAGAAAATCTAGCACTTCCAAAAGATGAAATGCGACAGAGAGTTGATGAAGCGCTATCGCTTCTAAACTTGAAAAATCTTGCAGACAGGGCACCGCATGAACTGTCTGATGGGCAGAAGCAGAGAACTGCACTCGCAGGAGTATTGGCAATGAAGCCCAGCATTTTGATCCTTGATGAGCCTACTTCCCTCCTCGATCCCCACACTGCACACGAAGTTATAGGAACGGTGCAGAAACTGAACAAAAATCTTGGCATAACCGTAATCATAGTGGAGCACAGGCTCGATTTAGTTTCCATTATAGCTTCAAGGCTCGTGATAATGGACAATGGAAGAATAGTTGCCAATGATGCTCCAAAGAAAGTGTACAATAATTCCGAAGCTTTGAAAGCTGTAGGTATGCCCATTATGGCTTCCCTCCACAAAGAACTAGGAGGGATAGGAGAGCCTCCTCTCTCTGTAGATGAATTCGTTTCCGTATTGAAGATCAGAAATGATTGAATTCGATGACGTTTCCTTCAGGCACCAGAACGGCGTAATGGCCCTCCGTGAAATCAACTTAAAGATTGCTACGAACACTCTGACTGCAATTGTGGGGGAAAACGGTGCTGGAAAGACTACGCTTGTCAGGCACATAAACGGCCTCCTAAAACCCTATCAAGGAAAAGTTCTGGTCTTTGGAGAAGATACAAAAAAACAAAGCGTTGCTAAGCTCTCAAGAAAAGTTGGCATCGTATTTCAAAACCCAGATCATCAGTTGTTCTCTGACACGGTTGAAAACGAGATTCTTTTTGGATTGAGGAATTTCGGGATAGAGGAAAAGCATGATCGATTAGAATGGGCTCTTGAGTTCTTTGATCTTTCTCGATACAGAAATGTTTCTCCTATGCTGCTCAGCGGAGGGGAGAAGAAGCGTCTGTGCTTTGCCTGTGTATTAGCTTGGGATCCCGACGTATTGATCTTGGACGAGCCCACAGTTGGGCAGGACTATAAGCACAAAGAAAAGATCGTCTCGATGATAAACAATTTACTTCAAAAAGGCAAGACAGTAATCATAGTTTCACATGATCTTGAGTTTCTTTGGCCCCAGCAGCCGAGGACACTTGTAATGTCCCAAGGGAAAATAATCGCAGATGGAAATATTGCTGAGGCTCTTTCCGATGATTCTGTCATAAAACAGGCCAATTTGGTTCGACCTCAATTGCTGGCACTAGCAATTGCATTGGGACTAAAACCCCCAAGCAATGTCAAAGAAGCCGCTAAGGTTCTTGCTAGGTGAAGACAATGTACTGGGTTGCTGGAGGTTTCATTTACAGACGAGTCGATTCTACAGTGCATAGGCTGGACGCCAGGGTCAAACTGTTGCTGACCTCCGAACTTGTTGCCTTGTCATTGCTTTCGTTTACCATTACTGAACTCGCTATTGCTCTGGGCAGCACTCTAGCCATTGCCACTTTAGCTGGAATATTAAGAAGGATGGGAAGGACATTATT
>JACPSZ010000009.1 GCA_024860875.1 Nitrososphaerota archaeon | reverse complement strand
GTGAATATAGAAAGCTTCGATGCTAAATACAAACTAAAAGCAAAGCTCTACGGCGAGAGAATTAGCATGAAAAAACACAATCTGATAGTCGATGTAAAAGCGGTTACAATGCACAAATTCGAGGTAAAACGTACTTCGAAAGGCTGGACGGCAACGGTAGTTTTAGATATTTAGTTCAAATCTCCTTCTATTTTCTTGGCAAGTCTCTTCCATATAGCAGAATCTTCTTCCTCGGCTTCCTTCTGAATGAGTTTAATCTCCTTTTGTGAAACCTCCGTTTTGCTGTAGTTCACCTGAGGACCAGTGAACTCAAGCTTTGATTTTTTTCCTATCGGGATTATTTGATAGAGGAACTGCGAATGCTTGTTCGGCCCCGCCAGGTGGGTATTTGACCAGAAAAGTTTCCTTGCATCAAGCCTGACGAGTTTCTTTTTGGTGATAGATTTTCCATTATTGTATATGATGTCTGTAAGTATGATAACATCATTTGAAACCTTCCTGATCTGCCGCTTGCCCTTCATTCCCATTATTGAAAAGTCATTCTCTCTGTAATCCGTGCACCATTCGAAAGCATCCTTTGATGGCATGTTAAACTGTTGCGAGAAATCATAGCGTGTGGTGAATACATCCAACTATAACAGCTCGATCATTTGCGAACAGGGTCAGGATGTTTCTGCACATAATCAGCTAATGCCTTCATCATCGGGCCCATTTTGTAGACATCGGGCATCACATCAACCTTGACGCCGTTCTCATCTATCGCAGTAGCCGTAGGCAGACCGACAGCAGCAACGATGACATTCTGCATCGCTTTCTTCAGAACATCATTCATTTTGTGCTTCTTTGCAATAGCAAAGAGGTTTCTTGCAGATGGAGGGCTTGTAAATGTAATAACATGTACCTTACCGGCAACCATATCTTCAATTAATTTAACGACTTTCTTCTCATCCGGTTCAATATACTGAAAGCCCATACTACTAAGCACCTTCGCTCCGTCTTTGCTCAATGACAGAGAATAGTCATAAACTTGGAAGTCAGAAACTTTGGCTCCAGCCTTCTCTAGCTTTTCTTTGAGTATATTTTCCTTGAGACCGTGCCAGAGCACTGCAACCATCTTCCCTTTAAGATCGTGCTTCAGCATTTCTTTTGCAATGCCTTCTGCCGTATTATCGTGAGTATTGGCAGGAACAATCTTTGCAACTATTCCGAACTTCTGCAGAGCATCTCTAGGTTTCGGGCTCCTGGCAACTATTATTTTCTTCTTCAAGGTTTGTATCAAGTCGTCTTTGAGGTTGATCTTTTCAGCCATCTCTATTAAGGCAAAGACCCCCGGCCCTGTCATGAATACCACATAATCAACTTCCTTTGCAGCCTTGATCAAAGATTCGGCATTGGCGTCGTTGGCACTTCTTGTGACGATGCCGATGGTGGGAGCTACATATGGAGTTCCGCCCATGCTTGAGATTAAATGGGCAAGCTCGGAAGCTCTTCTGCTACCTGTAACTGCGATTGTCAATCCGTTAAGTGACATAGTTCCAATAGATAATTAGAAGCTATTAAAATCTGAGTGGACCGGAGGGGATTTGAACCCCTGACCTTCCGCGTGCGAGGCGGACATTCTACCATTTTTCGTCCGGCGTTACACCAGTTGTTCTGGCTCGGACTCTGAACTACCGGCCCGCAAATCATAACGAATCAGATGGGTTAAAAATCTTGTAAAGGCCTGTTTAACATCAGAAAGCCTTGTCAACACATGTAAGGCGAAGATGCCTGAGTTGATGTTCGCCAAGCTCTAACCATGAGATGTAAATCATGAATATTCATTTAAGAACCGACTGCTTCCCGATCCCAAGGTCATCTTAATCTCAAGTATAGGACAATCTTCATTCGAACAATTGTAGAGGTCTAAGCGTCGCATACTAACATCGTAAAGCACATCATTAATGATCATCGGCGCCTTACATCTAGGGCATTTAGACAGCTGGTTGCTCATAACCTCACTTGTCCTTATTCTTCTTTCGACTTTCGTAGAGCGAGCCCTTTTCTTACTAATAGTACCCTCAGTCAATTCACACTATGGCTTGGGCTGCGTACTTGGGGCGAATTATCAAGTTCATGGTTTAATTTCCATATCTGCGAACTTACATTTCTAAGCTAGGTTCAGTAGCTCCTCTTCTGCTATCCAGCCGTGGTTAGTTCTCAGGTGGAATCGAAAGAGCCTGGCATCATACTCAGTGAAATTACCCGACTTCATAACATGGTCTGCAAGCATACACGATGAACATGCGTACTGTGCGAATTGGCTTGTCAGCTTACTTCACCTCCAAGCATGACTCGTACCAGCATGTTCCGATGATTAGAGAGCAAGGTATTCTTCATCTCGCATATTTTTGTGCACTTCATGTTGGTTTCTGCTTTCCCGGCAATATAACCTATCGGAAGCCCGGATCTGTACAACGGTTCTATAACCCGGTTTTCAGATCCGGAATTGGTTTGCGTATAGACGTGTCCTGGCATCGCTTTCATCTTTGCTGATACCATACACATGCTATGAGGGGTTTTGTTCTTTGGCGTTATGACTATCCGACTTTAATTGTTATGAGTTCTCCGTGAACTATCTTTGTATTATGATAGGTGTTTTAGGAAATTTAGCCTTAAGCAATACGAGTCACAAAAGGCAACCAAACAACTGATATCTTATTATAACTTGGAGCCAAGTGAAGGATTCTACTAGAAGAATCTTATGAAGGGTTCAAATAGATCAGCTTAAAGTTGGTGAATAATGCAGACGAAGATTCTAGTTATAGATGACGAACCAGATGTCGCTGCTTCCTTTAAGAAAGGCTTAGACCTTATGGATTTGAAGTCGATGTATTCACTAATCCCTTAGAAGTTCTGTCAAAATTTAAGCCCAACATATATGACATGCTACTTATTGATATTAGAATGCCTACAATGAACGGATTTGAGCTATACCGCGAGATAAGAAAGATCGATGATAAATGTAGCGTATGCTTCACCACGGCCTATGAAACATATTATAATGAATTTGCAAGAGCCTTTCCTGAATTTGATGTTAGACGTTTTATTAGAAAACCACTTACAGCTAATGAGCTCGTTGCAAGAATAAATACAACATTAACTAAGAGAATCCCGGTATAGCGACTGGAATTATTCGGGAAGGTGGAATTCTATCACAGAACTACCTGCCCTCAGAAACTCTCAATTACAGTAGGGATGAAGCTTTTTCCATTTATACGGGGGAGGGGCGCTTGCACACAAGGGCGCTTTTCTTAGTAACTATTACACTATGTTTACGCAGTTTCTTCCCTCTTTAAGAAGACGTATTGATATAACAATACAGCTATTACTGCTCCTACAATGGGCCCTACCCAATAAACCCAATGAGCATCAAATACCCCTGACACCAGAGCAGGACCTAAAGTTCTTGCGGGATTGAGCGATGCACCGCTAAGTGGAGCACCTATGAATATAGCACCAGCAAGCGTAAGTCCTATTGTCAGGCCTGATACTCCAGGAAGTGCTTTCGGTGATACAGCTCCACCCATGATACTCATCATGAGGAAGAATGTAAGGACGATCTCCACGAGTAATGCGATCGTCTGACTATTACCAATGTTAGTACTCGGAAGAGTTAGACCGAATTTGACAGTATCGCCCTGAGGAAGTATGAATGCCGCTAGATACGTTGCAATAGTAGCACCAACAAGTTGAACAAAAATGTATCCTAACGCATCTATAGGTTTTATTTTCTTAATGATTGCTAACGCAATCGTCACAGCAGGATTTAGATGGCATCCAGATATGGGTCCAATTGCATATACCAAGGAAAGAAGTGCAACTCCATGCACTAAAGAGATACCTACCAGAGCACCTGTTGGAGAATCGTTTTTGAGAACAACCAAGTATACAATAATCGACATAATAATGAAGAATACCAATGTAAAAGTACCGACAAGTTCAGCGAGCCAAGTACGAATGTTTATTGTCATTTAATGCATCATCAGGAGGGGCAATTATAACGATTACTACATTAATTAGAGACTTTCGCAATTACAGAACTACTTGAGCGAACTACCTGCAAACTATCGGATATTTGGAGAACATCTGGAACTTCTAAAACGCATACGTAAAGAAGTTCAGAGTCTGGGAAATGATATTGTGGAAGATGTCAGAATGCACAGAATTGTATATGGAAGAAAAACCGTGCTAAGAACATTTTTGGACATCCATCCAGCAAAGAATGGAATAATGATGACGATTAGGAAAGGTAGATTCTATAATGATGCCAAGAAAATTACAACCGATAAAGGACTTACTGCTGAAGTTGTTACCAATAATAACAATTTGAAAGACGCTCTAGAACTTGTAAAGCAGTGCTATCTTTCTGTTTAAATTATCATGGAAGTTCCATAAAATATCATCGGAGATATGTCATGAGCCATCCGAGGTAGGAGTCTGGGAAGATAGTAACGTGCTTCTGTCCAAGGCTCACCTGAAAAGAATGAATTAGATGGCTTCCTTACCTCTATCTCCTGTCCTTATTCTGATTACATCAAGGACGGGGGAGACAAAGATTTTACCATCACCAATGTTTCCTGTAACTGCATTTTCTCTGATTATCTTTATGACTTCGTCCAACGCTTTGTCGTCTATCACGAGTTCGATTTTTGTCTTCGCAATTAGATCTACCCTCATTTCCCTTCCTCTGAAGTTCAGCACATATCCCTTCTGCCTTCCTCTCCCCTTCACATCATAGACTGTAATACCCAAGAAGCCTGCATTGCTAAGTGCGTTTTTTACATCGTTGACCTTTTCCTGTCGTATTATGGCCTCGACCTTTAGCATACCAACAACCCCTAGTCTACATACGCCTCTTCAGCATGCTGCCCTAGGTCGAGCCCTACGGCCTCTTCTTCTGGCTTCACCCTGAGTCCAATGGTCTTGTTGATTATCACTAGTAGTATGAATGAGACTACCATCGAGTAGCCCCAAGTCGCAGCGACTCCAATAATCTGCGGAATCATCTGAGCAGCATTTCCGAATAGCAACCCATTATTACCTGCTGCATTGATAGCCTTCTCAGCAAATATTCCTGTTGCGAGGGCACCCCATGTTCCTCCGATTCCATGCACAGCCCATACATCTAGAGCGTCGTCAAAACCCTTCTTGTTCTTGTACTGAACTGCAGCGTAGCAGAATGCACCTGCCCCTGCACCAATGGCTATTGAAGCGAGAGGACCAACGAATCCCGAAGCAGGAGTTATGGCCACGAGCCCTGCAACGGCACCAGTACATGCTCCTATAAGACTTGGATTACCTTTATGGAGCCAACTAATTATCAACCATGTAAGACCAGCGACAGCAGTTGCAGTGTGGGTAACAACAAATGCCGAAGTTGCAAGCCCTCCAGAAGCAAGAGCACTTCCAGCATTGAACCCAAACCAGCCGAACCATAGGAGCGCTGTTCCCAGAACGACAAAGGGAACATTGTGAGGGAGCATAGGATCTTTGCCGAAGCCTCTACGCTTGCCCAAGTAAAGAGCACCAACTAGAGCAGCCGCTCCAGCATTGATGTGTACAACAGTACCTCCTGCAAAGTCCAGTGCGCCCAAACCTCTGACCCAGCCTCCAATTGCCCAGACCCAGTGTGCTATCGGGTTATAGACAAAAGTGGCCCAGAGTAGCAGGAAGATCAAGAAAGCGCTGAACTTCATTCTATCTGCGATCGCTCCAATAATAAGTGCTGGAGTGATTATAGCAAACATCGCTTGAAATATCATAAAGGCCTGATGGGGGACTGTAGCTGCGTAGCCTTCGTTGGGCTCAAGCCCAACACCGTTCAAACCAGCCCAGTCCAGATTTCCCACGAACCCTCCAACGTCGGGTCCGAAGGCCATCGAATATCCATAGAGCACCCAGACTGTGCTCACCAAAAGTATACATGCAAAGCACTGCATGATGATTGCATTCGCGTTCTTCTTGCGGACTAGACCTCCATAGAAGAAGGCAAGTCCGGGTGTCATTATGAGGACGAGCGCGGAAGAAGCCAACAGCCAAGCCGTATCTCCTGTATCAATTGGCAAACTATTCACCTGTATAATGACACAATCGAAATATATGTGTATATAAACATAGTGCGTTTAGGGGAGTATAATTGACTTATTTTGAGCACAATTATAACGTATTTGTCCAATATTGTTCAGACCTAAATTTCCTGCGATGTCAAATAGCTTTCAAGTAATCTTCCTATTTGTTCAGCCAGTCTGTAAAGAACTATGCAAAAATATTAACGCTCAGACTAGAACTGGCCATTTAGATGGTGTTATGATAGAAGAAGCTTACAAGACGATTTACGATGCAGAGGAGCTCCATCCGTCCTTGCAAAGATGAAAACAAAGATGATTACAATGGAGGGAATAGCCGTAGAAAACGGATTCAGAAATATAGGTATTGGAGCAGCCTTGATGGA
Source organism: Nitrososphaerota archaeon (assembly GCA_024860875.1). GTDB lineage: Archaea > Thermoproteota > Nitrososphaeria > Nitrososphaerales > UBA57 > VHBL01. Next base: position 42,411 of record JACPSZ010000009.1, on the reverse strand, counting down.
TCTTGCAGAAAAACTTGCATTACCAGAAAGGGTGATAAGAATTTCTTTGCGGTTGTATGACCATGACATATCTCCAAAAGTTCTTCAAAATCTGTAAAACTGATACGCTAAAATTGGATTATGGTCAGCGAGATGGATTAATGTCCAAGAATCTAGAGTCTGGAAACCTGCATAGTTCTGAAACTAAGAATATCTATTAATTCCACCACTCTATCTGTGGAAGCGAATTGTTAGGCGAAAGGAGGGCTATCACAGGAAGCAAGGGGAAGGAATTACAGGGTAGGAAGATAGCCCTCTGCATAACTGCAAGCGTAGCTGCAATGGAGTCTCCCCGAATTGCTAGGGAATTGATGAGGCATGGTGCGGATGTTGTAGCCGTATTTTCTGATTATGCTGCAAAACTGGTCAGCCCAGAGCTCATGGCATGGGCTACTGGTAATCCGGTCGTGAAGGAGATTACAGGCAAAATAGAACACGTTCAACTTGGGGGAAGGGGCGAAGATGCCGTGGACATCATTCTAATTGCTCCATGTACAGCAAACACGATAAGCAAGATTGCAAAAGGGATAAGCGATTCTGCAGTCACTAGCTTGGTTTCCTGTGCCATAGGCTCGAGGATTCCTATTCTGATCGCCCCAGGCATGCATGAACCCATGTATGAAAATACGATAATCAAGCAAAATATTGCGGAGCTTAAAGCGTTGGGTATTCGATTTATCGAGCCAGTTATCGAAGAGGGCAAAGCTAAGATCGCTACTGCAGAAGCTATAACCAAAGTAGCAATCCAAATGTTGTCAGCTAAAAGGACGCTTGCAGGCACGAAATTCGTTATTACGGCAGGACCAACAATTGAGCGAATAGACCCTATCAGAATCATCACGAACAGAAGCTCCGGAAAGATGGGTGTTGCACTTGCCGAAACTGCTCTACAGAGAGGTGCAGACGTGACCCTTGTTTATGGGCCAGGAACCGCAGAGCCTCCAGCAGGAGCCAAAGTCGTGCGTGTCGAAACTGCTGAGCAAATGCTCTCCACAGTGAAGAAAGAACTGGTAGGTGCTGATGTCTTCATAGCAGCTGGAGCACCTGCAGACTTTGCACCTGAGAAACCATATGCAAAGAAACTGGCTTCAAAAGAAACTCTCAATGTAAAACTGAAGCCCACACAGAAGATAATTGATCAGGTCAAGAAGCTGAACAAGAATGCTAAGCTTGTCGCATTTAAGGCCGAATATGGGGGCAGTTCAGCAGAGGTCAGGAAGAAGGTGCAGGAACTTTTCAGAAACTCAAAGGCTGACCTAGTCGTTGTGAACGACGTTTCAAAAGCGGGCGCCGGCTTCGGAACAGAAACCAATGAAGTAGCAATCTACAATACCACAATGAAGATCAAGAAACTCGGCCTAGCTTCCAAAAGAGCTATAGCAGAAGGAATCATTGAGGAAATAATTTTGCAGTTGAAGGTTCGTTAATGTGCACCATTATAGCTATTGCAGAGCCTAATCCAGATTATAGGTTTTTCTTCTTTGCCAGCAGAGACAGGCCAGTAGATCCGTTCTTCGGCAACTACCTGAAATTCATTCCCAATAACAGAGTCTTGGGAATCTATGATAAAAGGTCTGACGGTTTTTCAAGCGGATGTTCTCTGAAGACGGGAATTTATGCTGGGGTCGCCAACGTAGGAGACTACAAGGGCAGAAAATCGAGAGGAGTTCTAGTAAAGAAGGTTCTAACTAAAGCCAATAACACTACTGAAGCAGCGTTGATGATGGAGAGGGATTTGATTCATGGAGAGTACAGCTCTGGTGGCTATATCATTGGCAAAGACGGGGAGAACTGGCTGGTCGAGAATCTTGAGAATTCTGTATATACAGAGAGGCTCGGGAAGAGGCATGTGTTGACAAACTTCTTTACAGGTCTGAAAGGCGAAGTTCCAGAGGAGGCCAAGCAGAGAAGCGTTTTTGTCAGTAAAAACCTGCTGAACTTATCCAGAATAAATGTTGGAGATGTTCTAAAAGTCGTTGCGCACCATTCGAGCATAGACGGCATATGCAAGCACGGTGTAACACTTGCAAGTTTCTTCGTTGCTGGAGACGTAAATGGTAAATCTAAAGTTCTACACCATATAGGCGAAACCTGTCAGAACCTGCACGGTGTCCTAGACTTGTTTCCAGAACTGCAGGACAGCGTAGAGTTTTAAGCCAGAACCTTATACACAACAAGGCCGAGTTTGACAGTACATCCTTCGGTGATGGCAAGAAAATGATTTTGCATGTAGTACCGATACTTGAAAAGGTTGCAGGGGAAACAACAATTGGACCATCGCCGACATTCTCCAAATTACACGTTTACAAGGCTATAGCGCTCCTTGGTGAGAGAAGCCTTGGTAGGAACGCGCTTTCTCAAGAGCTGGGGATAGGGCCCGGTGCGATAAGGACTCTAATTACAAAGCTAAAAACGGCTGATATCATAAAGATTGAAAGTAATGGTTGCAGGTTAACGAAAAAAGGTCAAACCGTAAGGGAAGCGATGGCCAAACGTATTCCTGTTTCAAAGCCGGTAAAGGCAGGAAGGATGTCGTTCAGCAAATTCGATCATGCTGTAATAGTGAAAAATGCATCCACAATGATTCGCTCGCCTATAGAGCAGAGGGACGCAGCCATAGTTCAGGGTGCAAAGGGCGCAACCACAATTATATTCAAAAATGGAAAATTTGCTCTGCCCGGAGACACTCCAGACTGCGAGAAGGATTTCCCCGACGAAGTTTGGAAAACTCTGAGGCGAGAGCTAAAACCTCAGAACGGCGATGTCATCATTGTTGCCAGTGGTGAAAGTGTGCAGAAGGCCGAATATGGCACCCTTGCAGCTGCTTGGACTCTCATATCGTAGAGCCTCTACTCTTTCCAAGCCAATACCCAGCTAAAAGGCCTACTATTAAACCTCCAAAATGCGCAAAAAGGTTCACGCCAGCACTAATGTTGAAGAGGAGGAAGAACGCAGAATATGCTAACGCTAAACCCATTGAATTTGCAGAAAACCCTCCAGAATAAGCCAGCAAGGCTCCGAGGATTCCGAACAAAGCTCCTGACGCGCCTACTGAAAGCGCATAAGGCCCGAGCAGAAGGGTAAGCAGGTTACCAAAAAGTCCAGACGCAAAATAGATACCCGAGAACTCCTTCCAAGAAAATATCGTATCGGCTGCTCTGCCGTAATAAAGTAGGAAGAACATATTTCCGACAAAATGTGCTATATCTGCATGAACGAACATTGATGTAATAAACTGCCAGTATGCACCGTTTACTGCCATTATATTCGACTGGCCGAGGAACGTGAGAACACGCTCATCTATTGCGATGAAACTTCTGCTCATAATTGAAGTAATAATGTACATCAGCGTATTTGCAACTGCAAATACCGTCGACGGCCTGTATTCTGTAGCCATATAAAACAGCCAATACAACCCTAAAGATAAGGTCTGTGAATGTATCTCAAGGACGCAAATATTCTGCTCAGGAGAGCCATCATAAGTGCATACTTTGAACCTGAGCTCTTGAAGCTGGGGTACAAGCACAGCAATATCAAGCATCAGAACCTTGGGAAGGGAGGGATTTCAAAGAACGACCTCCTACATCTTTTTTTCGATTTTGAGACTGGAAGCGAATATCCCGACGGTGATGAGTGGTTCATAGCAGAATATCTTATCCCTTACAATATCACTCTTCCAGACACACTAAAATCTCCAGATTATTTCGCCACGCTCCCTCTTGGAGGTGGAATCCATCACTGGCGCCATAGAGAGTTGATTCGATACAGGTCTGGAAAGATGAAGAAGCTCGATGGAGCGATGAACTTTATTGATCAAAAATATTCTGAATTATTAAAAACACTTCAAGAGAATTCTGTTTCCAAAAATGTCAGGACTTCGGGCAAGAAGAAAAATTAACGTATGTACTTTTTGTCAAGACCTGCAACTTTCAAGTTTCTTAACAAAGGAATTCCTAGAAAGACTGATGCTATCACCAAAATTACTCTTTCAACAGGATATAGCGAAAATATTATCGTCCACTGAACAGCGAAAAACTCCTTGTTGTACTTACCTGGCTGTATTAGAGGGAATCCTGTTTCGTAAAAAATCCCTCCGACCAAGTGTTGCACCATCGTCCCAATAAGTGCGACGATTACTAATCCTCTTGCAATTTGACTTGTTAGTCCAGAATTTATCCAGAAAGACGCTTTCTTGGATAGTGGACTAAGCAATAATATCAATGCTGTAAAGTGTAGCCAGTTGTATGGTACAGACCCGAACGGCAAGTTTACCAATACTACCGTGAATGGATGAATAAGAAACATTGCAAGCACCACAAGGAAGATCACTATTACGGGGTATCTTTTCCCCCTAGCCAAGAATCCAACACTTATGGCGCCAATAGCTGCGGGCATGAAATCGAAACCGAAAAAGAATGGAACAAACGGCTTTCCAAACATTATTCCTAGATAGGTTCCAAGTATTACCGCGGCCGCTCCAAAAATTGGTCCAAGAATTATGCCATAAAGAGGGACAAGAATATCAGACGACGAGAAAAATGCTCCCGGCACTGCCACAATTGGGAACGACGGGACAATTCTTAAAGTTGCATATATTACTGCAAAAGACGACGTAAGGGCCAGCAGTCTTGTCTTTTTTGATGATGCAAGGGCCAGAAACACTGTCTTCGGTCTGCCGCTGGCCTCCTGGCGGGGTTCTGTAGCTGTCACTACCATACGACCTTCAAAATACTATTATTAAGTTAGCAATAAGACATTTATTCCCTTAAATTTAATAAAGCGAAAGTATTTCCAGAAACTTTGTGAGCACTGAAGAAGGAGAAGGTAGCCTTCCAACCACTTCGAAGATAGTCCCAAGTCAGAACTACAGGAGCACTTGGGAAGTTTCAATGAAAAATCCCGAGCAGTTCTGGGATTCCATGGCAAGGGAGCTGCACTGGTTCAGGACTTGGGACAAGGTTCTTGAGTGGAACCCCCCATTTGCGAAATGGTTCAAGGGAGGGCAGATCAACGCTTCTGTAAACGCCGTTGACAGGCATGTAAACACATGGAGGAAGAACAAAGTTGCTATACTGTGGGAAGGCGAGCCCGGGGACAGAAGGGCCATTACATATAACGAGCTGTATCAAGAGGTGAACAGGTTCGCTAGTGTCCTGAAGAACTTGGGTGTCCAAAAAGGTGATAGGATAGCGTTTTACATGCCAATGGTACCAGAATTCCCCGCTGCGGTTTTGGCGGCTGCAAGGATTGGCGCTACGTTTACTGTTGTTTTTTCCGGTTTCTCGGCAAGCTCACTTGCTGGAAGAATTAACGATTGCCAAGCAAAGGTTGTTGTGACTGCGGATGGAGGTTACAGGAGAGGCAAGGTAATTCAGCTCAAGGAAATTGTTGATGAAGCCCTTGCTTCGACGCCGTCGGTGCAGAAAGTTGCCGTCTACAGGAGAGTCGGCAGGGAAGTTTCCATGAAAGAAGGCAGAGATTACTGGTGGCACGATTTGATGAAGGACTCAAAGCCTTATGTTGCTCCTGAACCTCTCGATTCATCGCACCCTCTCTACATACTCTACACTTCGGGCACTACGGGCAAGCCGAAAGGCGCGGTTCACAGCACTGGCGGCTACCTTACCTTTGTACACGCAACTACCAAGTGGGTCTTTGATGTCAAAGAAGATGATGTTTACTGGTGCACTGCAGACATAGGCTGGGTTACCGGCCACAGCTACGTAATATTCGGTCCTCTCAGCCACGGTTTGACGACTGTAATGTATGAAGGTGCACCAGATTATCCGGCACCAGATAGGTGGTGGCAGATCATAGAAAGATATGGCGTTTCAATATTCTATACAACTCCTACCGCGATCAGAGCACTGATGAAATTTGGAGACGATCTGCCCAAGAAGTATAATTTGAATAGTTTGAGGGTTCTTGGAACGGTTGGAGAGCCGATAAACCCAGCAGCTTGGGAATGGTATTACAACGTTATTGGACAAGCCAGATGCCCTATAGTTGATACGTGGTGGCAGACTGAAACTGGAGGAATTCTGATTTCACCTACACCCAATCTTGGAATTATGCCTCTGAAGCCGGGCTCGGCAACTCTCCCTCTACCAGGAATCGAACCTGAAATATTTGACGAGCATGGTAAACCTGTAAAGCCCGGCGAGAAAGGCTTCCTGGTCATAAAGAGGCCGTGGCCAGGCATGTTCATCACTCTATATAACGATGACGACAGGTACAAGCAGGTTTACTGGAGCAGATTCCCGGGATACTACTATCCGGGAGATTACGCTTTGAAAGACCATGATGGATACTTCTGGTTTCTCGGAAGGGCTGACGAAGTACTGAAAGTTGCTGGGCATAGATTAGGCACTATAGAGATTGAGGATGCATTTGTCGGCCATCGGGCAGTTGCAGAAGCTGCAGTTGCAGGCAGGCCAGATGCAGTAAAGGGGGAAGGTATAGTAGCATTTGTGACATTGAAGAATGGTTTCTCCGCATCCCAGCAGCTCCGCGAAGAACTGAAGCAACATGTCAGAAAGGCCATTGGCCCTATCGCGACTCCCGACGAAATTCACTTTGTCAGCCTGCTCCCGAAGACTAGAAGCGGGAAGATAATGCGTAGAGTCGTAAAAGCCGTTGCTTCTGGTGCAGAAATCGGCGATGTGACAACGCTTGAAGACGGAGCGTCCATAGAAGAAGTCAAGAAGGCTATAGCAGAATTTACGCAATCTTTGGGATCATAATGTCGCAACAAAAGACAAAGACGCAACTTGCAACCGAGCTAATGGGTAAAGGTGCTACACTGCTGAGAGAGACGTGTCCCAAATGCGGAGGACTGCAACTCAGGTATAAAGGAAGATTGTTATGTGTGAATGAGGACGATCTGACGGAAGCTACAAAGATCGAAGGCGTGGCAACTGCTGATATCATGGGAAGTCTGAGAGAACTTGTTGTCATGAAACTGCAGGAAGCCAGTTCTAATTTAGCATCTGAAAGAGACCTCGACAGGCAACTCAAACTGGCAGACCTGATACGGAAGTATGTCGAACTTTTGAAGGAAACTAAGGAAAAGAATCAGGAAAAGAAGGATTAAAAACAATCAGAAACAACTGATTATGGTCCCTATCGAAATAGAACCCCCGACGGCCCCAGATGATGTGGCGCGAGAGTGCCAGCGTGATTCATGGGGTTTACCCAAGGGTGCCACAGATAGGGACGCCCCGTTAAGAAGGCCGGCAAGTCTATGGTGTAAGCCATGCTATGAGCCTGAGCCTGTCAGAGGCGGGGTACATGTAATGTTTAATTGCAGATTATTCTATAATTGATCTGCAAAAATGACGGAATTGCAGGATGGTATCATACAGGAAGTCGCCCTTTTGATAAGGAACCTTAATTCCGATGCTGAAAACGATTCGTTAGTTGTTGTAGAAGGGAAGAGGGACAGGAGAGCGTTGCAGTCTTTAGGCTTCAGAGGTAAGATAACGATGCTCTGCCATAGCGGAGGGGTGAAGGACTTGGTTGAAAATGCTGGGCTCTATAGAAAGACGATTCTGCTCTTGGATCTTGATAGAGAGGGAAAAGCTCTTACAGGCAGGACTGCTAAACTGCTTCAGGGAAGGGCAACAATAGATCTTTCGTATCGAAAGGAACTTGGTGCAATTGCAAAGGGCAGGATAAGGCACGTTGAGGAGCTGATCAGGTTCAAAGATTTCATGCCTATGGCTGAATAAGATCAAGTTGCGTGTCCTGTAGGGCATTGCTACGGGAGCAGGACCTTTACCAAAGAATGACTTGACATGCGGCCTCGTCAGATAGTACGTTATGAGGGCGTTAAGAACCAAGCCTACAATCGAGCCAGTAGCATAGTCAGGCTTATATAGACTAAATCCAATCCTCCACCTATGGATCTAAGATTAGCTGTTTTGGGTCTGATTGTGGCAGCAACATTACTGGCATCATCGCTAGTAGTTGCACTAGTACCGACTGCAAGTGCATTCGATCCTGGCGGTCCTCCAGTTGGAGGAGCAGCTCCTACAGTAGCTACAGGAAACTGGGAATTCGTCAATTATCAACCAACAGGTGGTAGTTACAGTCCTCAGAACCAAATCAACAAGGACAATGTCCAATATCTTGAAACAAAATGGATCTATCCATACAGGGATGCGGTAGAGAAGACCACATGGACAGGGGTCCAGCGAGGCTCTGGAGCACCTGTTATCATAGTTGATGGTACCGTATACGTTCTAATGAGCGACAGGAGAATACTTGCCATAGATGCACAAAATGGCAGGTTGCTCTGGAATAATACATACGGCATAACTTGGGATGCACAAGCAGAGGTTGCGAAGTATCCATTCCTTCAAGGGGCACGTGTCCATGGGCATGCAATAAACTATTACCGTGACAAGGGCTGGCTCATCACTTCATCTATGGGTTCATGCAACCTCTACGCTGTTGACGCAAAAACTGGAAAGACTGCATGGACTTTGAAAACTGAGCAGATATGCGGTACAACTGCAGAATTCGGTGATCCAACAAAGGGGATCAAAGGAACTTTGGACATCACCGGTTACTATTCCAGTATACATACACACCCACCGCAATTCCTTGGCAACATAATGTTCTTCCCGGTTGGTAGTGCAAGCGGTGCAGGCGGGAGAGCATTCGTAACAGCTTTTGACATGAGTAATCCTGCCAACCCGATAAAACTCTATAGAACATGGGTATTCCCTCCCGCTTCAGGAGACCCTGAATGGGCAATAAAGCAATGCAACGAAGCAAATGGCAATGGCTGGTACTTTGAATATCCAAGATACCTAGAGGGGATAAATCATCCGGCAAGAGACCGTACTCCAACATACCTTGCGACTAAATGTACAGATGTCGCTCCAGATATCGTTAGAAATGACTGGATAGACATGGTACCTGGTTCACCAACATTTGGTAAGATTCATACAGCAAGCGCAATCTCACCAGTATGGGGCAACTATCCAATTGATCAGGAAACTGGTATCGTAGCGATGGGTTGGGGCGATGAAGGCCCATACACTAACCTGACACACAGATACGGACCCGCGATTCATGGAAGCGGCTTCACAGCCTTTGACGTAAGAACTGGCAAGCTGGTATGGTGGTTCGACGCTGTAACTAGAGACCTATGGGACTATGACTGCTCATGGGGAGGCATTATAGGAAGTGTTCAGGGACAGAAAGCACTCCTGAAGGGATGCAAGAACGGAATAGTATATGCATTAGACTGGAACACTGGAAAGCCATTCTGGATATATGATGCACCAACCATCATCAGGGGTGGGAAGAACATCCAGACATATTATGGCGTAGGTGCTAACAACAGGCCGACAGATCCAGACGCATGCTGTAGATTGACGAAGGCAGACATGGGCAAGCCATGGATGAACTATCCGCAGAAAGGACCAATCGTACAGAACTGCTACACAGTATGCCTAGAATCTGACTTTGCATACGATGGCAAGATGGTTTATGTGGGTACGTTCAACAACATGGGAACCCATAACTTTGGGAGGGTAGCAGCATTCGGTAACAATGGCGTAGGCGGTGGTCCAAGGACAGCATTTCCACAACAGACTGAATGGATAGTCGATGCAAATGTTGATGCCGTGGATGTCAACACGGGCAGGAAAGTATGGTCTTACAAGGTCGAAAATGCGGCGTTCAGAGGAGGAGTCATGGTCACCGGAGGCATGGTCGTTGTCTATGCCGCAGATGGCAATCTAAAGTTCCTAGATGCTACAAGCGGCAAACTAATACATGAGAAGTTCTTCGGTATCCCGGTCAGCGTGATGCCCACCGTGGGTGCTTCAAAGGACGGTAAAATGAAGATATTCGCCCACATCGGAGGCGGAGGAGGTTTCTTGGCTGCAAATAGCGCCGAACTTGCAGGTAACCTAGTAGCCTTCGGCCTGCCTGACGTAATACCACAACCCCAAGTTAGGGAAGTCATAAAGGAAGTACCAAAGGAAGTCATAAAGGAAGTAATCAAAGAAGTTCCGAAGGAGGTAATCAAAGAAGTACCCAAAGAAGTGATCAAAGAAGTGATCAAGGAAGTACCTAAGGAAGTAGTCAAGGAAGTAGTAAAAGAAGTACCTAAGGAAGTCGTACAGACAGTAACGGTAGAAACTATCAGTCCAATATCCTATGCCGCTATTGGTATAGGAGTAGTATTGGTAGTAGTATCAGGAGTACTATTCAGTAGAAGAAAGAAGGCATAGAGCCCTCGAGGGAGGGCCCTCCATAATTTTTATGGACAAATGATCCATCCTGCTTATTTAGAGGAATTTCTATCAACTGACTAGACGGAGGTAGGTGCATGGTGCCATGGGAGATCCATGGACACAGAGACGAGTCATGAAACACACTTCCCTCCATCTGCTAATTCTATGAGCTCCTGTCAGAAATAGCTAAAGGAGCAATTATTCTGCCCCAGTTTACCGGCGAATTAGTGCGGGGGGTGGGATTTGAACCCACGAACCGCTAACGGATAGGAGCCTCAGTCCTACGCCTTCACGAGCAGTTTACTCTCTTTGACCTGGCTTGGCGACCCCCGCTCGACATACTTCGAGCCATAGAATCTTATTTGCTTTTCAATACAATAGCTTTTTAGAAAGCTCAAGTGTATTATAGATGATGCGGTTCTGGCTGGCAACTATTGTTATTCTGTTACTAGTACCATTTAGTTATGGGCAGGCCTCAGAATGGGCAACTAAAGCTCCGATGCCTACTCCAAGGACCGAAAATGTGGCCGCATCTATAGGAAACAAAATTTACGTCGTTGGGGGCTTTGCCGAAAACGGCCAGACTCTGAATACCGTAGAAGTATATGATGTTGAAACTAATACGTGGAGTATTGCTGCACCGCTACCAGTTTCATTGCACCATGTTGGAATTGCGACCTTTAACGGCAAGATCTATGTCGTTGGAGGGTATCTTGTGGGTTGGGTTCCCACGAACAGGCTCTACATTTACGACCCAAATACTAATTCTTGGGCTAGAGAAAAAGACATGCCGACTCCAAGAGGTGCACTGACTGTTCAATTTGTCGATGGGATGCTGTACGCTGTTGGAGGTCAATCGGACAGGACATTAGGGACAAACGAGGCTTACAACCCTGCAACTGACACATGGACTGCAAAGGCACCGATGCCGACGCCGAGGGAGCATCTGGCTTCTGGCGTTGCTGATGGCAAAATGTATGTAATAGGAGGTAGGCAGGGAAGCCTAATAACAAACATGGACGTAAATGAAGAATACGACCCGAAACTTGATGGGTGGACCAGAAAGGGTCCGATGCCTTCCAAAAGAGGAGGGATAGTTGGAGCATCGGTGATGGGAACCATATTCATATTTGGAGGAGAGGCCTCATCAGGAACATTCCCCAACAACGAACAGTATTTTGCAGCTAATAATACTTGGAAGATCAGACAGCCAATGCCAACTTCAAGACACGGCCTTTCGGCTGCTATGGTTGGCAATCAGGTATTCGTAATAGGCGGGGGAAGAAATCCAGGCCTAACAGTTAGTAATCTTAACGAAGTGTTTCTCCCAAGGGAGGCTATACCGGCGCTACCACCACCAGGTGCTCCACCGCCAGTACAACAACCGCAACAGCCAGTACCTGCTCCTATTATCCCCCAGCCAGTTCCAATGCCTCAGCCTGAACCCGCACCTATTCCTCCTCAGCAGCCAGTAGCACCGCCACAACAGGCGCAACCAGCACCTCCAGTCGCTCCAGCCGAACCGCCCGGGCAAGCTCCACCCAAAGAAATACAAGAGCCTCAACAGAGGCCTGTACCTTCTCCTTCACCAATAATAGCAGAGGGATCACAGGTGGACTTTACAATGATAGCAATCGGAATTGCTGTAGTCATCGGCGGAGTAGCTTTTGCAGTTCTAAGAGCTAGAAGGCGTTAAGCTGCTTGGTCACAGTAACTCTTTTGACTTTATATACATTCTATATATACCCCGGGACCCCTAGTTAAAACGATAGGGGCCCTATCCTTTCTTGGTAACACTCGTGTGTTTCTTTGAACGAAGGTTAAGAGTTAATTAGCCAAGTCTCTATCCGCAGTCAGCAATCAGGTGAAAGGAAAATGACAAATGAACTTCACGTAGGAGATCCTGCTCCAGATTTTAGTCTAGAAAGTGATACAGGGCAGAAAGTTTCGCTGAAGGATTTTAAGGGTAAGAAAGTCATATTGTATTTCTATCCAAGAGACGATACACCAGGTTGCACAAAAGAGGCATGCAGTTTCAGGGACTCTCTTGGTAGCATAATCAGCAAAGATGCTGTAGTTCTCGGAGTGAGCAGCGATGGCATAAACACGCACAAAAAGTTCAAGCAGAAATATTCGCTGAATTTCCCGCTTCTCAGCGATCCTGACAAGGAAGTTTCAAAGGCCTACAGTGTCTATAAGCTCAAGAATTTGTACGGCATAAAGCACTGGGGCATAGAGCGTTCCACATTTCTTATCGGTGAGGAGGGAAAGATATCAAAGATCTGGAGAAAGGTCAAGGTCGACGGTCATAAGGACGAAGTTGTTCAGGCACTGTAAAGTTTTTCTTTAACGAGCTCCAACCAAGCAGTATGAAGATAGTTCCGGTGCTCGGTGCGATAGTTCTCTTTGGTCTGATACTGCAGATCATTCTCGGCTTTATCGGAGAAGCGTACTCATCAATACATCTCTACCTTGGCTTTGCAGGCGTAGCGTTGGCAATTCTGTTTGCCATAGCTGCACTGAGGAGTAAAACGGCAACTAAAGTGTCAAAGATTACGATGTTCGTCTTCCTAGTCCTTGTGCTTTCGCAAACATATCTTGGCTTTGCCGTGATGACTACAGACACTCTGAGGACTTCACATCTGTACACTGCGTTTACGATCTTGATCGTAGCTCTTGCAGCTGCAGGGATTACTGCACGAAGGCCAGCAGCTGCAAAAAGCATGGATACTGAAAGTTCTAAAGAACAACCTTAGAAGGAATATAAGCAGATGTTTCAGTTCAAAAGAATATGTCCAGCCCCTACGAAGACGACGTAATCAGGCTAATTGCTATGAGGAAAGAGCAATTGAAGGAGCTAGAGGAGAAGCTCCAGAAGAATCAGGGCTGGTTCTCCAAGAAGATGATCGGGAAGAAGATTCAGCAATATAAAAAGGACATAGAGTACCTTCAGGCAGATATTGATAGGTACAGAAGGGCTATGAGCTGGTTAAGGAAGACGGGAGAGTTTTCTGAAAGAGCGATGAAGGAGGATGTGCCTAAACCTGCTGAGCAGGAAACTCAAGCAGCGCATTAATCACTTATTTTCTTTGAGAATCTTCTGGGTTTCCTTCTCTATCCACTTCTCGCCCATTCCGTATGCCGCCATGTAATTTGCAGCAACTCCGATCCCCTAGAATATTATCGGGAAAAGCGGCCATGGAAAGCCCGCTCCTGTAAGATACCAAAGAACTGTCAGCCCTGCATTGACAAGAATATAGATAGTAAAGTGAATGCGGAAACCGTAGCGGGCCTCTGCAGCCTTCCTCGCCCTTCTAACCCTATCCTCATCGCTCATAGTATGCTATAGCGAGATTTACATTAATCTCTCTTTTGGTTTATTCGATTTAACTTTGAAGGTATTCGAATATATACCAGCATACTTCATCTATGGTCAACATCGGCATGGACAGGGAAGAACAAAGGCGGCAGAAGAAGAAGGAGAGGGTGGAGCGCAGAAGGCACGAGATAGAAGCCAGAACACGCTCAAAGAGCGTAAGGAAGACATTAACAATACTGATAATCGTGGGCATTATTGCAGGCTTAGGCTATCTAGTCTATACGGCAGCTACGAACAGTCCTGGGATTGGTCCCCTCAATTCTGCTCATTACCATGTTGACTGGGCTATGTACATCAATGGCAAGCCCCAAGTTCTTAACGTATCAAAGTATCAGCTAAGAAGTGAATATGTCCACTTGGAAGGCGGAACCTCAACCATACACATGCACGCAACAAACGTGCCCCTCGGATACTTTATTGACACGATAGGGATGAAGATTACGCCGACCTCGTTGACGGTCGATGGAGTCATGTATTCTAACGAGGGTGACAAGAAACTCCGCATGTTTGTCAATGGAAAGGAGAACTCAGATTTCGGAAAATATGTCCCGAAGACTTTGGACAAGATTTTGATAGTCTATGGAAACGACACAGATGCTCAAATCCAAGAGTACATGAAGTCTATACCCGATCTGGCAAAGTCGTTCGACCAGCCACAACCTGCACCAGCAGTCGGTAGATAATCAAGCTATCTCAATCTGGTAAGAATTAGTATAGATATGCATGGAGAGGTCTTTCGGCCCCTTTCATAACTTTGGTCAGTGCTTCCTCAATATCGCTGGTGTAGAACCAAGTTTCTTCTCCTCCAGGAACATATGCTTTTAGCGATTTATCATAAACTCTCTCTGCTATATTGACAGTAAATCTGCCACCTTTTTTTGAAACGAAGGTAAAGCACCCTGAGCCTTCCTTTGCGCTGTTGACTCTTATACCTTCGTCTGAATCAAGGCTCTGCATTATCTTTCGAAGCTCACTAACGCTTCTGATCAGTTTCTCTCTGTAAGGTTTCAAACTCTGCTATAGCTTTTATACCTCCTAGAAAAGTTATTATCATCATTTCCATCTCGAAACCTTCGACCCGCAGAAATAAATTTCCCATCAGATCTAGGAGTTGGTAAGATGAAGCCATCTTCAATTGTTGGGTATTCAATGAAGGCAATTCAAGAAAGGAAACTAAGATCGAGCCTGACAATCTTGATGGTTGTAGTAGGTGCAGCACTAATCACGGCTCTGAATGGCTTAGGTGGAGGATTTAACTTCTTTATCAATCAGCAATTTAGGTCTTTAGCTCCCGACGTACTGACCATCACGCCCTCCCAGAGTCTTCCTGCACCAGGCCCTCCTTTACCACAGGTGAGTCCTCGAGTACCACTAAACATCTTTACCGTAAATGCCATACGCCCCATTTCCGGGGTGAAGGAAGTGATTCCGAGTTACAGGTCTTCTGTAACTCTAATCTCTGGTGGAAAATCTCTTTCAACTGCGGTGGTAGGGATCGATCCAGCAAAACTTCTCTTCGTGATACCAACTATGGAGTTCGAGGATGGTGGTATTACCCTTGGCAGGGATTCAACAGCGATGATCCTAGGATTCAACATCGCACATCCCGCAGGAGAGTCTCAACCATTTGCACAAGTTGGCAGTCTAGTTCGAGCAGAGGCCTCAATCGTAGAACAAATCGGGAACAACCAGAAACTTGTAATCGAGAGAAGAAGTTTTGTAGTAAGGGGTATCATCAAGGAGACAGGTAACTTACTCTATGACAATTCAGTCTCCATCCCTCTCGCATCGGCAAACTCTCTCCTCAAGAAGTCAGGTCAATTTGATCAAATATTCGTTGCGACAGAAAATCCAGACATGAATGCGTCTGTTGAAAAGGAGATAAGAGCTATTTACGGGAACAATATCGGAGTGACGACGCCTAGAGTCATTCAAGAGACTCTCCAAACCTTCATTTCGGGCTTCAGCGTGTTTTTATTCAGCATTGGGGTAGTTTCAATGCTCGTAGGAGCTGTTGGGATAGTTACCACATTATTCACCTCAGTAACAGAAAGAACTAAAGAGTTAGGTATTCTGAAAGCGATTGGTGCTACCAACTGGGTTATCGTTCTACTTATCCTAGCAGAATCTGTAATTATAGGAGTACTGGGAGGAACCATAGGCGTCCTATCTGGAGTCTTTATGGGAGAGCTCCTCACCCGAACTGCGCAGTTCGGGGTACCTAATCTTCGGCCTATCTTTACACTCCAGGATTTGTTGTCTACATGGTTCCTAGCCATCACACTGAGTGCGATCGCCGGGACGTATCCCGCGTGGAGAGCGTCAAGACTGACGGCAGTATCAGCATTGAGAAAAGAGTAACAGTCCTGCGACATCCTAGCGTTCATCACCATTATACCTTTAATGGCCTCTTACTAGAGAACTAGCCTAAGGACTTTCAGCTAGTCTCTTTATCCTTTTTTACCGGTCTAGTCGATACTTAATCAGGCAAGCGATCTATCCGTCAGAATTTTAGCTGTAGGTCTATCCATGCCTTCAGACATGCTTGCAACAATCATTGTCTTAGTATTCAAGGCATAGCCAAAATTACCTTGGGAATCTATTGCAACCAGCCCAGCAGTATTTGGACCTTTTTTAGCAGTTATGTTTTCAATACCAAACTTGCAAGCATCCATAGCTGATCTCCCTGTAGACATGTAGCCGTGAACTATTTTGGCCAGCAATACATTCATTATCGCTTCTCCGATTCCTGTAGCAGCTACACCACCTGCCTCATTTTCAGCGTAAAGCCCAGCTCCAACTAATGCTGAATCACCAACCCTCCCATCAAGTTTCAGCCACAAGCCTCCGGTGGAAACTCCAGATGCAATGTTCCCTTTAGCATCTATTGCGACTGCGCCAACGGTATCAGAAGCGTATGCTATGTTCTTTTTCAGATATTTTGCAGGGTTCTTCCGCATCTGCTTCCACATCTCTCTCCTTTTGTTGGAAGGAAGTACTGTTCCTGCCAAACCAAATTTCTCTGCGAGCCTTCTAGCCATACGACCTACAACAAGCGAATGATCTGTTTCCTCAAGGATCCTTCGCGCTAATAGTATAGGGTTTCTAACATTGCTCACCGCTCCCACTGCACCACAAGAGAGATTCCGACCATTCATTATTGCAGCGTCCATCTCTATTCTGCCGCTCAAGGTAAAAACAGAGCCTATGCCAGCATTAAAGAGTCCAGAATTCTCCATTGTAAGAACAGCATCCTGAACGCCATCAAGTGCGGTCTTTCCCTTGGTTGATTCAAATCCTCTTTCCAAAGCTTTAGTTGTTGCTCTGGTTAGGCGACCTAATTCATTAGTGCTAAGGTTTGAGAGGTCTCCTGCACCACCGTGAAGGATTATAGCACATTTGCGTTCAGATTTCAATCCCTGCAGAAAAAGAGAAGAGTGAATTTAAGACTGTCCTAGCGTATGCAGTAAGTTCTTGCCTAATTCCCTATACCAGCTGATTAGAGTTGAGAGATCCAATTAGGTGGGGTTGTCTAACTCATTGCCGTGTTAGCTTATTTCTTTCTTCACAATAACTAAGTTCAATGGAAAGTAGATTGGGCAAGTCAACCTCCTCTTATCTAGTCAACAAAGTTATTACCAAGACGAAAAGGCCGAAACTTGCGGTTTTGTAAAGGATGAGCCTTAGACTCTATGACACACTTTCAGGGAGGAAGAAGAATTTCGAGTCTATTAAGAAGGGTGAGGTCACAATGTTCGTCTGCGGCCCTACAGTCTACGATCATGTGCATATGGGCCATGCAAGGACATTTGTCTTTTACGATGTCCTGGCGAGATACCTGCAGAGTTTGGGATTCAGGGTAACTTTCGTGATGAACTTGACGGATATGGACGAGAAGATATTCAACAGGGCCAAAAGAGAAGGCAAACCACATGAAGAAATTTCAAAGCTCTATGCCGAAGAGTTCAGGCAGGCTCTAAGATCACTGAATGTCAGTATGATAAGCAAACTGGAAAGCGCAAGCGATTATCTTGAGAGTGCAATCCTGCAGGTGAAAGGAATCTTGGAGAATAGAGGTGCATATCTTGCTGAGGGTAATGTGTATTTTGACACTTCCAAATTTCCCGATTATGGAAAGCTTTCACACCAATCTCCTTTGGAGCTGAAGCTGAGGATGATAGAACCTTCGCCAGAAAAAAGGAGCCAGACCGACTTTCTGCTATGGAAGAAATTTGAGGAGCATCCGTATTGGGAGAGCCCGTTCGGCAAAGGAAGGCCCGGATGGCACATAGAAGATACGGCAATAGCGATCAGCAACCTTGGGCAGCAATACGACATTCATGGAGGGGGCGTTGAACTTGTCTTTCCTCATCACGAAGCTGAAATAGCGCAGGCGGAAGTGCTGACTGGGAAGAAGCCTTACGTCAGATATTGGGTTCATACTGGTTTGCTGAAAATTAGAGGGAAAAAGATGTCAAAATCCCTCGGCAATTATATTCTGGTAAAAGACATTCTGAAAAAATACAGTGCAAATGCAATCAGATTATTCTCTCTCTCAACTCATTACAGACAGGAAATAGACTTTAGCGAACGGGCTTTGAAGAAGGCTGCTAAAGACGCAGAATTAATATCGAAAGCTTGGGTTACTCTGCAGAGAAAAAGCAGAGGCTCCAAGAATCTTATGAACAATATTAGTGCTATGGAGAAAAGGTTCTACAAAAACATGAACGATAATGTTAATACACCTAAAGCCATTCAATCAATGATATCCCTTGCAAAAATGATAAATGAAAAATCCGATTCTTTTGATGCGCAGTCCAATTCAACGGCAAAGAGGGTTTTCGGCAAAATGTTAGAGATATTTGGAATTTCGGCATGAAAGTTTCTAGCCAAGAAATCAATAATATGGAGAACAATGAGCAGGGCTTCTTCTCTCTGTGGAGCAAAGCAATCGATCTTGATTCAGCAAGGCTCTTTTTGAATGGAAATTTCCCAGACGATCTATTGTTCAACAGGGTTTCTGCAAGCTATTCAAAACAAGATTACAATGGACTTGTGGACGAGGCTCTAACATACTTTCAAAAGGCAAAGATCAACCCTACATTCTTCATAGCAGAACATCACAGGAAACTCGAGCAAGATCTGCTGAAAAAAAGTTTCAAGCATGAGACCAGTTTCAACATAATGAAGCTCAAAAAATCTGTCCCCTTTCCAGACAAAATTGCTGAAGTTTCTATTGCAGATGAAGAGAACATTGCAGTCTGGATACTCACATACATGAAATCCTTTGACATTGGTGAAAGTTTCAAAATTGAGGTCAGCAAAAGGGCAAAAAAATGTTTGGAAACCAAGGATTGTATTCTTTACACTGCAAGGGTTGGAGGAGAACCTGTAGGTACGTCTTTAACATATTTCGAGGCAAATACTGCAGGATTCTATTGCATTGGTACAATTCCAAAGTTCAGGGGAATAGGGATAGCCTCTCAAATGCTAGAAATAGCGATAAGAGATGCAAGAAAACAAAGTGATTTGCTGTGCCTGCAGAACCTTGAAATCGATAACGTGAAATCATTTTACGAAAAGAGAGGTTTTGAAACCGTCTTCGTAAAAAAGGTCTACCAGCGATGATCACAAATAGACCACCTTACCCAAGCAGGATTGCTTGGCCTTAACTATCAGAAAGTTCGAGCTTCTTGTTCCTGCAGCTGTTGTACTAGTCGGTATCGCATCGGCTTTCTATCTCTATTCGTCTGACAAATATTCGCTGCTTTACTACGGCGATTCGATTTCTCATCTGGTTGCTGGAAGGAAGCTTGTAGATTGGCAAAATCCCGGGATTTATCAGCTCGGAACAGTATGGCTTCCTTTACTGCATGTTGTTTTAATTCCTCCAGCACTAAATGACTTTCTTTTTGCAAGCGGCCTAGCTGGGACTGTAATCAATCTACCATCTCTGATACTTGCATCGTTCTACATTACAAGAATGGCTTACAATTGGTTCAAGTCGGAGAAAATCGCAACTCTGACTGGGCTGATCTTTGCGCTGAATCCAAGCGTAATCTACATGGGAATAGTTCCAATGCAGGAATCGCTCTTCCTGTTCTTTGCAGTCTCTTCCGCCTATTACGCATACGCTTGGTACGAGAATACAACTGCGAGAAATCTGTACATTGCAGCCATTCTTACAATACTGGCTACTCTGACAAGGTATGAAGGTTGGTTTCTGCCTATAGCTCTTGCGGTTCTTGCAGCCTCCAAAATAAGGACAGAAAGTATCAGAGTTAATTTGATAAATTTTCTTTGTGTCTTAGCATCGTTTGCAGGCATAGTCTTCTGGTTTTTGTGGAATGCTTTAGCGTTTGGAGATCCTTTAGCATTCATCAACATACCGTTCTATTCGTACTTAGCTCAAGCAACAAGTAGGCCGTTCAGAGAGTCCCTATATCTGCAACCTCTGTCGTCTGCACAAATTTTGTCGACTGCGATGGAAGTGATGTACGGTGCACCATTGTTGATCATTTCGCTGATTGGCTTGATAGCCTTTGCTGCTAAGAAAGGAGAAAGCAAGAACAGAATGATCTTTGTTGCACTGTTGGCACTGCCTCTTGCAGTAATTTACATATCATTGGTTTTGGGACTTGGGGAAATATTCCATCAAGGTGGAGGTATTTGGTTCAACAGCAGGTTCTTGGTTCTTGCATCGTCAATAGTATCGTTTGGAAGCGTCGCAGTTGGGGTTCCAAAAAAGAAACTCTTTGTGATTATCCTTGCTGCAATAATAGTATTGTCAACGTCCTTCGGGGCTATCAGACAACTTGGCTACCCAAATCCTCCTATGGTTATGAAAGAAGCCTATGCTGGCTTCTCATATAGAAATGAAACCTTCTCTGCAATAGAAACTGCAAAGATACTGCAACATAACTTCAATGATGGAACCATCTTGATGCTGACTTCTTCTGGGGATGCACACAAGATAATGATCTTCAGCGGTATACACTTGGTTAATTTTAGAGACTTGTTTGCTGGCGAGCCTTGGCCTCTGGTTAACGAAAGCAGATCATTCAATAAGTTTGTGATAGTTTCCAACAGACCTTCAGGAGACGCTATCAACGGAGTTCGTTTCATAGAGAACAATTCTATTCTTCTAAATGAGAAATACGAGATAATCTATCATAACGAGTTCTATACTCTGATGAAACTAAAGAGTTCTTGAAATTGAGTAAGCTTGGAGAGGATTGTTGCCTTGTTGGTTGTTGCATTTTTGTTGGTAGATTCTATATGATGCCTAGCTCGTCAAGTTTCTCAAAAACCAATCTATCATCGATCTTCGATAAGCAACCCTCCTACGAGGCTGATTTGAGCTTCCGTCTCCTTCATTCGCTCCTCCAACTCGAAGATCCTGGCCTCCATTCCCGTATCTTAACTTGACTCTTCGCCTTTCCCTGAAGATATCCTTTGTTTATTCCCTTTCTGTAAGCCTCTTTGATTGCGCGCGCTATTGGTTCTTTGATTCTTGTAGTGCCTTTCAGTAAGCTTAGCCATTTCTGCGGTGGGATTTCCGTTAAGGCTTCGGTGGCCATGAATGAAATCATGGTACAATCTCCGTAATGACTTGCATAAAGTGCAATCTTTCTAAAGGGGACAAGGATCCTTTTGAGTTGTATGGCTTGGGGCGGAGATACGAGCTACCGCGATTAGTACTTGGTAAGTACCTAAAGCTTGTCTTTGATATCCATGGGAAAGCGGGACCCTAGATTCTGTGATGTAACTGGAGATAAGAAACTTGATGTCTATGATTTGTAAGCTGTCTTCAGGAAATCAGTGTGAGCCAGCCATCATCGATCTTGATAACAAATGATCAGTGCCTGCGAATCGCTATTCGCAACTAGTCCCTCCCTTCAAGAATATGCAATAATTTTGATCAGACGCTCCTATGACCGAGAACAGCCGTTGGGAGATGCCCCTGTCGTATTATCTCTGATTCCCGATTTTTACACCAATGTAAATCCGGATCCACACTGCACAATTTCTAAATTAACAGGATCTGACTTACTATCGATGAACGATCAGATATTCCATCGATTGGGTGAACGCTTTAAGGACCTGCTGGACGAAAAAGGGAATGTCGTCGGAGTGATTCAGCAGTATCCCGAAATTGAGATCATAGAACGGCAGGGGTCGATGTGGTCTGAGAAGCTTTACCTCCTAGATGGATAGGCTAAGCCTTCTATGCTCAAAAAACCCAAGAGTTCAACCGGCCTTGCGGACTACGAACGGTGACAAATTAAACGATATGATTAGTGGGCCTGGATAGATTCGAACCGATGGGGTATGAATCTTGCCATGATAGAAAGGACGGATTGTCATCTAATCAAGAAACAGAGAATAGGAGTAAGAAAAAGAAAGTGCCTTGCAAAGGCAAGGCTTATTGATGTTATGCCTTCTTCCTTCTGCTGAACAGTACTCCTGATATTACTACTAGTACAACTCCTATACCTATAGCAGCATAGGATATTGGGCTGACAGTTTCTACGGTTACTTCCTTTGGTACTTCCTTTATGACCTCTTTTATGACTTCCTTAGGTACTTGTACTTCTTTGATGACCTCTTTTATGACTTCCTTAGGTACTTGTACTTCTTTGACTACTTCCTTAGTGACTACTTGAGGCTGTGGTATTACGTCAGGGAGCCCGAAAGATATGAGAGATCCGTCCACTGCTGCAGAAATTCCGGGAGCCTGCTGTCCTCCGCCACCACCACCCATGAAGGTGAAGATTCTGTACTTCCCATCCTTTCCGGCTCCAATTGTAGGCATAATGTTGACAGATATTCCGAAGTACTTTGTATGGAGTAGTTTCCCAGTGTCAGCGTCTATCCATCTGAGATTGCCATCTTGAGGGTATATCTGCACCATTCCTCCAGTAACGGAGACTCCACCTCTATAGCCATACCCTGTTTCTTGATAGGTCCAGACTACCTTGCCAGTATTGACATCTAGTGCAGATACTTGGAAGCTCCTCGGAGGCGGCCTGAGAGCCGGGTCTGATCCCGCTCCATTGTTCCCAAATGGTCTGACGGGTCCAATTCTATGTGAGTTCATATCGTTGTACTGAACAACATATACCTTCTTCCCATCGTATGCTTGGTCAGATTCCAAGCAGGCCGTGTAACATGATGTTTTGATTGATTCCTTGCTGGGATAATGCATCCATGGCCGACTCATATGCTCCTTTGCAAATGGCCCTGTAATTCTGCAGCATGCATCTTTAGTCTTTGGATCATTGTTCTTGTCGACTCCGTAGTTCTGGCCGTTATCGGCCCACGGAGGACCGCCTCTGTTGATGAATGTGCCGCCATCATATACCCAGAATGGTTTGCCTGTTGCCGCATCGAGAGCATATATTATTCCGTTCTTGCAAGCCTTTATGAACGCTTTCTTTCCCTGTACCTGTCCTAGGAAGCCTGACCATGAGCAGTCATAGTCCCATAGGTCATGTATGTTGGCATCGAACCACCATACAATTTTTCCTGTTCTTATGTCATGAGCTGTGAAGCCGCTACCATGAAGACCAGGTCCGTACCTATGCGTTAGGTTTGTATATGGCCCTTCGTCTCCCCAACCCACATACACTAGGCCAGTTTCTGGATCCAGAATGTATTGACCCCAAACCTCCGCTATTGCACTCGCCGTATGTATCTTTCCAAAGTGTGGTGAGCTTGGTACCATATCGATCCAGTCATTTCTAACTACATCTGGATCAACTTCGGTACACTTAGTTGCCAGATACGTTGGTTCTCTATTCCTTGCTGGGTGATTGATTCCTTCCAAGTACCTTGGGTATTCGAAGTACCATCCATTTCCATTTGCTTGTGTGCATTGCTTTATTGCCCATTCAGGATCTCCCTGAGCTGGAGGCATTATGAACTCTCTGTAGAGTCTCTTTGGATTCTGAGGATCGCTCATGTCAATTCCCGACACTAATGCCCTCCCTCCTGATCCGCTCCTTCCACCCCATGGAACGAACATTATGTTGCCCTGAAAGACTGGCGGGTTGGCCTGTCTGGCCATTACTCCTTGGTTGCCTACAGTTCCGATTTTACCGTTAGCGACATCACCAAACTCCTCATTTGAGCCACATATCACTTCGGGCTTAACAACCCAAACTGTCTTCCCAGTCTTCGCATCAATAGCATAGACCGTGCATGCGGTGACGCTAGGTATGAGCACGCCCTTGTCACGATAGTAGTTTATCGCATGTGTCTCAGATGCTGGTGGGTTAAGCCATCCCCCTGTATAGTTCCCCGTGTACCATGCATCCGGTATCTTATTGATATAGTCGTTCACCCATATCTGTCTCCCTGTTTGAGCATCTAATGCGTATACTCTCTTATCTCTCGTCGAGAAATAGACAGTACCGTCAACTATGATCGGTGGTGTAATAGATCCGTATGCGAGGGGTCTTTTCGAGTCGGCACCTGCTCTCGGGATCGGGTATACCCACTTTGTTTCGAGAAACTGTATGTTCTCCTTGTTTATCTGGGTTTGAGGACTATAGCTGCCGCCCGTAGGTTGATAGTTTATCCATTCCCAATTTCCTGTTGGTACGCTTGGAGCTGCTCCTCCAACTGGAGGGCCTCCAGGATCGAATGCACTTATGCGGGGGATTGCTGCAAGTAATACTGGTCCGAGTAGGATTGTTGCCGTCAGCAGACTCAAACTTATTAATTTATGAGCCATGCCCCAAGAGTCTATTATAGTGTATTTAAGACTATCACATATTTAAATTGCAAGGATTTCGGTTCGTGTGCACTATCGACACCTCTATGGGATCCTATGCACGTCAGTTACGCGCCTACATAGAATTGAAACGCAGGGGACAATATATAAAGAAAGTTGTTTGTATATGAGGCCAATCCCAGTATGTAAAGAAGAAGCTAAGTTCGTCAACTGTCGAACTTAATGCAACGGAAAGTCGTATTTATGCTCGTTCTGCAAAGGTTTCTGGATTTTCATGCTTAATAGCGATGTGGGCCTGGAGAGATTTGAACTCTCGACCTTTCGATTTCTGCCATCTTATCAGTCGAACGCTCTAACTACTCCCCTGTGGAGGTCCAAGCTGAGCTACAGGCCCATGTGTCGAAGCCTTTTGCAGGGAGATTATTTAACTCTGAAGATTTTGAGCCAAATTAGAAGGGTTCTTAATCAAGTTCTGAAGACGGAGGTTTGTGCGCATATCTGGCTACGGTTTAGTTGGAAGCGCAGTAATTTTCTTCCTAATAGCTAAAGTTAGTACGGTTTACGGCCATGTCCGCTATATATTAAGTGACGACGAAATAGCGGAGGTAAGCAGTGAGAGAGCCGCACCTACGACGCTTTTGCAGGGAGACATGCTTGCAGTGGTAATGCTAGCAGGCTTCCTATTTATTGTAGCGTTTCAGTTTTTGGGATTGTTTCTGTCGAAGAAGCCTCTGATTAAGACTCTTGAGGGTAGTGTCACTCCGCTCGAAGCCTATGTTCCTCTCATATTACGCTTGACAGTCGGAGGATTTCTGATATTCTCTGGCCTAACGGGTAAATTATTCTCGCCGCAGACCAGTATTTCTTTAACTAACTCGATGTCGCCAGTTTCGATATTGCAAATTGCTGCAGGGGTGTTATTACTTCTTGGCCTTCTGACCAAGATTGGTGCGGTGTTTCTTGCAGTCCTTGTAGGAATATCATTTGCTCAATTGGGAGTTCACGGATTGGATCAATTAGTACTTCTTGGAGTTGCTGTAATGTTATTCTTTGAAGGAGGTTTGAAGCATAGCATCGATTCGTTTACAATAGCAAGAATGTCATCGGTGAAAAAAATCGGGGCATATCTTGATGCTTACAGGGTGTACAGCATGCCTATTATGCGAATAACTCTTGGCATTTCATTGATCTGGCTAGGTTTGACGGAAAAACTTCTTGCACCCGAACTTACGGAGGCTGCTGTGATAAAGTACAATGTGCCATATTTTCCAGAGCTAAGGTTATTCGTGTTCTTCTTCGGCTTCTTTGAGGTTCTGCTTGGGGCGCACTATCTGCTGGGAATATTCAACAGGCTGATTTCATTGATATATCTGGGATTATTGGCCTCTGCATTCTACCTGTTCGGAGAGGGAATCAACCATATTCACTTGGTCGCGGTTACCCTTGCCTTCTTGATAAGAGGGGCAGGGCCTTACAGAATGCATATTTCGCTACGTGGAGCAGAAGTTGTTGCCCCCAAAAATATCATGGTAGAATCTGTTTAGATTTTTTGAGTTTATATATGCAATGGGGGGCTAGCCTGCACAAGTAGGGCTTGCAATATTTTAATCCATTAATTTGTTCTTTTGGACTCAAGGGCCGGTAGTTCAGTGGTAGAATATCCGCCTTGCACGCGGAAGGTCAGGGGTTCGAATCCCCTCCGGTCCACTAAATCTTGCAGCAGAATCATCTGCACTGTCTAACCTTAGTATAACTTAATATAACAGTTATACAATAGTCTTAAGTATGACTGCTGAGGAAAAACTATACCCTAGCAAGGTAGGACCAAAGGGACAGATCGTTATACCTAAGGAACTGCGTAGCAAATATGGCATAAGGCCTGGCATAGAGGTGGAACAGTTAGATACGGGCAAGGGCATTCTTGTGAGACCCGCTGAGCTTACTGAACAATGGAAGCAGCTGGCACTGAACATAGGAAAGAAATGGCCCAAGAGAATTTCCGCTGTGCAAGCCATAAGAGAAGACCGGGAAAAGACTCATGTCTGATTTTGTTATAGACTCATCAGTGCTAGTAGCCTCGCTGATTCCTTCTGACAAGTTTTTTGAAAATGGCACGTCAGCCATAGACAAGATTCTAACACGTCAGAGAATTGCCTGCACAAGCGTCATAGTTCCTATCGAAGTTTGTGGAGCAGTATTGCGTAGAACAAATGATATGCAAAGCGCCAGAGCGACAAGAATTCAAATGCAAAAATGGGTACAGCTAGGTTTGTTAGAAATAGTTGAATTAAATAGAAAAAGGATGCAGGAAGCTCAAGAGCTGGCGATAAAGCATTCAATTAAGGGTATGGATGCGATTATAGCTCAGGTAGCTAATGAAAAACCTTTACCACTACTGACCTTCGATAAAGAGCTCTTAACCAAGATTTCTGGATCTATTGAAACTATAACTGAGAGCGAGTTATGATTTATCTATTCAATTTGTGTCCAAGGTCAGGGGTTCGAATCCCCTCCGTCCACTATACACAATCAGATTAGATGAGTCTATGGTTTGTGTTTGTGATTTACAATTTTAGATTATTTCACAAAGTCTAGCAGCGGGAACCTTTGCCCCATAACCTTCTTGGAATCTGCACCCATCCATTTTTCCAACATAGTTGCATATACGTGCCTAAAGTCTATTGCAGGGTTTACGTCTCCATCGTTAAGATCGTTCAAATTAGGCTCTGGACCATAAAGACCTCCCTTTACCCCTCCACCTAAAACGAACATCGGACCTCCCTTGCCATGATCAGTTCCATTGCTGCCATTCTGTGCAGCCCTTCTGCCGAATTCCGAAAACAGCATTATCATAACTTTGTCTCCATTACCTTGATCCTTTAGATCTTGGTGGACCGCGCCAAGCGACTGCGATATCGTAGTTAGAAGGTTCTGGTGCTGCTGCACTTGGCTAGCATGTGTGTCGAAACCTCCTATGTTAAGATAGTAAATCCTTGTCCCTAGTCCGCTGCCTATCAGTTGTGCAATAAGTTTCAGATTGATAGATAATATGCTATTCAGGGGATAATTTACAGAAGGCAAGTACGATCGTGAGGCGTTCTTCAAGTCAGTTGAGCTGACAAGTGCGTCTTTACCAATATTCTGCAGAATGTCCATTAGTGTAGTGCTGTCTTTTGTTTCCGAGTACATGTCTGAGAATGCTCTGATCTGCCTAGAAGTTTCTATTGGGTCATTTCCATAAGGAGTCCACTGATATCTGTCCAACGATTCAAGTGCAGGAACGGAGAGCGTGCTTGCTTTCATAGCCTTGGGCATTATCCCTACAGACAGGCCTACAAGAGGGTCTTTCTCAGGAGTTTGTAATCCATCAATAAATTTACCTAGCCAGCCAAACCTATCCTGAGCTGTAAGGTCAGCAGTATGCCATACATCCATCGAAAAGAAGTGGGACCTGTTAGAGGTGGGGTAACCTGCAGCCTGTAATACAGCAAGCCTCCCCTGATCATATACTTGTTTCATCTCTGCGAACTGTGGTGCAAACCCAACTCTGTCATCGATTTTCAGCACGTTTTCAGGTTTGACCGCAAGTGTAGGCCTCTTGGTGTAGTACGCAGGGTCTCCGTAAGGCACAACAGTATTCAAACCATCGTTGCCGCCGCTCAATTGTACAACAACAAGCTTGTTCTTTGCTTTGCTTGGGTCGATATCAGCCTGCTGTGCATAAGTTCTTGGTAGAAGCATCATGGTTCCGGCACCCAGCACACCAACGGCGCCCATCTTCAGAAACTCTCTTCTTTCAATCTTCATAATGATCACTCTAACTGAAATTCCGGCGTTGCCATAATTACTGCAATGAGCGTCCTAGTAGCTTTCTCTATCGTAGCAGTACTTGGATCAAGTCCAAGAGATTCTAATGCCAGCCGTTCTAGCAACTGCCTCCTTCCTTCTTCA
The DNA here is from genome assembly GCA_024860875.1 of Nitrososphaerota archaeon. Taxonomy (GTDB): domain Archaea; phylum Thermoproteota; class Nitrososphaeria; order Nitrososphaerales; family UBA57; genus VHBL01. Next base: position 14,051 of record JACPSZ010000009.1, on the reverse strand, counting down.
GGATACCTCTGCAAAATTCTAGTGTTTAGGAATTCGACCAAAGAAACAGGGCCTGCATACTTCCTTGTCTTTACCTGCGAAATTATGTCACTCCCATTACCAACAGTCCCTGCAATAGTTGCTCCATAGTTGAACCTCTCCAGAAGCCTTGATGTCGAAATCCATTCCATACCAGTCTCCCAGCCAGACACATCTGGAGGAGCAAAGAGCTGCTGCCCAGCTCTCCTCATAGCTGCCAGCATGCTTCCAAGATTGATCTGCCCTCCAACAAGCCTCCTAGCAGAAACTACCAAATCGACGGGGCTGCGAACCATGGTGAATACATCTTTTGGAGAATAAAATTCTTCTGAACGGAATATGGCTTCAACAATAGCCTTAATACTCCTATTATTCTTGAAATAAACATCAGCGAGTCTGTCGATGACTTCTGGTTCAGGGTCTTGATAGGCAAAGAATGAAAAGAGCTTCTTCGAAATGAATCTTGCAGTTGCTGGTTGCTGCACATCTATGTCAATCATGTCCGTCCCATCAAAGTTACCAGTTTTGCCTAAGAAGGTCTTTGAGTCGTAATCATGCAAGCGGGAATTGAAGACAAATGTTCCTGTCTGCCTATTTATGTGCCATCCGGTGAATGCTCTAGCCGTTTCTTTGACATCTGTCTCCGTGTAATTCCCTATTCCCATACTGAATAGTTCCAGAAGCTCTCTGCCATAGTTCTCATTTGGAGCACCCCTTCGGTTGGAGTTGCTGTCGAGCCATACAAGCATCGCAGGATCTTTTGAAATTCCGACCAGAATATCTCTGAAGTCGCCCAGAGCGTTCACACGGAAGAACTGGTTCTGCTGAAGCATGTAAGAAACGTTGTTGACCTTTCTGATTGATGTAGCAAAATGGCCGTGCCAAAAAAGAACCATTCTTTCGAGAAGAGGTCTCTCGGTTAAAACCATCCTTATTACCCACCATGTCTGTATATCCGCTAAGCTACTCATCTTCAGATTAAGTTTCGAGATAGCATCCTCAAGTTCTGGTTCTGCGGCAGGATAATTCAATAATTCTGTTATTGTTTTGTCCAGACCCTTTTTCTCATAGGCATCAAGCTCAGTTTCTGTAGCACCGAAACCTGCCCTCCTCAAAAGGTGTGCAATCTTCTCCCTCTCTGTTAACGGCCTAGAAATAGGTGCAAAGGGAACCGTTTGCGGAGATAGCTGTTTCATGTATTCCTCGTAGTCAATAGCAGGGCCAGTATTCTGGAAGAGGTTAGGAGGTGCTACAAACTCGTCATAGTCTGCTAATACCTTCGGTATCGCAAGGTCCATCGCTACCATGGCGCCTGCAGCACCAGCATTTTTTAGAAATAGCCTGCGGTTTTTGTCTGTCATGCTATCAGTTAGCGCCTAATATGCTGGGAGTCATATTAAGGGATACTTTGGAACACCCGTTCCTGCGTAAAACTGGAATCTGTTGGTATTTTGTCCGAACAGGTTATATCGATATCAGAGACATATTGAAACTGCCTCTATTTGCAATTTATGGCTAAATCTTTCCCAGATTCTTCTTCCAGATTTCTATTAACTCTCTTACCGCTCTATCTAGATCATATTTTGGCGTAAAGCCAAGCATTTCTTTAGCCTTTGACATGTCTGAGGGTGTACTGCGGGAGGTTTTGGCCTCGCTGTTGACCTTTATCTTCACAGTCTTAAAGTATCTTTTCAGCACTGTTAGGACATCGTTCAGTGAATGTATCTTTCCAGAGCCTGCATTAAAAGCACCAAGCTTGATTTTCTGTGAATAAGCTGCAACAAAATGCTCCTCTGCAAGATCGTTATAGTGAGCCCATTCTGCCAGTTGCTCATCTACCTCTAGACCCTCTTGCATTATACATGCCCTTACGATCTGGCTTACTACTATTCCTCTTCCCATGTCTCCGGGCCAGTAGCCGTAAACATGGGCTATTCTAAGAGGCATGAAACCGAAGCCATATGTCTTTGCGTAATTAAACCCAAGATATTCGCAGTTGACCTTGGCAGTAGCGTAAACGTCTTCATGATCCATAGGGACCAGAACGTCGTCTTCCTTTATCGTTGAGGCTTTGGCCTGCTGGCCTTTTTTTGTTGCCAGATACACCGAACCTGAACTACTGAACACGACTCTGTCGAGATTTGCTTTTCTTGCTACCTCCAATACGTTTAGGGTACCCTCTATGTGAACTCTTACGCAATATTTAGGATCCTTCCGTGTTTGAGTAGCCCTCGGCCCTGCAGTATGTATTATTCTGTCTGCACCACTTTCCCTTACTGCATTGCTCAGAGAATTTGCGTCGAGAATGTCACCTTTGAATATCATGACCTTGCTAACATCGACAATTTGCTTGATAGCGTCTATCTGACGTGCCGTGCCATAAAGAGAGCAGGGAATGCCCTGTGAAATAAAATGACGGGCTATATAGGAACCTAAGCCTCCAGTACCCGTCACTAGGGCGCCCATATGAATTCTTACAGATGATCTACGGAGAAATGACTTTCTGGGCCATCCTTGCCTTTACAGATTCCCAGTCCTTCAGGAACCTTTCAAGACCGATGTCGGTCAATGGATGCTTGAAGAGCATGTCGAAGACCTTCGGAGGCATCGTGGAAATCTGGGCCCCTGCCTGTGCAGCTTCTACAACATGTACAGGGTGTCTAATACTCGCGACGAGTACCTGTGTCTTCTTGAGATAGTCATAGGGCTTCAGCATACTCACGATCGTCCTAATGAGATCCATTCCATTATAGCTGATGTCATCGAGTCTTCCGATGAAGGGACTGATTATCGTTGCACCGGCTTTTGCAGCAAGAAATGCTTGAGTAGGCGAGAATACGAGGGTAACATTGCAGGGAATTCCTGAATCTTCAAGCATCTTTACTGCCTTCAGACCCTCTCTTGTGCAAGCAACCTTGACAGTTGCATTCCTTCCATATTTTCTTATCTCATGTCCTTGTCTGATAATCTCTTCAGTATTGTTGGATGTCGTTTCGACGCTTACCGAACCTTTTACCATCTTGCAGATTGTCGAGTAGAGTATCTCTGGATCCTCTTTCTCTTGAGAGACTAGAGTCGGGTTTGTAGTTACTCCGTCCAGAAGACCCATGTCGTTTGCTTCCTTAATCTGGGCTATGTTTGCGGTATCTAGGAATATTTTCATCTATTCACACCTTTTCGATTAACCCTTTATTGTGCTGAATCTTATTTAAGTTTAAGCCCGCTCACAAACTGGGTCAGGTACTACTTTCCCACAACCACTTTGCCGCTAGGAAGGACGCCGATTCCTCGGGTAAGCTCTAGGAACTGCCCATATCTTTCTGATGTAAGACATGCAGTCCTTTGAGAGTGCACTGTTTATCCATGATTTTAAATCCTTATTTCTTCCTGACTCGCACTTTCAGTGCATTATTGTCTTTTACCTCCTCAACAAAGAGCAAGACATTATTCACTTCAGCTTCTTCGCCTATCTTTGGGAGATCCTTCAGCACGTGATGGAGTAGACCATTTATGGTGGAGCTTCCTGCAACCTTGGGAAGATCTACGTTAAGGAAACTCTCAATGTCCTCAATCTCAGTATCTCCATGAACCAGTATGGTGTCTCTATCAATTCTCCTTATCAGTTTGGGAGATACTTCGACCTCGTCCACTATTTCTCCCACGATTTCCTCAACCAAATCCTCTAATGTAAGTAAGCCTTCAACTCCTCCAAATTCATCAACAACTATGGCCATATGTGCCCTTTTGGATTGTAACTCTCTAAGTAGGTTTCCGACAGCCTCTGTTCGAGAGACGAAGAGTGGCGTCCTAGCGACTTCCATTATGTTTAGCTTCCCTTTACGGCTTCGATAAGTTGTCAACAAATCCTTAAGATATGCTATGCCGACCACTTTATCTTTGGAGCCGTCGATTATCGGCGCTCTAGAGTATTTGCTCTTGATTAATTCATTCATTGCGTCTTTTATAGAGATCTTTGAATCGATGACGAACATCCTCACTCTAGGTGTCATAACCTCTCTGGCAGTTATGTCACCGGACTTTAACGCACCTTTAATGAACTCCATTTCATGCTTTTCTATGACCTGCTGTTCAGCGCTTACTTCGATCATTGTTTTGAGCTCCTCTTCGGTCACTAATGGTGTGTACCCTGTGCTCGACTTGAAGGAGGATGTAAGTTTCTCAAAAGGGATTACAAGAGGAACAAGTATGTAACTGAGAAGTTCTATCGGCTTAGCGACCAAAAGGGAGATCTTTTCATTATGAACCGTTGCGTAAGACTTGGGGGTGATCTCTCCAAACACAAGAATAGCAAGGGTAAGCACTCCTGTTGCTATCCCAAGTCCGGCCGAGCCAAAGGCTTCAGTTGCTATCAACGTGCCCAATGCAGCGGCTCCAATATTAACCAAGTTATTCCCGATAAGTATGGTTATTAGGAATCGTTTAGGATTCTGCTTGAGTCTATAAAGCACTTTAGCTCCCTTCTTTCCATTCTCAAGGAGTGTTCTTACCTTCACCTCTGTCATTGAAATGACAGCCGTTTCACTCGATGAAAAGAACGCCGAAAGCCCGATCAGAGTTATTAGCACTACTATCTGAACTAGGTCGACCATTAACTTCCTTGACTCATAGTGTGTTCATGTGCTTAAAACTTAAGCGGTATTAGCCCGGGTAGATATATTTTATTATATTATCATACAATCGAATCCCAGATGGCACATAATCCGCGAAATGATTCTCTATTCGGAGATTCATACACCAAGGTTGTACACTCGCTAGAAATTAGCATGATTTAGCACCGCAACCTACATGGCCCGCACTGGTAATTGGTCAAACAAGCTTGCATAAAGGGATGAAAAGTAGATAGGGTCTGATCGCCCCTCCCTCTAGATTATGCTTAGACAACAGCTAAAAACAGCGAGTCACCAGTAACCCTACCCCAAAAATAAGGGAAAGGGGGCCTTGCCCTCCTCCAAATAGGGTACCTGACCCTCTTTCTGGGCTAAGCTCCACCGGGCCCGCTATTAGTTACAAAAAGGGGGAGGGTAGGCTGGGGAAGTCAACCTGGCCCAATTAAGTCTATGTCGTTATAGGGTTAGTTAAGTTTAAGCCCTCAACGAACATTGAATCGCCTTTACCGAATTACTTTTTGCGGCCGTTCTTCATAGCGACTGCAGCATCGACTATGTGATTGTATGATAATCCGTAATGTTCGAATAGCTCTCTTGGAGTTCCTGAAATTGCGAAGATGTCCCTCAAGCCGATTCTATGCACTGGAACCGGATAGTTCTCGGACAGGAATTCCGATATCGCACCTCCAAGTCCTCCTATTATCGAGTGGTCTTCACACGTAAGAACATGGCCAGTTTCCTTTGCAACCTTCAGAATCGTTTCATGGTCAAGGGGCTTTACCATAGCGTTGTCAACGACCTTGGCCCTTACGCCTCTCTTCTTCAGCTCCGCAGCTGCAGCTAACGCTTCATAAACTTCTGCACCGCATGCAATTATGGCTAAATCGCTTCCATCAGTTAGTACGTTTGCTTTACCTGAAATGTAATCTGATTCCTTTTCATATAGCACTGGAAGATCCTGCCTAGTCAGCCGAATGAAAACCGGACCATGATACTTTGCAGCCCAGTCTATATACATCCTCGTTGATGTGTAATCCGCTGGTACGATGACGGTAAAGTTCTGAATGCTCCTCATCAACGCTATGTCATTTATCGCGTGTGCAGATGCTCCGTCTTCTCCAACTCCTAATCCCGCATGTGTAACTACGAACTTTACGTTCGCCTTTGGATACGCAAGTGTGTATCTTAACTGGTCGAAGCATCTGGTAACAAAAGCTGCAAAAGTGCTCGCAAATGGTGTCATGCCTGCAAATGCCATTCCTGTTGCCGTGCCTATCATGTCCTGCTCTGCAATGCCGATTTCGAAGAACTTCTGCGGGAATTCCTTCGCGAACTTTTGCATCCTCGTAGAATCCATAAGGTCTCCGTCAAGGCAGACTATCTTTGGATCCTCTTTTCCTAGTTTAACTAGCGTTTCGCCATATCCGTCTCTTAAAGCCTTGATTGGAAGGCTTGAAAGTTTGCTAAGATCTATCATGCTTCCAACTCCTTTAGGGCCTGGACAGCTTGTTCCTTTGTAGGAGCCTTGCCGTGGAACCCTGGTACATTCTCCATAAAGCTGACTCCTTTTCCTTTGACGGTCTTGGCTATTATGATAGCAGGTTTCCCTCTAATCGTTTCAGCTTCGTCAAGTGCCCTAACTACTTGAGCTACATCATGTCCGTTTATTTCAATTACATGGAATCCAAACGCTCTGAACTTGTCTGCAATTGGCTCCATCGACTTTAGCTGCTCTGTCGGGCCGTTTTGCTGCAGAAAATTTCTGTCAACTATTGCAGTGACATTGTCGATCTTGTAGTAGGATGCTGTTGAAGATGCTTCCCATACCTGACCTTCTTCAAGTTCTCCATCTCCAAGCACAACATACGTTCTCCATTTCTTGCCCTGCAACCTTGCGGCCAAGCCCATGCCGTTTGCAAGAGAAAGTCCCTGGCCCAGCGAGCCTGTGGAAACCTCGATAAATGGAGCTGTAACGCTGTCGGAGTGTCCCTGAAGCCTGCTACCATATTTTCGAAGCGTCATTAATTCTTCAAGAGGGAAATATCCTGCTTCAGCAAGAGTCGCATATAATGCTGGGACGCCATGTCCCTTCGACAATACAAACCTATCTCTGTCCTCCCATTTTGGATTTTTAGGATCGTGACGCATCTTGTAGAAGAACAGCCCTACAAGGATTTCAACCGAGGAGAGCGAACCTCCGGGATGTCCTGAGCCAGCCTCGGCAAGCATTTTTATTATGTCGATGCGTATCTTCTTACACATCGACTTCAGCTTTTCAATCTTTGCCTGATCAACTGTTACTTGCATGCTTCCCTGCTCCTATATATCTGAGCCATTCTCTTTTATGGCTTTGCATGTCACTGCAAAACCTACAACACGTTTAGTATCCATTTAAATAAATGATGGACGCCAAGCTTATATGAATTATTAGCACATTCGTTAGTTAATTACCACGTAGAATCATTATAATATATATTTTATGCGTTAAAATATGTATAACATGGGCTAATCAATAAGGGTATAGGCAATAAGTTCCGAACTTTTAAGTAAGATCGAAGCCCTATCCCTCTCAAAGGGTTATTGGGAGTGGAAACTCTAAAAGTTGCAAAGGAGCCGAAACAGGAATTCACAATAATGAGCGTTGATGACGCATTTACAACGCTTCAAGAGATGCGTGTTCATGGTGCAGGTAGAATTGCAAGGCTTGCTGCCCAAGCACTACGAGACTACGCGAAGGATGTCAAGGCTCCAAATCCTAAAGAATGCTGGCATGCCATCCTGAAGGCGGGAGAGAAACTGAAGTCGGCAAGGCCAACAGCAGTATCGCTTCCGAACGGGGTCAACTATGTCTTATACGGCAGTCGAACGGCTTTCGAATCTGGAGGCTCGGTTGAAGATATCAGACAGGCAACAATAAACGCTGCGAATGATTTCATACTATCGAGCACTGATGCTGTTAGGCAGATAGGGGAGATCGGAGCAAAAAGGCTCAAGAACGGAGATACGATAATAACTCATTGTAACAGCGAGGCTGCAATGAGTGTAATGAAAAAGGCTCATGACATGGGCAAGGGCATCAAAGTTTATTGTGACGAAACAAGGCCAAAATTCCAAGGCCATAAAACCGCCGCTGCACTAGCAGCTTATGGAATTGATACAACTCTCATAATTGATTCGGCCTGCAGGTTCTTTATGGACAAAGCGGACAGGGTTGTTGTTGGTTGCGATGCCATATCGGTCAATGGAGCGCTTGTTAACAAGGTCGGAACTTCTCAGGTAGCCGTGCTTGCCCATGAAGCGAGGGTAAACTTTTGGGTAGCTGCTGAGACGTACAAGATAGACTTCAAGACGATCATGGGCGAGCTTGTAGATATCGAGGAGCGCGATCCAACAGAGATAGCTTCAAAGGAATGGATTACCAAGAACCCCAAGGTCAAGTTCAACAATCCAGTCTTCGACATAACTGCTCCAGAGTATATAGACTTCTATATCACGGAGAAGGGCATCGTGCCTCCTGCTGGCATATACTCCGTTATGAAAGACCTCTATCAATATAGGTAAGTCAGCTAAAGAGGTTGGAGAGCAAATGATAATCTTCGGAGGATCAGCAGGGGAAGCGCTAGCGGTAAGAGTCGCAAACCTTGCAGGTGCAAAACTTGGCAAGATTGATCAAAAGAGGTTCCCTGACGGAGAGAAGTACTGTAGAGTGCTTGACGATGTCAAAGGAGATGACGTAGTTATTATCCATCCTACTGGAGGAAGGCCAGACGAGCTGATAATTGAATATCTTATGCTAGTTGACACGATAAAGGATATGGCTCCAAAATCAATTAGTGCTGTTTTTCCGTACTTTGCCTATGCAAGGCAGGACGCAAGGTTCAACCCTGGCGAGCCTTTGAGCTTCCACCTTATGACAAGGCTCATCGAACAAATCGGAACTAACAAAGTTTACACAATAGATTTGCACCTGCAAAGGATTACTGACATGGGTGAGATATTCAAGATACCAGCTCAGAACTTAACAGCGGTTCCATACATTGCAGAATACATTTCAAAGATTTACAGTCCAAAGAATGCCGCTGTAATAGGGCCAGACATGGAGTCGGAGCAGTGGGCTAAAGTGGCTGCTGCGAAGATAAAGACAGATTATGCCGTGTTGGAGAAGACAAGGTTCAGTGCTACAGACGTTAAGATAAGGGCCAGAGGAGGAGAGGCACTTAATGTGCAGGGAAGGGACGCTATAATTATTGATGATATTATCAGCACTGGCAATACAATCATAGAGGCTGCTCAACTGGTGAAGAAGGCAGGCGCCAACAGGATATACGTTGGATGTACACATCCAGTATTAAGTGGGAATGCTTTGGCAAAGATGTACGCTGCTGGAATAGAAGCCGTCGTTGGAACTGACACATTCCCAGGCCCGATAAGTTTCGTCAGTGTCGCTCCCGTCATCGCGGAAGCACTGAAGAAAGGAGTTTAGACTTTTTAGATTTGGGTTAGGGGAGGCTGTGCCCGCCCCTGCGCAAAAGCTACGACGGGGTTGCGATATAAAGCAACAATAGTAAAGGAGTAGAGCACTATAGTCATAGAGTAAGAGTTACTAACAAAACAGGCCCCGTGTTAGACTATAGGGGGTACGCGATGAAGTATAAGATAGAAAACAATAATGACGAAGCAAGAAAAATTATGTGGTAAAATTGCATTTCATAGCTGGCAAATCTTTAATCTCCAATAGCTATAGTGCTGCTTGAGCGGCATTAGTCCAGCCTGGCAGGACGTCAGCTTCCCAAGCTGAAGGTCGCGGGTTCGAATCCCGCATGCCGCATCCTCTCATGAATCACTAGTTTTGGTGAATTTGTAGCTCCAGCCCCTAGGTTAACGCCAGCATTAACTTGGTTAATACCCGTATTAACCAACTTCGGAAGATCAGGCCAAAATTTGGAAGCCACTGCAAGAAGAGGAAGTTCTACATTTAAAGTCTCTAACCTTGACAGTATGTTACGTTTCATTACTTTGGCTAGATCGGGGTTTGGCTTGGTCTTGCCCGAAAGCTAATCAATTTATCTCCATCCGCCTAGAATATTACCGAGAATCAGTAGGTGAAACCTAACGCCTCCCTATTCCTATGCATCATTAGTCCAGAAGAAGATTAACAGATACTTCAGAAGAAAGAAATGTCCTGTATGTGAACGGGTTGGCTCAGGACCCTACAAGAAAAGAGTCAAAGGCAAATTCTACCGCTACTTTGCTCATAGGTTCAAGGATTCAAATGGTAAATGGAAGATTAGATGGCATTATGTTGGAAAGGCTTAGGTTCTCGCCTTGGTAAATATGAAATGGTATTTGAGCTCCAAATGAATGATAGACTTCCCCCAAAGGGTAACTTCGACGTACTTGCTTAAATTCAGCAATCCTGTGGGAACCTTGCGGTTGAGAATAGACTTCACGAGCCATGCTCTGGTTAAGCTAAGTGTCATTGGAGTTACCAAGGAAATAATCGAGAAAGGCCTAAGTAGTCTCAACGAGATATTTAGGGATTCAGAAAGATCGCTATTCGTCGGCACCTCAAAGTTTCGAGACGGAATTTTGGTGTTAGTCTATAGAAGTGATAGGGCAGTTCCGAGAGAGGATGATAAAGTTACCATAGTAACAATATATTATACCTCTAAGGTTGATAGACTGGTTGAAAGCAAGGTGAGAAGAAGGGTATGGGTTCGTCTAGCAAAGGTGTAGGTTCAGCAGCTTTGATGATGCACTATGACCATGAAGAGGACATCCTGTATTTGGCGTTCAAGAAGGGAAAGGCTCACGAAGCTCATAGAGGGTTCAGACGGGCAGTCCATCATCGAGTTGGATTCCAATGGCAATGTCATGGGTATCGAGCTCTGGAATGCAAAAGAACGGAAGATACTAGAGACTTTAGAATCGATCGTTAAGGAAAGGTGGCAGTAGTCAAAAAACTGTAGGTTTGGCTTTCCCCGTTTTCTTTAGCAAGATTTCAGGATCATGGAATGACAGTAACAAGGTTGGGAAGGTTCAGGTTCTAACTGGCTAATGAAAGAGCTTGATTTTAATAACCGTAGGTGAAGATTTGCTCGGGCATCGGCCCCTCAGAAGGCTTGTTAAAGTCGATTCCTGAGATCTCCTTCATCTTTTCTTTTACCCAAACATCGAAAGGATCCGTTGAACGGGCAAGCTCTTCAAACGCCTTCGCAGGATCTATTTTGCTTTCAAAATATGCTAAAGCCATGCTACCTTGCGGGCTTTCTTGGATGAACCATGTCTCTTTGGTTGTCTTAAGCCTCTTTTCTGACTTGTCGAACTCCTTTCGTTTAGGCCCCTTCAGCGTCTTTGCCAGATCTTTGAGTTCGGCCTCTTTGCCTTTGAGTATCGGGAAGGCTATACAAATCTGATAACTTTTCGCCATAAAGAAGGGCTCAGTCGGGCGAATTATAAATCATTCGAATTAGAAGAGGGAGCTTCGTCGGTTGTCAATGTCTAGGCGTATAGGGTGTACTTACGTCGCTTCCTTAGGGTCATGATATCATAGGCTTACTATGACAAGGGCGGGAGAGCTTGGGTTCTAATTGCCTCTAATTAGTAAAGTCATGATCTTTGATCTTAGCGGAAATTGACTTGCAACCAGAAAAATACCAAAAATAAGAGATGAGGGTTTCCTACTTCCATTCCCAGGTCTTGCTGTATGTGTTACCGTTTTCATCCGCCTCGTACTCGCCTACACCTACAACCGAATTCAGGCGAGCCAACCTCTGTGACATCGTTTGGTAAGTTATAGAGTAGCTAAACCTAGCAGCTGCTCCACGCCCAGTCGGCTTCCCTACACCAGATCCTGTCCAAGACACGGTTTCTCCATCCTTCGTCATTATGACTCCCTGCCCCTCGCCATAGATTACTCCACTCGGTCGCATAACAGACAAGTACGTTCCAATGTCACTATGTTCTACTCCCAGAATCTTCCCGCTAGCTTGGAATGACGTTTCGATCTTAGGACCTTGCCCATCTGATGGAAGTACCCTCGTTCCTGTTATCTTACCCCGTTCTTCCCCTAACATTTCGCCTAGTGCCATGGTGGCAGCAGAGTGTCGATGACCCTATTAATGTTACCATTTGTTCTAATTGAATTCGCTGGTCGAGAAAAATTGCATGTGCCGCAATAATTCTACATCATATGATTGACTTGACAGATAGGTGAGAGTATCTGCCCATTTACGGTAAGGTAGTAATCCCAAACATTGGCGAAAAATCAAGCCGCGGTAGGTTCTGAGAACAAAGGCTGCAAGCTTAATTTCAAGCATAGGGAAATTGGAAGATTAGATGGCATTATGTCGAGAAGGTTGACTAACAAAACAGGCCCTTGTTAAGGGCCCTAGTCCCCCTAGCCCTAGTCAAACGATAGGGGGATACTCATTTTTGTAAATGTGCTACATTTGTAACTAATGCCGAAAGTTTGCTGTCGGATCAGCACGTCTTATATATCGCCGTCAAAATGGCCTAACCATGCAACGATCAACGGTTGTTCTGGTTGTTGTAGCTGCAATCATCACAGTGGTTACGTTCCCAGTCCAGCAAAATGTGTTTCCTCCGGTCGAAACCCCGCCGGGTGCATTGTTTCCGTTGTTTATCTTTCTTGGATTCTGGAATGCATTGGCTTTTGGGGTCGGAGTTGCCTTGGTCATCTACCTGGCTACTCACTACTCCAAATGGCCCCAACCGATACGAACACCTCTATTACTTGTATTCCTGATAGCGTTGTGGTTCTCCCTGCTGAACTGGGTACATGACGGTTTACACCAAGCGGGAGCCGTCCCTCCCAACTGGCTGGGCCTTGCCGCGGTTGAGTATGTATTCCACTTCCCGTGGTTAATCTTCGCTGGAGTCTTGGTCCTAACCGTTAGGCGGCTGAACAAGGCATATGGGGCAAAGTGACTTCATTTACTCCCACAATCAGTCTATTCGGTAAGAATCCAACCATAATCCGTTGCAGCAAACCGAAATCATTGTCCAGTATACAATGCTTGTTCACTGTCTTTGGGAATTGGATTAGTTTGATAATGCAAGAATAATTGTCTAATTGCGAATGTGTAAATCGATTATCGCCAGTCCCCCAGGGCTAGTCAAACGATAGGGGACAGGCTAGTTTGGCTTGTGGGATACGCCCAACATAATGGGATTACGCGAGAGTCAGTTCCTATGTCCCAAAATCAGATGCTCAATCCCGAAAACGCGAAGTGCATCGGTCTATTCCAAAGACCTAATAAGAATCTAACACCTTTCTCTCCTACCTACACCGTATAGGGTCCGTCCTAACGTCTTGAGGGGCCAAATCTCAAGGACTTGGTCTAAACATGGTTGGAAGGACAAGAAGAAAATACAAGTAGGTTGGGTTGACTAGCCCAATCTGACCTACCACCCTATTTTTTCGATGATGTATTAATCGGTTGTCAAACAGGGTTATGGTCGATTAAGGTACATGGCTAGAATTCTGTAGAATTAGGGTTAGTCCCAAACGTGCCTCGTTGTAGAAAAGAAACTAATTCTCTGTATGTTTCTTCACAGTCTTCAGCAAATATTTTACAGCGAGTATATGGGCACGGGTTCCAATGACCAGCATACGGTAAACGCTTCCAGAAAGACCCGGAAAGACCGCATATGACTGAGCCCGTAAGGAAGAACTGCCATTAGGCAGGTTGTCCATTAGAAAGCGAAGGAGATATGTCGAGAATCTATGCCTTCCCTCCAACACAAGCTCCTCGGGTGGTCGTGAAATTGAAACACGAAAACCGACTATTGAGGAGCCTTCTAATGGAAACGAACCCCTCAAGTGCCTAGGGGAAGCATCCATTGCACGTGCAATGACATCCGAGGAGACACTGAAGAAACTGACAATAACACCTACAAGATTCTCCCAAACACGCGTGGGAGGAGCAAGAACAATAACAGAATGTTCATCGATGAATGGCAAAGACGTACTTTTGAATGCTCCTTGCACACTCTTACAGAGAGTTGCCAAAGGATTAAACAGTTTGTTTCCTAGCAGTTCATGTTCCTTAAATGAACCTCACATCAAACAGGAAGAACCTTTAACCCGGCTTTCAGGTAAGCATCTCTCACCTTCTCCGTTGAATAGTCTGTGTAATGCCTTCGTAAGGTAGTCCTTGGAACCTTCCCTTGTAGGAATTCTATGTATTTCTCAGGCATGCCTAATCTCTCCAGTTTATCGGCATGCCATCTTCTCAAATCTTGTGGATTTACCCTGATACCTGTAGCTTTCTCTGCTGCATTGAAAGCTCTCCTGTACCACTCTCTATGTTTGTAAGCAAATACTCGGTCGTTAGGACTCTTCGCTTCTATCTTGCGAAGTTCTTCCAAGGCTTCGGAGTT
>JACPSZ010000003.1 GCA_024860875.1 Nitrososphaerota archaeon | reverse complement strand
CAGCTCCCCGACCAACTCTACCGAGACGCAAAGAACTTCGGATGGGACCTGCGTAAGATGGAAGAGCAAAACAAGTTTAGGCTGATATGCACTTCCCCAGAACTGCTTCTTGAAACTGATGGAGGAGAAAGCATCCTTGATAGACCCGTCAAGGAAATTCGTCCACGCAGGATAGTGATTGATTCGTTGAGCCACCTAGAGATGTTCGTGCCCGAAAGGGAGCTGAGAAAGGAGGCCTACCGCTTGATCATGTATCTGAAGACGAGAGCTTTGAGTTCGCTATTATTATGGGAATCACCGCAAATCATCGGCAACTCCTTTTCGGTGACAGAAGTTGGCATTAGTTTCCTTGCGGACGGCATCATCATCCTCAGGCCTGTAGAAATAGAGTCTTCCATGCGTAAGGTATTGGGTATACTAAAGTTGAGGGGAAGCGATCATGATAAGCAGCTAAGAGAGTTTGAGATAACCTCCCAAGGCATCAAAGTGACATCTCCATTCTCTGAATATGAGGGTGTGATGACCGGGTCTCCTACAAGAATAGCCTCACAGAGATTCGCTGAGATATTCAGTAACGTTGCAAAGAAGAAAAAGTGATTATTGCCTAGGTTGAAGCAAAATGGTTGATCTATTAACTCTCTCGCTAGCCTTTCTGCAAATCATAATTCAACTAGGCGCTGTATACTTCGCATATCGACTGACGAAGATTACCGGCACATTTAGGGCATGGCTAATGGTCATATTTGCCCTCGTTTTGATGACAGTAAGAAGAATCACGGCGTTAATGATAGAGATTGGATCGTTACCAGCATTTGCAGGTACGACAGCCTTCATAGATCGAATAGTACTTCCACTCGCGATCTCAGTCTTGCTTCTCTTAGCTATGTACGACCTCACACGAACCTTTAGGAGACAGTTGCAGTAGGATCGAGCCTAAGATTATTGAACCTTAGCTACTTGATTCTGAAGAATTACCATTTTTATTGGAACTGGCAGTTTCGCTGATGCGCTCTTCATGGCGTCAATAGCAGCATTCTTGTTTGCAGACATGGTCTTTAGTTCAAGGATTACGCTTCCGTGGGTTATCCTAGCGGCTAACCCTGAAGGCTTACCAAATGCAAGACGCATACCTTCCTGCAACCTGTCTGCACCTGCAGTAGCTATCATTCTGTTCTCTCTCAAAATGACATGAGGGTATACTTTGACTAGAAGATAATACGCAGTTTCTCCTATAGGCGTCAATTTTTTGTTTGCTGCAACTCTGGCAGCCTCTAAAGCGTTGTGCCTGATCTGAGCCTTTTCTGTCGATGTAAGCTGAATTGTCAGATCATAATTCGGATTAGCGGCACCAGTCGAAAACCTAGCAATCTTCGTATTTGGGGCCCCTGGTGCATACTTCTTCTTCGTAAGGGGCATCCCGCTCGGAATTCTGTAGTTCTTGCCCTTCATATTGGATGACTGTTTTAAACAAGGATTTCAAGGAGTAAATAAGCTTGCCTAACAGCACAAATGCGTAGGTAAATGAAATTGAAAAAGTTCTCTGTAATCTTTGCAAATGGAGAATTGTCAAGGCTAGAGCTGATAGCAGTTCTAAGGAAGTTAGGAACAGAATATAGGATAGAATATTATGAGGATAGCTTTTGTATACTAGAGGCTAACGATCTGGTTAAAGCGGCAAAATATCTTGGCGGTTCATTCAAACTAGGGGAAGTAGTCGCAGAAGCACAGGATGAAAATCTGTTTATGGGGAAACTCCACGCAACAAAAATGTTCGAATGGTTGGATCAGAAGGCATCTTGGGGTTTGAGCCTTTACGGCATCAACAATAACCTTGATCCTGATTTTGTGCAGGACGTTCAAAGTGCCGTTGGAAAGAAAGTTAGAGATGCGGGTGCGCGCAAGGCAAAGAAGGTTCTGCCAGATATCACGAGCGTTAATGAAGGGATTCGGGAACTGTCTTCGGCCATAGTTGCAGAAAAGAATGTAATTGATGTTCAACTTCTGAAATCAAAAGATTCACTGTTTCTAGCTTTAACAATTGCAACGATCCCAAGCACGTCGTTTCAGGAGAGAGATTTGAAGAGACCGTATCAAAATTCTACGATAAGCCTCTCTCCAAGAATCGCTAGGGTGCTGGTTAATATGACCATGCTGAACGAAGGGCAAAGATTGCTGGATCCCTTCTGTGGCACAGGCACTATATTGATGGAGGCTGCGGTTTTGAATATTAATGTCATAGGGTTTGACAAGGATTCGCAGAAAATCAAAGGTACATGGCAGAACATAAACTGGCTGAGGGACGCTGGCAGAATTTCAAAGAATGTTCATGCTAAATTGCAACGCAGAGATGCAAGAGATTTGCGATTTCTTGATAGAGATAGTATTGACGCCATAGCCACAGAGCCTATCCTCATTCCAGCCCTTAAGAGGTTTCCGTCAGAAGAAGAAGCCAAAGACATGCTACTAGACTCTTTCAAGACATACAAGGAGTTTCTAAGAAGTGCAGAATATGTTTTAAAAAGAAATGGAAAGATTGCATTGGTAATTCCGTACATACGTCTATCTACGAGAAAGAAGGCAGGTTTCGATGTCGAGCAACTGCTCGAGGGAATCAATCTGCAAATGGCTAAGCTCAATGGCTTTACTTTCCCGATATTAGCGCGATACACTCAAGATCAAAAAGTCATTCGCGGCGTCCTCCTCTTGGAGAAGCCCTGAGCTTGCTAAGCCTGATAATTTCTGGCTTTTCCAGTGCAAGTCTTATCTTCCTCGGAAGGCCTACAAGCAACGAAGATTCTCTCTGCGTGGGCTTGCTCCTGCGCAGAATTCTCTTGAGAGCTTTCTCCATTATCTTGACTTTATACTTCTGCACCCCAGCTATCAGCGCAAGTTCCGCAAAGTTAGCAGCTATCATGTCTACAGAGATTCTTGGGGCAGAAGCCTTCTTCCTTATGGACGATTTCGAGATTTCATAGAGTATTATAGCCATGGCATGGCTGATGTTAAGGGTTGGATATTTTCCGTTTGCAGGGATTTTGACAATTAAATCGCACTTGGTTATCTCTTCATTTGTTAGCCCCGTTGTGTCTCTTCCGAATATAAGGCAAATCTTGTTCCCGCTCACCATGTTAACTATTTCCCACGGCGGCACTGTCTGGCGGGTGAGATTTCCTTCCCTGCTTGCCGATATTGCTGTTGTGCCTATGACATAATCCTCTCTTTTGATCAATTCATCAAAAGAGCACTTTTCTGCATTCTCCAGAATATCTACAGCATGCGAAGCAAATTTCCTCGCTTCTTGCATGTTAAACTTTGGATTGATTAGAAAAAGTTTCTTGTACCCGAAATTCTTAATGATTCTTGCAGCATATCCCACGTTTATCGGGTAAGAGGGCTCTACTAGTACGATGCTAATCTCCATCTAACAATCATCTTTTTGCCTGTATAACGACGATCTCCTCAAAGAAGAATCTCTTTCTTGCTAGGATAGCTGCATTGAATCCTTTTTCCCGAACATGCTTCAAAAGATTATCCACATTCGATAAACTCGATGCAACGAACATTATGCTGCTATCAGGCTTTAGCATTTGAACGCACTGGTCGAACCATTTCTTTGCAGTTTCAATTCCCTCCTGCCCTCCTGCAACAGTAACATCATCTATGTCGCTGGGCAAGTATGGAGGATTGAAGGCACATAAGTCAAACTTGCCCTGAAGAGGGCTTATACTATCGCAAAGAATCAGGCTAACTTTGTCTGCTAAATCTTCTCTAACGAGCCTCTCCTTCGTTTTCGCTATTGCATTGATGTCGAGATCAGTTCCTACGACATTTTTGCATTTTCTTGCAAGTAAGACAGTCACAAAACCTTCTCCTACGCCAATTTCAACAGCGTTATCATAGTTTTGCTTCTCCAGTATGTCCGCAAGCAGAAACGTATCCTCCGCAGCTCTGTATGTTTCCGAATCAATTCGCTTGGTCAATTGCTTTAGCAACTCTGAATGCTTGCTCTGGCGATAGCTCTGCAATTCTTTTCTCTGGAACTTCTACTGTTTTTAGATTTTTATCGCTTTTCTTTGCAATTGCCTTTATGGCTGAAGCAACTGTTTTGCCTTTGAAAGACCATAGATACTTGAGTGATTTTATCTCGCTCTTCGTTGGCGTAACTGGTTTTCTTTCAATTACAATGACGCTCGAAGAAACTTTTGGTGGCGGCTTGAACAGACGCGCTGGAACCTCAAATACTCTCCTTATTGTGAAGCAATACTGTGCTATTACAGAAACTGCCCTGTAGTTCTTACCAGAGCGGGAGAGAATTTTATCAACGAAATCTGTCTGCAGCATTGCAACGGCCTTCCTGAAATTCTTGCCCGCTAACCATTCAATAAATTCCTCAGAGCGGGAATATGGCAGGTTAGCTACTAAAACGTCGAAACTAATATTGCTCTTGAAGGCGTCAGCATTGACCAATTGCACATTCTTGATATTGGAGAATTTAGATTTTAAGTCTGGAAACAATTCACGATCTATCTCGTAAGAAACTATCTTCGCTCTTGTCCTGCAGAGCTCTTTTGTAAGTGAGCCTTTACCAGCACCTATTTCGAGAACCCTACCAGCATATTGTATTTCTGCAAGTGCAACGATTCTCCTCAGGGTTTCTTCATCGTCAATAAAATGCTGACCCAGTATTCTCCTCTTCGATTGCACGCATCATGTTGGAAGTGTTAAAGGAAAAACGTTACAGTCTGCAAGTAGAGTTGGAATCCCGTATAGGTTCAGAAATTAATCTGCAACCATCAGGGTCATGGTAGCCCTTACATTAGTGACATTCCTTATCTTGTTCGTTACTATGTTTCTAAGGTCGCCTTCATCTGCACATTCTATATGCGCTATCACATCGTACACTCCGTAAAGATTGTGTGCCTCCCTTATGCCCTGAATCTTCCTAAGGCTGTCTAGCACTTCGGCTTCTTTTCCTAGCTCAGAGGTAATTAGAACAAAAGCTTTAGGCATGTATTAGCCTCCTTTTTGATAGGCAGAGTATTTTTCTCACTGCGCGCTCCGACATATAACTGTATCCTCAGGCATTAAAGGTTAGCTTATACATCATTATTCATTCGGCAACTGTCGAATTATTTCTTTGCTGGGCAGACATGTATTGTCCCAGACAGGTTAAATGGGACGAACCTGCCAAGCTCTGTACGTATCCAGATTATCTCCTCTCCGCAGTCCTTGCATTTGGATATAGCTTCTTGGGCCATGTTTGTAATATGCAACAAGTTACATAAAAACTCCATCTTTTTTGGATATTAATTTGAAATTCTAAAGGGTCTAACGCTTCCTCTTCTTTGTATGCTTCTGGGCGACCTCTATAACGGGCTTTGGCATGCTTGTGACCTTCTGCTCGCCATCAAATTCTTCAAGGACCCACTGCGCTATACCTCTCTGATATGTTTCTAGGGCGCAGTTCCGCGACGATATTATTCCGTCTGACCTGCACTTATCCTCATAAGGACATGTTACGCATGGTATAGACTCGTAAGGCCCTAAGCTTATTGCATCGACCGCTTTGAGAATGTAGGTCCATCTCCCATCTTCGAGGGACTTTTCCCGCCTTACCAAGCCACTTCTTTCTAACTTGAGGGCTATTTTGGAAACTTGGTTGCTTCTGAGTTCCATCATGTCGAGCAGGTTTCTTTGGGACAGTCCACTTCCGTGTGCAGAAACTATCAAATGATACATCCTAGAATAGTTGTCCTGCAAGGGCATCGTCTGATAATGGTATAAGGAGACTTATCAACTGTTCGGCTATTTTTCTTATAACTGTTTTGTAAAATATTGTTAGCCCGCTCCTGTGTGCAGCCCCTCTCCCGTATATTAAGCCCCGAAGATGCGATTCTGTCCCCCAACATAACAGAATCAGATATAACAATAGTTATATCTTGATAATTCTGTTAGTGTTTAGAGCATAATGATTACGACGTTGGAAGTAAGAGATCTCAGAGCTGGCATTGGGGACAAGGAGATACTCAAGGGAGTAAACCTTGCCGTAAGGCAGGGCGAAATGCATGCAATAATGGGCCCCAACGGCTCAGGCAAGAGCACTCTTGCGAACGTAATAATGGGCCATCCAAAGTACAAGGTATATTCTGGGGACGTTTTGGTAAACGGAGAAAGCATACTGGGCTTAAGACCCGATCAGAGGGCCGCAAAGGGACTGTTTCTGGGCTTCCAGTATCCCGTAGAAGTTCCCGGTGTAGGATTGGCAAGTTTCCTAAGAAACCTAGTCAACATGAAGAGAAAGCAAGAAGGCAAAGGAAGCATGCTGGTTTCTGAATTCCAGCAGATGTTCAACAATCAGATAAAGTCACTCGATGTCGATGAGTCTTTCACATTAAGGCAGCTCAATGCTGGCTTCTCTGGCGGAGAGAAGAAGAGGGCAGAAGTTCTGCAGATGGCTATCCTGAAACCTTCGATAGCGATTTTAGACGAACCAGACTCTGGATTAGACATTGACGCTTTGAAGTCTGTTGCAAAGGCGATAAGAGTGCAAGTTGGGCCGGAACTCGGAGTTTTAGTGATAACTCATTATCAAAGGATACTTTCGCACCTCGAACCTCAATACGTGCACATTATGGTAGATGGAAGGGTCGTAAAGTCTGGCGGAGACGAACTATCAAGGCTCGTTGAAGAAAAGGGCTACGACTGGGTAAAGAAGGAACAGCCATAACTTTATTCAAGCGTCTTGTTTGATGGCTTATGCACATGGGTTCAGTTCCGCGCAATATGCAGCTTGACATTAGTCAGATGAGAAGCGACTTTCCGATACTTTCGAAGAAGATCAACGGCAAGCCCCTAGTCTACTTCGATAATGCTGCAACGACCCAGAGGCCAGTCCAAGTTATCCAAGCGATCGACAGGTTCTACAGGGAAACTAACTCCAACGTACATAGAGGAGTCCATGAATTAAGCGAGCGGGCAACGGAGCAGTTCGAGGCTGCGAGAGAGAATGTTGCAAAGTTCATCAACGCAAAAAGTCCAAATGAAATAATCTTCGTAAGAGGCACTACTGAAGCCATAAACCTGGTTGCATATTCTTACGGGAAGAAGCTCAGGAGAGGGAACAGAGTTCTGCTCAGCCTTATGGAGCACCATTCCAACATAGTTCCTTGGCAGTTCTTGCGAGAAAAGGGTGTCGAGCTTGATTACGTTGGAGTAAACGATGACGGAACCCTGAAACTTGAGGATTACTATGGGCTAATGACCAAGCAGACGAAGATTGTCAGCATAGCGCATGTTTCCAATGTTCTTGGCACGATAAACCCTGTTGAAGAGATTGCAAAGATAGCCCATGAAAAGGGCTCTCTGATACTTGTAGACGGAGCTCAATCAATCCCACATGTTTCAATAGATGTTCAAGAGATGGACTGCGACTTTTTCGCCTTCTCTGGGCACAAGATGTTAGGGCCTACAGGAATCGGAGTACTATACGCTAAAGAAAGCGTGCTAGAGCAGATGGATCCCTTCATGGGCGGCGGCAGCATAATCAAGGAAGTTCAACTGAACGAGTCAAAGTGGAACGATCTTCCTTACAAGTTCGAGGCTGGCACTCCGAACATTGCGGGCGCAATAGGTCTTGGCGTTGCGATAGACTATCTCAATGTCATAGGGATGGAGAACATCAGAAGAGTGGGCAAGGGCCTTACCGAATACGCATTAGAAACGCTGCCAGAGGTTGGGGATATTGAGATCTACGGCCCGAAGAATTCTGAAGACAGAGTAGAGGTATTCTCGTTCAATCTAGCCAAGGTTCATGCGCACGACGTAGCCTCTATTGTGAACGATTATGGAGTGGCAATAAGATCAGGGCACCATTGCGCTCAGCCACTGATGAGGAGATTAGGTGTTCCAGCAACCAGCAGGGCAAGCCTTTACGCTTACAACACCAAAGAGGAGATCGACCTTTTCATACAATCTCTGAAGAAGGCCAAGGAGGTGTTCAATTGATGGGTATGGATATGTACGCCGAGAATATCCTTGACCATTATAAGAACCCAAGGAACTTCGGTAAGCTTAACAATCCTACAGGAACTTACAAAGATTCAAACCCTCTGTGCGGGGACGAGGTCGAGATTCAACTGCAGTTATCCGGTGATAAAATCGATGATGTAGCCTTTACAGGAAGGGGATGCGCAATAAGCCAAGCCTCGACATCCATGCTCACAGAGCAGATAAAGGGTAAAGAAATCGGCCACGTGAAGAAGTTTACTCAGCAGGACATAGTTTCCATGCTCGGAATTTCAATTGGCCCAACACGAATGAAGTGTGCCCTCCTAGGCTTAAGAACTCTACAGAAAGGACTATGGGGTATGAGCGCTCCGAGCGACCTTACAAACCTGCAGTAAAACTGCTTACTCCTTAAATAGAATGGAGTTCACTATTACAATTACATTGGTCAGCGAATTTATTTTGGTTGGTCTTCTGGCAGCTTTTTCGGTCGCGGCTGTCGTACCTACGATAATAATACCCGTACTATTTGCTCCGAAGAGGCCAAATCCAATCAAATCGCAGACATTTGAGTCTGGACAAATTCCAAAAGGTGAGTCACGAGTACATTTGATGATGCAATATTACGCATATCTGATAATGTTCGTTGTCTTTGACGTTGTAATAATGTTCATGCTTGCGTGGAGCACCGCATTTGCAAGGCTCGGCCCCTCAAGCGCTCTCGTAGTATTACCATTTTTGGTAGCAATATTCATACCTATCTGGTACGCACTAAAATTGGCAGGGAGGAGAGAAATATGGTGACATCAGGCTCCGCAGCTTCCGTACTAGTTGGCAAGGTCAGCGATGTTATCGGAAGTATAGTGGAGCAGGCAGTAAAAGAGCCTGTAAGGTATATTGTGAATTGGGGGAGGCTCTATGCATTATGGCCTGTTCACATTGAAACTGCGTGTTGCAGCATAGAATTTGGAGCGGCCTCAGGCCCCCGCTACGACCTCGAGCGTTTTGGCGTTCTGGAGGCATTCGGCTCTTTGAGACAGTGCGACCTTCTTGTCGTGCAGGGAACTATAACAAGGAAGATGGTTCCAAGGTTGAAGTGGATTTACGAGCAGATGCCTGAGCCGAAGTGGGTGATGGCGATGGGCGCATGTGCAATTTCTGGAGGTTTGTATATTGACTCTTACAACGTCGTGCCAGGAATAGACAAGTTCATACCCGTTGATGTATATGTACCAGGATGCCCGCCTCGACCGGAGACCCTTATTCAAGGATTCATAGAACTCCAGAACAAGATCAGAAAAACAAAGGTCAGGTAAATTATGTCGCAAAGCATTGAGAAGGAAGAGTTACTGCTAAGTAGTATTAAGGACAAGTTCGGCGATAAGGTCAGGGAGCTCTACGTAAACCCGAAGAGGATCAAGATACTCGTTGATAGGGAAAACATCCTCAACGTTGCTACTTTTGTAAGAGATTTGGGCTTTGATCAAGTAATTTCTGTTGGGGGGACTGACTTTCCAAAAGAGGATTCTTTTGTCGTTGACTACCATCTGATAGGCGTCGAACATGAAGATCTGAAGAAGATAATCTTCGACCTTTCAACAAAGTTTCCCAAGAATGAACCCAAAACGCCGACTTTGATGGAGGTATGGCCGAGTGCGGAGTACCATGAGCAGGAGACGTTTGAGATGCTAGGGATAATCTTTGAAGGCCATCCGAGAATGGAAAGGCTTCTGCTACCAGAAGACTGGAACGACATCCCTCCTCTCCGCAAGGAGTTCAAGCTCCCGAGCAGGTTGGTAGAGCATGGAAGTAGTTGATCAAGAGGGAAGAACGCTTACCTTCAGCATCGGTCCTCAGCATCCTGGATCGGGACACTTTAGGCTTATCGTCAAAGTTGATGGAGACTTTATCGTCGATGTAAAGCCAGATCCTGGATATGTTCACAGAGGGGCAGAAAAGATGTGCGAGGAACGGACATACATACAGAATATTCCTCACCTTGAGAGGCCGGTAATCTTCGATTCTTCTGGGATATTGTTTCCATATGTGCTTGCAGTCGAAGAGCTGCTTGGTGTTCAAGCCCCTCCAAGAGCCCAGTACATACGGATTATCATGGCAGAGCTGAACAGGATAATCTCACACTTATATTGGCTAGCGATATACGGAATCTTCCTCGGACACTCTACGATGTTCATGTGGCCCATGGGCGACAGAGAGCTCTTCATCGATCTTGCGGAAGCCATAGGAGGCACAAGGGTTACTTTCTCTTATTTCGTGCCCGGAGGAGTGAGAAACGACCTCCCGCCAGGGTTCAAGGAAAGGGCATTGAAGACATTCAGCTACTATGAGAAGAGACTCGAAGAATACGACAAGATTTTCTTCAGCAACCCGATGTTCCTCAAGAGGACTCAAGGCATAGGCGTTCTGAAGAGGGAAGATGCCATACGGCTGGGCGTAACAGGGCCGAACCTGCGAGCATCAGGAATTTCATCGGACACAAGAAAAGACGAACCATATTCTTCATATGAAACAATAAAGTGGGATATCCCAGTAAGGAAGGAAGGCGACTGCTACGCTAGATCCATGGTGAGGTTCCAGGAACTCTTTGATAGTTTGAACATCATGAGGCAGGCTTTGGATCTGATACCCGAAGGTTCAGTAAAAATCCCTATGAGAGGGCAAATAAAAGGGAAAGTTGGTGAATCTTTTGCAAGGACGGAAGCCGCAAGGGGCACTATGTTCTACCACATAATCAGCGACGGAGCGACGCATCCATACAGAGTCAAGATCAGTGTGCCATCATTCAGAAGCCTCAGCGCGATGCCCTTCCTGCTAAAAGGAAATCACCTTGCGGACATGCCGGCTATTTACTGGGGCCTGGACTATTGGCCTGTGGAGGCGGACAAGTAGATGGACACTTTTGAAGAGTTCCTAAAACGTGTAATTACTATAGCATTCTGGCTCCTGCTGCTCGGCCCTGTAATAGTTCTGCCCATAATACTTCTAGTTCTGCCCCAGTTCGGCGTGCCGGTAGAAGTTGCTAATAGGTTCCTCATAGCCCTGATAAACCCTCTTGGGATGCTGCAGTTCATAGATAGCCTTGGCCTCGGCCCAAGTTCTTTGTTCTTTAAGATAGCAGCATTTCCGGGGTTTACTTTTGCAGCACTTTTTGCTACTCTCGTGATTCTTTACGAAAGAAAGCTTCTAGCGAAGATGCAGAACAGGGTAGGTCCTCTCTACGCAGGAAGATTCGAGGGAATCCTCCAGCCAATTGCAGAGCTCTTCAAGCTAATATTCAAGGAGCTTCTAACGCCAGAGAAGGCTGACAAGCCCTTCTTTTGGGCAGTACCTTTCTTAGCAATAGCAGTTGGTGGGGCTTTTCTCGCGCTTATTCCGCTCTCCCCAGAAATTTACATAGCGAAGTCTGAAATTGGGCTGGTGATAATTTTTGCAATCCTGAGCTTCACGCCTCTCATCGTTCTTACTGCAGGATGGGCAAGCGCGAACAAGTTCTCGTTCATAGGAGGCTTGAGGGCCCTGCACCAGCTCGTTTCCTACGAAATTCCCCTGATACTTTCTACAATAGGAGTAGTAATGCTCTCAGGTTCTTTAGACCTGATGAAGATAGTTCAGGCTCAGGCGAGCATGTGGTTCATCCTGCCTCAATTTATCGGAGCAGCTGTATTCTTCGTGACGATGCTTGCTGAGCTCGAAAGGATTCCCTTCGACCTTCCTGAGGCTGATTCGGAGCTGGTTGCAGGCTGGTACACAGAGTATTCGGGTATGCACTTCGGAGCTCTCCAGCTCGCAAACTACATCAAACTGTACGGCTTCTCAGTACTCTTTACACTTCTGTTCCTTGGCGGCTGGAACGGCCCCGCAATTCTTCCTCCGCTCGCATGGCTTTTCATGAAACTGTTCATCGTAATTTCATTCATTCTGGTGATCAGGGGGACGAATACAAGGATCAGAATCGACCAGCTGATCAAATTAGGATGGGTATATTTGATTCCCTTGGCCTTTGCAAACATTTTCATAGCCCTTGCTGTGGCTTCTTTGGGGATCGTTTAGTATGAGTTTCTTTGCGGGCTTCTTTTTAGCGCTCTGGGCTGGAGTTAAGCAGATTTTCAAGCACAGGTATACTTTGAGGTACCCAGAGCAGAAGCTAGATATTTTCATGATCAACAATCAGAAATCTGGCGGCTACGAATTCGATGCCAAAAAGCAAGTAGGCACCGCAGGGTTCAAGGGAAGACATATTCTGTACATGGACAAATGCACCGGCTGTTCTCTATGCGCGATAGCTTGTGAAGGCATTGCAGACTGTATCGACATGGTCAAAGTAGACAAGAGCTTTGTTCAGAACAAGAAATCACAGTTCCCACAGATCGACTATGGAAGGTGTGTATTCTGCGGTTTCTGCGTCGATGCATGTCCGTTTGACTGTTTGTTCGAGACACCATTCTACGAGCTCGCTACCACAGATAAAAGGTCATTAGTTTATACCCCGGAGATGTTAAATGAATATCCGCAGTTAAAAGGGGAATACGTCAAGTTCATTCCTGACAAGAAGAGCGGTGCGCACCATGGTTGATTACTTTTTTCTTGTCCTTTCTGTAATGACAGTTGGGGCTGCAATCATCGCTCTGGAGTCGAGGGAGCTGGTCTATGGCGCGATATCATTGGTAGTTTCCCTGCTCGGCATTGCTGGGCTTTTCATTTTGCTTGATGCAACTTTCCTTGCTATGTTGCAGATTCTTGTTTTCGTTGGTGCAGTTTCCGTTCTGATAATATTCGTCGTCATGCTGGTAAGGAGGGAAAAGTGGGTTTCTGTACCTTCTGGTTACGGAAGGGTTGCTGGCCTTTTAGTTTCCATTCTGCTGATTGCTGGCGTTGGCTACCTAGCAATGAATTCAGGCATTGCTACAATGTTTCCAAGCTCAAACTCTGTTCCGTCTTATGTGGACATAGGCATAAAGGTGCTTTCCGATTACTGGTTCCCTCTGCAGATTCTTGGCCTGGTGCTCGCATCTGCAGTGATAGGAGCTTTGACCCTTGCAAAGTTCGAGGGGGCAGAGCAGTAATGGAGCCACTCTTCAACTATTTCTTCGTCTCTCTTCTGCTCTTCGCGATAGGCGTTTATGGATTAATATCTAAAAGAAATGCATTAAGACTGCTCTTTGCAGTCGAAATCATAATTAATGCAGCAACATTGAACTTTGTGGCCTTCTCACGCTACCTCCCTACACCCTCTGCATCGGGACAGGTTTTCGTTGTGTTTGCGATAGCATTCGCAGCAGCCGAAGCTGCTGCGGGCTTGGCCATAATTCTTGTAGCGTTCAGGCTCAACAAAGATGTTGACATAAGAGAACTAAGAAGACTAAGGGGTTAACAGTAAAGATGGCAGTCATTTTAGGACAATCCCTATTCATACCAATAGTACTTGCTCCCATAGCCTATCTGATAGGCAGGAGGGCAGGGACAAAAGCTGGCTGGTTCGCCTTTGCAGTCTTAGCATATTCCACTGCGACGTTATTGTTTGCAGCTATGCAGGGCTCAGACTATGTTGAAACTTATCCTTGGCAGCCGATAGGAGAATTTGGATTAAAGCTCGATGGCTTGAGCCTACCCTTCGCCGCCATCATCTACATTCTGTCAACAACTCTTGCAGTCTACTCAATACCATACATGAAGCGTAAGATCGAGGAAGACTTCCACAACCATGCTGCAGAGAACGAGCAGGCAATCAATAGCAAGACAGGCTTGTACTATTCGTTATACATGCTGTACGCTGCAGGCATGTTGGGGACGGTACTTGCAACAAACCTGATACAGTTTTACATATTCTTTGAACTGATGTTAATACCTTCATTTTTCCTGATTGCAGAGTTTGGCTACGGAGACCGCTACAGAATCTCGATGATGTACTTCCTATGGACCCATGTGGGAGCAGTCGTACTTTTGGGTGCAATTTTGGCAATAGGATTCCTGACGGGAAGTTTCGATTTTGCAAAGATAGCGACCTCAACACTCCCTGAAGGGATAAGGACCTGGATTGCAATTGCCGTAAGCCTTGGCTTATTCGTAAAACTTGCCGCAGCTGGACTGCATGTCTGGCTTCCTTACGCTCATGCTGAAGCTCCAACGCCGATTAGCGCGCTGTTATCTCCAGCGATGATAGGAATTGGAGGATATGCCTTCATTAGAATTCTTCTGTTTTTGGTTCCTTCAGCATATCCGACGATAGCGTTCTGGGTAAGCATCTGGGGCTTGATCACAATGGCATATGGAGGGATGATGGCGTTTGCGCAGGACGACATCAAGAGGGTCTTCGCATATTCAAGCATCAGCCAGATGGGCTACATCATCTTCGGCATGGCGTCAGCATACTACATTGGAGTTGGTGGCTCCGTATTCCAGTATGTTAGCCATGGAACTGGCAAGGCCCTGCTCTTCATGGCAGCAGGAGCAATAATAATGCAGACTGGAGGGTTGAGGAGCATAAGCAAGCTCGGAGGTTTAGCAGGCAAACTTCCAATCACGGCAACATGTGCGATGATAGGCTTCTTGGTGATAATAGGAGTTCCTCCGACGAACGGGTTCCAATCTGAGTGGATGCTATTTTTCGGCTCTTTTGCGGGGGCGCTGCAGTCTGGGGCTCAGGACAGGTTGATAATTACGGGATTAGCGTTGGCAACTACTCCTCTAACTGCAGGCTACGCATTGTGGACTATGAGGAGGGTATTTTTTGGAAAGTTGCCTCCAAACCTTGCAAATGTCAAAGACCCTTCAGCTGCAATAACCATACCATTGCTATTCCTTGCCGCTCTTAGCATAATCTTGGGAATCTACCCAGACCTTATCGTCGAGAGATTGATCCCTCTTCTGAGCGGAGTGATAAAGTAAGATGGTAGAGCTTGCCTTCCCACTGGCGCCTTGGCTCGTATGGGCTATACCGATGTTTGGAGCGCTGCTCATTCCTCTGTACGCAAAGTTTGGTGACAAGGCCCGCGATTACATCGCAGTAATTTTCCCTCTCCTGTCAGCGATTTCAGCAGCTATGATGCTTCCCTTAGCTCTTAATGGGCAAATCTTCCACCAGCAGATTCCCTGGATAACCTCTCTGAACATCAAGGCTGGAGTCCTTGCAGACCCTCTGGGCGTCTTGATGGCGAACATTGTAGCCTGGATTTCGTTTCTCATCATGGTTTACAGTATAGGCTACATGCACGGAGATACCAATCTTACAAGATATTGGTTCTTCATGAACCTCTTCATAGGCAGCATGCAATTAATCGTATTATCGGACAATTTTCTGCAGCTGTTCTTCGGCTGGGAAGGAGTCGGATTATGCTCCTATGCATTGATAGGGTTCTGGAATAAGGATAAGGAGAAGGACTATGTTGGAACCGTTGGCCATACGGCATGGGGATTTGCTCAAGCTTATTCGCCTAGCCATGCGGGCATGAAAGCCTTCATTACCACAAGGGTAGGAGATGTTGCATTTTTGATAGGAATTTTGACGCTATTCTTCTATTCGGGAACGTTCGGCTATACGGAGCTTGCCGCTGAACACCAGTGGGCTGTTGAGCTTGCAAGGTCCGGCCTTCTAATTCCTGTAGCAGTTCTGATATTTGGAGGGGCAATAGGCAAATCCGCTCAATTCCCATTACACGAGTGGTTGCCCGATGCGATGGCAGGCCCTACATCAGTTTCGGCTTTGATACATGCAGCTACTATGGTCAAGGCAGGAGTATTCCTCGTTGCAAGAATCGGCCCTCTATTCTATGTAGCAGTTCAATCAGCTCAATTGGTTGCACCTTTCTTCCAGACAGTTGCTTGGATAGGCGCAATTACTGCATTCTTGGCTGCGAGCCAAGCTTTGGTTGCAAGGGAAGTTAAGAAGGTTCTTGCATATTCTACGGTTTCGCAGATAGGCTACATGATGCTTGGATTGGGGGTTGCAGGATTATCGAGTGAATTTGTCGGAGGTTTCGTTGCTGGCTTCTTCCACCTTACCAGCCATGCAATATTCAAGGCCGCGCTTTTCATGGGTGCAGGAGTGCTAATTCACGCCACGGAAACTAAGTACATGGACGAAATGGGAGGACTCAAGGGCGGCATGAAGAAAACTTACTTTGCAATGCTGGTAGCTACGGGTTCGTTAGCAGGGGTTCCGTTTCTTAGCGGTTTCTGGAGCAAAGACGCGATTCTGGCATCCGTGCTAGATGTTGGGGGTATTATGGCCTACGGCCTGTTTGGCTTGGCTACTATAACAGCGATAATGACTGCGTTCTACTCGTTCAGGATGATTGGCATGATATTCTTCGGCAAGAAGAGCCATCACCTTCAGGAGATGGAGCACCACGGGCATGATGTACGCGAAGCTCCGACAGTTATGTGGCTGCCAATTGCAATTCTTGCTGCTGCAACCTTGACTATTGGAGTAACGGGGCCCTTCTTCGAGGGCTTCCTTGAAACTGCATTTGCAAAGAACCTTAAGGAGCTCTATGGAATGCAAATCGTTGAGCACGGCTTTGCGCTGAACCCTATTGCAATTTCAGCATCCGTTTTGGCTTTGGTTATTGGAGGGTTCTTCGGCTACAACTACTACATAGCGAGGAGGTCAGACCCGTTCAGGATGGTGCAGTCGAATGCCTTTCTAGGTGGCATGCACAAATTCCTTGAGAATAGATGGTATATTGACGCATTGTACTATAAGATCTTTGTAAATGCACCGATAACCGCTAGCAATGTACTTTTCAAAGGGTTGGAGCTCGGAGTTCTCGACAAGACTAACGTGGTAGTTTCGAAAGGCGCAATAGCACTCTCAGCCATAAGCAACTGGTTCGACTCTAACGTTGTCGATGGTATTGCGAATGGAATGGCAACGGTAAGCACTTTCGTGTCTGGGAGAGTTAGAAAGATACAGACAGGGGTTGCGAACCAGTACGTCTTCGCCTTCGCTCTAGGCATCGTCTTCTTGGTGATTCTGATGCTGATATTATTGTAGGGTGGGAATATGGTAGACTATCTAATTTCAATAATAATATTCCTGCCTATAACCGCAGGCTTACTAACTTACCCGATCAGCAAAGCGAGCAAGAGAGGGGCAAGGCTCTTCGCACTTGCAGTTGCATTAATAGAACTATGCCTCGGGTTGTACGCATATTCAGACATATTGTCTAAAGGCACTGGCGCCCAGTACAACTTTGTCGAAGGGCCTGTGGCTTGGATACCCGGGTTCAAAGGAATCGATTACTATGTTGGAATTGACGGTCTCAGCGGCCCCCTAGTACTCATATCTGCACTATTAACAGTTCTCGTCATCGTAAGCTCAAAAGACCTTATTTCAAAGAATCAGGGAGCATACTATTCCCTCGCACTTCTGTTCGAGGGCTTCATGATGGGCGCATACACATCGCTCAACATGGTTCTGTTCTACGTGTTCTGGGACATTGTACTTCTACCTATGTTCTTCTTAATCGGAATATGGGGAGGCCCCAGAAGAAAATACGCGGCAATCAAGTTTCTGCTTTTCACTTTCACTGCAGGCGTCTTCATTCTTCTGGCGTTCATATCAATCTACATCTTGGTACCAGGTAATACATTCAACATTCCCGAGCTCGTTGGAAAGATTCCCTTGACCTTGCAGCCTCTCCTTGCGTTGCTCTTTTTCATAGGGTTTGGAATTAAGCTGCCCGCCGTCCCGTTCCATTCATGGCTTCCAGATGCTCAGGTCGAGGCTCCAGCTCCGATAAGCGTCTTACTTGCTGGACTATTCAAGACGGGAAGTTACGGTTTCATTCGATTCAGTCTTGTATTATTGCCAAATGCGTCTGCAGAGTTCGGCTGGGCATACATAGCATTCGGCATTGTGACCATGTTCTACGGGGCCATAGTAGCAATGCGCCAAAAGGACATTAAGAAGATGATAGCACTGACAAGCATAAGCCACATGGGCTTCGTTTTGGTTGGAGCTTTCAGCGGGACAGTTGCAGGAATCTCTGGGGCGATATTCGAGATGTTCACTCATGCAGCATCGATAGGAGTAATGTTCATGCTCTCTGGCTACTTGTACGAACTTAGGGGCACTAACGACATTGCAGTTATCAAAGGCTTGAAATTCACGAGCCCGAGATTTGCCACGCTCCTTGTGCTGGGTTCCATGGCTGCTATGGGAATACCTCTGTTCAGCAGCTTCCTTGCAAAATATCTGGTCATACTTGGAGCTATTCAGGTAAATTTGATCTATGCAGTGATAGTGATAATCCCTGTAATCATTGTTGCATATCTCCTGTGGATGATACGCAGAACAATAATGACTCAGCCCGAGTCTACTGCAAAACATCATGACATAGGGACGATTCCCACACTTGCACTGATGATCTATTTCATACCTCTAATTGCTACGCTCGTGGTTCCATGGCTTTTGCTTGGCATGACAGACCCTCTGGCAGAAGCTCTAGTCAAAATGCTTCCCGCGAGGTAATGCGGAATGGACATTCCAATAATTCTGACTGGGACTCTGGCTGGTTCCGCTCTGCTACTTCCAGCTTTAGACATAGCGATAGGGACAAAGACAAACAGAACATTTTCCGCATACTTCACATCTTTTGTTATGGCAATCTCCTTGGCGTTAGTTCTTCTCTCTGCAACTTCAGTTATACCGCTCGGCGAGTCGGCAGCTCCAAAACTGTTGCAGAACGATTTTATGGGTTTGGTATTCGCGATAATTGTTCTATCTGTCGCTCTGATGGTTTCATTATCCTCGATAGACTACATGCGCGATGAACCAAACACATCAATCTACTATTCTCTTCTGCTATTCACTTCTCTTGGCATGATCCTGCTCTCCTTTGCTGCGGACTTGTTGATGGTTTTCGTTGCTTGGGAACTAATGGGAATCCCAACATTCATACTTGTGGGCTATAGGAAGAAAGACCCCAATTCCAATGAAGCGGCTGTAAAGTTCTTCCTGCTCGGAGCCCTTTCTACTGGCGTATTGCTTTATGGTATTTCAATACTATTTGGCTTGACGGGTTCCACAAACCTTGCAGCAGTAGCTGCCGAACTTTCCACTTTGGATGCTAGCATGATGCCTATGCTCGCATTTGGAGTCATTTTGGCCATTGCTGGGCTTGGGCTGAAACTCTCCATAGTTCCGTTCCACATGTGGATCCCAGATGCCTACGAGGGCGCTCCAACGACGGTAAGCACACTTCTGTCCGCAGGGACGAAGAAGGCAGGTTTCGTGGCTGCAATAAGAATACTTGCTGTTGCATTTCCTCTCTTGAAGCTCGATCTTACTATGGCTCTGGCAGTAATTGCACTGGCAACGATGACCCTCGGCAATCTAGCAGCACTAACGCAAAAATCGATGACGAGGCTTCTGGCTTATTCCAGCATAGCACAAGCCGGTTACATGATGATAGGATTAGCAGTTCTGCCTTCAAACCTTGGCTTGACTGGATTGTTATACCACTCATTCAACCATGCACTTATGCAGGGCGTTGCGTTCTTAGCAGCTGCAATGATTTCTAGCAGGTTCTCCAAGGCCAGCCTTGAACCTTACGAAGGGCTTTCTCGCTCCATGCCTCTGACATCCTTCAGCCTTACAATTGCGCTGCTGGGCCTTGCTGGCATGCCACCTCTGAGCGGCTTCTGGAGCAAGTTTATCCTCTTTACCGCTGCTGTGGATGGAAACTTGACATGGCTAGCCTTTGCAGGTCTGCTGAACAGCGCACTCTCATTAGGATACTACGGTCTCATAGTAAAGCGCATGTACGTTGACGAGCCATCAAGCACGCAGAAGGTTCACGAGCCAGTAGGCTTTGCACTGTTATTGCTTGCGGCAAGCATGGTAGTAATAATTACAGGAATTTATCCAGCGCCGATATACGACCTTACACAGAAAGCGGTTCTTGCCTTCGTGCCCTAGTATTTTCTAGTTATAGTGAAATCTGCTAATAACACCAGAAAATCTTTAGCAGTGCCGTTCTTTATCATGCTGAGAGAGTCCTTAGCCTTTGCAGAGTAGGTTTCTGCCATTTCCTTCATTCTGTACAAAACAGCATCTTGGCTCCTTTCCCTAGAAAGGGCCTCGGTAATCTTCCCCTCAGATCCCCAGTCCAAAATGTCATCTTGAATCTGGTAGGCTATGCCTAGGTTCAAGCCGTAGGAGGAGAGCGCTT
This sequence comes from Nitrososphaerota archaeon, assembly GCA_024860875.1. GTDB lineage: Archaea > Thermoproteota > Nitrososphaeria > Nitrososphaerales > UBA57 > VHBL01. The sequence goes on along the minus strand of JACPSZ010000003.1, from coordinate 13,570 downwards.
TAATTTCTTCGTCGGTTCCTCCGCCTAGAATTGCTCCTAATCTGGCGGCAGTTTCAAAGAGCGACGCTGTCTTTTTGGAGACTATCCCTATGTATTCTTCCCAGCTGATAGAGTAGGATTTCGGATCAACTCTGAGCTCGCTGTATTCGCCCTCGCACATTCTTAATGCGGCAACTGCTAACTCCTTCGAAACCCTGTTGTTGTTATTATATTTCGAAGCTATGTCAAGTATCATGCCGAAGACAAAATCTGCAGTTATTATTGCAGCTCCGTGGCCGTATTTTATGTGGAATGCGACCTTTTCTCTTCTCGAAGGGGACTCGTCAATTATGTCGTCATGTATTATGGATTCCATGTGCAGAAGCTCGATTGCAACGGCAGCAAGGTCTGTTTCGTCGCCATTCCCTCCAACGCTTTCCGAAGCCAGCATCAGAATCATGGGCCTTACCCTTTTCCCGCCCTCAAGAGAGTACAGTATGGGGCCGTAGAACTTGGAGTGCTTGTAGAGCTCCATCTCCTCTTTGATGGCGTCATCGATTCGGGAAAGATACGGTGTAGCCCGCTTCTTCAGAACTTCGACGAGCTTGGTATCCCCAACCTCCAGAGTATGTCCCATTTCTAGGAGCTCCTCAACCCCCTTATTTAATATCTATTGTATTCGTGATGATACACGTGGACATGCAAGCCATGTTATTATCAAAACTTGCCTCAATAGAGAGCAGTCCCCTGAAGATGACTTCTGTATTACAGCCGAAAATAAAGAGGGATGAACTGCTTGTCGAAGTTGAGGCATGCGGCGTCTGCAGGTCTAACTTGCATGTAATAGAGGGCGATTGGAAGAGGCATGGCGCTCCTTCAATATTACCAATAATTCCCGGACACGAAATAGTCGGCTTTGTTAAGAAAATAGGGGATTCAGTCAAGAAGGTCAAAATTGGGGACAGGGTAGGCATTCAACCCCTTTACAGTTCGTGCTTAAAATGTGAATACTGCAGAAATGGAAGGGAGAACCTATGCGAGTCTGCAGAGATTACTGGCGAGAGCGTGAATGGAGGTTATGCTGAATTTATTTCTATCTCAGAGCCTTTTGCAACTCCCGTCCCTGACAGTTTCAAGCCAGAGTATGCAGCTCCATTATTCTGCCCCGGTATAACTGCATATAAAGCGGTAAAAGCAAGCGAGCCGAATCGTAGCAAAACTATAGGCATCTTCGGGGTCGGGGGAGTAGGCCATATCGCAATACAGATTGCCAAGCTTAGCCATGCAAGAGTCATTGCAATCTCCCGAAGCAAGAGCCATTTGAAACTCGGCGAAAGTGTGGGTGCAGATTCAAGTATTGAATTGTTAGATGATTCCAAACAGTTCCTGCAGAATCTGAAGAAGGAAGAGGGGCTGCTCGACAGTGCAATAATATTCGCTCCATCTGACAAAGCAATCAATTCTGCAATAAAATCAGTCAAGAAAGGCGGCATTATCGTTATCTGTGTCTTTGGAAAGATTCCCGAGTTCCACTTCTACGAAGAGAAGATTGTAAAGGGGAGCGTCATAGGCTCTAGAGAAGATATGAGGGAGCTCGTGAAGATAGCGGAGGAATCGGACCTCAAAGTCATTTCGAAAGCCTTCCCATTGAAAGAAGCGAACCAAGTTCTTGCAGGCCTTAAGAATTCAAAAATATATGGAAGAGCAGTTCTGTTGCCCTAGCTCTGCACCTTCTGCTCTGTAGTGACCGGTTTTTCTTTTTCCTTCGCAAAGTCGTGCCATAGCCTGTATTCTTTCCTCAGTCCAAAAAGCACGAACAAGCCTCCCATAAACGCGGTCATCGCACCAGCGTACAGCAGAACCTGCGACGTGCCTTCAGCCATTGCAATTGTTCTGGCCAGAAATATCAAGTTTGCAATCGAGACCAGAATTATGCCGATTGCTATTCCTCTCCAAGACTTTTGGAGTATCCCAGAGCGAAAGATGATGCTTAGCCTTAATGCATAGTACAGGCTGAGCAACGATACGGCAGCACTTGCAATGTTGATGGTCATGCGGAGGACATCGATATCTTGCACTGTCCGTTCCCACGCTCTTGGAGAGCGGTATCCTATAAAGATAGGATGAGGACTTTATCAATACCTTGGATGATGCCATAATCAGATAGGCATGGAGATTTTCGGCCTGAGCCCCGAACAGTTGAACGTGATAATTGGAATATTCACGGGCCTGGCCAGCACCATAATTCTGTTTCTAATATTTTGGGTTCAGAGAGCTGCAAAGAAACAGATGCTTATGTTCAGGTGGTTAGACCAGTACCAAAAGCATTCGGAATTTATAGCTCGGACTATTTTTGATGGCTGGCACAAGGGTTCTGGAGTGCTTGCATCGTTTAACTACGATGCCAACGGCTTATCATACAAAGGGCCAAAGGAGCCCGAAGTTACTTCTGCCGATCAAGCTAGGCGTCATCTAGAGTATGGCTATCCATCTATCTGGAACCTGTATAAGGATGCGATGAAAGAATCTGTTGAACTTTCGAACCAGATGCGAACCCTCATGGACTCTTACATGCAGTCGATAATCGTGAATCTCAGCTCAACCTGCCCCGAATATCGCAGGGTTGAAAAATGGTCCTCGCCAATGAGGACTAGGATAATCTATAGTCCTGGTCTGTTTGGGGCTGTTCTCCATGCTATTTCGAACAGGCTAAAGGGCATGTATCCCGGGAGTTTTGATGTTAATACGGGTGAAGCCGAAGTTTTAGACGATCAGGGCAGGATATCAAAGATGGTCGTTACGGATCTGACTTTTGCGGGGTATTACTTGGGAAGAGGTGATGAATATGACATCGAGAAGCTAAAGTTCGCCGTCCAAAATCTGATACTCAAGCAGCAGATTACAAAGATGGTCGAAGAATACCAGAGGCTTTTGATGATGCTGCAGAATAGCGAGAAAGCAAATCAACTAGATAGAGAAGTTAGATCATTATCGGGGCGAGTTTTAGCAGGGGAGAAGTTGAAAGGCACCTGCGACCTCTGCCCTCCAGAACCAAGCTGAAAAATGTTAATGCTCCGGGCGGGATTTGAGCCCTAATTTACCGGTAAATGAGTGAACTAATGTATGTTCAGGTCAGGGCGGACCCAAATAGCGCGCGTGCAGAGCCTCGGGAGGGATTTGAATCTCGGGCAGAAAAGCTCCTTACTGAGCACGATATCCTTCCCAAACCTAAGCGTACAACCTTTCTTGAGGACAGACAATGTACCATCCTGCAGAAATGAGCACGTTAGCGTGCGTGAGGCTATTGAAAGTTGTTTGGTGCGTGACTTACAGTCTTGGAATCATTTCTTTGAGGATACGTTCGAAGCTCCTCAACAACCTCTTTGCTCAGTGCAACTTTTTTGATCCGATGTTTCCTGCTCAAGAAAAATAAGCTTATAGCTACTGCAAATATACCACCAAGAACGATAGATGGAGTAAAATAATTAGCAGACCATTTTGCTGTAATATCCTTTGGTCCATCAATTAGGACAATAGTTTCATGATCTAGAGATGTAAAACCGCCTGTCCAACCATTGAATTCGAATTTGCCTCCCAGTGTTCCAAGTATTCCTGACATGGGGACTTCTTTCTGTACAGTAATCTTAGCAGGCGACCCTCTGTCATACCAGCCTCCCCCTGTGAGAGAACCGTATTCGGATCTTATTAGGACGAGGTACTGGGTTTTCCATTTCGCCTCAACAGTTTTTGGTGAGCTCATAACAATCGTTGTTTCCATTAAGTTATGAAAGCCTTCGAAGGTTCTTCTTGTATTGTTGCCTTGATCTATCGTTTTCTCGTTAACTGTAAGTGATGCGGCCGAACCGGATTCATACCAACCCCCTCCAGCAATCTTACTGAAAGGTGATACAACGATTAACAGATATTGAGTCTTCCATAACGCTTCAACAACTTTGGGCTTATCCATCTGTACTACATTAGACCCACCGTCCGTACCAGACCATCCGGCTAGAACTCTCTTTGTCCCATTCCCATGCTCGATAGGAGAACTGATATCAAGAATTACTCGGGTATCGCTATCGTGCCACCCTGCGCCCTTTGCTTCGCCGAAGTTCGATTTGACGGCTAGTAAGTTTTGAACTTTGGTTATGGCAGTAAGCGTTAGGTCTTGATTCATAACTACCGTTCTAATGTTCGAGGGCAAATCATCAGACCATCTCACGAAAACAGCCCTTACTCCGTCAGCCAATCTAGTTTCTTGGTTTATTTCTAATGTGTAAGTATTCACTTTAGGTACTGAGATAACGACTTTCCCGGAAGCATCTGTAGTAGATACTGAGGTTCCTAGCTTAACTATTGGCGCATTGGGCGTAGATGTAATAACAGTAAGAGTTAACGGATTTACTAGCATCGTACCAGTAGTGGAAACTTGTGCATACAACTGGGAACCGGCAAATTGTGCGGTTATTATGTAACTACCCGCTTCTATATCCAGTTTAGTTGTCAATGCAGCATTGCCTGAAGCATCGGTCACGGCAGTACCGAGCTCTCTTTGCTCAGCATTGCTAGGTTTGATTAGGAAGCGTATGGTCAAGCCGGGGGCAGGCGAATTATTTCCGTCCATTAATCTAGAAGAAAGCAACACAGTTTCACCAATTTTAGTGGAAGATGGGAGATTCAGCGTGATCGATGTAGCCAGATTTGTGACTTCAACTAAGATGTTCTTGGTTTCGATTTGCGATCCTTGTCTGAAATTTTTGTATGCAATTCTGAATGTAACTGTGTAAGAGCCTACTGATACAGATGCTGGAGCAGATACGCCAAAACTGGTTGTTTTTATGCCGCTGGGGCTGGCATCACCAAGCTCTTGCGAAGCCGGAGAAATTGCCAATCCGCGTGAGTCTAGAACGGAGAGAACAATTCCAGACATCAAATCATTGCCGCCATTTCTGAACCTCACAATTAGGTTAGTTGCAGTATCCCTTCCCCTTTGAACTGTAACACGATCTTGTGTCCAGTCTTGTATGGAAAGTGAGACTACGAAGAATGAACCAGTTACAGTATCCTGATGTCGCTGCACTCCATTATCGTCCCACCATGCCTCTATCCTTACCGTATGGGTGCCAAGACTAATGCCTTGGTTTACTAGCGCGCGATACTGGATATCGCCTCCATATGCTATTCGAAACTTGTTAGATTGCGACCAAAGCTGACCGTCGAGGTAAAACCTTAGGTAAACATCAGCACCGCCGAACAAGAAAAAGCCAGCGTCAGAGTTATGGAGGTTAACTGTAAAATTCCAATTCTCCGTAGAGAGAACTTTGGGTGGTATCAGAGCCTGTCTAATTACAATATGCTTTTCTTGAGCAAAAACTTGAGGAGAGCTCACAGTTAAGATAAGGATTATCAGAAAGGTGATGATGGCGAACCTTCCTAACAGCATGTTATCGCAAGTTCTCTGGGATCCTATTTAATACTATTCTATTTGGGGGAAGTTCTTATGCGTTTTGGAATGTCGGCACAATTCGCTTATCCCACCTTAATTTGAAGATCTATTAGATTCCCCAAGTCATCATACATGCTCCTCAATTGTGGACACTTTCTCGCTAATAACCTGTTAAGCTATTCTCTTAATTGAGAATCAATCTCCTTCTGTAGACGTGATAGATAGCTATTTCTAGGGAGTAACAGTGACTGACTATTAGATATGTGTACCGACAAATTCCGAATGTGTCCAATCGACGATCGGGTCTAGGCTGAGTCTCAACTTTTGAACGTCCTGTAGGGATCCACTTAAGCGTCCCTTTCGCGGAAAATAGTTTCAGTTCGCGTTAGCCCGAAACACTCACCTGAAAAGATGCTTGTGCATTGCTAGCTTGCCCATTATATGTGGTGCCAATATGAATCGCAAATGTGCCCGATGGAGCATTCGGAGGTATGGCGTAGTTGAAATAGTACCATCCTGCATGAACTCTTGCTTGAGTACCGAGCAGCTGGTCAATAACATTGTCTGGCCTGTGGACATGGGCGATTGTTATAGTAGTAGGATCTACCAGTGCCCCATTATTCGTGAATAGCACACTGATAGTCACTTTATCGCCAGGTCTGTACTTCCCTTCTGATGTGATTGAAACGTCAAAGCTCTTTGGGCTTGGCGATAAAGCCAAACTGTCCAATTTCCCATTTACTCGTACAAGATCTGCCTTGAGCTCTGCTATTGCATTCTTTATGATTACTATGTCCGGTTGAAGACTTGATACCCCACTATCTGGAGCCCTAGTCACGCGAGAAATATTTTGCAATAAGGCCTCAAGTTTGTCATGACGGGTTGATAGCTTCTCTATAGATCCTTTAGTCTGATCAACCGAATCTTTTAGAACATTATAGTTGGTCGAGGTACTAGAGATAGAAGCTTTGGTGACATCCACGGTATCTTTTAGTGTCACTCCGAGCCTTTCTATGGAATCTTTTAGTCCTGAGCTGCTACCTCCTACCTGCGTTATACTGCTTTTCAGCTGCGAAATGTCATTCTGTAGGTTATTTCGAAAATTCGTATCTAATTCCATCTCATACGACAAATTTCTTTGAAGATCTGATATCAAGACTTGCTGCGCTTTAAGTTGGCTCTGCAACTCTGCATTTTGCTGATTCATTCCCAACAATGCAACGCTCGTAGTCACGCCGACACCCAGAATTATCCCAAGGAATAGGATGATTCCCTTACCAATTATTGAGGACATATTTGCCTCAAGACTCGTTGTTATGATTTATACTTTGATAAAATGGGGCGTCTGACTAGTAGTATACTGGTTGTAGTTTCAACATTCAAGGTCTTGTGCTTTAATGGGTGTCATCGTGCTCGTCTAAAGAAGACAGTTGTGATTATCGCCACGCCGACCAATATTGGAGCCATTATTGGAATACTTATTCCAATGCGAATCTCCGGCGTTGGTTCTTCGAGTACATTCACACGTTGATCAGCGAATTGACCAAACGAATTTACTGTGATCTCATAATTCTCCAAAGGTAACTGATTAAGCTCCAACCTTCCATCAATCGCGCTCTGCAAGACCGCTGTTGTACGATTAGCTAATCTGATACTTACACTTGCGAAGGGTACTGGAACTCCTATTGTGTCCTTAACAAATAAGGTAAGGTCATAGACACGAGCGACTTGAGTAAATTCCCGCGGAGAGAACGACGGGAATTGTGGACTTTCCGCAGGACCGACATTTATTCCTCTCCAGTAAACTCCTTCTAGAGAGAAGGAGCCTCTGTCTACCCAAACCTTGTCTAGTTGAGATACGTTCTGCCTGATACCGTTAGAGGTTATGACAACGATATTTGGGCTAATAGGTCGCCCTTTAGAGTCAGTGAAACTCAGAGTATGCGCGTATTGTGTTTTCCAGATTGCCGTATATGTTTTTGAACCGTCTGCTGTGGCTTGGAATTGATTCTTAGCAATTATCTGATCACTCTGCCAATTCAAGAAGACACGTCGTGTCCTGTTGCCTTGATCTACCTGCGGTTCCACAAAGACCTCAACCATAGCTCCACTATCGACCCATCCAATTCCCCTCGGGTTCCCAAATTCCGATAATACTTCTATCCAGACCTGATCAGTGGAGAAGAATTGGACTTCCCTACTTTTTGCCATCAAGATTTGGGTTACGGCAAACCTAGTCTCTCCACGTTCTAGGTTGGCAAAAGTACCATCGATTGAAAAACCACTTAATGATTTTCTTCCAACTTTAGGCACAATATCCCACACCCGATCCGTCGATATTTCAATAATGTCGCCAGAGTCGTACCAATTATCCAATGTAGGAGAAGGAGTCAAAACAATATCGCTACCTCCTATTACACTTAGTCTATATTGGGTCGCGGCGATGGGTGAAAGCTCGTGGGGTTTATCCATTACAACTGAGATATTGTGAACGCCAGACGACCTCCTAGGTACTGGTAATTGTTCGCTCCCGTCTATTACATAAGCGGCTAGATTTCGCCTCTCTCCTGTCCCATTCAGAGTATTGTAGAGGCCTATTCTTGCACTCGCAGATCTATCATACCATAATTCGCTCCTGTTGAGTAAGAATGCTCTATCAGATACCACTAACTCGTATTGCGTTCCCCATCTAGCTTCTGCTGTGAATGGTTGGTCTATGACGATGGTGACTTTTGCGGTTTCAAATGCCTTTGGAGGTTTGTCTACTAACCACTGAGAAAATACGTGTCTGGTCCTGTTCCCATGATTGATAACTGGATCTACCGATATTTGTAGGGAGGAATCTGCATTCTGCCAACCATTACCGAAGGGCTTCCCAAGATCGGAAATCACCTTAACAAAGTACTGTTTGGTCCAGTTTGCAATGATCTTTTTGGGTGTGTCAATGATAATAACTCCGCTAACTTCCTTGGCTCGTATGTCTCCGAGCCAGCCTTCGAATACCCGTCGCGTGAAGTTGCCATGGTCCCATGTAGAGTTTGTCACCTGGAATCTGACTTGTGATCCCCTGAAATACCAGCCAGAACCATTAACAGCCGCAAATTGCGACATTGCATTCAGATAATATTGTGTTTTGTACTCCGCAATGATCCTCTTCGGTGAATCAACCACCACTGAAATTGAACTACTTTGTCCTGAAGCATCTCCTGCCCAGCGATCAAAGATGTGTTTTGTTTCATTTCCATATTCCTTTGTGTTTGGAGCAGTGATTGTGACTGTTGAACCTACATCAAACCACGAGTCGGAGGAACCAGCAGGCAATCCAAGCGTGATTAACTGATACTGCTTCTTCCAATTTGCAAATAGAGTCTTTGGAGCATCAACGACGAAGGTTATGGAAGGTGAAGTAGATTGGATGTTCCCAGTCCATCCTATGAATACACGCCTAGTGGAATTTCCATGATCATACAAGGTAGTAATACTAATCGGTGCTGACGTCCCTTTGAGGTACCAACCACTACCTTGCACCTGTCCATAAGACGAAACCACACGAACACGATATTCGGTATCATAAATTGCAGAATAGGAAACAATTGCACCGTCATAGGTAATAACCGATGTGGCTACGGAACCTCCTAGGCTCCACTGTTTGAATCCCCGCCTTTCATCCTCGCTGATGGAGATGGGGTTAGCAGAAGCTGTGTGAGTCGATCCAGGTTTCCAAACAAAAATCTTCTGGAAGGAGTTTATCTGAAATACAGAGCCATCCACAGTAATCGATCCAGGCCGAGGGTTGACATCGAAAGAGACGTGTGTTACCCTTGCTCCCCCGCTACCAAAAACATTGTCTTTTCCCTGCTCTCCAAGATCTACAGCACCTCGTTCAAAGAGAGTCTGAATATCGTCTGGTGTGAGAGTTGGGTTTCCACTGAGCAGCAAGGCGGCCGCAGCAGCAACATGGGGTGTAGACGCCGAAGTCCCGCAAAATTGTGAGCTTCCATAGGCAGTGGTTGATACGCAACTAGGAGCTATGACATCAGGTTTGATTCTGCCGTCTGCTGTAGGGCCTTGTGAACTGTATGGTTCAATAGTAGAACTGGGCCTTTTCCTGGGATCCCAATGTATCGCTCCTACTGTCAATGCTCCTTTTGAATCGCCTGGAATATCTACACTCCCTTCCTGAACATACTTAGTCAGAGCACCTTTGTACACTGTAAGATCAAAGTTAACGCTCCGTGTTGCACTACGATTTACTATGGCAAGGTCTAGCTTTCTTGCAGTCAGGAGGTTTGCAAGTGTAGGTTCGTAGCATAGTATTTCCCCTGGAGGCTGGAGACCCAATTGAAGATTGGTTGATTTTTCTACTATATTTCCCCCGTCAAACAGGTACAAATCATAATCCTGACTCGAGACAGGCCAATCATCCCATATTAGCTTCGCGCAGAACCTCTCGTTACCATACAGTACCGCGTTGCGCTCAGAGCTTCCCTCAAAATTATGCCAACCATCACGGTCCGTGTCGCTGAATCTACCCCTCCAATGACTACGGGCTTCGTTTCCGGCAGCAACTATAGGAATGGCTCCTTTTGCTCTTGCATCCTCCAGCTTTCTAGAGAGTGGACTTGTCCCATCATGGGGTGCTATGGTTATCGACCCTAGTGACATGGAGATTATCTTGACGCCTCTGGTGATGGCCCAGTCTATTGCTTGTAGTATATCTCCATCCCTCCCTACAGCATACAAATACAGCTCCGATGATGGTGCGATGTCAATTATTATCTCAGAAACCGCTGTTCCATGACGAGTGTCTGCAGTACTCGAAGCGAAGCTTCTGAATTCTTTGATGTTATTCTTGATCTCGGGGTTGGAAGTATCAAACCCAACATCAATTACCCCTACTTTAACACCAACGCCAGTTAGACCCCCCGTCTGTGCCACATCAGCCAAAACCTGGCTCAAGCCTTCCGACAGAATCGCTGTTCCATAGGCCCACCCCTGCACTGAAATGAATTTCACAAACGGTAACTTTGCAATTTTGAGAACTGTCATGAGATCTGCTTCTCCGTAGACATAACTATCGTAGGACGTTTGATAACGGAACCCATCATTCTCAAGCATCTGTATCTTTTCGTTAGAAATGGTATCTAACCTTATGACGACATGTTCCTTACATTGTCCGCACTTCTGTAGTGCCTGGACTAGATATGACTCTACCTTTGGACTCTCCTGCGAGTAATAGTCTCTTGTTATCTGGCCGAAGACTGGAAGCGTAGATGTTGTGGCCAATAGGAATAACCCCACAATAGCTAAAATCCTCATAAGGGCAAATGGACCAATTCCAAGAGGCCTAGTCACGGAGGTTAACTTATTCAATCACCCTCGTACACTACAACGATTGGTTCTGCTATAAACTATTAACTCTTATCAGGCTTGCGACAAAATTAGCGTGCTGACACAAGACCAGATAGCTGATATGATTGGAGTAACAACAGTTGCGGTGAGAGGTATCTTGAACTCTCTGGGAAAACTTGGCGAGGATATTAGTCAACCGGTAACAAGCATAGAGGCCGCGCGCGGACAGAGACAATTTCCGAAATTATCATGCCAAACCTTTGAGAAAAGCTCGCGATATTCCTCCTCACTCAGAGGTTTGTTCATTGATGATCTCTGGTGGGGAAGGCTCTAATTAAGATTTTAGATTGGAGAACCTATCTCAAAAAGGGTTATTTTAGTCCGATTTAGTCCATACGAACCATGGATGCATCTTGTGAGAGGATGGCCAGCCTACTCTGTCAGGGCGGTCGATCATCACCCCGTAGCCTGGTCAAACTCGTGGAGAAGACTGGTCTGGCCAGATCCAGTGTCATGATGCACCTAAAGCACCTTGAAGGCAGTCCTTGGTGGTCAAAGAAGAGATACTGCAAGGCTCCGTCGGCAGACCCAAGATGCTCTACAAACCCTCTTAAGTTACTTGAACAGCGTGTTCAGACTAAATCGGACTAAATCCCTAATTTTGAGATAGGTTCATTGTAGGAATCTCGTATATTCGAGGTCAGCCTTTGCTGCCATTATGAAATCGTTTTCGCTCAAGCCTTTTATGGCATGTGTAGCTAGAGTCACCTTTGCCCTCCTCCACTTTATCAGAATGTCGGGGTGGTGACCTTCCTGCTCCGCAATCCTTCCCAAGTTGTAAGCAAATTCCAGGCCCTTCAAGTATGAATGGAATCTGAACTCTTTCTCTATTTTGTTGTCGATGAGGCTCCAACCCTGAACCTCTTTTAGATACTTCTCTGCCTCTTCCTTTGACATAGGAGGGGTTCCACCTTCGCAGGGTACACATTTCTTCAAAGCAAGCTCTAACATGCTTCCCTAATTGCAAAAGACTGTGCAATAGGTTTTTGGTTTGAGTTCGCTTGTAGTGCCCTTAGACGAAACTAGGGATTATTTTCTCCCCTACCAGCCTAATGGCATCGATAGGGTTCTGACTAAGGGGATGCCCATAGCATACATGATCAACTCCAGCCTTAAGCATCACAGCTGTCTGTTCGACAATCTCTTGAATGGTTCCAAGTGCAGCGAAATTCTCCATCAATTCGAGAGGCATCCCATAGTCCCTGGCCTTCGGCACCTGCAGTTCATCGTACGTGAATTCGGCAGCGGCCAGCATTGGCGACTTGCCAACTAAATCGGGCAGGTATTCTTTCAAAATTGGCATGATCCTTCTCTTGGCGTCGTCTTTATTCTCTGCCATCATGGTAAACGGCCTAGCAATCAATTGCACTTTCTCCGTTCTGCCAGCCTCAGTGGATGCCTCATTAATTATCTTCCTCAAACGCTCTGCATATGTAGGGTTCCACAGATTATCGACTACGATGCCCTTCACAACTCTTAGCTGGCTAGCTAAAGCACTCAACTTTACTCCCGATGTGCCTACATATACCTCAATATTCCTCCCTGCGAGCCATCTAAGCTTCTCTTTTTCAGTTGGTCCCAAATCTTTCCGATACTCTTCACCGCTCAATAAGGCGCCAAGTAATGTTATAGACTTCAGAACATTTTTGATGGATCTATCTACATCTTCTGTCATATAGTGAGCGTACGCTCCTCTGGAGATTCCCATTAATGCTCTGCCATTCGTAAGCTCGTCAAGAACTGCAAGGTTCCTTGCAAGCGTTAATGGATTATAGAGAAATACCGGAACAGTCACAGGCCCGATAAGCAACTTCTTCGTGTATTTTGCAGTATGAAACGCTATTGGCCAAGCAGGCCTGTATGGAATATGCTCGTAAATCTGCATCGAATAAAAATCATAATTCTCCATAATTTCAGCAAACCTAGGATACTGTTCAATCGCTCTATCTCCTTCAAACGCTAGGCTAAACCGAACCATCACTTACTACTATTATGCATATGGAATATGAAGCTAGAGCTTTTGAGGACCCAGAGCGTTGCCGTACCTTTCAAGGAACGCACGAAGAGCTCAGCGACCGCGATATGAGAGCGCCCTTCTAATCTCTAAGATACTTCTTAAAGTGCTTCAAGGTTCTCTTCCAAGCATCTTTCGCTTCGTTATCCCTATAGCTCGGCAGGGTCTCGTTGAAGAAGGCATGAGGTGCACCGGGATATATTTTGATATCGAAAGTCTTTCCATAGCTGGTGAGTGTCTCCTTGAGGACATTGATGTGCTCCTTAGGTATTCTTGTGTCCGCGCCTCCATAGTTACCTAATATAGGACAAGAGAGATTCTTCAATAGCGCTAGTGGCATCGGATTCCAGCCATAGAAGACGCGCGCTCTCCACATTCATTGAAACAAGTTCGCGCATTTCTATCTATCCTGGTGAATTGACGCAAACCATCCATTCAAGTATTTCTATGCTTGCGCATAAGCCCGCCTGAGTGAAAGCCATTTCCCAGAATGCAACTGACTACCATTAGCGCGCACTACCTTTTTTTGATGAGAGAGGAGGTCCTAGGCAGATGTCAGGAGCAGTCGACAAGTACCTCCTGATTATGCAACTTCAGTAGCCTCCGAGACTACTCGGGCATGTCATTTATAGGTTCAGCAAAAGAGAGTTCGTGCCCATCGGGATCCTTTAAGTGGAAGAACCTCTCGCCCCACGGGGCGTCTTTGGGCTCGTCAGGAT
>JACPSZ010000006.1 GCA_024860875.1 Nitrososphaerota archaeon | reverse complement strand
CTTTCAGGCGCAGTGAAGGATGAAGATATGGCAGGCATAGAGCAGAACATAGACAAGTGGAAGTTCATTATACAATCGATGACGAAAGAGGAACGTGCTGATCCAGATATTCTGAATTCTTCAAGGATGAAGAGGATTGCCAAGGGCTCTGGCAGAAATGAGAAGGAGATTAAGGAGATGTTGCAACGCTACAAGCAGACAAAGACAGTATTGAAGGCTACGAAGGGTAGGGGAATGCGGCAGCTGCTGAGAAGGCTACCAACGCAATGAAAGCCGATTCTGCAGTTCTCCAGAAGGCAGAGGCAATACTCGCAAAGTATCCGCTCTGTAATTCGTGCCTCGGAAGGCAGTTTGCACCAAGGAAAGACGAACAAATTGAACTAGGGGAGCAGATCAGGAAAAAGATTGCAGTAAAAGAGCCTGAGAGGTGCTACTTATGCGAGGGCATCATCAAGGATATCGATCATACGGCGAAAAATGTCATCGAAGTGCTTAGAGGATATAAATTCAAGACATTCCTTGTTGGTGCGAGCATACCACATTCGATCATAGAGAACGAGGACACCTTAAGAGCCGAATTCAAGCTTAAGGGTGGCTCTTCCCTAAAAGCCGAAATTACCAGCGCGATAGCAAAAAGAATTGAAAACGTTCTGAAAAAGAAATTTGGTGCAAGAAACCCTGATGTCGTAGTGGTTGTCAACCCGATAGAGAAGTTTCAGACCGTTACTCCCCGCTCACTGTTCGTAACTGCACGATACACAAAGGTAAAACGCGGAATACCTCAGAAGAAGCAGAGATGTAATGACTGTAATGGTAAAGGGTGCCCTACATGCTCTTGGAGCGGCTTTGCGGATACACCCAGCGTTGAATCCGCAGTTGCAGATTACTTGGTTCCAATGTTCGGCTCAAGGAAGGTAAAATTTTCTTGGGTGGGAAGCGAGGACGACGAAAGCTTGGTGCTAGGCAATGGAAGACCGTTTTATGCAGAAATAATTGAACCGAAGAAGCGTAAGGTCGCTGCGGCGAAGTTCCATACGAGGCTCAAACACGGGATAGAACTGAAGGGAGGGAAGGTGTTAGAAGAAAGACCGCTGCCAGAGGTATCATTTGAGCTAGTTGCCGAAGCCAATATAGAAGCATCAAAGCCTGTAAAGAAGGCAGACCTCCGGAAAATTGCAACGACATTCAGAAACTTGGATGCGAGCCAGTATTCCCCAAACAAGATGAAGTTTCTGACAAAGAGAGTATTTGCACTGAAAGCAGAACAGGTTTCATCTAAGAAATTCAAAGCGACCATAAGGTGCGAGGGCGGCACCAACATCAAGAAGCTCGTGCAGGGTAACCATTTGGAGTTTTCTCCGAGTATTTCGGAAGTACTGGGCGACAGTTGCAATGTCAATGCCAAGAAACCCTTCGATATTACAAGCGTAAAGGTTGTAGAGAAAATAGTTAGAAAACCTCAGCCTATTCCTGCAGAAACTATTCCAGCAGAAAGCTAGGCCATAGGAGGCATCGCCAGTTTCTCGCCCTCTACCCGCCCGTCTCTGAGGAATATGATTCTGTCTGCTTCGTTGGCAACTTCAAGGTTGTGTGTAATGACGATTATCGTCTTGCCAGTTTCTTTGTTCAGCTTCTTTATCAAATCCACTATTGCTTTAGTATTTTTCGTGTCCAAGTTTCCTGATGGTTCATCGCCAAGAAGTATCGCAGGGTCGGTTACCAGTGCTCTAGCTATCGCAACTCTCTGCTGCTCTCCGCCGCTCATTTCAAAAGGCTTGTGGAGCATCCTCTGTCTTAACCCAACCAGTTCGAGCATCTTTATTGCCCTCTTCCTCCTCTCATCGCTTGGAACTCCCCGTATCGCGAGAGGGAGCTCGACATTCTGCAATGCATTCATCCTTGAAATCAGATTGAAAGACTGGAAGATGAAACCGATCTTCCTGTTCCTTAATTCTGCAAGTTTTGCACCACTTAAGGTCGTTATGTCAATGCCATCTATGAAGAGCTTCCCGCTCGTAGGTATGTCCAAAGCGCCGAGCATGTTCAGCAGAGTAGATTTACCGCTTCCAGAAGGGCCTACTATTGCAACGAACTCTCCTTGGTAGACTTTCATGCTCAGCCCATCCAGAGCCGTTGTTGCTACGCCTTCGCCAGTGTATATCTTGACCACATCTTTGGCTTCTACTATGGCCTTTCTGTTGTCTGCAGATGGAGACATTGATAGAATTTGAAATTGAGAGTAATATAGACCTTTTCTAAGCATCACTCAATTCAAGGAACCAATATTAAGCGCACGAATGGAGATGTATGGCAGATGAAGGAGAAGGAGATTCTGATGGAGAAGTTCTCCTCGGATCCAGAAAGGTATTACGAGGTTGAGCTCTTTAGGAGCAAGGGTTTTGAGAGGAAAAAATGCACCTCCTGCGGAAGGTTCTTCTGGACTTTAGATCAAAATAGGAAGACTTGTGCAGAGCAGCCTTGCCAGCAGTACGAATTCATAGGAAACCCTCCAACATCAAAGAGATATGACTACGTAGAAACTTGGAAACAAGTGGAGAATTTCTTTGTCAAGAATGGGCATGCAAGCGTTGCAAGATATCCTGTAGTGTGCAGATGGAGACCAGACCTGTTTTTCACCGTCGCATCAATTGTAGATTTTCAGAGGATAGAGGGAGGGAGGGTAACGTTCCAGCTCCCAGAGAATCCCCTTATTGTCCCTCAAATGTGCTTAAGGTTCAACGATATTGCCAATGTCGGTGTCAGCGGCAAGCACTTCACGTCTTTCTGCATGATAGGCCAGCATTCTATTGCTGATGATAAAGGATACTGGAAGGATAGGTGCGTAGAACTCGATTACGAGCTGTTGACAGGCCCATTTGGAATTCCTCCAAAAGAGATAGTGTGGATGGAAGATGTCTGGCTGGGGTATGGGGCCTTCGGGTACGCCCTTGAATACCATGTCGGAGGGATAGAGCTGGGCAATGCTGTATTTACAGAATTTGAAGGTTCGCCTAGTGACTACCGCACGATGAGCAACAGGGTCATAGACATGGGAGCAGGTCTTGAAAGATTCAACTGGGTCACCCAAGGAACGCCTACAGCTTATGACTGTGCCTTCGGCCCAGTAGTTGGCCAATTATTGGAAAAATGCGGAGTAGAATATGATCATAACTTGTTCAGAGAGTATTCTAAGATTGCAGGTGCATTGAACTTAGATGAAGTTGCAGATTTAGCACTAGCTAAGAAGCAGGTAGCAAGCAAACTTGGAGTTACCCAGGAAGTTCTCGAGCAGAAAGTTGGACACTTGCAGGCTCTATACGCAATAGCAGATCATGTAAGAAGTTTGGTGTTTGCAATTTCAGATGGAGGGTTGCCGAGCAATGTCGGAGGAGGGTATAATCTCAGAGTGATATTGAGAAGGGCTCTGGGCTTCATCAACAAGTACAGGTGGGAGGTTAAACTCGAGGAGATTGCTGACTGGCACATTGACTACCTCAAAGCTCTGTATCCAGAGCTAGAGGAGCATAGAGGCGATGTTGCGACTATTCTGAGGGTCGAGCAGAGAAGGTACGGGAGTGCTGAAGAAAGAACTTCCAAAATAGTTGAAACTCTGAAATCGTCGAAGAAGGCGATAACCGAAGAAGACCTGATAATGTTCTACGATTCTGAGGGCATAACGCCCGAACTGCTCAAGGAGAAGGGCCTTCCAATTACGATTCCCGATGACTTCTATGTCAAGGTAACCGAAAAGCACATGGTGCAGAAGCCAGAGGAGGAGAAGGCCAAGTTCAACATTGAAGGCTTGCCTCCGACAAGGCTGATTTATTACGAAGATCAGAATGTAAAAGAATTTGATGCTAAAGTTCTTCGCTTATTCGAGGGCAAGTACGTAGTTCTAAATCAGACGGCAATGTTTGCAAGGGCTGGAGGGCAGGAGCCAGATCTAGGGATGCTAAACGGATGCGAAGTTGTTGATGTCAGCAAATATGGAGATATTGCAATTCATACCATAAAGAACTGCAATTTCAAGGAAGGAGATACTGTCAAAGGTAAGGTAGATTGGCATCGAAGAGGAATTATTATGAGGCATCATACGGCGACGCACATAGTAAACGGTGCAGCTCAGAGGTATCTCGGCTCTTGGGTCTGGCAACACGGAGCCTTCAAGGATATTGATAAAGCTAGACTGGATATTACTCATTTTGAACACCTAAGCGACAAGCAGGTTGAGGAGATTGAAAGACTCGCTAACATGGCCGTGCAGATGAATTTACCTGTTACCAGAGAGGTTCTTCCAAGGAAAGAGGCAGAGAGGAAATACGGCTTCCGCATTTATCAGGGAGGAATCGCCCCTGGAAATAGTGTCCGAATAATCAACATCAAGGACTGGGATATTGAAGCCTGTGGAGGCACTCACGCTGAGAACACTGGGATCATCGGGCCGATCAAGATAACCAAGGCTGAGAGGGTGCAAGATGGAACAGAGAGGCTTGAATACGTTGCTGGAGAAGTTGCCGTTGAATACATGCAGAAGCAGGCAAGATTAATTTCAAATCTCTCGCAGAGCTTGGGTGCTCAGCCTGAGAAGTTAGTTGAAGCCGTTAGCAACCTGAGTGAACAATATGAGGATCTAAGGAAGAAACAGAAGAACATTGCAAAAAAGTTCGCCTTTCTTATGGTTGATAAAATCCCTACATCCGCAGAGAAGATTGGAAAAATTCTGCTCTATGTCAGCTCCGAGGAGGGGATGGAGGACGATTTCTATGTCACTACTGGAGAAGAAGCGATATCAAAAATCCCTAACCTCGTGTACCTTGGAGTTGCGAACATTGACGGGAAGGTTAGGTTATTCATCTTCTGCGGAAAAGAAGCCCAGAACCAGGGGATAAAAGCTGGAGATTTGGTAAAAGCAACGGCAAAGACGTTTGGAGGCTCGGGTGGAGGGGATGCGAGGTTTGCACAGGGAGGAGGCTCCAAACAAGGAGACGTCCAGGCCATAAAAAGGGAAGCCCTAGGGTTTGTAAAGTCAAAAATCAAAGCGTAGAGATTAGCCTTGCCGATAGATTGGGATTCGATTCAGAGCAAATGGAGAAAGCGGTGGACGGAAGCCAAGATTTTCGAAACAAATCCTGATCCTGCAAAGAAAAAGTTCTACATTACCGTTGCTTACCCATATCCCAATTCTCCCCAGCAT
>JACPSZ010000010.1 GCA_024860875.1 Nitrososphaerota archaeon | reverse complement strand
TGTCTGGTTGCGCGTTGGAGCACACGTAGTAGGGGTTGACAAGAATCCGGAGATTATTGAGAGGATAGGGAAGAAGGAACCGATTGGCGGAGAGAAGGATGTAATAGAAGCCTTCAAGAAGGCTTATTCAAGAAATCTTGTAGACGGGACTGATGATGCTGTAAAGGCATCAAGAGCTACATTTGTCAAGTTCATCACCGTGCCTGTAGGGCTCACCGGAAGCAAAGCAGACCTGAAGAACCTGAAGGATGTTACAACATCGGTTGGTAAGGGCCTAAAGAAGGGCGACATCGTTGTCATAAAGCCTACAATACCCATAGGCACTTCTGAAGAAACAGTAGTTCCAATTCTGGAAAAGGAGAGCAGGCTCAAAGTTGAACGGGATTTTTACTACGTTTACAGTCCCGAAAGGACTTCCGTAGGTCAAGCCGTGAAGGACATTGAGGAAAATTACCCAGCAATATTGGCTGGGGCAGGAGAAAAGAGTGCATTTTACGGAAAGCAGTTGTACAACATCATAGCGAAAAAAGGCGTCATTGTTCTAAGCAGCCTTAAGGCTGCAGAAGCTGAGAAGATATTCGAGGGCGTCTACAGAGATGTCAATATCGCTCTTGCAAACGAGCTTGGAAAAGTCTGCGAAAATCTAGGCATAGACTTTTCAGAGGTTAGAGAGGCTGCCAATTCCCAACCGTATTCGCACATACACAAAACGGGGATAGGGGTTGGAGGAGCCTGCATCCCAGTGTATCCATGGTTCATAATCGGCGCAAGTGACAAAATAGGTTTCGTATCTGCACTCACAAAAAGAGCAAGGTCTCTGAACAAAGCGATGCCTGAATACAGCGTCGAAAAAGCACTCTCCATGATTGATCGTGTTAAGGGCACTAAGGTTGCAGTTCTTGGCCTTTCGTTCAGAGGAGGTATATCCGACAAAAGGCTTTCCCCGACATATGACATTGTTAAAGCGCTTCTAAAAAGAGGGCTGAAGGTTAGTGTTCATGACCCATTTGCCCAGCACGACGACAATTTTCCAAAAGAAGTTCTGCTTACAGACGATCTTGTTAGAGCTTTGAAGGGCTCGAGCCTAGTAATACTTGTAACAGACCATCCAGAATACAGGAAACTTACGGAGAAAGAACTGCGAAAATATGAGTCGAAAATAGAGGCGGTGTTCGATGGCAGGGCAGTTCTTGACTCTAGATCATTCTCTAGCGTTGCATACCACGCAATAGGAAGAGGTTCTCTGAAGAAGGCAGCAAGAATCAAAGTTTAGGCAACAAATTCGTGCTGGGCTTCCTCTACGTCCTTGTGAGTATCTATCGATCTCCATTTTACATCGATATATTTTACAGCCTTAAGCTTGCCGTTCTTTGCGAGCTCTGGAAATACGGTAGATTCTATGTTCCCCTTTTTGGGCAGGTGCTTGAAAACGTCCGTTTGCAGGCAGTAAATACCTGCGTTTATCCAGTATTCTGGTATCGTGGGCTTTTCTCTGAAGCCAAGTATAATCCCATTATTGTCAACATCTACTATCCCGAACGGGCTCCTTAATGGCACGACTGCTATTGCGCCAACAGATCCCTTCTTAACAGCTTCAAGCAGCATTTTTGGATTAAGATCACTCAGGATGTCGCCGTTCATTACTACGAAAGGCCCGTCTGAGAGCTCCTTTTCCGCATTTTTTAGAGCGCCTCCAGTGCCAAGAGGCTCTTCTTCGTTGACATAATGGACTTTTGCGCCAAACTTCTCGCCAGAGCCTACGTACTTTATGATGCTCTCTCTCAAATAGCCGACGCAGAGGACGATGTCCTTTATTCCATGCATGCTGAGCCAATTTATCTGCCAGCCTAGTATTGGAGTTCCTCCAATCTCTATCATCGGTTTTGGACTGTCATCTGTTAGAGGCTTGAGCCTCTTGCCGAAGCCACCCGCTAGTATTGCTGCCTTCATTGCCGTTCAGAATAGCTATATTCATTTTATCCTTTTTGGGCTTAATTTAATAGGGGCCAGAATTTCTGAATATTGTTGAGCACAAAGTTTCTCCGCATTTCAGCGATGACTGTTCGCGACAAAGAAATAGAGATTGTTTGGAATGACAAACATGTCAGCCTGTATCCAAACAAGTTTCTGAGACAGAAGTGCAGGTGTGCTGTTTGCAGTGGTGAGCCTGGTCTTACTTCTGCTGGGCTTTCTATGCCTAACGTCGAGCCTCCTAATGTTCCAGATGACGTTTCTCCGACAAGGTTCGGCCAAGTCGGGAGCTACGGCTTGAGTGTTGACTGGAGCGACGGACATAATACGGGAATTTACAGTTTCAACTACCTTCGCCAGATATGCCAATGCAGTCTGTGTTCAAAACGCTGAACATGCTAATTTTGGATTATTCGTCGAGTATTGCTAAAGCTCTGCTTACCCCTGTGTGCAAAACTATGACGGGGGATAGCAGCATGAAGCAAGTTGTTAATGTTGTTAAAGATGAAGTGGTGTTAATTTGTGCAGTGAATTGCCTTCCATGCAGATATACCACAGAATTTTAGCATGATTAGATGAACGTAAAAGGCTTGGCGAGGAACGTAATCGTTCTTGGTTTAGTAAGCTTCTTCTCCGATCTGAGCACCGAAATGATAACTCCGGTATTACCATTATTCCTTGTTGGCGTTTTAGGAGCAAGCTATATTCTCGTTGGCTTAATCGAGGGAAGTGCAGACTTTCTAATTGGAATGCTGAAGTTCGTTTCTGGCTGGTACTCTGACAAGATGGAGAGGAGGAAGCCCTTCATCGTTCTGGGCTATCTTTCTGGTGCGTTTGTGAAGCCAATGATCGCTTTGGCTCAGGCTCCTCTGCATTACATGGGCTTGAGGCTTGCTGAGAGAGCGGGCAAGGGAATTAGAGGGACTCCGAGGGATGCTCTGATCGTGGATTCAGTCGATAAATCGGTTCTTGGTAGGGCCTTTGGCTTTCGTAGTATGATGGATACTGTAGGTGCTGTTGCAGGAGCAGTTTCGAGCCTCGTTTTGATTGCTGTCTTAGTTGGGGAACCTTCTTCAGTTTATAGGACGATGTTCGTAATTTCTGCTATTCCTGCATTTGTTTCCGGGGCTCTTGCTCTATTTGTCGTAAAAGAAGTTAAGAGGGCCACCCAAGCCAATAAAAAGTCATTCTTTGCTGGGCTGAAGTCTTTTAATGGGAAACTGAAGTTTTTCATTTTTACAATTGGAGTGTTTTCTTTAGGGAACTTTACGCTTGCATTCTTTATACTTCGTGCAAAGTCTCTGGGCATTCCCGATAGTCAGACTGTCCTTTTGTTTCTTTTGTTCAACATTGTCTATGCCGTTGCTGCTATTCCGTTTGGAGAGCTTTCTGATAGAATAGGGAGGAGGAAGGTAGTTGCTATGGGGTTTGCCATGTTTTCTATTGTATGTTTCGGCTTTGCGTTTTCTGCTAATATTGTTCAGATTGCAGTTTCGTTTGCAGTCTATGGGCTTTTCATGGGGGTCTTTGGCGGGGTTCCACAGGCTTACGTTTCTGAAATTGCTGTGCAGGAGTACAAGGCTACTGCTCTTGGAGTGCATGCTACGGTTTCTGCAGTTCTTACTCTTGCTTCAAGCGTAATTGGAGGGTTCCTGTGGGATTCATTTGGAGCTTCTGCGGTTTTTGGTTATGGAGCCGCTATGGGATTCATTGCCTTGGTGTTGTTTGGTTTGGGTAGGAGATTCGTTGGATGATTTCTACTTTCTACGGCGGAGTGCTTTTCATAGCTATTCGAATAAGCCTAAGAATTAGCAGTGGCAACGCTAATGTCTTTGTAGCAACAGTCGAATCAACATTGGACGAATAGCTAATATGATATTAAAAGTCTATATGAACAACTAGGAAACTCTTCCAGAAGATTGACATATACATAATTATTCTTCCCTTTTATGAACATTTCGTAAATAGGCTCTTATACAAGCCCGTGGAAGCAATCCTATGCAAAGAAAGATACTGGTTGCAGTAAATGGGTCTGAGTCTTCCAAGATTGCAGCCGAATATGCCGCAAGTTTGGCGAAGGCAAACGGCCGAGAGTTGATAATGCTGTATGTAGTAGATGAGAGGAGAGCGACAAAAGATCTGGAGAAGTTCAGAGGGCAAGAAGATTCTATAAAGACGAAGTGGGAAGGAGTCATCAAAGAATCGGTCTCTTGGCTCTGGAATAACGGCATTAGATACTCATCACATGTGGAGGTTGGAGACCCTGTAGAAAAAATCTTGGAAGTTGCGAATCAAGAGGGCGTCGAAATGATAGTGCTGGGATACGGCCGGCTGAAGGGAATCTCAAGGATTAGAGCGTTGGCGAGTGCATCTAGAACAGTTGTGGAGAGCTCGAAGATACCGGTATTGCTGGTTCCTGCAGGCTAGTAGATGCACATAACAATGAAACAACTCCTTGATCAAGGAAATGAAGTATATGTAGTTGAGTGCCAAAGCTGTGGCTTCCTACTATACGCGAGATTCTCGGAGGACGCAAAAAATATTGCAGCCCGACACAATTGGAGCCATCTAGTTTCAGTCCGCAAGGCAGGCGACGGGTCGTTTTGGTAATCCATGTTTGGATTCCATTGTGCTTCGAATAAGAAGAGGGAGAGGAGGTTAGGAGCACGGTGGGAGGGAGAACCTGTCACTATTGCGAGTCATGAAACACTCCTAGCCTCCCCCTAACTATTGCGCAGTGTGAGATAGTATTCAGACGCTGAAAGAAGTGGGCCCGAAGGGATTTGAACCCTTGACCGCCCGGTCTCTCAGTTACCTTATGAGCCGGGCACTCTTCCTAGTTCCTCGAAAGAATCTCTGAGTTACGGGCCCTTAAGTGCAGCACATCTTGAACCCGAATATAAAAATGCAGATTCTATTCCGGATGCATTTCTTTCACTAGGTCAGGGGAGAATTTTACCAACTTAACCGCTCTTGCTTTATTGCGCAGAAATGGTGGCACAACTAGTATAGCCTGTTTTTCATCCTCCGCCTCAATGGTAACCCAGCCAGTATGAACGCCGGCTTTGCAGCCCCAGTCGAAATTGTGCAGATAACCCATAGCAAAAGTTGCCTTGAGAGCCTTATCGCATTCTTGTACCAAATGCGGCGATTCGATAAGGAAGCGATCCATTAGACTTGCTACGCTCCACGGTTATATCAACATTATCGTTCTAACTTTCAGCATTCATCCAAATTGAAATGGTTGCAGAGCAGATAAGAAAGAAACTAAATGCTCATATAAGACCGGAAACTCTACGATGGGTAGAGGCTGCGAAGTATAAGCAAATGTCGGACTCGATGGACGATATTCTGAGAGAGCTTGAAGAAGGGCAGACAAAGATAACCATACGAAGCGAAACGCGCAGGTTCAGGAAACCCGTAACCCTTGTTCTCGGGTTAAATCCAAAAGTTCACGATCTGAAAAAGATAGCCGGAGAATTGAAGAGGAAGTTTTCTACGGGAGGGACGGTAAAAGAGGGCTATATTCTGCTTCAAGGAGATTTTAAAGACGAAACAAAAGATACCTTGATCAAACTGGGCTTCAGCGAATCATCAATCGAGGTTGTCTGATTCAATCAGTTTAGCCTGAGAAGTCTCTTTTGCATCGGTGAATTTCTTATCAAGAATTTTTCTTATCCTGACAGCCTTAGCCCTTCCTACGCCTTGAACCTTTGCAAGTTCAGGCACTGATGCTTTCATTATAGCAGAGGGAGTCTTGAAACTCTCCAACAATCTTCTTGCAAGTTTAGTCCCAATCCCGGGTAAAGCAGAAACAAAATACACTTGCTCCAGAGATGGGTTGTTAGTTTTAACAGCTTTTGTGATAAGGGGGCCTTTCCCCCTTTCGTCAGCCAGATGCTCCATAAGAGATTTTATGGCAAGTGCTGAGTTCAAAAACGTATCAGTAAATATCGTAAAGATGCCGTAAGTCGTTATCAAAGAGGCTAGAGAGCCGTAAAAGAGAGCGGGATTTTCTTTAATTCTCTCCTCCTCGGCAATATTCCCCTCAACTAATAAAATAGGCCTCGGAAACTTTGCAGATAATTCGGCGCACTGCTTGAAAATTCTGCCATCGTAAATCGAGGAAACAAAATCCCTCAAACTCTTCCTTTCAATAGCGGTTCTATGCGATAAAATATAGTCAGCAACGGGTAATTGGGCAAATTCAACCCTAAAGCCCAATTCGTTCAAAACATCCGGGACGCCACTAGGCCTCTCCCTTTCATCGGCAACCATCCTAATTCTATTCATAGTCTACACTAAAAAGAGGAAATAGTAAAGGGTAAGGATCATCAATACTACGCTCAAAATGGCAACAATTTTGTCAGAGTTCTTCATCACAAAATCGTACAGCATTGTAGGTTTCTTCACCGCTCCGTAGGCTCTAACTTCCATCGCTTCTGCAAGCTCCCCACTTCTGACAACTGCATTGACAACGAGAGGTATCAGAACAGGAGAGAAGTTCTTTATTCTTTTGAAGATGTTCCCCTTTTCAACCTCTAACCCTCTCGACTTCTGCGCATCCATTATCTGCAGTGCATCAAGCATCAAGACAGGTACAAATCTTACAGCGGTGACATAAGCAAAAATTAGATCTCTTGGAAGTTTGAACCAGCGCATTACTTGCTCCAATTCATCGGGGGATGTTGTAAGAAAGAATATCGATGTCGAGCCCACGATGGCGATGAATCTCATAGAATATACTATCGCTTCAATTATTGTATACCCTACCAGAATGTCTATGATGAATATCGTGGCAGAAAATCCTGCTGAAAATAATAATGTCCTTCCCATCCTTCTTAATATTCCAGCTAAAGTGGCAATGGCTAGAGTGCTGCCCAGAGCAATAGCGAGTTCAGTAATGGTAAACGAAAGCAATGACAAGGCAACAAGTTCGGAGGTCAGCAACAGTTTGACC